>PBYI01000017.1 GCA_002729525.1 Nocardioides sp.
ACCCATGAAGGCCTTCCGTTGCTGCTTCCCGTAACTCTTACCGACCACCCCCGCACTCGTCAAAGCGAGCCGGATTGCGATCACCGAGTCCGGTGAAGCGATGGCCACCTCGGGGCCGGAAGCCCGAGTGACACTCTTGCTTCCCGCCGCTCCCTGGCGACTCAGAGAACATTAGAGGGTCCTGCGCACGCACACAAATCCGGGGGGTGTGACGGCGGGCACCAGAACCCCCTGCGCACGGCCTCCGAGGTCGTTATCGCAGGTCAGCGGCCTGCGCGGGGCTGGAAATTCCTCCGAGGAGCAGCGCTTCCTCGAGCTCGTCGCGCACACGGGAGAGCAGACCGGCCACTCCGGAGGCGCCACCGGAGGCCAGCGCGAGGAGCGGAAGTCGGCCCTGGAAGGCCAGGTCCGCGCCCGACGAAAGCGCGGCGAGCACGTCGAGGCCGGTGCGCACTCCCCCGTCGACCGCGACCGGGACCCGGCCTCCTACGGCAGCTGCGACCTCGGGCAGCGCCACCGCGGTCGGGATCGAACGGTCGAGCTGTCGACCGCCGTGGTTGGACACCCACACGCCCGAGGCGCCGGCGGCGACCGCCCGCCCGGCGTCGTCGGAGCGCAGGACGCCCTTCACCCAGACCGGCACCCCGGTCAGGTCCGCGAGCCAGGCGATGTCGTCGGGCCCGAGGTCGGTCGCGTGCTGCGCACCGGGCGTCGCACCGCGCACGGCGTCGGGGTGGTTGACGCCGTAGACGCCGCTGAGGTCGCCGAAGGGGGCGTCGTGCACGTCGTACTTGTGGCCGGGCACCGGGGTGTCGACGGTCAGCACCACGGCGCGGGCCCCCGCGGCGACCGCGGCACGCAGGGCCGGGGCGATCAGGTCGCGGTCTGCGGTCAGGTAGGCCTGGAGCCACCAGGTCACCCCGGTGGCACCGATGTCGGCGAAGGGAGTGCCTGCGTTGCTGGACACCGTCAGCACGGTGCCGGCCTCGAGCGCGGCCCGCGCCATGGCCAGCTCACCGTCGGGGTGCACCAGGCGCTGGAGCGACGTGGGCGCGATGCCGACCGGCATCGTCAGCCGGCTGCCGTGCACCTCGGTCGTCAGGTCCGGGGCGACCCCGCCGGTGAGCACCCGCGGACGGAAGCGGACGGCCCGCCACGCCTCGGCGGCCTCGGCGACCGAGACACCGTCACGGGAGCCGGTGGTGACGTAGTGGTGGACGTGGGCGGGCAGGGCCCGGCGCGCCTCCTCGGCGAGCGCGGCGACCCAGCCCGGCGTGGTCACGACCCCACGACCTCCACGCCGGCGAACTGCTTCTTCCCCCGACGCAGCACCAACCAGGTGCCCCCGACCAGGTCGTCGGGGCCGGGCACCGCGTCGACGTCGTTGACCCGCTCGTTGTTGAGGTAGGCGCCGCCCTCGCCGACGACGCGACGGGCCTCGCCCTTGCTCTTGCACAGTCCGGTGTCGACCAGGAGGTCCACGACCGGCGGCGGGTCGCCCTGCACGGTCGTGGTGCCGGTGCCGGCGAGGGCAGCGGCCAGCGTCGGTCCGGTGAGGCCGGCGAGGTCGCCCCCGCCGAACAGCGCCTTGGCTGCGGCCTTGGCCTGCTCGGTCTCCTCGGCTCCGTGCACCAGCGTGGTGACCTCGTCGGCCAGCACCTTCTGCGCCAAGCGCAGGAACGGCTTCTCCGCGTGCTCGGCCTCGATCTCCTCGATCCGCGCTCGGTCGAGGAACGTGAAGATCCGCAGCATCTCCCCCACCTTGGCGTCCTCGACGTTCAGCCAGAACTGGTGGAAGGCGTACGGCGACATCATGTCGGGGTCCAGCCAGAGCGCCCCGCCCTCGGTCTTGCCGTACTTGGTGCCGTCGGCCTTGGTGATGAGGGGTGTCGCGAAGGCGTGCACCGTGGCTCCGTCGGCGCGCCGGATCAGCTCGGCACCGCCGGTGATGTTGCCCCACTGGTCGGACCCGCCGAACTGGAGGCTGACACCGTGCTGGCGGTGCAGCCGGAGGAAGTCGTAGGACTGGAGCAGCACGTAGCTGAACTCCGTGTAGGAGATCCCGCCCTGCTCGAGACGGCGGCGTACGGTCTCGCGCGCCAGCATCCGGTTGACCGGGAAGTGCTTGCCCACGTCGCGCAGGAACTCCAGCGTGGAGAGGTCCTTGGTCCACTCGTAGTTGTCGACCACGGTGGCGGCGTTGTCGCCCTCCAGCGACACGAACGGCGACACCTGCGCCGTCAGCCGGGCCACCCACTCGCGCACGGTCTCCGTCGGGTTGAGCGTGCGCTCGCCCGAGTCGCGGGGGTCGCCGATCATGCCCGTGGCACCGCCGACCAGGAGGTACGGCGTGTGTCCGGCCTCCTGGAGGCGTCGTGCGGTGACGAGCTGCACCAGGTTGCCCATGTGCAGGCTGGGTGCGGTCGGGTCGAAGCCGACGTAGTACCGGACGCAGCCCGCCGACAGCGCGTCGCGCAGCGCGTCGAGGTCGGTCGAGTGCGCGAGGAGTCCGCGCCACTGCAGGTCGTCCAGCAACGAGGCGTCGACGCCCACGCTGCACCTCCTCCGGTTCGGGCCGGTCGGCCCCGTGCGGTCCGGACCGTGCGGCTCAAGCCTGCCGCACGGCTGCCGGCGCCCCCGGTGCAGGGTGCCCGCGGGGGTGGGTCCGGCGTCCGGGCCCACAGTAGGTTGTCGAGGTCTGCAAGGAGTGACTGACAGTGACTGACCGTGATCGGTGACAGGTACACCCTCGACCGGGAGATCGGCCGGGGCGGCATGGGCGCGGTGTGGCTCGGCCACGACGACGTGCTCGACCGACCCATCGCGGTCAAGCGCGTCTCGACGGGCGGCGGGGCCGCCGACCAGGTGCGCGCGGAGCGCGAGGCCAGGATCGCGGCGAGCCTGAGCCACCCCAACATCGTGGGCGTCTACGACCTCGTGGACGACGGCGACGAGCTCTACCTGGTGATGGAGTACGTCGAGGGCCGCACGCTCGCCGAGCTGGTGCGCGCCGAGGGCCGCCTCGAGACCACCGAGGCCGCTCGCGTCGTCGGGCAGGTCGCCGCCGCGCTGGCCGCCGCGCACGCAGCGGGCGTGGTCCACCGTGACGTGAAGCCCTCCAACGTGCTCGTCGGCGACGACGGCGTGGTCAAGCTGTCCGACTTCGGGATCGCCCGCGGCGACTCCGACACGACCCTGACGAAGACCGGGCTGGTGACCGGATCGCCGGCCTACCTGGCCCCCGAGGTGGCCTCCGGGGCGACGGCCACCGGGGCCAGCGACGTGTGGTCGCTGGGCGCCGCGCTCTTCCACGCCCTGTCCGGGCGGCCGCCGTACGACGTCGGGGACAACGTGCTCGGCGCGATGTACCGCATCGTCAACGAGCCCCCGCCCCGGCTGGACGACGCGGGCCCGCTCGCCACGGTGCTCGACGCGACGATGGAGCGCGACCCGTCCGCGCGCTGGTCGATGCAGGACGTCGCCGACCACCTCGCCGACGTCGCCCGCGGTCGCACGCCGCGCCCGCCGGGGGGTGCGCCGGCCGCGGCCGCGCCGCAGGCCGACGAGGCCGGCACCCAGGTGATGGACGTCGCGCCGGTCGCCGCCCCCCGGGCCACACCGACGCCGGCGCCCGAGCCGGTCCCCGCCCCGACGCCCGCCCCGACCCCCGCCCCGACCCCCGGAGGCGCCGGCCGCCGCCGGGCCGACGACGACACCGCCCGCCGACGCCCGGTGCTCCCCCTCGTGGTGGGCGGACTGGTCGTGGCCCTGCTGGTCGCGATCGGGGTCCTGCTCACCCTCGACGACCCGCAGGACACCGGACTCGACGCGGGACCGAGCCCGACGGCGCAGACCGACGACTCCGGGACGCCCAGCGAGGAGACCAGCAGCGCGACGCCCGAGCCGACCGCGGAGTCGATGGAGCAGTTCGCGACGTCGTACGTCGAGACCGCCTCCAGCGACCCCGACGCCGGCTTCGCGCTGCTCACGCCGGCGTACCAGGAGGAGAGCCCGGCGTACGACGACTTCTGGGGAAGCATGACCAACCCACGCGTCGATTCGGTGAGTGCGGACCCGGAGAGCCTCGTCGTGCGGTACACCTACACCTACAGCTTCCCCTCACGCGGTCGCGTCACCGAGGACGTCGGCCTGCAGCTGGTGCAGGACGGCGACTCCTACCTGATCGACGGAGTGGTGGAATGACGTACGACAGCGGCCTCCTGGCCGACGACCCGCGCAGCACCGTGGGGCTCGACGGCCCGGCCGGGCTGGACCTGGAGCGCCTCGAGGAGCTGCGCGACCTCGACCCCGGGAGCACGGCGTACCTCGACCGCGCGATCGACAACTTCGAGGTCAACTCCGCGGCCGCCGTCGCGGAGGTCGTCGCGCTCGCGGGCCGACGCGACCTCGAGGGCGTGCGCACGACCGCGCACAAGATCGCCGGCAGCGCGCTCAACCTCGGCGCCCGCTCGGCCGGCGAGGTCGCCCGAGCGGTCGAGCTGCACGCCCGCGACGGTCACCAAGCCGAGGTCGACGGACTCCTGCGCGACCTGGCCGATGCCATGGCCGAGGGCCGCGGGCTCCTGCGGCGGTACCAAGCCACCTACCGCTGACGTCGCGCTGGTGCGGCGTGCCGCCGGCTCAGCGCAGGTGGTGCGAGCGGAACGTCAGCCGGTGCGGCCCGACGTGCACGTGGTCACCCGGCCACAGCCGACGCGGGCTCCCGGGCACCAGGCGGACGGGCTGGCCGCCGTCGTGCGGCACGACCCAGGTGCCGTTGCCCGAGCCGAGGTCCTCGACGACGACGTCCCAGCCGTCGAGCCGCACGGCCGCGTGCACCCGGCTGATGGCGCGCTCGGGGTCGCTGAGAACGAGCTCGCGCACCCGGCGCCCGTCGACACCGGGGTCCTGGCCGGGCTGGCGGCCCACGACGTAGTCGGCGTCGAGGCTGAACGTCGCCTGGCCGTCGACGAGCAGCACGCCCAGCGGGGGCCGGGGCCCCGGCACGAACACGTGCGAGGCCTGGAGCATCGCCAACCCACACCAGGCGCAGTTGGCGGCGTGCGGGTGGTTGAAGTGCCCGCGGGCGCAGTGCAGGCCCTGGACCACGACCTCGTCGTCGTCCGCCGCGGACGGCGCGGCCGACCGGTCGGGCGCGGCGGTCGGTAGCGGCGCCCGGGGCGTGGTCACCTGCGCACCGAGCAGCGAGACCGACTCGAACGCCGCGGCCGGCTCGGGATCCTCGTCGGCGTGACCGGGCGGCGGGGGCAGGTCGACGGCGTCCGCGCCCACCGGCGGGGGCGACACCACCGGGATCGACTCGGTCTCGGCGACCGGGTCGGGCGAGGGCGGCGGGAGGCTCACCCGCGCAGCGGCGAGCGGCGCGTCCTGGCCTGCCGGGTGCTCCTCCACCGGGAGCACGTCCAGGTCGGCGTCGGCGCTCTCGGCGGGCAGCACCGACGGCTCCGGTGCGGCGGCGTCGGGCGCGAGCAGCACGACCGCGCCGGCTCCGGGCACGACCCCGTCGACGAGCCGGCTCCACACCGGCGCCGGCTCGCCGCCCACCGGTCCGAGGCGCACCTCGGTCGGTGTGCCCATCAGCGGCTGGCGCACCACGCCGTCGGCCTCGCGACCGTTGAGCTCGGTGGTGCCGACGCGGGTGCGGGCCACCACGGGCAGGTCGCCTCGGAGCACGACCTCCGTGCCCCCGGCGGCGCCGGTGCGGTGCACGAGGACCGCGGCCCCCACGTCGTACGCCGTGAGGGCGGACGCCACCGCAGCGCCCGGGTCGACGGCGTCGGCCGCGGCCAGCAGGGCGTCGGCGAGCAGGGTGAGGACCTCGGCGGGACCGGCGAGCGCCGCGACGACCGGCCCGCGGCGCAGCAGCGCCAGGGGCTCGTCGGCGTCGCCGGGAGCGGGGAGCACGTGGACGTGGAGGGGGTCAGGCACCGCGGACGGCTCCTTCCAGCTGGTCGGCGAGCTCGAGCGCGGTCGCCGGGCGCTGCTCGCGTTCCGGGTGCAGGGCCCGCACGAGCACGTCGCGCAGCGCCGGGGACAGGTCGCCCGGCACCTGCGGCTCCGCGCGGATCACGTGGTTGAGGGCGTCGAGCAGATTGGTGGTGGGCAGGGCCGGGAACGGGCCGCGGCCGGTGGCGACCGCGAGCGCCGTGGCCCCGAGGGACCAGACGTCGGAGGCGCGGCCGGCGGTCTCGCCGCGGGCCACGCCGGGCTCCATGAACGCCAGGGTGCCGATCGGGCCGACGCCGGTCAGCGTCGCGCCGCGCGAGAGCAGCTGGGCCAGCCCGAGGTCGCCCAGCACGGCGCCGTCGTCGGTGAGCAGCACGTTGCCCGGCTTCACGTCCCGGTGCGCCACGCCGGCCTCGTGCAGCGCGTGGGCGCCGCGGGCCGCGTCGGCGACCGCACGGACCCGCACGTCGAGCGGCACCGACGCGTCGACCGTCGCCAGCGAGCCGCGGTGGTGGTAGGCGGTGGCGTAGTAGAGGACGCCGTCCTGGTGGCCGGCGTCGTACAGGCGGGCCAGGTACGGCGAGCCCACGGCGGCGAAGAGCTGGAGCTCGTTGGCCATCCGGCGGAACGCGTTGGCGCCCGCGCGCTGGGCGAGCACCTTGACGGCGCACACGGGCTCGTCGATGCCCAGCCGCCGCGGGGTGCGCGCGAGCCAGAACGAGCCGTGGTTGCCCTCCCCGAGCAGCTCGAGCAGGCGGTAGTCGGCGATCTGCCTCACCGGACGGTCCTCCCCTCGGGCCCGGGCTGGTGGGGCTGGTCGGGCCGGTCGCCCGGTGGCGGACCCGGGGCCGACCCTGCCACGTCGGAGGGTCCGGCGGCGAGGTACCCGGGGCCGACGTCGACCCCGTCGCGGGTGAGCGCCCGGTCGGCGTCGACGCGTACGCCGGCGATGCGGTGCCGCAGCGGGACGCACAGGTAGAGCAGGCCGACCAGGACCGCACCGCCGACCAGCGCGAAGGTCAGCAGCCCCCGGTCGGTACGCAGCTCGGTGAGGAACAGCGCGGTCGTGACGACCTCGGCCCCGGCGAGCAGGGCCACGAACCCGGCGAGCTGACGGGTGGTGAGCCGGGCGGCGAACGCCGATCCGAGCGGGGCGCCCCAGCAGACGATCGGCACGGCCCCCAGCCACAGCCCCAGCAGGTCGTAGCGTCCCGCGTCCAGCCCGCCGCCGGGCGCGCCGGTGACGTCCGTGCCGCCCACGGAGGTGACCAGGTCGCCGGCGACCGTGACGTCGAGGTGGCCCTGCACCAGCCCCAGCCAGACCAGGCCGCACGCCGACACGGCCGCCATCACGAGCACCGACGTCGGGACCGCGACCCGGGGCTCGAGGCCGAGGACGACCACCACCGCCAGGTAGAGCAGCACGTCGCTGCCGGACCCGACCTGTGAGGACGCCAGTCCGCCGAGGAACGCGCCGACGACCACGAACGCCACCTGGCGGGCGCCGAGCGGCGAGAGGCTGATGCGGACCTCCCGCACGGGCACCCGGCTGCCCAGGAAAACCACGAACGCCATTGACGCCACCAGCAGCGTGAACAGCACCTTGACGTAGGGACCGGGGAGCACGGAGGCCCAGAACGGCGTCCCTCGATCGGTGAGCCACAGCAGCCCGGCGGCGAACCCGAGCACCCCGACGGGTACCGACACCCACACGGCCGGCCAGGAGACCGGGCGGCGGCGTACGAGGATCGCGACCGAGGCCGCCCCCATGCCGATCGTCTGGATGCAGAGGCTGAACGTGCGCGCGACCTCCGACGGGACGCCGAGGCCCTTGGTGAACACCGGGAACGCCACCGCTCCCCCACCCTGCGGGGTCGAGCCGGCCACGAAGGAGCCGAACACCATCGTCGGAGCAGCCACGACGTTCGCCCAGACCCGGTCCCAGCCGCCGGCGAGCGAGACCGCGACGACCCACGTGACGGTCACGACGACGGGGAGCACCAGTGCCAGGCGGGCCCGACGGTGCTCGTCGGCCGAGCGCGACGCACTGGCCTCGTCGAGGAAGGACAGGTCCGGCGCAGTCGGCCCCGGCGTGCTCACACGACCCTCCCACCGCGGAACCGCCAGCGCGGCAGCAGCACGCGCAGGGGGCCGTTGGAGACGAACCAGATCCAGAACCACGTCGTGGCGAAGTGCAGCCAGACCGCGAACGATGTCGGGCGGTCGAGCAGCACCAGCACCAGGAGCACGAGCAGGAACTCGTTGACGACGGTGACCAGGCCGAACAGCGCCAGCCAGTCCTTCTCCCAGCGCAGCTGCATGAGCGCGTGGTAGCCCAGCTCCCACCCGGTGCCGAGCACGCCGACGAGGAGCAGCGCCAGGAACGCGACGCCGTAGACGTCGCCGAGGTCGCCCCCACCGGCGAACGGCAGCAGGAACGGCACCACGACGACCGTCCAGGGCACGCCGACGAGGAGCACGAGGAGCCAGCGGGTCTGGATGCGCCCGCCCAGGGTGGGGGTCACGGGGCCACCCCCCGGGCCCAGCGCACCCACTGCGACACCGAGCGGAGCGCGCCGAACCGGGGCACGAAGCCCTGGGCACTGAGCTCGTCGAGGATCTGCAGCGCGGAGTACTGCAGCCCGAGGAAGGAGTCGACGGGGGCGTAGGGGCCGCCGAGCGTGATCGACCCGGAGGCGTACATCCGTCCCTCCCCCGAGCGGCACCCGGTGAGCTCGAAGGAGCCCGACACGTCCAGGCGGCGCAGCGGGTTGCGGGCCGCCCCGGTGTGCTGGAGGAGGTCGGCGAGCAGCTGGCTGGAGGAGATGTCGGACTCCAGGCCGGTCGCGTCGACGACGAAGTCGGCGGGCAGCGGCGCGAGCCCGCCGTCCGGCGTACGGATCGTGGTGAGCACGCCCTGCTGCCCGCCGTCCTCGACGCTGTCGACGAGTCCGATCGCGGCCTGGTAGACGCCGTGGCGACGGGCCCGGTCGAGCTGCTCGTCCCAGTGCTTGCGGTGGGGGGTGTTGGTGCCACCCATCGCACCGATCAGGTCGGCGCGCTGCGGGCCGTCCAGGCGCAGCAGCCGCTCGCGCAGCGTGCCGCCCCAGGCCGCCTTGGGGTAGTTGAAGGCCTGGTAGCTGAAGCCGTTGGCGGACTCGCGACGAAAGGTCGGCGGGCCGGTCGTGCGGTCGCGGTAGGTGCGGAAGAGGTGGATGACCCGGGTCCGGGCGCCACGCTGCTCCACGTCGTCGAGCACCCGCTGGAGGACCCGCGAGCCGACGATGCCCGACCCGCGCAGCAGGAGGGTGCCGCCCCGGCCGGCGAGGGTCTCGTAGACGTGGTCGTGCGGCTCGTAGGCGTTGACCACCCGGTGGAAGTCGTCGGTGCGCTGTCGGTAGTCCTGGAGGTCGTCGAGGAACTTCACGCCGGGGTAGCCGACGGACAGGTGCACCCACCGGGCCCGCAGCGCCACCCGACGGGTGGGCGTGGAGCCGGCCGGCGGGGTGGCGAGCACGAAGTAGCCGCCGTCGCGCCGCTTGCGCACCATCCGTACGCGGCCCGGCAGGAGCATCTCGCCCCACCCGATCCGGCGGGCCTCCTTGTCGGTGGTGCGGTAGACCTGCCCGGCCTGCGGCGTGAAGTAGTCGGCCAGCACCGGCTCGGTCGTGACGCCGAGCACCGGGCCGAGCGACCTGCGCTCCCAGGCCTCGCGCAGCGCGTAGCTCGGGAAGCCCCAGAGGTTGTCGGGGCAGGACGCGGAGTCGGAGCGCAGCCGGGAGTCGTCGGGGATCTGCGAGCAGGCCGCGAGGTAGCGGTACTGGTCGTAGGGGCGCTGGAGCGGGCTGACCACCCGCATCGCCGACGTGGGCATGCCGGCCACGCGCAGGTGGTCGGCCAGCACGAACGACCCGAAGCCGCCGCCGACGGAGACGATCGGGACGTCGGTGACCGGGATGCCCGCCTCGGCGAGCATCGCGTCGGTCCACGTGCTCGTGCCACGCAGCGCGTCGGTGAGGTCACCACCGGGCGGGCGGCTCGAGCCGGCGGGGGCGGGCGGGTGGGCGGGTGTCGTCACGGGGCCTCCTCCGCGGCCTGGTTGACCTGGTAGACGGCGAGGTCGAGCAGCAGCGCGACGGCGTCGACGTACGCGTCCTGCGGGACCGACTCGGGGACCTCGTAGGTCACCACGGAGAGGAACCGGTCCTCGGTCGCGCGCGCCACGAGGAGGCGGACGCCGGCGCCGGACCCGGGCGCCACCAGCACGTCGTGCAGCGTCACCTCCTGGCACCGGCAGCCGAGCAGCGTCGGCGTGAAGGGCGGCGACGACACCTCGAACGGCGTGCCGTCGGCCGCCGTCCACGACCCGCAGTCGGCGGTGGCGTCGACGCGGGCGAGGTAGGACGACGCGTCGTCGGCCGTCTCGAACACCCCACCGGCGCTGGCGACGTACGACGTGGCGGTGGCGGCGGTGTCGGCTGCCGGGAAGTAGGTCGCCTGGGCGAACGGGTCGGGCGCGCCGGCCACGAGCCGGTCGCAGTAGCCCTGGTTCGGGTCGATCTCGACCGGGCTCGGGTGCTCGGTCCAGTCGGAGAAGGTCACGTTGCCGACCTGGGCGGCGCTCAGCACGATCTGGTCGGCGAGCTCGGCGTCGGTGGGACCGGACGCGGTCTGCTCCGGGTCGGGCGCGGGATCGACCTCGTCGGACGGGCCCGCGCCGTCGGCCGAGACGTCGTCCGTCGGGCCGGCGGACGTGCTCGCGGCACCTCCCCCGTCTCCCCCGTCGTCGGCCAGCAGCACGGCGGCGGTGGCACCGGCGCCGACCGTCACCAGCAGCACACCGGCGACGACCGCGGCGACCAGACCCCGGCGCGCTCGTCCGGTGCCGGTGGCGACGCCGTCCGCGGCGGGCCGGCCCACGGTCTCGGCCGCCCAGGCGGGCCGGCCGACGGCTGCCGAGGAGGCTCCGGCTGCTGCTGCCCTCGGCCACGCTCCGCCGCCGACCACGGTCGCGTCGCCGGGGTCGTCGGTCAGCTCGTCGACGCCCTGCACCCGCATCGAGGCAGCGGGCAGCCCCAGCGACCGGCGGGCGCGGTTGAGCCGGGCCGCGAGGTCGGCGCAGCCCTCGGGCCGGTCGGCGGGGGCCTTGGCGAGTCCCTGGAGCACCACGTCGGCGACGACGTCCGGGACACCGTGGGCGCGCAGGTCGGGCGGCGGCTCGTGGGTGATCCGGTGCAGCAGCGGCAGCAGCGACGGGTCGTCGTCGCGCAGGAACGGCGGCCGCCCGGTGACCAGCGTGTGCAGGGTGGACGCCAGGGCGTAGACGTCGGTGGCCGGGCTCGGCTCGGCCCCGGCCAGCAGCTCCGGCGCGAGGTGCGCCGGCGAGCCGGTGAGGCCGCCGGCGGCGGTCATGGTCGCCTGGGCGGCCGCCCGGGCGACGCCGAAGTCGGCGAGCTTGACGGTGCCGTAGCCGTCGACGAGCAGGTTGTCGGGCTTCACGTCGCGGTGGACGATCCCGGCCCGGTGGGAGGTCTCGAGGGCACCGGCCACCGCGACCGCCACGTCCGTCGCCTCCTGCCAGGGCAGCAGCCGGCCGGCGCGGAGCCGGTCACCGAGCGAGCCGCGCTCGCACAGCTCCATCACGAGGTACGGCGCACCGCTCGCGGTGGTGCCGTGGCTGTGCACGGCGACGATGTGCGGGTGCCCGGAGAGCCGGCCGACGGCGAGCACCTCGCGCCGGAAGCGCTCGAGCATCTCGGGCGTGCGCTCGACGTGCTCGAGCACCTTGACGGCGACCGCCCGGTCGAAGGCGTCCTCGTGCGCCCGGTAGACCACACCGAAGGCGCCCGAGCCGATGCGCACGGCACGGCTGACACCCGGTACGCCGACGTCCATCCGGTCCCCTTCCCGAGCGGTCTGCGCGGAGCCTAGTCACGTCCGGCCCACGGCGGGAGCGGTGCGGGCAGGTCGGTCACCGGATCCTCACCCGAGCACCAGCAGCGGCACGACCCCCGCGGAGGACAGCCGGGCCAGCAGGTCGCGGAGCCAGGTGGGCGGGTGGCCGGACAGCGCGCGGGTGTCGGGCACCCGCAGCTCGTGCGTGCCGTCGTCGCGGGTGCGCACGGCGTGGTCGGCCGGTACGTCGGTCGCGGCGACGGCGGCACGCAGGTCCCGGCCGTCACCCGCGGCGACCCGGACCACGACCGCGCGCCCGCCGCGCGAGGCCGCGCTCAGGGTGGGCAGCAGGTCGGGGTCGACCGGCAGCGCGGACGAGCCGCCGGGCCCTGGCGGCGGAGTCAGGAGCATGTTGCCGACCAGCGCCATCGCCGCCTCGGAGTAGCCGCGGAAGGCCGGGTCGAAGGCGGTGACGTAGGCACGACCCTCCCCCAGGTGCAGGCCGCTGGCGGCGACGGTGCCGGCGAGGACGTCGATGCCGTCGGCGTACCCGAACGAGCGCGGCTGCTGCGGGTAGACCACCAGCGGCCGGCCGCCGCCGAGGACCGGGTCGCGGAAGTTGAAGACGGTGCTGGCGCCGGTGAGCCCGGTGGTGGCCGGATCGCCGCCGCGCACGCGCACCCGGAACGGCGCGCCGGGCACCTCCAGCCCGGTGAGTGGCACGGTCAGCGTGAGGTCGCCGGCCAGCCCCGCGGCCTGCGCGGTGGTGACGCCCTGCTGGCCCCAGCCGACGTACAGGCCGCCGCCGGTGACGAAGGCGTTCAGCTGCGCCAGGCCGAGGGGCGTCATGCCGGCCCCGGGGAGCCCGAGGTTCAGGTTGGGGTAGTCGGCGGGGAGGACGGTGGCGAACCCGTCGGGCACCACGACGGCGTCGTCCCCGCGTCCGCCGGCCGCCGCGAGGGTCAGCGTCGCAGCGTCGATCTCGTTGGCGTAGACGGTGGTGACGTCGAGGCCGAAGCGGCGCCGCAGCAGCCACTCGGCGTACCCGCTGGAGCGCGCGAAGACGAACTCGAGCGCGTCGGAGACCAGGTCGCGCACGACCGCGACGCGGGGGCGGCGCAGCACGTCGACGGCTCCGTCACCGGGCAGCCCGCTCACCGGTCGCACGGGCAGGGACAGCGGTCCGGCGACCGCTGCGAGTCGCGCGTACGCCGACTCCTCGACGACCGCGGTACCGGCGTCGAGGCCGCGCGCCCGGGTGTGCAGGCGCCGTACGTCGACGCCGCGCGCGAGCAGGAGGAACGCCGCGCGCTGCGCGTGCACGGAGTCCAGCGCGAAGGCGTAGCCCGCCCGGTCGCGTCGTCGCGACGGCGTCGAGGTGAGCGCCCGCGCGGAGCGGACCCGCTCGACCGCCGACGCCCGACCGCCGCGCGACTCGAACCACCCGGCCGGGGAGTCCCCGAGCGCGCCGCCGTCGAGCCGCATCAGCAGTCCGTTGCCCCAGCCGGACACGTCGTAGTAGTAGTGCAGCGGGGCGTGCGGGTCGTCCTCGAGCATGAGGTGGACCCAGCTCTTCATCGGCTGCGCGACGGTCACCACCAGGGTCCCGGCCGGCAGGAAGGCGCTGCGGAACGCCGACGCACCGAACGGCCGCAGCCGGTCGGTGCGCACGCCGCGGGTGAGGCGGTGCACCTGGACGCCGTACGCCAGGAGTCGGCGCACCAGGTGCGCGACCTCGCCGGGACGGCGGTCGGCCCGTACGACGTAGCCGTACACCCGGGTGCGCGGGACGGGCAGCGGATCGGGGTTGGCGGGGTCCTGGGTCAGGGAGTCACGGAAGCGCCCCTGCTCGCCCTCGGCGACGGCGGTCACCCACTGGCGGGCCCAGCGCGAGAGCAGCCGCGGGCGGTGTCGCACGACCGCGCCGAGCGCGGCGTCGGTGGCGGCGTAGACCCGGGCGAACTTGTCGGGGTAGAGCTGCTCGAAGGCCGCCTCCATGAGGAAGCCGGCCGCGCCGAAGGCCATGTTGGGCACCGAGTCGCCGTAGATCGGCGCGAACAGGTCGTAGATGCCGTAGTGGGAGTAGGTCCAGCCGCGCTGGTCGAAGCGGCGCGCGATGGCCGGGCTGAGGACGTCGTTGGCGGCGCGCAGCCCCTCGCGGGAGACCTCGCGGTGCAGCGGGTCGGCGTTGGGCGGGAAGAAGTAGGCGTCCGGACCTTGGCCGTACTGCTCGTGCAGGTCGAGTCCGACGACGCAGGGGTACTGCCGGTAGAGCGCCACGCGCGGCACGCTCTCGGGCTGGGTCATCGCGAACCAGTCGCGGTTGAGGTCGAAGCCCATCGCGTTGGGTCGCGCGAAGGCCTCGCGCCCGTCGGGGTTCTGGGTCGGCGAGATCACCAGAACCACCGCGTCGAGCCGCTCGCGGGTGCGCGCGTCGGTGCCGGAGGCGAGGTCGTAGAGCACCTGCATGAGGGCGTCGGCGCCGGAGGGCTCGTTGCCGTGGGTGTTGGCGAGCGCGACCACGACGGCGGGCAGGCCCTCGGTACGCCGGTGCGCGGCCAGCTTGGTGTCCGGCGGGGCGTCGCGCAGCCGGCGCAGGCGCTTCAGCACGGTCGGCAGCCGGCGGTGGTTGCGGGGGCTGGTGACGACGACCGACAGGATCGGCCGCCCCTCGATGCTGGTGCCGATCCGGCGGGTCATCACCCGGTCGCTGGCGCGGGTGACCGCGGCGACGTACGCCCCGATCTCGGCGGTGGTGGCCTGTCGGCTGCCGAGGCGGAAGCCGTTGACGGACTCCCAGGTGGGCACGGAGGTGTCGCGCCCGGCGGCACCGGCCGGCGCGAAGCCGGCACCGACGGTGGTGGTGCCGACCACGGCCCCACCGAGCACGAGGGCGCCACGACGGGTCGTCGCGGTCGCGGGGACGGTGGCCTGCGGCGGAGGGGCGGTCACGTTACCGGACGGTAGGGCACCCGTCTTGCGGCCGTGTTTCGAATCCGCGACGAGGTGCCACCGAGGCTCCGGCGGTCCGGACCACCCCGGCCCCGCATGACCTGGGTCACGAGCGTAGTTTCGACATCAATGAATCTTCAACAGCAGGGCGCCACGACGACGACCCCGCGTTCCACCGGAAGGAACCACGCATGACCACCACCACCGGCACCACCACCACGGCGACCGCCGCCGTCCTCCGCGGCCAGGACGACGATTTCACCTTCGAGCAGATCACCCTCGGCGCCCTCCAGCCGGGCGAGATCCTCGTCCGCACGACCGCCACCGGCCTGTGCCACACCGACCTCGCCGTGCAGCACGGCCACATCCCCTCCCCCTTCCCGGTGGTCCTCGGCCACGAGGGCGCCGGCGTCGTCGAGCAGGTCGGCCCCGACGTCACCGAGTTCGCCGTGGGCGACCGGGTCGCGGTCTCCTTCACCTCGTGCGGCCACTGCGACGCCTGCCGCAGCGGGCGGGCGGCGTACTGCGAGAGCTTCATGGCGCTCAACATCGGCGGCGCCCGCGAGGACGGCACCACCACACTCAGGTCGGCCGAGGACGGCCACGACGGCGAGACCGTGCACGGCTCGTTCTTCGGCCAGTCGTCCTTCGCCACCGCGATGATCGCCTCGGTGCGCAACGCGGTGAAGGTGCCCGACGACGTGCCCCTGGAGCTCGTCGGTCCGCTGGGCTGCGGCATCCAGACCGGCGCCGGCACCGTGCTCAACAGCCTCGACGTGCGCGCCGGCGAGTCGATTGTGGTCAGCGGCACGGGCGCGGTGGGCCTCTCGGGGATCATGGCCGCCCGCGCGGCCGGCGCGACCACCATCATCGCCGTCGACATCCTCGACTCCCGGCTCGAGATGGCGACCAAGCTCGGCGCGACGCACACGATCAACAGCACCCGCGAGGACGTCGTGGAGACCGTCCAGGCGGCCACCGGCGGCGTCGGCGCGATGCACGCGCTCGACACCACCGGCATCCCGGCCGTGATCGAGACCGTCATGAACGCCACCCGCTTCGGCGCCACCACCGCCGCCGTCGGCGTCGGCAAGCCGGACGCCGTGCTCCCGCAGGGCCTCGTCTCGGGCGCCGGTCGCAACCTCATCGGCGCCATCGAGGGCGACGCGGTGCCGCAGGTCTTCATCCCGCGCCTGCTCGACCTCTACCGCGCGGGCCTCTTCCCGTTCGACCAGCTCATCACGACCTACCCGTTCGCCGAGCTGGAGCAGGCCATCGCCGACACCCAGTCGGGCGCGGCGGTGAAGGCCGTCCTCACCATGTGAGGCGTCCACCGCGTACGACGAGGGCCCGCTCCCTGCCTCGGGGAGCGGGCCCTCGTGCGTCGCGGCCGACGTGACGCAGCCACACGGGCCGGTCAGGCCCAGGCGAGCGCCTGCTCGGCGTCCAGGCGCGGGAGCCGCGGGAACCACGGGTCCTCGCCCGGGTGGCCGATGTTGACCACCAGGTGGCTGCGCCAGCCGGAGTCGGCGAAGAAGTCGGCGTCGAGGCCGGCCCGGTCGAAGCCGGCCATCGGACCGGCGGCGAGGCCGACGGCACGGACGGCGAGCAGGAACACGCCGGTCTGGAGCGCGGCGCTGTAGCCACCCATGGTGGCGCGGCCCTCGGGGTCGGCCTCGAAGGCGTCGCGCATGCCCTCGCCGCGGGCGGGGAAGAGCTCGGGCATGCGGCGGTGCCAGTCGGGGTCGAAGGCCAGCACCGCCACGGCCGGGGCGGCCTCGGTCTTGGCCTTGTTGCCGTCGTTGAGGTGGGTGAGCAGCCGCTGCTTGCCCTCGGGGCTGCGCACGAAGAGCACGCGCAGGGGCTGGCTGTTGGCGGCGCTGGGCGACCAGCGCGCGAGGTCCCAGACCTCCTGGAGCTCGGCGTCGGTGACCGGCGTCGGTGCGAAGGTGTTGGCGGTGCGGGCCTCGGTGAACAGGCGGGCCCGGCCGGCGTGGTCGAGCGGCTCGAGCACGGTGGGCTCGGCGGTGGTGGCGGTCATGGCGCTCCTCGGTGCTGCTGGCGGGTGATCTGGTCGGGAGGTGCGCGGCGACGGCGTCGCGCTTGTTCCGGACGATCAACTACTGAAAACGAAGCAGCATTCCCGATCGCAGCGAAGGTAGGCTGGATCACATGACCGGGCCGCGGGGCGATGCCGCCACCAGCGACGCCGGGGTGGTCCACGAGCCCCGCGCGTGCAGCGTCGCGCTCGCCCGCGCGTTCGGCTTCCTCGGCAAGCGGTGGAACGGCGTCATCCTCGGCACCCTCATCGCCGGTCCGGCGGGGTACGCCGCGCTGCGCCGCGCGCTGGGTGGGATCAGCGACTCCGTGCTCTCCGCCCGGCTCGCCGAGCTGACGTCGGCCGGTCTGCTCGAGCGCACCGTCGAGCCCGGTCCCCCGCTCCAGGTCCGCTACGCGCTCAGCCCGTCCGGCGAGGCGCTCGTGCCGGCACTGCGGGCCATCTCCGACTGGGGGTCGGCCCACCTGCCGGACGACGCCGGCTGCTGAGCCGACCCGACCTCACGTCGTACGACGGCGGCGGTCGCGCCACAGCCGGCGACCGACCTCGACGCCGACGACCGCGACGACCAGCCACACGACCAGCCCGGCGACGGCCAGCGGCGAGGTCGGGTCGTCCAGGGACGCCCCGATGGCGGTGTAGGCGAACGCCCGCGGCGCGGAGCCGACGAGCGTGCCCAGCAGCACCGCCCACACCGAGACGCCCAGCGCCCCGAACGCGTACGTCGACGGCGCGTCCGGCACGCCCGGCGCCAACCGCTGGGCGGCGACGGCCAGCACCCCGCGGCGTTCGAGCAGGTCCTCGGTCGCGGCCGCCCGGCGCGGCCCGAGCACCGCCCGGGCGCCGTCACGACCCGCGGCCCGGCCGAGCACCAGCGCCACCGCGGAGGTGCCGAGCGCGGAGGCCAGGGTGACCACCGTGCCGAGCACCGGGCCGAACAGCACGCCGCTCGCTCCGGCGAGCACCGGACCGGGCACCAGCACCGCCCCCAGCAGCGCGCCCAGGACGACGTACGCCACCGGGGCGAGCGCGCCGGCGGCCTCGACGCGCGCCCGCACGTCGTCGACGGCGACCAGGTCGGTGAACGTGAACACCGTGCCGGCGACCACCAGCGCGACCACCAGGAGCGCCAGCCGCAGCCGCGGGTGCCGCCCGACCGGGAGCACGCCGTCGTCGGTGGTCACGGACACATCCTCTCCACGGGGGACGCACCGTCTACGCGGGCCCCTCGGTGGGTACGGTCCCAGCGGGAGGAACAACGTGGGAGGGAACCACTGGAGCCGTCGCGTGCTGGACGCGGCAGCCGAGGGCATCTGGGTCGTGGACCCCGAGGGCCGGACGGTCGACGCCAACCCGGCGACCGCGCGGCTGCTCGGACGCGCCCCGGAGGAGATGGACGGGCTGGCCCTGGCCGACGTCCTCGACGACACCGGGCGCGCCCAGCTGTCGGCCCACCTGGAGCGGGTGCGGGGCGGGGGCGACCTCGCCGACCTCGCGGGACACGAGGTCGAGTGCCTCTTCCACCGTCCCGACGGCAGCGAGCTCTGGGCGATGGTGCGCCAGGGCGTGCTGCTCGACGAGGACGGCGCGCTCGAGGCGCTCGTGCTCACCTTCACCGACCACGGCGAGCGCCGCCGACTGCTCGCGGAGCTGCGCGACGGCCAGCGGCGCCAGCGCGAGGCCGAGCACATCGCCCGGCTCGGCTCGTGGACCTGGACCCCCGCCGAGGGGTTCACCTTCAGCGAGGGCACCCGCCGGCTGTACGGCGACCGCGTCGACCAGGTGTTCGCCTCCTACGAGTCGTTCCTCGACGCGCTGCACCCCGAGGACGTCGACCGGGTGCACACCACGATCGCCGGCGCGGGTGAGGCGCACGAGCCGTTCGAGTTCGAGGCGCGGGTGCTCGGGCCGAACGGCTGGATGTGGATCCGCGGTCGCGGGCGCGCCGAGCACGACGCGGCGGGGAACCTGCTCGGCGTGACCGGGGTCCACCAGGACGTCACCCGGGCCCGCGACACCGACGACGCCCTGCAGGACCTCGTCACCCAGAACTCCTTCATGCAGCAGGTCACCGCCGCCGCCAACCAGGCCGGGTCGCTGCACGACGTGCTCGACCAGGCCAAGCACCTGGTGCTGCTGCACGACGACTGGGAGCGCGCCCGCGCCTTCACCCCGGACGGACGCGGCGGCGTCACGCCGTACCACGTCGACGACGCGGACCGGGTGGCCGACGAGACCACCACCGACCCGGCGTTCCTGGCGCGCGAGCGGGCCACCGCCGTGACCGCGCTGCGCGACCGCGAGCCGGTGTGGGACGGCGAGACCCGGCTGACGCTGGCCTTCCCCGTGCGGTGCGGCGACGAGGTCGTCGCCGTCGTGGCCGTCACCTCGCGCCCGCCGCTCTACCGCCACGACATGATCGCGTCGATGACCGCGCAGGTCGCCGACCAGCTCTCCCGGGTGGCCGAGCGCGAGCGGCAGCAGCTCGACCTCGCCGAGGCCCGCGACCGCGCGCTGGAGGCGTCGCGGCACAAGTCGGAGTTCCTGGCGACGATGAGCCACGAGATCCGTACGCCGCTCAACGGCATCGTCGGCCTCACCGAGCTGCTCGGCCGCACCCGCCTCGACGACCAGCAGCGCCACCTGCTGTCCGGCGTCGACCTGTCCGGCCGCACGCTGATGGCGGTCATCAACGACATCCTCGACTTCTCCAAGATCGAGGCCGGCCACCTCCAGCTCGAGCAGGTCGACTTCGAGGTCCGTGCGGTGCTCGACCAGGTCGCCGGGGTCGTCGGCGACTCCGCGCGCGCCAAGGGCCTCGACCTCGGGGTGTCCTGCTCCCCCGACGTGCCCGAGGTGCTGTCCGGCGACCCGACGCGACTGCTGCAGGTGCTGACCAACCTCGGCTCGAACGCCGTGAAGTTCACCGCCGAGGGCGAGGTCGACGTGCGCGCGACGCTCGCCCCCACGGCCGGTACCGCGGCCGCACCCGACAGCGTGGTGCTGCGCGTCGAGGTCACCGACACCGGCGTCGGCGTGCCGCCGGAGCGGGCGACGTCGATCTTCCACCCGTTCAGCCAGGCGGACGCCTCGACCACCCGCCGGTACGGCGGCACCGGCCTCGGCCTGGCCATCTGCCACGAGATCGTCACCGCCACGGGCGGCTCGATCGGCGTGGAGCCGCGAGCCGCCGGCGGGTCGGTCTTCTGGTTCGAGATGCCGCTCGGGCCGGCGCTCGGGACCCGACTGGACGACGCCGTCGCCGCGGTCCGCGGGCGCCTCGCCGGCTTGCAGGTGCTGGTCGTCGACGACGTCGCGACCAACCGCGAGGTGCTCACCGAGCAGCTGTCGTGGTGGGGCGTGGAGTCGGTGGCCGTCGCCGACGCCGCCGCGGCGCTGCGGACCGTCCGGGAGCAGCACGTCGACGTCGTCGTGCTCGACATGGCGATGCCCGAGGTCGACGGACTGATGCTCGCCGACCTGCTGCGCCGCGAGCCCGCCGCGGCCGACGCCCGCCTGGTCATGCTCACCTCCTCGCTGCCGCTGGCGTCCGCGACGCTCCAGGCGCACGGCATCCGGGAGTGCCTCACCAAGCCCGTGCCCTCCGGCGCGCTGCGCGACCTGCTGCTGCGGGTGCGGCCGACCGACGCTTGGCCCGGCGGACCCCGCACCGAGACCCGCTCCCCCGGTGACCGCGCCGGGCGGGTGCTCGTCGTGGAGGACAACGAGGTCAACCGGGTCGTCGCCACGGGCTTCCTGGAGTCGTGGGGGCTGGCGGCCGACACCGCGGTCGACGGCCTCGACGCGCTCGCCCTGCTGGAGCACACGGCGTACGACCTGGTGCTGATGGACGTCCAGATGCCGCGGCTCGACGGGTACGCCACCACGCGGCGCCTGCGCGAGCGCGAGGCCGCTGGCGAGCGGCGTACGCCCGTGGTCGCGATGACCGCGTCGGCCATCGACGGCGAGCGCGACCGCGCGCTCGAGGCGGGGATGGACGACTTCGTGACCAAGCCGGTCATCGGCGCCCGCCTGGCCGAGGTCGTGGAGCGGTGGCTCCCGGTGGCCGCGAGCGCGACGACCGGGGCCGCGCGGAGCGGCGAGCCCGCCACCTCCGCGAACCCGGGCCCGACCGTCCTCGACCGCGACCGGCTCGACGAGCTCGCCGAGCTCAGCCCGGACGGGCGCTACCTGCGCACCGCGGTGGCCCGGTTCGGCGGTCGCGCGACCGCCCTCGTCGACGACGTCCGCGACGCCGGCGACCACGACGCGCGGGGCCGCGCCGCCCACGCCCTGGTCGGCGCCGCCTCCAACCTCGGCCTGGTGCTCCTCGCCGACCTGGCGCGCGACGTCGAGCGACGGGCGCGCCGCGGCGAGCTGCCCGACGGGCCTCCCGGGCTCGAGGCCGAGACCCTGCGGGTCGCCCTCGACGCCGGCCGCTCGGCGCTGGCGGCGTACGTCGTCGAGCGCGGGTGGGGCGGTCTGGACGCCGACAGTGCGCGCTCGTAGGTTGACGTGACCCACCTCACGCCCTCGCAGCCGACCCAGGAGCCGCCGATGCCGTCCTCGTCCGCCACCACCGCCGTCCCGCCGACGATCGCCGCCTGGCACGATCTGGTCGCCGACCCGGAGCCCGACGCGCTGCGGGCGATGCTCTCGCCGCGGGTGCGGTTCTGCTCGCCGGCGGTGCACACGCCGCAGGAGGGGCCGGAGATCACGTTCGCCTACCTGTGGGCGGCCGTGCACGTGCTCGGGCCGACGCTGCGCTACCAGCACGAGTGGTACGACGACCGGTCGGCGGTGCTGCGCTTCACCGCGCGGGTGGACGGGCTCGACGTCGAGGGCGTTGACCTCGTGGAGTGGGACGACGACGGCCTGGTCACCGACTTCACGGTGATGGTGCGCCCGTTCAAGGGGTTGCAGGCGCTGATCGGCGCGATGGCGGCGCGGCTCAGCGGCACGCCGTAGGCGGACCCCGCCCCACCGACCCCGGGCGTCGACGTCAGTCGTCGAAGACGGCCTGGAGGATCCCGAGGCACATCTCGTCGGTGGTGCCCTCGCCCCACACGACGTACTTCTCCTCGGCGTCCTGCAGCGCCGGGAGGAGGTCGCGCATCTCCTGGTCGTGGTGGCAGGTCACCTGCACGGTGTCGCCCGCCCTCAGCCGCAGCGGCTCGATCGGCGTCGCCGCCTGGTCGTCGAAGTTCCAGATCGGCACGTCGAGCAGCTGCTGCTCGCGCGGGGTACCGGGGTTGGCGACGACGGTGATCCAGCGGCCGAGCAGGTGCATGTGGCCGGCGGCGCCGAGGATCGTCATGTCACGCGGCAGCACCCGGTCGCAGGTGGTGGTGTCGGTCGGCGTCACCTCGGTGCCGCACAGGAGGTGCAGGAGGTTGGCGGTCTGGCCGGCCGCCTCGCCGAACCGGGCCTTGGCGTCGGCGACGGAGGCGTCGTGCGAGCACAGCGGACCGCTGTCGCGACCGGGTCGGCACGGCAGCTCGACGGGAGCCGGCAGCAGCACGGTGTGGACGGCCTCGATGTCCGAGCCGGCCGGAGCGTCCTGCGGCACCCAGCGGATCCTGGCGGCCGACCGGTCGGGCGCCACGCCGGCCAGCAGGTTGTAGTGGACCTGCATGACGATCCGGGTGCCGGTGTCGAGCCCGACGCCGTACCCGTCGCGCGACACCGTCTCGCGTCCTCCGGGAGCCCAGGCGCCGAGCCAGGCGGCGTCGTCGAGCTTGTCGAGCTCGCCCTCGAGGCCCATCCCCCCGAAGCAGGTCCAGCCCGGGCCGTCGGAGGCCCGGTCGGCGGCGCGCGCCTGGTCGAGCAGCGCGGCGTCGACCTTGTAGAGGATCACGTGGTGCACGACGTCGGGGTTGCCCGGCCGGATGTCGGTGCCGGTCAGCCACGCGTCCTGCGGGAGCTCGGGGTCGAGCAGGAAGCAGCGGTAGTCGTCGGTGCCCTCGCCGTTCGGTGCGGAGGGCGTGTACGCCGACGGCACCGCGATCGTCGTACGTCGCTCGCCGCGGCGCAGCGCGACCGGTGCCGCCTCGGCCTCCTGCTCCGAGCCCGCGGACGCCGTCGCCTCGTGCGCCTCGTGGGTGGAGGCGTCCTCGGTGGGCGACGGCGCCGTGGCCGCGGCCGACACCGGGCGCTGCTGCGGTGCTGCCGCGGGCGCACAGGCAGCGGTGACGGCGCAGAGCAGCAGCACGGCGACCACCGGTCGCCACGCCCGCTCCCTCAGGTGTGACACGGGACACTCCCCTCCCCAAGCCCGATCCTGTCACGGAGCGGGCGCCACCGACGACCCCGGACGACGACGAGCCTGTCCCGTGCCCGACCGGTGCGGTCGGGCACGGGGCTGGTTCGCGGGTTCCGGGACGTGGGGGGAGGTGCCCGTCGCCCGCGTCGACGTGTCGCCGCCGTCGGCCAGGGGCGATGTGCCGACGCCGCCGGCACGCGCCGGGTGGTGGTGGTTCCCCACCAGTAGAGCCCAGCAGTGCGTCCTCGGAGGTCGACTGCCAGGACGTTCCAGGACGTGCCGCGACCTGCCCGCCGGGCGCCCGGCAGATGAAACGTCGGTACGCCGTCCTCCCCAGCCCGCAGCGCCGGACGAGCGCTCGATCGGCGTCCACCCGGTCTGGACCACCGCGGCGCCGTCGCCAGGAGTTGACCGGCGTCCGACCACCCGTCGGGGTGCCCTGACCCTCGATCTGCACGACCTACGGTGGACGACATGTCGAACACACGTTCTAACGACGAGCCCGAGCTGATCGGCGCCGACACACCCTCCCCCGACGCCACCGAGAAGCCCACGGACGACTGGGTCACCGGTGACGAGCCGATGACCGGCGCGCAGCGGTCCTACCTCGACACGCTCGCGCGCGAGGCAGGCGAGACGCTCGCGGCCGACCTCACCAAGGCCGAGGCGTCCGAGCACATCGAGCGGCTGCAGGAGGCGACCGGCCGCTCCTGACCCGTCCGCGCGGGACCGGCCGGGGCGTGCATCGCCGACCCCCGCCCAGCGGGACGCGCCGGCACGTCGCCTCCGTTCCCCCCACGGGTCCGGCGTCGACGCGCCGGCCGCCCACGGTCGCCCACCGCCCCGGACCCTGGTGGGCCGGGGCTCGGCGCGACCGAGCTCTCCCCGCACGTGACCACAGCCAGGCCCGCGCTCCCAGCACGGACCCCTCCCGGGCCCTGCGTCGCCGTGCGGTTGACCTGCTCCGTCCAGTAGACGCCTGTTCACCGTCGCGTGGAGCCGGACGTCGAAATGGAGGCGTGATCCCGGGCCCTGGTGGCGATTCGGGTCATGCGGGCTAGACGATCGAGGACGTGTGTCACCCCGGAACGGACGTTCGCCAGGCGCCGCTCCCCGAGCCGCCGTGACCGGGGCGCCCACTTGGCGACGGTGACGGCGATGATCAGCTCGTCCGAGCGCGACGTCGGGAACGCGGCGTACAGGCCGCCGCCGCCGGCGAGCCTCGCGGAGACCCCGAGGGCACGCAGCCGGCCGGCCGCGGCGAACGCCTCCGTGACCGGTGCGCGGAACAGCACCCGCCGCGGGCCGGCCGAGTGCTGTGCAGCGGAGCCCTCCGCACCTCGCGCGGGTGAGAGGTCGTGCGGTGTCACGGGGATGGTGCTCATGCCGGAGCCTTCCGGGCGCGTCCGCTGGAGATGTCGCTCGAGCGCGATCCCGAGAGTCATCCGGCCCGACGGGTACGCGAGAGGATCGGGGCGGTCATCCGAGTATCCCCTGGTCAGCGCAATGACCGGCACACCCGACCGAGCACACCCGTGCAGGTGACGGCGGCGGACTCCAGGCCCCGCATCGTGCATCGGGGGGCACAGGACCTGGAGCCGTCGGCCCGACGACGCTGAGGGGGCACCACCGCCTCGACGGCGTGCACCGCAGCTGGGAGAGCAACCTTCGGGCCCTGCCCACGCTCGCACCACGACGTACGTCCCCGACACCACCGCCGCGGGTGGTAGCCGCGACGGCGAGCTGACGGAGCTGACAGCGCTGCCCCGCGCGCCCACCCTCAGCGCTGGCCCGTCACCAGCGCCACGACGGCCACGCGTCGCAGATGGTCACCGCCACCGCACCGAAGCCCAGGACGTCCGGAGGCGTGCGGCCCGGCGTCGGCCGCGAACCAATCGGCACCGCGGACGCGTTCCCGGCGTGTAGGGTCGCGACCGTGCACCGCAGGTCTCGGAGATCCCGTCCCGCCCGGAAGTCCAGACGATCGAGAGGCCGTCTCGTGGCACCCGGTCCCGCACCACGACTCCTGCCCGGACTCACCTCCGGTCTCGCGGCGGGACTCGCGGCGGCCTCGTTCGTCGCACCACCTGCCGCGGGCGCGTCCGCACCGACGCCGACCTGCCGGGGCGAGGCCGCCACGCTCGTCGTCGACGAGCCGGGCTTCACCGAGGGCACCGAGGGCCCTGACGTGATCGTCGTCCAGGAGGCGGGCGCCAGGGTGAACGCGCTCGGCGGCGACGACCTCATGTGCATCGACGCCGCGGAGCGGACGATGATCGACGCCGGGGCGGGCGACGACCTGGTCGAGGTGCGCGACCGCTCGTCGTACTACTGGCTGACCGTGCACTCGCTGGGTCCGGGTGACGACACCTTCCTCGGCGGACCGGGGGCCGACCGGTACCTCGGCGACCAGGAGGATCCGTCGCCCGAGGCCGGGGGAAGCGACACGATCCACACCGGAGGCGGCAACGACCAGGTCCGGATCGGAGGTCGCAGCACACCGCACCTCGTCGACGTCGATCTGGGGGCCGGCGACGACAGGCTGTCGGTCACCACCGACCCCGTCGCTCCGGGCAGCGTGCTCCGGGGCGGCCCCGGACGCGACGAGCTGTCGGCGCGGGCCACCCGGGTGGCTCTCGACGCTGCCGCTCTCACGGTCGAGCTCGTCGACGACGGCGGGACGGCGTCGCTGGCGGGCTGGACGTCCTTCGAGGCGTACACCGTCGTCGGCCAGGTCGGCACCGTCAGAGGGACGAGCGGCCCGGACCGGGTCACGATGCAGACGTACGGGCGCGTCGACGTACGGACCGGCGGTGGCCGCGACGTCATCACCTTCGGAGACGCTGCCCGCGGCTGGGTCCGGGGCGGTACCGGCCGCGACCTGCTCGTGCGGGAGAACATCTCCGATCCGACCACGATCGACCTGCGGAAGGGCACCCTCGTCGAGGGACAGCGGGGACGGAGGAGTCTCCGGCTGGCGGGTCTCGAGGACGTCACTGCGACCGGCTCCGTCGGCTCCACGGTCGTCGGTGACCGTCGGGACAACCGCATCCGGCTCACCTGCGGCACGGCGTCCGGCGGGCCCGGCGACGACACCATCGTCGAGCACACGCCACCGCGGTACCGCCCGGACTACTTCCCCGACGGCTGCCAGGACCACGTCGCCCGCGGTGGACGCGGGGACGACGTGCTGGTCGGCTCGCCCGGCCCGGACCGGCTGTACGGCGGACCGGGGCGGGACGTCGCGCGCGGCCGTGGCGCCAGGGACCTCTGCCGAGCAGAGCGGGTCCGCGACTGCTGACTGCCGTGGCCGATCGTAGGGCGGGTGGGGCTCGAACCCACGACCCGAGGAACATGAGTCGGCTCCGCCTCGCCCTGCTGCGTCGCGCATCGTCCGGATCATGCGGCGCGAGTGGGTCGAGCATGCCCTCTCGTCCGGCTCCGTTGGCCCCGATCCTGAGGGGTGGAGTAGCAGGGCGTTAGCAGCACTCCCCCCGCGGCGCGGAGGTTCCGCTGTGACGGAGTTGCGACTGCGCTGTGCGTGCTGTGCGCTGCCTGGGTACACGGATGACGCGGCCGCTGTCGGCACTCGATGCAAGCGTCCGGTGGCATGACCACTCACACCACCCCAGCTCCCCTCGGCCTCGACCCGCTCGCGGCCTGCACCGCCTCTCCGACGGGGTGCCGGCATGAGCGTCTCTACTGCGGCGCCCGGCCGACGCACCTGGCACACCACCGCTACGGCCGGTGACCTCACCGGCTACCAGCCCACCACGGTGCTGAAGGCGGATGGTCCGGCGAGCTGCACGGCAGTCAGCGCAAGCCTCGCGGCCGCTCCGACGCCCGGGCACGGTGAGCTCCTCGCGGAGCCGCTGTTGCGCCTGGTGGCGCTTCTGGGCGGCGAGGACGCGCTCGGAGTGGCGAGGGGTACCGCAGAGCGTCGCGCGCTCGAGCGGGCCCGCAGCAGGGGCGTGGTGACCTGGTGGGGTGCCGATCGACTCGCGGTCACGGTGCTCGGCATGACGCCGTGGGAGGTGTGGGGCGAAGCCTGGTCGGCCGCGTGAGGTCCGTGGACCCGTGGAACCGTGGAACCGGGCGGTGGGCTTCTCCTGCCGCCCTGGTCCTGCCCGAAGAACCGGCACGCGGTGGCACGGGTACCTAGCCTGCCGCCATGAGGGTCGCCGTCACCGTGCTGCTGACGTTCCTGCTGACCGCGTGCAGCGGCAGCGGTGAACCATCGACCAGCGCCGGCTCCCCTGCCGCGAGCACCACGAGCACGGCCCCCTCACCGACGACCACGGACACGGGCGAGGCGCAACCCACCGAGCTGCTGACGCTCCGCGAGACCTGTCCGATGCTCGAGGCCAGCGCACCCAAGGGGCTCAACCCGCCGCGCGTGGCCTGGGCGCGCTTCCTCGAGTACATCTGGGACCTTCGCGGCACGGTCGACGTCGAGACCCAGAACGTGCTCGACCGGTCGCGCCGGACATCCTGCCGAGCACCGCACCGACCGACGGCGGCGAGGAGTTCCTCGACGCGTCCAGCGGGGGCCACCGAGGCCTTCTCGACGCTCGGCCGACGCTGCCGTGCGGTCAGCTCGAGCGCGTTCAGCTGATATGTAGCGGTTTCCTGTCAAGAGCAGGTTGAGGCGCCCGTCCCGATTGCTCGGGGCGGGCGCCTCGTGCTTCGTCGATGTCGTCGGTGGTGAGCGTGTCGTTGGCGACGCGCGGTCAGGCTGATATGCGCGGGTTGGTTACCGCAGGACGGGGTGTTCGGCAGGAGCGGGCCGCTTGTCTAGGGTCGAGCGTCGCCCAGGAGGGCCGGGCTGCTCATAGCTGTTGCGCGGGTCGCTCCACGCGCTGCTTCCACCACGTCGGTCGACGAAGCAGATCGGGTTGGCCGGCTGGTCAGTCCTCGAGTACGGCCAGGGACCAGCACCAGCCGGCCAGCTCACGGGCGATCGCGACGTTGGCGACTACGTGCCGCTTGCGACGGGCTCGGAAGGCATCCCAGCGGGCGTTCAGCCGCCGGTTGCCGGCGTCACCGCGGGCCCGGGCAGCCGGCGATGCGAGCTCCCACCGGTCCCGCATGGTCTTCCCTGGGGCGTAGCGGGCCCGATGGTGCCAGGCAGCCTCGACCAGCAGCCGACGCAGGTGGGTGTTGCCGGTCTTGGTGATCGAGCCCTGGACCCGGCTCGTCCCGGAGGAGTACTCCGATGGCACGAGTCCGATGAACGAGCCGATGGTGTTGCCGGTGAACCGGTGCCAGTCGCCGACCTCGACCGCCAACGCGAACCCGGTCAGGGTGCTGACTCCGCGTAGGCAACCGAGTCGGCGCACGATCGGGGTGAACTCCGAGTTCGCAGCCATGACGGCGATCGCCTCATCGAGTCGGTCACGGCGTGCTTTCACCGCCAGGACGGCCTCGTAGTCGGACTCGAACGTCAACTGCAGCGCGGTCGCGTCGAAGCGTTGACGGCGTAGCCAGGTGTCGTGGGTGGTGGTCCAGGCCTGGCCGCCGGAGTAGACGATCCCTTGGCGCAGCAGGAGCTTCGACAGCCGGTGCCGGGCCCGCATCAGGTCACCGCGGGCGTCCTCCCGGGCGCGGACGAGGTCGCGAGCGTTCTCCTGGGCGAGGGTCGGGACCGACACGGCCGTGTACTCGTCGAGTCGCAGCAGCCGGGCCAGGTGGACCGCGTCCCTGGCGTCGGTCTTGACCCGATCACCCGACGGTCGCTGCAACTTGCTGGGAGCGACGACCTCGCAGCGGATCCCCGCAGTGGCCAATGCTCGGGACAGGCCGAACCCGGTTGGGCCGGCCTCATAGGCCACCGCGACCGGGCCCGGGAGGTCCTGGAGCCAAGACCTGATGTGGTCGTGTGACGGGGTCAGCTTCGCTTGGACGAGCTCGCCCGTGACGCCATCGATCGCTGCTGCCGCGACCGATCGTGCGTGCACGTCGAGCCCAACGCTCGTACGCTCGGTAAACACCGGGGCCTCCCACAATGTCGGATAGGCCGAGCAGGCGGCCCCTGCTCGGTAACCCACGAATCTTGTGAGTGAGGCCCCGGCCCGCAACCACCTCAGCCCGAGGCGGTCACGTCATACCGTCTAGCGCCAGTAGTTGCCACGCCAGGTAGCACGGAGTCGCGACAACCAAGCCGAACCATGCGTTGAGGAGCCAGGGCGCACCGCCTTCGATGCCAGCTGCCACCCAGGCCCACAGCGCTACTGCGGCCAGCCACGGCACGACCCACGCCGCGGCCTCCTGACGCCTGGTAAGCGACGGCTCCGCGTAGGCCGCGGCAAGGAACACGCTCGCCCCAGCCACGTAGACGGCGCCCATGACCGCTAGCGGCCAGCTCAGGAAGGCAAGGACGAGCAGCAAGAAGCACCCGGCCACGAGGTTGCTCGTGAGAATGGGGCCATTGAGGCCGACCCGCGCGCGGGTGGTCGCCCGAGGAACGGCGGTGTTCATACCTGCCATTGTGTCTGCTGGACGGGCCTGCGCAGCCCTTCTTGCGCACCTCCCCAACACGCCCATGTGAAGGTCAGGCGGCGGTCGCTATCACACCGCAATCGCACAGGGGGCGGCTCGCTGGGCTTCGACACGGACTCGCTTCGCTCGCCTCGCCCGGTGGTTCCTGAGGAGCCGAGGGACGAGGCGTCTCGAAGCGCTCAACCATCTGGGGGTTCTGGGCGGTCGTCGACCTCGAAGACCTGGCCCATCGGGCCGGTCCAGACGAAGACTCCGTCGGGTCTGCGTCGGTAGCGCCACCGGGCGTGGGTCTTCATCCGGTGGTGCGTCCGGCAGAGTGGAGCGAGATTGGCGGTCGAGGTGGGGCCGCCGTCGGCGTACGGGACGACATGATCGAGATCGGAGCGCTCGGACGTGCGTTGGCAGTGCGGGAACACGCAGGTCGGGTGCAGTCGGCGGACCTGAGCGGCGAGCTTCTCGGTCGGGGCGTAGGAGTCGGTGGCGTCATCGGTGTTCAGGTCGAGGACCTCACGGACCGTGACGCGGGTGGCGGTGCTGCACCAGTCCCTGATCTGGTCGAGCGTCACGGTGACCGGCATCCCGGGGCGGACGAACGCCTCGCAGGTGGCCTGCCCGTTCACCACGGTCACCACCAGCGGGCGGCGGCTCTTGCTGTCGGTCTGCAGGTCGAGCGCGCCCTGACCGCGGGCGAGGTCACCGAGAGCCTTCGCCCGTCGTACGCCGAGCGGGTCGTCGCAGCCGGCTTCTTTGAGGGCGGCGGCGCCGGCGCGCAGCGCGTCCTCGAGGTCGAGCGCGTCGTCCAGGTCCAGCAGCGCACCGATACTGACGAGGCCGTGCTTGGCCTGGTCGAGGTCGAGGATCACGTCGCGGTGGTCGGTCGGGTTTTCGGGCGGCTGGTCGGGTGCGAACCGGACCATGGCCTCGTCGACCGTCCGGTCGATCTGCGCCAGCGTGGTGCGGGCGGCGGTCCAGGCGAGCTGGTGGTCGACGTACGCCGCACCGGCCTCCGGGAGCGTGCAGGTGGCGGCGGCGATCTTCCGGGCCTTCCACAGCGGCAGATCGAGGGCGGTCACGCGGGACCAGATGCGAGGCAGCCGGTAGCGCAGCTCGATCAGGTCACCGACGTACCGTGACCCCGACTGCCGGGACAGTCCGAGGGCGGCGGCGATCTCGTAGGCCTCGTCCTCCTCCACGACCGGGGCGCCCGGGCCGGCGAGGTGCAGCGCCTGGGAGCCGAACCGGTCCTTGCTCATCTCGTCGAAGTGGTCGTCTGACCACTCCTCGGCCGCACGGTCCTCCGGGAGTTGGCGGGCCGCGACCCACTCCAGCACGGCGTACGCCTCGGTCAGGGCGGCCTGCTTCTTGACGTCCGCGGCGCTCCTGACCGCGGCGACGAGGCCGACCGGGGTCGGCTCGTCGTCGCAGGTCACGAGCGCTTTTCGCATGTCCTGATTCTAGGTGGGACCACCGACAGTCGGCCTGGCTCGGAAGGCCCGTTGTGGACATGGTTTGCGGTCGGGCGGCGGGGGTTTCGACACCTCCTCGCCTAGCGGCTCGTCGGGCTCAACCACCGGAGCGGGGCGGCGCTCGGTCGGGGTCAACCACCTCAGGCTGCGGTGCGTCAGCTGGTCCAGGACCACCCGGAGAGGGCAGCGTCGAAGTCCTGCTCGGACACGTTGTCCCCGCTGGCGGGGTAGGTGAGCGCGATCGAGAACTGCTGGCCGTCGTGGAGGACCAGGTAGGCGATCTGGTTGAGGGTGGCTCCGTTGGTGTTGACGCGGTCGTCGATGCGGATGCCGAGGGCGCGCTCGCCGTCGATGGTGCGGCCCTCGATGTCGCGCGGGGTGGCGCCGTCGGTGCCGGCGAGGTTGCGCAGCCACACCGCCTCGACGTCCTCGGGCTGCGAGGCGTCGCCGGCGGGGGCGACCTCGACGAGGATGTTGCTCTGCGCCAGGGCCATCGAGGACCCGAGGATCGCGATGGAGTCGATGGTGCCGAGATCGGTGCCGGAGTCGAGCGCCTCCTGCGTGGCGTCCTGCCAGCTGTCGCCGGGCAGCGGGTAGACGTAGCCGTTGCCGGCGAGGTCGGCGCCGGTCGCGACGGGCGCGGAGGTCTCCTCCGTCGGTGACGGATCCTCCGAACCGGATGCCGACCCCGAGGACTCCGACGACCCCGAGGACGACGGGTCCGACCCGGCTGTCGTCGAGCCGCTGTCGTCGCCGGCCAGCACGAGGGTCACCACGACGAGGACCACCACGACGGCCAGGACGGCGCCGCCGACGAGCAGTCCGACGAGGAGCCCGGACTTCCTGCGCGGGGGAGGCGGAGCGCCGTACCCGCCGGGGGCCCCGGGCCCGCCCGCGCCGTAGCCCGGCTGGGTGGGACCGCCGTACGCCGGCTGGCCGTAGCCGCCCGCGTTGCTGTCCGGTGGCGGTGCCTGGCCCCACGGGTTCTGGCTCACGCCGTCCAGTATGGCCTCAGCCGCGCTCGCGGTGCCCCGCACGGGGGAGGTCGGTGCCGAAGGCGGGACTCGAACCCGCACACCCGAGGGCACAGGAACCTAAATCCTGCGTGTCTGCCAGTTCCACCACTTCGGCTCGCGACCGCAGTGTGTCAGGACGGACCCGTCAGTCGAGTCCCAGGTCACGGCGCAGCTTGGCGACGTGCCCGGTGGCCTTGACGTTGTACTGCGCGAGCTCGACGACGCCCTCGGCGTCGACGACGACGGTCGACCGGATGACGCCCTCGACGACCTTCCCGTAGAGCTTCTTCTCGCCGAACGCGCCCCACTCCTGCATGACGGCCTTGTCGGGGTCTGACAGCAGGGTGATCGTGAGGCCCTCCTTCTCGCGGAACCTCGCGAGCTTCTCCGGCTTGTCGGGGGAGACGCCCAGCACGTCGAGCCCGGCGGCACGCAGCGAGTCGAGGCTGTCGCTGAAGTCGCAGGCCTGCTTGGTGCAGCCGGGCGTCATCGCGGCTGGGTAGAAGTAGACGACGACCCGCTTGCCGCGCAGGTCGGAGAGAGTCACCTCCGCGCCGGTGTCGTCGGTGAGCGTGAAGTCGGGGGCGGTGTCGCCGACGGCGAGACGTCCGGTCATGGGGTGGCTCCTCATGGACGCGACCTTGTTGCAAGCGATTTGCAATGGCCTAGGGTGGGCACGAAGCGTTCCACCAACCTACTGCGGCCCGGACGGGCAGAAGGCGGCGCCCGCGTGCACGTGCCAGACGGATTCCTCGACGCGCCCACCTCGGTGGCCACCGGCGCGGTCGCCGCGATCGCCGTCGGCGTCGCGCTGCGCAAGGCGAAGGGCGAGCTCGACGACCGGACGGCCCCCCTGGCCGGCCTCGTCGCCGCCTTCGTCTTCGCCGCCCAGATGATCAACTTCCCCGTCGGCGCCGGCACCAGCGGCCACCTCATGGGCGGCGCGCTCGCCGCCGTGCTGGTCGGGCCGTGGACCGCGGTCCTGTGCCTGTCCACGGTGCTGCTGGTCCAGGGCCTCCTCATGGCCGACGGCGGTCTCACCGCGCTCGGCACCAACATCGTGCTGATCGGCCTGGTCACCACCGCCGTCGGGTGGGGGGTCTTCGCGCTCCTGCGGGCGGTCCTGCCCAAGCGGATCGGCGTGGTCGCCCCGGTCGCGGCGGTCGCGGCGTACCTCTCCGTGCCCGCGGCCGCGCTGGTCTTCACCGGCCTCTTCGCGGTCGGTGGCACCGCGCCGGTCGAGAACGGCGCGGTGCTCACCGCGATGCTCGGCTGGCACCTGGTCATCGGGCTCGGCGAGGCCGCCGTCACCTTCGTGGTCGTCGGAGCCGTCGTCGCGGCCCGGCCCGACCTCGTCCACGGTGCTCGCGGGCTGCGCCGACCGTCCCGCGCCACGGCCGCCGAGGAGGTCACCGCATGAGCGCCACCGAGCACCGGACCACCGACGGCGCCGAGCGCGTGGCTGGCCGCCGCGTCTCCACGCGCACCCTGTACGTCGTCCTGCTCGTCGTGGCGCTCGCCGTCGCCGGCGTCGTGAGCTACTGGGCCAGCGGTCACCCCGACGGCCTCGAGTTCGTCGCCGAGGAGACCGGCTTCCTCGGCTCGGCCGAGGACTCCGCGACCTCCGGCAGCCCGTTCGCCGACTACCAGACCACCGGCGTCGACGGCTGGCTGTCCGGTGCGATCCCGGGCGTCCTGGGCACCCTCCTGGTGCTGCTCGTCGCCGGTGGCGCGGCCTGGGTCGTGCGCCGCCGCGGCGCCGACCGGGGCTGACGGGCAGCGGCACGGTGGGCAGCGGTCACGGCCACCGCCTGCACTACCACGGTCACAGCCCGCTCCACCGCGCCCCGGCGCACCTCAAGCTCGTCGGCCTGCTCGGCTTCGCGCTGGTCGTCGTCCTCACCCCGCGCGAGTGGTACGCCGTGTACGCCGGCTACCTCGCGGTCCTGCTCGTCGCGGTGCGGATCTCGCGGGTGCCCCCGACGTACCTCCTCAAGCGGATGGTCGTCGAGGTGCCGTTCGTCGTGTTCGCCGTGCTCGTGCCGTTCGTGGCGACCGGACCCCGGGTCGACGTGCTCGGACTCAGCCTGTCCGAGCCCGGTCTCGTCGCGGCGTTCGGCCTGCTCGCCAAGGGCACGCTCGGCGTGCTCGCGTCGCTGCTGCTCGCGGCCACCACCGAGCCGGCCGACCTGCTCGCCGGGCTCGAGCGCCTGCACGCGCCGGAGCTGCTCGTGCAGATCATGGGCTTCATGATCCGCTACCTCGACGTCGTCACCGGCGAGCTCGGGCGGATGCTGGTGGCGATGCGCTCGCGCGGGGTCGACCCGCGCTCGCCGCGACACTGGCCCGTCCTCGCGCGCACGCTCGGGGCGCTGTTCGTGCGCTCCTTCGAACGGGGCGAGCGGGTGCACCTGGCGATGCTGTCGCGCGGCTACACGGGCAGGATGCCCCGGTGATGCCCCGGTGATGACTCGGTGACCCCCGTCCTCGACGTACGCGGTCTGGCCTACGCCTACCCCGACGGCCACGCCGCCCTGCGCGGCGTCGACCTGCACGTCCACGCCGGGGAGCGGGTTGCCCTCCTCGGTCCGAACGGCGCCGGCAAGACCACCCTGGTCCTGCACCTCAACGGCATCCACACGCCCGAGTCCGGCACCGTCGCCGTCAGCGGCCTGCCGGTCGAGAAGGAGCACCTCGCCGAGATCCGTCGTCGGGTCGGGATCGTGTTCCAGGACCCCGACGACCAGCTCTTCATGGGCAGCGTGCGCGACGACGTGGCCTTCGGCCCGGCCAACCTCGGACTGCGTGGGGAGGCGCTCGAGCAGCGCGTGCTCGAGGCACTCGACCAGGTCGGCATGGCCGACTTCCGCGACCGTCCGCCGCACCACCTCTCCTTCGGCCAGCGCCGCCGGGTCGCGGTGGCGACCGTGCTGGCGATGCGCCCGGAGATCCTGGTGCTCGACGAGCCGTCGTCCAACCTCGACCCGGCCTCGCGCCGCGAGCTCGCCGACATCCTGCGCGGCCTCGACGTCACCGTCCTGATGGTCACCCACGACCTGCCGTACGCACTGGAGCTGTGCCCGCGTGCGGTCGTGCTGAGCGAGGGCCGTGTCGTCGCCGACGGGGCGACGTACGACGTGCTCACCGACGACGCCCTCATGCGCGCCCACCGGCTGGAGCTGCCGTTCGGCTTCGACCCGCGGGTCACCGGGCGACCGACGGGCCCGGAGAGCGCACCCCCGGCCGGGTGACCCTCGGGATTGATAGCCTCCGGTGTCGTGAGCAACGACATCACCGACCTCGAGCGCGAGATCGAGCAGACGCGCCTGCGCCTCGCCTCGACGATCGACCAGCTGCTCCACCGCACGCACCCCAAGACGATCGCCACTCGCGAGGCCAACGCGGTGAAGGGCTACTACGTCGACCCGGCCACGGGTGAGCCGCGCACCGACAACATCCTCAAGACCGTCGGCGTCGTCGTCGGCACGATCGCGGTGCTCGTCGTGGTGCGCCGCGTCGCGTCCTGAGGTCGCGCATGGCCGAGCGCCAGCCGATCAAGATGCTGCACGACCGGCTGCTCTGCGAGGTCGACACCGAGGGGGAGCGCCGCTCCAGCGGCGGCATCGTCATCCCCGCCACCGCCGCCCTGGGCACCAGGCGACTGGCCTGGGCCAGGGTCGCCGCCGTCGGTCCGCACGCCCGCGCTGTCGAGGCCGGTGACCGGGTGCTCTTCGACCCCGAGGGCAAGGCCGAGGTCGAGGTCAGCGGCGAGACCTACCTGGTGATGCGTGAGCGCGACGTGCACGCCGTGGCGGCCGACCGGCTCGCCGACGAGAGCGCCGGCCTCTACCTCTGACGCCGCCCTCGACGGCCCGGACTTTTGCGGCGCACACCCGGGCGCCGGAAAAACCGGGTGCGGGGGTCCTGCGGCACCTAGATTGCGCACCGGTCGCTCCCGCGAAGGAGAGCGGACCGCGGACCTGGCGGAGCGATCCGCCGACCCGGCCGGGCGGGAGGTCCGTGCGGTCCGGCGCCAAGCGGCCGGCGCCGTTCGGACGGCGGCGCCGGCCACCCGACTGCGTAACCGTCGTCACACTCGGCCGTTGACCGGTCATGCCTCGCCCCCGTCAGGTCCTCGCGCCGCTGCTCGGTCTCGCCCTCGGTGTCGCCGCGCTCGCCGGCACGCCCACCGGCTCGGCCGCCTCCGCGGCGGTGCCTCGCGTCACGCCGGCCGCTCCCGTCGTGGCTGTCACCGCTCCGGGCGCCACGCCGGACGCCGCCGGTCTCCAGACGGCCCGCCAGCAGCGCCGCGCCGCCCGCTACGACGCCACGGTGCGGATCACCGAGCACGGCATCCCGCACGTCACCGCCCGGACCTGGGGCTCGCTCGGCTACGGCAGCGGGTACGCCGCGGCGGAGTCCAGCATCTGCACGCTCTACGACACCATCGTCACCGGCCGCGGCCTGCGGTCGTACTGGTTCGGTCCCGGCGGCACCTACGACGACCGGGTCAGCATGAACGGCAGGAACCGCCAGATCGACACGCTCGTCGTCGACCTGCACAACCGCAAGGTCGTCGAGAGGCTGCTCCGCTCACCCGCCGGGCCCGGCAAGCAGTCGCGCCGGATGGTCGCGGGCTACGTCGAGGGCGTGAACACCTGGTTGCGCCGCAACGACGTCACCGACCCGGCCTGCCGCAAGGGCGACTACCTGCGACCGAACGTCACCTCGCTCGACCTCTGGTACGGCGTCTACCTCGCCAACCTGCTCGCCTCGACCGGCGTGTTCGTCAAGGAGATCGCCGACGCCGACCCGCCGACCGTGGGCGACCCCGGCCTGCCCGACGTCCCCGTCAGCGCGGCCGAGGTCGACGCCGCCCAGCGCGAGCGGCTGCTCGTCGCGCTCGGCCGCGACCCGGAGAGCCCGTTCGGCTCCAACGCCACCGCCGTCGGCGGCGACGAGTCGACGACCGGCCGCGGCATGCTGCTCGGCAACCCGCACTTCCCGTGGGTCGGCCGCTACCGGTTCACCCAGCAGCACCTCACCATCCCCGGGAAGTACGACGTCGCCGGCGCCTCGCTGATCGGCTCGCCCGCGGTCAACATCGGCTTCAACTCCAATGTCGCCTGGAGCCACACGGTGTCCACGGCCTACCGCTTCACGCCGTACGAGTACCGGCTGGTGACCCCGACGTCCTACCTCACCACCGACGGCGTCAAGCAGCTCGAGCACCGCACCGTGCGGATCCGCACCCGTGGTGGCGTAATCGTCGAGGACCTCTGGCGCACCGACGAGGGCTACGTCGCCGACTCGCCCGCGACCTTCATGGGCTGGTCGCCGGTGAGCGTGTGGGCGATCCGCGACGCCAACGCCGAGCACCTGCGCACCATCGACACGTTCCTGGAGATGGGCAAGGCCACCTCGGTGCGCGACCTGCTGCGCCGTCAGGACGCCGGCGGCGGCATGCCGTGGGTCAACACCACGGCCGCCGACCGGCGCGGCACCGTCCTGTACGCCGACCACTCCGTCGTCCCGCACGTCACCAACGCCATGAAGAACCGGTGTCTCACCGTCGTCGGCACCGTGCTCGACCAGGTGGCCGGGCTGCCCGGTCTCGACGGGACGCGCGCCTCGGGCGACTGCGCCTGGGGCACCGACGCCGACGCGCAGCGCCCCGGCATGCTCGGTCCGCGCCGGCTGCCCGAGCACCTCGCCCGCGACTGGGTGATGAACGCCAACGACTCGTTCTGGCTGCCCAACGACCACACCCGGCTCGAGGGCTTCCCGACGATCATCGGCTGCGAGCGGTGCGAGCGCACGATGCGCACCCGCATGGTCAGCCAGTACGTCGTCGACCAGCTGCGCGGCGACCGCAAGGAGTCACCGGCGACGCTGCGCTCGCACGAGCACGCCAACCGGGTGCGCGCGGCCGAGGTGATGAGCCAGGGTGGCGCGCTCGACGCGGTGTGCGACGCCACGGGCGAGACCGAGGCGTGCGCGGTGCTGGCCGCGTGGGACCGGCGCTCGGACGCCGACTCGGTGGGCACCCACCTGTTCGAGGAGTTCGTCTCCCGGGTCGACTCGCCGACGATGTGGCTCACGCCGTTCGACGCCGACGACCCGCTGAACACCCCGCGCGACCTCAACCGGCTCGACCCGCAGGTCGTGCAGGCGATGCAGGACGGCATCGACGCGGTCCGCGACGCCGGCGTCGCCTTCGACGCGCCGTGGGGCACGCTCCAGGTGTCCGCCGACCGGGGCGCGCCGCCGTACCCGCTCGGTGGTGGCCTGGGCAACGCCGCCGGCAACGCCAACGCGCTCGCCTCGCGGCTGCCGGTCAACCATCGGGGCCGCTTCCGGCCGATCACCTACGGCTCGTCGCACATCCAGGCGGTGTCGTTCCGCGACCGCGGGAAGGTCGTGCCGTCGACGATCCTGACCTACAGCCAGTCGGAGAACCCGCGCTCGCCGTACTCCTCGGACCAGACCAAGCTGTTCAGCCAGGAGAAGTGGGTGCGGTTCCCGTGGACGAGGGCACAGGTGCGACGGCACACCGTCGACACCTGGCACCTCGTCAAGCGCTGAGCCGGGCGCGCGCCCGGCCGGGCGCGGGGGATCAGGAGTAGCTGTAGAACCCGCGTCCGGTCTTGCGGCCGAGCAGCCCCGCGTCGACCATCCGGTTGAGCAGCGGGGGAGCGGCGTACAGCGGCTCCTTGAACTCCTCGTAGAGCGACTGCGCGACCGCCTGGGTGGTGTCGAGGCCGATGAGGTCGGCCAGCGCGAGCGGGCCCTGCGGGTGCGCGGCGCCGAGCACCAGGCCGCGGTCGATGTCCTCGGCGGTCGCGAAGCCCGACTCGAGCATCCGGATGGCCGAGAGCACGAACGGGATCAGCAGCGCGTTGACGACGAAGCCGGCGCGGTCCTGGCTGCGGATCGCCTGCTTGCCGAGGGTCTCCTCCGCCCAGGCGCGGGCCCGCGCGGTGGTCTCGTCCGACGTCGTCAGCGACGGCACCAGCTCGACGAGCTGGAGCACCGGCACGGGGTTGAAGAAGTGGATGCCGATGACCTGCTGCGGCCGCGACGTCACGGTCCCGAGCTTCATGATCGGGATCGAGGAGGTGTTGGACGCCAGGATCGCGTCGGGCGAGGTGACGATCTCGTCGAGGGCGCGGAAGAGCTCGACCTTCGCCTGCTCGTCCTCCACGATCGCCTCGACGACCAGGTCGCGGTCGGCGAGCTCCTCCAGCGAGGTCTCGACCCGGATGCGCGCCAGCACCTCGTCGGCGGACTCGATCTTCTGCTTGGCCTCGGCCCGCCGCAGCGACTGCTCCAGGCGTGCCAGGCCCGCCTTCGCGGCGTCCTCGCTCGACTCGACGACGACCACGTCGTCCCCGCTGCGCGCGGCGACCTCGGCGATGCCCGCTCCCATGAGCCCGCAGCCCACGACCCCGACCTTGTGCATCCGTTCCCTCTTTCGTGATGAGACTCAGGTTCATCCGAACGCTACTGAGTACCAGCGAGTAGCCCAAACGACGGCCCTCGCCCCTGCCGCACCGGCGACCGGTCGGGCAGGATCGGGCCATGCAGGTGCTCCGCACGCCCGAGTCCCGGTTCGCCCACCTCCCCGGCTACGACCACGCGCCGTCGTACGTCGACCTCGGGGAGGTGCGGATGGCCTACGTCGACGCCGGTCCGCGCGACGCCCCCGTGGCGCTGCTGCTGCACGGCGAGCCCACCTGGGGCTTCCTGCACCGCCACATGGTCGGCCCGCTGCTGGAGGCCGGGATGCGCGTCGTGGTGCCCGACCTCATCGGCTTCGGCCGGTCCGACAAGCCCGCCCGCGTCGCCGACTACACCTACGCGCGTCACGTCGGCTGGGTGACGAGGTTCCTGGACGCCCTCGGTCTCGACGGCGGCCCCGACACCACCCTGTTCTGCCAGGACTGGGGCTCGCTCATCGGGCTGCGGATCGCCGGCACCGAGCCGCACCGGTTCGCCCGGATCTGCGTCGGCAACGGCTACCTCCCGGCCGGTCAGCAGGCGGCCAACCTGCCGTTCCGGGCCTGGCGGGCCTTCGCCCGCTGGTCGCCGGTGCTGCCGGTCAGTCGGATCGTGCAGGTCGGCACCGTGACCACGCTGTCGAGGGACGTGCTGGCGGCGTACGACGCGCCGTACCCCACCCGCAGGCACCTCGCCGGAGCCCGGGCGTTCCCGATGCTGGTGCCGACCAGCGCGAGCGACCCCGCGATGCCGGAGCAGAAGCGGGCCTGGGAGGGCCTGGGGTCCTACGACCGGCCGTTCCTCACCCTCTTCGGTCGCCACGACCCGATCCTGGGCGGCGCCGACAAGCCGCTGCGGGCGCACGTGCCGGGCGCCGAGGGGCAGCCGCACGACCGGCTGCGTGGCAGTCACTTCGTGCAGGAGGACTGCGGCGAGGAGATCGCGACCCGGATGGGGGAGTGGGTGCGCGCGACGTCCTGAGGCTCGTGCCCGGGCTCGACGTCAGACCAGGCCGTGGCGGTGGGCGAAGACGACCACCTGCACCCGGTCGCGCAGCCCGAGCTTGCGCAGGATCGCGCCCACGTGGGTCTTCACCGTCGACTCGCCGGCGAAGACCTCGGCGGCGATCTCGGCGTTCGACAGCCCGCGGGCGACGCCGTCGAAGACGGCCTGCTCGCGCTCGGTGAGGTCGTCGTACGCCGCAGGCGCCGGCGTGCGCTCGCGGAACGTCCCGGTCATCAGCGCGGTGAGCTCCTGCGGGCCGAGCACGGCGTTGCCGGCGTGCACGGTGCGGATCGCGTGCGCCAGGCGGGCGGGCGTGACGTCCTTGAGCAGGAAGCCGGCCGCGCCGTGCCGGATGGCGGTGGCGGCCCGGTCGTCGAGGTCGAACGTCGTCAGCACCACGACCTGCAGCGGCGTCGCCCGGGCGGCGACGCGCTCGGGCGAGAACAGGCGCCGGGTGGCCTCCACGCCGTCCATGCCGGGCATCCGCACGTCCATCAGCACCACGTGGGGCGCGAGCCGGTCGACGACCTCGAGCGCCTCGTGGCCGTCGCCGGCCGTGCCCACGACGCGCAGCCCGGGCTGGGCGTCGACGATGGTGCGGACGCCCTCGCGGAAGAGGTCCTGGTCGTCGACGAGGACGACCTCGATCTCCGTCTCCTCAGGTACGGGCTGTGGCACGGGCGTCATCCTGCCCGGCGGTCGCGCACCGGGAGCCAGGCGGTGACGGTGAAGGTGACCGCGCCGGCCTCGTCGCGCGCGGCCCGTCGGCGTACGTCGAGACGGCCGCCGACCGACTCCAGCCGGGCCCGCATGCCGACCAGTCCCTGACCGGGCGACCCGGGCGACCCGGGCGACCCGGGCGACTCTGGCGACTCGGGTACGGCGCCCGCGGCGGCCAGGGGGCGGGTGTCGTCGGAGGTGTCGGTGGCATGAGGGTCGGCGCGGGCCTCGGTGCGGACCTCGTTGCGCACCTCGATCCGCAGCTCGCCCCGGCCGTCGACGCCCTGGTCGGCGTCCCAGTGCCGCTCGACGTCGATCGGGGTGCCGGGCCGCCCGTGCCGCACGGCGTTGGTGAGCATCTCCTGGAGCACCCGGTGGGCGACCTCGGCCAGCTCGGGCGGCAGCGGCTGCGGGCGGCCCTCCTCGTGCAGCGCCACCTCGTGGCCGCCCGCCCGGACCCCGGCCAGCAGCGTGGCGAGGCGGTCGTCGGGCGGGGCGCCGTCGGGAGCCGCGTCGATCGCCGGGGCGTCCTCGCGGAGCACGGCGCGCACCTCCTGGAGCGATCCGCGCGCGGTCTCCGCGATCGTCGCGAGGGTCTCGCGCAGCCGCTCGGGGTCGTCGACGTACTGCCCGGCCTGGGCCTGGGCCAGGACGACCGCGAGGGAGTGCCCGACCACGTCGTGCACGTCGCGGGCCAGCCGGGCCCGCGACTCCTGGAGCCGGGCGACCTCGGCCGCCTGGTCGGCCGCCACCTGGGCGCGGCCGGCGTCGGCGGTGGCCTCGTCGCGGTCGCGCTCGGCGGTCTCGGCGCGCTGGGACAGTCGCAGCGACAGCCCCAGCAGCCATGGCAGGCCCAGCAGAAGCAGGCCGGCCAGCGCGACGTACGCCGGCCCCGACGCGGGGTCGGTCAGACTGCCGGAGCCGAGCACCAGGTCGACCAGCGGGACGGATCCGACCGGGAGGCTCCACAGCGAGATCGCCGAGGCGACCAGTGCCGCACCGACGCCAGCGGCCGGGATCGACGCGGCGCTCGCCACCAGCACCGCGCGGCTGCCCCACCGGGCGCAGCAGAATGCGACCACCAGCAGCAGCACCTCCGCGCGCAGGATCGGTACGAACAGCGCCACGTGCAGCATCCCCAGCGCCCAGGTGAGCGCGAGCGCCACCCCGGGCGCCCGTCTGCTGGTGACGGTCGCAGCCACCAGGAGCCCCACGACCAGCAGGCCGTCCGCCGGGGCGAGAAGGCGGGAGAGGGCGTCGCCGGCGCCGATGACCAGGGCGATCGACCCGACGACCAGCTCCCACCACCACGGGCGGGCGGTCCCAGCAGCGCGCGAGGCGGCGCGCAGGACGGCGGAGCCGGGTGCGGTCACGCGGTCATCTCCGGCTGGTGTGGACGAGGGGAGCGGGCGGGTCATCGAACCACGGTCGAGGTCCTGGGACGCGGTCATGCCCCCAGGCTCGTCGCGGCGGATGCCCTCGCGCCTCCGCCGCAGGTGCCGGTCCGGTCGCCGCGGGTACCGGCGACCGCCTGTCTCAGCGCACCCGCACCCGCAGGGGGCGGGTCACGGCGCCGGTCGTCGCCCCCGTGGCGTCGGCCGCCAGGCGGTAGACCCGCGTGCCGCGCCGGGTCTCGCGCGGGAAGACCACGCGGGCCCGACCGTCGCGGGCGGTGACCCGGCTGACGTCGCGCCAGCCGCGCGGCGTACGGCGCTGGAGGTCCAGGGTGGTCAGGCCGAGCTCGTCGGTGGTGACCACGTCGGTGCGGGCGCGGCGGCCGCGGGCGACCCGGACCGACCCGCCGTCGAAGCCGGCGACCGAGGTGACCGCCCGCGGCGTGTCGAGCGTCGAGGCGTCGCCGTCGGTGACGCACGACTGGCGGCCCTGCCAGTGGTAGTTGGTGCCGGCCACCTGCACCCAGGTGACGGCGTACCGACGCACGCCTTCCGGCCACAGCCGGTGCTGGGAGTAGGTGAAGCCGGTCGTGCCGGACCAGGTGCCGGTGTCGTGGTGGTAGTTGAGCGTGACCTGACCCTGGTCGGTCTCGAGGCGGATGTTGACGTCGTTGGACTGGCCCGAGGGCAGGTCGGCCGGGTAGGTGACGGTGAGCGCGTCGCACGACGGCTCGGGGTAGGTCCAGTTCCAGTCGAACGGCTGCTGGGACTCGGGCTCGGGCTGCGGCTCGGGCTCCGGCTGCGGCTCGGGCTCGGGCTCCGGCGCGACAGCGCCGAACGACAGCGAGTAGTGGATGACCTGACCGCCGCCGGAGTGCCGCAGCACCAGCCCGCCGAGCGGCTCGGCGAGCGTGACGTACTCCGGTGCGGTGCCGCCCGACGACGACTTCACGCAGTAGCCGGTGATGAGCGAGCCGGTCGGCGCGGTGGCGGTGACGGTCTGCTGGTTGCCCGTGACGTTGACCCGGCCGGTGTCGAGGTCGTCGCACACCCCGCCCGCGGCGGACGCCGGGGTGGTCGCGAGCAGCAGGCTGCCGATCAGGGCGACGGCTGTGGCGGCGGTCGTGGCGGCCAGGCTCCGCAGGGCGCTCATCAGGGGGTCCTTCCGGTAGGGGTGCCGCCAGCCTGGACCCTTCGGACCCCGCGTGGGGCCGACCTGACGGGACCTCCGGCTCGTGCTCGGCGAATCCTGAGACTCGGCCACCGGTCTTGAGGGATCCTTGAGCCTCCCGCGCCCCGGCGCGGTGTCTCGGCCCCCCACACGTCTCGGATCCCGCTGTTGTCCTGTCCTGCTCGCGCGAGCCTGCTCGCGCTCCGGTCCCTGCTCCTGTCCCTTCTCGTCGCCCTGCCCGCGTCGGCCCTGGTCGCCGCACCGGCCACCGCCGACGCCGAGCCTCCCGGCCTGGCCTCCGCCACCCAGGGCTCCCGGCTGCTGCACGTCACCGGCGGAGGTACGTCGTTCGCGGTGCGCGTGCCGGGTCGGTCGGTGTCGACCTTCACCTGGGACCCCGACGACCCGGGCACGGTCACCCACCACCTGACCTCGGCCGGCCGCACCTCCCTGGTCTCGCGCGTCGCGGCGCAGGACGCCCCACCGGCCGTCACGACCGCACCGGGCGGGTCGCTGCCGGTCGAGGTCGACCCGACGGGGGCCCACCAGACGATCGACGGGTTCGGGGGAGCGCTCACGCACTCCGCGGCCGCCCTGGTCGACGGCTCGCCCCACCGCGCGGAGATCCTCGACGCGCTGTTCGGCGACGACGGGGCACGGCTGTCGCTGGTGCGCCTCCCGGTCGGCGCGAGCGACCTGGTCGCCGAGCCGTGGGAGAGCTATGCCGACGACCCGGTGCGCCGGCTCCGGTCGTTCACCCTGGCCCGCGACCGGGCGCACGCCGTACCGCTCCTGCGCGCCGCGCAGCGCCGCAACCCCGGCCTCCGGCTGATGGCGACGCCGTGGAGCGCGCCGGCCTGGCTCAAGCGCGGCGGCACGTTCACCGGCTCGTGCACGGGCAAGCAGAACATGCTCAAGGTGCGCGCCTACCGCACCTACGCCCGCTACCTGACCCGGTACACCGCCCGCTACGACGCGATGGGCCTGCCGCTGTGGACCCTCGGCCTGCAGAACGAGCCGGGCCTGTGCCGGACGTCGTACCCCACGTTGACGATGAGCGCGGGCCAGCAGGCCCCGCTGGCCACCGTGCTGCGGCGCCGGCTCGACGCCGCCGGCGAGCGCGACGTCGCGATCCTGGCCCACGACCACAACTGGTACGACGACGGCGCGACGCTCGCGGACGGCCCGACGACCGTGCCCGAGCAGGTCCTGGCCCGCACCGACGCCGTCGACGCGATCGGCTACCACTGCTACGGCTCCGGCGGGGACCCGACGCCGTGGGCCACCCAGACGACGCTCGCGCCGGTGCACATGACCGAGTGCAGCGGCTTCCTCGACCATGCCGACGCCGGCGCCAACCTCGTCCACGAGGTGCGTCACGACCTCATCGGACCGTTGCGCCACGGCGCGCGCAGCGCGTTCTACTGGAGCCTGGCGCTGGGCGACGACGGCGGCCCGCACGTCGGCGGCTGCGCGACCTGCCGCGGGATGGTCGGGATCGACCGCGCCGGCGGGGCGTGGTCGCCGAACGAGGACCTCGCCTACTGGAGCCAGCTCTCCCGGTTCGTCGACCCCGGCGCCGTGCGGATCGGGTCGACCCAGCCGGGCTCGTCGGTGGAGACCGTCGCCTTCCGCAACCCCGACGGCCGCCTCGTGCTCGTGGTGCTCGACGCCGCGGCGACCGGCGACTACCGCGGCCACCTGGTGCGCGACGCCGCGGACACCTCGGCCCATCCCGCGTCCTGGTTGGTCGGCGTCGACGGCCGGCGCCGGTGGGTGCCGGTGGGTGCCGGTGGGTGCCGGACGGCGCCACCTGGAGCTGCCTGAAGGCCGCCGGCGTGCCCGGCTCGTCCCCGGTCGGCGGTGGCACGCTCGCGGTCTTCCCGGAGGTCGCGGGCGTGCCGGCGACGTGCGGGACCGCCACGCTCCCCGCCGACGGGATGCTCCAGCGGGGCGCGTCGCTGCGCTCGGACTCCGGCGACTGGCAGCTGCGCCTGACCGAGCAGGCGCTCACGGTCGTCTCCGCCCACGACCCGACCCGGGCGCGGGCGACGACCGGCGTCGGCGGGGACACGCTCCACCTGCGGCCCCGACGGCGACCTCGTCCTGCTGCGCGCCGGGAGGATGGTCTGGCGCGCCGGGACCGCCGGCACCGGCGCGGTCGTGCTCGGCCTCGACGACGACGGCACCGCCCGACTGCGCGACGCGGCCGGCCAGGTGGTCTGGACGTCCTGACCGGTGCGGGTCCCGACCGCTGTCCGGCGTAACCACGGGCCGGGGTGGCGCGTTGGAGGGGCATGGTCATCTCCGTCGCCCTCGGTGCCTTCCACGTCGGACATCTCGACGCCGTCAGCGGCCACGGTCTGCTCCTGGTGCCCCGCGGCGAGGACGACGTCGTGCTCGACGGCGAGTCGCTGTTCTCGCTCTGCTACCGCGAGGCCCTGCTCATGCTCGAGACCCGGGGCTGGCGCCCCCGCCACGACGAGGAGGGCCGGCTGAGCTACATCGGCTGCACCGAGTCCGGCACGTTGGCAGCCGAGCTGGTCTCGGGCTCGCCGATCACCGCGGCGCCCGACCCCGCGACCCGCGAGCTGCTGTACGCCGCCGCCGGGATCCTCTCCGCCGACGCCTGACCCCGCGGTTTCGCCCGCGCCCGGTGCGGGGACAAGCCCGGGCATGAGCGACTTCTGGGAGGCCTGGTTCCTCGGCGGCGACGCCTACGACCGCAACACCCGGCACGCCCTGGAGCAGCAGCGCGCCTCGGAGGCGCGGGCCCGCAGCCACCTGGCGGCGCAGATGCGGCGCAACCAGGGCGACCTCCAGGCGCAGGTCGACCGGCTCACGGAGGCCTTCGTGGCGATGGTCGAGCACGAGGACGTGCGCGGCGAGCTCATCCAGCACTCCGACGCAGCGGCCGTACGCCGCGTGGCGCGCGAGGTCGTGTCGACGTACGTCGTGACCGGCTCGGCGGCGTCCGTCGCCGCCCCCGTGCCCGACGTCGCGGGCTACTGGCTGGTGCCCGCGGCCCGGTCGCTCGCTGCTGGACCCGGCACCGACGAGGGCCGACGGCTGCTGGACGAGGCGGTCGCGCTGGACCGTCGCCGCAGCCTGACCCTGCGGGCCCTCGTGGCTGCCGTGCGCGGCGAGGACCTCGACCTCGCCGTGGTCGACGAGGTGGTGCCGCACGCCGGGGAGACCAGCGGCGACGTCACGCACGCCCAGCGACTCGTCTGGCAGGCCGTCGCGGAGGGCCGCCTCGGCGACGCCGCGCTGGCCCGCCTCGAGGAGCACCTCTCCGGGGAGCGCACGTCCGTCGCCGACGCTCTGGTCGAGCGGGTCACCGCTCAGGTCGGCTCCCACCGCATCGCCGCGGAGGCGGCGGTGCAGGCCACCGAGCGGCTGGCCGTGCTGGCCACGACGGCGGCCGAGGGCGCCGAGGTGCCCGAGGCGGAGGCCCCGCGCGACACCGGTCTGGTCGCGGCGTTCTACGGGCTGCCCGGCGACCGGGTCCGGGACGCGGAGAAGGTGCCGGTCCCGGCCGAGGACCCGCTCTCGGACTGCCTGCGCGCGCTCGTCGACGAGGGCGCGCCCGGGGAGGCGCAGATCCTCTCCCGGATGACCGAGATCCGCACCCGGATGGGCCTCCTGCCCGAGCAGCCCGACCAGCGGTGGGACCGGCCGGTCGGCAGCGTCGACGCGCTGCTCGTGGACGACCTGTGCGGCAACGGCGGCGGACCGGGCGCCCGCGCTCTCGCGCTGAGGGTCGCGGCCCGCCCCGTGCGCGCCGCGGCGGAGCGCCTGCGTGAGGGCACCGGGCCGGCCGGTGCCGCCCGGACCACGGTGCGCCTGCCCGGCGCGACCGTCGAGGTCGGGCCCGACGGCGCGGCGGACGACGGGTGGCGGGCCGCCGTCGAGCGGCGGGCCCGCGAGGACGTCGCGGTCTCGCCGGCGCTCCTGCCCGCGGCGGTCGGGGCCGCGGTGCTCGGCCTGGTCCTGCTGGTGCTCGGGGTGCTCAGCCCCGGGTGGGCGGTGCTCGGCGTCGTGGTGCTGCTGGTGGCCGGCGGGATGCTCCTCGGCCGCCGACACGCGGTCACCTCGGGGGCCGAGGACGTCGTCGCCCGGCTGCGACGCGCCGACCGCGAGGTCGCGGACACCCGTGCTCGCGCGGTCGACTCCCGCGACGCCGACCTCGCCCGGGAGGCCCGGGCTCGCACCGCGTCCGAGCAGGTCAGCGCGGCGACGGGCGCCTCGGTGGGCTGAGCCGGCCCCGCACCTGCACGACCCGCACGCGGTAGCTGCCCAGTCCGCGACACGGACCCCACGCGGGGTCCTCACCCCCTACCCTCCTCCGGGGTGGCGGTCGTCACAACGGCGTGACGCCGCCACCGCGAACTGCCAGGTTCACCCCGGACAGCAGCAGGAGGAAGGACGCCCGTGCGCATCGGCATCCCGCGTGAGCAGCGACCCGGGGAGACCCTGGTCGCGGCCACGGCCACGACCGCGGCCAGGCTGGCCGGACTGGGCTACGACGTCGTCGTCGAGTCCGGTGCCGGCGTGCTGGCCGACCAGCCCGACGAGGCCTACCTGGCGGCCGCCTCCGAGAAGGTCGCCGACGCGGTGCGGATCGGCACGGCCGAGGAGGTCTGGTCCTCCGACGTGGTCGTGAAGGTCAACGCCCCGACCGACGACGAGATCGCTCGGCTGCGGCCCGGTGCGACCGTCGTGGCGATGATGGCGCCGGGTCGCAGTCCCGAGCTGCTCGACCGGCTGTCCTCGGCGGGCGTGACGGCGCTGGCGATGGACGCGGTGCCGCGGATCTCGCGGGCGCAGTCGATGGACGTGCTGTCCTCGATGGCCAACGTCGCCGGCTACCGGGCGGTCGTCGAGGCCGCGCACGCGTTCGGGCGGATGTTCACCGGCCAGGTCACCGCGGCCGGCAAGGTGCCGCCCGCCCGGGTGTTCGTGGTCGGTGCGGGCGTGGCCGGTCTGGCCGCGATCGGTGCGGCGTCGGCGATGGGTGCGGTCGTGCGGGCGTTCGACGTACGGCCCGAGGTTGCCGAGCAGGTCGAGTCGATGGGTGCACAGTTCGTGCACGTCGAGGTCGAGTCCGAGGTGTCCTCCGACGGCTACGCCAAGGAGATGACGGCCGAGCAGGAGGCCGCGACCGCGGCGATGTACGACGAGGAGGCGCGCGCCGCCGACATCGTCATCACCACCGCGCTCATCCCGGGTCGCCCCGCGCCGCGCCTGGTGACCGCCGAGACCGTCGCGGCCATGCGCAACGGCTCGGTCGTCGTCGACATGGCGGCCGCCAACGGCGGCAACGTCGCGGCGACCCGCGCGGACGAGAAGGTCGTGACCGACAACGGTGTGACCGTGCTCGGCTACACCGACCTCGCCGGCCGGCTGCCCGCGCAGACCTCGCAGCTCTACGGCACCAACGTGGTCAACCTGATCACGCTGCTGACGCCCGGCAAGGACGGCCAGCTGGTGCTCGACCACGACGACGTCGTGCAGCGCGGCCTGACGGTCGTGCAGGACGGCGCGCTGCTGTGGCCGCCGCCGGCGGTGCAGGTCTCCGCCGCACCTGCTGCTCCCGCCGCACCGGCGCCGGAGCCCAAGCCGGCCAAGGAGCCGCTGAGCGCCAACGCCCGGCTCGGCGTCGTCGGCGGTCTCGCCGCGGCACTGTTCCTGCTGGTCGGGGTCGCGCCCGCCCAGCTCCAGCTCAACCTCACGGTCTTCGCGCTGGCGATCGTGATCGGCTACTACGTGATCGGGAAGGTCCACCACGCGCTGCACACGCCGCTGATGTCGGTGACCAACGCGATCTCCGGGATCATCGTGGTCGGCGCCCTGCTGCAGATCGGCAAGGGCGACACCCTGGTGACGCTGCTGTCGTTCGTCGCGGTCCTCCTGGCCAGCATCAACATCTTCGGCGGCTTCGCGGTCACGCGTCGGATGCTCGCCATGTTCACGAGGAGCTGACCGAGCATGGACGTCTACTCCGCCGCCGTGGCGGCCTTCCTGGTCGCCGCCCTCCTCTTCGTGCTCGCGCTCGCGGGCCTCTCGCGCCACGAGTCCGCCTCCCTGGGCAACTCCTTCGGCATCCTCGGCATGGCCGTGGCCCTCCTGGCCACGATCACGCTGGCCTTCGACACCGGCGTCGACGGGCTCGGCGCGGTGCTGCTCGTCGTCGCGGTCGTGCTCGGTGCGGGCATCGGCCTGCGCCTGGCCGGCACCGTCGAGATGACCGGCATGCCCGAGCTCATCGCGCTGCTGCACAGCTTCGTCGGCCTCGCCGCGGTGCTGGTCGGCTGGAACGGCTACCTGCACGTCGAGGCGCACCCGCGAGGTCTCGAGGCCCGGGTGCTCGACGCCGCCGGCCTGCTGGGCGTCCACTCCGCCGAGGTCTTCATCGGCGTGTTCATCGGCGCGGTGACCTTCACCGGCTCGATCGTGGCCAACCTCAAGCTCTCGGCCCGCATCAAGTCGGCACCGTTGGTGCTGCCGGGCAAGAACCTGCTCAACCTCGGCGCCCTGGTGGTCTTCGCGGTGCTGACGGTGTGGTTCGTCGTCGACCCGATGCTGTGGCAGCTCGTGGTCGTCACCCTGCTGGCGCTCGCGCTGGGCTGGCACCTGGTCGCCTCGATCGGCGGCGGCGACATGCCGGTCGTGGTGTCGATGCTGAACAGCTACTCCGGCTGGGCCGCGGCCGCGTCGGGCTTCCTGCTCAACAACAACCTGCTGATCATCGTCGGCGCGCTGGTCGGCTCCTCGGGTGCCTACCTGTCCTACATCATGTGCGCGGCGATGAACCGGTCGTTCATCTCAGTCATCGCCGGCGGCTTCGGCATCGAGGCCGGCCCGTCCGGTGAGGTCGAGCAGGGTGAGCACCGCGAGATCGACGCCGCCGCCACCGCCGAGCTGCTCGCCGACGCCTCGAGCGTGGTCATCACGCCCGGCTACGGCATGGCGGTCGCGCAGGCGCAGTACCCCGTCGCCGACCTGACCGCGCGGCTGCGCGCGAAGGGCGTCGACGTGCGGTTCGGCATCCACCCGGTCGCCGGCCGCCTGCCCGGCCACATGAACGTGCTGCTCGCCGAGGCGAAGGTGCCCTACGACATCGTCCTGGAGATGGACGAGATCAACGACGACCTCGCCGACACCGACGTCGTGCTCGTCATCGGCGCCAACGACACCGTCAACCCCGCCGCCAGCGAGGACCCGTCCTCGCCCATCGCGGGCATGCCGGTGCTCGAGGTCTGGAACGCCCGCGACGTCATCGTCTTCAAGCGCTCCATGGCCGTGGGCTACGCCGGCGTGCAGAACCCGCTGTTCTTCCGCGACAACACCCAGATGCTCTTCGGCGACGCCAAGGACAAGGTCGAGGAGATCGTCCGCGCCCTGTCCTGACACGGGCAGGTCGGATCAGTCGAGGGACGCCAGCCTGCGGCACTCGTGGGGTGAGCAGTCCGCCCACGCCACGACCCGCCGGCGCAGGTCGCGCACCCAGGCGCGCTTGCGCAGCCGGGCGAACGAGTTGCGTCGCTCGTACGACGACCCGCGGTAGGTGTAGAGCTCCCACGCGTAGCGGGTGCCCTCGTCGGACTGGTCGAGGTCGAGGCGCACCAGCAGCCCGCGCGCCGTGCGCACCCCGACGTACGACGGGATGGCGTCGAGCCGCATCCCGGAGCCGATCGGGGCGTCGGGCTCGCCCGGCAGCGACGGTCCGTGGGTGTGCTCGACGTACGCCGCCTCCCGCCCCGGTGCGTCGGCGTCCAGCAGTGAGGCTGCGAACCCGACGCCGCCGCGGATGCTGCGCGGCCGGCGCCCGGCGAGCTGCTCCAGGGCCGGGGCGAGGTCGATGCTGCTGACGACCTGGTCGCGCGGACCCTGCTCGACGCCGGGGCCGACGACGAGCAGCGGCACGTGCGTGTCGGAGTCGTAGGGCGTCCCCTTGCCCGGGCCGAGCGAGTGCTGGCCGAGGTGGAAGCCGTTGTCGGAGGTCAGCACCACGTAGGTGTCGCGCGGGGCGGCGTCGAGGATGCGGGTGACCATCCGGTCGACCGACTGCACCATCCGGGCCCGGTCGCGCAGGAAGGTCCGCGCGACCTTTCGCGGCGTGCCCCGGGCCGCGCCGCGCCACGAGGGGGCCGTCGAGGTGTGTCCGCCGCGCAGGTACGTCGGCCGGTTGTCGGCCACCGGGTCGCCGTACCCGTCGAGGTCGTCGGGGCCCCACTGCCGGCAGGGTCGCGGGCCGCAGCGCCCGCCGGGGGAGCGCACACCGGGGCGGTCGCGGAACGCCGCCGGGAAGCGCGGGTCGTCCTCGCTCCAGGCGGGCGTGAGCCGCGAGTGCGGCGCGTAGGGGTTGACGTAGAGGAAAAACGGGTCGTCGCCGGCGCGGTAGCGGCGCAGCAGCCGCAGCGCGCGGTCGGCGATGACGTGCCCGGCGTACAGGTCGTCGCGGACCTCGACCGGCTCGGACAGCGAGGGCGTGCGGTAGCGGACGGTGCCGAGGACCCCGGGCGCGACGATCTCGGTGCGCACGAAGCCCCAGCCGTCGTAGGCGCCGCCGGAGAACGACTCGAAGTCGTCCCACCCGGGCACGTACGGCGGGGCGGTGGCGCCTCCGTCGCTGGGCTCGTACTCGTTGAGGTACTTCCCGACGAAGCCGGTGCGGTAGCCCGAGCGCTGGAGCGCGACGCCGACGGACTTCTGCGGGCCGTTGCCGGCCTCGAACGCCGGCCATCCGCCGAGGTCGTCGCCCGGGCCGCCGGAGGTGTTGGTGCGTACGCCGTTGAGGTGCGGCGGCTGTCCGGTCAGCAGCGCCGCCCGCGAGGGGCAGCAGAGGGAGTCGACGACGTAGGCCCGCGTGTAGTCGGCGCCGGTACGCCGCATGCGCTGCGCCGAGCGGAGCGCCGGCAGGAGGTCGAGGGAGAAGTCGTCCATCACCACGACGACGAACGACGGCCGGTCGACCGGGGGCTCGACCGCGGTCGCCACCGCCTCGGTGGCCGTCGCGGGCGCCGGCACCCGACCACCCGCCCGGGCCGGTGGGGGAGCGGCACCCTCGGCCGGGGTGGACGTGGTGCGCACCGACCCCGAGACCAGCCCCAGCAGCAGCACGACGGCCAGCGCGAGCAGGGTCGCGCGCACCCCGGCGCGGCGCGCGGCGTCGGTGGTCCGGGGCACCTGCGGCATGCTGGCACACCGGACGGTCGGTGCGGGCCGGTTTCAGTCCTGCGGCGCGCCGACCCGGCTCAGGACCTCGCCGAGCCGTCCGGGCTCGAGGGCCCAGCGGGTCATCGTGTCGACGAGGCCGATGAGGCCGGCGTCCTGCGGGCGGCTGCTGGTGCGGATCACCAGGTCACGCGTCGCCAGGGGGAGGGCGTACGCCGCCACCCGCTCGCGCATGCCGGCGAGCAGGTGGTCGCCGACGTCGGAGAGCTGGCCGCCGACGACGATCTCGGCCGGGTTGACCAGGCTGACCGCGGACGCGATCGCGCCGCCCAGGACCCGTCCGGCCTCACGCACCCGGTCGACGGCGAGGGGGTCGCCGGCGAGCACCCGCTCGACGACATCGCCCGCGGTCTCGACCTCCAGGCCCGCCTCGGTGAGGTCGCGCGCCATCGCCCACCCGCCGGCGTACGCCTCGACGCAGCCGCGCTTGCCGCAGCGGCACAGCGGCTGGCGGCCGGGGCCGGCGTCGCCGACGTGGGTGTGGCCGAGGTCGCCGGCGGCGCCCTGGGCGCCGCGCAGCAGCGCGCCGTTCACGACGATGCCGGCACCGACACCGGTGCCGACCTTGAGGAAGAGCAGGTCGCGCATCCGGCCGGTGGAGACGACCTCGCCCCAGGCCATGGCGTTCACGTCGTTCTCGACCAGCACGGGCACGCCCACACGCGGCTCGAGCACGCGGGGGACCTCGAGGCCGTCCCAGCCGGTCATGATCGGCGGCGACACGACGCGGCCCGACGGGTGCTCGATGGGGCCGGGGAGGCTGACGCCGAGGGCCCACGCGGGCACCTGGTCGCGGCTGGGGAGGCGGCCGAGCTCGGCGACGACGGTGTCGAGCACCGTCTCGGGGCCGGCGGCGATGTCGATGGGGGCCTCGTGCTGGGAGAGCACCGCGCCGCGCAGGTCGCAGTGGGCGAAACGGGCCGCGGAGGCTCCGACATCGGCGACCAGGAGACTGCCGGCCGTGGGCTCGAAGGCGAACCGGGCGGCGGGGCGGCCGCGCGAGCCGCCGGTGGCTCCGACGTCGATGACCAGGCCGAGGTCGAGGAGCTCGTCGAGGCGGGCGTTGACGGTGCCCCGAGCCCATCCGGTGTCGTGGGCGATGCTGGCTCGCGTCTCGGTGCGGCTGCCGGCGATCATCCGCAGCAGCTCGGCCGCTCCCTCGGACACCATCGTGCTCACCCTCCCTCCTGCGTCCTCGTCCCGGCGCCCGGTCGGACGTCGTGCCGATCACTTTAAAGCGTCAGAAGTGAACATATCAACGGCTCTTTTTGGCTCTTGACGTCGTGATAGACGCCACTTAATGTTCTCGCCAAGTCAAAAAGGAGGCCCAGCATGTTCACGACCCGAACCCGCATCGTCGCGGCGGTCATCGCCGTTCCCGCCCTCGCCCTCACCGCCTGCAGCAGTGACTCCGGTGACTCCGGCTCTGGCTCCGGCTCCGGCAGCGAGAACGTCGCCGCCGTGATCAAGGGCCTCGACAACCCCTTCTTCCAGGCGATGGAGGACGGCATCAACGCCGAGGCCGAGGCCGACGGGGTCTCCGTCGACGTGCAGGCCGCGCAGGACATCACCGACACCACCGGCCAGGCCGAGCGGCTCACCGCCCTCGCCCAGCAGGACTTCGGCTGCTTCGTCGTCAACCCGATCAGCGGCAACAACCTGGTCCAGGGTCTCGCCTCGGTCGACGTGCCGATCGTCAACATCGACCAGCCGCTCGACACCGACGCCGCGGACGCCGCGGGCGTCTCTGCCGACACCTACATCGGCACCGACAACGTGTCCGCGGGCGAGGTCGCAGGCCAGCAGATGGTCGACCTCGTCGGCAGCGGCACCGTCGGCCTCATCGGCGGCATCGCCGGCAACATCACCTCCGAGGACCGGCTCACCGGCTTCGAGAACGCCGCCGGGGACAGCCTCGACCTGCTGCCCGTCGTCTCCGCCGACTGGAACCGCCAGCAGGCGCTGACCGCGGCCACCGACCTGATGACGGCCAACCCCGACCTGGTCGGCATCTTCACCGCCAACGACGACATGGCCCTGGGCGCCGCCCGCGCCGTCGCCGACGCCGGCAAGTCCGACGACATCGCGGTGATCGGCCTCGACGGCAACGAGGAGGCCCTCCAGGCCGTGGCCGACGGCACGCTCGCCGCCACCGTCGCGCAGTACCCCTACGCGATCGGTCAGCTCGGCATGCAGGCCTGCTCGGCCCTGATGGCCGGTGACGACGTCCCCGAGAGCATCGAGGCGCCGGTCGCGCTCATCACGCCGGACAACGCCGAGGACGCTCTCGGCGCCTTCCCGGAGCCGTTCGAGGACTTCGAGAACCCGCTCGACTGATCCCCGTCCGGTCCCCGGACCACCGACCCCGCGAGGGGACGGAGACCGCGGACCGGGGTGGCGATCCCGCCCCGGTCCGCGGGTGGGGACCGGTGGACGGCCCCACGACGCCCGCCGCTCCTCCGCGTCCGCCCTTCTCCGGCCCGCAGCCCCGCGCTGCACCCTGCGTACAGATGTCGCAGACCAGCACCACCCGACCTCCGTCCCACCCGATCCCAGCTCCCCGCGCTTGAAGGAGTGCCCATGACCTCCGTGACGCAGGAGGCGCCGTCCACCGACGACGCCCCGCCCCCGATGCCCGCCGACAGCTGGCGCACGCGGCTCCGTGACCCGGGGTCGTGGGCCGAGTGGGCGGCGCCCGTCGGCTTCGTGGTGATGGTCCTGATCTTCCAGGCCCTCAACACCACGTTCCTCAGCCTCGGCAACGTCGAGGCGATGCTGGCCGCATCGGCCATCCTGATCGTGCTCGCGGTCGGCCAGACCTTCGCGGTGTCCACCGGCGGCATCGACCTGTCTGTCGCGTCGAACATGACCTTCTCGGCGATCATCTTCGGCACCGTCTTCGGCTCCGGCGCCCCGGTCGGCTTCGCCTTCCTCGGCGCACTCGTCGCCGGTACGGCGTTCGGCCTGCTGCAGGGCGTCCTCATCGGCCGCGGCAAGATCACCGACTTCATCGTCACCCTCGGAGGCTTCTCGGTCGCCTCGGGCCTCGCGCTCGTCGTGTCCGACGGCCAGCCGACCACCGTCATCGACCGCTTCGTGCTGGAGTTCGCGACCGGCTCGGTCTGGATCATCGGCTACCCGGTGATCGTGGCCTTCCTCGTCGCCGCCGTCGCGCACGTGCTGCTGTTCCACACCAAGTTCGGCACCCACGTGCTCGCCGCGGGCGGCTCGGAGGAGGCCGCCACCGCGACCGGCATCAGCGTCGCCCGCGTCAAGACGGCCGTCCACACGATCTCCGGCGTCTGCGCCGGCATCGCCGGCGCCATGCTCGTCGCCCGGATCGGTGCCGCCGAGCCCGCGGCCAACACCCAGTTCCTGCTCAACTGCGTCGCCGCGGTCGTGCTCGGCGGTGTCGCCCTCGTCGGCGGCCGCGCCACGATCATCGGTCCGCTGTTCGGCGCGCTGCTGCTCACCGGACTCACCAACGGCCTCACGCTCGTCGGGGTCTCGCAGTACTACCAGCCCGTCGCCGTCGGCTGCGTCGTCGTGGCCGCCGCCTTCCTCTCGAGGTACCAGAAGTGACCCAGCAGACCCAGACCCCCGGCACCAGCGCCTCCGGCGCGGACGACGTCCTGGTCCGCGTCTCGAACCTCTCGCTGTCCTTCGGCAACGTCCGCGCGCTGCGCGACGTCGACGTCACCCTGCGGCGCGGTGAGATCACCGCGATCGTCGGCGACAACGGCGCCGGCAAGTCGACGCTGGTGCGCTGCATCTCCGGCGTGCACACCGCCGACGAGGGCACCATCGAGATCGACGGTGAGAAGGTCGCGTTCAAGACGCCCGAGGAGGCGCGCAAGGCCGGCATCGAGACCGTCCACCAGAACCTCGCGCTCGTCGAGGACCTCACCGTGTGGCAGAACCTCTTCCTCAACCGCGAGATCACCCGCGGGTTCGGCCCGCTGCGCGTGCTCGACCGCGGCCGGATGAAGCGCGCCGCCGAGGAGATGGTCTCCAGCCTCTCGGTCAACGTGCCCGCCGTGACCTCGAAGGTCCGCCGCCTCTCCGGCGGTCAGCGCCAGGCCGTCTCGATCTGCCGCGCCGCCGGGTTCTCCGACGGCCTGGTGATCATGGACGAGCCGACCGCCGCGCTCGGCGTCCAGGAGACCGCCCGCGTCGAGGAGCTCATCCAGCGCCTGCGCGCCGACGGTCACGCCGTGCTGCTCATCAGCCACAACTTCGACCAGGTCATGCGCCTGTCCGACCAGGTGTGGGTCATGCGCGCCGGCCGCTGCGTCGCGGGTCGTCGTACGGCGGCGACCACCGGCGAGGAGATCGTCGCCCTCATCACCGGGGCCCAGGCCGCCTGACCGCGCCCAGCCCCCACCGTCCCCACCGTCCACCTCGCACCCTGAGGAGTCCCGTCATGCCCACCGCGACCTCCAGCCCCCTCGGCGTCCACGCCCTCGTCTGGGTCGGCGACACCGCCCCCGACTCGGTCCGCACCGCCGTCGAGAAGACCGCCAAGGCAGGCTTCGACCTGCTCGAGCTGAGCCTCCACGACCTCGACAACCTCGACGTCCCCGGCACCAGGGCGCTGCTCGAGCAGCACGGCATCCAGGTCGCCTGCTCCCGGGGCCTCGCCTTCGACGCCGACGTCAGCAGCGAGGACCTCGAGGTCGTCGCCCGCGGCGAGAAGCTGCTGCACGAGTCGCTCGAGGTCGTCACCGGCCTCGGCGGCACCCACCTGACCGGTGCCCTCTACTCGGCGCTCGGCAAGTACGGCGCCCCGCTCAGCGACGCCGGTCGCGCCAACGTCGTCCGGGTGCTCCAGGACCTCGCCAAGGAGGCCGCCGCCCGCGGCGTCACCCTCGGCCTGGAGGTCTGCAACCGCTACGAGACCAACGTCGTCAACACCGCCCGCGACGCGCTGCGCCTGGCCGACGACATCGGCGCCGACAACGTGGTCGTCCACCTGGACACGTACCACATGAACATCGAGGAGGACGACCTCGTGCGGCCCGTCCTCGAGGTCGGCGACCGCCTCGGCTACGTGCACATCGGCGAGAACCACCGCGGCTACCTCGGCTCGGGCCACCTCGACCTCACCGGCTTCTTCCACGCGCTGGCCGACATCGACTTCACCGGCCCGATCACCTTCGAGTCGTTCAGCTCCGCGGTCGTGCACCGCACGCTGTCGAACGACCTCGCGGTGTGGCGCAACCTGTGGGACGACGGCGAGGACCTCGCGACCCACGCGGCGTCGTACATGCGCAACGGGCTGGCCGCGGCCGCCCGCCGCTCGTGACCGCCTCCTCGGGGGCGTCCACGACCGCGGCCGTGGACCCGACGGGGGTCGAGGCCGGAGTAGTGTCCCGGCCGGTGGACGACGTGACCTTCGAGGACCTGCTCGTGCGCGCCCGCGAGATCGCAGCGCGCCCGGGCCGGCACGTCCTGGGGGTGTGCGGCACGCCGGGCGCCGGCAAGACGACGCTCGCGGTGCAGCTCGCCCGGGCGCTGGCCGCAGGCCCGGTGCCGCCGGGCTGCGACGAGGGCTGGGTCGCGCACGTCCCGATGGACGGCTACCACCTCGCCGACGTCGAGCTCGAGCGCGTCGGGCGCCGTGACGCCAAGGGCGCCCCGGACACCTTCGACTCCGACGGTTTCGCAGCCCTGCTGGAGCGCTGGCACGCCGCACTGCCCGGCGAGGTCGTCTACGCGCCGATGTTCGAGCGCGACATCGAGCAGCCGATCGCCGGCGCCATCCCGGTGCGCTCCGACGTACGGCTCGTGGTCACCGAGGGCAACTACCTGCTCCTCGACGGTCCCGGCTGGGAGCGCGCCCGCGGCTCGATGGACGAGGTGTGGTTCTGCGACGTGCCCGACGACGAGCGCCGCGAGCGCCTCGTCGAGCGGCACGTGCGCTTCGGCAAGACGCCGCAGGAGGCGGCCGACTGGGTGCGCTCGGTCGACGAGCCGAACGCCCGGATGGTGCTCGCCACCGCGGTGCGCGCCGACCTGATGGTCCCCGTCGCCGTCGTACCGCCCCTCGCCTGACCCTGCTGAGATCGACCCGGCGCAAACGTGCGCCGGGTCGATGTCATTTCGTGCGTCAGGGGACGCGGTGGAGCCAGGCGTCGTCGACGTACTTCGTCGTCGCGAGGTCGTCGGCCTCCGCGCGGGTGGCGTCGTCGAGCGGCGTGCGGCCCAGTCCGTACGACGACTCGAAGTGCTTCAGCATCGCCTCCAGCACCTCCTCGCGCGACAGGCCGGTCTGGCTGCGGATCGGGTCGACCCGCTTGCCCGACGACGTGTGGCCCTTGTCGGAGAGCTTCTCCCGGCCGATGCGCAGCACGTCGACCATCGCGTCGGCGTCCATGTCGTAGCTCATCGTCACGTGGTGCAGCACCGCCCCGCCGGCACGCTTCTGCGCGGCGCCGCCGATCTTCCCGGCGGGCGAGGTGATGTCGTTGACCGGCACGTACGTCGCCTCCACGCCGAGCGCGCGCAGCGCGCGGAGCACCCAGGCGTCGAGGTAGGCGTAGGAGTCGACGAAGCTCATCCCGGCGACCAGCGTCTCGGGCACGTAGAGCGAGTACGTGATCGTGTTGCCCGGCTCGACGAACATCGCGCCGCCGCCGGAGATCCGTCGTACGACGGTCGCGTCGCGGCGGGCGGCCGCCTCCAGGTCGACCTCGTTGGAGACCGACTGGAACGACCCGATGATGACGGCGTTCGAGGCCCACTCCCAGACCCGCAGCGTCGGTCCGCGCTCGCCGGCGGCGACCTGGCGCAGCAGCACCTCGTCGAGCGCCATCTGGGCGGGCGGGTGAAGCGGGCCGGCGTCGAGCAGGGTGAAGTCGTGGTCGTGCCACGCGGTGCTCCGCCCCAGCGCCCGCAGCACCGCCATGCCGACGGCGTGGGCGTCGAACCCGACCAGCACCGCGTCGCCCGCGGCCTCGTCGACGGCCGCGGCGATCTCGTTCAGCGGGGCGTCCGTGCGCAAGCCGACGAGCGCGGCGGTCATCGCGCCGAGCGCCTCGTCGGGCTCGAGGAAGAAGTCGCCCGAGATCGTCGCGGCGGCGACCACGTCGTCGCGGACGTCGAGGTCGACGACGACCAGCTTGCCGTGGGTGACCTTGAACTCTCCGTGGTGCGTGCTCACCCCGGGTGAACGCCGTGGGGTCGGAGCGGTGTTCCGTGACGTCGGGTACGTCGGGTACGTCGGGTGCCCTCAGTCCGCGAGGACGGCGGCGCGCTTGGCAGCCACGGCACCGGCCCGGTCGCCGGAGGTGACGGTCGCGAGGTCCTCGAGCATCGCGTCGAGCCGGCGGGGCACCTGGAGGCTGCCGCGGCCGTAGTGGGCGATCTCGTCGACGGCGAGGTCGAGGTGGTCGCCGAAGGAGCGCTCCCGGGTGACGACGCGCGGCACGTCGTCCTCGTCGAGAGTGACGGGGTGGACGTCCGGCAGCACCGCGATCCGGCGTAGGAGGTCGTGGAGCCGGTCGATCGCCTGCACCGCGGTCGTCGGGTCGTTGACACCGGGGGAGAGGGCGCGCTCGGCGATGTCGACGAGCCGGCGGAATCCGAAGGAGAGGTCCTGCTGCATGCTGCGCTCGGTCGACAGCACGACGCCCCCGGCGACCAGGGCGGCCCAGTTGACGTCGGCCGGCGCAGCCGCGCCGGGCAGCCGTACGACGGCCAGCGGGGCGCCCTCGGCCACGAACGTGCCGAGCGGGTGCAGGAGCTCGACGCGGGCGTCGTGCCGCGCTGCTGCAGCGCAGAGCCGGCCGCGGTCGACGAGGTCGAGGTAGCCCGAGCGGTCGGCGACGACCACGTGCTGACCGGGCAGGTCGGGCAGCTCCGGCGCGGTGGTGGGCAGGCCGTCCTCGTGGCCGAGGCCGGACTCGATGATGCGGCGGCACTCGTCGGAGACCCGGCCGATCACTGACTCGACCGCGATCGAGGAGGTGATGTGGTGGATGAAGGCCAGGAACATCCCGACCGCCGCCACGACCAGCACGAACGCCACGGTCACCGCGAGCTGGGGCACTGCGACCGAGGTGATGTCGTTGCTGCCACGCACCGCCCGCAGCACGCTGAGGGAGTAGAGGAAGCTCGCGGCGAAGACGCCGAGGGTGTTCTGGGTGACCCGGTCGTCGAGGAACGACCGGAGCACGCGCGGGGTGAACTGGCTGCTGGCGAGCTGGAGCACCACGATCGTGATCGAGAAGACCAGGCCGGTCACCGAGATCATGGCGCCGGCGATCGTCGACAGCACCGCGCGGGCGCCGTCCGGGCCGCTGGCGACCGCGATCGGGATCGACCCGACGCTCTGCTCGACCTTCGGCAGCACCAGGCCGGCCACCACCGCGGCGACGCACCACAGCCCGGGCACCACCCAGAACGGCAGGAACGCCGCGCGCCACCAGCGCCGCAGCCGACCGACGCTCACGATCTCCGGCGACGGGGCGGTCAGGGGGACCGGGCCGTTACCCGCCCGTGACGTCGTACTCACGCCGCCGACTACACCACGCTGACCTGCCCGGACGGCACACCCGACGCGTGGTGGGCGCCGAGCCGCTAGCGTCGCGGACCATGACGGTCCCCGCCCGTCCCGCGAGCGTCGAGGCGCGGGTCCTCGCCGCGCTGGAGGGCGTCGACGTCGAGGGCGGCATCGAGGAGTTCGCCGAGTCGGTGTGCCGGCAGGTCGCCGGGCTGCTGCCGGACGTCGCGTGGGTGTCGTACAACGAGACGAGCCTGGTCAGCAAGCGCACCGCGGCCGCGGCCTGGCCGCCCGACCGGGTGCCCGACCCGACCACCATCACCGAGGTGGTCGCCGGCTCCGCCCGGCAGAACCCGCTCGTGCAGCGCCTCGCCGCCGAGCCCGACTCGCCGGTGGTGACCTGGGCGGAGCTGGCCGACGAGCGGTTCTGGCGCTCGCGCCTCTACCGGCACGTCTACGCCCCGCGCGGGGTGCGGCACCAGGCGGTGTTCGGCCTGCCCGGTGACCCGGGCGTGGTGACCGGGGTGGCGGCCAATCGGTGCGAGCGGCCGTTCGACGAGGAGGACGTCGCGTTGCTCGACCGGCTGCGGCCGCACCTGGTGACGCTGCACCGGGTCGTCGCCGACCGGGAGCGGGCCCGCGCCATCGCCGGTGGCCGCGGCCAGTGGGAGGACGTGCTGCTGTCCGACGACGGGACGGTGCTCGACGCCACCGTCGCAGCGGCGACGCTGGGGGAGGAGGTCGGCATGTCGCTGGCCGTCGGTGCCTCGGTGCGTACGGCGCCGACCTGGCAGCGGCTCGCCGCGCGGGCGGACCGCTCGATCCACCGGCTGGCCCCGGTCGTCGTCCCGCACCACGAGCGCACGGTCGACCTGGTGGCGCTGCTGCGACCCGCGGGTCCGCACCTGCTGCGCCTGCGCCGTCGTACGACGCCCGCGGCCGGCGAGCTGGGCGACCTCGGCCTGACCGTGCGCCAGGCCGAGGTCGCCGCCCTCGTCGCCGCCGGTGCCGACAACGTCGAGATCGCTGCCGACCTCTGCATCACCGTCGCGACCGTTCGCAAGCACCTCGAGGTCGTCTACAGCCGCCTCGGCGTGACCAGCCGGGCGGGCGCCGTCGCGGAGATCGCGCGGCGTACGCGGTGAGCTGGTGGCGGGGGATCAGAAGCCACCACCGATCGTCGCCCATGTCGACCAGTCGCCGCGGGAGTTCGTCTGGTATCGCCGCACGAGCTTTCCTGCCTTGGTGACCGTGACCGAGTAGAGATTCTGGCTGGCAAGTGCCGGCGTGTTGATCTCGGTGCCGACACGGAAGTTGCGGCCGACGATGGCCCAGGTGGACCAGGCGCCGTTGGACTTCACGTAGCGGCGCTTCATCTGGCCCGTGGCGTCGATGGCCATGAGGTAGAGGCGGCCGCTGGCGAGGGTGGGCATGCTGATGTGGGTGCCCTTGGCGAAGCCCTTGCCGATGGTGGCCCAGGTGGACCAGGTGCCCTTGCCGTTGGCGAGGTAACGCCGGACCATGTGCCCCCGGGCGTTGACCGTTGCCATGTAGAGCGTGCCGCCACTCGTCACTCCGGTGGCGATCGTGCCCCCCGCGCTGGTGACAGGTCGGGCGGGCTCCTCGTCAGTCTGGTCCGCGAAGTGGATGAAGTTGTCGGGCCAGTCGGTGCCCTGCGTGATCGTCTTGTACCCGCTGCTGCTCCTGTACGTGGAGCCATCGATGGTGATGGGGCCGTACGACGATTCCGACACCTTGATCCAGGAGCCGTCCGACGCGACCTCTTCCACGTACGACACGTGCTGCGAGTCCCACTGTGCGATAGCACCGACGGCAGGCTCGCCATCCACGGGGACTCCGCGATCTCTCGCGACGTCGTCCCAGCGGTCAGCGTTGCCGAGGCCCTGCCACATCGAGCCCGGCACGCCGTTCCTACGAAGTCGGTAGGCGGCATAGTTGGTGCAGTTGTTGCCGTAGTCGTCGACGAGGTAGGTGCTCTCGACGACGCCGCGATAGCCCGTGTCGAGCCCTCCGTCCGCGGTGCTGCTGATGCAACTGATGCTCTCGTACGCCCGACAGTGGATCGTGCCGGCCGTCGCTGTGGAAGCCGTGACCGTCGCGATTCCCAGGGAGGCGCACGCGGTGCCGAACGCAGCGAGTAGGCCGGTTGCAAGGCGCCGTCCCGTGCCCGTCCGTGGCTCGGTTCTCCCTCGTCCGGCGCTGCCGTTCCTCTTCAGCGTTTGTCGTCTCTGAATGCGCATGGTCCCCCGATCATGCTGCCCCGGCACCTCGGCCGACGCCGCTTGTCTCGTCGTCGCCCGGAGTCTGGCAGTGGGCAACATCTGACTGCCGGTTGTTCTCGGATCCCACCGTCGCGTGCACAAGTCGGCCAGGACGAGCCGGCCGCATGCGCTGACCTATGGATACGGCACCTGCCGTATGGGCAGGGGGCCCGGGCGTCCCTAGCGTCCGGGCCATGCTCCGAGCGCGTTCACGACACCTCCCTCGACGGACCCGGGTCGCGGTCCTCGTCGCCGGCCTGGTGGCCGCCGGCCTGGCTCCCCTCACCGCCTCCGCGCCACCGGCCGCGGCCGACCTCCCGCTGCCGACGTACCTCGGCTCCTACGGCAGTGAGGACCCGGAGGACGTCGGTTTCCTGGCGTACCCGATCGCCCTGGCCTACGCCGACTCCGGTCGGCTGCTGGTCGGCGACACCGCCACGGACCGGGTCGTGGTGATGGACCCCGTCGACGGAGGCGGGCTCGTGGCGGTGTCGTGGTTCGGTGGACGTGGGGAGGGGGACGGGAGCAGTCCGGGTGAGCTGAAGTCGCCCAACGGGTTGGCGGTGGCCCCCGACGGTCGGGTCGCGGTCGCCGACGGCCTGCGCGGCGACGTCCAGCTGTTCACGCCCGGCGCAGGCGGCGCGTACCTCCACGACCGCACGATCACCGCCCCGACCCTGTCGGTGCCGTACGACCTCGACTTCCTTCCCGACGGCCGGATGGTGGTCGTCGACCTCGAGACCCAGGTGGTGTCCGTGTTCTCGCCGTCCGGGGACGGTTTCGCGCTGAGTGCCTCGTTCGGTGGTCCGGGCGNCCAGCCGGGCCGGTTCGGCCAGCCGATCGGGGTCGTCGGGCTGGCCGACGGCCGGCTCGCCGTCAGCGACATCCCCGACACACAGAAGCGGGCCGACGAGGAGCAGCCCGAGCCGTCGCGGGTGCAGGTGTTCGAGCCGGACGGCGGGAACTTCGTGCCTCAGTCCGAGCTGTACGCCGGCCTCGGCGGAGACCTGGCGACGCCTCTGGGCCTGACCCAGGACAGCCGCGGTCGCCTCGTCGTCGGTGACCACGAGCTGCACCAGGTGCATCTCTTCGAGCCGGTCCGCGACGGGTGGACCCCCGTGCAGTCCTTCGGCTCGGACGGTGCCGGAACGCACCAGTTCGCCGGGCTCCGCGATGTCGCGGTCGGACCGGATGACGTGCTGGCCGCAGCGGACGCAGACGGCTTCAAGGTGAAGACCTACGGCTTCCCCGGCCGCTGCGCCGGCCGCACCGTGACCGTCACCCTCGCGTGGGGCCAGGCGCCGACCGTCGGCAGCGACGTCGTGCTCGGCACACCGGGCGCCGACGTCGTCGACGCGCTGGACGGCGACGACGTGGTGTGCGGCGAGGGCGGCGACGACGTCCTGCGCGGGGGACCGGGCGAGGACCTCCTGATCGGCGGTCCCGGTGCCGACCGCGTCGCCGGCGGCCCGGACGCCGACGTGCTGATCGGTGCGGCGGGCCGGGACCGCCTGTACGGGGAGGCTGGTCCCGACCGGCTGCGCGGTGGCGGCGACGCCGACCGGGTCTCGGGCGGGCCGGGCAACGACGTCATCACCGGCGACGCGGGTCGCGACCGCCTCCTCGGCGACTCCGGGCGTGACCGGGTCGTGGCTGGGCGTGACGCCGACCGGGTGAACGGCGGCTCCGGCGCCGACAAGGTCAGCGGCGGCACCGGAGCGGACCGGGTGCAGGGCGACGCAGGACGCGACGTCGTGCGGGGCGACGCCGGCCGGGACGTCGTCCGCGGCAACGCCGGGAGCGACAAGGTGTACGGCGGGTCCGGGCCCGACCGGCTGAACGGCGGGTCCGGCAAGGACCGGTGCTCCGGCGGCTCGGGCCGCGACCGGGCGAAGGCGTGCGAGACCCGGCGGTCGGTCCCGTGAGGACACTGACCGTGCCGGCCACGGTGCTCCTCACGGTCGCCGTCGCGGGCTGTGGCGGCTCGTCGTCGGGATCCTCGGCGCCGCTGGACCCGGCGACGTCGAGCTCGTCAGGCGCGTCGAGCACCCGCACCGAGGCGGCGACGACCGTCGCGGGCAGCACCTGGACGCCGTACGACGTGGACGTGGTGCCGTTCGAGGAGCGCACGGGCCTCGACTCCTATGTCGGCGACTGCCACGTCGAGGAGGACGTGGAGAACCCGCAGCTGGCCGAGCGGGTGCGGTGCAGCGAGGCGCACAACCTGGAGATCGTGGGCCTGCTGCCGGAGTTCGACGGCGTGACCCTGACCGAGGAGGTGCAGTCGACCTTCGGGGCGAAGTGCCTGGCGGCGTACGACGAGGTCGTCGGGCTGCCGTTCGCCGAGCTGCCCTACGTCTTCGTGTTCGCCGGGCGCACGCTCAGCGGCACCTCGACGATCGAGGGCCCGGTGCGGTGCGGGCTCGGGACGCGCAACGGCGCGATCCTGCGCGGGTCGACGCTCGACCAGGACCCGCGCGACGTGATCGGGGACTGGACGCTGGTGCAGCAGATCCCGGCCGGCACCTGCTTCGAGCTCGAGACGCAGAACAACGCCGGCCTGCCGCAGCCCTGCGCCGCCGGCGCGCTGCTTGCGCTCGGGACCGTCGAGATCGAGGACGGCGCCTATCCGGGCGTCGACCCGCTCAGGGCCCGCCGCGAAGCGGAGTGCCCCGGTCTCGTCGACGCCGCAGCGACCTCGGCCGGCGTCACGGTCGACCCGGCCGGCGTCAGCGGCACCATCCTCACCGACCTGGAGTGGCTGGCCGGCATGCGAGAGATCACCTGCGATGTCCCGGTCGCCTGAGCGCCGCGCCGCCCGGGCGCTCGCGGCTGTCCCTGTCGCTCCGGTCGTCGTGCTCCTCGGTCTCGTCGTCGGTGGCTGCTCGGTGACGATCAACGGCGCGAGCGGGCTGAGCGAGACCGAGGTGGAGGACTCCATCGCCGAGGAGGCCGGGGACAAGTCCGGCCGCCCCGTGGAGGAGATCGACTGCCCGGGCGGGCTCGATCCCGAGGTCGGCGCCACCGTCACCTGCTCGGTCGTGCTCGCCGGCGTCCGCTCCGACTGGGCGGTCGAGGTCGACGAGGTCGACGGCTCCCGGATCAACTACGGCTGGGAGGTGGTGGAGGGCAGCCAGGAGATCGGCTCCGACGCCCTCGTGGAGGCCATCGGGGACCCGTTCACCGAGTAGTCGGGTCTGCACCTGGAGACCATCGAGTGCCCCGGCGGCTACCTGGTGGGCGTGGTCGGTGAGGCCGCCACCTGCGAGGCCAGCACCACCGAGGGCCGGACCGGGGACATCGAGTTCGAGGTGACGTCGGTACAGGGGATCTCGTTCAACGTGAACTGGCGCCTCGGGGACGGCTGAGCACACCGGCTGTGGTGGTTGAGCCCGACCGAGCCGCCGGCGACGACCGCAAGGCCCTCGGTCGGGTGGCACGAGCGCGATCGTGGCGGCCGCGCTGACCGACCACTCCTGGGACGTCGGCATCTCGCCGGTCGTCGAGGGACCTCCCGGGGTGCAGATGCACGTGGGCGACCTGATCGCGGGGGCTGCCTCGGTCCTCTGCTACGCCCTGACCCGCCAGAGCTGGGTCAACGACGTCGCGACCTTCGTCGCGTTCACCTCGGGTACGGCGTCACGACCACTCTCGACCTCGCCACCGACCTGACACCGCGTCAGAACCCGGGCCAGGGAAGCGCGACGGCCCGGCTGCGCAACGAGCTGCACCGCGGGTTCCTGACCAGCCCCCCACGCCGCCGGGTGTGGAGCCACCACGCGCCGCCCTCGGCGAGCTGGGACGACTACACGCAGCGCATCCCGTACGACGTGCTGGAGCCCGCGGAGCGCAACGTCACGGTCGTCTGGCTGCGGGAGGTCGACGAGACCCTCCAGCGGTTCGTCGACGACCGCCACTACAACCAGGGGGCGTTCACCGCCGAGCGCCTCGAGCAGGACCGCGCCGCGCTCGACCGCCGTACCGAGCGGTGGCAGACCGTCTTCGACAGCAGCCGGCACGTCATGACGCAGCTCCTGGACGCGGAGCTGCTCGTACTCGGACCGCGGCTGAAGGCGGCTCGGTTCCAGCGGTGCCAACAGTTCCCGCGGGTTGCACTCCCGTTCTTCTCGTGGTTGACCGCCCACGACCCGCGCCTCGACGCGTTCGTGGGCGAGGAGCTGCGGGCACGCCGCGCGGAACGGGCGCAGCGGGTCTGACCCCGGACGCGAACGAGGCCCACCCGGAAGATCCGGAGTGGGCCTCTGGCCTGGTCAGGCTCGGTACGCCATGTAGGACTTGAACCTACAACCCGCTGATTAAGAGTCAGCTGCTCTGCCAATTGAGCTAATGGCGCATGCGCAGCGCGCGATGTGAAACATTACCAGCGGCGGCTCGGAGAGCCGAATCGACAGTTCGCGGGTCAACGCAGCTCGAGCACCGCCCGCGCGGCGTCGTGGCCGCCGAGCCCGGACACCGCGCCGCCNCGCCGCGCGCCGGAGCCGCACAGCAGCACCGAGGCGGCTGGCGTCTCCACGCCCCAGCGCCGTGCGGGCGTGTCCGCGGGCTCGGTGTCGTCCAGCCACGGCCAGGCCAGGTCGCCGTGGAAGATGTGTCCGCCCGGCATCGCCAGATCGCGCTCGACGTCCTGCGGGATCTTCGCCTCCAGGCACGGCCGCCCCTCCCCGTCGACGGCGAGGCAGTCCTCCAGTGGCTCGGCGAGGTGCTCCTGGAGCGAGGCCAGCGCCCGCTCGACGGCCAGTCGCTTGCGCTCCTCCCGGGTGGCCGGGTCGGCGAAGAGCGTGGCCGGGGTGTGCAGCCCGAAGTAGGTCATCGTGTGCGTGCCCGCGGGCACGTCGCCGAGGATCGAGGCGTCGGTGAGCGAGTGGCAGTAGACCTCGCCGGGCAGCCGGCTCGGCACCTCGCCGGCGGCCGCCTCGGCGTACGCCTGCTCGATGGCGGTCATCTCCTCCGCGAGGTGCACGGTGCCGGCGAAGGCCTGCGTCGGGTCGGCACCCGAGCGCAGCCGCGGCAGCCGGGACAGCAGGAGGTTGATCTTGAGCTGCGACCCGACGGGCTCGGTCGCGCCGAGTGCCCAGTCGTGGGCGACCTCCCCGAGCAGCCGGCGCAGCACGGAGGGCGCCACGTTGCCCAGCACGAACCGCGCCGCCGTCGTACGCCGGGCGCCTGCGGCCGTCCAGACCACCTCGGCGCCCTCGGCGCCGGCCGCGGTGCGCACCTCCTCGACGCTCGCTGCGGTGACGACCTCCGCGCCGGCGTCCACGGCCGACCGCAGGAGCGCGTCGGTGACCGCGCCCATGCCGCCGACCGGCACGCGCCACTCGCCCGTGCCGTTGCCCACGAGGTGGTAGAGGAAGCAGCGGTTCTGCACCAGCGACGGGTCGTGCAGCGAGGCGAAGGTGCCGATGAGCGCGTCGGTGCCGACGACGCCGCGCACCGTGTCGTCGGCGAACCGCCGCTCGACCGCCGCCCCCAGGGGCTGCTCGACGACGTCGCGCCACACCTGGGCCTCGACGCGGGTCCGCAGGTCGTCGGCCCGGGGGAGCGGGTCGAGGAAGGTCGGCGCGACCACCTCGGCCAGCCCACCGACCTCCGCGTAGAACGCCCGCCAGGCATCGTAGGCGTCGTCGGAGCCGGTCAGCGCGCGGAACGACGCCCGGGTCGCCTCACCCTCCTCGCGCTCGACGTACAGGCCGCCGGCCGCGCCGTCGCGCAGCACCGGCGTGTACGACGCGGTCGGGCGCGAGCGCAGCTCGACGTCGAGGCCGAGGTCGTCAACCAGCGCCTGCGGCATCACCGAGACGAGGTAGGAGTAGCGCGACAGCCTGGTCGGCAGCCCCGGGAAGGCGGTCGCGGAGACGGCCGCCCCGCCAGTGTGGTCGAGGCGCTCCAGCACTTGCACCGTCAGGCCCGCGCGGGCCAGGAGGGCGGCGGCGGTGAGGCCGTTGTGGCCGCCGCCGACCACGACGACGTCGTACGTGCCGGAGGTGCCGGGGGTGTCACGGGTCTGCACGCCGGTCACCGTAGCGGCGCGCGTCGACGGGGGCCCGGAGGTCGGGCGCGGCAGGCCACTGGTCCGGACCGGCAACCCGGTAAACCCTCGGCAAACGGCGCGCGAGGGGCGACGTCCCTGCACAATCGGGACCATGGTCCCCGTCAGCGACCCCCACCGCTGGGCGTGGCCGGTCCTCCTGTCGGGCTGCGCGACAACCGCGCTGGTCGGTCCGCTGGGAGGTGCGGCTGCGGCCGCACCGGGCGTCCCCGCCGGCCTCGTCGCCGGAGGCCTCGCGCTGCTCGTCGGCCCTCGTGCGGTCGTCGCCGGCATCGGCGTCGCCTGGGTCGGCACGACGCTCGCCCTGCTCATCGCGGTCGAGGCGTACGGCGACGCGGTGGTGCTGGGGCTGGCCCACACGCTGGGCGTCGTCGTGGCCGCGTCGTTGCTCACCGACGTCTGGCGCCGGTCGCCCGCTCTCAAGGAGTCCTCCGACCTGCGTCGGATCCTCCTCGCCGTCGTCACCAGCGGCACGGTCGCGGGCCTGGTGGCGGCCGGCCTCGCGCCGTTCGTCGGAGGACTGAAGGCGCCCGGCTGGGACGTCGCGCTCCAGCACGCCTCCGCGCAGGCCCTCATGCTGCCGATCCTCTGCGTGCTCCCCCGGTACGCCGCCGCGGCTCCGCGGTGGGAGCGGGTGCTGCAGACCCTCGTGCTGGTCGTCGTGTGCCCAGCGATGTTCTGGGTCGGCCACGGCGTCGGTGCGTCGTTCCTGGTCCTGGCGCTGCTGTCCTGGGGCGCTCGTCGCGACTCCGCGCGGGTCGTGCGGGGCCAGATGGTCTTCGTCGGCTTCGTCGCCATCCTGGCGACCTGGCAGGGCCGTGGTCCCTTCATCGAGGAGGAGCGGCTCTTCGCCTCTGTCGTCGACCCGCTGCTGCTGCTCAAGCTCTTCCTGCTGGCCTCGTCGTTCGTGGTGCTGCCGGCGATCGTCGCCAGTGCCGACGCCGATCAGCTGATCCGGCGCGCGCGCAACAGCCGCGACCAGCTCGGTCGGCTCGTGTCGGCCGTGACCAGCGTCGCGATCATCGGCACCGACGAGAACCTCCGCATCCGACTCTTCAACCCCGGCGCGGAGCGGATGCTCGGTGTGCGGTCCGAGGACGCCGTCGGGCTCTCGGTGCGCGACATCGTCGACGCCGCGGAGATCGGCCGGGTGCTCTCACTGATCCCGGGCGCGACCGACGTGATATCGGGCACCCGGGCGATGGCCGAGCGCGGCGAGGGCGTGGACGTCTTCATGCGGCGCGCCGACGGCACCCGCTTCGCGGCGGTCCTCACGCTGCGGGAGGTCACCAGGGGCGGCCGGACGACCGGCTTCGTCGTGGTGCTCGAGGACGTCGACGCGCGGGTCCAGCAGCAGTCGGCGCTGGAGGACGCGGTCGAGCAGCTCCGTCTGGCCGACGAGGCCAAGGACGTCTTCGTGTCGAGCGTCAGCCACGAGCTGCGGACGCCGTTGGCGGCGATGGTGGGCTACCTCGAGCTCCTCGGTGACGGGGGCCTCGGCCCCCTCAACGACGAGCAGCGTCGCGCCGTGGGCGTGATCGGGTCCAACCAGGCGCGGCTGATGACGCTCATCGAGGACCTGCTCGACGTGGCCCGGGTGTCCGGCGGCGACGCTGCCCTGGACCGGTCGGTGCTCGACGTCACCGAGGTGATGGTCTCCGCGGTCGACCTGGTGGAGCCGCTCGCCGAGTCGCGCTCGATCCGCCTGGAGATCGTCCCTCCTCACGGAGCGGTCACGGTCGACGCCGACCCGGTGCTCCTCGAGCGGGTGCTGGTCAACCTGCTCGGCAACGCGGTGAAGTTCACCCCGGAGGCCGGATCGGTGCTGGCCACGGTGCGGGCGCAGGACGGCTGGGCCGAGCTGGCGGTGACCGACACCGGCATCGGTATCTCCGAGGACGACCAGCAGCGGCTGTTCGAGCGGTTCTTCCGGGCGCGCTCGGCGCGCGACGGCGCGGTCGCGGGCACCGGACTCGGACTCACCATCGCTCAGCGCATCGTGGAGGCGCACGGCGGCACGATCGAGGTCGACTCGGTCCTGGGCGAGGGCACCACCGCGCTCGTCCGGCTGCCGCTGGCGACCGAGCCCGCACGGCCGGCCGTCCTCGACGAGGTGCGCGACTCCGCCTGAGCCGACGTCCTAGGGTCGAGGCATGGCCCGCCTCCACCGCGACGCGTACGGCGTCCCGCACCTGCGGGCCGACTCGCTCCTCGACCTCGCCCACGCGCAGGGGCGGGTCACCGCGCACGACCGGGCGTGGCAGCTGGAGTGGCTGCGTCGCCGCGCTCTCGGCACCACCGCCGAACTCGTCGGCGCGCCGGGCGTCGACTGGGACGTCTTCGCCCGCCGCGCCTGCCTCGTCGACACCGCCCGCCGGGCGCAGGACGCGCTCGACACCGAGACCCGCGCGTACGTCGAGGCGTACGTCGACGGCGTCAACGCCGGCCTCGCCGAGCGGGCCGACGACCCGCCGCCGGAGCTCGTCGCCCTCGGCGCGACCGCTCGGCCGTGGGAGCCCTGGACGCCCGAGGCGACGTTCCACGCCCAGCAGGTGCTCTTCGCCGGCCTCGGCGGGCAGCTCTGGGCCCGCTGGGCCACCGAGGTCCTCGGCGCCGAGGGGGTCGCGCTGCTGAGCCACGAGGGCCCCGACTCCAGCGGGAGCAACGCGTGGGCCGTGGGCGGACGACGTACGGCGTCGGGGATGCCGATCGTCGCGGGCGACCCGCACCGCGTCATCGAGTCGCCGGGCATCTACCAGCAGGTGCGCCTGGCCTGTGAGGACCGCGGCGTCGAGCGCGACCGGTTCGACGTCGTCGGCTTCACCTTCGTCGGCGTCCCCGGGGTGCAGCACTTCGCGCACGCCGGCGAGGTGGCGTGGGCGATCACCAACGGCATGGGGGAGTACCAGGACCTCGTCGAGGTCGGCCCGGACCCCGACGACGTGCTCGAGCGCCGCACCGAGCAGGTGGCGGTCCGCGACGGCGACCCGGTCGAGGTCGAGGTCGTGCGCACCGCCCGCGGCCTCGTCGTCGAGCCCGGGCTGGCGCTGCGCGACGCTCCCACCGAGCTGGGCGACCTGGGGTTCGGCGCCCTGCTGCCGCTGCTGCGCGCGCGGTCCGTCGACGACGTCGACGACGCGATGGACGCCTGGGTGGTGCCGGTCAACAACGTCGTCGCCGCCGACCGTGCCGGCACGGTGCGCTACCGGCTCGCCGGCCGGGTGCCGGCCCGTCCCGGCGGGCGTGCAGGGACCTCGGGGGAGTGGCTGGGCTGGATCGACCCGCCGCGCACCGAGGTCCCCGCCGACGGCGTGGTGGTCACCGCCAACGAGCGCCGAGGCCCCGAGAGCGACGCGGTCGGCTCGGTGTTCGCTCCGCCGTACCGCGGCGACCGGATCCGCGACCTGCTCGCCGGCCGCGACGGGCTCACCGTCGCCGACCAGGTGGCCGTGCACGACGACAGCCACCTTGCGACGGTGCGGGCGCTGGGCGCGCTCGTGCCCGGCGCGTTCGACGACTTCGACGGCGACATGCGCGCCGACTCGCAGCAGGCTGCGCGCTTCGCCGCGTGGCGCTCCGCCCTGGTACGCCGGCTGATGGCGCAGCCGCCGCTGGCGCGTCTGCTCGACCCGCCGCCGGAGCACCGGCACTCGTCGGTGTTCGCCGCCAGCCTGGACCCGACCGCCCGGGTGGCGCTGGGACTGGTCACCCTCGCCGAGGCCCGTGCGCCGTACGGCCTCGACCTGCCGATGCTGGCCGCGGAGGCGCTCGTGGAGGTAGAAGCGACGCACGACCAGACGACCACGTGGGGCGACACCCACGCCCTCGCCCCGCTGCACGCCTTCGACCTCGTCGCCCGCGACCGCCCGCACCCGGCACCCCTGCCGCGGCCCGGGCTGTCCGGCGACTCCGACGTGGTGCGCTGCACCGGCTCGGTGCCGGGCGTCAGCGACGCCTGCTCTCGGGGCTCGGTGGCCCGCTACGTGTGGGACCTCGCCGACCGTCAGGCGAGCGGCTGGGTGGTGCCGACCGGCGCCGACGGCGACGCCCGCGGCCCGCACCACCACGACCAGCTCGACGCCTGGGTGCGCGGCGAGCTGGTGCCGGTGGTGACCGACTGGGACCGGCTCACGCCGGTGGACTGGTGAGGTCCTGGGTGAGGTCCTGGGTCAGGTCCTTGGTGAAGAAGGCCTCGGCGTACGGGTTGTCGTTGTAGCGCTCGGTACGCCGGTAGCCGTTGCGCTCGTAGAGGGCCACGGCGTCGGTGAGCGCGAGGTTGGTGTCCAGGACGACGCGCTCGTGCCCGGCCTCGCGGGCGAGGCCCTCGAGGTGCCGCAGCAGGCGTGCACCGAGGCCGGCGCCGCGCCAGTCGGGCGACACCCACATCCGCTTGACCTCCGCGGTGCCGTCGCCGAGCGGCTGGAGGCCGCCGCAGGCCGCGGTGGCGCCGTCGCTGCGGGCCAGCACGACGACCTCGGGCGGGGCCACCGGGCCGGGGGCGAAGCCGTCGGGGAACGTCGCGTCGAGCTCGGCGACGTACGACGCCATGGCCTCGGCCGCGAGCGGACCGTCCGGGGCGACCCGCTCCAGGTGCACCGTCGCGGCCCGCACCAGCAGGTCGGCGCTGCCGAGCGCCGCGAGCAGCCGTTCGCGCTGCCGCACGGTGAGGGGGTCGACGAGCCGCTGCGCGAGGTCCTCGGAGCGGTCCTCCAACCGCGCGGCGAGTCGGGCGCCGGAGCGGGTGAGGTGGATGCGCCGGCGGCGACGGTCGGCCGGGTCGGGCGTCAGGACGACGAGCTTGCGGTCCTCGAGGTCGCGCAGGAGGCGGCTGAGGTAGCCCGAGTCGAGGTCGAGCCGCTCGCGCAGGTCGCGGACCGTGACGTCGGGGTCGTGCCCGACCTCGTGCAGCAGGCGGGCACGCGACAGCGGCAGACCGAGGCCGAGGAAGGAGTCCTCGAGCACGCCGACGCGCTGGCTCCAGGTTCGGTTGAAGCGGCGCAGGACGGCGGTGCCGGGGGTGTCGGGGATGGTCGTCGATGCGGTCACGGCACCAGTGTGCCATTTGTCTGACTCAAGTCAGAGATCGGTACCGACGACCGCTGTGGCCAACCTGTGTGCGACGTCATGTCGCAGGTGTGCTCCAGGGCACGGACAGTGACCGTGACGCGCTGTCACAGTCATCCCCATGCACATCTCCTCCCGCCGGGCCCCGCGGCTGCACACCCTGCTCGCCGCGTTCGCCCTCGCCCTCCTCGCCGGCCTCCTCGCGCCCGGCGTCACCGCGAGCCCCGCCGACGCCGCCGCCCCGAGCTGGGGTGCCACCGCCTCCGGCGACAAGGAGATCAAGCGCGGCTGCCACGGCTACCGCTTCGCCTACCGCGTGACCGCCCCCGGCGACGAGTGGATGGCCGAGGTCGTCCTCCAGGACAAGCGGGGCCGCGGACTCGCGTCCCGCGAGCTCCGCTCGGACATGGACGCCGCCCGCGGCAAGCGCGCCTTCCGGGTCTGCGACAGCTCCCTCTCGCGGGGTCGCCACGTCATCCGGATGCGGGTGACCTCCTTCGACGGCCGCGACCAGACGGTCCGCTGGGTCGACCCCACCGTGGTGCGCTTCAAGCGTCGCTGACCCCCGACGTGATCCTGCTCGCCTCGCGGCGAGGCAACATCAGACAGATCGTCCGATAGTTCTGTCAGACCCCGCGAGAGTGCTGGCCGTACGCGGTCCGGGGGGTCATCCTGCTGATCGGTGGACGAGGGCGCGGTCCCGACGGTGCGACCAGGTCCTGTGCCGAACGAGGTTTGCGGACCGGCTGATCGAGCACGGTGTGCACGACCGTTCACCGAACGACTCCGACTCGGGCTTGGGGGGACTCCATGGATGCAGAGCTGATTGACGCCCTGCCGCGCTGGACCGGCGGCAGGCTGACCTACGACACCGCACGCCGGGTGCTGGCGTACGACGACGGCGAGCCCCGCCTCGGCGTCGCGCTGGACCAGGCCGACCTGCGCCGCCGCCTGCAGGCGCTGCTGCTCTCCGCGGCGGACGTCGACCACGGGCTGACGCCGCTGCACGCCGCCATCACGCTGTTGGAGCAGGAGATCGTGCGTCGGGCGCGCACCGGTCTGGACGACGTGGCCTGAGGCCCGGCCGTGCTTGCCCGGACCGCGTCCGGGCAAGCACACTCGACCGGGTTCCGGCTGCTCAGAGGGGGGTTCATGCGGTTGGTGGAGCTGCCGGCGCGCTCGGCGGACCTCAGTGACGCGTGCGTCGTCCGCGTGTCCCACGTGCGGCTGGGCCTGACCCGCGCTCTGGAGCCGGGCGAGCTCGTCGTCGTCCGGGACCTCGAGGGGGCCCACCGCGTGGGCAGCGTCGACGACCTCGACTTCGAGCCGGAGGACACCGTCTACGTGCTCTCCCTGAGTGCGGAGATCGAGGTCGGAGCGGCTGTCCTCCTCGGTGCCTACGAGCGGCCCGACCTGCCCCGGCGCGCGGTCAGCCGCGACGAGGTCGAGCGGATGCTGCGGACCATCTCCGTACGTCGGGCCCGCGCCACCGCGCACGGCACAGCGCCGCTCAGCCTGCTCGGCGACTCCCGCTGACGGTCAGGAGTGGCGCGTCTCGCGCCCGGATCCCGCAGCAGCGGGGAGTCGGGTGGCGAGCACGGCGGCCTCGGTGCGGTTGTTGACCCCGAGACGGCTGAGCAGCCGCGACACGTAGTTGCGGACCGTCTTCTCGGCGAGGAACAGCTCGCCGGCGATCTCGCGGTTCGTCATGCCCTGGCCGAGCAGCCGGAGCAGCTGCATCTCGGGCGGGCTGAGCTTCGGGATCGCGGAGCTGCCCCCGGCCGCCGACGACTCCGCCGCGGCGGGCACCGGCTGACCCGGCTGACGCAGCAGGTCGAAGACCTGCGGGGTGATCGCGGGGTCGAGGTGGCGCTCGCCGGAGGCGACCCGGCGCACGGCGTCGAGGAGCAGGGAGAGCCGCGTCGACTTGAGCACGTAGCCGTCGACGCCGGACTCCACCGCGGTGGCGACGGTCTCGCTGTCCTCGGAGGAGGTCAGCAGGAGCACCTGCACCCGAGGCCCGTCGACGCAGGCCTCGCGCACCCGCCGGCACACCTCGGTGCCGCTGCCGGTGGGCAGGCGGGCGTCGAGGACGGCCACGTCGGGACGCAGGTCGACGATCTCGTCGACGGCGAGGTCGGCGCGGGCCGTCTGGCCCACGACCTCGAGGTCGGGCTGGGTGTCGAAGAGGTCGGCGAGGCCCCTGCGGACGACCTCGTGATCGTCGAGCAGATAGACGCGGATCGGCCCGCCCATAGGTGTTCCCCTGTCACCGGAGGTGCGTCCCGATCCTACTCGCGACAGCGCGTCGCGCGTGCGAATGACCAGTTTCCGGCGGGGGAGCGCATCGGGCCCGGCACCATGAGGTGCCGGGCCCGATGACCATGGGGTGAGCGACGGGGCTTGAACCCGCGACCCTCGCGACCACAACGCGATGCTCTACCAGCTGAGCTACGCCCACCATGTCGGCGGCGGAGCCGTGCTCCGCGCCGTCGGACAGTGTAGAGGGATCAGCCCTCAGCGCCCGAATCGGCCGCCTTCTCACGGCCGAGCCCGGTGATCGCCCCGCCGTGGCGGTGCGCGGCCTGGCTGGCGGTCTCGGTGTCGGGGCCCGGCTGGGGCACGAACACGGTCTCGCGGTAGTAGCGCAGCTCCTCGATGCTCTCCTGGATGTCGGCCAGCGCGCGGTGGTTGCCGCGCTTGGTCGGCGCGGCGAAGTAGGCCCGCGGGTACCACCGGTGCGCGAGCTCCTTGATCGAGGAGACGTCGACGATCCGGTAGTGCAGGAACGCGTCGAGCGCCGGCATGTCGCGAGCCAGGAACGCCCGGTCGGTCGAGACGGTGTTGCCGGCCAGCGGGGGCCGGCTGTCCTTCGGGCAGTGCTCGTGGATGTAGGCGAGCACCTGCTGCTCCGCCTCGGCGAGGGTGACGCCGCCCTCGAGCTCCTCGAGCAGTCCGGACGACTCGTGCATCGAGCGCACGAAGTCGATCATCTGGTCGAGCGCCTCGGCCGGCGGGCGGACGATGATGTCGACACCCTCCCCGAGCACGTTGAGCTCGGAGTCGGTGACCAGAGCGGCCACCTCGATGAGCGCGTCGGCGCCCAGGTCGAGGCCGGTCATCTCGCAGTCGATCCACACCAGACGTTGATTCACGCAGGTCACCCTACGCAGGGCGCCCGTGCGCCGTCCCACCACGCGTCCGCTGCCCCCGCCCGGACGGATAGGCTCGGACGCCGTGAAGCACCGCACCGGCGTCGCGCTCGCCCTGCTGCTGGTGGTCCTCGCGCTGGCGGCCCTCGCGGTCACCGCGCCCGACGTCGCCCACGGCAACGTCCTCGACTACGTGCTCCCGGCCGGCACCGTCGTGCTGCTGCTCGTGCTGGCACGGTCCGGTCCGGGCTCCGCCGCGGCGGGATGGGGTCAGCTGCTGGCCCGGCTCGCGGTCGGCGGGGTGTGGGTGTACGCCGGCCTGCTCAAGCTCCCGGACCCGGTGGCCAGCATCGAGTCGGTGCGGGCCTACGAGCTGTTGCCGGCCTCGTTCGTCGAGCCGGTCGGCTACCTGCTGCCTCCGTTGGAGGTCGTGCTCGGCGTGGCGCTGGTGCTCGGCGTGATGACGCGGGGCGCAGCCGTGCTGTCGGCCGTCGTCCTGCTGGCGTTCACGATCGGCATCGCCAGCGCCTGGGCGCGCGGCCTGGAGATCGACTGCGGCTGCTTCGGCGACGGCGGCGCCAACCCCGACGCGACCCTCCAGTACCCGTGGGAGCTCCTCCGCGACGTCACCCTGGGGGTGCTGTCGGCCTGGCTGGTGGTCGCCCGCGAGCGGCGCTGGGCGCTGGACTCGCTGCTGTTCCGTTCCTCCTCACCTGTCACGATGGACGGCGACCAGCACGACCTGGACGACCACGCCGACGGCCCGCCGGTCGGCGACCGCACCGGAGGACCCGCATGAGCACGAGCAAGACCAAGGCGCAGGAGCGCGCCGACCGCGCCGCGAAGGCACTGGCGGAGGCGCGGCGCAAGGAGCGTCGTCGCAACCTGCTGACCGGCGTCGGGGTTGGGCTGGTCATCGTGCTCATCGTCGTGGCGGGCTTCGTGCTGAACATGGTCGGCGACGACTCCGACCAGGTGGCCGAGCAGGCCGCCGAGGCGGGTTCGACCGAGTTCGGCCTCACCATCGGCCCGGACGACGCGCCGCACACCGTCGTGATCTACGAGGACTTCCTCTGCCCGATCTGCGGCGAGCTCGAGGCGGCGGCGTCCGACGGTCTGACCGCGGCCGCGGCCGCGGGCGCCGTCCAGGTCGACTACCGGCCGATCGTGATCCTCGACCGCTTCGGCCCGTACTCCGGCGACGCCGCCAACGCGTTCTTCGTGGTCCGCGACGAGGCCGGCGAGGAGGTCGCCAAGACCTTCCACGACCTGCTCTACGAGGACCAGCCCTCGGAGTCCGGCCCGTTCCCCGACACCGACTGGCTCGTCGAGAAGGCCGTCGAGGCCGGCGCCGACGAGGACGCCGTACGCCCCGGCATCGAGGCGGGCGATGCGGAGCAGACCTACCAGGACGCCACCGACGAGGCCGTCGCCGCCGGCGTCACCGGCACGCCGACCGTGCTGCTCGACGGCGAGGTGTTCCGCGAGGGCAGCAGCATGGCCGACATGGGTCAGCGCCTCGTCGACGCCGTCTCCGACGACACCGAGTGACCCTCCGCGACTTCGTCGCCGGCCTCCCCAAGGCCGAGCTGCACGTCCACCACGTGGGCTCCGCCTCCCCGGAGATCGTGGCCGACCTCGCCGCGCGCCACCCCGGCAGCGTGCCGAGCGACCCCGCAGCGCTGCGGGACTTCTACACGTTCCGCGACTTCGCGCACTTCATCGAGGTCTACCTCGCCGTCGTCGACCTGGTCCGCACCCCCGAGGACGTCCGCGACCTCACCTACGGGGTCGCCCGCGGCCTCGCCGAGGATCAGGGCGTGCGGTACGCCGAGCTCACCTGCACGCCGTGGACGACGGTCGCCGTCGGCGTCCCGGTCGAGGCGTACGTCGAGGCCGTCGAGGACGCGCGCACGGCCGCGGAGCGCGACCTCGGGCTGGTGCTCCGCTGGATCTGGGACGTGCCCGGAGAGTCGGGTGTGCCCGCCGCCGACGACACGCTGCGGTGGGCGCTCGAGCACGGCCCGTCGGCACTCGTGGGCTTCGGGCTGGGTGGACCCGAGCAGGGCGTGCCGCGCGGGTGGTTCGAGCCGCACTTCGCCCAGGCGCGGGCCGCCGGCCTGCGGTCGGTGCCGCACGCCGGCGAGACGACCGGGCCGCAGACCGTGTGGGACGCGCTGACGCTGCTCGGCGCGGAGCGAATCGGGCACGGGACGTCCGCTGCGCAGGACCCCGCCCTGCTGGCCCACCTCGCCGAGACCGGCGTACCGCTCGAGGTCTGCCCGACCTCCAACCTCGCCACGGGTGCCGTCGCCTCGCTCGCCGAGCACCCGCTGCCGGCCTTCGTCGAGGCCGGCGTGAGGGTGACCGTCAACAGCGACGACCCGCCGATGTTCGGCACCTCGCTGGTCGAGGAGTACCTCGTCGCCGCCGACCTGCTCGGCCTCGACGACGACCCGGCCGGACGCAGCGGCCTGTGTGACCTGGCCCGCGCGTCGGTGACGGCCTCCTTCGCCCCCGACGACGTACGCCGCCGGCTGCTCGACGAGATCGACGCCTACGCGACCGTCACCGCAGCGCCCGACTGACCGGCGTCCTCGTCGAGGACCCGGGTGGGGGCCGCTGCGAGGCAGGCCTCCAGGTAGTGCTCGACCGGACCGGTGAAGTGCGCGAGCACCCGGCCCGGCAGCGGCGCCCCGGCGACGGCGCCCTCCGTGCCGCGCACCTGGCTGACGTGCGCGCGGATGGCCGCCTGCTTGCGTGCCGCGACGGCGTCGTCGAGGTCGAGCCGCCGCGCGCGGTCCCAGGCGAGCTCGTCGGGGGTGGTGAACCCCCAGCCCAGGAGCGGGAACTCCACCAGGCGGGCGCCCCCGGCCCGGGCGGCGGCCGCGGCGCAGCGACCGGCGGCCTCGTGGTCGGGGTGGCCGTCGTGCCGCCACGGGGCGGCGACCAGCGTGTGGCTGCCGTCGCCGACCAGCTCGACGAGGCTGCGGGTCACGGCCTCCTCGCTGTCGGCGACCAGGCCGTCGGGGGCGCCGAGGAAGACCAGGGTGTTCTCGGGCGCGAGGTGCGTCAGGGCGCGCTCCATCTCGGCCAGTCGCATCGTCGCCAGCGTGTGTCGCGTCGAGTCGGGCTCGGCGTACCGCGACGCCTCACCGGCGGTGAGCAGGACGACGTACACGTCCAGGCCGGCGTCGGCAGCGGTCGCGATGAGGCCACCCGCCCCGAGGCTCTCGTCGTCGGGGTGCGCGGCCACCACCACCAGCCGGGTGCAGCGGACTCCCTCGTTGTCGAGGGTGAGCGCGGGAGCCGTGCCGAACCGGGGGTGCGACCGCCACTCGGCCGAGGTCGTGTGGCGTCCGGTCATGGCGCCGATGATATGCGTCACACTCGGCGGGCGCTGGGTCCCCGCGGGTGAGGCGCGGCGCCCGCCGAGGTGACCTCGCTCAGCGCTCCCAGGTCGCGGTGAGCTCCTCGCCGGCGTCGGTGCGGTAGACCGCCCGTACGGTGTAGCTGCCGCCCGGCAGGCTCTTGGGGACGTCGAAGCAGACGTCGTAGCGGCGCGAGCCGCCACTGCGGACCTCGCTGTCACCGAGGATGTGCCGTGGCTCGACCGCGCCGCACTCGTAGTCGAGGTACTCCGTGCCGTCGGACCCGATCACCGCGATCCGGACGTCACTGGTGATGTCGGCGCGGCCGTCGCCGTTCCACGTGGTCTTCCACTTGGTGATCATGTACTGCCCGATCGAGGGCGGGTCGTTGAACTGGTTGGCCCGCGCGATCTGCTTGTCGGCGTTGTCGACGACGCTGATCAGCGTCATGGAGAAGTCACCGACCTCCATGGTCTCGCCCTCGGCGACCTTGCCGCCCGCGTCGGCGGTCTCGGTGACCGTGACGGTCTCCGCCGGGGCCGCGGTGGCCTCGCCGGTCTCGGTGACCGTCTCGGTGACCGTCTCCGGGTCGGTGGTCCCGGCCGCGGTGTCGTCACCGCCGTTGCCGAGGGCCAGTCCGACCACGAGGCCACCCGCGGCCAACGCGATCGCGATGACGGCGAAGACGACCACGAGCACACCGCGCGACCCGCCTCCCGAGCCTCCCGAGCCGGGGCCGGCCTGGTCGGGGCCTCCGGAGTACGGCGGGTAGCCGCCGTACCCGCCCGGTGCGCTGGGGGTGCCGGGGGCACCGGGGTTGCCCGGCCAGCTAGGGCCGCCGGGCGCGCCGCCCTGGGGCGGGGGCGGGGGCTGCTGGGGGTACTGGCCGTAGTCGGAGCTGCTCATCGGTGCAACCGGTCCTCGTCGTCTCGGGGGTCGTCGGCGTCATGGTCCCCACCGCGACCGGATCCATGCCTGTCCGTGCTGGCCCGTCCGCACGAGCTGGGAGGACGGTCCGCGTCAGGCGGTACGACGCACGTGGGGAGCCCAGACTGCCAGGAGCCCGGCGACCTCGTCGGCGTCGGTCTCGGGGCCGCAGAAGAAGCGACGCACCTCCGGGTGGACGTCGGGGCCCTCCATCACCGACGTGCCGCAGTACTCCAGCAGCAGCACCGCACGCGCGACCTCGTCCCGCGGGCCCTCGAAGACCAGGGTCACGGTGTCGTGGGTCGGGTGGTCGCTCAGTGCGGACTCCGAGTGGTGGGGTGGGTGATGACGAGGAGGGCCGGGGAGGGCCTTCCGCGGGCCGGGGAGGACCCGGGACCATCCTCCCCGGCCCGTGCGGGCGACGGGCGTGCACGAGGTCCCGACAACCAGGGACCAAAGTCCTCTCGACCTCCGCCGAGGTCCTGAACGTGACCCGCGCAACCCTCCTGACGAGGCCGAATAGCCCCGCAGGTATGGGGGGTCGGGGATGCGACTGGGATGGTGGTCACCGGACGCACTCGGGTGCGTTCAGCCGACCAGACACGGTGCGCAGGCAGGCCCCCGCCGCCCGCGTGCTGGGGTCCACGGCCCTCACCGCGGATTCGCTGCCCACGACCGCGCCGGAATGCTCCGGCGGGGAAATGCGAGTTCTGCTGTGCCGTACCCGAGCCGTCCTGCCCGTGCCACCCGCTCCGCCGCACGGCTGCTCCTCCTCCTCATGCTGCTGGTGCCCGCCACCACCGCCACCACCGCCGTGACCAGCGCGCCCGCGCGTGCCGAGGTCACCGCCGACGTCGACGTGCCCGCGCTGCTGCGGTCCCTCGAGGCCTGTGCGGCCCCTACCCGGACCCTCCAGCGACTCCGCGAGCACGGTGGGCTCGACCAGCTCCGCCTCGACCTGGCGTCCGGTGTGGCCGGAGTCGACGGCTGCCGGATCGGCTACACCGAGAAGCCTGGCGAGGACGCTCACCAGGAGGCGTACGCCGCCCGGTCGAGCGGGAGGTCCGGGTCGACGGGGTCGGCCCGGGGCCGGGTGCCGTCCGCACGCACCGTGAGCACGCTGTCCTCGCGCCCCGGAGCACCCCTGACGATCTTCCTCGACATCGACGGCGCCGACCTCCGCGGTACGCCGTTCGCCGACGCCGGACGGCGCGCCGGTCCGGTCGACTACGACGGACGCCCGGGCAAGATGTCGCGGCTCGAGCGGCGCATCGTGTGGGAGGCCTGGCAGGTCGTCGCCTCGCTCTACGCGCCCTACCGCGTCAACGTCACGACCAAGGAGCCGTCCCGCGCCCGCCTGGTGCGCAGCTCGGCCGACGACCGTCGGTACGGCACCCGGGTGGTGATCACGACCGACCATCCGCAGGAGAAGCGCTGCGGCTGCGCAGGCCAGGCCTACCTCGGGGCCTTCGACGACCCGTCGGCGGACCAGCTGCGCTATCGCACCGCCATGGTCTTCGGCGGGTATCTCGCATCCCGGCTGCCCGAGGACGGCTCCCGGATCGGCAAGTCGCTCGGCACCAGTGCGGCGCACGAGGTCGGCCACCAGGTCGGCCTGGTCCACGACGGCCAGCGTCGCCGCGCCGGCAGCGTCGACGGCTACTACGACGGCAACGACGTGTGGGCGCCGGTGATGGGCGGCGTGGACTACCAGCCGCTCGCGCAGTTCGACGACGGCAGTTATCCGCGGGCGACCTCGGACCAGGACGACCTCGCGGTCATCGCGTCCGTGCTCGGTCAGGTGCGTGACGACCACCCGGGTCGCGCGCGCAAGGGCGACCGGATCCGCCTCGGACGGGCCGTGGGTGGCGTGCTCGGCGGCCACGACCGCGACGCCTTCACGCTGCGGCTGGGCAGGACGACGAAGGTGCGGCTCAACGCCTGGCCGGTCGGGCGGTTCTCGCCGCTCGACCTCAGCCTCCGGCTCACCGACCGGCGCGGGCGCACACTGCGCCGCGTCAACCCGGCGACCCGCAAGGCCGACGCCACCCGCGCCGTCGGGACCGGCGCCGGGACCACCCTGCGGCTGCGCCGCGGCACCTACCGGATCGTGCTCGCCGGTGGGCCTGCCAAGGCCCGGGGCGGACGGGTGCTGGCCGACGCCTACGGGTCGGACGGGCGCTACCGCTTCGTGGCCCGACGGGCCCGCTGACCAGGCACGACGAGGCGACGTTCCCCCCTCGGGGTGAGGGTGGGGTACCAGGCGCCCGAGGCCCCGGACCCGAATGTGGGGGACCAAGGTCATCGCCTGCCCCGGATCGCTGGGAGCGCTGCCCGGAGTTGCCTAGCGTTGGCCTCGGCCGCGCCCCCACGGCGAACCGCCTCTCGCGGCCGACGGTCCCAGCCCCCCGCCCGTGGCGCCGCGCGCCGGCGGGGACTGGGACCCTCAGCGTCGACCGCCGCGGTGCCCTTCGCGTCCCCCGCAAAGGTCCACCTCTGCGGGTGAAGCCCGTCGGGGTGTCGGCAGTGGGGTGAGCCGGTTGTCGGCGGTTCCTGTGAGTGTTCGGGGGCGGTCACGACCCCTCACGCAGTGGTGTCGCCGACCGGATGCTCGAGGCCCCGTCGGCGGAGTGACGCAGGCGGGGCCTGGGGCCGAATCGAGGGAGGCAGCAGTGAGCACGAGCCGCGCGCACGACGGGCGTGTCGAGAGCGGTGCCGAGCCCAGCGTCCTCTTCTCCGCACCCGTCGCCGAGGCGTTCGCCGCGGCGGGACGGCTGCGCGCGCTGGGAGTGCCGTCCCGCCTGCTCGCCGCCCGGGGTCCTCGCCGGATCTTCGTCGTGCACCCGCGCAGCGGGGCCGACAGCCTCATCACCGCCACGACCGTGACCAAGTGGGCGCCGCACGCGCGCCGCGTGCGCTGAGCGTCGGCGGCGTTGTGCCCTCGAGGGGCGGAGACGGGTGCTGTGAGTCAGGGTGCTCCGTCGCTACTCGACCTCACTGAGGCGAGAGGAGGCAGGACCTTGAACTCGCCGATGACGGTTCGGCCGTCACGCTCGTAGACCGGGATCATCCTGGCGCCGGCTTTCTGGGCGTCGAGCGTCATCTGAACGGCTTCCTCGGGTGACAAGGGCTCGGGCCCGTTGAGATCGCTGGCCCTGACGTACCCCACCGTGCCGTTGGTGGCGATCGCCCGGACCAGATCGGGGTCGACCTTCGATTCCTCGGCAGATCCGTAGGTCTCTCCGAACTCGTTGACCTCGAGCTCGACTGTGGACGACGTGGGTGACGGGGGCTCCGTGGTGGCATCCTCCGCGAACGCGGCGCTGAGTCCTGCCAGGCCGGCGACTCCGAGCGCGACCCCGGCAGCAGCTCCGACCGCGAGGCGCATCGTTGTCCTGCCAGGCACCCGCCCCGTGGATGAGGGGCACCAGCGACCGGCACGTCCTGTCATGCCTCGACCGTAGGGACCACGTCGTACGGGTGGCAACGGTTCTTGCGGCCGGTCCGACGTCTCGGAAGTACTGGGTGCCCCACGGTGACGGCCTCGGCGTCGAGGTCCCCGGCGCCCCCGGCAGGACTCGAACCTGCGACCGGCGGATTAGAAGGCCGCTGCTCTATCCAGCTGAGCTACGGAGGCGGGAGGCCCGCCGGCGGCCTGCGCCACCGGTTCGGACCCGGGAGGAGCCTAGGCCATCGCGGGCGTCGGGGGCCGCCGCGGTCGAGCCGCGGCGCTGACAGCACACCCACAGGTTGGTCCACAGGACCGCCCAGGACCAGCGACGACGATCGGAGACGTCCGAGTCACGAGGAGTCCTGCCATGAACGACGCTTCCCGCACGCCCAGCGGTTCTCGCTGGGAGCCCACCGGCGCCGCGGCGCCCGGCACGTCCCTTGCCGGTCCCACCGGTACGTCACCGTCCCCGACGTACCCGCCGCCCGCCGTGGACGCGGGGTCCGGGCGTCGTCGTACGGGACTCCTCGTGGCCGGCGGAGCACTCGCCGTCCTCCTGCTCATCGGCTCGTTCCTGCTCGGGCGCACCACGGTCGACACCGACCCGGCGCTCCAGCAGACCGGCGCGACGAGCACGGACGGCACCGGCGGCACCGACGGGTTCGCCGTCCCGGACGGCCTCGCCGACCCCGGTGAGCTGGGCGACCTGGAGGGCGACCTGGACGGCGACGGGTACGGCTTCCACCACCACGGACCGCCGGACGGCGGCCGCGGCCTCCGGCCCGGCCTGGGCGACCAGGGCGGCGACCTCGGTGGCGACCTCGGCGGCACCGACGGCTCGCAGGACCAGCAGCACCTCGGCTCCACGACGGGTCTGCGGTCATGACCGCCGTGGTGCCCGACCGAACCGCCACCCGACCGCTGCCGGTGCACGGCCACCCGGGCGAGCACCTGCGCCCGGCGATCGCGCACGGGTCGCGCGCCGTGCTCGACCGAGGCGTCCGCGTCGGCGCGTTCGCCGCGCTGTGGGCCGGGATGCTGCTGGTGACCTACTGGTGGGTGCGCGACGGCGGGGTCGGCGACCTCGGCGGCTGGGAGACCGGCCTGACCAGCACCGGCCGGGTCACCGGCCTGTGGGCGTCGTTCCTCCTGCTCGTGCAGGTGCTGCTGATGGCACGGCTGCCGTTCCTGGAGCAGGCCTACGGCCAGGACCGGCTCGCCCGCATCCACCGCTGGGTCGGCTTCCTCTCCTTCGACCTCATGCTGGCGCACCTCGTCCTGATCACCTGGGGGTACGCCGCGGGCAGCGTCACCGCCTTCCCCGGCACGCTGTGGGACCTCGTCGTCGACTATCCCGGGATGCTGCTCGCCACCGCCGGCACGGTCGCCCTGGTGATGGTCGTCGCGACCAGCATCAAGGCCGCACGCCGCCGGGTGCGCTACGAGAACTGGCACCTGATCCACCTCTACGCCTACCTCGGCGTGGGCCTGGCCCTGCCGCACCAGCTATGGACCGGCGAGCAGTTCCTCGCCTCGACCGGACGCACCGTCTTCTGGTGGGGCCTGTGGATCGCCGCTGCTGGCGCGGTCCTGGTCTTCCGCGTCGGCCTGCCGGTGTGGACGAGCCTGCGCCACGACCTGCGCGTCACCTCGGTGGTGCGCGAGGACGACGGCGTCGCCTCGGTCTACGTCACCGGCGTCGACCTCGACCGGCTGCGGGTGCGTGCGGGCCAGTTCCTCACCTGGCGCTTCCTCTCCGGCCCCGGCTGGACCCGCGCCCACCCCTACTCCCTGTCCGCCGCCCCGGACGGCCGCAGCCTGCGGATCACCGTCAAGGACCTCGGCGACGGCAGCCACGCGATCATGCAGCTCCGCCCCGGCACCCGGGTGCTCGTCGAGGGCCCCTACGGCCGGCTCAGCGAGCGCGCCCGCACCCGCCGCGGCGTGCTCCTGATCGGCGCCGGCGTCGGCATCACGCCGCTGCGGGCGCTGGCCGAGGGCCTGTCCTACGCCCCGGGCGAGTGCACGATCCTCTACCGCTTCAGCGGTGCCCCCGTCTTCCGCCACGAGCTCGAGGTGCTCGCCGCCGAGCGCGGCCTGCACGTCGTTCCCGTCCCGGGGCGACGCCGCTCGCCCGACTCGTGGCTCGGTTCCGGGGTGCCCGCGAGCGTCGACGACGTGACCGCCGCACGGCACTGGGCGCCGGACGTCGCCGATCGCGACGTCTACCTGTGCGGACCCGACCCCTGGATGGACCAGGTACGTCGCACCCTGGTCGCGGCCGGTGTGCCGCAGGAGCAGATCCACGTCGAGAGCTTCGGATGGTGACCTGAGATGGCCAAGATCGTGACCTGGTTCATGTCCACGCTGACGGCGGTCGTGCTCCTGTTCGGCTACCACACCTCGACCAGCGGCGCGGTGACCGCGACGCCTGCGGTGATCGGTACGACGACCGCAGGCACCAGCTCGAGCAGCTCGTCCTCGGGGACGACGAGTTCGGCCGGGTCGGGCAGCGGCTCGGACGACACCGGTTCGTCCTCGACCGGCTCGGGCTCGACCTCGTCGGACTCGGCCGGCACCGTCACCGGCGCCGCGGTCGACACCCGCTACGGCCCGGTGCAGGTCGAGGTGACCACCGACGACAGCGGCTCCATCACCGACGTCCAGGTCGTGCAGTACCCCGCGAACGACCACAAGGACATCGAGATCAACAGCTACGCGCTGCCGGTGCTCATCCAGGAGACGATCGACGCCCAGAGCGCCGACATCGACATGGTCAGCGGGGCGACGTACACCAGCCAGGGCTACATCGGCTCGCTCCAGGACGCGCTGGACCAGCTGTGACCATGACCGCCGACCCCGTGAGCAGCGACCCGACCCTGCCGGGCAGCACCGACCAGCAGGTCCGTCGCCACGTCGAGCAGGTGATGGGCATGCCGATCAGCCTCGCGCTGCGCGGCCCCCACGCCGACACCGCGGAGGGCCGCGACGCCTGGGCCGAGTCGCTGGCCGTGCTGCGCGACGTCGACCGGGTGTTCAGCACCTACCGGCCCGACTCGTTCGTGTCCCGAATGCGCCGCGGCGAGGTCGACGCCGCCGACGGCCCCGCCGAGGTCCGCGAGGTGCTGGCGCTGGCCGAGCTGGCCCGCTGCCGCTCCGAGGGCGCCTTCGACGTCGACCGGGTGCCGGGCGGCTTCGACCCCAGCGGCGTCGTCAAGGGCTGGGCCGTCGAGCGGGCAGCGCTCGGGCTGCGGCGCCTCGCCGACACCGACTTCTGCCTGTCCGCCGGCGGCGACATGGTCTGCCACCTCGCCCACCCCGACGACCCGACGGCGAAGGCCTGGCGGGTCGGCGTGGAGCACCCGACGGACCGCACCCGCCTGGTCGCGGTCGTGCCGGTACGACGGGGCGCGGTCGCCACGTCCGGGCTGGCCCACCGCGGCGGCCACGTCGTCGACGCCCGCACCGGCGAGGTGCCCGGCCACGTCGCCTCGGTGACCGTGGTCGGCTCGGACCTCACCTGGGCCGACATCGACGCCACGTCGGCGTTCGCGCAGGGACCCGACGCGGCACGGTGGCTGTCGCACCAGTACGACCGGCACGCCGTCGTCGTCTGGGCCGACGGTCGCGCCGAGGTCGTCCGCGGCTGGGTCTGAGGTCGTCCCGCGCAGGGCGGCTCAGCGCACCCGCACCCGGGTGACCCGGGAGGCCCGGTGCCCGACGGCGTTGCGTGCGGTGACGGTCACCCGGTGCCGGCCGGCACCGACGTCACGCAGCACCACGCGGGTCCGGGTCCCGCTGACCACGCGCCGACCCTCGCTGCCGACGCGGACGACGTACCGGCGTACGGCGCTGCCGCGGGCGGCCGCCGCACGCCACCGCACCACCAGCCGGTGCTCGCCGCCCCGGGTCCGCACCCGCACCCGGGGTCGTCCGGGACGTCCGGGGCGTCCCGTCGGCACCACGCGTCGTTGCGCGACCGCCGGCTCGGAGTACCCGTCCGTGCTCGTCGTGCGGACGACGAGCCGGTAGGCCCGGCCCGGGCGCAGGCCCGGCACCCGGGCCCACTCGCGCGCCGGACCGACGCGCACGGTGCGCCCGCCCGGGTAGGCGGTGACGGCGTACCCGGTCACCGGGTCGTCGTCCGGGGTCGGCTCCCACGCGACCAGCGCGGCGCCCTCACGGCCGACGGCCCGGACGTCGGTGGGTGCGTCCGGCGGCCCCTCGGGATCGGGCTCGGGCGTCTGCGGGTCGGGGGTGGCGGTCTCGCCGGTCACGGTGACGTCGCGCTGGTCCAGCGGCCCCTCGCCGATCTCGGTGACCGCGCGGACCGCCACGGTGTGCTGGCCGGCCGCAGCGCCCACGAGCGCGACCGCGGTCGAGGTGGTCCGGGTGACGACGGCGCCGTCGAGCAGCACGTCGTACCCCACCACCTCGCGGCCGCCGTTCTCGCCGGGCGGGCGCCAGGTGACGCCGATCCGCTCGCGCGTCGCGTCCCACGACACCTCCAGGTCCGTGACCGCGTCGGGGGTGCGTGGCGCCGTCTCCGCGCGCACCACGGCCGCGGTGCCCGCGCCGGAGGCGTTGACCGCCCGCACCGAGAACGCGTACGTCGTCCCGGGCGCCAGGTCGTCGAACGACACCGACCGCGCGGCGGCACCGACGGTGAGCGACCCGCCCGCGCCGTCGGTGACGACGTACGACGTGATGCTCGAGGTCCCCGCGTCGGCCGGGGCCGACCACCGCACCAGGACGGTGGAGGTCGGGGCCCCGGCCGAGCGGGCCGCCGTGGTGGACGTGGGAGCGCCGGGTGCGCCGGACGCGGCGTCGTCGCAGCCGAGCACCCGGACGGTGTAGGCGCCGAGGCTGCCGTAGTCGGAGTAGCCCGTGGTCGCGTCGCCGCTGCCGGTGCCCTCGACCGAGATCGTCCAGCCGGTGCCGGCCGGCACGGCGAGGGAGGCGCCGAGGCCTGACGCGGTGGTGCCGTCGCCGGTGCCCGCGGCCGGGTCGGCCGTCGCGCGGACGGTGCCGCCGGGGTCGCGCAGGGTCAGCAGCACGTCGAGATCGGGGGAAAGGGCCGCGGGATCGACCCGGACGTCCGCGCCGTCGACGCAGGTGCCCAGGCGGTAGGTGTCGACGTCGTCGGCGGCGGTGACGTACGCCGTCGCGTCCGGCACCGCACCTGCCGTCGCGGGGTCCTCGCCTGCCTCGTCGGGGCGGCGGACCAGGAAGTGCGAGACGATGGCGACGTCGTCCTGGGTGTTGGTGGCGCCCGGGTAGGACCCGTCGCTGAGCTGCACGACCGGCTTGCCGAAGCCGTTGCCCATGATCGGCGCCCAGACCCCGTGGCCGCGGTAGTACTCCGAGCGGGTGCCGTCCTGGGTGACGCCGTCGTGGAGGAGGCCGAGGGCGTGGCCCAGCTCGTGGCTGACGGTCTCGGCGACGTTCTTGGCCGAGTCGCCGGTGCCCTGGGGCAGCACCCACGCCGGGTGGAAGCGGTCGCCGACCGCGCCCATCGAGCCGAGGAACGCCGTGCCGCTGCAGCCGGCCGCCGGGCACAGGCCGTCGTACGCCTCGGGGGAGGGGGTGACCAGCACCGTCACGCCGTACGTCGGGTCGTCGGCGTCGGCGCGCACCAGCGCGGCGGTGCCGGGGTCCTCGGTGGTGACGTCGACCTCGAACGGCGCCCAGTCCTCGGCGACCAGCGCCCACACCTGCTGGACCGCGAGCAGCTCGGTGTCGGAGAAGGCCGGACCGTCGCCGGCGGGGTCCCAGGCGGGGGCGACCAGCGGGTCGGGGAGACCGCCGTCGCCCTCCTGCCAGGCGGTGCCGCTGAGGGTGTCGCCGTCGACGTCGACGAACACCGTGACGTCGGCGCCGGGATCGCTGTGCAGGGCGAACGTGTCCTCCAGCGGGGCGGCCGGCTCAGCGGTGCGCGCGGTCCGGTTGCTGAGCCGACGACCGGCCAGCCGCTCGGCGGTCGTCGCCGGCGGGTCGATGTACCACGTGCGGCCGGAGGCGTCGGTGCGCTCGGTCGGGTCGGTGGGTGTCGCCGTCTCCGCCCGGACGGTGGGCTGCGGGTCGTCGGCCTGCGCGGCCGCGGGCGTGGTCAGAGTGGTCGCGACGACGGTCGCGGCGAGGGCGAGCGCGGTGCTCGCCGGTCGGTTCAGGTGCAGGGTGTGCAGGCGCACGGGTTCCTCCGCTGGCTCGGCTCCGGTGAGAGCGGCCGCGCGGGCGCGGGTGCGGCGGGCGGGAGCAGGTCGTCGTACGGGCGCGACGACGGCGGCCCCGGCGGTGCCGCGCCCGTCGGGGCGCGATCGCGAGGAGCGGCGCTAGGTGGTCCTCGGACCCCGGTGCGGAGACGTGCGGATCAGTGCGGTGCGGGCCGCGCGGTGGAGCCCCCGCGGCGACGACGTGATGGTGCGGAACATGTGAAACCCCCCAGCTTCGGTCCCGAAATTACGGGACCAAAGTCCTGGTACCTGCCTCGCGGCGGGCACGGGACGTCCACAGGTGGGACACGTCTGCCCGCACCCGTCCTCGCGTACGACGGGTCAGCGGCGCGGCACCGTGAAGGCACGCTTGGCCGAGGCGGCGGAGGTGCCGACGGCGTTGCGGGCCCGGACCGAGACGACGTGCTTGCCGGGTCGCAGGTTGCGCAGCACGACCCGGGTGCGGCCGGTGGAGGTGTTGCGGGCGCGGGTGATGCCGACGAGGTAGCGGGTGACGCGCGCGCCGTTGGCGGCGGCGGCCCGCCAGGTGACGACGGCGACCTTGCCACGCTTCTTCAGCCGGACCTGGGGGCGTCCCGGGCGGCCGGGTCGACCGGCGGGCGTGACCGCGGTGGACGGGGCGGAGGCGGCCGAGGTGCCGGCGACGTTGGTCGCCACGACCGTGAACGTGTACGCCGTGCCGTTGCGCAGACCGGGCACGCGCACGCTGGTGCTGCTCGCGCCGACCGACACCTGGGTGCCGCCGGGCGAGGCCGTGACGACGTACGACGTGAGCGGCGAGCCGCCGTCGGAGGCGGGCGCGGTCCAGGAGACGTCGGCCGCGCGGTTGCGGGCCGTGGCGGTGACGCCGGTGGGGGCGTCCGGCACGGTCGCGCTCGCGGGGAGGTCCCACTCGAGGCCGAACGGTCCGGTGCCGCCGGTGAAGCTGAAGCCGTCGACGACGATCAGGTAGCGGGTGCCGCTGGTGACCGGGAACGTGATCTCGGACAGGAAGTCGCCTGAGCCCCGGTCGTCGTTGCCGGCGACCTCGGTGAGCGACCCCGGGTCGCCGGTGTACGCCGCGAGCGTGGTGTCGCGTGCGCTGTCGGCCGACGTGGTCATGAGGGTCGCCGTGCCGTCGGCGGTGGGGGTCCAGGCGTACCAGACGGAGTAGCCGCCGGCGCCGAACGTGCCGGGTGCGGTCGGATCGGTGGGCTCCGCTGTCGCGCCGGTGTTGTCGCCGGTGACCGAGCCGGTCGCGCCGGTGAGGACGGCGGCGTCGGCGACGTCGTCGTTCGCCGGCGGCTGCTCGGGCACGACGACGGTTGTCGTCGTCTGCGGACCGGTCCCGACGCCGTTCACGGCTGCGATCGCGATCTCGTGGGTGGCCGGGGCGAGCGGTCCCACAGTGTTCGAGGTGCCGGGCGAGAGACCGATGAAGTCGCCGTCGACGTACACCTCGTACTCCGTGATCGCGCTTCCGCCGTCGTCGGCGGGAGCGTTCCACGCGATCCTGACGATCGAGGTGGCGGCGTCCACGACCGCGGTGAGGTCGGTGGGGGCGCCGGGCACGGTAGCAGCTGCGGTGGGGGTGAAGCCGGCCGACGGGCTCGAGGCCGCGGAGTCGCCGACGGCGTTGGTGGCGACGGCGGTGGCGGTGTACTCGGTGCCGTTGGTGAGCCCGGTGAGGGTGCAGCTGGTGCCGGCCGACGAGCAGCTGGCTCCGCCCGGGGTGGCGGTGACGGTGTAGCCGGTGATCGTCGAGCCGCCGTCGTCGGCGGGTGCGGTCCAGGAGATGTCGGCCTGGGTGTCGCCGGCGACCGCGGTGACGGCGGTGGGGGCGTCCGGCACCGTGTCGCCCCCGATGACCAGGGTGGTGGTGGTCTGCGGGCCGGCCCCGGTGGCGTTCACCGGCACGACGCCGAACCGGAAGCTGCCGTCGGGCCAGCTGCCTGCGCCGTAGCTGAGCGCCAGCGACGTGACGGTGGTCGTGAACTGGTAAGTGTTCTGGAAGTAGAGGTCGTACCCGGTGACCGGGCTGCCCCCGTCGTCGGCGGGCGGGTCCCAGGAGAGAGTCACCCGGTCGCTGACGCTGTCGTACGTCGCCGCGAGGTTCTGCACCGCGTCCGGTGTGCCAGCGTCGGCGGTGGTGACGGTGACGCTGGCGGGCGAGCCGAAGCCCTGCGCGTTGCCGGCGGTCACGGTGAAGGAGTACTCCGTCCCCAGGGTGAGCCCGGTGGCGGTCGCAGTGGTGGTGGGCGCGGTGACCGTGGTGCTGCCGCCGGCCCAGGAGACGAGGTAGCTGGTGACGGCGCTGTCGCCGGGGTCGGCGGGCGGGTCCCAGGTCAGCACGACCTCGGGCTCGGTGGCGTCCGGTGTACCGACGAGGTTCTGCACGGCTCCGGGGGTGCCGTCGGCCGGGTCGCCGTCGCAGCCGGTGACGCTGACGGTGTACGCGCCGAGGCTGCCGTAGTCGTCGTACCCGTCGGCCCAGGTGCCGCGGCCGGTGCCGTCGACGGTGAGCGTGAGGCCGGCGCCGGCGGGCCCCGCGACCGTCGCCGACACGCCGGAGGCGGTCGTGCCGTCGCCCGTGCCGGACGCCGGGTCGGCGGAGGCGATCTCGCTGCCGCCGGCGTCGAGGACGGCGGCGCGGACGTCGAGGTTGGGGGCGAGGTCGGCGGCCGACACGGTCGCGGAGGCGCCGCTCGTGCACGTGCCGAGGGTGTAGGCGTCGACGTCGTCCTCGTCGGTGACGTACGCCGTGCCCAGGGGCAGGGCAGCGGCGGCGCCGGGGCTCGAGCCGGCCTCGTCGGTGCGGGTGCCCAGGTAGGCGCCGACGATGGCGACGTCGTCCTGGGTGTTGTTGGCGCCGGCGTAGGAGCCCTGGCTGAGCTGGGCGAGGGGCTTGGAGTAGCCGACGCCCATGATCGGGGCCCAGTTGGAGTGCCCGGAGTAGTAGCCCGCGCCGCCGGAGACGCCGTCGTGGGAGAGGCCGAGGTTGTGGCCGACCTCGTGGCTGGTGGCCTCGGCGACGTTCTTGGCGGAGTTCCCCAGCGCCTGCGGGAAGGTCCAGGCCGGCTGGTAGATGCTGTTGACCACGTCGTACACGTCGACGTACGCCACGCCGCCGCAGCTGCCTCCGCAGATGCCGGAGAGGGCCTCGCTGCTCGGGCTGATGAGCGCGTGTGCGCCGTACGTCGTGTCGCCGGCGCTGGAGCGGACGAGCCCTGCGGTGCCGGGGTCCTCGGTGGTGACGTCGACGTCGAAGGGGGCGTAGTCCTCGGCCACGAGCTGCCAGATCTGCTGGATCGAGGTCTTCTCGGCGTCGGTGAACGAGGCGCCGTTGCCGGACGGGTCCCAGGCCGGTGCGGTGTAGGGGTCCTGGGTGATCGCGACGTTGCCGTTGCCGTCGGGCAGCTGCCAGGCGGTGCCGGAGAGGGTGGCGCCGTCGAAGTCGAGGAAGATCGTCAGGTCGGAGTCGGGGTTGGAGTGCAGCAGGAACGTCTCGCTGAGCGGGGCCAGGCGCTCCCCGGCGACCGCAGCGTCGGCCGAGCGTCCCGCGCGCCGCTCGGCGGCGGTGGCCGGGGGCTCGACGAAGTAGAGGCGTCCGGTCGGGTCCAGCCACGCGGTGTCGTCGGCGAGCACCTCCCGCATCTCGCGGGGGGTGCGGTCGTTGGCGGCGGCGACGACGGCGACCTCGTCACGGTCCAGCTCGGCCAGCGCGTCGGGGCCCGGGGTCGCCTCGTCCAGGACGACCGCCTGCTCCACCTGCGGGTCGGGCTCGCCCGCGCTCGCGACCCCGCCCCCGGGGACGGTGGCGGCGGTCGTCGCGGCCAGCGCCGTCACGACGGCAGCACTGAGCACTCGGCGTAGTGACATCGTGGGGGCACCCTTCGCCTGACGGTGGACCGCTCCACGTTAGGGGCGGCCCTCACCTGCGGGGGTGGGAACGACGCAACTCTTTACCGAGGTCGGTCCGGCCGGAGGACCGAGGTCCCGGACGGGCCGGGTGAGGACCGCCCGTACGACGGATGGCGCGGCCCAGCGCCGGTGGTCAGCGCCGGTGCTCGGCCATCCACGTCTCGACGTCGTCGGCCGCACGCGGCAGCGAGGCCGAGAGGTTGCGCATGCCGTCGGCGGTGACCAGCACGTCGTCCTCGATCCGGATGCCGGTGCCGCGCAGCTCGGCCGGGGCGAGCAGGTCGTCGGCCTGGAAGTAGAGGCCCGGCTCCACGGTCAGCACCATGCCCTCGGCCAGGGTGCCCTTGGCGTAGGACTCCGGAGCGGCGCGGCCGCAGTCGTGCACGTCGAGGCCGAGCATGTGGCTGGTGCCGTGCAGCGTCCAGCGGCGGTAGACGCCGGAGGTCGGGTCGAGCGCCTCCTCGGCGCTGACCGGCAGCAGCCCCATGTCCTCGAGGCCGTGGGCGAGCACCGTCATCGACGCGGTGTGCACGTCGGCGAACGCCACGCCGGGGCGCACGACGTCGATGCCGGCCTGCTGGGCGCGCAGGACCAGCTCGTAGAGGTCGCGCTGCGCGGGGGAGAAGGTGCCCGAGACGGGCAGGGTGCGGGTGACGTCGGCGGTGTAGAGGTTGCGGCCCTCCACGCCCATGTCGAGCAGCACCAGCGTGCCGGGCTCGATCGGGCCGTCGTTGTCGATCCAGTGCAGCGTCGTGGCGTGCGGGCCGCCGCCGACGATGGAGTCGTAGCCGATGTCGTTGCCCATCGCCCGGGCGCGGCGGAAGAACGTGCCCTCGATCCAGCGCTCGCCGTGCTCGAGCACCCGGTCCCACTCCTCGACGGAGTCGGTGAAGCCGAGCGCGGTGACGTCGCAGGCCTCCTGGAGCTGGCCGATCTCCCAGTCGTCCTTGACGAGCCGCATCTCCGAGGCCACGCGGGCGAGGTCGCCGTCGAGGGCATCGTCGGGCGCCACCTGGGCGTCGACCCCGGCGGAGACGCCGCGGTGCACCCGGGTCTTGGCGCCGTCGGAGAGCCGCTCGGCCAGCTCGTCGGCGTGGCGCACCTCGATGCCCAGTGACGTCGACATCTCGCGCAGGGAGGGACGCTTGCCGGCCCACAGCTCGCCGTACTGGCGGTCGCGGAAGAACTCGTCGCTCTCGCGGCCGGCTCGGGGGCGGGCGTAGAGGACGGCCTCGCCGCCCTCGATCACCAGCGTCGCGTCGGTGGTCTGGTTGCCCGAGTAGTAGACGTGCGCGGTGTCGACCCGGAACCGGTAGTCGGTGTCGTTGGCCCGCACCTTGAACCCACCGCCGGGCAGCACCAGCCGCTCGCCGGGGAAGGCCTCGGACAGGCGCGCCCGCCGCTCGGCCGCCCGGGCCGCCACGGGCAGCTCGGGCAGGTCGACGTCGCGGTCGTCCCACCCGGTGCGCATGAACCGGGCGTACGCCTCCGGCACGGCGGGGTCGTGCGACTCCGTCTTCGGGGTGGCCTGGGCTGCGGTCCTACCGCCGGCCAGGGTGGTGGACTGCTCTTCGGGCGCCGAGTCGTTCACCCTCGTGATCGTACGCTCGACGACGCGCCGGGTGACCGGCACCGGGAGCCGGTGTCGTTAGGCTGGCCCGCATGCCGCGGAGCCGCCACGACAGTGTCACGTTCACCGTGGTGGTGACCGTGCTCGTCGTGCTCGGTGCGCTCCTGATGCTCGCGGTCCTCGCTTTCTCGGGTGCGCCCGGCACCGTGCTCCTCGCCACCGCGCTGGCCGCGCTGCCCGTCGGCCCCCTGGTCGCGGCGTTCGTCTGGCTCGACCGCTACGAGCCCGAGCCCCGCCGGCTGCTGGTCTACGGCCTGCTGTGGGGCGCCTTCGTCGCCACCGCCGCGGCCCTCGTGCTGAGCGGCGTGGGCGGCCTGTTCGTGCCGGTCACCGACGCCTTCGGCCTCGCCGTCGTCGCACCGGTCACGGAGGAGGCGAGCAAGGGACTGTTCCTGCTGCTCCTGCTGTGGTGGCGCCGTGCGGAGCTCGACGGCCTGCTCGACGGCATCGTCTACGCCGGCATGGTCGGCATCGGCTTCGCCTTCACCGAGAACATCCTCTACCTCGCGGCGGCGTACGACGGCACCGACTCGATGGCGCCGGGCGGCCTCGCCGGCGTCACCGGCACCTTCGTGATCCGCTGCCTGGTCAGCCCGTTCGCGCACCCGCTCTTCACCGCCTTCACCGGCATCGGTGTCGGCATCGCCGTCGCCTCGCGCAGCGGCGCCGTCCGGGTGCTGGCGCCGGTGGGCGGGTACGCCGTCGCGGTGCTGGCGCACGGTCTGTGGAACGGCTCGACCGTCTTCGGCCTCGGCTCGTTTGCGCTGGTGTACGTCGTGCTCATGCTGCCGGCGCTCGTCGGCATCGGTGCGCTCGCGGTCTGGGCGCGCGGCTCGGAGCGGCAGATGCTCACCGCGGCGCTCGCCGACGCGGCGCAGCGCGGACTGGTGCCCGGCACCGACATCGGCTGGGTAGTCGACCTGCGCGCCCGCCGCGAGGCCCGGCGGCACGCCGAGCGCAGCGGCGGCCCGCAGGCCGTGCAGGCGATGACGGCGTACCAGCAGGCCACCATCGAGCTCGGCTACCTGCACCACCGGCTCCTGCGCGGCACCCCGCCGGACGACTGGCAGGCGCGCGGCGCCGAGCACGTCCAGCGGATCGCGGCCGTCCGCCCCTACGTCGCCTTCCCCGGACAGGTGGTCCCGACCCGATGAGCCACGCCGCAGCCGGCCGCTCCGACGCCCTCGACGCCCGCATGGTCACCGCCCTGGTGCAGCTGCGCCAGGCGTTGGTCGACGCGACGCTCCCGCTCGACCTGCCCGAGCAGGAGGAGCAGCGCGGCGCCCGCCTCGAGATGGTCGACCAGCTCGAGGACTACGTCATCCCGCGCCTGATGACCCTCGAGGCGCCGCTCCTGACCGTCGTCGGCGGCTCGACGGGCGCCGGCAAGTCCACGCTGGTCAACTCCCTCGTCGGGCACCGGGTCACCGCGCCGGGCGTGCTGCGGCCGACCACGCGGTCGCCCGTCATCGCCCACCACCCCGAGGACGGCCACTGGTTCGGCCAGGACCGGCTGCTGCCCGAGCTCACCCGCGTCGACCACTCGACCGACGACCCCGACTCGCTCCAGCTGGTAGCCACCGAGTCGGTGCCGCGCGGGCTGGCGATCCTCGACGCGCCCGACGTCGACTCCGTCGAGGAGCGCAACCGGGTGCTCGCCGCGCAGCTGCTCGCCGCCGGTGACCTGTGGCTGTTCGTCACCTCCGCCGCCCGGTACGCCGACCAGGTGCCGTGGGTCTACCTGCGCCAGGCTGCCGAGCGGTCGACGGCCGTCGCGGTGGTGCTCGACCGCACGCCCGACGAGGCGCTCCAGACCGTCTCGACCCACCTCGCCCGGATGATGGCCAGCCGTGGCCTGCGCGACTCGCCGTTGTTCACGGTCACCGAGGGCAAGGTCGACGACGACGGCGTGCTGCCCGCCTCGCACGTCGCGGAGATCCGCACCTGGCTGGAGTCGCTCGCCGACGACTCCGAGGCGCGCACGGCCGTCGTACGCCAGACGCTGGACGGCGCCGTCCGCACCGTCACCCGACGTACCTATCCCGTCGCCGACGCTGCCTCCGAGCAGGTGCGGGTCGCGGCGTCGCTGCGCCGCGACGTGGAGCAGGTGTACGTCGACGCCACCCGCGCGGTGCACGAGGCGACCGCCGACGGCACGATGCTGCGCGGCGAGGTGCTGGCCCGCTGGCAGGAGTTCGTCGGCACCGGCGAGCTGCTGCGGTCGCTGGAGACTCGCGTCGGCGGCCTGCGCGAGCGGCTCGTCAACACGATCAAGGGCAAGCCGCAGCAGGCCGAGCGGGTCACCGTCGCGGTCGAGTCCGGCCTGGAGACGCTCGTGCTGGAGCGCGCCGAGGCGGCCGCCGAGCGGGCTCACGAGCTGTGGCACCAGTCGCCCGCCGGCCGCGGTCTGCTGGCGCAGGGTCCCGGCGACCTCGACCGCGCCTCGCGCGACCTGCGCCGCCGCGCCGAGCGGATGGTGCGCGACTGGCAGCTCGACGTGCTGGAGATGGTCCGCAGCGAGGGCGCCGACAAGCGCACGACCGCCCGTTACCTCGCCTTCGGCGTCAACGGGCTCTCCGTCGCGCTGATGATCGTGGTGTTCTCGCACTCCGCCGGCCTCACCGGCGCGGAGGCGGGCATCGCCGGCGGCTCGGCGGTGCTGGGCCAGAAGCTCCTCGAGGCGGTGTTCGGGGACCAGGCCGTGCGCACGCTCGTCGAGCGCGCCCGGCGCTCGCTGGAGCAGCGCCTGGACGTGCTGATGGGTGAGGAGCAGGCCCGGTACGGTCGGCTGCTCGACCGGGTGGCTCCCCGTGCGGACGCCGCCGACAAGCTGCTGGCCGCGGCCCGCAAGGTCGACGACCTGCGCTACGAGGCGTCCCGCAAGGACGCCCCAGGAGGACACCAGTGACATCCCTGCTCGAGGGCGCGCGCAAGCTCGTCACCCGGGGCACCGACCTCGGTGAGCGCATCGAGGGGCTCGAGCGCGCCACGACGGCTGCCCGCGGACGCCTCGACGACTCGCTCGTCTCCGAGACCGAGGACGTCGTCGGCCGCGCCGGCGGTCGGCTGCGGCTCTCCGCCGGTCACACGGTCGTCGCCATCGCCGGCGCGACGGGCTCCGGCAAGTCGTCGACGTTCAACGCCCTCACCGGCCTGGAGCTCTCCTCGACCGGCGTACGCCGCCCCACCACGTCGTGGGCGACCGCCTGCGTGTGGGGGAGCGAGGGCGCCGAGGAGCTGCTGGAGTGGCTCGGCATCCCGCCGCGCCACCAGACCATGCGCGACTCGATGCTCGACGGCGACCAGGCGCAGCGCGAGCTCGACGGCGTCGTACTGCTCGACCTGCCGGACCACGACTCCACGGAGGTCGCCCACCACCTCGAGGTCGACCGGCTCGTCGAGCTCGCCGACCTGCTGGTGTGGGTGCTCGACCCGCAGAAGTACGCCGACGCCGCGATCCACGACCGCTACCTCGCGCCGCTGCGCTCGCACTCCGGCGTCATGGTCGTCGTGCTCAACCACGTCGACACCGTGCCCGAGGACCGGCGCCAGTCGATGGTCGACGACGTACGCCGCCTGCTCGACCTCGACGGCCTCACCGACGTCCCGGTCTTCCCGATCTCGGCCCGCCACGGGCTGGGCGTCGACGACCTGCGGGGCGAGATCGCCTCGCGCGTCGAGGCCAAGAAGCTCACCCGCCAGCGGATCGAGGCCGACCTGAGGGCCGCGGCGCAGCGGCTGTCCGACGCCAGTGGCGAGGGTCGCTCGCGCGAGCTCTCGGAGGAGCGCGTCTCCTCGCTGGAGAACGCCCTCGCCGACTCCGCCGGCGTACCGATCGTGGTCGACGCGGTCGAGCGCTCGGTGCGGCTGCGGGCCCGCCGAGCCACCACGTGGCCGATCGTCGGGCTCGCGTCGCGGTTCCGCTCCGACCCGCTCAAGAAGCTCGAGCTCGACCTCGGTGACGCCGGACGCGAGCTCGCGGGGCGTCGTACCGCGCTGCCGGAGGCGACCTCCGTGCAGCGTGCCCGCATCGACACCGAGCTGCGCACCCTCGCCGACGACGCCTCCGAGGGTCTCGGCGCGCCGTGGGTCGCCGCCGTACGCCGCGCCTCGGTCGCCCGCACCGACGAGCTCGGTGACCGGATGGAGTCCGCGCTCGCGAAGACCGACCTGGGCGCCGACCGGCTGCCGGTGTGGGTGTCGCTGGTGCGGGTGCTCCAGGTGCTGCTGATCCTTGCCGCCGTCGGCGGTGCCGTCTGGACGGGCCTGCTCGCCGCGGGCGGCTCGCTCCAGGACGAGGAGTACCAGGTCGCCGGCATGCCCGCCCCGCTGCTCCTGCTCGTCGGGGGAGTGGTCCTCGGCGTGGTCCTGGCGCTGCTGTGCCGTGGCCTGGTCGGCGGCATCGCCCGCGCCAAGGCCGCCACCGCCGAGCGCCGGCTGCGCAAGGCAGTCCACGACGTCGTCGCCGACCTCGTGGTCGTCCCGGTGTCGACCGAGCTCCAGGCCTACACCGACCTCCGCAAGGGCCTCGCCCCCGCGCTGAAGGCCTAGTTCGCCGGCGTCGGCCCGGTCGTCGAGTAGGTCGCGGAGCGAGGGACGAGCGGCGCGGGTGACCACGGTGGGTGCGGCCGACCGTCGGCTCGCTGGGTTTCGACTCGGACTCGCTTTGATCGCCCGGCTCAACTACCTGATGGCCCCGGTCGTCGAGTAGGCCGCGGAGCGACGCAGGAGCGCAGCGGCCGTACCGAGACGCGGTGAGTGGACCCGGGCGCGGGACCACGGTGGTCGCGCCTGGTGGTTGGGTGCGGGCATCTCGGTACGCCCGGTCGCTCGTGCCTCGGGACCGGGGTACTCGACGTACGGAGGGTCGCCGCCTCGTGTGGGGCGGTCGTCGACGTCGAAGACCTGGCCCATCGGGCCGGTCCACTCGAAGACTCCGTCGGGTCTGCGCCTGTATCGCCATCGGGCGTGGGTCTTCATCCGGTGATGACGCCTGCACAGCGGCGCGAGATTCGCAGACGAGGTAGGTCCGCCGTCGGCGTAGGGCTCGACGTGGTCGAGGTCGCAGCGCTCGGCAGTCCGGCTGCAGAACGGGAACACGCACGTCGGATGCAGCCAACGGACCTGGTCGGCGAGCTTCTCGGTCGGTGTGTAGGAGTCCGTCGAGTAGTCAGCCCTCAGGTCGAGCACCTCGCGCACGGTCACCCTCGTGGCCGAGGTGCACCAGTCGCGGATCTGGTCGACCGTCACGGTGGCGGGCAGGCCGGGCCGGACGAACGCCTCGCAGGTCGCGGCACCGTTCACCACGTTGACGACCAGCGGGCGTCGGCCCTGCTGCAGGTCGAGCGCGCCTTGGCCGCGGGCGAGGTCACCGAGGGCCTTCGCGCGTCGTACGCCGAGCGGGTCGTCGCAGCCTGCGTCCTTGAGTGCGGCGGCGCCGGCGCGGAGCGCGTCCTCGAGGTCGAGGGCGTCGTCCAGGTCCAGCAGCGCGTCGATGGACACGAGGCCGTGCTTGGC
>PBYI01000018.1 GCA_002729525.1 Nocardioides sp.
GTAGAACGCACCGTCGATCTCGCCCAGCGGCACCGCACCGAGCACGTTCGCCTCCGCCACGGCGGCGTCGACGATGTCCTGGGTGTCCTGGTCCTCCGGGTAGTTGGCGGTGTACGGGTCGACGCCGATGGTCAGCGGCAGCACGTTCTGCTCGATGCCGGTGAGGTCACCCGTCTCGTTGTCGAACTCGAAGAGCAGCTGGTTGAGGTTGTAGCCGTACTGACCGGCCGAGACCACGGGACGCTCGGTGACCTCGCGGTCGCTCCAACCCGCGACGGGGAAGGAGCAGTTGTAGGTCAGGTGCGTGTGGCCCGACACGATCGCGTCGACGTTGTCGTTGACGCCCTGGACGATCGAACCGAAGTCCGTCTCGGCACCCAGTTCGCCGATCGCCGAGCAGTCGGTGCCCGGGGCACCCTCGTGCACCAGCAGCACCACGACGTCGGCGCCCTCGGACTTGAGGTCGTCGGCCGCGGCGTTGGTCGCCTCGACGATGTCGGTGACCTCGATGTCGGCGATGCCGTCCGGCGAGACCAGCTCGTCGAGGTGCTCGGTCACCGCACCCACGAAGCCGATCTGGTAGCCGTCGACGTCCTTGATCCACGTGCCGTCGAGGGCCGGGTCACCGGACTCCTTGAACTTCACGTTGGCACCCAGGTACTCCCACTCCGCACCGCCGTACGGGTTGGTGTCGGCGTCGTAGGGAGCCATCACGCGCCCGACCAGGTCGTCGTACCCCTTGTCGAACTCGTGGTTGCCCACCGCCGAGACCTCGAGACCCGCCTCGTTCAGCGCGTCGATGATCGGCTTGTCCTGCGCGATGAAGGACTCGAAGGTCGACGCACCGATGATGTCGCCGGCCATCGCGAACACCGTGTTCGGGTTCTCCGAGCGCAGCTGGTTCACCGCCCCGGACAGCACCGCGGCACCGGCCTCGGACCGGTTGGCCTGGATACGACCGTGGAAGTCGTTCGTCGCCAGGAGCTGCACCTCGACCGGACCCGCGGCCTCGACCTCGAGCGGGACGAGGGCCTCGGTGCCGGTGTCGGCGCCGACGATGCGGACCGTGTAGTCACCGGACTCGGTGTCGGCCGGCACGGTCACGCGGACCGACGCGGTGCCGGCCTCGTCGTAGCCGGGCAGAGCCGTCTGCCGGGTCGTGGTGACCGGGAAGGTGCCCAGCGACACGTCGCCGAGGAAGGCCTCGACGGAGGTGTCGTTGAGGTCGCCCGGACCGGTCATCGACAGCGAGGAGAGCTCCATGGTGACGTCGTCACCCGCGGTCACGAGCGTACGGACGACCTCGGGGTCCTCGTCCACGACGACGCCCACAGCGCGCTGGCTGTAGTCGACCGGGATCGGGGTCTCCGAGGCGAACTCCTCGAAGTAGTCGACCTGCGCCTGCAGGTCGGCGTACCCGGTGTCGGTCGGCTCCGCGCCCTCCTCGAAGGTCGCGAAGTCGTCACCACCGGCGGCGAGGAACGAGTTCACCGTCACCGAGTACGACGCCGCCGGGTCGATCGGCTCGCCGTCGAGGTACATCGCGGTGATGTGCTCGCCGGCGGCCGCCGTCGGGTCGTAGGTGTAGGTGAAGCCCTCGGAGATGCCGAGCTTGAGGAACGGACGCGACGCGCCGTCGGGCTGCCACTGCTCCTCGAGCACGCTCGCGAGCTGCTCGCCGGTCAGGTCCATGTTCACCAGGGTGTTGGCGAACGGCTGGACGTTGGCCGCGTCCTTGTAGGTCACGGTCCGCGGGAACGCGTCCGAGCCCTGGCCGACGAGGTCGGCCCGGAGACCACCGGGGTTCATGAACGCGATCTGCGCCGCGCCCCGCTCCTCCGTGCTGGTCGCCCAGCGCTGGATCTCGGCCACCAGGTTCCCCGCGGTGGACTCGCCACCGCGGTTCTCCGTCGTACCGTTCGCCAGCTTGGCCCGGTAGAACGCACCGTCGATCTCGCCCAGCGGCACCGCACCGAGCACGTTCGCCTCCGCCACGGCGGCGTCGACGATGTCCTGGGTGTCCTGGTCCTCCGGGTAGTTGGCGGTGTACGGGTCGACGCCGATGGTCAGCGGCAGCACGTTCTGCTCGATGCCGGTGAGGTCACCCGTCTCGTTGTCGAACTCGAAGAGCAGCTGGTTGAGGTTGTAGCCGTACTGACCGGCCGAGACCACGGGACGCTCGGTGACCTCGCGGTCGCTCCAGCCCGCGACGGGGAAGGAGCAGTTGTAGGTCAGGTGCGTGTGGCCCGACACGATCGCGTCGACGTCGTCGCTGACGCCCTGGACGATCGAACCGAAGTCCGTCTCGGCACCCAGCGCGGCGATCTCGTCGCAGTCGTTGCTCGGGGCACCCTCGTGCACCAGCAGGACCACGATGTCGGCACCCTCGGACTTGAGGTCGTCGGCCGCGGCGTTGGTCGCCTCGACGATGTCGGTGACCTCGATGTCGGTGATGCCGGCCGGGGAGACCAGCTCGTCGAGGTGCTCGGTCACCGCACCCACGAAGCCCACCTGGACGCCGTCCATCTCCTTGATCCACGTGCCGTCGAGGGCCGGGTCACCGGACTCCTTGAACTTCACGTTGGCACCGAGGTACTCCCACTCCGCACCGCCGTACGGGTTGGTGTCGGCGTCGTAGGGAGCCATCACGCGCTCGACCAGGTCGTCGTACCCCTTGTCGAACTCGTGGTTGCCCACCGCGGACACCTCGAGACCCGCCTCGTTCAGCGCGTCGATGGTCGGCTTGTCCTGCGCGATGAAGGACTCGAAGGTCGACGCACCGATGAGGTCACCGGCCGCGGCGAACACCGTGTTCGGGTTCTCCGAGCGCAGCTGCTTCACCGCACCCGCGAGGACCGCGGCACCGGCCTCGGACCGGTTGGCCTGGATACGACCGTGGAAGTCGTTCGTCGCCAGGAGCTGCACCTCGGTGGTCGAGGGCGGCTCGGTGGCCAGACCCACGATCTCCGGGTTGTGGTCGGAGGCGGCGAAGACGTCGTCGGCGTAGAAGTCGGTGACGTTGTAGTTGTAGCGGCTGTACTGGAAGGCCACCGACTCGTTGGCGTTGATCTCCCAGATGTCGGCGCCCGTCACCATGCCGAGCGCGGCGTCGGTGGCGAGGACGTGGTCGAGCGAGCCCGAGAGACCGCTGAACGAGTAGCTCCACTCGTCGGCGGTGTCGGAGTCGACCTGCGTGAAGCCGGCGTCGTAGAGGACCTGCATGGGGTCCTCCATCGTGTAGGAGTTGAAGTCACCGGTGAGGAACACCTTGTCGGTGCCCCGGTCCTCGCCGAAGGTGTCGGCGAAGGTCACCAGCGACTCGGCCTGCCGGGTGCGGTCGCCGTTGTAGCCGCCCTGCCCGGTGTCGACGTTGTCACCGGTCGCACCGCTGGTGCTCTTCGACTTCAGGTGGTTCACGATCACCGCGAACACGTCGGCGTTGCCGGACCCGACCGGCTTGAATGCCTGGGCGAGCGGCTCACGCGCGTTGTCGAAGTTCGCGTCGCCCACCAGGACTCGCGACGGACCCACGCGGGTGACCGTGCTCGGGTCGTAGATGAACGCCGTGCGGATGACGTCCTGGTCCTCGACGGCCGGGAGGTCCGCGGCGGCCGGGGACGGGGCGTACGCCCAGCGGGTGGTGCCCGCGTCGGCGTTCAGGGCGTCGACCAGCGCGGAGAGCGCGTCGTCGCGGTCGGTCTCACCGAGCAGCGCGACGGAGTTCTCGATCTCCTCCAGGGAGACGATGTCGGCGTCCATCTCGTTGATGGCGCCCACAATCTTCGCCTGCTGGCGGAGGAAGTCCTCCTCGTCGGCCGCACCGCGCGGACCGTTGCCCGAGCCGGAGCTGGGGCTGCCGCACCGGTTGGTGCCGACGGGCTCGCCGTCACGGTCGTTGTAGTAGGTGCACTCGCCGCCGGCGGCGACGTAGTCCACGCCGGTGGTGTTGAAGTAGTTGAGGACGTTGAACGTCCCCAGCACCAGGTCGCCACCCACGTCGGCCGGGGAGGCGTTCGCCGGGCGGGTGTTCTCGAAGGTCGCGACGTCGGCGCCCTCGTCGGTGACGGCCTCGGTCGGCTGCAGGCGCCAGGCGCTGAAGCCGTAGTCGAGGATCACGTCGCCGGTGAACGTGGCGGCGGCGCCGACCCGGACCGGGTTGTTCGCCGACAGCCACGGCAGCGGGGTGCCCTGGTTGTCGCTGGAGAGGAAGTCGAGGCTCGCGCCGTCGTCCAGGATCACGCCCCGGGCGAAGTTGTCGTCCTCGATGCTCGCGACGTCACCGGTCTGGAAGTCCTCGACCTCCGTCGGCTGGATCAGCGGGGTGTCGCCCGTGGCGAGGCCGATCTCGGCGTACCGGTTGGTGTTGTAGACGTTCGTGACGGTGAAGTCGTCGGTGAGCGAGAGCAGCATGCTCTCGAGCGCCTCGCGACCGTCCGCGGTCGTGGGGTACGCCGTCACGGTCGCGGTCACGGGCTCCAGCGGGGTGTCGGTGTCGACGACCTCGGTGGAGGTGATCTGCGTCTTGCCGAAGTAGTCCGAGACCGAGCCGGTGACGCGCTTGGAGTCGCCGATCGCGACGCCGGTGCCGTCGAAGGACGAGCCGGCGTAGACGAAGATGCCGTCGGAGACGCCGGGGGTGGCGTCGTCGGCCGGGTCGCCGCCGGTGCCGCCGGTCTGGATGACGAAGCCGTTGAGGCTGCCCGGGTAGACGGCGGTGACGACACCCTCGGTGACGACGGTCTCGCCCGCGAGGGCGGCGGCGTCGTCGGGGCCCTGGATCTCGGCGATGGTCGCCTCGGTCACCTCGGGCTCGGTCACCGCGGCCACCGGCTCACCGGGGGTCGAGGGCAGCATCGAGAAGTCGACGCTGTTGTCGTCGGTGTCGGTGCCGTCGGCGTCGCGCTGCGGGCCGGCCGTGGTGTCGGTGGTGACCGACGCAGCGGTGCCCTCGGGCGAGTTGCTCGAGCCGTAACCCAGCTTGTCGATCACCGTGGCCGCGTCCGGCGTGGTCGCCGACGTGCCGGAGGTGATGAAGATCGTCCCGCTGCTGCCCGAGAAGTTCAGGCCGGACTCGAGATCGGCGTTCGGCACCTCGGCTCCGACGCTGCCGTTCGAGCCACCGGTGATGACGTAGTAGTCGTCGGCGGCGAGCGTGCCGGTCATGGCGGCGGTGCTGGTCGCGTTGCCGGTGCCGCCGGACGAGCGGTACTGGACTGACAGGCCGTCCAGCGTGATCGGGCCGTCGGTCGGGTTGTAGNCCTCGACGAACTTGTCGACGTAGGTCGCACCGGCCGAGCCACCACGCAGGTAGGCCTCGGTGATGACGAGGTTGTCGCCGGCCGGCGTGGCCTGCGCCGGGGCGGGAGCGATACCCACCGCGAGCGAGGCCGCCACCACTGATGCGGCGAGCGGAGGTACCAACCCCCGCCGATTTTGGGCGTGCAAGATCACAGGTACGAGGACCCTTCTGAAGCCGAGATTCCGAGTGAGCCGGGGAAGGCCCGCAAACCTTAACGCTCGCTGAGCGGATGGCAACGGAGGGTCAGGCGAAGATTCGGAGAAGGGAGTGTTACGCCGAGGTCACGCCGCGCGCTGGGCGCGCCGGTGCTTGGCGAAGTCGCGGAAGAACTCCCAGCCCGACCAGATGGTGAGGGCGACGGCACCGGCCAGCGCGACCAGGAAGCCGGCGTGCAGGACCTGGCCGGGGACCTCCCAGAAGCCGTCCCACATGAGCAGCGGGAGCGTCAGTCCCCCGAGCGCCAGGGCCTGCAGCGTCGTCTTCCACTTGCCGCTCTGGGCAGCCGCGATCACCACGGTCCGGGCGACCGACAGCCGCAGCACGGTGATCAGCCACTCGCGCAGCAGCACCACGACCGTGACCCACCACCACACCTCGCCGAGGATCGACAGACCGACGAAGGCCATGCCGGTGAGCGCCTTGTCGGCGATGGGGTCGGCGATCTTGCCGAAGTCGGTGACGAGGTTGCGGGCCCGGGCGAGGTCGCCGTCGATCTTGTCGGTGATCATGGCGAGGGCGAAGATCACCCACGCCGTGAAGCGCCACCACGGGTCCTCCCCGCCGTCGACGAGTAGCGCGTAGCCGTAGAGCGGCACCATCGCGATGCGCAGCAGCGTCAGCGCGTTGGGGAGGTTCCAGTTGCTGGGCTTCTGCGCGGCCTGCTGCTCGCTCATCGCGACTCCCCCGTGATCTCCGCGACCAGGTCGGCGCCGTCGTTGCCGACCACCCGGGCCGGCACCAGATCGCCGATGCGCAGCGCTCCCGCGCCCGCTCCGGTCAGCACGGTGGTGCCGTCGACCTCCGGCCCCTGGTGCGCGGCGCGCCCCACCGGACCGCCGGCCTCGCCGTCGTCGTCGAGGTCCTCGACGAGGACCAGGAGCTCCTCGCCGGCACGCTCCTCCGCGCGCTGGCTGGTGAGCTCCTCGACCAGGGCCGTCACGTGCGCGACCCGCTCGGCCACCTCGTCCTCGTCGAGCTTGTCGTCGAAGTCGGCGGCCGCCGTGCCCTCCTCGTCGGAGTAGCCGAACACGCCGGTGACGTCGAGGCGCGCGGTCTCCAGGAAGTCGCACAGGGTCTGCAGGTCGTCCTCGGTCTCACCGGGGAAGCCGACGATGACGTTGGAGCGCACACCGGCCTCGGGCCGCAGCGAGCGGACGCGGTCGAGCAGGCCGAGGAAGGAGTCGGGGTCGCCGAAGCGGCGCATCCGGCGCAGCACCGAGGCACTGGCGTGCTGGAAGGACAGGTCGTAGTAGGCCGCGACGCCGGGCGTCTCCGCGATCGCCTCGAGCAGGCCCGGACGGATCTCGGCAGGCTGCAGGTAGGACACCCGCACCCGGTCGATCCCCTCGATCGCGCCGACCTCGGGCAGCAGCGTCTCCAGGAGCCGGATGTCGCCGAGGTCCTTGCCGTAGGAGGTGGAGTTCTCCGACACCAGGAAGACCTCGCGGACGCCCTCACCGGCCAGCCAGCGGGCCTCGTCGAGGACGTCGGTCGGGCGGCGGCTCAGGAAGGACCCGCGGAACGCCGGGATCGCGCAGAAGGTGCAGCGGCGGTCGCACCCGCTGGCCAGCTTGAGCGGTGCCATCGGGCCGGTCTCGAGCCGCGCGCGGGGCGTCGCCACCGGCGGAGGTGCTGCGGCCTGACGGTCGACCGGCGAGATCGGGAGGAGCTTGCGGCGGTCCTGCGGCGTGTGCGCCTGGTGGGTCTCCCCCGCCACGATCGAGCGCAGCCGCGCGGCGATGTCGGGGTAGTCGTCGAACCCGAGCACCGCGTCGGCCTCGGGCAGGGACGCGGCGAGGTCCTTGCCGTACCGCTCGGCCAGGCACCCGACGGCCACCACGGCCTGCGGGCGGCCGGACACCTTGAGATCGGCGGCCTCCAGCAGGGCGTCGACGGAGTCCTTCTTGGCAGCCTCGACGAACCCGCAGGTGTTGACCACCACGGTGTCGGCGTCCTCGGCGTCGGGCACGAGCCGGAAGCCGCCGGCCGCCAGCCGGCCGGCGAGCTCCTCGGAGTCGACCTCGTTCCGGGCGCAGCCGAGGGTCAGGACCGCGACGGCCAGGGTCTCGTCGGTGGGGGCATCGGTCGTCATGGCGCCGTCGAGTATGCCGCCCCGGCACCCTCGCGGACGAACCGCCGAGGTCCCGTCGTACGCCGCCCACCCGCGGGGGTGGGCAGCGCGGACCGCACCGGGACCGAGCGCGTCGTGGGCCGGGTCACGGCACGTAGACGCGCTGCGCCTCCTGGCCGGTGGCGCCCAGGGCGCCGTGGTCCTCGCCGTCGACGGTCACGTCCAGGCCGCCGTCGGTGGAGCTGATCCGCACCGGCGGGACGACGGTGAGCTCGGCGGTCTGCATGAACGCCAGGTCGTCGTCGAACACCACGCGCTGCCGACCGTCGCGGACGATGACCGCCGCACCGCCGGTGGTCGCGGTGATCTCCACCGGCACCTTGGTCGTGGAGCCGCTCAGCGTGGCGCTGGAGCCGGGCGAGCCGTTGAGGGTGGGGCGGTCGGCGACCGGCGCCGGGCCCTCCATCAGCAGCCGGGCGACCGACCACACGAGCACGACGGCCATGACCGCGGCGACGAGCACCGACCAGTTGAGCCGGTGACGGCCCGGACGCTGACGGCCCGCGGCGAGCTCGGCCTCGAACACCCGGCGCGGGTCGATCGGGGCGGCGGCGTAGCGGGCGTCGTACTCCGCGAGCAGCGGAGCAGCGTCGACGCCCAGCACCCGGGCGAGGGTGCGCAGGTGGCCGCGGGCGTAGAAGTCGCCGCCGCACGGGCCGAAGTCGTCGACCTCGATCGCCTCGATGACGTGCGGGCGGATGCGGGTGCGCTCGGCGAGCTGGTCGACGCTCAGGCGCAGTCGCTCGCGTGCCGCCACCAGCTGGGGTCCCACGACCGGCACGACAGGGGCACCGGACCCGTCCGGCTCCCCCACCACCAGGGTCGGCTCGTCGTCGGCGAGCTCGGGGGCCAGCGGCTGGGCGTTCAGCACGGCCGTCGGCTCGGCGTGGGTCGGGGCGAGCACGACGTCGCTGCGACGCCCGGCGACCGTCTCGCGACCGGGCGCCACGACCTGGGTGTCCTCGAGGTCGACGGGCTCGAGGTCGACGGGCTCGGGGACGGCCGGCTCGCCGGCGGCCACGACGGAGGCGGCCGGGACGACGACGGTCTGCTCGACCGCGGGGACGTCGGCGGCCTCGGCAGCCTCAGCGGCCTCGGCCTCCTCGGTGACCGGCTCGTCGTACGACTCCGCCTCGGGCGCGGGCTCCGCTGCCGGCTCGGGGTCTGCTGCCGGCGCGGGCTCGACCACCTCGACGGCGTCGTCGGACAGCTCGCGCAGCGCGTCGCCGAGCTCGTGCCAGTCGGCACCGAACAGCCGGGTCGACAGCGACAGCCGCACCGACAGGACCCGGTCGTCGACGTCGTGGACCTCGAGCACGCCGTCGCGCAGCAGCGACTGGCGGGGACGGTGGACGACGCGGACCACCTCGGGCCACGCGACCCCTTGCCACGAGGCGCCGCGGCGGACCCGCACGCCCTGGCCGTCGACGACCATGAGCGGGGCACGGCTGTCGAGCAGGACGGTCAGGTGCAGCATCGCCAGAGCGCCGGTGGCGGCGGTGACGACCCAGTCGAGCGCGTCGCCGCTGCCCACCGCCCGCAGGAGGTAGGCGACCGCGACGCCGGCGGCCAGCAGGGCGACGACCGCGGCGAGCGGCCCGTCGCGGCGTACCTCGACGGGCACGTCGCCCGGCTCGGGGGCCTGCTCGTCGGCGGCACCGGACCGACCGTCGGACCAGTCGTCCTCCCAGGTCGTCTCCTCGGTGCCCTGCGCTGCGTCGGACGTGCGGAGATCGCTCACTGCTCCCCCTGGATGGTCACGATGACGGAGTCGAGCTCGTCGGGCTTGACGAGCACGTCGCGGGCCTTGGAGCCCTCGCTGGGACCGACGACGCCACGGCTCTCGAGGATGTCCATGAGGCGTCCGGCCTTGGCGAAGCCGACGCGCAGCTTGCGCTGGAGCATCGACGTCGATCCGAACTGGGTGGTCACGACCAGCTCGATCGCCTGCACCACCAGCTCCATGTCGTCGCCGATGTCGTCGTCGAGCTCCTTCTTCGACTGCTGCGGGACGGTGACGTCCTCGCGGTACGTCGGCTCCAGCTGGGTCTTGCAGTGCTTGACCACCTGGGCGATCTCAGCTTCGGTGACCCAGCTGCCCTGGACGCGCACCGGCTTGGAGGCGCCCATCGGCAAGAACAGCCCGTCACCCTGGCCGACGAGCTTCTCGGCACCCGGCTGGTCGAGGATGACCCGGCTGTCGGCGAGCGAGGAGGTCGCGAACGCCAAGCGGCTCGGCACGTTGGCCTTGATCAGGCCGGTGACGACGTCGACCGACGGTCGCTGGGTGGCGAGCACCAGGTGGATGCCGGCCGCGCGGGCCAGCTGGGTGATCCGGACGACGGCGTCCTCGACGTCGCGGGGAGCGACCATCATCAGGTCGGCGAGCTCGTCGACGATCACCAGCAGGTAGGGGTACGGCGACAGCTCGCGCTCGCTGCCCGGCGGCACCTCGACCTTGCCCGCCCGGACGGCCTTGTTGAAGTCGTCGATGTGCCGGAACCCGAAGTTGGCCAGGTCGTCGTAGCGCAGGTCCATCTCGCGCACGACCCAGGCCAGCGCCTCGGCTGCCTTCTTGGGGTTGGTGATGATCGGGGTGATCAGGTGCGGCACGCCCTCGTAGGCGTTCAGCTCGACCCGCTTGGGGTCGACCATGATCATCCGCACCTCGTCGGGCGTCGACCGCATGAGGATCGAGGTGATCATCGAGTTGATGAACGACGACTTTCCGGAGCCGGTCGCACCCGCGACCAGCAGGTGCGGCATCTTCGCGAGGTTGGCGACCACGAAGCCGCCCTCGACGTCCTTGCCGAGCCCGGCGACCATCGGGTGGTGGTCGCTGCGCGCGGTCCGCGAGCGGAGCACGTCGCCGAGCGACACGATCTCCTTGTCGGTGTTCGGGATCTCGACGCCGACCGCGGACTTGCCGGGGATCGGGCTGAGGATCCGCACGTCGGCCGAGGCGACCGCGTAGGAGATGTTGCGCTGGATGCCGGTGATCTTCTCGACCTTGACGGCGGGCCCGAGCTCGATCTCGTAGCGGGTGACGGTCGGGCCGCGGGTGTAGCCGGTGACCTGGGCGTCGATGCCGAACTCGTCGAGCACCTGGGTGAGCGAGTCGACGACCGCGTCGCTGGCGCTCGACCGCGGCTTGTGCGGCGTGCCCTCCTTGAGGACCTCGCTGCCGGGCAGGTGGTAGACCACGTCGCCGGAGAGCGCGAGCTGCTCCATGCGGGGCTCGAGCTGGGCGTGCGGCGGGGCCTCGACGACCTCCTCGGCGCTCTTGTCCGTCGCCTTCACGGCACGGGCGGCCGCACCGGCGGCACCGGCGGCCGCGCCGGCGCCGACCCCCATCGCGACGTCGACGGCGTCGGGGCCGGCGGGCGCCTCGTCGGCGAGCGCGTCGTGCTGCTGGGTGGCGTCCGGGTCGTGGTCGTCGTGGACGGCGGCGTGGTCGGTGCCGGTCTCGTCGACGTCGGCCTTCTTGCGGCGGCGCCGCTTGCGCGGCTCCTCCTCCACGATCGGGGAGTCGTACGCCGGGAAGCCCTCGGGCGCGAACGTGTCGTCGTCGGTCTCGGCGCCGGCGTCCTCGGCGGCCGGCGCACCGACGAGCACCTGGCCGAGCTCGCGGAGCCGGTCGGGCACCCGGTACAGCGGCGTGGAGGTCACCACCAGCACGCCGAACACGGCGACGAGCAGCAGCAGGGGCACCACGACGAACGAGGTGCGCAGGAGGTCGAGCAGCAGCGACGCGGCGACGTACCCGATGGCACCGCCGCCGTCGCGCAGCGGCGTGGTGTCGCCCCCGACGGGCTGCGGGTTGCCGGCGGCGACGTGGACGACGCCGAGCACGCCGATCGTCAGCGCGGACCAGCCGATGACCTGGCGTCCGGCCGGACCCTGGCGCACGGGGTCGCGCATGGTGCGCCATCCCGCCCACACGAGCACGAGCGGCACCAGCCAGCCGATCTTGCCGACGGTGCCGGTGACGACGGTCCGGGCCAGCTCCATGGCACCCCCGGGCACCTGGAACCACACGGCGGCGGCCACGACCACGGCGGCGCCGATCATCAGCAGCCCGGCGCCGTCACGACGGTGCTCGGGCTCGAGGTCGCGGGCGGTGCGGCCGATGCCGCGCCCCGCGGCCCCGACCCCGTGCGCGACGGCGAGCCACAGCGCTGCGAGCGCGCGGCCGAGCGCGATGAAGAACCGGGCGACCGGTCCGGTGCCGCTGCGGACCGCGCGCGGGGCCGGACGGCGTGACGCGCCACTCGACCGGCCGGAGCGGGTCGAGGGGGTCGAGCGGCTGGTGCTGGTACTCCGGGATCGGGTGCTCGAGCCTGACCTGGAGCTGCTCGTGCCGGACTTGCTGCCCGACGACGAACGGCTCTTGCTGGACGTGCTCTTGCTCCGCGACCCCGGCGGGGAAGACGTACGGGTCGCCATGGAACCCAAACCTAGGTCAACGCCACACCAGTCACAGGGACCACATTGGTGCGTGTCGCCGCTGGTCGGTAGCCCGCCTCGACCGGTGCGAGGCACGACGGAGACCGCATTGTTGCGAAACGAGTGGTGAGGGAGGTCTGGACCACACCCCTCGGCGTACCTAGGGTGCATGGTCGGCGGCCCACACCCCTGGGTCGCCGTAAATAACCCACTCGGAGGGAACATCTCGTGAACGTTCTCAAGACTGGGCTGAGTTTGGCGCTCCTCGGGACGGGCCTCGCGTTCGTGCCTGCCAACCCCTCAGCCGCAGTCGGGCTCGCCTCGGCGCAGGACGACCCCGGCATCGTCGCTCAGATGAAGAAGGACGCCGACGGCACCGTCGACGTCTCGACCCGCACCGCCACCGGCGCGGTCGGCTTCATCGGCGCGCGCACCCAGGGCACCGACCTGTACCCGGAGGCGCAGGCCGACGACCGCGCCTCTGCGGTCGCGAAGGCCACGGCGTACCTCGACGACTTCGGCGCCGCCTTCGGTGCCGCGAAGGGCCAGCTGGAGCAGACCCGCGTCACCGCGTCCGACCTCGGCTGGACCGTCACCTACGTCCAGGAGTACGACGGCCTGCCCGTCTACGGCTCCGGCCTGAAGGTCAACGTCGACGCCGACGGTGCGCTCACCTCGGTCGCCGGCTACGCCGCACCCGACCTCGACCTCGACACCACCCCCGCCTTCGGCGCCGGCAAGGCAGCCGACCGCGCGGTCGCCCTGGTGAAGTCCGCTCCCCCGACCGTCCAGGACGGCACCGACGCGGGCACCGAGGCCGACACCACCGGCGTGAAGGCCGTCAGCAACGAGCTGCAGGTCTACCGCGTCGGCGCGCTCGCCGGCGAGGACACCGACGACACCCGTCTGGTCCACGTCGTCGAGGTCAGCAACGGCACCAACGTGCGCGACCTGGTGTTCATCGACGCCGCGACCGGCAAGCCGGTCAACCGCTTCTCCCTCGTCGAGGGCGCGGGCACCGACCGCGAGCTCTACGAGGCCAACCCGGACGGCGAGGGCTACCCCGACGCCGAGCTGGTCTGGTCCGAGGGCGACCCGCTGCCGGGCGACCTCAACGAGGACCAGGAGAACCTCGTCCGTTCCGCCGGCGAGTCCTACTGGCTCTACCAGAACGCCTTCGGTCGCGACTCCTACGACGGCGAGGGCGCGACGATGCGGACGGTCAACAACGACCCGACCATCGCCTGCCCGAACGCCAACTGGAACGGCACCACGACCAACTACTGCGACGGCGTCACCTCCGACGACGTCGTCTCCCACGAGTGGGGCCACGCCTACACCGAGTACACCTCCGGGCTGATCTACCAGTACCAGCCGGGCGCGCTCAACGAGTCCTACTCCGACGTGTGGGGCGAGACCGTCGACCTCATCAACGGTCGCGAGGACGAGGGCGAGTCCTTCGAGACCGTGCGCGAGGTCGGCGACTGCGACGTCACCGCTCCGGACTCCCTCGAGGTCTCGATCACCGCTCCCGAGTCGGCCGCCGGCGCCTGCTACGGCGTCGCCGCCGGCTTCGGCCCGTCGTTCGACACCACGCCGATCACCCCGACCGTGGTCGTCGGCACCGACTCCGCCGACAGCGGCAGCACGCTCGACGGCTGCGCGACGCTCACCAACACCGACGCGATCGACGGCAACTACGTCTACGTCGACCGCGGCGTGTGCTCGTTCCAGCAGAAGGCCGAGAACGCCCTCGCCGCCGGCGCCGCCGGTCTCGTCGTGGGCAACAACAACGTCGACCTCCCGCTGAGCATGTCCGGCGAGGCCGACATCCCGGCCCTGATGATCACCCAGGCCGACGGCGCCCGCGTCAAGCAGGCAGGCTCGGTCACCATGTCGATCGCGGCCGAGGACACCACCAACCGCGACGACACCACCCGGTGGCTGGTGGGCGAGAAGTCCACCGCATTCGGTGGTGCGATCCGCGACATGTGGACGCCGACCTGCTATGGCGACCCGGGCAAGGTCACCGACGCCGAGTACAAGTGCGACCCGACCTTCGGTGACAGCGGCGGCGTGCACTCCAACTCCGGTGTGCCCAACCACGCCTACGCCCTGCTGGTGGACGGCGGCACCTACAACGGCCAGACCGTCGGTGCCATCGGTCTCGACAAGGCCGCCAACATCTGGTGGCGCGCCCAGTCGGCGTACCTCGTCCCGTCGTCGAACTTCGTCGACGCCGCGGACGCCTTCGAGCAGTCCTGCACCGACCTCGTCGGTGCGTCGATCAACGAGCTGACCACCGAGGCCGACGCCACCCCCGTGGTGGCCGACCCGATCACCTCGTCCGACTGCTCGCAGGTCGGGGCCGCGATGACCGCGGTCGAGATGCGCACCGAGCCGGTGCGCTGCGACTTCCAGCCGCTGCTCGCCAAGGACGCCCCGTCGCTGTGCGGCGAGGGCTTCACCACCGAGACCGTCTGGAGCGAGGACTTCGAGGACGGCCTCGACGGCTGGGAGGCCTCGCAGACCCTGGAGCTGCCGCCGTACGGCCAGGTCGGCGGCTTCGGCATGCCGTGGGAGCCGGTCACCGAGGCCCCGGGCGACCACGACAGCGCGGTCGCCTTCGGCCCCACGCCGGACGCCGGCGACTGCCTGTTCGGTGCGAACGACTTCAGCAGCGCGGACTTCATCACCGGACCGGAGGTCACCATGCCCTCCGGCACCGCTGACGCGAACCCGCGCCTGTCGTTCGACCACTACGTCGCCACCGAGGCGATCTACGACGGCGGCAACGTGCAGCTGAGCATCAACGGGGGCGACTTCACCGCCGTCCCGGCCGGCGCCTACCTGTACAACGCGCCGACCCGTCTGGACGCCTACGACCCGGCGAACGGCGAGTACAGCACCAACCCGCTCGGCGGTCAGCCCGGGTTCACCGGCACCGACGGCGGCGAGGTCAAGGGCTCGTGGGGCACCTCGATCATCGACCTCGAGGCGCTCGAGCTCTCGGCCGGCGACACCGTCGCGGTGCGCCTGGCCATCGGTCGTGACGGCTGCGGCGGTATCGACGGCTGGTACGTCGACGACGTCGCGATCACGCTGTGCAAGGTGACCAGCGACCTCGTGGCCGCCCACCGTCCCGACCCGTCGCGCTTCGGCAAGCCGTCGCGCGTCGTGTTCGGCGTGGCCGACTCGGTCCAGGGCGCTCCGGCGCCCACCGGCACCGTCGTCCTGCGACGCGGGTCCACGGTGTTCGGCGAGGTCGAGCTGACCGGCGGCACCGGCGTGCTCGCACTGCCGGCCACCGTGCCGGCCGGCGACTACGCGCTGCGGCTGATCTACAGCGGTGACGACGCGTTCACCCGCGACGCCACGACGCTGCGGTTCACCATCGCCCCGGCGAAGTCGACGACCCGGGTGGTCCGCAAGGGCCAGGCCGCGCCGGGCCGACGCCCGGTCGTCCGGGTCAAGGTCTCCTCGCCGACCGTGGACCAGCTGCCCGGCCGCGTGGTCGTGCTGGACAAGAAGTCCAAGAAGGTCGTCGGCAGCTCCACGCTGAGCAAGCGTGGCGTCGCCGGCCTCCGGCTGCGGACCAACCGCACCGGCAAGCACGCCTTCGTGGCGCGCTACGTCGGCGGTGGCTCGAACATCGAGCGCAGCCAGCAGGTGTTCCGCCTCCGCCTGCGGTAGGCAGCACCAGCACCTCAGGCGAGGCCCCGTCGAGCTCTGCTCGGCGGGGCCTCGTCGCGTCCCGGGATTGTGGTCGCGTCCCGGGGTCGTCGCAGCGTCAGGCGAAGGAGACGGCCCAGGGCCAGACCACGAGCACCGTCGGCAGCACCACCACGGCGACGGCGAGCGCGACGGTGGCCGCGGCCTGGGCCGGCCGGGGGCGTACGTCGCCCAGCAGCCGCACCCGCTCCAGCAGGTCCGGACCACCGGCGCCCATCGCGGCGGCCGGCGCGCGCCCGGCGGCGACGGCCACCAGTGCCCGGGCGACCGCCGGAGCGCCCGCGTCGCGGGCGGCCGACCGGTCGGCCAGCACCTCGGCCAGCAGGCGCACCTCGGCCAGGGCGGCCCGGCTCTGCACGACCCGCGGGAAGGCGCGGTGCAGCACGTCGAAGAACTCCAGCACCAGGTCGTGCCGTGCGCGCAGGTGGGCCCGCTCGTGACCGAGCACGGCGCGCACCTCGCCCTCGTCGAGGCGGCTGAGCGCCCCCTCGGTGACCACCACCCGCGCTCCTCCTCGGGCCGCGGGCACGCAGTAGGCCAGTGGCACGTCGTGCGCGAGCACGCGCAGGTCACCCGCCTCGCGGCGCCCGAGCAGGTCGACCTGCTCGCGGTGCTCGCTGCGGGCCCGGCGCAGCGCGGTGCCGACCCGGTGGCCGGAGAGCAGCAGCCGGCCGAGCACCAGGACGGTCACCGCGAGCGCCGCCAGCGTCACGACGTCGCGGGTCAGCACGAGCTCCCCCGGCGCTGCGAGCGTCACGCCCGCGCCGAGCGCGGCCAGCACGGCCGCCAGGGCGACGGCCTGCCAGAGCACCATCGCGGCGACCGGCGTACGACGCAGCCGCGGCAGGCGCGCGAGCCCCGCCGGCACCGGGCCGGCGAGGAGCACCGCGAGCGCGCAGAGCACGCCGGGCGTGGACACGGACCCCATCGTGGTGGCGCCTCAGACGGCCCAGGACGGTGTACCGCCGCTCGCGGGCGCTCCCCCGTCGTCGTCGGACGGCGTGGCGACGCCGGGCGCAGCCGCCGGCGCCCCGCCCTCGACCCGCGCGAGCGCGTCCCGGAGCGCGGCGAGGTCGGCCTCGTCGGCGTCGGCGACGAAAGACACCAGTGCGGAGCGCCGGTCGTCGTCGCCCACGCCCTCGAGCGTCCGGTGCATCAGCTCGGCGGTCATCTCGCTGCGGGTGCTCGCCGCGCGGTACCGGTAGGCGCGACCTGCCTTCTCCTGGACCACGAGGTCCTTCTTGGCCAGTCGGTCCATCACCGTCATCACGGTCGTGTAGGCCACGTCACGCTCGGCCGCGATGGCGGCGTGCACCTCACGGACGGTCCTGGTCTGACCAGGGTCCAAAGTCCACAGGTCATCCATGACCAAGCGCTCCAGGTCACCTAACGATCGGTACGGCATGCGGTCAGGATACGACCTACGACGTAACGTCGTACTATCTTACTGCGTAGTTACTACGACTCGTAGTAGATCGACTCCGCACGAGGGCCGGGAGCGGCCCACGACCCGCACGCAGGAGAGTCCATGGACGTCCTCGACATCGCTCGGTGGCAGTTCGGCATCACGACCGTCTACCACTTCCTCTTCGTCCCGATCACGATCGGCCTCACGCTGCTGATCGCGATCTTGGAGACCCTCTGGCTCCGGACGAAGTCCGAGCACTGGCTCCGCCTCACCAAGTTCTTCGGCAAGCTCTTCCTCATCAACTTCGCCATCGGCGTCGTGACCGGCATCGTGCAGGAGTTCCAGTTCGGGATGAACTGGTCCGACTACTCCCGCTTCGTCGGCGACATCTTCGGCGCCCCGCTCGCGGTGGAGGGTCTCCTCGCCTTCTTCCTCGAGTCGACCTTCCTGGGCCTGTGGATCTTCGGCTGGGACCGCCTCCCCCGCGGACTGCACGCCGCCTGCATGTGGCTGGTGCACCTCGGCACCCTGGCCAGCTCGTGGTTCATCCTGGCCGCCAACTCCTGGATGCAGCACCCGGTCGGCTACGACTACAACCCCGAGACTGGCCGGGCCGAGCTCACCGACTTCTGGGCCGTGATGTTCAACAAGGTCCAGCTCGTGACGTTCCCGCACGTCGTGCTGTCGGCGTACATGACCGCCGCGCTGTTCATCGTCGGCATCTCCGGCTGGCTGTTCATGCAGAAGAAGCACGAGCACGACCGCGAGCTGCACCGCGTCGGCATGCGCTTCGGCGCGATCATCGCCGTCATCGCCGCGATCGGCGTCACGATCTCCGGCGACTTCCAGGGCAAGATCATGACCGAGGTCCAGCCCATGAAGATGGCTGCGGCCGAGGGGCTCTACGAGACCGCCGACTCCTGCGCGCCGTTCTCGATCTTCACCCTCGGCTCGCTCGACGGCACCGAGGAGCGCGCCGCGCTCACCGTCCCGTGCCTGCTGTCCTTCCTCGGGACCGGGTCGACCGACGGCACGGTCGAGGGCATCAACGACCTCCGGGAGCAGTACGTCGCGGAGTACGGCTCCGACCCGGGTGCGACCTACTACTCCCCCGGCGACTACACCCCGGTCATTCCCATCACCTACTGGACCTTCCGCCTGATGATCGGCGTCGGCATGGCGGTCGTGGCGGGTGGGCTGCTGCTGCTGTGGCTGACCCGCCGCAAGGCGAACCCCCGGTCGAGGTGGATCGGCCGCCTGGCCATCGCCCTGCCGATCGGCGCGGTCGCAGCCAACTCCTTCGGCTGGATCTTCACCGAGATGGGCCGCCAGCCGTGGGTCGTCTTCGGCCTGATGACGACCGAGCAGGGCGTGTCGCCCGGGGTCTCGGTCTTCGAGGCGTGGGTCTCGGTCATCACCCTGACCCTGCTGTACGGCGTCCTCGCGGTCGTCGAGATGGGCCTGATGATCCGTGCGGTCAAGCAGGGCCCCGACCCGTTCGTCGAGCCTCCGAACCCGACCCTCGCGGGTCGCGAGGACGAGGACGCCCCGCTGACGGTCGCGTACTGAGCCGGACAGCCCCGCGAGACTTTCAGAGACCTAGGAGACAGACATGGAGCTCACGACCGTCTGGTTCGCGCTCATCGCCGTCCTGTGGATCGGCTACTTCACCCTCGAGGGGTTCGACTTCGGCGTCGGCATGCTGCTGCCGGTGCTCGCGAAGGACGACACCGAGCGGCGCGTCATGATCAACACCATCGGCCCCGTCTGGGACGGCAACGAGGTGTGGGTGCTCGTCGCCGGCGGCGCGACGTTCGCGGCGTTCCCGGAGTGGTACGCCACCCTCTTCAGCGGCTTCTACCTGCCGCTGCTGCTGATCCTGGTCGGGCTCATCGTCCGCGGTCTGGCCTTCGAGTACCGCCACAAGCGGCACGAGAAGTCCTGGGCCGCCCGGTGGGACCTCGCCCTGATCATCGGCTCGTTCGTCCCCGCCCTGCTGTGGGGCGTCGCGTTCGCCAACATCGTCCGCGGCGTGCCGATCGACGCCGACAAGGAGTTCACGGGCAACCTCTTCACCCTGCTCAACCCCGTCGGCATCCTCGGTGGGCTGGTCACCGTCGGGCTGTTCCTCACCCACGGCGCGATGTACGTCGCGCTGAAGACCGACGGCGACATCCGGCACCGTGCCCGCGCCCTGTCGGTGAAGCTCGGCATCGGCACCGCTGTGGTCGCCGTGGCGTTCATGCTGTGGGCGCAGGTGCACACCGGCAACGCGGGCTCCGCGGTCGCCTTCGTGCTCGCCGCACTCGCGCTGGTGGGCGGCATCGCGGCGGCGTACGTCGGTCGCGAGGGCTGGGCGTTCATCGGCACCTTCGTCACGATCGCGCTGGCCGTCGCGGGGCTGTTCATCGGGCTGTTCCCCGACGTGATGCCGTCGACGACCGACGTGGCGTACTCGCTGACGACCACCAACGCCGCGGCGACCGACTACACGCTGACCGTGATGACCTGGGTCGCGGTGATCTTCACCCCGATCGTGCTCATCTACCAGGGCTGGACCTACTGGGTCTTCCGCAAGCGGATCAGCACCCACCACATCCCGACCGCCGAGCTCGCGGCCTGATCGCCGCCGGCTGACTGGAGGACCGCACGCCGTGAAGCCCGTCGACCCGCGCCTGCTGCCGCACCTGCGACCGGCCGCCGTCCCCCTCCTGGGGGTCGTCGCCTCGTCGCTGGTGGGCGGGGTGCTGGTCGTCGGGCAGGCGTTCGCGCTGGCCGCACTGGTCGTCTCGGCGGTGTCCGCCGGCCAGGGCTCGGGGCCGTCCTCGGCCTGGACGACGCCCGCCGTCTGGCTGGCGGTGGTCGTCGCCCTCCGGGCGGTCAACAACCTGATCGGCGAGGCGGCCGCGACCCGCGCCGCCGCCCGGGTGTCGAGCACGCTGCGTCGGCGGGTACTCGCCGCCCTCGGTCGGCTGGACCCGGCCACCCGCGCGCGTCGTACGTCGGGCGCGGTCACCGTCCTCGCCACACGCGGCACCAGCGCCGTCGAGCCATGGGTCGTGCGCTACCTCCCGTCCCTGGTGACCGCCGCGGTGCTCCCGCCGCTCACCCTGGTGGTCATCGCCTCGCAGGACCTGCTGGCCGCGCTGGTCGTGCTGTGCACGCTCCCGCTGGTGCCGGTCTTCGCCGCGCTCGTAGGGATGGCGACGCAGGACAAGGCCGAGGCGCAGTGGCGCCGGCTCGGCGACCTCTCGGGCCACTTCCTCGACGTGGTGCGCGGCCTGCCGACGCTCGTCGCCCACCGCCGTGCGGGTGCGCAGGTGGCGAAGATCCGCGACGTCGGGGACCGGCACCGCCGGGCGACGATGGAGACGCTGCGCCTGGCCTTCGCCTCGTCGGTGGTGCTCGAGCTCGTCGCCACGCTGTCGGTCGCGCTGGTCGCGGTGACCGTCGGCCTGCGGCTGGCGTCGGGCTCGGTGGAGTTCCCGGTCGCGCTGGTGGTGCTGCTGCTCGCCCCGGAGGCCTACTGGCCGCTGCGCCGGGTGGGCGCGGAGTTCCACGCCGCCGCCGAGGGTGCTGCGGCCTTCGCCGAGGCCGACCGGGTGCTGGCGGAGGCCGACGAGGCCGTCGACGGTGCCGGCTCCGGGTCGGTCCGGCTGGGCGGGGCACCGACCCTCGAGGTGCGCGACCTGGTCGCCGAGCACCGCGACGGGGTGCCCGCGCTCGTCCTCCCCCGCGCCGTCCTCTCCCCCGGCCTCACCGCCGTCACCGGCCCGTCCGGCTGCGGCAAGTCGACCCTGCTCGCCGTCCTGGCCGGCGACCTCGCGCCGGTGGCCGGCGGGGTCACGGTCGACGGCGTCGGACTCGGGACGCTCGACCCCGACGACTGGCGGCGCCACGTGGCGCTCGCGCCCCAGCGGCCGTGGCTGACGGGAGGCACCATCGCCGACAACCTCCGCGTCGCCGCGCCCGACGCAGACGACGCCGCCCTCTGGCTGGCGCTGGAGGCCGTCGACCTCGGGCACGCCGTCGCCACGCTCCCGCTCGGGCTCGAGACGCCGCTCGGAGACGACGGCGCAGGGCTGTCGGCCGGGCAGCGCGCCCGAGTGGCCCTGGCCCGGGTCGTGCTCGCCGACCGACCGGTCGTGCTGCTCGACGAGCCGTCGGCGCATCTCGACGCCGAGACCGAGGCCGTCCTGCTCGACGTGCTCCGCTCGCTCGCCCGCACCCGCACGGTCGTGGTGGTCGCGCACCGCGACGCCGTGGTCGCCGTGGCCGACCGGGAGCTGCGACTCGTCCCGCCGGGATCCTCGACGACGTCCTCGACGGCGGCCGCGCCGGCACGGGCGGCAGCTCGGCGTACGACGGTCGCGGCGGCCGCGCCCGTCCCGGAACCCCTCGAGGACACCGACGACCCGGCGCCCGCGCGGCGTGAGGCCCTCGCCGTGCTCCTCGGCTCTCTCGCCACCGGCAGCGGCGTCGCGCTCACCGCGACCGCCGCCTGGCTGATCACCCGCGCCGCCGACCACCCGCCCGTGCTGCACCTGATGGTGGCGATCGTGTCCGTGCGACTCTTCGGCCTGGCCCGGCCCGTGCTGCGGTACGCCGAGCGCCTGGTCTCCCACGACGCCGCGCTGCGCGACCTCGTCGACCTGCGCGCCGACGTGTACGACGTGCTGGTGCCGCTCGTGCCCGGCGCGCTCGGACGCCGCCGTGGCACCCTGCTGACGACCGCCGTCGACGACGTCGAGACGCTCTCGGAGGAGCGGGTGCGGGTGCAGGTGCCCGCCTGGACCGGCGCCCTCGTGGCCGCAGGCGCTGCGGTGCTGGCCGGGACCGCAGCCGGCCCGGCCGCCCTGGTCGTGCTGGTCGCCGCGGTCGTGACCGCGCTGTCCTGGGTGGCGGTGGTCCGCGGCACGGCCCGCCTCGAGCGAGCCGGCGCGACGGCGCGGGCCGATCTGGCCGCCGAGGTCGAGCAGCTGGTGCAGGGCGTCGGACCGCTGGTGTCGTGGCAGGCGCTCGACGTCACGCTCGACCGGGTCGACGCCGCCGCGACGCGCGCCGACCGGGCGACCGCCCGGGTGGGCCGGTTGCTCGGCCTGGCTCGCGGCGCGGTGCTGCTCGCGTGCGGTCTCGGTCCGGTGGCGACGGTGTGGCTCGTCGCGCCCGGCAGCACCAGCGGACCGGTGCTCGCCCTGCTCGTGCTGCTCCCGGTGGCTCTGGCCGACGCGCTGCTCCCGGTCGTCGACGCCGCCGCCGGGGTGGGTGCCGTCCGCGAGGCGCGCGCCCGCATCGACGCGCTCCGGGCCCTGACCCCGGTCGTCAGCGACGCGGCCTCACCCGTCGCGCTGCCCGAGCCGGGCACCACGTCGGACAGCGCCGGGTCGGACGTCGACCTCGCGGACGTCGAGGCCGGGTGGGGCGCCGCACCTGCGCTGCGCGACCTCGACCTGCACCTGGCGCCGGGCAGCCGGATCGCGGTCGTCGGGCCCTCCGGGTGCGGCAAGTCGACCCTGGCCGCGCTGCTCGTCCGCTTCCTCGACCCCACCGCGGGCACGGTGCGCCTCGACGGGACCGACGCGCGCACGGCGACCCTGGACGACGTACGCCGCCGGGTCGGGCTGGTCGACGACGACCCGTACCTCTTCTCCTCGACCCTCGCCGAGAACGTCCGCCTCGCCCGCCCGGGCTCCAGCGACGCCGAGGTCGAGCAGGCCGTGCGGACCGCGGGCCTCGGGGCGTGGCTCGACGCGCAGCCGGAAGGTCTCGGCGTACACCTCGGCGACGGTCAGGCCGACGTGAGCGGCGGCGAGCGCGCCCGGATCGGCCTCGCCCGCGCGGTGCTCGCCGACCAGCCCGTGCTGGTGCTCGACGAGCCGACCGCGCACCTGGACACCACGACCGCGGAGCAGGTGGCCCGCGACGTCCTCGACGGAGCCGGCGGCCCCGACGGCCAGGGCCGCACGGTCGTCTGGATCACCCACGGCACGGTCGGACTCGACCGCGTCGACGACGTGGTCCGCCTGCCCGACCACCGCGCGACCCCCCTGGCCGACGCCGCTCCCCGCTGACCCGTCCCCGTCGACCCGGCGCACGTTTGCGCCGGGTCGATGCCGAGCCGTCGTACATGTACGACGGCTCGACGCAGGATCAGGCCTCGACGACGACCGGGATGATCATCGGGCGGCGGCGGTGCTTGCCGCTCACCCAGCGGCCGACGGTGCGACGCACGACCTGCTGGAGCTGATAGGAGTCGGTGTTGCCGTCGGCCAGGGCGCGGTCGAGCGCGTCGATGATCGGCTGCCGGATCTCCTCGAACGTCTGGTCGTCGAGGATGTTGCCGCGGGCGTGGATCTCCGGACCGGCCGAGACCTTCCCGGACACCGAGTCGACGACCACGATGATCGAGACGAAGCCCTCCTCGCCGAGGATCCGGCGGTCCTTGAGGTCGCTCTCGGTGACGTCGCCGACCGAGCTGCCGTCGACGAACACGTAGCCGCACTCGACCTTGCCGACGATCGAGGCGACGCCGTCGACGAGGTCGACCACGACGCCGTCCTCGGCGACCACCACGTTCTCGACGCCGGTGGCGCGTGCCAGGTCGGCGTTGGCGAGCATGTGCCGGATCTCGCCGTGCACCGGCAGCACGTTGCGCGGCTTGACGATGTTGTAGCAGTAGAGGAGCTCGCCGGCGCTGGCGTGACCGCTGACGTGCACGAGCGCGTTGCCCTTGTGCACGACGCGCGCCCCGAGCCGCGAGAGGCCGTTGATCACGCGGTAGACGGCGTTCTCGTTGCCCGGGATCAGGCTGGAGGCCATCAGCACGGTGTCGCCGGGCTCGATGTGCACGAAGTTGTGGTTGCGCTGGGCGATCCGGCTCAGCGCGCTCATCGGCTCGCCCTGGCTGCCGGTCGACACCAGCACCTGCTTCTCCGGCGGCAGCTTGGCGAGCTCCTTCGCCTCCACCATCACACCCGGTGGCACGTCGAGGTAGCCGAGGTCGCTGGCGATGTGCATGTTGCGCACCATCGAGCGGCCGACGTACCCGACCTTGCGGCCGTGCGCCGCAGCGGCGTTCAGGATCTGCTGCACGCGGTGGATGTGGGAGGCGAAGCAGGCCACGATGATCCGCTGGTCGGACTCGCGGAACACCTGGTCGATGACCGGGGTGATCTGCTTCTCCAGCGCGGTGAAGCCCGGCGTCTCGGCGTTGGTGGAGTCGGTGAGGAAGAGGTCGACGCCCTCCTCGCCGAGCCGCGCGAACGAGCGCAGGTCGGTGATCCGGCCGTCCAGCGGCAGCTGGTCCATCTTGAAGTCACCGGTGTGCAGCACCATGCCGGCGCCGGTCCGGATCGCGACGGCGAGCGCGTCGGGGATGGAGTGGTTGACCGCCACGAACTCCAGGCCGAACGGACCCATGTCGAGGGTCTCGCCCTCCTTGACCGGGTAGTGGACGGTCTCCTTGAGACGGTGCTCCTGCAGCTTGCTGCGCAGCAGCGCCAGGGTCAGGGCGGAGCCGACGAGCGGGATGTCGGGGCGCTCGCGCAGCAGGTAGGGGACGGCGCCGATGTGGTCCTCGTGGCCGTGGGTCAGCACCAGCGCGACCACGTCGTCGAGGCGGTCCCGGATCGGGCCGAAGTCGGGGAGGATCAGGTCGACGCCCGGGTGGTGGTCCTCGGGGAACAGGACGCCGGCGTCGACGATCAGCAACTTGCCGCCGTACTCGAAGACGGTCATGTTGCGACCGACCTCGCCCAGGCCACCGAGCGGGATCACCCGCAGACCGTGGTCGGGAAGCGCGGGTGGTGCGGTCAGCTCGGGGTGCGGGTGGCTCACGGGCGGGGTTCCTCCAGGGGCGTGCGGGGGTGGGGAGCCGTCGTCCGGACGGCGCGGCGCTCGCGGACTACAGGAGGTCGGCGGCGACGAGGCCGGCACGCAGGTCGGCCACCTCGTCGTCGTCCAGGGCCACCAGCGGCGAGCGGACGTGTCGGTTGTCGAGGACGCCGAGGAGCTCCAGGGCAGCCTTGGCGGTGGTCGCGCCGTAGTTGGGCACGCCCATCATGGCGTCGTAGACCGGCAGCAGCCGGGTGTGGATCTCGCGGGCCTTGACCGGGTCGCCGGCGTCGTAGGCCTCGACCATCGCGCGCAGGTCGTCGCCGCAGGCGTGGCCGCAGACCGAGACGACGCCGACCGCGCCGTGGGCGAGCCAGCCGAGGTTGGCGGCGTCGTCTCCGGAGTAGACGGCCAGCCCCAGCTGGCCGACGCGCAGGCCGCGCACCAGGTCGCCGACGGCGTCCTTGACCGCGACGACGGGCTCCCAGCCGGCGAGCTCCTCGTAGGTCTCCAGCGCGATCGTCGAGCCGGTGCGACCCGGGACGTCGTAGAGCATGACCGGCAGCTCGGCGGCGTCGACGACCTGGCGGAAGTGGTGCAGGATGCCGCGCTGGCCGGGCTTGTTGTAGTACGGCGTCACCAGCAGCACGCCGTCGGCGCCGCGCTCGCGGGCCTGGCTGGCCAGCGTGAGGGACGTGCGGGTGTCGTTGGTGCCGACCCCGGCGACGAGCTTGACGTCGGGGCCGACCGCGTCACGGACCGCAGCGAGGATCTCGCCGTCCTCCTCGACCGTCGTGGTCGGCGACTCGCCGGTCGTGCCCGAGACCACCAGACCGTCGTGACCGTGGGCGACGAGGTGACGCGCGACGTTCTGCACGCCGTCGAGGTCGAGCGAGCCGTCGGCGTGGAACGCCGTGGCCATCGCGGTGAGGACACGGCCGAACGGGGCCCCCGTGGTCGTCATGGGGCCAGGCTATCGCTCCGGCCGCACACCTCAGACGTGCGGCATGACCTCGGCGGCGATCAGGTCGAGGTGGTCGAGGTCGGCGAGGTCGAGGACCTGGAGGTACGCGCGCTCGGAGCCGATGGCGGCGTACCGGTCGAGGGTCTCGACCGCCTCGCCCGGCAGACCGGCGACGCCGTTCTCGCGCAGCTCGTCGGGCTCGCGGCCGATCGCCTCGGCGCGGCGGCGGAACTCCGCCTCGTCGCGGCCGACGCAGACGACCAGCGCGTTGGACCAGGTCATCGTCGCCGGGTCGCGGTCGCGCGCGGCCATCGCCTCGCGCACCCGACCGAACTGCGCCTGGGTCGTCCCGACGTCGACGAACGGCAGGTTGAACTCGGTGGCGTACTGCGCTGCGAGCGCGGGCGTGCGCCGCTTCCCGCGACCGCCGACGAGCACCGGCACGCTCTCCTGCACCGGCTTGGGCAGCGCGGGGCCGCCGTCGAGGCGGTAGTGCGCGCCCTCGTAGGTGTACGTCGACCCGTCGCTGCCGTCGTGCGCCCACAGGCCGGTCACCACGGCGAGCTGCTCCTCGAACCGGTCGAAGCGCTCGCCAGTGCCGGGGAACGGGATGCCGTACGCCGTGTGCTCGGCCTCGAACCAGCCCGCGCCGATGCCCAGCTCGACCCGGCCACCACTCATCTGGTCGACGCCGGCGACCTGGATGGCCAGCGGGCCGGGGTGGCGGAACGTCGCGCTGGTCATCATCGTGCCGAGGCGGATCGTGGTGGTGTCGCGCGCCAGCCCGGCGAGCGTCGTCCACGCGTCGGTCGGCCCGGGCTGCCCGTCGCCGCCCATCGAGAGGTAGTGGTCGGAGCGGAAGAACGCCCCGAAGCCGAGCTGCTCGGCCCGCAGGGCGACCGCGAGGAGGTCGTCGTAGGTGGCGCCCTGCTGGGGCTCGGTGAACACGCGTAACTCCATGTCGCTCACTCTGCCAGCGCGCTCCGACCCACATCGGCCCGGGTGCGTCTCCGCGAGGGGTCAGCGGCGGTCGTAGCTGACGCGGTCCCAGTGCTCGAAGTGCTCGCGCGACGTCTCGACCCACTCGTCGGGGTCGATCGGCGGGTAGTGCACGTCACCCGCGGGCTCGAGCGGGACCTCGGTGACGACCTGGCGGTCGGCGTACGGCGCGAGCCCGCGGTAGACCTGCGCTCCCCCGGCGACCACCAGGTCGCCGGCACCCTCTGCGTGCAGCCGCCCGGCCAGAGCCAGCGCCTCCTCGACGTGGTGGACGACGTGCACGACGTCGGCGTGCTCGCCGGCCGTCCAGTCGGGGTCGCGGGTGAGCACGACGGTGGTGCGGCCGGGCAGCGGCCGCCCGATCGACTCGTACGTCGTGCGACCCATCAGCAGCACGTGCCCGGTGGTGAGCTCCTTGAACTGCTGCTGCTCCCCCGGCAGCCGCCACGGGATGCGCGGGCCGTCGCCGATGACGCCGTTGCGGGCGACCGCGGCGACGAGCACCACCCGCGGACGGCGGGCGGCACGGGCGGCACCCGCCTCAGACGGCAACAGGCGCCTTGATCGCGGGGTGCGGGTCGTAGCCGACGACCTCGACGTGCTCGAGGTCGAAGGCGTCGAGCGCGGTGACGGTCGGGTCGAGCACCAGCCGCGGCAGCGCCCGGTGGTCGCGGGTCAGCTGGAGCCGCGCCTGGTCGAGGTGGTTGAGGTAGAGGTGCGCGTCGCCGAGGGTGTGCACGAAGTCGCCGACCCCGAGCCCGGTCACCTGGGCGACCATGTGGGTCAGCAGCGCGTAGGAGGCGATGTTGAACGGCACGCCGAGGAACACGTCGCCCGAGCGCTGGTAGAGCTGGCACGACAGCCGGCCGCGGTCGTCGCCCTCGCGCGGCGGGGCGACGTAGAACTGGAACATCGTGTGGCACGGCGCGAGCGCCATGTCGGGCACGTCGGCGACGTTCCAAGCGGACACGATGTGCCGGCGCGAGTCGGGGTCGCGGCGGATCTGCTCCACGACCTGCGCGAGCTGGTCGACGTGGGCGCCGTCGGGCGTCGGCCAGGAGCGCCACTGCGCGCCGTAGACCGGCCCGAGGTCGCCGTTCTCATCGGCCCACTCGTCCCAGATCGAGATGCCGCGCTCCTGCAGCCAGGCGACGTTGGTGTCGCCACGCAGGAACCACAGCAGCTCGCCGAACACCGAGCGGGTGTGCACCTTCTTGGTGGTGACCAGCGGGAACCCGTCGTTGAGGTCGAAGCGCATCTGGTGGCCGAACACCGAGAGGGTGCCGGTGCCGGTGCGGTCGGACTTCTCCACGCCCTCGTCGAGGATCCGGCTGAGCAGGTCGTGGTAGGCGCGCACGGCGCCGAATCTACCCGCGCGGAGCGCCGTCGAGGGAGACCTCGCCCCGGATCGTCGAGCGAGTCTCGCCGCCGATCCACCAGATGCCCGCCGGGTCGTGCGGGTCCAGCTCGACGTGGACCCGGCCCGCGCGCCCGAGCGCGGTGCCCTGGGCGGCGACGTACGACGTGGGCAGGCCGCCTCCGCCGAGCCACACCGCGACGCCGGCGTTGAGCGAGCCGGTGACGGGATCCTCGGTCCACGCGTCGGTGCCGGCCAGGAAGAACGCCCGCACCTCGACGGCCACCTCGGACCCGGCGGGGTGCGGGCCGACCAGGCCGAGGTCGACGAGACCGCGGCGGCGCACCTCCGCGGTGACCGGGCCGGGCCGCACGGCGAGCACCGCGTCGGCGTCGCGCAGCAGGAGGGTCAGCCAGCCCGGGCCGTTGTCGGTCCAGGCGGCGTCGACGACGGCGTCCTCGGCCAGGCCGAGCAGCTCGCGGACGACGGCGAGGTCGTCCGGGGTCGGCGGGCCCGACCGGACCAGCGGCGGTGCGGCGAACGCGAGCCGTCCCCCGATGCCACGCCGTACGTCGACCAGGCCGACGCCGCACTCCTGCACGACCACGCCGTCGCGGGCCGGTACGCCGCCGGCCTCCAGCCAGGCGTGCGCGGTGCCGAGCGTCGGGTGCCCGGCGAACGGCAGCTCCTGACCGGGCGTGAAGATCCGTACCCGGTAGTCGGCGTCGGGGTGCTCGGGTGCGAGCAGGAACGTCGTCTCGGAGAGGTTGGTCCAGCGCGCGAACGCCGCCATCTCCTCGGTGCTCATCCCCTCGGCGTCGTGCACCACCGCGACCGGGTTGCCACTGGTGGCCCCGGTCGAGCCGAAGACGTCGACCTGGGTGAGCCGCCGGGGGCGTGCTGCGTCCGGCGCCGACGGCGTGGTCACGGGTGGAGCGACATCGGCCCGTAGACCGTGCGCTCGAGCTCCAGCAGCACGACCTGGTCGACGCCGGCAGCGGCGAGGGCGCCGTACGCCTCGCCCACCCACGACTCGGCGTCGCCGCGGTTGCCGAACCACTGTCCGGTCAGGTCGGCCGGCAGGTCGGCGTCGGCGACCTCGGTGCCGTCGGCGCGCTCCAGGCGCCACCACCAGGGGCGCTCGGTGGCGCTCGGCTTGCGGAAGGTCGGCGGGACGTCGGGGAGGTTCACGGGTTCTCCTGCTGCGGGAGGTGACGGCCGGGTCTGGGCGGGTCGGGTCGGGTCGGGTCGGGGAGGTCAGGACCGGACGGAGGTGTCGACGAACGGCGGTGCGACCACCGTGAACGCCTCGGAGCGGTTGCGGACGTCGACGGTGACCTCGTCGCCCGGCGTGACCGCGGCGTCGAGGAGCGCCAGTGCCACGCCCGTGCGCAGGGTCGGGGAGAACGTGCCGGACGTGATCTCGCCGACCACCTGGCCGTCCGCGGCGCGCACGGTCATGCTCGGGCGCGGGATGCCGCGGCCGGCGGCGCGCAGGCCCCGCAGACGTCGGCGCGGACCGGCCTCCTTCTCGGCCGTCAGCACGTCCTTGCCCCAGAACCGCTCCTTCGACCAGCCGACCGCCCAGCCCAGGCGTGCCTCGTTGGGGCTGATCGACATCGAGATGTCCTGGCCGTGCAGCGGGTAGCCCATCTCGGTGCGCAGCGTGTCGCGGGCGCCGAGCCCGGCCGGGAGGCCGCCCGCCTCGAGGACGGCGGCGACCAGCGCGTCCCACACCGGTACGGCGTGGGCGGCGGGCACGACGAGCTCGTAGCCCCGCTCGCCGGTGTAGCCCGTGCGGCACACGACCACGTCGGGCACCGAGCGGCCGTCGGCGAGCGTCACCGTGGTGTCGACGAAGGTCATGTAGTCGTGCCCGGTCGGCAGCCCGACCGCGGCGAGCACATCGTCGGCGCGCGGGCCCTGGACGGCCAGCACGGCGTGATCGCAGTGCTCGTCGGTCACCGTCACACCGGGGTGGTCGGCCGCGGCGGCCGCGGCGAGGCGGCGTACGACCTCGGCGGTGTTGGCGGCGTTGGGCACGAGCAACAGGTGCTCGTCGTCGCGGTGGTAGACGATCAGGTCGTCGACCACGCCACCGGTCTCGTCGTCGACGCAGAGCGTGTACTGCGCCTTGCCGGGCTCGATGCGGCCCAGGTCGTTGCTGAGCGTGGCGTTGACCAGCGCGGCGGCGCCCGGTCCGGTGACGGTCGCCTTGCCGAGGTGGCTGACGTCGAAGATGCCGACCGCCTCGCGCACGGCGGTGTGCTCCTTGACCACGCCGCCGCCGGCGTACTCCAGCGGCATCGTCCAGCCGCCGAACGGCGCGGTCTTCGCGCCGAGGGCCTCGTGCCGGTCGTGCAGCGGCGAGCGGATCAGGTCGGTCTCGGGGGCGGGGTCGGCCATGGCCGCGAACGTACCGCAGGCTCCGCGCGATTCCCGCTCACCTATCGTGCGGTGCGTGACGTCGTTCGCCCTCCGCGCTGCCAGCCCCGCCAAGACCCGAGCCGACGTGGTCGTCGTCGGCGTGCTCGCCGGGAGCGGCGGTGACCGGCCCTCGCTGGCACCGGGCGCCGAGGACGTCGCCGACGCCTACGGCCGCCGGCTCGCGCCGATGCTGGCCACCCTCGGCGTCACCGGGAAGGCCGGCGAGGTCGTGCGGGTGCCGACCGCCAAGACGATCTCCTCCCCGGTGCTGGTGCTCGTCGGGCTCGGCGCCAGCGCCGACGAGCGCGCGGTGCGGTACGCCGCCGGCGCGGCCGCGCGGGCCGTCACCAACGCCGCGTCGGTCGCGATCGCGCTGCCCGCGGACACGCCGGGCCTGGTGCGCGCCGCCACCGAGGGGTACCTCCTCGGCTCCTACACCTTCACGACGTACAAGACCGGCGCGGAGCGCGACGTGCCCGGTGAGGTCGTCCTGCTCTCCCGCGCGGCCCGACAGAAGCCCGCGCAGGAGTCGTTCGAGGAGGCGCAGGTGCTCGCCAGTGCCGTCGCCACCGTGCGCGACTGGGTCAACACGGCGCCCGGCGACAAGCGCCCGCCGGCGCTCGCCGAGATGATCAGCGACGCCGCCGGCGCCCGGAAGGGCAAGCCGGTCGTCACCGCGACCGTCCTCGACGAGAACGAGCTGGCCGAGCTCGGCTGCGGCGGCCACCTCGGCGTGGGCGCCGGGTCGGACGCCCCGCCGCGGATGGTGCGCCTGGAGTACGCCCCCGAGGGTGCGGCCAAGCACCTCGCGCTCGTCGGCAAGGGCATCACCTTCGACTCCGGCGGCCTGTCCATCAAGCCCGCGGCGTCGATGACCGAGATGAAGTCCGACATGGCCGGCGCCGCCACCGTGGTGCAGGCGACGCTCGCGATCGCCGACCTCGGACTGCCGGTGCGCGTCACGACGTACGCCTGCCTCGCCGAGAACATGGTCGGCGCCGCCTCGATGCGCCCCGGCGACGTGCTCACCATCCACGGCGGCAAGACGGTCGAGATCGCCAACACCGACGCCGAGGGCCGCCTGGTGCTCGCCGACGGTCTCGAGATGGCCGCCGCGCTCGAGCCCGACCTGGTGCTCGACGTCGCCACCCTCACCGGCCACATGGTCGTCGCGCTCGGCGACCAGGTGTCCGGCGTGCTCGGCTCCGACGAGGTCGTCGAGCAGGTGCTCGCGGCGTCGGAGAAGGCCGGCGAGGACCACTGGCACATGCCGATCCCGGCCAAGATGGTCGAGCGCGTGCACAGCAGCAAGATCGCCGACCTCTCCCAGCACGACTGGATCCGCTGGGGCGGCGGGCTGTTCGCGGCGGCGTTCCTGCGCGAGTTCACCCACGGGCTGCCGTGGGCGCACCTCGACATCGCCGGCCCGTCGTTCAACTCCGGCGGCGCCCGCGGTCACGTCACCTCGGGCGGCACCGGCTGCGCGCTGACGACCGTCGTCGAGGTCGCCCGGGCGCTGGCCGAGGAGACGGCCGAGGCCTGAGCCCGGCCGGCGTCAGAGTCCCTGCTGGCGCCGCTGCTGCTTCATCCGCGAGTTGTAGTCGCGCATCCGCTGCGGCACGCCCACCACGGCGGCGTCGTACGACGGCACCTGGTGCTTGTTGGCGAACCCGTGCGCCCACTTCACCGACGGCACCCGCCGGCGGGTCCACTCACCGTCGTGCGCGACCAGCAGGAGGGTGACCTCGCTGACCGCCGTGCGCGGCTCGACGTACCCCTCGACGCCGCGGCGGGTGGTGACGAACTCCATCAGGTGCTCCTCGTCGACCTTGGACGAGGCGCGGACCCGGGTGGAGCCGGTACGGGCGGCGTCGCGCGCCGGACCGCTCATGCGGGTGCGCGAGCCGCGGAAGCGGTCGAAGATGCCCATGCCCCTAGTCTGCCCGACCTCGCACAGCCGACCCACGGACGCGCTTGCCCGCGCGTCGAGACGGAGTGCAAAGATGGTCGCGCGCCCGGTGCGGACGATCTCCAGCCCGGGCTCGAGGGAGAGAGGCCGGCTAGAGAGGTGGGATCCGCCAGGTGAGCCACGAGGGTGTGGAAGCGGACTACGACCTGGTCGTGCTCGGAGCGGGTTCGGGCGGCTACGCCTGCGCGCTGCGCGCGGCCCAGCTCGGTCTCACCGTCGCCCTCGTCGAGCGCGACAAGCTGGGCGGCACCTGCCTGCACGTCGGGTGCATCCCGACGAAGGCCCTGCTGCACGCCGCCGAGGTCGCCGACGCCGCCCGCGAGTCCGAGACCTTCGGGGTGCGCGCGACGCTCGACGGCATCGACATGGACGGCGTCAACGCCTACCGCGACGGCGTCGTCTCCAAGCTCTTCAAGGGCCTCACCGGCCTGGTGCGCTCGCGCGGCATCACCGTCGTCGAGGGTGAGGGCCGGGTCACCGGGCCACGCCAGGTCACCGTCGGCGGAGCCGACGGACAGGTCCTCACCGGCCGCACCCTGGTGCTGGCCACCGGGTCGCGGCCGCGCAGCATCCCCGGCGTCGAGGTCGACGGCAGCCAGGTCCTCACCTCCGACGACGCGCTGAGCCTCGACCGGGTGCCCGCGTCGGTCGTCGTGCTCGGCGGCGGCGTGATCGGCTGCGAGTTCGCCAGCGTCTGGCGCAGCTTCGGCGCCGAGGTCACGATCGTCGAGGCACTCGACCGGCTCGTGCCCGCCGAGGACCCCGCCAGCTCTACCGCCCTGGCTCGCGCGTTCCGCAAGCGCGGCATCACCGTGCGCACCGGCTCCCCGGTGCAGAGCGCCAAGACCACCGACGACGGCATCGCGGTGACGCTGGAGGGCGGCGAGCTGGTCGAGGCCGAACTGCTGCTCGTCGCCGTCGGCCGCGAGCCGGTCAGCGACCACCTCGGGCTCGAGGAGGCCGGGGTCACCACCGACCGTGGGTACGTCGTCGTCGACGAGCGGCTGCGCACCGGTGTCGAGGGGGTCCGGGCCGTCGGCGACCTGGTGCCCGGGCTGCAGCTCGCGCACCGCGGCTTCGCCCACGGCATCTTCGTCGCCGAGGACGTCGCCGGCCTGGACCCGCAGCCGGTCGACGACGTGCTGGTGCCGAAGGTGACCTACTCGCGTCCCGAGGTCGCCAGCGTCGGCCTCACCGAGGACGCCGCCCGCGCCGCGCACGGTGACGACGCCGTGCAGACCCTCGTCTACGACCTGGGCGGCAACGGCAAGAGCCAGATCCTGCGCACCCAGGGGTCCGTCAAGCTCGTCCGTCTCGTCGACGGCCCGGTCGTCGGCGTCCACCTCGTCGGCGAGCGGGTCGGCGAGCTGGTGGGTGAGGCCCAGACCATCGTGGGCTGGGAGGCTCACCCCGACGACGTGGCACCGCTCGTCCACGCCCATCCGACCCAGCACGAGGCGCTCGGAGAAGCGCACCTCGCGCTCGCGGGCAAGCCGCTCCACGCTCACTCCTGAGCAGCGACCACCCGTAGCACCACCGCACGACCGGCACCGCACCCGAACCGCCCGCACATCGCGACAGAAGGAACACCCGAAGCCATGGCCACCGAAGTCAACCTCCCCGCACTGGGCGAGTCCGTCACCGAGGGCACCGTCACCCGCTGGCTGAAGCAGGTCGGCGACGAGGTCGCCGTCGACGAGCCGCTGCTGGAGGTGTCCACCGACAAGGTCGACACC
>PBYI01000019.1 GCA_002729525.1 Nocardioides sp.
TTGTGATGATGATGTGCTGGTTCCTGAACCTTTTCTTCCCGGTTAGACGTATCGCTGATCTGGTCGCGAATTGGGTCTTCAGCCAGAGCGGATGTATCCACTGGATCGAGAGGCGGGATAAAATCGTCGCGCTGATAGTGCGTGTGCGCCGAGAAAGAGAGCGTATGCGGAAAATCGCTTAACAGTGAGATCAATTCCTTGCCATCTTTTGTAGAGGTNANAGGGGNNTGCATTGAAGCCACGATCAAATAGTCTTTTGGCACATGCTTCAAGTCATTTTCAATGAACCGGAGTTGCTTTTCGCCAATCAACTCTTTATAACTACGTTGACCGCCCCTCATCAGATGATAGACATTATCAATTACAATGAAGTGGACCTTCCCCCAGTTAAAGGCATAAGAGGTCGGGCCAAAGACCTGTTCAAAAGTTTCATCCGAATAGGCCTCATCCTTGGCATCATAATTTTGGTCGTGGTTGCCAAGTACGTTATACCAGGGAATATTGANTTGTGATAAGACCTCANTTAGCGGTTGGAACAACGANAGGTTNTCGCCAACCAGATCTCCAAGGCTAAGCCCCAGCACGGCTTCAGTACCGATAACTTCCCCAACTACATCGTGTGCAACCCACTCAACTTGTTGCATATTGTAGGGTTGCGTATCGCCAAACAGCAACAGTTTGAAAGTCTCGGGTTCGCCTTGAGCATAGAGCGGAAAATCAATCCGGTCTGGTAAGTCGCCTGTCGGAGCCAAGCCGGGATACTTCAAATCCTTCGGCGAACCATCCGGTTTATGGATATAATAAAACTGGGGCAAATGATCCCGGTTTAGCGGCGTCATATAACCTGTTGGCTTGATCACGGCAATGATAGTATCTGTGGTGACGGATAGTTGATAATTCCCGTTAGTGTCGGTTAAAACGACATCGAGACCATTGGTAACAGCCACATTGGAGATTCCTCTCTCTCCCTGATCCAGATTCCCATTCTGATTCTGATCCAGAAAGACGGTGCCGCGAGCAACCGCTCCCGGTTGTCCATTAACTGGGTTAACGTAAATTAAAGCCATTAAAGTGAACATAAATAGGTGTTTCATCGGTTCTCCAAAAACGGGCAACGCCCAATCCTTAATCACGCCGATTGGTTTAAGCTGAACTACTCGCCGTGAAATCTAGCTCCATCAGCTACCTCTACTACCTGGTCCCATATCCTTGTAGGCCTACGGTACTTCCTCACGTAGCGAGTTCCGCTCTTCGGANTTAACGAAAATTCCTTGATTTTCAAGGTCTAGGTAGATAACGTGTCCTTTAGTTAATTCGAGGGCTTTTCGCCGAGATAAACCCGACCGGCTCCATGACAGGTGGTACCCCAGGTCTGTGCCACGGCATCGGGGCTACCCACCAACACATAAGAAGCTGTTCCCATATCGCCGGGGATCAAAACGGGCTGTCCAATCTAACTATAATTATGGATTGCTTTTGGCAGGACATCAATTTTATGGCATTGTGCTGGTGGCAATTGGCAATAAGATTTTATCAATGCTCCTTACCAGAGGTTAGCCAAGAAGAAAACCGTGGGGAAGAGTTTACATCTTTAACCAACAGAAAGGTCGCACTTATTAGTTGAATCTACCAGCCTGTCCACGCGATTTAATCCAAATTATGCGATTGAGTAGCGACGACAGACCATTAGATTTAGGTGGCGGCCAACCTTCCCGTACTCACTTCAATACCCCGACCAATGGGGACACTGACGGGTTCCATTAGAGGATGATTGTGTAGTGCCTGAATATACAGGTCTGATTCCTCCTTTTCAGGCTCAATGTTATCAGCCACTAAGATACCTCCCGGCCATAAACTTCGCCGCAAGCATATCCAGCATCTCGACATAGAGCCATTCCCGGCAGTCAAGTAAGACAAAGTCAAAGGGAGTTTTTATAGTGCCTAATGTCTCTCGAGCATCTCCTGGTACAAACTCGACCATATCAACCAACCCGGCCTCCTCCACATTCTGCTGGGCAATTTCAATCAACTTTGGGTCGATCTCCAGCGAGGTTAGTCGCGNCCACCAGTGATACGCGCAGCATGTGCCATGCCAGATGGCAGAATAGCCGTATGCTCCGCCAATTTCCACCAGTTGCTTTCATCCCGCGGATTGAATCATAATGTGGACAAGGCGCGAGGTATCAGGATGAAGGGTTAACATGCGTTCTTCTCTCGGTCTACTGAGAGCTCGGTGATCTTCGGCGTCTTCCGCCTCAAGCCGATGAAGTACCCACTAAATTCCTTCTTTTTGTATAGGATTCATGTAACTATTCATCTCCTCTTTTCGTAATGGGCTGTTATGGTTANTTCCACCAGCTCGGAGATCAGACATGGTCGCCAGTTAGTGGAACACAATTGTCAATTGAAAAGCCGAGTTGAATTTGTCCATTACCCGATAGTACTTCAACGCCTATCGAGCCATCTCTGTCATCTGCATGGACTTGAAGGTTCTGAAATACGCAATGGGACGATTTCGACCACGCCTTCGGCCTNACCTGCGTTCAGCAGAGCGAAGCCACCCAATCACCAGGTCATACGACCGATGGCTTTGTATCTCACGTTGAGATCCAGATCGTGAGTGTGTCGTACGCCAGTATAGTACCAGTGGATCCCTTCAGCGTCAATGATTGGTTCGGCCGCCGTTTCCATAATCACCCCTCTGTCAAGGATGAACTTTTACGCTGTATCAGGTCAATAACATTCCTGATTCTTGACATTGCTGAGTAACTAACGTATCCTATCCACCGCTGGTTCTTTCTGTTTCAAATTGCAATGAATTGCTATACTTAAAATCCAATCAGAATCAGCAATCCCGTTTAATTATTTCCCATACTTAAAAATTAAGGAAGATGATTATGCAACTTTGTTGGCTTTCACTTTATATGACCATGGTAATCGGCACACCTGAACCGGATCTAGCTGAATATATGGAGAGGGTAGAACCCACTTTTTCTTGGCAACAGATCGATCACATTCAGCATGATAACGGTCAAATCTATAACTTGAGTTTAGTTTCACAAACATGGAAAAAGATTCAGTGGGAACACAATTTGCAGGTGTTTGTACCCAAATCTGTCCACTATCCGGATACCATGTTGCTCCTAGTTTCAGGTGGCTCGACCGACAGTCAGCCCTCTGACAAAGATAATGAGATNGGGCTTAAACTGGCTCAGATGACCGGCTCGGCTTTTGCTATTTTGCATCAAGTACCTAACCAACCGCTCTACGATGGCCGGCAGGAGGACGACCTGATCGCCCACACTTTCGAGAAGTACCTAGAAACCAAAGACAGCAGTTGGTTGCTTCTATTTCCAATGGTCAAAAGTGCTGNCCAAGCCATGACCGCACTGACTCAATTCACCGAGCAGNAATTGAAGGGTAAGATCGAGAAATTTGTCATTACCGGGGCCTCCAAACGCGGTTGGACCAGTTGGCTGACGGCGGCAGTTGACCCTCGCATCAAAGCCAGCATCCCTTTGGTAATTGACGTTCTCAACATGCCAGCACAGATGGAATATCAAAAAGAAACGTGGGGGCAGTACAGTGAACAGATTAATGATTATACTGTACGTGGGTTGCAGGAAAAACTCGAGGAGGAAGAAGGGAAATCGTTGTCGGCACTCGTTGACCCATACAGTTATCGTTCACTGTTGACCATGCCCAAATTGTCGGTCATTGGTACTAACGATCCTTATTGGGTTTTGGATGCCCTCAACCTTTATTGGGATGATTTAGCGCAACCTAACTTTGTTCTTTATGTACCCAACTCTGGGCACGGTTTAGACGATCGTGAACGNACCTTTGCAGGCATAACAGGATTTTATCGCTATATTGCTTCAGATCAGCCGCTTCCCAAGTTAGAGTGGTCGCACCGTCAAGATGATGACAGTCTACACCTTCAGTTTAGTGCTGACCAAAAACCGGCTCAAACTCGCTTGTGGGTTACAGCGTCCCCGAAACGTGACTTTAGATCTGCCAGTTGGGTTGCGGTTCCTATCCAAGAAAAAGGGGGAGGGGAATTCAGCGGTCAAGTCGAGATTCACCAGCAGCAATATGTCGCCCTTTTTGGGGAATATGTGTTTATGGTTGACGGGCAACCCTGTCCACTTTCAACGCAGATCAACATCGGTTCCACAGCCCAGAAAAAATAGTCGATCTTGGTCTAAAAATTGAAAAACTAAAAAGCCTCGGCATAAAAAAAGAGCCAGTTATTACAACTGGCTCTTTCTTGTTTACCCCAGTTTGTGAATGGGGCTAATACATACCACCCATATCGCCGCCACCACCAGGAGGCATCGCGGGGGCGGGCGGATCTTTTTCTGGAATATCNGCCACCAGCGCTTCCGTGGTCAACATCAAACCAGCGATACTGGAGGCATTCTGTAATGCGACACGAACCACTTTAGTTGGATCGATTACACCAGCTTGGAACATATCACTATATTCATCTCTCAAGGCATCGTAGCCAATGCTATCCTCTTCTTCTTTGACTTTAGCAATCACAACGGAGTCTTCCTGACCAGCGTTTCTAGCAATCTGGCGAAGTGGTTCTTCTAAGGCGCGACGAACGATGTCAGAACCGACCTCTTCCGTGGGATCGGAAACGTCTAATTGATCGAGTGCAGAAATAGCACGAACTAGCGCTACACCACCACCAGCAACAATCCCCTCTTCGACAGCAGCACGTGTGGCGTGCATGGCGTCTTCGACTCGGGCTTTCTTTTCTTTCATTTCGATTTCGGTAGCGGCTCCAACGTTGATTACAGCCACCCCACCAGCAAGCTTAGCCAACCGTTCTTGCAGCTTTTCACCGTCATAATCGGAAGTAGTGTCCTCGATTTGACGACGAATTTGTGAAATCCGACCTTGAATAGCTTCNCGGCTACCGGCACCTTCAATTATAGTGGTGTTGTCTTTGTCGATTACGATCCGCTTAGCAACCCCCAAGTCGCTGATAGACAGATTTTCCAGCTTGATACCAAGATCTTCTGAGATCATGCGACCATTGGTTAAAACAGCGATGTCTTCTAACATAGCTTTACGACGATCACCGTAACCCGGTGCTTTTACAGCAGCGGCCCGGATCGTACCGCGAATTCTGTTGACCACCAGTGTGGCTAAAGCTTCGCCTTCTACGTCTTCAGCGATGATCAGCAACTGCTTGCCTTGCTGAGCAACCTTTTCCAGCACGGGCACCAGATCTTTCAAAGAACTGATCTTCTTTTCGTGGATCAAAATGTAAGTGTCTTCCAAGACAGCTTCCATCCGATCCGCGTCGGTCACGAAGTAAGGGGAAAGATAACCACGATCAAACTGCATCCCTTCAACTACGTCGAGGGCAGTGTCGAGGCTTTTAGCCTCTTCCACGGTAATGACACCGTCTTTACCAACCTTCTCTATGGCATCGGCAATCAAATCTCCAATGCTATCGTCATTGTTGGCAGAGATCGCTGCAACCTGGGCGATTTCCTCTTTCTCTACCGTTTCTCGACTCATCTCTCCTAACCGGCTGACAATGGCGGTGACCGCTTTTTCAATGCCACGTTTGAGTGCCATTGGGTTGTGTCCTGCGGCTACATTTTTCAATCCCTCTTGGTAAATCGACTGCCCCAAGATGGTAGCTGTAGTAGTTCCATCACCAGCCACATCACTGGTTTTAGAGGCCACTTCTTTGACCATCTGGGCACCCATATTTTCGTAAGGGTCTTCCAGCTCAATTTCTTTGGCGACAGTAACTCCATCTTTGGTGATGGTTGGCGCACCGAATTTCTTGTCGATCACCACATTTCGACCCTTTGGGCCAAGCGTCACTTTTACAGCGCTGGTCAACGAATCGACGCCACGCTTAATCGCGTTTCGGGCATCTTCATCAAATGTCAGTTGTTTTGCTGCCATTTACTTTATCTCTCCTTATGAGGTAATTTTAGCGAGGATGTCATCTTCACGTAGAATCAGATATTCAGTACCTTCGTACTCTACTTCTGTTCCACCAAATTTTCCGAACAGTATTTTGTCGCCAGCTTCGACGTTCAGTGCCTGACGATCCCCGTTGTCGAGCAAACGTCCATCACCAACAGCGACGACTTCACCTTCTTGCGGTTTTTCTTGAGCGGTGTCGGGAATAATAATCCCGCCACTAGTTGTTTGTTCTTCTTCGCTAGGACGTTGGACCAAAACACGGTCACCAAGCGGTGTTAATGCCATGTGGCGTTCTCCTTCTTAACTTTTAAATATCTCAAGCATTAGCTGAAAAATAAAACGGTTCGTCAATTGGTTCTGGCAAATTGATGGGCGACCGTGCCAAATAGTCACCCCTAAAACGCCATGACCAATGACCGTGCCTATTTTACACTCCATGCCGATGGCTTTCAAGTTAATTTTCCAAATCCACAACCTTTTTCGAGGTTGCTGATCGGTAGGCGGCAGAGATGATCTGGTTATTACGCAATCCATCCAATCCAACCACTATCGGGGATTCTTGCCCCTCCACACAACGGCCAAAATGCTCAAATTGGGATTGGAAGAGATCTTCAAATTGGGCGTCAATAATCTCGGTTTGATCATCAATGGTAGTTTTAATTTTCCATCCGTTGTCATTGTAGACTACAACGGATCCGCTGGTACCGTAGATCTCTAAAATCTGGGCTGAGAGTTGGCCACTAAAACTAGTTTCCGTTACCGCTTGTGCACCGTTCTCAAAACGCAACATTACCAGCCCGGTTTCTTCGACTGGATGTTGGAAAATAAAGCTGGAGCAGAAAGCACTGACGGCAGTGACTTCACCCAACAACCAACGGAAGAGGTCGATGCTATGGGCCCCGAGATCCATAATACTGCCACCGCCACTTTTTGCAGGGTCGATATGCCAGTCGTTGCTGTCTTTGGGAGCATGTTTCATGAACGGCATCCGGGCGTGAACAATTGTGCCAAAACGCTTTTCTTGCAGCCACTGTCGGATCTGCTGAAAACAGGAGTGAAACCGGAATAGAAAACAGATTTGTAGATGGACATTGTTGGCTTGGCATGCATCCAGGATTTTCTGGGATTGGCTGGGGTTTAGAGACAGCGGTTTGTCGCACAGGACATGTAACCCTTTTTGAGCGGCAGCAACCGCCTGTTCTTTATGCAGAAAAACAGGTGTCGCAATGTAAACAGCATCAAGTTGTGGATCGGCTAGAAACGCTTCTGTGTCTGTATAAGGTATTTCGGCTCCGTATTCCTGAGCCAGCCGTTGCCCCCGATCGATATCTCTGGACAAAATTGCATGTAGTTCAGCATTTTCAGCTTTTTGAATGGCCGGCATGGCCCGGCGTTGTGCCACACTACCAGGCCCAATGACTCCCCACTTCAAACATTTCATCATTTGACTCCTAAAAATCCTAATTTCTAAAAACCGAGTAGCTTCACTTCGAGATGAAGATCAATTCCCTGTTGTTTTTTAACCTCGAGTTGGATCAATTCCACTAAGTCTAAAACGTCTTTGGCACTCGCATTTCCATGATTAACAATAAAGTTTCCGTGGATCTGAGAAACCTCGGCATCACCGATGCGCGTTCCTTTGAGACCACATAGATCTATCGATCGCCCGGCCGAGCGACCTTCTGGATTTTTGAACATACAGCCAGCACTTCCCACCACGAAGGGTTGGGTTTCCATCTTCTGCTGGTATAACTGCTGCATTTGTTGAGTGACTACATTTATCTCAGATTCCGTCAGCCGCATTTCCGCCTCAATGATACAAAAGTAGTCGTTCAAACAACTTTGGCGATACTGAAATTTAGCTTGATCGGCACTAATTTCGGTGATCTCACCCAACTCTGTCACCACACGAATCTGAGTCACCAAATCGCTGAAGCAACTCCCCCAAGCCCCGGCATTCATCATTAATCCACCACCAACTGAGCCGGGAATACCAAGCACAAACTCAACCCCGCTCAATCCTTGACGGGCAGCCGCTTTGGACAGCTTAGGTTGGGAAACTCCTGCACCAGCACGAACTGAGGTACCTTCAAAGGTTAGCCAATCCAGTTGGCCAACCAAGCGAATCACCAGACCATCGAATCCATCATCGCTAACTAAGAGGTTCGATCCACGCCCTAGAATAAAGGTGTCTAACCGATAGTCATTCTTGAATCGGGCAACTGCTACTAGCAAATCTATCTCCCCAACTTCCAGATAAGCTGAGGCTCGACCACCGATACCGAAATAGGTTTGTTTACTGAGTGGTATATCAAAACAAACTTTCGAGTTAGTGTATGGTTGGCAGAGTCGAGCCAGCTCTATTTTCCAAGTTGTCAGTTGTTCAGCAACAGGCATTATCCTTTGTATCATTCGAAAGGAATGTGCTATTATTGCCACAATCATAGCAAATTGGCATGACGAGATGCAAGGTCGCTAACCGCGTAGATTAACAGGGAAAATAGATGGTTGGAGTAGGAATTGTCGGGGCATCGGGTTATACCAGCAGTGAACTGATGCGACTATTGATACAACATCCGGCAGGCTTCGAACTGACGTTAGTCACCTCCGAAACTTATACGGGGCAAAGAGTCGACCGGGTCTTGCCCAATTTGCGAGGCCTTGTGGATCTCTACTTTGAGAAACTCGAAATCGAAAAGCTTAAAGATCGAGTAAATGTAGTAGTACTGGCCGTGCCGCATAAGGTTGCTATGGACTTTGTGCCGAGAATCCTAGATCAAGATCTAAGGGTGGTTGACTTCAGTGCTGACTACCGCCTGAATGAGGCTGAAGTGTATGAAGAGTGGTATCAAGTTGAGCACACAGACGCTGAACGAATGACTAAGGCTGTCTACGGGATACCAGAGCAGTATAGGGACCGGATCCCGTCTGCGCAATTGGTCGCTAATCCCGGTTGTTATCCGACCGGTTCCATTTTAGCACTTGCCCCGCTGGTCAAAACGCATTTGATCGACAACAAAAGCATCATCATCGACTCTAAGTCAGGAATTTCTGGCGCCGGTAGCAAAGCCAAAGAGGTAACACACTATCCTAACCGGGAATCTAACTCTACCGCCTACGGTCTGGTCACACATCGGCATACACCCGAAATTGAGCAAGAACTGAGTGCAATAGCAGGCGAAACGGTAATGGTCAATTTCACTCCTCACCTCGTTCCGATGACACGTGGGATACTGACCACTACCTACGCTAATCTTGCCGTATCGACCACGACAGCAGATATCCTCGATCACTATTGCTGTACCTATGCTGAAGAGCCATTTGTCCAAGTTCTAGATATTGGTGAGTACCCGCAAACTAAAGCGGTACTGGGCAGCAATTTCTGTCATGTGGGTTTAGAGGTGGACCCGCGTACTAACCGGGTGATCGTAATGTCCACTATAGACAATCTGGTAAAGGGTGCAGCTGGAGCAGTGGTACAAAACCTGAACTTGATGTACGGATTGACAGAAACGGCAGGTCTGATGTCACCAGGCCTAATGCCTTAATAGTTAGTTTTCAAAGGAGAGAGAATGTCGGAAGAGATAAATTACAAAGGGCTGTTGCAACAATACTGTTTAGGACGCTATCCTTCCCCCCCGATTTACGAAACAAGCCAGGCAGAAATTGCAACAGCTGAAGGAAAAACTCAATGGATGGTGCAGATTAAATATGCCAAGCAGACTTTTGAAACTCCATACGCCCTTGCTGGCACGAAAAAGCAGGCTGAGCAGGAAGCAGCAAAACTACTGATGGCCGAAATCGAATCCAAGCAAAATGCCTTTCTGAGCGGTGAAGATTTCCCCTCGGATACAGATCAATCCTTTCCT
>PBYI01000020.1 GCA_002729525.1 Nocardioides sp.
AGGTCGAGACGAAGCAGGACCGCAAGGCACCCAAGACCGTCGACCACGCCGTCAAGCCGGGGGAGAGCCTGTGGTCGATCGCCGAGGACCACTTCGGCGCCGGTGCCCGCTACAAGGAGATCGCCGAGCTCAACCGCGACCTCCTCGGCGCGCAGCCGAGCTTCCTCGAACCCGGATGGGTCCTCAAGCTGCCCGCGCTCAACGGCGGGGCACCGGCGCACGACTACACCGTGCAGCCCACCGACACCCTGAGCGAGATCGCCCACGAGCAGCTCGGCGACGCCGACCGCTGGCCCGAGATCTACCAGGCCTCCACCGGCATCACCCAGCCCGGCGGAGCCCAGCTGACCGACCCCGACGTCATCGACGTCGGCTGGAAGCTCAACATCCCCGGCGCCAAGCAGGGGGGCAGCCACGACGACACCCGGCACCAGCAGCCGCGTGAGGTCGAGCCCGAGACCCCCGCTAGCTCCGAGGACCAGCGGCCTGTCGACCCGCCGGCCGAGGAGGAGCCGCCGGTCGCCCAGGAGCCCGAGGCGCCCGAGACGGCCGAGCCCGATTTCGCACCGCCCCAGGCCGAGGAGCCGTCGGCGCCGGCGGCGGATGTCGACCAGGTCGACGACGCGGACGACTCGGTCCTCGACGCGCCGTGGGTCCTCGCCGGTCTGACCGGCGGGGGAGTCCTGCTGTCCGGGGCACTGCTCATGGCCCTGCGGTCCCGTCGCCGTGCCGGTTACCGGAACCGGCCGCCCGGCCGCGCGATCGCTGCCCCGCCCCCGGAACTCGCACCGGTCGAGATGACCCTGAACGCCACCGGTGCCGCGGCCGCGGCCACCGTCGAGTTCGCCGATGAGGCGCTGCGCCGGCTCGCGGCCGCCGTCGGTGCGCAGGGCACCGCGATGCCGCCGCTCGCCGCGGTCGAGCTCGCGCACGGCAAGCTGACCCTGCACCTGAGCGCTCCCGCCGCCGTCACGGCGCCGTGGGTGGGTAGCCCCGATCAGACCCACTGGCACGTCAGCTCGGACACCGCCCTCGACGAGCTCGGCCCCGACACCGGGAACGTCGAGCCGCCCTACCCGCTCCTGGCCACCATCGGCATGAGCGACACCGGCGAGACATGGCTGCTCAACTGCGAGGAGCTGTCCACCCTCACCATCAGCGGTGACCCCACCTATGGTCGGGACTTCGCCCGCCACCTCGCCGCGCAGTTGGCCGTCAACCCGTGGTCGCGGCGCGTGCAGGTCGACTGCATCGGTGTGGCTGAGGAAGCCGTCGCCATGGACGAGCGGATCAGCTACTACCCGACCGGAGCAGCCGGGTCACCCGCGGCCGCGGAGGTCCTCGCGGCCGCCGTCACCACCGTCGACCGGGCGAAGCGACACAACACCGACGTGTCTACGGCACGCACCGGCAGCGTCGACGACGACACCTGGCCGGCCCGGATGCTGCTGCTCGACGCGGCGGCCGGAGAACCCGAGCACCTCGAGCAGCTGCTGCAGCTGGTCAACGACCAGGTCGGGCAGTCCGCGACCTCCATCGTCGTCGCCGGCGAGCGCCCCACCACACCGGGCGCCGTCCTGCGCATGACGAACACCGGCCGCGTCGTCCTCGAGCACGCCGGCCTCAACCTCATCGCCGTCGGCCTCACCAGCGATGAGGCCCGCGGCTGCGCCCTGGTCTTCGCACAGAGCGAGGTCGCCGAGGACGTTCCCGTTCCGGTCGACGAGACCGCCACCGACGGCTGGGAGGCCTACACCGACACCTCCGGGGCACTGCGTCGCGAGTACACCCTGCCCCGCAACACCCCCGAGGGAGCCGTCGACGAGCCGCTGTCCTCCCTGCTCGAGGGCGAGGACGAGGAGTACATCCGCGAGAGCGCGATCGTGCAGGAGGACCTCGAGGCCCTGGCGCCGAAGGTGCCCGCCCACGTCCGCGCCGAGGTCGAGGAGAAGGACCCCACCCTCGACCAGGACATCGCCGACTGGTTCTCGCCCAACTGCGACCGCCCGCGGCTCACCCTGCTCGGCCCGGTCACCGCACGCACTCACGGCAAGGCCCTCGCCAAGCGCAAGCCCTACTTCACCGAACTCCTGGCGTTCCTCGCCCTGCACCGCAAGCACGGCGCCACCCGCGAGCAGATCCGCGAGGCCTTCTCCATCTCCGGCGGCAAGGTGCGCGACTACACCAACATCGTCCGCGACTGGCTCGGTCCCAACTCCCGCACCGGCGAGGACCACCTGCCCTACGCGGACAAGGCACCGGCCGCCAAGCTCACCGGGGTCAACGTCTACCAGGTCGACGACGGCCTGCTCGTCGACCTGGACCTCTTCATCCGCCTCCGCAAGCGCGGGCAGAGTCGAGGCGGCGCCGAGGGTGTCGCCGACCTCTGCACTGCGCTCGAGCTCGTCGGGGAGGCCCAGCCGTTCAGCCAGCTGCGCGAGGAAGGATGGGCATGGCTCGCCAACGAGCCTGACCGCGTCGACCTCATGGCGGGCGGGTGGATCGCCGACGTCGCCCTCATTGTCGTCACCGAGGCGCTCGCGGCCGGCGACCTGATCAAGGCCCGCTCCGCCGCCTACGTCGCCAACCGCGCAGACCCCGACGGCGAGAGCACCCGACTGTGCCTTGCCCACGTCATGAAGGCCGAGGGCGACCAGCTCGAGGCCGACCGGATCCTGCGCGAAGAGATCTGCAACCGGTCCGACGACGGCGACGCACCCATGGAATTGTCGGAGCGCACGAAGACCATCATCCGTACACACGGCTGGCTCGCGAGCTGACTCGGGAAGGGAGCACCAGCACATGACAACGTTCGACCAGGAACTCACCGGCCGATACGTCGCGGCCGGCGGCGACCGCCCCGACCTCGACGCCCGCCGCGTCGCGCGGGCCGTGTTCGTGCGCGACACCGTCCGCACGCTCTACAACGCCGACAAGAAGTTCGGTATCGACCCCGCCGACAACGGCTCGCTGGCCGAGCTCGTCGACGCAGCCGAAGAACACCTCGAGCACATTGCCAACGACGTCAGCCAACGGTCAGTAATGGCGTCGCCCACCACAGGAGGAGACACCACATGAGGAAGCACCACTCCGCACTCGGGGGAGTGGCCCTCGCCCTCGCCCTGACTCTCACGGGCTGCGGCGGCGACGACAACGAGCCCAAGGTCCAGGACACCCCGAGCCCGTCCCCCTCGCCGACACCCACCAGCACGCCGACTCCGAAGACACCGGAGGAGAAGGCGGCGGACCAGCTGACGAAGTACCTCGACGTGCGCGATCTGGCGTACCGAGAGCGCGACATCAACTTCAAGACCCTCAACCCCGTCGCCAAGGGGGACGAGTTCCTGCAGTTGCAGCACGTCGTCGCCAGCATGATGAATGAGAACGTCACGGTCACCGGTCAGTACGGGCACACACTCGCGGATCCACGGAACCGCGGGGCCTCGATCCTGATCATCGATTGCGAGGACCGCTCGAACGTGACATGGAAGAACGACGGGGCTGTCCGTCAGCCAGATTTCACCAACCCTAACGGCGACCCGCTACGGAACCCTGCGCCGGTCGAGTACACCCTGGTCAAGGACAAGGGTGCGTGGAAGGTTGAATCGCGCTGGGTTTCGTTCCTATGCGTTCCCTTGGCCAGCGAGTGCTGGCTGGGGTGATTCTTGGGCAGCGTAGTACGCCGCCTCGACCTCGAGCGGGGTGCGCATGTCGAGCTCCCCGTGCAGGCGCTGGTTGTTCCACCACCACACGTACTCCAGGGTCGCGAGCTCGACCTGCTCGATCGTGCGCCACGGACCTCGCCGTCGGATCAGCTCGGTCTTGTAGAGCCCGTTGACCGCCTCGGCCAGGGCGTTGTCGTAGCTGTCTCCGACGGTTCCGGTCGAGGGCTTCGCCCCGAGCTCGCCGATCCGGTCGGTGTAGACGATCGAGAGGTAGTTCGACCCGTGGTCGGCGTGGTGGACCAGCCCGGTCAGGTCGACCGCGCCCTCGCGCTTGGCGTCCCAGGCGGCCATGTCGAGGGCCTGCAGCGGGAGGATGTCGGCCTTCAACGTCGCCGCGACGTTCCACCCGACGATCCGCCGGGAGTAGACGTCGGTCACGAACGCGACGTAGGCGAACCCCGACCAGGTCGCGACGTAGGTGATGTCAGCGACCCACAGCCGCCGCGGAGCGACGGCGTGGAACTTGCGCTGGACCAGGTCGGCCGGCTTGACCGCTGCCGGGTCGGGCTTGGTGGTGAAGACCTTCTTCGAGCGCTTCACGCCCTGCACACCCGCGATCCTCATCAGCCGGGCGGTCTGGTCGCGTCCGATGTCCCAGCCCTGGCGGCGCATCAGGGCGTGCATCTTCCGCACCCCATAGATGCCGTAGTTCTCCGCGTGCAGTCGAGCGATCTCGGGCACCAGCAACTCGTCCTTGAGTGATCGTGCCGATGGCGCCCTGGTCGTCGCGGCCCGGTAGCCGCGGGAGGTGATGAACCCACGAACTGCCGGGCGCAGCACCCGGCAGATGGCCTCGACCCCGAACTGATCCTTGTGCTCGTCGATGTAGCGGATCACCTCGTCGTGGGGCGGTCGAGCTCCTTGGCGAAAAACACTGAGGCGGACTTCAAGATCTCGTTCGCCCGGCGAAGCTCGGCGACCTCGCGCTTGAGCCGCTTGATCTCTTCGGCGTCCTCGGAGGTCGTCCCGGCGCGTTGTCCGCTGTCGATCTCGGCGCGATGCACCCACAGTCGAAGGGTCTCGACGTTCATCCCCAACAGCCCCGAGACATGCCGCAGCGCGGCCGTCTCGTGCGGGTGCTCGGAGCGAACCTCGGCGACCATCCGGACCGCCCGCTCACGCATCTCGTTCGTGTACCTGGCCATCGTTCCCATCCTGACTCATCAAGCGGAACCAAACCCAGCGCGATTCAGGTGGCGGCGAAGGCGCCTAGGCTGCAGGCTCGTCGATCATGTTTCTGCTGCGCGAGCGGGGTGAGCACGCCTTAGCATCGAGCACGTGCGACTCCAGTCCCTCGACGGCAAGTTCGTGGATATCGTCGTCGCCTCCTATCAGTTCAGCGGCGGCCGATCCAGCTCCGATCACGTCGACTGGGACGCCAACTGGCTCGTGATCCGCGGCAAGGCCTGGGACGGCGTCCAGTCTTGGGAGTTTCAGGATCCTTGCATGACGACGTGGGAAGCGCGGGAGCTTGCGTCATGGCTTCGCGGTCTCTCCAACGCGAATTCAGCAACTGTCGCCGCTGCGGATCCCGAGGAGGTGCGCCTGTGGCTCACGGAGCCGAATCTGATGTTCACGCTAGCCGCGACTTCGCAGGGCACCACCACACTCGACGTGTACTTCGACGCGGAGTCCCAGCCGCCAGGCGGTTCGAACGATGACGAAGACGGCCTCGGACACAGAGTTCGGCTCACTATCCCTCACACCGACGTTGCGGCTGCTGCGAGCGAATGGGAGCAGGACCTCATCGCGTTCCCCACGAGATGACGTGACGTCACGCCGACTCGTGACTCTCGGCAAGATGCTCGTCGATGTGGTCCCACAGGTAGAGCTCGAGGAACTCGGCCACCTCGACGGGTGGCAGGTCGTGGGTCGCAAGGAAGTCCTGCAGGTCGTCGTCCACACGTTGGTCGCGCGCGAAGGCGCAGAGTCGGCCGGCGATGTCGGTGACCTGACGTCGGACTGACCGACCCGACCTTGACCACGGGGCGGCCACCGCGTTGATGACCAACGGTGCTGTCAGTCCCGCGCGGCCACGCCGAGCAGTAGTGCCGAGCGCCGCAGCTTCCTGCGCGAGTGCAAGCAGTAGATCGGCTTCCTGCGACGTGATTGCTTTGTCGAGAACCGCCGCTTGGACCAGGAAGCCCATCTCCGACTCAGCGCACACAGCGGGCTGCGCTGCCCGTTCCAGGCGTTCGGCGTCGCCGTACGAAGTTGTCCTCGACCAGACGGGATCCGAGCGACGAGCAGGATCGCCGATGCCGAGTTCGACAAGCACGGCCCGCCTCACATCGCGCAGGATTGTGGCGGCGACGTAGTGGGCCGCCGGCTGCGTCCGAACCCGAATCCACAAGGCTCCGGCCACGAGCGCGTCGATCTCGGGGGTCAGGTCAGCGAGCTTGCTCGCGAGCTGACAGGTGCCGGGCAGGAGGAGCCAGGCAAGAACGACGGCGGCCTCGGCATCGCCCACGGCCATCTCGTGCAGCCGGGCAAGCAAAGCGTCTTTCGTGCGCGCATCGGCGCGGCGCGTCCAACCGGGTAGGTCGAGGAATTCGTCGACGACGGCGAGGTCCGGATCCTGATGACACCACCGCGGCCACGCAACAGAAGCAGCCATCAGTGTTGGCCCCGCAGGATCGACGAGACCAAGGCACGTGGCAACGCTCATGGGCCGCTCCTTTCGCATCCAGAAGGTGCCTTCAACCCTTAGGTGTGCGGGCACTCGTCGAAATTCGCCTCAACACCCCGGTCGCTTGACCGCTGCTGTCCCTGATCGGCGGCGTTTGTGCAGGTGAAGCGCAGCATCGACCAATCTGGCCGGCAGATCCGGTCGGATATGGTGGTCGCGTGTCCGGGCACGATCTGCTCGCGTACGCCCGCCGCGCGGCCGGGCTGACCCAGGACGCCCTCGCGCGGCTCGCCGGTACATCGCAGGCGACTCTGTGTCGCGTGCCGGGTCTGATGGAGGCTCTCATTCCACGGAAGGATGAGAGTCATGGCAGCACCGAGGAAGTACCCGGAGGAGCTTCGGGAGCGGGCGATCCGGATGGCGGTCGATCTGCGGCGTGACCCGGCCACCCGGCCCGGCGCTCTGCGTCGGGTTGGCGAGCAGCTCGGGATCAATCCCGAGACGTTGCGCACCTGGGTCGGCCAGGCCGAGGTCGACGAGGGCCACCGCCCGGGCGTCACGACCGCCGAGGCGCAGCGGATCAATGAACTCGAGCGAGAGGTCCGGGAGCTGCGACGGGCGAATGAGATCTTGCGGACCGCGTCAGCGTTTTTCGCCGCGGCGGAGCTCGACCGCAAGCTGAAGTGACCACCGCGGTGCTGGTCGCCTACATCGACCAGCACCGCGACCGGTTCGGGGTCGAGCCGATCTGCCGGGTCCTGCGCAAGGCGGGCATGCAGATCGCCCCGAGCACCTACTACGCCGCCAAGACGCGTCCGCCGTCCGCACGTGCGGTGGCCGACGAGCGCCACCTGACGGTGTTGCGGCGGGTTCACGAGGAGAACTACGGCGTGTACGGGGTCCGCAAGATGCACGCCGAGCTCAACCGGCGTGGCCATCGGATCGCGCGGTGCACGGTGCACCGGCTGATGCGCGCCGACGGCCTGCGCGGGATCAGCAGAGCCAAGGGCCCTCGGACCACGACGCCTGGGAGCGGACCGGACACCCGGCCTGACCTGCTGGACCGCGACTTCAAGGCGCCGGCACCGAACCGAGTCTGGGTCGCGGACATCACCTACTGCCGCACCTTCGCCGGCTGGGTCTACGCCGCGTTCGTCATCGACGTCTTCTCCCGCCGCGTCGTGGGCTGGCAGCTGTCGAAGAGCCTGCGCACCGACCTCGCCTTGGACGCCCTCGAGATGGGCCTGTGGACCCGCGAGCACGCCGGCCACGACACCACCGGCGTCATCGCGCACAGCGACAAGGGCGTCCAGTACCTCGCGGTGCGTTACACCCAGCGACTCGCTGAGGCTGGTGCTGTCGCATCCGTCGGGTCGACAGGGGATAGCTATGACAATGCCCTGGCCGAGGCGTTCAACTCGTTGTTCAAGGCCGAACTGGTCCGCAACAAGGGGCCCTGGAAGAGCATCGACGACCTCGAGATCGCGGTCGCCGAGTACATCGACTGGTTCAACCACCGACGCCTGCACGGCGAGATCGGACTCGTTCCGCCCGTCGAGTTCGAGGACGACCACTACCGGCACAACCCCGGCGCCGACTACCGTCGGCGCGTCAGTTCAGAGCCTCCACTGAACCCGGCACGCGACA
>PBYI01000021.1 GCA_002729525.1 Nocardioides sp.
GATTAATAAAAGGTAATATTAACCAACATGCTAACGCTCCAAACATACTTAATACTCCACCCAATTTATCTGGAACAGATCGTAAAATTGCATAAAAAGGTAAAAAATACCATTCTGGCACAATATGTAATGGAGTTAATATTGGATCTGCAGGAATATAATTATCAGGATGTCCTAACATATTTGGGTAAAAAAAACTAAATATAAATAAACGAATAAAAATAACCATAATGCATATAAATCTTTAATAACAAAATAAGGATAAAATTGAACAACAGATATATTTGTATTAATTCCTAAAGGATTATTTGATCCTGAAGCATGCAATAAACTTAAATGTACACAAGTTAAACCTGCAATTGTAAAAGGTAAAAAATAATGTAAGCTATAAAAGCGATTTAATGTTGATTGGTCTACAGAAAATCCTCCCCACAACCATTCAACAATTGATGAGCCATAAATAGGAATAGCTGAAAATAAGTTTGTAATAACTGTTGCTCCCCAAAAACTCATTTGTCCCCATGGCAATACATAACCTAAAAAAGCAGTTGCCATCATTAATATAAAGATTAAAAGGCCACTACACCATAAAGTACGCCTTGGATACATATATGAGCCATAATAAAAGCCCCTAAATATATGCAAATAAACAATTATAAAAAACATTGAAGCACCATTTGCATGTAAATAACGAATTAACCATCCATAGTTTACATTTCGCATAATATGTTCAATACTATCAAATGCAAAATTAACATGTGGAATATAATGCATTGCTAAAAAAATACCAGATACCATTTGAATTACTAAACATAACCCAGCAAGAGATCCAAAACTCCAAAAATAATTTAAATTTATAGGTGTTGGATAAATTATTATATGACTACTGATAAAAGTTATAATGAAGTGCTTAATCCACCTCCCACTTATCATAACTTTTTAGAAGACTTTTTTAATGATTTATAATATAAACCTGCAAAATAATCTAAAAGAATTACTTTTTCTTTTTTTCGGTTTACATATACATCAACTTTTTTAACTGTTTTTTGATACTCACTTATAGATGTTATAATATAATATAGTATAAAAAAATATGATACTTGAAAAAAAAATACTGTCCAAAAACCTAAAGAAGACCAAACGTAAAAATCGAATTGAGGCATAAAGCTAAATAAAATCTTATAAAAAATAAAAGTAATAATAAATAAGTTTTGTTATACAACTTTTTAAGTATACAACCTTTTCCTATAAGCCACTTAAAAACTATTAAGTTAATTTTTTATTTTAATGCCCTAAATTTTTGATACTTTTTACGACGTTTCTTTTTAGCGCGACAACCATTAAATATTTTTAAAGAATCAAATATAAATAATAAAGGTAACCGTTTTGCTGACTTAAACTTCTTTATTATAAATTTATATAAATACCGAGGAGATTTAATACACACTATAAAATTAGTGACTCTTCTAAGTTTAATACAAATTGAATTAATTAAAAAATTCAAAGCAAATTTTACACTTCGTTTAGTAGATTTGCAATTTTCTAAACCACAAGACCAAATTTTTATTACTTTTAATACACCTGATATTAATCGTATAAAAGTAGCAAATATATTATTTGACTTTACTTGTAATTTTAAACAATATTTATTTTTAAATGAAAATTTATTTAAACTATATAAATTAGAGTCTAAAAAATAAATTGAATTTAAAGAAATTAATTTTTTTTTAAGGTTTTTTTTAAATATTTTTTTCTTTGCACTTGATTTAACTAAAGATCCCATAATTTAAAATTTAAACTTTTTTTTTGTTCTTCTATTTGTACGAGTTCGTTGTCCATGAGAGGGCAACCTTAACATATGCCTAATTCCTCTATAAAGTTTAATATCCCAAAAAAAGTTTAACTTTTTTGATATAAAGTATTTATCTAAATTTATATGATTAAATGCTTTTGTTACAAATAAACGGTGAATTTGTTTTAAATTTAACGCTTTATTATTAGGATTTGTGCCGCAAATATTACAAAAATGATATAACTTTTTTCTATTTAACTGATACTGTTTTCTAAATAAAACTAATGGTGAATAAGTTTTTTTCCTTTTAACCATAATTATAAAAAAGTTGTTATATGTGCTGATCGACCTAAATCTATTGGATCTACACGGTTTAAAACTGTTTTATTAAAGTCTAAAGATAAAATAACAGCTCCAATTAAAGCTAATAATAAAATAAAACCAGCTAATAATAATGTATTTAAATAGTAATTATATAAAATTTGACCAATAATAAAAATTTCTATGATTTTTTCTTCTATATTTAAAAAGCTTATATTTTTACAGTAATAAAATAAATCTGACGAAAAAATAAAAGGCTGATAAATATAAAATATATAAAAAAAACAAAAAAAATTTAAAATAAAGTTCAAAGGTAAAAAAAATAAAATTGTTGTATCACTTAATTTTACACGTAACATCATAACAACAAATAAAAATAGTACCGCAATTGCACCAACATAAACTAAGATAAATAATAGTGAGATAAATTCTAATTGAAAAATAGACAATACTATTGCACTCTCACAAAAAAGTAAAACTAGTAATAAAATAGAATGTATTGGATTACTGNCAAAAAATATAAAAGTAGCAGTAAAAACTTGTAAATGAAAAAAATAAAAATAAAAATAAAACATTTATAATAAAATTAATTGCGAATCCCAGCACATAATGATAAAAGCCGCATAAAATGGGTATAACGAAAAAAACGTGGTAAAAAACCAAAAATTCGAGTACCTATTAATTTATTATTGTTATTTAGTAACACAACCGAATTACTATAAAATGCTAATTTATCACCAGAGAATAAATTATACCCTACTTTAGTTCGAACAACTAAAGCTTTAACAATAGAGCCCTTTTTAACTTTAGAAACAAAGCGTCTTTTTTTTCTTAATTTTTTAATAGAAACAATTAAAAGATCCCCAATACGAGCATAACGACGATATGGGTTAGAAACAATACGAATACAGGATACCGCCCTGGCACCTGAATTATCAATAACATTCATTTGACTTTCTTTTTGTAGCATAAAAATATATATTGTTTTTATTTTAAAACCCAAAATAAAAAATTATTTTGTAAAAATTTTACTAAATTTTTTTTAAAACCCCAATTAATACTTCCTTGTGCTGTATATAATACTCTTTTCAACTCTATGTTTGTTTTAATTTTAGGCAAATTAAAATTAAAATTTTCACTTTCTCGATTCCCTATAAAGTGAAATACGGGTAATTTAAAATTTAAGGTCAAATATTGATCTTTTAATTTATTTTTTAAAGAAAAATAATTTTTTGATTCTGATATACTAAAAGGTTGAGTTAATTTGTTTAAAATTAAAAATAAATTAAAAAAATATTTAAATATTTTTTTTTTAGTTATCGAAACAAATAATAAAATATCCGCGGATAATGAATTTTTTGAAATTGATTGAATATAATTAGTATTAATGTGTATATTATTAGTACTATATAAATATAAAAACAATATACTATTAATTTGAGTTTTTGATATTTCTGAGTTAGAAGATAAATTTGATTCTTTAAAAAATATATTAAATTGAATTTTATTACATTCAGGAATCAAATAAATACTTTTAAGAGAATATTTATATATTAAATCACAATTATTAAAATATTTGATAAAATTATAATTAATATACGGGCGCATAAATTTTTAAATAAAAAATTTTAATTGAATAACAACAGCTGNTGCATGAATATATTTTAAACACAAATATGGATAAAAACCTAATATTATTACACAAAAAAATAAAGGAAAAATAATTAAAAGCTCACGCTTAGCTAAATCATTAGCAAAATTTGTATATAGATACTTTAATTGACCAAAAGATACTTTATTAAAGACCCATAAAGAATAAGAGCCACATAAAACAACACTTAAAATTACAGCTGAAGCAGTAACAAAATTAACTTTAAAAATTCCCAATAAAATTAAAAACTCACCTACAAAACTACTTGTTCCTGGTAAAGCAATATTTGCCATTGTAAAAATTAAAAAATATGTAGCAAATAATGGCATTACTTGAGCAAGGCCGCTATAATAATAAATTGAGCGAGTATGATATCTAACATAAATCATACCTACTAAAAAAAAATAATGCACTAGATACAAAACCATGGCTTATGCTTTGAAAAACTGCACCTTCTAACCCCATTAAATTAAAGCTAAATAAACCAATTACAATTAAATTCATGTGTGCTACTGAAGAATAGGCAATAATTCTTTTTAAATCAACTTGTCTTATAGCTGTTATTGACGTATAAACAACTCCTATACTGCATAAACAATATACAAGCGGAGCATAAAAAATTGAAGCTATAGGAAATAAAGGTAAACTAAACCGAATAAATCCATAAACCCCTAGCTTTAATAAAACGCCTGCAAGTATTACAGAACCAATTGTTGGAGCTTCAACATGAGCTTCAGGCAACCATATGTGTAAAGGAAAAACTGGAATTTTCGAAGAAAAAGATAAAAAAAAAGCAAGCCATAAATATTTTTGTTCAAGAATTGTAAAATTATAATTTAGTAAATACTCTAAATTAAATGTTCCTGTTATAAAATAAATATATAAAACACCTAATAACATTAATAAAGAACCACATAAAGTATAAAAAAACAGCATATAAACAGCCCAAATTTTTCTTTCGCGTGAACCCCATAAACCTATAATTATATACATAGGAATTAATATCGCTTCGAAAAAAACATAGAATAATAAAATATCTAATACTGAAAAAACTAATAATAATAATAATTCAATAACAAATAAATTTATAACATAAAACCACAATAATGATTCATGAATAACAAAAGCAATACTAATAAAAATTAAAAAACTGCTTAAAATAAAAAAAAATAATGATAAACCATCTAACCCAAAAGAAAGGTGTAAATTATAATATTCAAAATTTAATGAGTGTCTAATAATATATTGAAAATAATAAAATTGATAATCAAATAGAAATAATAACTTTAAAGAGTAAATAAAAACTATACCTGAAAAAAACAATGACTGTGCTTGTAAGCCTTTAAATGAGATACTATCTTTAAAGCTTATTAAATAAGCTAAAATTAAAAGTAACCAAAAATATAAAAAAGATAACATATTAAATTATTTATTAAATATAAAAATTTAATTTAATAAAACCTACAGCTTAAAAACCTCTCCAATAATCAATTAATTGCAAATTTTTACCTATCTACTTCCCCAAAAACAATATCTTGTGTACCTATAATTGTAACAACATCAGCTAACAGATGACCTTTACACATTTCATTTAATGCTTGTAAATGCCCAAATCCAGGTGCTTTAATTTTACACCTAAATGGATTTGTAACTCCATTTCCTATTAAATATACACCGAACTCCCCTTTGGGTGCTTCAGTCGCTGTATATGTTTCTCCTATATTTAATGGAAAACTACCAGCACTATCTTTAAAATGTTCAATTAAAACTTCCATGTAAGTTTTAGTATTTTTTTTATGTGGACCCGCTTTTATATTGCTGTTATCAAAAAAATCGGTCTCTAACAAATCTATAATTTGAACAATTAAGCGAGTAGATTGAATCATTTCTTGAATACGTTGTAAGTAACGGTCATAACAATCACCATTTGTGCCAACAGGAATTGTAAAAACAAAATTATCATAACAATCATAAGGCATATTTTTACGTAAATCCCAAGAAATTCCAGCACTCCTTAACATAACTCCACTAAAGCCCCACTCTAAGGCCTGCTTTGATGTAACAATTCCAACATCTATTAATCTCTCTTTCCATATAGGATTATTAGTTAGCATTCTTTCAACATTTACTAAAAATTCAGGAAATTCTTGTGCAAACTCTTTAATTTCACTTAAAAGTTGAATTGGAAAATCAGTGGATAATCCACCAGGTACAATATAAGCAGCATGCATACGAGCTCCTGAAACTTGCTCATAAAAACCCATTAATTTTTCACGTTCCTCAAAAGCCCATAAAAAAGGAGTCATAGCTCCAACATCCATTGCATGACATCCAACAGCTAATAAGTGATTTAAAATACGAGTGAGCTCGCAAAATAACATTCTAATTAATTGTATTTTTTTATTTACATAGATACCACATAATTTTTCTACAGCAAGAGTATAAGTATGCTCTTGCGCCATCATAGAAACATAATCTAAACGGTCAAAATATGGTAAAGCTTGAAGTACAGTTTTATATTCAATTAGTTTTTCGGTTCCTCGGTGTAATAAGCCGATATGAGGATCAGCTCTAACTACCACTTCCCCACTTAATTCTAAAATTAAACGCAAAACTCCATGAGCAGCAGGATGTTGAGGACCAAAATTAATTGTAAAATTTTTTAATTGGTTTTTAATTTCTTTTTTTTTTAAATGAACTTTAATAGACTGAGATTTTTCTTTAAAGCACATAACTTACCATTGATCTTCAAATACAAATAAACGATATTCTTGACTTAATTGTAATGGTTTTGAAATTATTCGTTTTCTATCTATATCATAACAAACATCAATATAACCTGTTAATGGAAAATCCTTACGTAAAGGATAACCANCAAAACCATAATCAGTTAATATTCTTCTTAAATCAATATGGTTTTCAAACCAAATACCAAACATATCCCAAATTTCACGTTCCCACCAATTAGCATTAATATAAATGCTTATTGTTGAAGAAACTGTATCTAACTCTTTTAAAAACAGTTTTACCCTTATACGCTTTTTATAAAAAATACTTAATAAATCATAAACAACACCAAACCTGCATTTATTGCCAATAGANGTGCCTAAAAAATCAACACCAGAAATACAACTTAAAACTTTATACTGGAATTTAATATGCTGATTTAAACATTGTAAAACTAATAAAATATGTTTTTTATGTACAACATATATAATTTCATTATTTATTTTTTGAGACCAAACAAATGGAATAATTTTATTACTTAAAAATCTTTTTTTCTCTTTTTGTTTAAAAGATATCCTTTTTAAAATATAAAACATAAAATTAATTTTTTATTAAATTATATTAACTTTTTAGTGAAAATCTTGTATTTAGTGAAATATTACCCTTTTTTTTATAATACAATATAATAATTGCTAATCCAATAGCTGATTCAGATGCAGCAATTGTTAATACATATAACGCAAAAATTTGACCCATCGCATCATCTAATTGAAGTGAAAAAATAAGAAAAAGCATGTTTACACTTAAAAGTAAAATTTCTATATTAATTATAACAATTAAAAAATGCCGTCTATTCATTAAAATTCCTAATATTCCTAAAAAAAACAAATAAAAATTAAATATTAGCTGACTTGCTAACATAAAGAAATAAGACTAGACATAATTATTATTTAACTTTTTCTTTTCTATTTTAATATGGAAAAGAATTAAATAAATGAACAAAAATATTTATTAAAGAAAAAAAGAATAATGAAAATGGTAATAAATAAATCCAACCAATTTCCATTAATTGATCATAACGATAACGTGGTAATGCTGCTCTTAATAATACAAAAAGAAACATAAAGAATAGTATTTTAAAAGAAAAAAATAAAGGAGATAAATATTCAGCTGAATTTTGAAACGGAAAAGGTAACCAACCACCAAAAAATAGTATTATAGCAAAAGAACTCATTATTAATATACTACTGTATTCACCCAATGAAAATAATGCAAAATTCATTGCTGAATATTCTACATTATACCCTGAAACTAATTCTGCTTCTGCTTCTGGTAAATCAAATGGATGACGATTAGTTTCTGCTACAATACAAATAAAAAAAATTAAAAATAATAATGGAAATATAAATATAAACCAACTTGTTTTACTTTGAAAATCAACTATTGCATGTAAATCAAAAGAACCAGTAATTGTAACTAAGCTACACAACACGATGCCAATAGGTAACTCATAAGAAACCATTTGAGCCGCAGAACGCATTGCTCCTAAAAATGCATATTTTGAATTACTTGCCCAGCCCGAAATTAAAATACCATATATTCCCAACGCGGAGCACATTAACAGGTACAAAGAGCTTAATGAAATTTCTGCAAAAGTTATAGTAGATTCACCACCCCCTACTGGAATAATTGCCCAACCCATTAAACTAGTTGTAAATGTAATAATTGGAGCAATATAAAAAATAAATTTATTAGAATTACTTGGAAAGATTGATTCCTTTGTTAATAACTTTAAACCGTCTGAAAGTGCTTGTAAAAAACCAAAAGCTCCTGCAACATTTGGAGCAAACCGCCTTTGTGTTAAACCTAAAATTTTTCGTTCTGCAACAGTAAAAAATGCTACACTAATTAAAACACCAATAATTGGAATTAAACATATTAATATATCAAATAAAAATTTAAGTGACCCCCAATATATAAAAGAAATAAGCAAATAATTAATTGTTGCAAAAAATAAATTAATAAAAATTATAAGAATAATAATAAGTAATATATACAAAGTTAACATAATATTTAAAATTCGGTTTTTAAAAATAATCTTTAAAAAATTTAATTATTAATATATAAATAGCTAACACAAAATAAAAAACACCTTTAAAATAAAATTACCTCAATTAAATTTTTTCTGTAACAATAAAAACAGAATAGAATAATTTAATTAGCTGTTTCTTAAAATTGTTAACTTATCCNNATNTAAATTATTAAATACTTTTTAAAAACTATTTTAATTTTAAATTAAAAAACTATTAAATTTTTTATAAAAAAAGAGGAGTAAAAAATTAGTGTATAAAATCAAATTTAAGAGCCGTAAAATACTTTGCAGGGTATCCCCTGCAAAATTATATTTCCCTCTATAAATTTATAGAGTAATTTCTAAAAAACAAGCATTTTAAAAGATTTTTAATTTTTTCTAAATTT
>PBYI01000022.1 GCA_002729525.1 Nocardioides sp.
GACGCCCGGCCCCGTCCGCCTGGAAGTCGAGGGCAACCTGCCCGCGGGCGAGGTCGCCGAGGGCCTTGGCGCGGCGTACGCCGAGCGGGTCGTCCGACCCGGCGTCCTTGAGGGCTGCGGCGCCGGCGCGGAGGGCGTCCTCCAGGTCGAGGGCGTCGTCCAGATCGAGCAGCGCATCGATGCTGACGAGGCCGTGCCTGGCCTGGTCGAGGTCGACGATCACGTCCCGGTGGTCCGACGGATCGTCGGCCAGCAGCTCGGGCGCGAAGCGCACGAAGGCCTCGTCGACGGTCCGGTCGATCTGCGCGAGCGTGGTGCGGGCGGCAGCCCAGGCGAGCTGCGCGTCGACGTACGCCGCACCCGCCTCGGGGAGCGTGCACGTCGCAGCCGCGATCTTCCTCGCCTTCCACAGCGGCAGGTCGAGCGCGGTCACCCGCGACCAGATGCGGGGCAGCCGGTAGCGGAGCTCGATGAGTTCACCGACGTACCGCGACCCGGACTGGCGAGAGAGGCCGAGGGCGGCGGCGATCTCGTAGGCCTCGTCCTCCTCCACCACCGGTGCCCCCGGGCCGGCAAGGTGGAGCGCCTGACTCCCGAACCGGTCCCTGGTCATCTGGTCGAGGTGCTCGTCGGCCCATTCCTCGGCAGCGCGGTCCTCGGGGAGCTGGCGGGCGGCAACCCACTCCAGAACGGCGTACGCCTCGGTCAGCGCGGCCTGCTTCTTGACCTCAGCAGCAGCCCTGACGGCAGCGACCAGACCGACGGGAGTCGGCTCGTTGTCCCAGGTCAGGATCGCTTTTCGCATGTCTCGATTGTAGGTGCGACCACCGACAGTCGACCCTGGCGCAGAGGACTCCTGTGGATGCGGTTCGCGGTCGGCTGTCCGGGGTTTCGACTTCCTCCCTCGCTGGCGCTCGGTCGGGCTCAACCACCGGAGCCGTCTGGCGCTCGGTCGGGCTCGACCACCGGTGCGCGGTGGTCGGGCTGGACCGCCCGGGGCAGTCACTCAGCGGCGGATCACGTCGACGCGGTCGGAACCGAAGGCGGTGCGCGGGAGGCCGGTGGTGGTGCCGTTCGCGGTCCCGTTGGTGACGGCACCGTTCGTGTGGCCGTTGGTGTTGACCCGCAGCCCGGAGGCGGCGGCGAGGGTGGCGAGGCGGGCGGAGATCGCGTTGAGCGGGAGCACCTCGTGCGCCAGGCCGGCCTGGGCCACGGCGCCGGGCATGCCCCAGACCACCGACGACGCCTCGTCCTGCACGACGACCCGGCCGCCGACGAGGGAGGCGGAGCGGCAGCCCTCGCGGCCGTCGGAGCCCATGCCGGTGAGCACGAGGACGACGACGCCGGCGCCGTACACCGAGACGGCCGAGCGGATCAGCGGGTCGGCGGCGGGGCGGCAGAAGTTCTCCTTCGGCCCCTGGTCGAGGGTGGCCCGTACGACGCCCGCGGATCGCGACAGCCGCAGGTGGTAGTCGCCGGGCGCGACGAGCACCCGGCCGGGCTCGACCACGTCGCCCTCCGCCGCCTCGGTGACCGTGAGCGGGCAGATCGAGTCCAGCCGCTGGGCGAACTGCGTGGTGAAGACGGGTGGCATGTGCTGGGCGACCACGACCGGCAGCGCGAACCCCGGCGGGAGCCCCCGCAGCACCGTGGACAGCGCCTCCGGGCCGCCGGTCGAGCAGGCGACGACGAGCACGCGCGGTCGGGCCCCCTGGGCGGCCGCGACCGGTACCGGGGCGGGCCGCGCGGCCGGCGCGGTCGACCCGACGACCTTGCGCGCACCCGCGAGCGCGCGCACCCGCGGGAGCAGCTGCTCGGCGACCGTCGCCTTCGACGCCGCGAGACTGCCGGTGCCGGTGGGCTTGGCGACGTAGTCGGACGCACCCCGGGAGAGCGCCTTGAGCGTCGTCGTCGCACCGCGTTCGGTGAGCGTGCTGAACATGATGACCGGCAGCCGCGGCTTGGACTCGTGGATGCGCGAGAGCGCCCCGAGCCCGTCGAGGTTGGGCATCTCGACGTCGAGCACGACCACGTCGGGGTCGAGCGCCTCGACCTTCTCGACGGCGTCCAGACCGTCGACGGCGGCGCCGCACACCTCCACGTCGTCGGCTGACCCGAGCACGTCGGAGACCAGCCGCCACAGGAGCGCGGAGTCGTCGACGACGAGCACTCGGATCACGCCGTACCGATCGGCAAAGTCCACCGAAAGGTGAGGGATACCCGGCCCGAACGCCTCAGGTCCGGCCGTCGGTGGGCGATCGGACCCTCGTGATCTCCACCGCCAGCTTCGACTTCGTGGCCGACCTGCAGCGCCGCGAGACGGCCATGCGCTGCGAACCCGGCAAGGAGTACCTCGTCGAGGCGCGGCTCCTGCCGCTCGCCCGAGAGGCGGGCTACGAGGACGTCGACGCGTACGTCGCACGGTTGCGCGTCGACGCCGCCGCGCGCGCCGACGCCGTCGACGCCCTCACCATCAACGAGACGTCGTGGTTCCGCGACCTCGCGCCGTACCAGACCTTCACCGACACGATGCTCCCCGCGCTCCTGGAGTCGCGGGCGCACGTGCGTCATCTCGAGCTGTGGTCGGCGGCCTGCTCCAGCGGCCAGGAGGCCTACTCGCTGGCGATGCTGCTGCGGGAGAACCTGCCGCCGGGGTGGACGGCCACCATCCACGCCACCGACGTCTCCCGCGCGATGCTCACGCGGGTCAAGGCCGGTCGCTACTCCCAGGTCGAGATGAACCGCGGCATGCCGGCCACCCGGCTGGTGCGCTGGTTCGAGCGGGCCGGCAGCGAGTGGCAGGTCTCGGAGGAACTGCGCTCGATGATCACGACCGAGCAGCTCAACCTGGCGGCGCCCTTCCCGCCGATGCGCCGGTTCGACGTCGTGTTCCTGCGCAACGTGCTCATCTACTTCGACGCCCAGACCAAGTCCGACATCCTCCGCCGGGTGCACCACACCGTCGCCCCCGACGGGTTCCTGCTGCTCGGCACCAGCGAGTACGCGCTCGACGCGGGCCCCGGCTGGCAGCGCGAGGTGTCGGGCAAGACCTGGATGCACCGGCCCGAGGGCGCGCGACCCGCGACGCCCGCGGCCGGTGCCGCAGGACCGGCCGGCGTCCGGGGGGGCGCCGGCTCCGCACCCGCTCGACCGTTGGCGACCACCGTCCCGGCGACGGCGACCGCGTCCTTCTCCTCGACCCTCGGCACCGTCGCCCGGGCCGGGACCGGCGCCACCCTCCCCACCTCGCTCACCCCCCAAGGAGCCTGACCGTGCACGCCCTGATCATCGACGACTCCACGACCATGCGGTCGATCCTGCGCCGCATCGTCACCGGTCTCGGCTACACCACCGCCGAGGCGGGTGACGGACAGCAGGCGCTCGACCAGATGGAGGCCGGGCCGCTCCCCGACCTCTGCCTCATCGACTGGAACATGCCGGTCATGGACGGCTACACGTTCGTGACCCGGGTGCGCGACCGCGAGGAGTGGCGAGACGTCACGCTGATGATGGTCACCACCGAGAGCGAGCACAACCAGATCGTCCGTGCTCTGGCGGCCGGCGCCCACGAGTACGTCATCAAGCCCTTCACGCCGGACGCCATCATCGAGAAGCTCGACCTGCTCGGGCTCGTCCCCCAGGAGGCGACGGCATGACCACCACCACCGACACCCCCGTCGACACGGTCGTTCGCGTCGAGGACGTCCGCGCCCTCCTCGACGGCGTCTGGGAGAGCTTCCTCGGCGCCGAGGAGCCGCTGCTCACCGCGGCGCTGCCGGCCCACCTCGGCGGCTGGACCGCCGCGGTCTCGGTGACCGGCACGTGGCGCGCGCAGATCACCATCGAGGTGGTCGACCCGCTCGCCCGCTTGGTCACCGCCCACATGCTCGGGCGCGACGAGGAGCCGGCGGTCGAGGACGTCCGCGACGCCCTCGGCGAGCTGGTCAACATGGTCGGCGGCAACATCAAGTCGCTGCACCACGGCACCGCGATGCTCTCGCTGCCCTGGGTCGGGTACGGCGAGGACGCGCCGCCGCCGCTGCTGCGCGAGACCTGCCGCCTCGACCTGACCTGGCGCGGGCTGCCGCTCCGGGTCCTCGTGCACGTCTCCGCCTCGGCGGCCGCGGCCGACGAGCGCCGGCACAGCGGCTGAGCGCCACCGGCCGACAACCAGCACCAGCACCAGCCAGACCACTGCTCCCGGGGCACCGGACGCCCCTGCTCGCCAGACCCCCACACCACGGAGGCCGCCATGAAGATCCTGATCGTCGACGACAGCCGCGTCATGCGCCAGATCGTCATCCGCACCCTGCGCCAGGCCGGCCTCGGCGACCACGCGGTCGTCGAGGGAGGCGACGGCCGTGAGGGCCTCGGCCTCGTGCAGGCCGAGAACCCCGACATCGTGCTGTCGGACTGGAACATGCCCGAGATGAGCGGCATCGACTTCCTGCAGGCCGTGCGCGCCTCCGGCAGCACCGTGCCGTTCGGCTTCGTCACCTCGGAGGGCTCGCCGGAGATGCGCTCGCGCGCCGAGGCCGCGGGCGCCCAGTTCCTCATCGCCAAGCCGTTCACGCCCGAGGTCTTCGCCGATGCCATCGGCGGCGCCCTCGGCGCGCTCCACTAGTCCCGACCCGTCCCGACGAACCCGTCACGACGACCGACCCGAGGAGGTCAGCATGTCGCTCTCCACCGCCCTGACCGGGCTCACGGTGCACCTGCCTGCACCCAAGCAGCTGCGTGACCTCCTGGCCGACCTGCTCGGCCGCGACGTCTCGCTGCGCCCCTCGCCGCCCTTCGCGGTGAGCCCGATGTACCCCGCGAGCATCGGCACGTTCGTCGACGACCAGCTGCGCATCCGCGCCGCGATCGCCTACGACGTCCCGCTGTCGGCGTACGTCGGTGCCGCGCTCGCGCTGGTGCCGGCCAGCGGGGCGGAGACCGCGATCGCGGACGCAGAGCTCGGCGAGACCATCAGCGAGGGCCTGTCGGAGGTCTTCAACGTGATGGCGTCGATGTTCAACATCGAGGGCTCCGAGCACCTGCGGCTCTACCAGGCCCACCTCACCGGCCAGCAGCTCCCGCACGACGCGCGCGCCCGCACCCAGGTGCTCGGCCGGCGCGAGGACTTCGCCGTCGAGGTCGCCGGCTACGGCACCGGCCGGGTCGCGATCGTCCTCACCTAGGGGCCGACCGCACCCCCAGCCCCACTCAGGAGCCCTGGGCACCACCGCGCCACCGGCGCCGTGGTGCCCGTCGGCATTTCTCCGACGGTTCTGCTCAGGTCCTCCCCCGGCACGCCGATCGCAGCCTGTGAGCAGGGACTGCTCGCCAGGTCGCCGACGGAACGGCAAACGCTCGCCTCACCCGCGAGAGGAGCCCCGTCGTGTCCGTCCCGTCCTACGCCGTGTCCGACCCCGTGTCGTCGGTCCTCGGCTACGCCCTCGACGGCCTGGCCCTGCGCCAGCGCACCATCGCCAACAACCTGGCCAACCTCGACACCCCGCAGTTCCGGGCCACCGCCGTCGACTTCGAGAGCAGCCTCGCCTCGGTCCTCGGCACCGCCCGCGGCGCCTCCGGTGAGCAGCTCGCCGGCCGCCTGACGGGCGCCGCCCCGGCGACCGCCCCGACCAACACCCCGGTCGGCGAGAACGGCAACAACGTCGACTTCCGCAAGGAGACGCTCGCCGCGATGCAGTCGCAGTTCCAGTACCAGATGATGTCGCGGGCGGTCAGCGACCGCTTCGACCTCGTCCGCACCGTGGCGCAGGCGACCTGATGAGCGCCTTCGACGCCCTGCGGATCGCCAACAGCAGCATGGGCATGCACCAGACCTGGCTCGACGCCCTGGCGCACAACATCTCCAACGTCGAGACCGCCCGCCCGACCACCGAGACCGCCTTCCAGGCCCAGCTCGTGGTGGCCGAGGCGCGCGAGGACGGCGGCGTCCGCGTCGCCGGGATCGACCTCGGCGACGCCGAGGGCCGACTGACCTACCAGCCCGACCACCCGCTCGCCGACGCCGACGGCTACGTGCGGATGCCGGACATCGACATGTCCGGCCAGATGACCGACCTGATCATGGCCCAGCGCGGCTTCCAGGCCTCGGCCCAGGTCACCAAGTACGCCCAGGAGACCTACACCACCGCCATCGGGATCGGGAGGTAGCGATGAGCGTCAACGGCATCGAGGGCACCGGCTTCACGCCGTACGCCGCGCCGCAGGTCGGAGGTCTCTCCGGACCCGCCGGCCCGTCGGGCGGCACCACCGGCGTCGGCTCGTCGTCCGGCCTCGACTTCGGCGACATGGTCGTCGACGGCATCGACCGGCTCGACGGCGTCCAGCGCACCAGCGACAGGCTCGCGGTGCAGGCGGCGACCGGTGAGCTCGCGAACATCCACGACTACACCATCGCCGCCACCCAGGCCGCGGTGACCACCCAGGTGACCGTCGCGGTCCGCAACAAGGCGGTCGAGGCGTTCAACGACATCATGCGGATGCAGGTCTGATGCGCGACGACATCCAGCGGACCCTGTCGGGCTACCGCGAGACGTTCACCCAGTTCACCGTCGGCCAGAAGGTCGTCGCGCTGGTCGGCAGCGCCGCGCTCCTGCTCGGTGGCTTCATGGTGTTCCAGTGGGCCTCGGCCCCGGCGTACAGCCCGCTGTTCTCGCACCTGAGCTCCAGCGACGCCGCCGCGGTCATCGAGGAGCTCGACGCCAGCGGCACGCCGTACGAGATCACCGACGGCGGTGGCACGATCATGGTGCCGCGCGACGCGGTCTACCAGACCCGCATCGAGCTCTCCGGCCAGGGACTGCCCGCCAGCTCCGAGGGCGGCTACTCGCTGCTGGACGACCAGGGCATCTCGACCTCGGAGTTCCAGGAGCAGACCGACTTCAAGCGCGCGATGGAGGGCGAGCTCGCCAGCACCATCGAGGCCATCGACGGCGTCAACGGCGCCGTCGTCCACCTGGCGATGCCGGCCAAGGACGTCTTCGCCGACGAGCAGCAGCCGCCGACGGCCTCGGTGCTGGTGCAGACCTCGCCCGGCCGCACGCTCACCCCCGAGCAGGTGCAGGCCGTGGTCCACCTGGTCGCCTCCAGCATCGACGGCCTCGACCCCGACGACGTCACCGTCGCCGACTCCTCCGGCAAGGTCCTCTCCGCCCCGGGCGGCACCGAGGGCGCCGACGCGGCCGCCCGCACCTCCCAGGTCGAGGCGGTGCAGGACCAGGCCCGCACCCGGCTCCAGGCGATGCTCGACCGCGTCGTCGGCGTCGGCAACAGCACCGTGCAGGTCACCGCCGACCTCGACTTCGCCTCGTCCGTCACCGAGACCACCGACTACCGCGCCGACGAGGAGGTCCCCGAGCTGTCGTCCTCGACGAGCAGCGAGGTGTACGCCGGCGCCGCCGCCGACAACCAGACCGCCGGCGGCGTCGTCGGCACCGACGGCCAGGCCGAGGGCGACGCGACCGGAGGCAGCGACTCGTCGTACCGCGCGACGCAGAAGACCGTCGACAACGGCGTCGACACCGTCCGGGAGACCCGTGAGACCTCCCCCGGCGACGTGCAGTCGTGGCACGTCGGCGTGGTGCTCGACAGCAACAAGACCGGCGCCATCAACCCCCGCGACGTCCGTGACCTGGTCGCCGACGCGATGGGCATCCAGGGGCAGGGCCCCGACACGATCCGCGTGGTCCAGCTGCCGTTCGACCGCACCGCGGAGGAGGCCGCCGCGGCCGAGCTCGAGGCGGCCGCCGCCGGTGCCGCCGACGCCGGTCGCGAGGACCTCATCCGCAACATCGCGCTCGGCGCCGGTGTGCTGCTGATCCTGTTGCTCGCGCTCCTCAAGGGCCGCCGCCGCGCCAAGCAGCGCGCCCAGGCGACCACCCTGGTCGTCGAGCAGCTGCGCCAGGACCGCCAGGCCATCGAGGCACCCGCCACCCAGGCGCTGCTGGAGGTCGAGGCGGCTGAGGAGAGCACGGTCCAGCAGGAGCTGAGCCAGCTCATCGAGAAGCAGCCCGAGGACGTCGCCTCGCTGCTGCGCGGCTGGCTGGTGGAGCGCTGATGCCCGGACGGTCCATGACCCTGGCGAACGTCGGGGCGCGCAAGGCGGCGGTGCTGCTGGTGCAGCTCGGCCAGCAGCAGGCGGCCAAGGTGCTGAGCATGCTCGACGAGCACGAGGTCGAGGCGATCACCGCCGAGATCGCGCTGCTCGACGAGGTGAGCGCGGCGGAGTCCGACCAGGTCGCCACCGAGTTCCGCGACCTGATGGTCGCCCGCGAGCACATCTCGCGCGGCGGCCTCGCCTTCGCCCAGCAGGTCCTCGAGCAGTCCCTCGGCTCCGAGCGAGCCGCGCAGATCATCGAGCGGCTGCACGCCGCGGCGGTGCAGATGCCGTTCCAGTTCCTGCACCAGGCCGACCCGGCGCAGCTGCGGTCGTTCATCGTCGACGAGCACCCGCAGGTCATCGCCCTGGTGCTCGCCCACATGACCCCCGACCGGGCCTCGCTGCTGCTCTCCGGCCTCCCGCCGGCGCTGCAGGCGCAGGTCGCGCACCGGATCGCGGTCATGGACCGCACCTCCCCCGACATCGTCCGTGCCGTCGAGGGCACCCTGGAGCGCAAGCTCTCCTCGATGCTCCAGCCCAGCGACATGTCGCGGGTCGGCGGGCTGGACCCGCTCGTGCACATCATCAACTGCTCCGACCGCTCCACCGAGCGTCAGATCATCGAGGGGCTCGAGGCGCTCGACAGCGACCTCGCCGACGAGGTCAAGAGCCGGATGTTCATGTTCGAGGACATCGTCGGCCTCGACGACCGCTCGGTGCAGCAGGTGCTGCGCCAGGTCGAGTCGTCGGTGCTGGCGCTCGCGCTCAAGGGCGTCTCGGACGCCGTGCGCGGCAAGATCACCGGCAACCTCTCCTCGCGGGCCGCCGAGAGCCTCGTCGAGGAGGTCGAGCTGCTCGGCCCGGTCCGCCTCACCCAGGTCGAGGAGGCCCAGCAGGCCATCATCCGCACGATCCGCCAGCTCGAGGAGCGCGGCGAGATCATGATCCGGCGAGGGGGCGACGTTGACTTCGTCGACTGACACCGGCCACGCGCCGGCCGCTCCGGCTCCGGTCGCCCTGCCCGCCACCCAGCCCGCGGCGCACCGCTCCGTCGTGCTCCCCGACCTGCGCTCGGGCACCTGGACCCGCCTCGGCGGCGACGGCGTGCTCGGCGACCCGGTCACCGAGCACGTCCTGGGCACGCTGGCCGAGCAGACCCGGGAGGCGGCCCGCGCCCAGGGGTACGCCGCAGGCTGGGCGGAGGGCCGCCGCGCCGCCGCCGAGGACGCCGCCGCCCACCGCGCCGAGCTGACCACCGAGTCCGCCGCGGCCGAGACCGCGCGTGCCGCCGAGCACTCCGCCGCCCTCGCGACCCTGGAGCGGGCCGCCGCCCGGCTCCAGCAGCAGTCGCTGGAGGTCGCCCGGCTCGTCGAGGACGCCTCCCTGACGCTGGCCCGTGAGCTCACGACCGCCCTGGTCGGCCACGAGCTCGCCACGGCCGCCGACCCCGCGGCGGACACCGTCCGCCGGGTGCTGGCGGTGCTCCCCGGCGGGACCCTGCCGGTGACCCTGCGGGTGCCGCCCGCGGTCGCCGCGCTGCTGACCCCGCACGACGCGCCCGAGCTCGCCGAGCACGCGGTGCAGGTCGTCGCCGACCCGGCGCTCGGGGCGGGCGACGCCGTCGTCGAGACCGACGCCCAGGTCGTCGACCTGCGCGTCACGGCCGCCCTGGAGCGGGTCCGGGAGGTGCTGTCATGACCGTCGGCACCCTCCAGCGCCGCCGCGCCGACGCCCTCGCCGTCGCCGCCCCGCGCCACCTCGGCCGGGTCGTGGAGACCCGCGGCCTGCACGTGCAGGTCTCCGGCCTCCGCGCCGCCCCCGGCGACCTCCTCGAGATCGAGGGCGAGCGCCCCGTCCTGGTCGAGGTCGCCGCCAGCACGACGTCCGGACTGGTCTGCCTGCCCCTGGGCCGCACCTCCGGCGTCGAGGTCGGTACGCCGGTCCGCCACACCGGCGGTCCGCTGCGGATCCGGGTGGGCGACGCGCTCCTGGGCCGGGTGCTCGACGGCCTGGGCCGGCCCGTCGACGGCGGCCCGGCGCTGCACGACGTACCGGGAACGTCGCTCGTCGAGGTCGAGGCCGAGCCGCCGGACGCGCTCGACCGGCCCCGCATCACCCAGCCGCTCGGACTGGGCGTGCGCGCGCTGGACTCCCTCGTGCCGTGCGGCCGTGGCCAGCGCATCGGCATCATGGCCGGCTCCGGCGTCGGCAAGTCCAGCCTGCTGTCGATGATCGCCCGCGGCACCGAGGCCGAGGTCGTCGTGCTCGCCCTGGTCGGCGAGCGCGGTCGCGAGGTCCGCGAGTTCCTCGAGGGCGACCTCGGACCCGAGGGCCTGGCCCGCTCCGTGGTCGTCGTCGCGACCTCCGACGCCCCGCCCGTCGAGCGGCTGCGCGCGGCGTTCGTGGCCACCAGGATCGCGGAGTCCTTCCGCGACGCCGGCAAGCACGTCGTGCTGATGATGGACAGCCTCACCCGCATCGCCATGGCGCAGCGCGAGGTCGGCCTGTCGGCCGGCGAGCCGCCCGCCACCCGCGGCTACCCGCCCAGCGTCTTCGCGCTCCTCCCCCGCCTCCTCGAGCGCGCCGGCACCAGCCCCACCGGGTCGATCACCGGCCTCTACACCGTCCTCGTCGAGGGCGACGACCTCCAGGACCCCGTCGGCGACACCGCCCGGTCGATCCTCGACGGCCACGTCGTGCTCACCCGCCGCCTGGCCACCGCCGGCCACTTCCCCAGCATCGACGTGCTCGAGTCGGTCTCCCGCGTGTCCAACGCCGTCACCACGCCCGAGCAGCGCGCCGACGCCACCCGGCTGCGCCGGATGATGGCCGCCCACCGCGACGTCCGCGAGCTCGTCGAGATCGGGGCGTACGTCGCCGGCTCCGACCCCGACGCCGACGACGCGCTCGCCCGACGTACCGGCATCGACGCGTTCCTCCGCCAGGACATCGACGACGTCACGCCGACCGTCGCCACCTGGGCCCGCCTGCACGAGCTCGTCGGACCCACCGGCGCCGCTGCCCAGGGAGTCCAGGGGGTGGCGCGATGAGCGACCGCGACGGGCTCGCCGCCGTGCTCCGCGTCCGCGCCGTCCGCGAGCGCGACAGCCGTGCCGGCCTGGCCCAGGCCATCGCCGAGGTGCACACCGCAGAGGCCCACCTGGCCCGGATGGAGGAGTCGGTGCGCCAGCACGCCGGCTTCGTGGAGGGCGACCTCAACCGCTTCGTGGCGATGCGGCACGCGCTGGCCGCGCTGCGGCACGCCGTCACCGAGGCCCGCGAGCGCACCCAGGAGGCCCGCACCGTCGCCCTCGACGCCCACGCCCGCTGGCAGGCCGACAAGACCCGCCTCGGCGCCGTCGAGGGACTCGTCGAGCGGCGTGAGCAGGCACGGCGCGACGAGCGTCGCCGCGCCGACGACCGGGTGCTCGACGAGATCGCCGGCCAGGGCTGGCTGCGCGCCCGCGGAGTGGAGGTCGGCTCGTGAGCGTCGCCTCCATCACCGCGCGGATTGCCGAGATCCAGGGCCAGCTGGCCCTGCTCGCCCCGCCCACGACGTCGTACGCCGGCTCGGTCGGCGGCACGACCGCCGCCACCGGCACGGGCACGTCCACCGGCACGAGCACGACGGCCTCCGACTTCGCCGCCGCCCTCGGCCGGGCCACCACGGCGGCGAGCCCCGGCCTCACCGTCGGGTCGACGACCTCGGGCGGCACCACCGGCGAGCAGGTCGTCGCGAAGGCCAACGAGTTCCTCGGCATGCCCTACGTCTGGGGCGGCGACGACCCGTCCGAGGGCGGCCTCGACTGCTCCGGCCTCGTGCAGCACGTCTACGAGCAGTTCGGCATCGACCTGCCCCGCGTCTCGGCCGACCAGGCCCGCGCCGGCGTGGCCGTGCCGTCACTGTCGCAGGCCCAGCCCGGCGACCTCATCGCCTGGGACAACTCCTCACGCAACAACGGCGCCGACCACATCGCCATCTACATCGGCGGCGGCAAGATGATCGAGGCGCCCCGCCCCGGGGGCCACGTGCAGCTCGTCGACGTGCCGTCCGAGCCCGACTACATCCGCCGGGTCCTCCCGACCGGTGGCGGTGAGGTCGCCACCCCGGTCGCCGACGCCGCCGGCGTCGCGGGCCGGGTCGCCGGCACCACGCCGTACGCCGACCTGTTCGCGCAGGCCGGCGCCCGCTACGGCGTCGACCCGTCGCTGCTGTCCGCGGTGGCCGCCACCGAGTCGTCGTACGACCCGCGGGCGGTGAGCCACGCCGGGGCGCAGGGCCTCATGCAGCTGATGCCCGGCACCGCCCAGGGGCTCGGCGTGACCGACCCGTTCGACCCGGCCCAGGCCGTGGACGGCGCGGCCCGTCTGCTCCACGACCTGCTCGGCCGCTTCGGGCGCACCGACCTGGCGCTGGCGGCGTACAACGCCGGCCCGGGGGCGGTGCTGCGCTACGACGGCATCCCGCCGTACGCCGAGACCCAGAACTACGTCCGCAAGGTGCTCGCGCACCTCGAGGGGAGCGCGGCATGACGATCCTGCCCACCCAGGACACCACGCCCACCGGCGTCGGCGCCGCCCCCGCGGCCGGCGGCCGTACGTCGGGCGGTGGCGGCCTGTTCGCCACCCTCGTGGCCGGCCTGCTCACGCGTCGCGACGCCGGTCCGGCCGGTGCTGCGGCACCGGGCGCCGGCGACGAGCCCGTGACCTCCGACGCCACCGACGCTCCGCCCGACGGCACCGACACCACCACGACGGCCGACGAGCCGACCGCTGCGACCGCTGTCCCGGCCGAGAACGACCTGTCCGGCCCCCAAGCCGTGCGTACCGACGTGCCGGCCGTCGAGGTCGTCGCCGACCCGGCCGCCGAGATCTCCGGTCGTCCCACCGCTCGGGAGGGCGCCGACCGTCCTGAGGTCGACCCGCCGTCGACGGACTCCGCCCCCGCCGCGCCGCTGCCCCCGGGCGACGCCGCGCTGCTGCGCGGCCTTGGCGTGGTCCCCGGTCTGGCCGAGCTCGTCGGTCTGCCCGGGCTCGTCGGCCTCACGACCGCCCCGACCACCGCGACCGCTCCCGCCGCGGCGGACCCGGCCCGTGTCGCCCCGACGCTCACCGGCCCGCTCGGCCGCGGAGCCGCGCACGCCGTGGTCGGCCCGATCCCGGTGCAGGTCGCCCCCGTGCTGTCCACGACCGGAGCACCCGTCACGGTCGCTGGTGCTGCCGCCGGTGCGGCTCCCGCTACGTCCCACACAGTGTCCTCCGCGGCGAGGGCGGCTCCTGCCGTGGCGGTCGGCGCGGACGGCATCGCGCCGGTCCCGGCGGACGTCACCTCGGCGGACTCCACTGTCCCGCTCGGCGACTCGACCGCCCGAGGCGCAGCCACGGTCCCGGCTAGCACCAGCACCGGCACCACCGCGACCACCGCGACGCCCACCGCGACCGCTGCCGCCACCCCGGCATCCCCGTCGACGCCGCAGCCGGCCGCCATCTCCGGCGCTCCCGTCACCCCGGTCACGGCCGAGGTCGGGTCCCCGGCGGATGCGCGGCTCCAGACGCCGGACCGAGCCCCGGTCGGCACGGATGCTCCGTCCCGCTCCGCCGAGCCGATGAGCGCGACCAGCGCAGCCGACACCGCCGTCGCCGACCCGTCGACCGTTGACGCCGCGTCCGTCCCCGACCGGACCACGGGCATCCCGGCCACCACCAGCAGCCCCACCTCAACCGCGAGCGACGTCCCGGGCGCAACGGTTCCCGCGACGCCGACAACCCCGGCCACCCACGGCACCCACGGCACCCACGGCACCCGTCCGTCGACCCCGAGCGACGCAGCAGCGAGCACCGAGGCACCCGCCGCGGCCGCGGCACCGCCCACGGCCGCCCCCACCGCGGCCACCGCACCGACGACGTCCACCGCGCCCGTCACCCCGACTGCTCCCGTCACCCCGGTCGCCGCCGGCACCGTCGCCCAGGTCACCCGCCAGGTCGTCGACCGGGTCTCCCCCGTGATCGAGCGGGTCACCGCGGTCGGCAGCACCGGCCAGCGGCTGGTCCTGCGGCTCGACCCCGAGCACCTCGGCGAGGTCCGGGTGACCCTCACCGTCACCGACGGCCAGGTCCGGGTGCGGCTCGCGTCCGACACCGCGACCACCCGCGACGCGCTCGAGCAGGGCGCGGGCGAGCTGCACCGGCTCCTCGGCCGCGACGGCGCCGACGTCCGGGTCGCCGTACGCGCCGCCGACCTGGCGGCCGCGACGACGCTCCAGGCCCAGCACCAGACCCAGCAGCAGACCCAGCAGAACCCGCAGCACGCGGGTCAGCCGGGACACGACTCCGGCGCCGGCACCGGCGCCGACCCCCAGGGCCAGGCGCGCGACGACCGCGCCGCCGACGCCCGATCCGGCGACGGGCGCGGACGCCCGGACGACCGGAACCCCGACCGGCCTGCACGGATGCAGGCCGACCCCCTCGCCAGGGACGGCGCACTCGACGTGGGGACGGCACCGCCGTCGCCACCCGACCCGCTCGAGCCCGGCCGCCACAGGCTGAGCCTGAGCATGTGAGGAGGACCCGTGTCCACCATGGCCACCGAGGGCGTCAGCGGCCTCGGCTCGATGGTGCCGACCGGTACGAGCAGCCAGACCAGCTCCACCGACAAGGAGATGTTCCTGCAGCTCATGGTGGCGCAGCTGCGCTACCAGGACCCGTTGAACCCGGCCGACACCGGGGAGTTCCTCTCCCAGTCGGCGCAGTTCACGGCCCTGGAGACGATGCAGTCGGTCGCCGAGCAGACGGCCCTGGTCGTCGGCGCCCAGCTGGCGTTCGGCGCGGCCGGCCTGGTCGGCCGTGACGTGAGCTACCAGCTCGAGGACGGCACCACCGGCTCCGGCCGGGTCCACGGTGTCTCGTTCGAGGCGTCCGGCGCCGTGCTCGACGTCGACGGCACCTCCGTGCCGATGGGCCTGGTCCTCGGCGTCGCCGAGGCCGCCCCGAGCACGGGCACCGCCGCGAGCTCCATGAGCCCGACCACCACCGGCACGACCGAGTCCTCCGACACCACCCAGGACCGCGCCAGCGGTCTCCCGACCGACCCGACCGCCACGGTCGGCAACGTCGGCGCCGGCTGATCCGGCGTACCGAGCACGACCGTCCCTGATCCCCCAGCACGACCCACCGGCCGCGGACCCGCGGCCAGGAGAGGAACCACCATGCTTCGCTCGCTCTTCGCCGGCATCAGCGGCCTCCGCGCCAACCAGACGTCCCTCGACGTCACCGGCAACAACATCGCCAACGCCAACACCGTCGGCTACAAGTCCAGCCGCACCATCTTCCAGGACACCCTGAGCCAGCAGATGACCGGCGCGACCAGCGCCAACGCCAACCGCGGCGGCACCAACCCGATCCAGATCGGCCTCGGCGTGCAGCTCGGCGCGACCGCGATGAACCTCAACCAGGGCTCCGCGCAGACCACCGGCAAGCCGACCGACCTGATGCTCCAGGGCGACGGCATGTTCGTCGTCCAGCGCGGCACCGAGCAGATCTTCACCCGCGCCGGCGCCTTCACCTTCGACGAGACCAGCACCCTCACCACCCCGGCCGGCGGCCGGGTGCAGGGCTACGCGTACGACGCGGCGACCGGCACCTTCGACACCTCGGCGCTCGTCGACATCACCCTCGACACCACCGGTCTGGGCCTGCCCGCCGGCGTCGGCCTCACGTCGTACGCCTTCGGCTCCGACGGCGTGCTGCGCGGCGTCTTCTCCGACGGCGTCCAGCGCGACATGGCCCAGCTCGCGGTCGCGAACTTCAACAACCCCCAGGGTCTGCAGAAGGTCGGCGAGACGTCGTTCATGGCGACCGCCAACTCCGGTCTCGCCCAGGTCGGCGTCGCCGGCGGCGGCGGCAACGGCACCGTCATCGGCGGCGCGCTGGAGATGTCGAACGTCGACCTGGCCGCCGAGTTCACCGACCTGATCCTCGCCCAACGCGGGTTCCAGGCCAGCAGCCGCGTGATCACCACCTCCGACCAGGTGCTCGAGGAGCTGGTCAACATCAAGCGCTGAGTCCGCCCGCGCCGTCGGCGCGGACGTCGTCTCCCAGATCGTGACGGCCGTCGGCCCCGGACTCCTCAGGTCCGGGCGCCGGCGGCCGATCGCATTCCCTGATGGCCACGGACGGCCGCCGAAATGCAGCACAAGGATGGTGCCCTGCGATGATCTCGCTCACCCGTCTCTCCGGGTCGGTGTTCGCCCTGAACGCCGACCTGATCGAACGCGTCGACGCCACACCGGACACGGTGATCACGCTCGTCGACGGCAAGAAGTACGTCGTGGCGGAGTCGCCCGACGACGTCGTGATGACGATCCGCCGCTACCGCGCGGAGACGATCGCCCTGAGCAGCTGCATCCCGCTGGGTGACCTCGGGTCCTTCTTCGGCGGCTCCCCCGCCCCGGCCGAGGCACCCACCGGCGCCGCCGCGGAGGCCGCGGCGGGCGCGGCCGGACGACCGGCCCTCAGCGTCATCGCCGGGCAGCGGTCCCGGGAGCGCGCCGAGCGCGCCGACCGGGTCGACGACACCGAGCGGGGGCACGTGCGATGAAGGACCCCGCAACCCTGCTCGGGCTCGGGCTCGGCTTCGTCATCATCGTCACCGCCAACATCCTCGAGGGCGGCAACCCCACCAGCCTCCTGCTGCTGCCGCCGATGCTGCTGGTGCTCGGCACCACCGTGATGGTGACCATCGCCGGCGGCACGATGGCCGACGCCAAGACGGCGGTCACCTCGCTCAAGCGTGCGTTCACCGGCGGCGACAACTCCTCGGCCGCCGAGGTGGTGCCCACCGTGGTCAAGCTGGCCGAGCGGGCGCGTCGCGAGGGCCTGCTGGCCCTCGAGGACGACCTGCGCGAGATCGACGACGAGTTCCTCGTCAAGGGCGTGACCCTCGCCGTCGACGGCCCCGACCCCGAGGAGGTCCGCGACATCCTCGAGGCCGAGGTGGACGCCAAGCGCCGCGCCGACAAGCAGGCGGCGAAGTTCTTCGCCGACGCCGGCGCCTACGCCCCCACGATCGGCATCATCGGCACCGTCATGGGCCTCGTGCACGTGCTGGAGAACCTCTCCCAGCCCGAGGAGCTCGGCCACCTCATCGCCGCAGCGTTCGTCGCGACCCTGTGGGGCGTGCTGTCGGCCAACGTGATCTTCCTGCCCATCGGCAACCGGCTCAAGCGCCTCGGCGACCTCGAGGCCGCCCGGATGGAGCTCACCGTCGAGGGCGTCTCGGCCATCCAGTCCGGCGCCAACCCGCGCGTGATCGCCCAGAAGCTCACGTCCCTGCTGCCGGCCGAGCAGCAGGTGGCCGAGGCAGCCTGACGTGGCCGGGCGGGGCCGGCGTCGCGGTGGGCACGACGAGGAGCACGAGAACCACGAGCGGTGGCTGGTCACCTACGCCGACATGGTCACCCTCCTGATGGTGCTCTTCATCGTGATGTTCTCGATGAGCCAGGTCGACGAGCGGAAGTACCAGGAGCTCAAGGAGGGCCTGGCCGCCGGCTTCGGCGTCAACGACAGCGTGCTCAGCGGCGCCCGGTCGGTGAACACCGAGGTCGGCTCGCAGCAGGTCGAGGCGATCGCACCGATCCTGGCCGACGGCGACATGACGCCCCAGCAGAAGGAGGAGGTCGCCCGCGCCGTGGCGCAGGCGGAGTTCCTCACCCGCGACCGGGCGAAGGCCGACGCGGTCGCCGAGGTGCGCCGGCTGGAGCAGGTGCGCAAGGCGATGGTCCGCGCGCTGCGCAAGAAGGGGCTGCAGCGCGACATCGCCACGACGTACGACGAGCGCGGCCTGGTGATCAGCCTGGTCTCTCGCCACGTCGTCTTCCGCAACGACCTGGCCACCCTCACCACCCGCGGCGAGAAGGTCGTCGACGCGCTCGCGCCGGTGCTGCGCGACCTGCGCGAGGACCTGTCGGTCGACGGCCACACCAACCAGGTGCCGGTGAAGCCGCGCTACTACGCCACCGACTGGGACCTCTCCTCCGCGCGCGCCGTCACCGTGCTGCGCCGGCTGGAGGAGCGCTGGACGATCCCGGCGCACCGCCTGTCGACGGCGTCGTTCGGCCACACCAAGCCGCTGGTCGACCCCTCGAAGCCGCACTCGCAGGAGGTCAACAAGCGGGTCGACATCGTGGTGCTCAGCCCGCTGGCACCCGAGGTCGCGGCGCTCATCCCGGAGAACGCCGGCGACCGGGCCGGCTCCGGGTCCTCAGAGGAGGCGTCGACCACCGACGACGCCGGGCACGCGACCGACGACACCGACCACAGCACGTCCGACCAGCCAGACCAGACAGACCACGCCGCGGCGCTCCCCGTCGGCCCGACCCCCGTCACCGGAGGCACCTCATGAGTGCGACCCTCACCCCTCCTGCCACCACCGAGGCCGAGGCCCCGAAGAAGGGCGGCCTGGTCAAGAAGCTGCTCCTGCTGGTCGTGGTGCTCGCCGTGGTCGCGGGCGCGGCCTGGTGGTTCGTGCTGCGCCCGGTCCCCGAGACCGCACCGGAGCCGGGCGAGGTCATGGTGCTCGAGCCGGTGCAGGTCAACCTCCAGGGCGGGCACTACCTGCGGCTGGGGATGGCGCTCCAGATGACCAGCACGGTCGCCCACGAGCTCGACGGGTCGAAGGCGCTCGACGCCGCGATCGACCTCTTCTCGGGCCTGCCCCAGGAGGAGCTCGCGACCAAGAAGCAGCGTGCCGACCTCAAGGCCGAGCTCGAGGAGGAGCTCGACCACCGCTACCACGGGGAGGTGATGGGGGTCTACTACACCGAGTTCGTCACCCAGTAGCGGTTCTCAGCAGAACCGCCCGGTAGGGCCACCCGCGCCCCACCCGTACGGGCCACCCCCGGTGGCCCGGTCCACCGGTCCGCAACCGGTGGCGAACAAATCACTCAGGAGACCCGGCGCACCGCCGATCGGGTGTCCATGAGCCTCGCCGCGTCCGCCTCGGGACTGCCAGCGCCGTCGGGCCTGTCGCGACGACGCAGCGGCGACGGCGCGCCCGTGCCCTACGACTTCCGGCGCCCGATCCAGCTGTCGCGCGAGCACCAGCGCATCCTGCAGCTCGGCTTCGACGGGTTCACCCGCCAGGCGACCACGGTCTTCACCTCCGCCCTGCGCAGCGTGTGCTCCGTCGGCCTGCGCACCATCGACCAGCGCAGCTACGCCGAGTACGTCGACTCGCTGGCCCCGATGACGTACCTCACCCTCTTCAGCACCGAGCCGATGCAGGGCCGCGGGATGCTCGACATCCCCCTCGACGCCGTCATGTCCTGCGTCGACCACATGCTCGGCGGACCGGGCTCGGCCCACCAGCCGAAGCGGCCGCTCACCGAGATCGAGAGCGGCATCATCTCCTCGCTCGTGGCCCGTCTGCTGCGCGAGATGCGCTACTCCATCGCCTCGATCGTGGCGATCGACCCCGAGATCACCGGCGTCGAGTACAGCCCCCAGTTCGCCCAGGTCGCCGGCGCCTCCGACGTCATGGTCGTCATCGAGATGGAGCTGCGCATCGACGAGGTGGCGTACCCGATGAGCATCTGCCTGCCCTTCAGCGGCCTGCACCCGCACCTCGCCGCGGCCGCCGCCCCGGCGCCGGTCTCCAACCGCGAGCGCGCCCTGCGCGCCGAGGCCACCGAGCTGCTGCGTGACAACCTCCAGGACGTCCCGGTCGAGGTCAGCGTGCGGTTCCGCAACACGCGGGTCGACCCGGTGACCCTGACCTCCCTGGTGCCCGGCGACGTGCTGCGCCTGCGGCACCCCGCCTCGGCCCCGCTCGACGTCACGTTCGAGGACGAGGCCTTCGCGCACGCCACCGCCGGCACGCAAGGGCAGCGGCTCGCCGCGCTCGTCGTCGCCACGCAGAGCCTCGAGGACGAGTCCTCGCCCGACACCAGCCACCCGCTCAGCCAGGAGGTCCGATGACCGCCGAGCCCCTGCCCACCGGCCCGCACGACGACCTGGTCCGCACCGCGGCCCAGGCGTGCGCCTCGCTCCTGCCCGCCGCCGAGCCGCTCGCAGCCGGCGAGCCGCAGGCCGGCGGCGAACACGTCACCTCCATCTTCGCCGGAGCGGTCGTCGCCGACCTCGCCGGTGCCGTCCCGGGCCGGCTCGCGGTCCTGGTCGGCGACGACCTCGTCAAGGCCCTGGCCGGCAGCCCCTTCGGCGGTCTGGACACCGCCGCCGCGGTGCAGCCCGCGCTGGACGCCGCCGCGACCGCGCTCGGACTGAATGCGCAGGCCGGACGCTCGGTCGACCTCGACGACGTGGTCGCCGACCTCGGTGGCGACTTCACCGCGATCCCGCTGCTGGGCAGCGCGATCAGCGGCGCGCTGCTGGTGCCGCACGCGATGCTCGACGCCCTGGCCTCCGGCGGCTCCGGTGGCTCCGGCGGCTCGGCCGCCGGGTCACCGGCGTCCGCTGCGGACGCGGTCGTGGCCGGCACGGTCGAGGCGACCGCGACGGCGCCCACCGGCGCGCCTGGTGCGGCCACGCCGGCCGGTGCGGGCGGGTCCTTCGGGGACCCGACGGGCGCGGACCCGTTCTCCGGTCTGCAGACCTCGATGCCGCACGACAACGTGCGCTCCATCGCCGACGGCCGCCGCGGCATCGAGATGCTGCACGGCGTCGAGATGGAGGTGACCGTCGAGCTCGGTCGCACCCGGATGCCGGTGCGCGACCTGCTCGCGCTGGCGCCCGGCGCCGTCCTCACCCTGGACCGCGCCGCCGGCTCCCCCGCCGACCTGCTCGTCAACGGCCGGCTCATCGCCCGGGGCGAGGTCGTCGTCGTCGACGAGGACTTCGGCCTGCGCATCACCGAGATCATCGACCGCAGCAAGGTGGGCTGAACCGTGGAGGACCAGATCTGGCGGATGGTCGGCTCGCTCGTCGTGGTCGTCGGGCTGCTGCTGCTCGTCGCGCGCTTCGGCGCCCGGCGGATGCGCGGCGGCGCCGGCAGCCCGGTGCGCGTGCTGCACCGCGCGTCACTGTCCAAGACCGCCGGCCTGTCGCTGGTGTCGGTCGGCCACCGCGTCCTGCTCCTCGGGACGACCGACCAGCAGGTCCGGGTGCTCGCCGAGCTCGACGCCGACGAGGTGGACGGCGACGTGGTCGCCGGCCTGCTGGGCGGCCACGCGCTCGAGGAGCTCGCCGCCGAGGACGACGTCGCCCAGACGCTCGCGGAGCCCGCTCCCGCCCGGCGCCGCACTCGCGCCGAGCGGCCCGCCGTGTCGGCCGACGACGCCGACCGGCTCCCGCCGGGCCTGGCCGCACTGCTCGGTATCACCGACGACCAGGACGACCAGGACGACCAGGACGACCAGGACGCTGCGGCTCCGGTCGCCGCACCCGTGGCCCCGGCCCCGACCGCCGCCTCGTTCGCCAGCCACCTCGCGGCCGCCCCGGCCGCCCGCCGCGCCGCCGCCCGCCCGGCGGTCGCCGCCGACGGCACCCTGCTCACCTCGCCCGAGGACGACGCCGCGCTGCTCGCCGAGCTCCGCGCCCTCGCTGCCGGGCAGCCGCTGCCCGGCCGGACCCAGCCCGTCACACAGCCCGTCACACAGCCCGTCACACAGCCCGTCACCCAGCCCGTGCAGCCGGCGTACGCCGCCGCGGTCCCGGCCGCCGCGCCCGCCGCTGCCACCGCGCCCGTGGGCCGAGGCCGCCACGCGGCCCCGGCGCCGGACCTCGAGCTGCCTCCCGTCGTCACGGGCGGCGCCCGGGCCCAGCGCACCGACGCGGCCCAGCCCTTCCAGCCGGCGGTCGCAGCCCCCGCGGTCGAGGCCGCCGGCGGCGTCACCGACCCGGCGGCCTCGCTCGACGCCGCCCTGCGCGCAGCGCTCGTCGCGTCCCGGGCCCAGCGCGCGCTGGCGCCCGACCCGGCCCTGCTCGGTGCGGCCTCGGCGGCCGCTCCGGCGCCCGCCGGTCAACCGGCACGCCCGGCACGCCGGGGTCGCTCCCAGGCCCCGGTCGTCCAGGACGGCGCCCTCACCGGCTCGATCCTGTCGCCCTCGACCTGGCGGCAGGCCGTGAACGCCGTCACCGGACGAGCGTCGTGACCCCCGAGCGGGAGCCCGCGCGACGGGGCTCTCGCCGGTGCACCACCACGTCGCGCCGTACCCCTTCCACCGGCGGGCTCGGCGCGCGTGCGCTGCTCACCGGCGCCGCCCTCGTCCTGCTCACCACCGCGCTCCTCGGCCTCGCCGCCCTCGCCGCACCCGGCGCGTCCGCGGCCGCCCCGGTCACCACCGCCACCGGGCTGCTCAACCAGCCCACGCCGACCACGCCGGACGACACCCAGGACGGCACGACCCCCGACACGACCGGCCCCAACGGCGGCGCCCCCGGACCCGAGGGTCCCGGCGGCCCCAGCGGCGGCACGGTCGACGGCGGCTCGGGCGTGACCATCGACCTGGGCGGACTGGCCGAGAAGCCGTCGTCCTCGGTCACCCTGCTGCTGACCCTGACCCTGCTCTCGGTGCTGCCGGCGCTGCTGCTGACCTGCACGAGCTTCACCAAGATCCTGGTGGTGCTGGGCCTCACCCGCAACGCGCTCGGCCTCCAGCAGACCCCGCCGAACCAGGTGCTCACCGGCCTCGCGCTGTTCCTGAGCCTGTTCATCATGGCGCCGGTGCTGTCGGGCATCAACAGCGAGGGACTCCAGCCCTACCTGGACGGCCAGAAGACCGCCGCGGTCGCCTACGAGGACGGCGTGGACCCGCTGCGCGACTTCATGCTCGACCAGACCGGCGACGACGAGCTGGCGCTGCTGACCAACGTCGCCCGCCGCGACCTTCCCGCCAACCGCGAGGACGTCGAGATGTCGACGCTGGTGCCGGCGTTCGTGCTGAGCGAGCTCAAGCAGGCCTTCATCATCGGCTTCATCATCTTCATCCCGTTCCTGGTCATCGACGTCGTCGTGAGCGGGGCGCTGATGGCGCTCGGCATGATGATGATGCCGCCGGTGATGGTGTCGCTGCCGTTCAAGCTGTTGCTGTTCGTGCTGGTCGACGGGTGGGCGCTCATCGTGCAGGCCTTGGTGCAGAGCTATGGCTAGCGCCCGTCCCTGTTCCCGACCTGGCGCCCGCCCCGGCGCCCCTCGCCGCTCCCCCGTCCCGTGCCCGCACCCGCCGCGTCAGGAGGTCGTCCGATGACCGACACCTCGATCCTCGAGATCGCGCTGATGACGATGACCGTCGCGTTCAAGCTGTCCGCCCCGATCCTCGGTGCGGCGCTGTCGGTCGGCTTCGGCGTCTCGCTGTTCCAGTCGATGACGCAGATCCAGGAGTTCACGCTGGCGTTCGTGCCGAAGCTGATCGCGGTCGGCGTCGCGCTGGTGGTGAGCGGCAACTGGATGCTGCACACCCTCGTGAACTTCACCCAGGACCTGTTCGACATGGTCCCGTCGCTGCTCGCCTAGGTCGTCCGTCGTGGTCGTGTCCGTCGCCGGGGAGCCGCTCCTGGCGTTCCTCCTGGCCTCGGTGCGGATCGCGTCCTGGCTGGTGATCGTGCCGCCGTTCTCGACCCGCGCGGTGCCCACCATGGTCAAGGTCGTGCTCGCCCTGGCGCTGGCGCTCGCGAGCGCCCCGATGCTGAGCGGTGCCGACCTGCCGCTGACCGCCGCCGGCCTGGTGATGACGACCGCCACCCAGGTCGCGATCGGACTCAGCCTCGGGTTCGTGACGATGCTGCTGCTCTCGGCGATCGCCGCGGCCGGCAGCCTCGTCGACCTCTTCGGCGGCTTCGCGCTGGCCCAGGGCTTCGACCCGCTCGGGCAGAACATGAACACCGTCTTCGGCACGTTCCACCAGTGGCTGGCCACGATGCTGCTGTTCGCGACCGGCGGCCACCTGCTCGTGCTCGGCGGGCTGCTGCGCACCTTCGAGCTGCTGCCCCTCGACGGCGCGTTCGACCTCACCGGCGTCCCTGCGGTGGTCTCGCGGGCGTTCAGCGTGTTCTTCGTGGTCGCCGTGCAGGTCGCGCTGCCGCTGGTCGCGGTGATGTTCGTGACCGACCTCGGCCTGGCGCTGATGACGAAGGTCGCGCCGCAGCTCAACGCGCTGAGCGTGATGTTCCCGGCCAAGATCGGGATGACGCTGATCCTGGTGGGGCTCAGCTTCCCCGCGCTTCCGGGCGTCGTACGCCGGGTGACCGAACTGTCCATGGACGCCATGGCCCGGATCGCCGGAGCGGGGTGAGGACGTGGCCGGCGGGGACGAGGACAAGACAGAGAAGCCGACACCGAAGCGGCGCAAGGAGGCCCGCAAGGAGGGTCAGGTCGCGCGCAGCCAGGAGGTCGGCGCCTGGGCGTCGATGCTGGTCGCGAGCATGGCGCTGCCCGCGCTGGCCCAGCACGAGGTCGAGCAGCTGTCGGTGATGACCCGGACGTCGCTGCGCGCCGTCGAGGAGCCGTCCACCGAGCTGGCCCAGTCGCTGCTCGGGCAGGCCGCGCTGCACGTGTTCGTGGTGCTGCTCGTGCTCGGCAGCGCCGTCATGCTCGTCTCGGTCGCCGCCACCCTCGCCCAGGGCGGGTTCTACCTCGCGACCAAGGCGGTGAAGCCGTCGGCCAAGAAGCTCAACCTCGTCCAGGGCGCCAAGCGGCTCTTCGGTCCGCAGGCGGCGTGGGAGGGCGCGAAGATGCTGCTCAAGTGCACCGCCGTGTCGGCCCTGGTGTGGGTCGGCGTCGACTCGCTGCTGCCCCTGATGGGCGGCGACCTCCCGATGGGCACGGTGCTCGAGACCGGCACGGACCGGGCCTTCAGCGTCCTGCGCAACGTCGCCGTCGCGGGCCTGCTCATGGCCGGTCTCGACTACGCGATGCAGCGCCGCCGCGTGGGCAAGCAGACCCGGATGAGCAAGCACGAGGTCAAGCAGGAGCACAAGCAGTCCGAGGGCGACCCGCTGGTCAAGAGCGCGATCCGGTCGCGGCAGATGGCGGCCGCCCGCAACCGGATGATCGCCGACGTCGCCGAGGCCGACGTGGTGCTGGTCAACCCGACCCACGTCGCGGTCGCGCTGCGCTACCGGCCCGAGGTCGGGGCGCCCGTCGTGGTCGCCAGCGGTGCCGGCGCGATCGCGGCCAAGATCCGCGAGGTCGCCGCCGACCACCGGGTGCCGATGGTGCGCGACGTACCGCTCGCCCGGGCCCTGCACCGGTCCTGCAAGGTCGGCCAGGAGATCCCCACCGAGCTGTTCGCGGCGGTCGCGCAGGTGCTCGCGTTCGTCATCAGCCGCCGGGCACGCGGCAGCGCCTCCGGCACCCACCACTCGCCGCGCTCCGAGCGCGACCTGCTCCCCGACGTCCCCGTGGCCGGTCGCCGCCGGCGTCCCGGACCGGCCCAGACCGGTACGACGTCACCGGTCGCGACCTCCTCAGGTCGGACCCCGGTCGGCCGATAGGACCTCCGACGCCAGGACGGCGTCACGTGCGCCAGGAGGGCGCGGTCCCTGACCCGGCGACCCCGAAAGCCCTCCTCATGTCGAAGCGCCTCACGCAGTTCGCCGTCCCGGTCGGCATCGTGCTCGTCGTGGTGATGCTGGTCATCCCGCTGCCGCCCGTCGTGCTCGACCTGCTCATCGCCGTCAACATCACCGGAGCCCTGCTGGTGCTCCTGACCGCCATGTTCGTCACCCGCCCGCTCGACTTCGCGTCGTTCCCGTCGCTGCTGCTGGTCATGACGCTGTTCCGCCTGGCGCTCAACGTGAGCGCGACCCGGCTCGTCCTGCTCGACGGCTACGCCGGCAAGGTGATCGACACCTTCGGCCACTTCGTCGTCGGCGGCTCGCTGATCGTCGGCCTGATCATCTTCGTGATCCTGCTGATCATCCAGTTCGTCGTCATCACCAACGGTGCCGGCCGCGTCGCCGAGGTGGGCGCCCGGTTCACCCTCGACGCGATGCCCGGCAAGCAGATGGCCATCGACGCCGACCTCAACTCCGGCCTCATCAGCGAGGACGAGGCCCGCCGGCGGCGCCAGGAGGTGCACGCCGAGGCCGACTTCTACGGCGCGATGGACGGCGCCTCGAAGTTCGTCAAGGGCGACGCGATCGCGGCCATCATCATCACCGTCGTCAACCTCATCGGCGGCCTCACCATCGGCCTCGTGCAGCTGGGCATGGCGCCCGCCGAGGCCGTGTCGACGTACTCCCTGCTGACCGTCGGTGACGGCCTGGTCTCCCAGATCCCGGCCCTGCTGCTCTCGGTGGCGACCGGTCTGGTCGTGACCCGGAGCGCCAGCGACGGCGACATGGGCTCCGACATCGTCCGGCAGATCACCGCCCGCCGGATGCCGATGCAGATCGCCGGCTTCGCGGCCATCAGCCTGTGCCTCATCCCCGGCCTGCCGAAGATCCCGTTCCTCGTCGCCGGCGGCACGCTGCTGCTGCTCTCCAGCCGGGTGCCCAGCGAGCAGCAGGCTGCCGAGAAGGCGCTCGCCGCGGTCGAGGCCGGCAACGCCCCGGCCGGCGGCCCCTCCGACGACGACCTCCCCGAGCGGCTGGCCGAGGAGATCCAGGTCGACCCGCTCGGGCTCGACCTCGCCGCCGACCTCATCGACCTCGTCGACGACCGCAACGGCGGCGACCTGCTCCAGCGGGTCCGGGCGCTGCGCCGCAAGGTCGCCAGCGACCTCGGCATCGTCGTCCCACCCGTGCGCACCCGCGACGACCTCACGCTCCCGGCGCACACCTACGCGATCAAGCTGTACGACATCGAGGTCGCCCGCGGGGAGGCGCCGCCGGGCACCGTGCTGGCGATCGGCGACTTCCTCGGCTCGCTGCCAGGCGAGCCCACCCAGGAGCCGGTGTTCGGCCTGGACGCGAAGTGGATCCCGGCCGAGCTGCGCGGCCAGGCCGAGCTCTCTGGCGCCACCGTGGTCGAGCGGTCGGCGGTCATCACGACCCACCTCGCCGAGGTGGTCAACAGCCATGCCGCCCGCCTGCTGGGCCGCGAGGACGTCCGGATGCTCACCGACGTGGTCGCACGCACCCACCCCAACGTCGTCGAGGAGCTGACCCCGTCGCAGCTGTCGCTCGGCGAGGTGCAGCGGGTGCTCCAGTCGCTGCTGGACGAGGGCATCTCGATCCGCGACCTGGTGCGCATCTACGAGGCGCTGTCGCTGCGCGCCCAGACGAGCAAGGACCTCGACGGCCTGGTCGACGCGGCGCGTGGGGCGCTGGGCCCGGCCGTCGTGGCGCCGTACCTCGTCGACGGCACGCTGCACGTCATCAGCTTCGACCCGCAGTTCGAGCAGCGGATGCTCGAGTCGACCCGCCCGGGCGAGCACGGCACCACGATCGTGCTCGACCCGGTGACGCTCCAGACGGTCATCGGCGCCCTGGCCAGCAACCTCATCGAGGCCGAGAACCAGAACATCCGCCCCGTGCTGGTCTGCGCGCCGCAGCTGAGGGCCGCCGTACGACGGCTGGTGCGACCGGCCATCGAGCGGTTGCCCGTGCTGGCCTACCCCGAGCTGATGGGCAGCGCGCAGGTGCGCTCCATCGGCGTCGTCAGCGGTGAGCGCTCGGCGCAGGTGCCGGCATGAACCTCGCCTCCGCGCCCGTCATCGGGTCGGCCGCGGTGCTGACCTCGCCGGCGCTCTACGGCGCCTTCGTCACCGGCACCGTGCCGATCGACGTGGCGATCACCCGCTGGCTGGTCGCCCTGCTGATCTGCTGGGTCGCGATCTCGGCCGTCGTGATGATGGTCGGCCCGCCGCCGGCGCCGAAGCAGACCGTCGAGGGCCCCGCCGGGTCGCCGCAGGGCACCGACGGTCAGTCCGCCGACGCCTCCAGCAGCGCGTTGTAGCCGGCGAGGTCCCGCACGAAGCCCTCGAGCTTGTCGGTGTCCCAGCCGGCCAGCCGCTCCTGCACGTAGCGGCGGCGGTCGGCGCCGACCACCTCGATCCGGCGTCGGGCCTCGTCGGTGGCCGAGAGCACGATCGCACGACCGTCCTCGGGGTCCGGCTCGCCGGCGAGGAGGCCGAGCTCGACGAGGTGCTTCACCTGCCGGCTCACCGCGCCCTTGTCGACGTCCAGGCTCTCCACCAGGGTCGACGCGCGCAGCGTGCCCTCGCGCAGCACCGTGGTGAGGATGAGGTACGACGTGGGCTGGAGGTCGGGGTGCACCAGCCGCGCGCGGTCGGCGATCACGCGTCGTACCCGACGCATCAGGACGCCCACCTCGCTCTCGAGCGTGGTGATGGCGGCCTCCCGCAGGGCGAGGTCGTCGGTCACGACGGTGGTCTCCTGGGCTGTGTGGGGGTGGGGGACGGTGGCGGTGCTCATGCCCGCTCGTCCGCCGGGACGGTCGCGACACCGGTGGCGGCCGTGGCGGTCTCGGCGTCACGGTCGATCGTGGTGCGCAGCGGGACCTCGCGGAGGAACAGCACGCAGACGAGGGCAAGGATGGCAAACGGCGCCGCGACCTGGAACACGTGCCCGATCCCCGAGCCGAAGGCGTGCTCGTAGAGCGAGGCCCAGGCGTCCGGCAGGGACGACAGGTCGGGGATGCCGCCGGAGCCCGCGGCCGCCGCGTCCGGCACCGTCTCTCCCTGGGCGACGAGCTCGGCCGCACCGTCCTTGACGCTCGCGGCGACCTGGTGGCTGAGCATCGCGCCGAGCACCGCGACACCCGCGGAGCCGCCGAGGGAGCGGAAGAAGGTCATCACCGAGGTGGCGGCGCCCATGTCGGAGAGCTGAACGCCGTTCTGCACTGCGAGCACGAGGTTCTGCATGGTCGCGCCGAGGCCGAGGCCGACGAGCGCCATGTAGGCGCCGACCCGCCACAGCGGGATGTCGGCGTCGACGGTGCCGAGGAGCAGGAAGCCGGCGACGACCAGCACCATGCCGCCGACCAGCCAGCGCTTCCAGACACCGGTGCTGCTGATGATCCGACCGGTGGCGATGCTCGACACGAGCAGACCGCCGACCATGCAGATCGACATCAGGCCGGCCTCGGTGGGCGACATGCCCCGGGCGAGCTGGAAGTACTGGCTGAGGTAGACGGTCGCACCGAACATCGCGACGCCGACGAGCACCGAGGCGAGAGTGCCGAGCACCATCGTGCGGTCGCGGAAGAGACGGAGCGGGATCACCGGGTCGGTGGCGACGCGGGCCTCGACCCAGATCGCGACCGCGACGAGCGCCAGACCGAGGGCGACGAGCAGGGCGGTGGTGGTGGAGGCCCAGTCGAAGGAGCTGCCGGCCAGCGACACCCAGACGAGCAGCACGGAGACGCCGGCGACGAGGGTGAGCGCACCGAGGTAGTCGATGTGCACCTCACGGCGTACGTCGGGCAGGTGCAGGGTGCGCTGGAGGACGACGAACGCGAGCGCCGCGAAGGGCAGGCCGACGAAGAAGCAGCCGCGCCAACCGAGCGCGGAGTCGACGATGAGGCCGCCGATCAGCGGGCCGCTCACGGTGGCGGTGGCGAAGACCGCGCCGATGTAGCCGGAGTACCGGCCGCGCTCGCGCGGGCTGACCATCGTGGCGATGACGACCATGACCAGCGCGGTCAGGCCGCCCACGCCGAGGCCCTGCACGAACCGGGCGGCGATGAGGACGCCCATCGACGGGGCGAACGCCGCCACCAGCGACCCGATGCTGTAGATCACCAGCGCGGTCTGGACGAGCACCTTCTTGTCGAAGAGGTCGGCGAGCTTGCCCCAGATCGGGGTGGTCGCGGTCATCGCCAGGAGCGTCGAGACGACGACCCAGGTGTACTGCGACTGCGAGCCGCCGAGGTCGGCGACGATGCGCGGCAGCGCGTTGGTCACCACGGTGCTGGACAGCATCGCGACGAACATGGCGAGCAGCAGGCCGCTCATGGCCTCGAGCACCTCGCGGTGGCTCATCGCGCCGGCGGGGCGCTCGGTGGGGGTCGTCGGTGTCGACGTCACGGTCTCGTTCTCCATGTCCGCTCTAACGGTTGATAGAAGCAACCTTATTCCGGGTTGGTTGCCTCGGACAACTTGTCGTGCGTCACGGGCCGCGCGGTCGGCATCGCTCGAGGACCGGGGACACGGGTCCGGGGAAAAGGAACGACCCGCAGGCGGTGACGTCGGGCCGGTGGCCTCGACGCCGTCCGGGGGACGTCCCGGATCGCCTGCGGGTCGGGTGACTGCGGTGGATTGCCAGCAGCCTCGAGGGTGGTTCCACCCCCGCACTACTGGGCTGCTAGCGAGCAGCCACCTCACGCGTCCTTGAAGAAATCATTCCTCGGACCACCTCCTTTCCCGTGTACGACGAGCGTAGGTCGCCGCTCAGCGGGCGACAACGGTTTTTCGCCTCGCGCGACCGGGCTGGTTGCGAACAGCGAATTTTGCGGTGACGGACTACTCATGAGAAGAACACCTGCTCCAACAGTTGATCTGTCTGATTCCGCCCACCCGTGACACCACCGACCGCTACGTTCGGGCGCGGTTCGAGCGGAGCACACGGGGGATTCGCATGGCACAGCGCCGACGACAGCAGCGCCTACTCCTGGTGGGAGCAGTAGCCCCGGCAGCCGCAGCCCTGATCGCGAGCAGCGGCACCTCCGCCGCCCACGCTCAGGTCTCAGACCTGAGCCCGGGAGCGCCGTCCCGCGGAGTCCTGTCTCGAGTCGCCGAGGTACCGCCCGAGGCGCCGATCATCACCGACACGTCCGGCGAGGGCCTCGCTGTCGGCGTGAGTTGGTTGGCACCTGAGGTCGATGCTCAGGTGACGGGCTACGACCTGCTGGTCGAGCCAGTCGCGGGGACGGAGAGCGAGGCCTGTGCCAGCCCATCGTCGGTGGACCTCGAGGTCGGCGGCGAAGCAACCGGAGCGGTGGTTCCCGGGCTGTGCGCCCAGGTTGCGTACACCGTGACGATGACCGCCACCAACGCCGCCGGAACCAGTGCTCCGAGCGATACCTCGGACCCCGCTGTGCCGACTGCAGCGACGTCACCACGCAATGCCCTGGTCACCGGCGCACTGCCGCGCGACGGACGAGCCGTCCTCAGCTGGAGCCCACCGACGTACGACGGGGGCGCCGACCTGACCGGGTACCAGCTCACGGCAACGCCGACCGGCGGCGGCGACGACGTCTCGATCACGATGCCGGCGAGCTCGACGGCCGGAACGATCACGGGGCTGACGAACGGCACGGAGTACGAGATCAGCCTCGTCGCCACCAACACCGTCGGGGACGCCGCGCCGGCCACCACGACGCTGACTCCGTCGGCTGCCTACCTTCCTGGCGCTCCCACAGACCTGGCGGTGGTGCCGGACGGTGCCGGCGGCATCGCGCTCGCCTGGTCAGCACCCGACGACGACGGCGGGGACAGCACCGACTCGTACACGATCCAGTACGTCCGGTCCGTTCAGGGCGAGGACGGCACCTGGGCGCCCGCCTCCGATGCTGAGGCACACGAGCTCACGATCGATGCGCCAGCCGCCGGCGTCACGGTGGACACCTTCGAGGACCCGACGGCGGCCTACCTCTTTCAGGTCGCCGCGACGAACGGCGTTGGCACCGGCGCGTGGGCAGCGGCGAGCAGCGGCGTCACCCCGCAGGTCTCCGTGACCGACGCGACCGTGGTGCTGAGCAGCGAGACGATCGAGCAGCTCGACTACCTCGACGGCGAGAGGCTGAAGTGGATCGAGCCTGCACCGGCTGAGGCAAGCAGTCTCAGTGTGGGCGATGTGCTGGTGACCGGGACGAGTGCGTCGCTCCCGCAGGGTCTGCTCCGTGAGGTCGTCGCGGTCGAGAGCGCTGCCGGATCCCTCGTGGTTCGGACGGTCGACGCCTCTCTCGACGACGTCTTCACCAGCATGACGATGTCTGCCGACCTGGACCCCACCGCGACCGTGGAAGACGCGCCTGCGCCGACCTTCAAGCCGGGCAGCGAGGGGGTCGCCCCTGTCCCCCAGCAGGCACTCGGCATCGAGCTGAAGGGATCCTTGGGGAAGACCTTCGGCGTCGACAAGAAGTTCGGTGCGGCGTTCGTCAAGGTCCAGGCGGGGTTCAAGGCCGAGGCGAAGCTGAATCTGAGCGTCCACCAGAACGTCGTGGGCTATCCGGACGGCGTCGATCTGAGGTTCGACGCTGGCGTCTCGGCCAGCGCCGCCGGCACGGTGGGAATCAAGGGTGAGCGCGACTTCCTGCTCGGCACGATCATCGGCTCTCCGCTCACATTCACGGTGGGGCCCGTCCCCGTGGTGATCATTCCGAAGGTCGACACCTACCTCACGATCTCCGGCGAGGTGGCCGTCTCGGTGTCCGCTCAGGCCGGCGCCAACGGCGGCTTCGCTTGGTCGTCCCGCGATCCCGGCAAGCTCACGCCCCACCACAACGCGTACTTCAAGGTCTCCGGCGGCACGGTGCCCGGCGTCAGCGCGACAGGCACCGGGTTCCTCGGCCTCAAGGCGCGCCTGATCAACTCGCTGTACGGCGCCGCCGGTCCGAGCCTCACCGTCACGGCCGGGCTCGAGGCGACCATCAACTTCAACCCTCGCCCTGGCGACGCGTGGTTCACGTTGGGACCGAAGGTCGACGTGAGCGCCGGACTCGCGTTCAGTGCGTTCGGGCTTCACGGTGAGCTCGAGCTGCGGCTGACTGGGATCGACTTCGACCCGTGGGTGATCCAACGCGTGCCATCGGCGTCGTACGTGATCACGGCCGAGACGCTGAACCCGAGGGCGGGGACCCCAGTCCAGCTGACGGCGGAGCGTTCGGACGGGGCGACAGAGAACGTGACGTGGACGGTCGTTGATGGAGTCAGCGCCGACTCGGTGACCAACGGTGGCGTCTTCACCGCAGCGGAGCCCAGCGGCCGACACGTCTCCATCGCGGCGTCCGACTCCAGCGGCGCCGAGGGCACCATCTCCCTCAAGGTCGGCAAGCGATTCGACTCCCCACCCAGCCTCACTCTGAGGCAGCCGTCCGACGCCGTCGCGCTCGACATCTCCTGGTCGAGGCCGTCCAGCCTCGGTGAGGGCACCCTCGCGGGGTACATCCTGACGACGACGCCGTCGACGGGCCGCCACGTGCTCGGAGCCGACGACCAGAGCTTGCTCATCGAGGACCTGAGCCCGGGCGACTACTCGGTCTCTCTGTACGCAAAGAACTCGCTCGGCCGGCTGTCGGCGCCGACGAGCCGCAGCATCGTCCTGACGCCGCTCTGCACGAACACGTTCATCGGAAGCCAGAGCGACGCCTGGAACGTTCCCGCCAACTGGTCGGAGGACCGGCTGCCGGGAAATGCGGAGTGGGTGTGCACGGCAGGCAGGAGTGTCCACGTCCCGCCCAACTTCACCGCGAATGTGTCGGGCCTCCAGGCAGCCGGCTCGCAGATTGAGCTCGACGGCGAGTTGGCGGTGTCGTCATATCTCGACGCCTCTACTACGGCGTGGACGGGTAGCGGCGTCTTCACGGCAGGCGAAGCGATCCGTTGGTCATTGAGTGGGTCACTCGCCATCGATGTCGTGAACCGCGGAACGCTGTCGGTCACCGGTCGGCTCGAGCCACAGCCCGACACCCGGATCGTGAACCACGGCACCCTGCAACTCGCAGACCCCGACACCGGCGACAGCGGCTACATCGACACCTTCAGCGGCAGCGACAACTGGACCCTCATCAACCAGACCGACGCCACCATCGACCTACGCGGCGGCACCCAGAACGTCAGCTACATCAGCCGCATCGCAGGCACCCTCGACAACCACGGCACCCTCAACATCACCACCACCCCCAACAGCAACACCCCCCTCGCCTACGTCGGC
>PBYI01000023.1 GCA_002729525.1 Nocardioides sp.
ACTTCTTCTTCAGCGGAAATAAGCTCCACTTTGTCAATCTCCTGAAAATACCGCTCTAATGAATGCGTTCTTTTCGTTATTTGAACAAGGATTTTAAGTTGTTTCATTGCGTAGTGTAGTTAGAGAAAAACCAAGGATGAATGGCACTTTGAATAACTCTGGTTTGAATGAAATGTATCCAAATTAGTAGGTTTCTTGGCGAAACCTATTTACATAAAAAAACCATCACTAAGGATGGTTTTTTATGTGTGATTTTAGCTTACAACTTTTACGTTGACAGCATTCATTCCTTTTTTTCCTCTTTCCAGGTCATAGGTCACTTTATCATTTTCACGGATATCATCGATCAGTCCTGACTCATGTACAAAAACATCTTCTCTTGACTCTGTGGGACTAATAAATCCAAAACCTTTGGAATTATTGAAAAACTTTACAGTTCCTTCTTGCATTCTATTATGATTAATTAATTACGTATTTCGGCTGCACATGAAACAATAATGAACAATACCCCAATTTTGGATATACCAGGAGGCAGCGTTACATGATCAGTCTAGATTTTACTCAGTATTCGGGGCTTTCAATGAACCCAACTGGAAGAGCGATTAGCTTAGTCGAGAGAGGTGCTTATTGATTGGAATCAAATAAATCCTAAAATTCATTCAATTCTTTGGCTCAAAATGAGAATAAGAATTTGTCTAATTCTAAATACAGCGTAGCAAAGCTAGTTCTTAATTTTTGGATATTCCTATTCCTCTCAGGATTTAAACTGGATTCTAGTGATTATCAGCAAGAAAGCATAAAAAACATGTAGATGACAGAATCTATTGAGATCATAGGTATTGTCAATTTAATTGTCGTCCTTTGGCACATCAAGTTCAGAGACTTCTCAAGTCAAATCCTTACAACGTTTCCCTTTTGCATTTTCTGGCTGCATCATTCTTTGAGAGAAAATCTCTCAATATTCTTTTGTTTCAGAACCAGTAAATCAAGTTTAAAATGATTAGTTGCTGCTTCCAAACAGAATCTAACTTTTAACTTATCATACTTGATAAATTGCCAATTCTCATCTGAGATCAATTCAGCTTTCGCTAAAACATTACAATCACGGGTCAATTCCTATTTTAAAGACAACAACATCAGCAAAGGAGCCAACACAGAAATGGTATTGAAAACCATATCTGCACTGAGCATTTACCTGTTGCCATTTGTTGCTTTATTCGTATTTCAAATCTCCTCACTCCCATTGCTATTTCTACTTTGGGCCATAATGGGGTTTGGAAAGGCATTTATTGGCATGTCAGTAATGCATGACAGTCTGCATGGATCATTTTCAAACAAACAATCTACCAACCGACTCGTGGCACTATGCACCTGGCTTCTTGGAGTGGATCCCCGAAACTGGAAAATCCAGCACAATGTACTTCATCATAGCTTTACCAATATAGAACACGCTGACGAAGACATAGAACCCAGGTTCATCTTTCGGTTTTCACCACATCAGCCCAGGTTATCGATTCAAAAATACCAACATCTTTATGCCTTCTTCTTTTATGGGTTAGGCACACTGATTTGGGTTACAGTCAAAGACTTTGTCAAAGCCATCAAATACAAAAATGAAGGTTTTATTAAGTCAGGCAGGGATTTCAATCTCCACATCACCCAAATCATCATACGAAAAGTCGTTTATTTTTCTCTTTTTCTTGTTCTTCCATCCATATGGTTGGCTTACCCGTTTTGGATGGTAGCTCTGATGTTCCTGACCATGCACTTTGTGGCTGGAAATATACTGACATTTACCTTCCAGTGCGCGCACGTGATGGATACATCAGAGTTTGTCAATTCTCCGGATGGTCAAATATCTGAGAATAGACTTGCTCATCAATTGAAAACCACAGCCAACTTTGGAGTGAAAAGCAACCTGTTGTTCTGGTTTACTGGAGGTCTTAATCATCAGATAGAGCATCACCTGTTTCCTCATATTTGCCACATTCATTACCGTAAAATCTCCGGCATAGTAGCATCTACCGCCAGCGAGTACAACCTGCCCTATCATACGCAGCCTACTTTAGCTACTGCCGTCTATCAACATTTATACATGCTCAAAGAACTAGGTTCAGAGCCTGCAAAAACGAAAAAATCATATGCATAATACATCATACAATCGCAGAAGGCGTATCGCCAATCCTGCATGCATCAGATCTAATAAGTCGACAGTAGATGTCAGTAAATACATCCACACAAGCGACGAAGCTCCTAAAAATGCTGTAGTTTATCAAAACAACTATGCCTTTTCAGACCTGCCTCTTGATCACAAACTGCAAGAACTGATCACAAAGAAAGGATACAGCAAGCCTTCTGAAATACAAGACAAATCAATACTTCCAATAATTGAAGGGAAAGACATAGTAGGTATAGCTGGAACCGGCACCGGTAAAACAGCTGCTTTTCTGATTCCCCTCATCCAACAACTGATCACAAACAAATGTCATAATCATGCTCTAATCATTGCACCCAGTAGAGAACTGGCTACTCAAATCAACGAGGAATTTACCTCGCTAGTCAAAGGCCTGGACCTCTATTCAACCGTGCTGATTGGTGGTACTTCGGTCCTCCAAACATTGAATACCCTGAAACGCAAGAACCATGTCATCATCGGCACACCGGGAAGGTTACAAGATATGTATGCACAGGGGGCTCTGGATTACAGCGCGTTCAAGGTTCTGGTACTAGACGAGTTTGACAGGATGCTGGATGTGGGTTTCTCACGTGAAGTACAAAAAATTGACCGAGCCATGAAGGCAAAGGAACAGACACTGCTCTTCTCTGCCACATTGGACCCTGCACAGGATAATCTCATTCGAGAAATAACGAACAATCCGCTTGTAGTAAAATCAACCGCCACCACTCATCGATCGGCAGCTATTGATCAGCAAGTGGTTTATACGGAAGGTAAAGACAAATTTCAGATTCTAAAAGGCATACTCAATCAACCTGTGGATGCTAAAACAATCTTGTTTTGCGAAACTAAAAGACATGCAAATCAGCTGTTGAAAAAGCTCATCAACGACTCGTACGCTGCTGATGCCATTCATGGCAACAAGTCACAGAACAGACGTGAGCAAACCTTAAGCAGCTTTAAAGCAGGAAAGATCAATATTCTTATTGCCACAGACGTAATAGCAAGAGGCATAGATATCAGTGACGTGGAACTAGTCATTAACTATCAAACTCCCAGAAATTACGCGGATTACGTCCATCGCATAGGCAGAACGGGCAGAGCAGGTAAAACAGGAAGAGCCATTACTCTAATTGATTAAGCATATGTGCCGATATCACAGAATAAATTCTCATAAAACAACACGCTATTGGTCAAGACAAAAAGCGTGAGGAAAAACTCCAATGAAAACGAGATCATAAAGCCTCCAAATCCAGTTGAAAACTGGAAGACATGACGGCATTTGTTGACCTCAGTGGAAATATCCAAAATGAACCAGTAAAAGAATAAGAAAACAATAAAACCGTACAATTATGGAAAAAGGAACAGTAAAATTCTTTAATGAAGAAAAAGGATTTGGGTTTATCACACATGATGACACCAGCAAGGAATTATTCGTTCACAAATCGAATACCAAAGAAAAGCTTTTTGAAAATGACAAAGTGCAATTTGTTATTGAGCAAGGAGACAGAGGAGAATACGCCGCCAAAGTAGAGATTATCTAATCTTATTCATATTCGGTTACTGAAGGGTTCGGACATATTGTTCGAGCCTTTTTTAATCCTACACACTTTAGTACTAACCAGAAGAAAAAACTCAATGAATTATCCAATAGGAAGTGAAAACCTTGAAAATGATGTATCACACAAAACCATTAACAATGGCTTTCGCTAAGACAACAAACAGTTTACGTAAAGAAATAAAGGGCTATACCCTGGCATTTGAATATGGTGCTAATCTCGGTATATCATTCATTGATCATCGAAACCACCGAATGAAATCCTTCCAGTTGACCGAAGATGAAATGATCGATTTGATCTCCTTTTTAAAGAAATATTCAATACATCTAACTAAAAGTTCCTAGATGATATTCAATAAACAAATACGTTTGATCTTTCCAGTCTTATGGAGTTATACAAAGTATGTACTTCACTGTTTTGAAACACCCAAAATCGGTCAGAACATTATCAATAAGCAAATCGAACTTTACATTTCTTGTGTTTCACTCTTCATAATCTTAGGCATACTATTCAGCTTTTTTCTCCGCCAATTATGAAATCAAGCTTTCAGGAGCGTATTCGGTTTTTCAAATCATTGGGCTATTTCCTCATGACTTTAGGAGTACTAATACTATTATTTATTGGTGTGAAATCGCTGACTTTCGATAATATTAGTGAAGTCCATAATCAAATCCGATCCTTTCACAATCCATTCTATGCACTTTTCATTATTGCATCAGCATTGATCACATTAGGTTTCATTATGGCTTTTTCATCCAGTAACCTCCGACGCAAACTTGAAAACAGANTTTAAGTCAAACAGTCTCCGGTCGTACAACAACTAATTACCTATAATCGATTCGACAATTAGCCAAACAAAAAAGCCCCATCATCACTGACNGGGCTCCTTTTTGATACATTTAGATCTTTATTTATTCTTCCGGCATTAAGACAATCTCGATCAAGTTGCCTTCCACTAAATACTTCTTAGCTGCTTCTTGTAGATCTTTTGGCTTCAATTCTTCGATAAGCTNTTCATACTCATAGAAATCAGCTAAATCTCTGTTGTATGAGTAATAGGAAGAAAGACTATTCAACCAGTAACGGTTCTCTTTCAGGCTCTCTTTACGATTGATTTTTTGAGATTCTTTGATTTCACTCAGGTCTTCTTCGGTTACTCCATCTTTCTTGATCAACTCAATCTCATCATAAACGGCCTGCTTCAGCTCTTCCATATTTTCAGGACCACAAGGGAATGAAATAGAGAACGTGTAGTTTTCATATGGGCGCTCACTGATGTAACCATTGGCCCCTACACCATATACACCACTCTTCTCTTCTCTGATCAAGTCAATCAATCGGTTAGTCATTACTTCACCAAGACTGTTCAGGATATAATTTTCTTCCTTGCTGTAGTCCGCCTCGCCTTTGTAGTTGATAGACACCTGGCTCTTCGGATCAGTACCTTTGTTGATCACTTTCGTGTACTTTCCTTTTGGTGGTCTAATGCCCAGATCTTTCCAGGTTTCTTCTCTTTTTATGCTTGGAATGCTTGCCAAATACGTTTCCAACAATGGCTTAATCTCCTCTACTTTGAAGTTACCTACAAAGAAGAAAGTGAAGTTTGCAGGGTCTGCAAAACGCTCTTTGTAGATCGCAAATGACTTATCCAAATCTATTTTAGCCAATTCCTCAGCAGTTGGAAAACCAACACGCTTATTGTATTGACTTAAGATTTTGATCATTTCATTTTGGAAATAGTATGCTGGATTAGACATCAGGTTGCCATACAACATGGTATTTCTTGTTTTGAAGGACTCAAAGCTCGCCGCATCTTTTCTTGGGCTTGTGAAATACAAATAGATCATTTGCATCATCGTCTCCAAATCCTTCGGAGCAGCGCTTCCGCTAAAGCCTTCACTATAAGTACCTACAAATGGAGAAACTCTCACAGTCTTACCTGCAAACAGCTTATCCAAATCTGTTTTAGAGAAATCTGCCACACCACTTTCACTTACGATGCTCGAAGAGTAAGTAGCATTCTCATAGTTGTCATCATCATACAATGAATGACCACCATTACTGCTAGCAGACATTAAGATTTCATCATTCTTGAAGTCAGTAGCCTTCAAGACAACCTTCACTCCATTGGATAAAGTCAACTCAGTGATATCTACGTTTTCAATCGCCTTCTCAGAAGCTACAGAACCTTTCTTAGGCTTTTCGGCCAACAATTCTGAATCAGACATCTCATCAGCGTATGGCTCAAGCTCCATTGATCCTACATCTTTTAATGTAGCCAATACGCTCTCTTTTGTCACATCTGGGTTGTCTCTTTCAGGACCTGTGATGACAACCACGCGATCACTGTCTTTGATCCATTTTGGTGCATATGCATTGATTTCATCTACTTTGATACTCTCAAACTGCTTCTTAGCAAACTCATAAGTGAAGTCTGGAGAAATGATTGGATCTGTTTCCAGGAAGGAGTTCACATACTCCATAGCCAATCGGCCACTTTCTGTTTTGTCCTGCTCTTTCATTTCTTGCTCCAATGAATTAAGCAATCTTGCTTTAGCTCGCTTCAATTCACCTTCCGTGAATCCATAGCGTTTTACACGCTCGTTCTCTGTGACAAGTGCTTCCAAACCATTCATGATGCCGTCTTCTCCTACCATCGCGAAAGAAGAATAGTTGTTTTTGGTTCTTACCAGGCTACCATATCCTGTGCTTCCAAATACGAATGGAGGAGTTGCAGACTGACGAAGTTCGTTCAAACGCTGATTGATCATGTTGTTGAACAAACTATAAGTTAAGCTTTTCCTCAGGTCTTTAAGCTCTTTAGAACCATCTTCATCATCCATTTTATACACCACTCTTACCATGGTAAAGGACGCTTCTTTATCTTGCTCTATAGCCACATACGTGTCCTCATGACTCGGCACGTCAAATACTTTTCTTTCCTGTGGTTTCTTTGTGTTCTTCAGTTTTCCAAAACGCGTTTTGATCTCATTCTCCATAGCATCTGGGTCCAAATCACCCACAGCTACGATGGCCATCAAATTTGGTCTGTACCAGGTTTTGTAGAAACTCTTAATGGTTTCGTAATCCGCATTTTCGATAATCTCTTTTTCACCGATTGGCAAACGTTCAGCATAGCGAGAATCCTTGAACATAATCGGGAACCACTTATCACGCATACGCTGATCTGCACCTTGTCCTAATCTCCACTCCTCAATTACGACCCCTCTTTCTTTGTCGATCTCTTCCGGAGAAAATTCCAGGCCACCAGCCCAGTCTTCCAACACCTTCAATCCCTGATCCAATACTTCTGGATCACCAGTTGGAATAGGCAGCATGTATACGGTTTCATCAAAACTGGTGTAGGCATTTAAGTCCGCACCAAATTCCACTCCGATAGACTGCAAGTAATTCACCAATTCATTCTTTTGGAAGTTCTTACTTCCATTGAATGCCATGTGCTCCACAAAGTGAGCCAGACCTTTCTGGTCTTCATTTTCTAGAATAGATCCGGCATTTACTGCAAGTCTAAACTCAATCTTATCTTCTGGCTTATCGTTTTTTCGGATGTAATAGGTTAATCCATTTTCCAATTTTCCCACTCGAACATTAGGATCCATTGGAATAGGACTTGTCAAAGGTTTATCCAGTTGACCTTTGATGTCTTTTTCCTGGGCAAAAGTCACAAATGCAAGCGCACAGATGACCACCGCTAAAAGCGTTTTCTTCATTAGGTTGTGAGTTTTCATAGTTAATAATTACAATATGTTGATTTGGCATCAACTAATGCTAAATTATAGTATTTCAGCTAATGCTTTGGTCTATTAACTACTTTTCTAGTTAACTATTACATACTCACTTACCTTTAA
>PBYI01000024.1 GCA_002729525.1 Nocardioides sp.
CAATCCCAATGCACAGGGACAAGCGATAACCAATACTGCTACAGAGGTCAATAAGGCCTGCGAAAATGCATTATCGTCTCCTACCGACATCCAAACAATGAACGTAATGATAGATATACCCAAAACGATAGGAACAAATATTCCAGCAATTTTATCGACCAGTTTTTGAACGGGTGCCTTGCTTCCCTGGGCTTCCTGAACCATTTTGATGATTTGGGATAGCAAGGTTTCCCCACCTACTTTTTCAGCGGTAAATTGAAAACTTCCTTTTTGGTTTACCGTACCCGCAAATACTTTTCCACCACCTGATTTTTCCACGGGAACAGGTTCCCCTGTAATCATACTTTCATCTACATACGAGCTGCCTTTGGAAACTTCCCCATCCACAGGAATCTTTTCTCCTGGACGAACTAAAATAGTTTGACCTACTTGAACCGAGGAAATAGGAATTTCTTTTTCTTCCCCATGCTCAATGATTTTTAGTGTTTTGGGTTGTAATCCCATCAGTTTTTTAATGGCCGAAGAGGTGTTTGATTTGGCCCTTTCTTCCAATAATTTTCCAAGGGAAATGAATGTAATAATGACCGTGGCCGCTTCGTAATAGACGTGTGGTTCAATACCACGGCTCAGCCAAAATTCAGGAAAGAGGGTGTTGAAAACACTGAACAGAAAAGCGATTCCGGTACTCAAGGCGACCAAGGTATCCATATTCGCCTTCCCGTGTTTGGCCTGCTTGAAAGCATTGATGAAAAAGCTACGACCGAACCAAAATAAAACAGGAAAAGTCAATACCAAGGATATCCATTTTCCAGGTTCCCAATGCATAAAAAACATTCCCAAAATGAAAATGGGAAGGGTCAGAATCGCTGACCAGATAGTACGGTTTTTTATATCATAATAATGCTTTTGCCGAAGCTCCTCTTGTACCTCCGAAGGGTCTTCAGCATTTATGATAATGTCATAGCCCACCTGACGTAAAGCGTTTTGCAATTTTTCTTCGGTAACGTTCTCATCATAATCTACGAGTACCGAGCTGCTCGCAAAATTAACAATGGCATTATTGACACCTTCAGTATGCGACAGGATGGATTCAACACTTGATGCGCAGGCCGCACAAGTCATTCCCGTGACCGGAAACGATTTTTTGATATCTGATTTCTTGGTTTTATCCTTTTGCTCCAAAACAGTTGTGGTTTCCATGGCTTTATCTGAATTACTTTATGCAAAGTTCGGAATTGTTGCCGCCAACCGTGTTACGAAATTTGCTGAAAGAGTTGTAGAATTCTCGGAAGAAACAACTGACCATCGTGCAAAAATCTACATAAAGTTTTTCGCCTCTTGACCACAGGCCTCGACCACTCTTATCAATGGCTGTGACAGGTAAATAGAGTACTCCCTCTTTCCAGCGATAGTAGAAGTCTCTGCAAAGCTTTACTTGTTGCATTAAAAAGTTGCTTACATACAATAATCTTATGCTTTAATTATTTTTCATAGGACCATTTTTTCCTAATTTAAGGCTTAATAGAATTACTACTATGAAAAACTCTAAAAGTGAAATTTGGTTGATCGCCGGATTGAGAACACCTTTTGCAAAGGTTGATAAAGATTTTAAAGATAAAGATGCCCTTCACTTGTCTATTCCCGTTGTCCAGGAAATGATAAAAAGAGACTCTTTATCCCCCAATCTTTTTATTTGGGGTTCAGTAGCGCCAAATCTAGGTTATAGCAATCTTGCACGTGAGATACTTATGGATGCAGAATTAGATCAGAGTATTCCTGCGTTGACCACGATTATGGCCTGTAGCACCAGTATGATGGCAGCCATTGAGGCTGCTGGATTGATAAGCGAAGAAGAGGTTGCCTTGGTGGGCGGCGTTGAAAGTATGAGTCGGGTTCAACTTGGATTGAACCAGAATTTTTCCGACTGGTTACGGCGGTTGTTCCAAAGCAAGACCCTTGCGGATAAATTTTCAAAATTGAAAGATTTGAGTTTTGGGGATATACGTTTGTTTATCCCGAGTGTTACCAACAGAACTACTGGTTTGAGTATGGGCGAACATTCCGAAATTACCACAAAACGTCTTAATATTGATAGAGAGCGGCAAGATGAGATAGCCCTTAACAGCCATCAAAATTATATCAAAGGAAGAAATAATGGATTTTTTGATGATTTGATTTTATCGTTGGATGGAGTTGAAGAGGATAAGATTCCTCGGGAAAATACCAGTTTGGAGCAGTTGGCCAAACTCAATCCGGTATTCGATAAGGAGTCGGGCAACGGTTCATTGACTGCCGGAAATTCTTCCTTATTGACCGATGGTGCCGCAGGTTTATGGGTATGTGGTTCAAAGGCAAAAGAGAAATTTTCCGATGAATCCTATGCTGTTCAATTAATAGACTGGGAAATTGCCGCCGTAAATATTGAAAAAGAAGGACTGTTGATGGCCACTACATTTGCAATTCCCAGATTAATGGCCAGGCACAATTTACGCTATGATAATATAGATTTATGGGAGGTGCACGAAGCCTTTGGGTCACAGGTGGCTGCTAACGTTCAATTGCTTGAAGATAAAAATCACCTTAAAAAGGTGGGTGTTTCATTCGACTTTGGAGCGTTCCCTTGGGACCATCTCAATCCAAATGGAGGTAGTATTGCTATTGGTCACCCTTTCGGAGCGACCGGCGCAAGAATTATTAACCAATCAATCAAGGAACTGGCACAAATGGGACCCGGCAAGAAAGCGGTGGTCAGTGTCTGTGCCGATGGTGGACTGGGAACGGTGATGTTATTGGAATCCTGACTAATGTGTTTGGTTTATATCAGCGTATAAATAAAGGATACTCAAAAGATTTCTCAAATCCTTTACCGGAGGTTGTGCATCTTCCATAAATAAAAATACTTATTTAACGGCAAACCCCCATTGAGAATCGCTCACATACCGCGTTTACCGTCCCAACTGATTCTCCAGATGGTATTGGTCACATCATCGGTTATCAACAGCGATCCATCGGGTAGTATGGCGGCACCCACGGGTCGGCCATAGACCTCATCCTTTTTGCCGTCAACAATAAAACCGGTTAAAAAGTCTTCGGGTTTTCCAGTTTGNNCTCCNTTCNNGAANGGCACGAAAACCACTTTATANCCTGATAAAACCTGTCTGTTCCAAGANCCATGCTGNACGACAAAGGCACCGTTCCGATACTTGTCNGGNAANGAATCGCCCGTNTAGAACGTCAATCCCAAAGATGCNGTATGGGNGCCAACGTTCACATCGGGCANCAGTGTATTNNCCACTTGGGCCGAAGGCACCCATTTTACCCTNGGATCTTCATTTTGCCCATANTACANNTAGGGCCAACCNTAAAATCCGTTTTCGCGGACACTGGTCAAATAATCTGGTACGAGGTTGTTGCCCAATCCGTCGCGTTCGTTGACCGCCGTCCACAAGTCTCAGGTAATGGGGTTCCAATCCATACCCACGGCGTTTCTTAATCCGGAAGCAAAGACCCTTAATACGGAACCATCGAGGTCGATCTCCAGAATGGCCGCCTTCATGAATTCGGCCTCGGCCCCTTTCTCCCCGACATTTGAGCCACTACCGACCGCTATGTATATTTTTGAACCGTCCATGTTGGCAATTATATTGCGTGTCCAATGTCGATTGGCCTTTCCTGCGGGCAAGATGGTAATTTTTTCCGCTCTTCCCGATAGTTGCAATTGACCGGGCTTGTAAGGAAAACGTAGCAATCCGTTGGTATTGGCCACATAGAACCAATCATCCAGCACAAGCATTCCGAAGGGTTGATCGAGTTCCTTTTCGAGAAATACGGNGCGTTCATCGGGAGACCCNTCCTTGTCTACATCGCGGAGCAAGGTTATCAAGTCNGCACTGTTCTTAAAGCTTTTCGACTTTGATGCCCCGATGAACCATGCCCCGATTTTTTTCCANAGNGGATAATTCGAATTGCTTTGCGCCACAAGTACATCGCCNTTCGGTGTAACGTANATCCACCTTGGATTCTNNAAACCGTCAGCATATTTTGTAACGGTAAAACCNGGCGGGGCTTTNGGGGTCCTTCCATTTTTCCAGCCAATGACATTGCTATAGTTGGAATAGGATTTGGAGGCCGATATCGGCGGTAGCGAATCGACGGTCTGCGCATTTGTAGTTGCCAATACTAAGAGTGAAATGATTAAACCTGTAAAAAAACGTCTTCCCATGGCCATTTAAAATTTTGTCTTACATCTTCTGCCCATTAAAAACTTAGCTTCTTGGTTATTTGAATTTCTCAATAACTTCCCCTAGGTCATATACTTTTACGTCTTGCAATTCATTTGAAAGTATGCTGCTTCCGATCGCGCTTCTATATCCACTGCCACAATGGACAATAATGGGTTTGTCGTTAGGAATGTCCTGAATTGAATCCCTTAGTTCGTGTAGGGGTTGGTTCAGGGCACCGTCAAAAATTTTCTTTTTTCTTACTTCATCCGTATTTCTGACATCGACAATGGTGTAATTATCCAGATTTTGCACAAAATGCTTGAAATCCAATCGCTCGTTTTCGACAAAGCTTTTCTTCGAAAGGGTAATTATCGCCTTAAGCTGATTTTCAAACCCNATCTTCGCCACCCGCCGGGCGATGGTCTTTACACTTTTTGGAGAATCAACAACCAGATGAAATTCCTCATTTGGTTGGATTATAGTACCTAACCATGTTTCAAAAGAGGATGCTTCGCCACCCTGCATAATATTGATACTCTGTGGCCAATGACCTTGTTTAAACTCGTTTTCATCACGACTATCGACAATTAAGATATTTTCTTTTGGTGTTTCGGCATTAAGATGAATAGGGATTTTAGCGGTTGCCATATCAATCGATTCAACTTTCTTTTTGTTCATAGCTACATCATGTTTGAAATAGGCCGGTATGAANGGTTGGTCTTCAAGGAGTTCTTTGACAAACTCGTCTTCATTTTGATGGCCAAATGCCCAGTTATCCTTTCGCTCCCTACCTAATGTGCTACTGCTATCTGCCGACATGCTTTTGCCGCACAGGGATCCCGCCCCGTGGGCGGGGTAAATAATGGCCTCATTCGGTATTTTTTTGAATTTAGTTCGAATTGTGTTGAACATTTCACGGGCCAGTGCTTGCTTTTTTTGCTCTTTGTCATNTTCATTTCCGCGCAGNTCCGGGCGTCCGACATCCCCGATCAATAAGGTGTCCCCCGTAAAAAGTGCAACCTCATTTTCATCTGTGGCAAGAATGGAAATACTATCGTATGAATGCCCAGGAGTATTTATGGCTTCTAGTTTGGTATTGCCCACGAANATGGCACTGTTCCCATCAAAACTTTCGAAAGGGTATTCAGCTTCCAATNTGCTGCTGTTATANATCGTGNCACCNGTTTCTTTGCTAATTTGCCAATGTGAGCTTACAAAGTCTGCATGGGAGTGGGTCAATAGCACAACTTTGATCTTAGCATTTTCTTTATGCGCAAAGTTATAATAGTGCATCGGGTCGCGATCGGGATCGATTATCGCCATCTCCCCTCCGCTCAGCAGTACGTATGAATAGTGGGAAAGTGGTTCATATTCAAATTGCTGTATTTTCATAAAAATTTTATGCGTTTATAATTTAACGTCCGAAATGCCTTCGTTTATTCTCCTGTATTTTCGTTTTTTCCTTTCGAAAGTAAAAACTGTTATTACCTCCTGACATTCACTTTTCCGTATCAGTCAAGGTTTGTTGTTTCTTCGGTAAGCGATCCTTCAAATTTGGGAAGCGGACGCTTTTCCTTTTCTTCTTCTGTTTCTACTATCCCATTTTCCTTGATATCGTTAATCAACCATTGCATTTCCATTATTTCCCGACGCTGCGCTTTGATGATTTCATCGGCGATTTCCCTTACCCTGATATCTTTTATTTGAGATCGTTCACTAGTTAGGATAGCGATGGAATGATGAGGAATCATACCTTCCATATAATCAACACCGGTAACCGTAACCTGACTCCTGACCAGCCATATTCCGCCTGCAATCAGCAAAACGCCCAATGCCAGGATGGCAATATTCTTATTGCGGTCTTTGTACATTTGTAGCATATACAGCAGCATGATAATAACCATGGACCCGCCCATGATCAACGTCATAAAGAACCTGGTTTCACTATACCAGAAGTGATCGATAATCTGATAGGAGTGCGTGTACATTAAAAAGAACATCGCGACCATTGAGGTGCCAATCATTGCGAAGAACTTTAAATACTTATCTGTTTGTTTTTCCTTGTTTTCCATCGTAAAATTGTTTTTTGGTTATTATTAGAATTTCAATTGATTGTAGCTATCATACAAATTACCGCATAACTATATAGGCATTGTTTTAGTTTTGTTCAACGCTATTCATAGGTTGTATTTTATATTGACCGTCGGTATTTTTCAAGGCCTTTTGCAAATTTTCCAAAGGCACTTCAAATTGAGATTCAACCGTCGCTTCGGCATCTTTCAAATCGACCGATACATTGGCTACTCCTGCGACATTTAGAATTGCTTCTTCTACATGGGTTCTACAGCCGTTGCATGTCATTCCTTTTATTTCATACTTTTTTTTCATGACGTATTTTATTTTAGTTTCTTTCGTGAAACCGGAAATTTTCCGATTTCGTAAGTATTTATTACCTTTTAATAGTTTTCTGCACGCCAACGGCTTTCATAATTTTTTCGCGAAAAAGAATTTATCACTTTTGCCAACAGGCGATAACCAATTTGGTTATTCTATTTATGGTTTTGAGTTATTCTTTTGTGCTACACCAAACCATTAAATAAGAACGTGCAAATGGACATTAGTTAAAAATAAAGCTTACAGTAAAGATCATTTGTTTCTAAAAAAACAAACATTGACCCATTTGAAATTGGGACATTTGTTTCAAAGCAACCAATATGAGGGCTCCTTTGGAAGCCTATCGTAGAAATTATATATCATCCAACGATTTCCTGTTCTTATCTATACTATTTTTAAATTATGAGGGAGTCATTCCCGTTACCTTTTTAAACTGGTTGCTTAAATATGCTACACTGCTATAGTTAAGTTTAAAAGCTATCTCGCTCAAGCTTGATTTATGGTACACCAACAACTCCTTTATACATTCAATTTATTGGTTGATGATTTATTACTCAACGAAAGTATAAACCTCATTTACAAATTCTGTAATCCTAAAGTACCCAAACGCATAATTATCAGGGTTTTCTAAATTTTTATAATTGCCCCTTAGCCTTGTTGGAACAGTTGCAAAAGGATCTCCTGCATTATCAGATTGTTCTATTAATCTATGTAAAAAATCATAGTATTCTTCGGATATGCCATATAGGTTTATGTCCACCATATCTCCAGGCAAAATTTCGTCTTCCGCATCCGCTTCATCTTCTTCGTATAAAAGGGACATTTCATTACCATTTGTAAACTCATCAGACATTATTTCTTGTCGGAAGCAGATCTTCTCCTTCTAAAAAGGTGATGTAATAAAAATTCACTTCATTTGCTGGATCATTGAAGTATATTGTGAGATCTAACTCTTCTGGGTCCGAACCGAGTTCACGAGATTGCTCTATTCTATCTATTTCTGGGACAGGCATTAATGTTTCTTCAGCAGTATAGGTCTCATTATTATAAATTACCTCTAAGTTATAGGTGTTGTTAATCATTGGTTCGAAATCTGAGGTTGTGTAACGACCATCTTGTTGGTCTTCAAAAATAAATATATCGCCATTTGTGATGTTTTCAACTCTGACTGATGCACCTGCTACAGGGTTTGGTGCTGTATCATAATAAGGTGTGGTAAGGCTCAGTTTTATGGTTTGATTATTTCCTAAAGTACCTTTTTCCCCCCTATAGATGCTTCAATAACCAATCGTGGAGATTCGGTAGGTACAGATAGGTCTATAGCTTCTGTACAAGAAAAAATAATAATGCTTAATCCTAAAAGGCTTACAATTTTAATCTTATTTTCTATTTTAAATATATTTTTTAAGGACATCATGTTTTTTAAAATTTAAAGTTATAGGTTACTGAAGGAATAATGCCAAATATTGTAGTTCTCAAGGCTTCGTTTACTCCAGTGTTATAGTCTTGGTTAAATGATATGGAGGCTGCATTTTGCCTGTTATAAAGGTTATAAATACTAAATACCCACTCACCTTTCCATTGCTTATTGGGATTACGGTTGGGCTTATAGGTCGCTGAAACATCTAACCTATGATAAGCAGGTAGCCTGTCGGCATTTCTTTCATTATAAATTACAACAGAGGATCCGTCATATTCAAATTGCCCGGTTGGATAGGTGACTGGACGACCGGTTTGGTAAATAGCATTTGCACTAAATTTCCATTTATCTGTTAATTTATAAACTCCTGTAATAGAAATATCGTGTGTACGATCAAAAGGTGCATTGTACCAATTACCATTATTGATTCCAGGGCCTCCAGCATTTCCGCCAAAAGAACGTTGCTCAGATTTAGCCAATGTATATGATAGCCAGCCTGTAAAACGCCCTTTATTTTTTCTGAGCATTAATTCTAAACCATAGGCTCTTGCCTCACCATTCAAAATTTCGGTTTCGATTGTATTATTCCCAATTAAATCCGCTCCGTCAATGTAGTCAATACGATTATCTGTAGTTTTATAATAAGCTTCGGCTTCAAATGAATATGCATTGCCATTGAATTTCTTATAATACCCTAAAGCATATTGGTTAGAAAGCTGAGGTTTAATATAGGTCCCACTAGGTGTCCAAACATCTAATGGGGTAACAGATACCGTATTAGACAGTAGATGTAAATATTGTGCTGTACGTGTGTAACTTCCTTTTATTGAAGAGTTGTCTGTTAGCAAGTAAGACAAGCCTAAACGCGGTTCTAAATTTCCAAATTGTTTAATTGTTTGGCCTTTTGAATAAGCTGTTTCTCCTATGGCTTCGCCATTTTGGTAGATGCCTAATCCTTGGTTATAAACTACTGGCTGATTATTTGCATAATTTGTGATGGCCTGCCCGCCCAATCGGTTGAATGTACTGTAGCGCAAACCATATCTTGCAGTAAACTTATCTGTAAGTTTATGTTCTACACTGGCATAAGTCCCTGCTTCAAAAGCTCTTTTTTGATCTAATGTCAATGGATTAATAGGAGAGGTTGGCGTTGAAGGCATAATTTCTCCTGGATTTAGATTATAAGAAATGCCACTTAGTCCAAAATCTATTTTTAGTTTATCACTTGCATAATATCCAAAATCGTATTTTAAGTTATAATTTGTGATGTCAGATATCCAATCCAGTTGTTCAAAGTCCAGTATTATCTGATAATCGTATTTACTATATATAAGCGATAGGTTAGAGAATAGCTTATCATTGAAAACATGATTCCACCTAAGATTTGCAGAGATGTTTCCGTAATTACTATTTATTAAACGTGAAATATTAAAAACATCTCGCCCAAAATAACTGGACAGATATATTTTATTGTTTTCATTAATTTCATAATTGGTTTTTAGGTTTACATCGTAAAAACTAATATTACTATTTGCCAAATCGTCCATCAAACCAGAAAAAAGCTGAGCATAAGTTGTTCTTCCTGCTAAAAGAAAAGAGCCTTTCTTTTTGAATAATGGTGCTTCTACTGCAAGCCTACTTGAAATTAATCCAATACCTCCATTGAGTTCAAGCCGCTTATTGTTACCGTCTTTTTGCCTTACATCTAAAACTGAAGCTGTCCTTCCGCCGAATTTAGCAGGAATATCACCTTTATAAAGTTTTACATCTTTAATTGCATCGTTATTAAATACAGAAAATAATCCAAAAAAGTGAGACGTATTGTAAATGATGGCTTCATCTAAAAGCACCAAGTTTTGGTCTACTGCTCCACCTCTTACATTAAAGCCTGCTGAACCTTCTCCATTATTTGAAACCCCTGGCAAAAGTTGTATGGTTTTAATAAGATCTACTTCGCCTAATACAGCAGGCACTAATTCAATTGTTTCTGCCTTTAAGGTAACAACTCCCATTTGTGGTTTTCTTACATTTAGATTTTTTACGCCTTCATCTGCTGTAATTACGACTTCATCAAGTGTGCTAGGATCTTCTTTAATTTCAATGTTGAGTTTTGTGTCTTTATTAAGAAACACCTCTTTTTGTATTTCTTTGTATCCTAAATACGAAACAACCAATGTGTATTTTCCTTCTGGTGCTGTTATGGAGTAAAAGCCATACTCGTTTGTGGTGGTGCCTATGGTGGTGCCTTTTAAATAAATCGTTGTGCCAAACATGGCTTCGCCGTTTGACTCATC
>PBYI01000036.1 GCA_002729525.1 Nocardioides sp.
CGGCGACCATCCGGACCGCCCGCTCACGCATCTCGTTCGTGTACCTGGCCATCGTTCCCATCCTGACTCATCAAGCGGAACCAAACCCAGCGCGATTCACCGCCGGCTTCCCCGACATCGTCGGCGCCGCGTGCGCCCAGCTGCAGCCGGGCGCCGTGGTCGACGGTGAGCACGGCTGCCGGCGGCCTCGCTGGCCGGTGTCGCCGCCGCAGGAGCCAGCGCGCCCTGGGCGCATCGCTGGCTCCTACCTTTGGCGGTCGCTGCGCTGGTGCTCCTGCTGCAGCGGGTGTCCCTGCGCCACGCGTTCCTCCTCGGGCTGCTGTTCGGGCTCGGCTACGCGCTGACCCTGACGGCGTGGATGCAAGCCGTCGGCACCGACGCCTGGCTGCTGTTGAGCCCCGTTGTCGCCGCCTACTACGCCCTCGCGGCAGTCGGCATCGCGCTCGTGTGGCGGCTGCGCGGCTGGCCATGGTGGACCGCATGCGTGTGGGTGGCGGTCGAGACCGCGATGTCGACCTGGCCGCTCGGTGGCTTCCCGTGGACTCGGCTGGCCTGGGCCGCCGTGGACACCCCGTTCGCCCTATGGCTGCCCTGGGTCGGCGCGACCGGCGTCAGCTTCCTGGTCGCCCTGACCGGCACCACGCTTGCCTGGGTGGTCCGTGAGGGCAAGGCACGCCCCCCAGGAGCTGTCGTGGCCATCGTGGCCGCACTCCTGGTCGGCTCCGCGCCCGTCCTGTTCAGGCCCGACTCTTTGACATCCTCCTGGGAAGCCGACCTACCCACCGTGACGGTCGCCGCGGTGCAGGGTGACGTGCCCGGCGCGGGAAACGACCTGGTCGCCGTTCATGAGCAGGTGACCGAGAACCACGTCCAGGCCACAGTCGACCTCGCCCAACGGGTGGAATCCGGCGCCGTCCCGCAGCCCGACATCGTGCTGTGGCCGGAGAACTCCACCGCGGTCGACCCGTTCCGCGACGCGCAGACCAACTCGGGGATCTCCCGGGCCGTGGCGGCGATTGGGGTTCCGGTGCTGGTGGGCGCGATCGTCGACGGTCCTCGTCCGGACGCCGTGCTGAACCAGGGGCTGGTGTGGCTGCCGGACGGCTCGACCGAGGAGCGCTACACCAAACGTCACCCGGTGCCGTTCGGCGAGTACGTGCCCTTCCGCAGCCAGCTCTCCGGACTCAAGATCGGGCGCCTGGACATGATCCCGCGCGACATGATCGCCGGCACTCGCACCCGGCCACTCGACATCGCCGGCACACGCGTCGTGGACCTGATCTGCTTCGACGTGGCGTTCGACGACTCCGTCATCGCCCAGGTCCAGAACGGCGGCCAGATGGTGACTGTGCAGACCAGCAACGCCACCTTCACCGGGACCTCGCAGCTGCAGCAGCAGTTCACGATCAGCCGGGCTCGTGCCATGGAGACCGGCCGCACCGTTGTGGTCGCCTCCACCAACGGCCTCAGCGGCGTCATCGGCCCGGACGGCACAGTCCGCGACCAGCTGGCACCCCGGACAACCGACATCGCGGTCGCTCAGGTCCCCCTGGTCGACGCGCAGACGCCCGCAGTGCGCTACGGCCGGCTGATCGGACAAGTCCTGTCCCTGGCAGGTGTTGCGGCCGTCATTACTGCGGCCGCGGCGGCCGCCCGACGCAGACTCCCGAGGCTGCGTCGGCTGCGCGGATGACGTGCGCGCCGATAGCGACGATACCCAGCTGATATGTCCTTGCACTGGGCCAGGGGGCCGACCGCCCCACTCCTCTCGTACGGGGTACGCGACCAAGGTGAGTCGGCCAAGCCTGTCCCGCCATGCTTCACCTCCCAGAGGGCGGCCGCATCCTCATGTCTGCGGCGGTGGGTGGGTGGCTCGCCGGGCGGTCACAGGCCGAACGCGCCGCCCTCGATCAGGATGACGAGGCCCAGCACGATGAGGACGAGCGGGAACAGGATGTGCTCCCAACGCTCGAGGACCTCTGCGATCGGCTTGCGGGTGGCCACGAACTTGGCGGCCAGGACGAGGACGACGACCAGGGCCAGGAACACGACGCAATAGGCCACGAGGGCGCCGGTGCCGACCGCGAGGAACACCGGCACGTAGACCCCGATGTTGTCTCCACCGTTGGCGAAGGTGACTGCGGCCACGGTGAGGGCGCTGAGGGGCTTGTCGGCGGGGCTGTCGTCATCGTTGTCACCGTTGCGCCACACCTGCCAAGCGGCGTATCCCCCCAGCAGCAGTGGGATGAGGCCGAAGTAGGGGATGGCCTCGTCGGGAAGGAACAGCCCCGCGCCGAAGGTCACCGCGACTGAGGCCAGGAGGATGCCTCCGAACCCGAGGTACTGCCCGACGACGATCCTGGTGGTGATACCTCGTTGCCCGGCTCCGCGTGCGAAGAACAGGGACAGAACGATGATGTCGTCGATGTTGGTGACCAGGAACAGGCCAATCGCCTGCAACGCGGAGGTAATCACGTCCATGTCTCCTTCGTTTCTTCGGTGTTGCTCTTCGTCGTTTCGTCTCGCGAGGACGGTGGGTGCTCGATGGGTGACGGCAGAGTCCAGTTCGCCGGCGCGCGGCGGTTGCCGGTCACTGAGGGCGATGGACGGAACCCTGCACCTGAGAAACGCCCTCGGTTTCGCCGGCCGCGACCCTGTGGGGCCGGCTGACCGTGACGGACTCTGGGAGGGGTGTTCCAGACGACGAGGAGGCTGCCAGGCGCCGTCTGCGGCTGGTCAGCGCGGCAGGTCGGTCGTCATCGAATGCCTGTCATGGCTCGTTGGTGATCGGCGGGGTGGCAGGGTGGTCCTCCACCGGCTCCGGGGCATTTGTAGTGCGTTCGGGGCGGGCGTGCAGGAGGGCTATCACGATGAAGCCGGTGATCAGGAAGGTGTCGGCGAGGTTGAAGGTGGGCCACCAGCCGGTGTGTAGGTAGTCGGTGACCACCCCGTCGCGGGCGCGGTCGACCACGTTGGCGACAGCACCTCCGATCACCGCGCCGCCGGCGATCCGTTCGACCCACCCCGCGTGGGGTGCCCGATGCCAGGCATACGCCATGATGGCGACGGCGATGGCCGCAGTGACGGCCACGATCACTCCGGCGGGCAACGCGTTGCCCATGCTGAACGCCACGCCGGAGTTGTACGCCAGTCGTAGCTGCAGCAGTCCGAGGTCGACCGAGGAGTCGGCCAGCCGGACCTCGGATGCAGCCTTGGCGGCCAGGTCGATCGCGGCAACCGCCGTCGCCGCGAGCAGGACCGCGACGCGACCCGTATGCGCCCGCGTCCCGGCCTTCGCCAGATCGCGGCTCACCTCGCCGCGGCTTCCGCCGGCACCGCAACGGCCGCGGGTGTGGCCGCTGGTGCGGGAGGAAGCGGGCGGACGCGGCCGGCGCGCACGCCGTTGCCGATTACGAGGATCTCCGCGACCTCGTGGACCAGCACCACCGCGGCCAGCCCGAGCACGCCGAGGGCGGCCAGCGGGATCAGGATGGCGATCAGGCCCAGGGAGAGGCCGACGTTCTGCAGCATGATTAATCGTGCCCGGCGGGCGTGGGTCAGGGTGTGCGGCAGGTGGCGCAGGTCCTCACCCATGAGTGCGACGTCGGCGGTCTCGATGGCCACGTCGCTGCCCATGGCGCCCATCGCGATGCCGACGTCGGCGGTGGCCAGGGCGGGGGCGTCGTTGACGCCGTCGCCGACCATCGCGGTCGCGGTGTTCTCGCGGAGCCGGCGGATGATGGCTGACTTGTCCTCGGGGCGGAGGTCGGCGTGGACGTCGGTGATGCCGGCCTGGGCGGCCAGCGCGGCGGCGGTGCGTTCGTTGTCGCCAGTCAGCATCGCGACCTGGTAGCCGCCAGCCCGGAGGCGGGCCACCACCTCGGCTGCCTCGGGGCGCAGGTCATCGCGGACGGCGACGGCGCCGATCACGGCCCCGTCGTACTCGATCAGCACCGCTGTGGCGCCCGCCTCCTGCATGGCGGTGACCGGCTCGGCGAGCTCGCCGGCGGGGATCCAGCCGGGCCGGCCGAGCCGGGCCGGTCGGCCGTCGATGGTTCCGGTGAGGCCGGCGCCGGTAACCGCCTCGACCCCCTCGGCGTCGCGGTGCTCGGTGACGGCGGCGAGGATGGCGCGGGCCAAGGGGTGCTCGCTGCGGGACTCCAGGGCGGCGGCTATGTCGAGGACTTGCTCGCGGGTGTGCCCGCTGGCGACCGCGACGTCGACGACGGAGGGTTGGTTGCGGGTCAGGGTGCCGGTCTTGTCCAGGGCGACGGCACGGATCCGGCCGAGCGCCTCGAGGGCGGCTCCGCCCTTGACCAGGGCGCCGATGCGGCTGGCGGCGCCGATGGCGGCGACCACGGTGACCGGCACGGAGATCGCCAGAGCACAGGGGGAGGCGGCGACCAAGACCACCAGGGCCCGTTCGATCCAGGTCGCGGGATCACCGAGCAGGCTGCCGGTGATCGCGATGACGGCGGCGAGGACCATGATCCCGGGCACCAGGGGCTTGGCGATCCGGTCGGCGAGCCGCTGGGCGTTGCCCTTGCGGGACTGCTCGGCCTCGACGATGTTGACGATCCGGGCCAGGGAGTTGTCCTCGGCGGTGGTGGTGACCTCGACCTCGAGGACGCCGGTGCCGTTGATCGAGCCGGCATAGACGGTGTCCCCGGCGCCGGCCTCGACCGGTACGGACTCGCCGGTGAGGGCGGAGACGTCCAGGGCGGTGCGGCCGGTGCGGACGACACCGTCGGTGGCGACCCGCTCGCCGGGCCTGACCAGGAGCAGGTCGCCGATCGCGAGCTCCGCGGGGGAGACGGTGACCTGGGTGCCGTCGCGGAGGATGGTGGCCTCGGCCGGGACGAGGGAGAGCAGCGCGCGCAGGCCGCGGCGGGTGCGGGCCACGGCGTACTCCTCCAGGCCCTCGCTGATGGAGTAGAGGAACGCGAGCGCGGCGGCCTCGGCGACCTCGCCGAGGATGACCGCGCCGACGGCGGCGATCGTCATCAGGGTGCCGACGCCGATCTTGCCCTTGGCCAGCCGCTTCAGCGTGCTGGGCACGAACGTCCAGGCGCCCAGTGCCAGGGCGATGGCGTTCAACCCGGTCACCACGGACCCCGAGGCGTCGTTGAGGTCGACGATGAAGCCGGCGAGCAGGAAGAGGCCGGCGAGGGCGGCGAAGCGGAGCTCGCTGACTTCCCACAACCGTTCGGGCACGTGCTCCTCCAGTTCGCCGTCGTCGTTGCGGGGTTCGTCGTGGCCGCAGCCGCAGGCGTCCGTCACCGTGCTACTCCCTCATTGTTCGTGGTGGTGGCGGTGGTCTCGGTGTCTGTGTCGGTGTGGATGTCGTCTGGGCCGTAGTTCGGGCAGAGCTCGACGGCCTCGCCGGTCAGGGCGAGCAGCTGCTCGGCTGCACCGAGCACGTCCATCAGCTCGGGGTGGGCGATGGAGTAGAACATCTGCCGGCCCGCAGGCCGGCCGATGATCAGGCCGCAGTCGCGCAGGCAGGCCAGATGGCCCGACACGGTGCCTTGTGCCAACTCCAGGGACTTGGTGAGATCCACCACCCGCCGCTCGCCGTTGGCGAGCTGTCGGACGATCGCCAGCCGATTCCGGTCCGCCAGGCCGTGGAACAGGGCCGCGCCGCGCCGCAGCGCCCGGTCTGTTTTCGCCGTTGTCATTGCCATGAGCCGATGATAGCGTCCGATCTATTGATCGTCCAACTCAGCTGACAGCGGCCAAACCTTGAAGGATCCCACGATAATGACAACGGCGGTACACAACGAGCGGGGCCGGGCCCTCGAGGCGGAGGCCAACCCCGGACCCATGCTGCGGTTGCTGCTCCGTCGCCGCGGGCTGGTTCTGGTGGCGGCGCTGCTGCTCATGATTCTGGCCGGCGTGGCCGGGCGGGATGCCGGAGACAAACTGACCTCCGGTGCGTACCTGGACCCCTCGGCGGAGTCGCAACGCGCGGCCCAGCTGCTGACCCAGGAGTTCCCCGGCGGGCCGCCGAACCTGGTCCTGATCGCCGAGACGAGCAGCGGCACCGTCGAGTCTCCGGCAGCTGTGGAGTCGGGGCGCGAGCTCACCGCGCAGCTGGCCGAGACTCCCGGTGTGGGCGGGGTGCACTCCTACTGGGCGACCCCGGACCCTTCGCTGCGCGCGGACGACGGCCGGTCCGCGCTGATCGCGCTGCAGCTGACCGGCGGTGAGCATGTCGCACAGGAGACCGCGGCGAGGATCATCGACGACCTCGAGCGGGACTCAGGCGCGTTGCGGGTGAGTGCCACCGGGCCTGCAGCGGTGGGTCTGGCGGTCGACGAGCAGGCCGAGAGCGACCTGGTCTCCGCGGAGATGGTGACCTTGCCGATCACGCTGCTGGTGCTGCTGCTGGTCTTTGGATCCGCGATCGCGGCCGGCCTGCCACTGCTGGTCGGTGCCGGTGCGGTGGTCGGAACACTGGCGGTGCTCGGGCTGCTGGCCGAGGCCACCACGATGTCGACCTACGCGCTGAACCTGACCACCGCCCTGGGGTTCGGGCTGGCGGTGGACTACAGCCTGTTCCTGGTCACCCGGTTCCGTGAGGAGCGCCGCGCCGGCCGCACCGTCGAGGCCTCCGTGGTCATCGCCGTGCGCACTGCGGGCCGCACCGTGGTGTTCTCCGCGCTCACGGTGGCGCTCTCGCTCTCGGCGTTGCTGCTGTTCCCGATGCCGTTCCTGCGCTCACTCGGGTACGCCGGGATCGCGGTCACCGCGCTGGCCGCCTTGAGCGCGGTGGTCCTGATCCCGGCGATGCTTGCCCTGGTCGGGCACCGGCTCGACCGGGCCGACCTGTTCGCCCCGATCCGCCGGCGGATCACCCGTCGTCGCGCCCGGGTGGGGGAGGACCGGCTGACCTGGCACCGGATCGCTGCCCTGGTGATGCGCCGCCCCGTGCTGATCCTGGTCTCGGTCAGCGCCGTGCTCATCGTGCTGGTGCTGCCCTTCGCCGGTGTGCGGTTCGGGTTGCTGGACCACCGGACCCTCCCCGCGGACCACCCCGTGGCCGAGACCGCCGAACGGTTGGCACGGGACTTCCCCGCAGCGGCCGAGGACCCGATCACCGTGGTGATGCCCGGAGACGACGCCGCGCCGGTCGGTGGGGACGAGCTGGACGAGTACGCCGTACGGCTCTCGGCCCTGCCTGGGGTGGTGACCGTGGAGACCGCCACCGGCCGCTACGTCGACGGGCGAACGTCTGCTACGACCGGCCAGCAAGCTGACGGTCTGAATGCCCGCTACACCTCCTCAGCTGGAACCTGGGTGGCCGTCACCCCATCGGCCCCGGACCCCGCCAACGCCCGCAGCGTCGTACGGGACATCCGCGTCCAGCCGGCACCGGGGGCGGTGCTGGTTGGCGGCTCCGCGGCCACCCTGGTCGATGCCACCGACACCATCGCCGACCGGCTGCCGTGGGCACTGGGCGTGATCGCGCTGTCGACCTTCGTCCTGCTGTTCTTGTTCACCGGGTCGCTGCTGATCCCGGTGAAGGCGATCGTGACCAACTTGCTCAGCCTCAGCGCCACCTTCGGAGCCCTGGTCTATGTGTTCCAGGAGGGCCACCTGCGCTGGCTGGTTGGCGACTTCACCCCGACCGGCACCCTGGAGACCACGCTGCCGGTGCTGGTCTTCTGCATCGCCTTCGGCCTGTCGATGGACTACGAGGTTTTCCTGCTCTCCAGGATCACCGAGGCCCACCGCAACGGCGCCACCACCACCGAAGCGGTGGCCCAAGGTCTGCAACGGACCGGGGGACTGATCACCGCCGCGGCCGCGATCCTGGTCACCGTCTTCCTGGCGCTGGCCGCCTCGAACCTGACCGCCCTGAAGGTGATCGGCGTCGGCCTGACCCTCGCCGTCGTCCTCGACGCCACCATCGTCCGCGGCCTGCTCGTCCCCGCGATCATGCGGCTGGCCGGCGAGGCCAACTGGTGGGCCCCCGCGCCGCTACGGCGCCTGCACAGCCGCCTCGGCCTCACCGACTGACCCACTCCGCCACACGAAACGGAGAGCATCATGACCACTGCCTACGACGATCCGCGGCGCTGGTGGGCCCTGGCCGCCCTCGGCCTGGCCGTCCTGACCCTCGGCTTCGACATCACCATCATGAACGTCGCCCTGCCGACCATCGCCACCGAACTGGAGGTCGGCACCGACAGCCTGCAATGGATGGTCAACGCCTACGTCCTGGTGATCGCCGGCCTGATGCTCACCTGCGGTGCGCTGGGCGACCGGTACGGCCGCAAACGACTTCTCCTGATCGGACTCGGCCTGTTCGGGGTCTCCTCGGCTATCGCCGCGGCGGTCGACTCCGCCGCCCTGGTGATCGCCGCACGCGGCGTGATGGGGCTGGGTGCGGCCATCATGCTGCCGGTCGCCTTCGCGGTCCTCGCCGCCCTCTTCGGCCCGGCCGAACGCGGCAAGGCGGTTTCTCTGCTGGTGATGGGCCTCGGTGTCGGGATCCCGCTCGGGCCGATCATCGGCGGCTACCTGCTGGAGCACTTCTGGTGGGGGTCGATCTTCCTCATCAACGTCCCGATCGCGATCCTGGGCGCGATCGCCATCGCGGCTCTGCTCCCGGAGTCGCGTGACCCGTCGCCACGCCGCCCCGACGTACTCGGAGCGGTGTTGTCCACGGCTGGGCTCACGTCGCTCGTCTATGGGGTGATCGAGGCCCCCGGTCGGGGCTGGTCGGATCCGATCACCATCGGCGCGATCAGTGCCGGACTGGTGGTGCTGACGGGCTTCGTGGCCTGGGAGTTGCGGGTACGCGACCCGATGATCGACCTGCTCCTGTTCGCCCGGCCCCAGTTCCTGTGGGCCAGCATCGCCGGCGTTCTCGTGACGTTCGGCATGCTCGGACTGTTGTTCGTCGTACCGCAGTACCTGCAGTTCGTCGCCGGCCACGGCGCCCTCGGTACCGGACTGCGGCTGCTCCCGCTGATCGGGGGCTTGGTCGTCGGCGCACCGGCGGGGGAGCGGCTGGCCGCGCGCGCCGGCTATCGGGTGCCGGTCTCGGCTGGCCTGGCGGTGCTCGCGGCAGGTGTGGCAATCGGCGCGTTCACCGATCTGCAGTCCAGCTACGGGTTCGTCGCAGCCTGGCTCGCCACAGCGGGACTCGGGATCGGGATGGCGCTCGCGCCCGCCATGGACGCCGTCCTGGACGCTCTTCCGACCGAGCAAGCCGGGTCCGGTACCGCGATCACCATGACGCTGCGCCAGACCGGTGGTGCTCTCGGCGTCGCCCTGCTCGGCAGCCTGCTGGCTGAGGGCTACGCCGGACGGGTGAACACCGCCGGCTTGCCGGCCGAGGCAGCGGACACCGCCCGCGAATCCATCGCCGGAGCCCTCGCCGCCGCCACCCGCCTCGGTGAGCCAGCCGTCGCGGCCAGCGCGAATGCCGCCTACCTGCACGGCATGTCCCTGGTGCTGATCGCCACCGCGATCACCGCCGGGCTCAGCGCCGTCCTCACCGCGCTGCTCCTGCCCGGCAAACCCACCGCTGGTGACGATCAAGACCGTCGCTCGCCACATGCCACCACCGTCCCCGACGACAGGGAGCGCTGACCGATGCTGATGAACACGGTGTGGAGACCCTCATGGTCACCAGTCCCGCCAACCGTGTCTTCCAGCGCTGCGCCGAAGCGCCGGTGCTGCGCCGGCTCGGCGGCCGCACCCCAGGAGCTCGCGCCCTGGAGATCGGCTGTGGGACGGCCTTTGGCAGCAAGCTGATTCTCGACCAGTTCGGCGCTGCCACAGTCGACGCCGTCGACCTCGAGCCAACCATGGTGACCCGACGCCGGCGGCTGGGCCGAGAACGACTGGAGAACCCCAGGTACGTCGCGCTGCGTTTCGCACTATGGCTACGACTCGTTCTTCTGTATCCCCGGCATCGAAGGCGCGCACGAGAAGGGCGAGGTCGAGGGAGAGATCGGCCGGTTCCGTCGTCGTCACCTCACCCGGTCCCGCACGTGGGATCGCTGGCGGCGCTCAAGGCCGCCTTGGCCGCGGCCGACCTGCGTCATGAGGCCCGCCGGATCGGGGCGCGGCTCGAGACTGTCGGCGCGGATGCGGCACGGGAGCTGCCGCTGCTACGGCCGCCGCCGGACGACGCCGCCCGGTTGTCGTGCCGCGTGGACGCCAAGGCGAAGGTCTGTGTGGGCAGTCCTACTACTCGGTCCCGGCCCGTTATGCGGGCCGTCTCGAGGTCCGGCTCGGCGCCACGACGGTGACCGCCCTCGATGCCGGTGCGGTAGGGGGCCACCCACACCAGGTCGCTGCACAAGGGCCGGGAGGACCTGGTGCTGGACCACTATCTGGAGGTCCTGGACCCGCAAACCCGGGTGCCCTGGCCGGCGCCACCGCGCTGGTGGCGCCTCGCCCGACAAGTTGACGGCGCCGCTACTCCCAGCGTAAGGCCCGGGCGGCCAAGAAGCGGTGGGCGAGGCCGGTTCTCATGGTCGGTCAGGGTCCGTGTTGTCGCTGGCGTCTGTGTTCAATGCTGCCGCGAGCAGTGCGGGCCGGCGGGAGCTGCCCAGCCAGTACGGGGTGGGATCGTTGGGATCCTCGATGGGGATCCGGACCCCTGTTCGGACGTAGGGGCGCAGAAGGAGATAGGCGCGGGCGTTGGCTTCGGGGCCGGCGATCGACCGCATGTTGGGTGCATCGAGCACCTGGGTTGGCCCGAGGTAACGGCGCTGGATTCGGGCTCGCCCCGCGTGTAACCATTCGTTCGTTACGACGATCTTGGCCGACCCGTACGAGTGGAGAAGGGCCGTGAGTAGGAGCAGCAGAATCGTCGTGATCCCCCAGGCGAAGGCTTCCGGAACGGAGACGATCATGGCGACCCAGAAGCTGGCGACCATGAGCGTCCACTGAATCCACCAGCGCGCGGGTACCCGCAGCCGCTCGCGGTAGCAGCTCGTCTGGCGGTGCACAACCTGCCTCTCGTCGCGCTTCTGTCCGGGCACCTGTGAAGGCGCACCCGTGAAGGATGGTGGTTAGCGCCTCGGGCGGATGCAGACGTAGGCGAGGGCGACGCCGAAGCCGGCGATGACCGGGCCGACGGCGCCGAGTGTCCGGGACTCGGGTTGGTTGCCGACCACGCCCCAGGCGAGCAAGGTCCAGTAGCCGCCGAGGGTGATCATGGCCACGGCGGGAGGGATGCCGAGCGCCATGATGCGTCGCCGCGGTGTCTTGCCGTAGCGGGATTCGTCCATTGCGTTGCCTCTTGTTGCGTCTGTTGTTGCCGTGCCGGTTGTGTCACGACGGGGTGAGGTCGGAGCCTGCGGCGTACTCCCAGTGCCAGGGTTCGGGTTTGGAGCCGCCTTGTTGGGCCCAGGTTGGGTTGGTCCATCCGGTGTCGTCCGCGTTGGCCATGAGCCAGGTGTACTCGGCAGTGCCGTAGGTCTCGGCGCCGCCGCACAGGTCGATGGCCACGCCCCAGCCGTGGTTGCTGGTGCCGGGGCGAGCGGCCAGCCCGGGCTTGGCCGCACTGAGGCGCTGTTGGGCGTCGAGACTCCGGTAGGCGTCGGTCATGCAGAGCGGCTCGTCGAACTCACGGTGGTAGCTCTCGGAGAGGCGCCACCAGGCCTGTGCCGCGTCGCCGCGGAGGTGGAGTCCGTCGGTGGGCATCTCGCAGAGGTTGTTGTCGGAGATGAGGCCGTTGGCTTCGCTGGTCTTAGCGGGGGTGGTGTCGCAAGTGGCAAGCCAGTCCGGAAGCTGTGGCTGGGCTCTGACGGAGCCGCCTCGACTCACGGGTGGTTGCCGGTTGGTGCGGTGGTCCTTCTTCTGGATACTGCTGGGCGCGACGACGCCGGGGAGGACGGCGTCATCGGCTCGGAGGTCAGGCTCAGACTGTGGCAGCGCGTCGCTGGCGGTGGATGCTGGTGCCGGAGCGGTGGGTCCGATCAGGTCGGTGGCCCACGCGGTGGGGGCGGCCACCGCGGCTAGGGCCAGCGCGGTGGAGAGTGTGAGGCGTCGGCCCGGATGGTGGCTGGAGCCGGATGCGGCGCGGTGTCGACCTGTGGTGTCGGTCTTGCGTGATCGGGTAGGTGTGGCGGCTCGTCGTCGTCCGCGAGTTGAGGTGGACCTAGGTGCACGCGTCGTTGCCCTGTGCTGTGGACCTGCTAGCACGTGGCATGACTCCTCACTCAGGGACCTGGTCGCGGCTTGTCGCAACCCAACTTCTACTATACGAAATAGTAGAAGTTGCGAGGAGTGAGAAACAAATGTCCAGACCTTCCGGACCCGAGCACACCCTGAGTCCAGCTGACCCGAGCTCAACCGTTGAAACCGGCATCCGGCGCGCGTGGGTGGGGCCGGCCTTCCAGGTTGCGGCGAGGGTCGAGGCGGCGACCTGGATCGGGCTGCTGAGCGGGATGGCGTTCAAGTACGTGCTCGCCGACAACGATCTCGGGGTGCGGGTGTTCGGCCCACTCCATGGCGTGGCGTTCATCGGGTATGTCCTGGTGACCATCGTGGCTGCCCGCAGGTTCGGATGGTCCTGGAGGCTGCTCCTGGCTGGCCTGCTGGTGAGCATTCCTCCGGCCTTCACGTGGCCGTTCGAGCGGTATGTGGCCAGGCGCGGCCACCTCGGCGGCGACTGAGGATCCTCCTCCTTGGAGCCCGGGTCGGGGCAACCCGGTCTCGGGGACCGCGCAAACCTCGCCGGTTGGGTGGAGGACGGCGACGGCAAAGCCGGCGACGAGGACGACGCCCGAGTCCCGCGGCTGCGGCCCCGGTCGACGTGTCATCGGTGCCCGGGTCACTCTCCGGGGGAGGCCCTGCGGCGCGCTCGCGACAGCCACCCGACGAATCCGAGCGTCAAGAATGCGGTGAGGAGCCCGATGACGACCGTCGAGGTCGCCGACCCTCCCGAGTCTCCACCCTCTCGCGGCTCGTCTCGTGAGGGTGGGACCGCGTCATCGGGCTCGGTGGGGGAGGGGCCCCTTGGGGATGCGCCCCCCGGGGTAGGCGTTTCGGCGTCAGTGCTCTGGGCGACGGCTTGGTGTCGATCGACGGCCGTGCTGGGGTCGAAGGCATTGACGGCCGCGGCCGGCGAGGTGAGCACGAGCGCCCAGGCGGCCGCCAGCGGTATGAGCCTGACCACCGCCCACCATCGGCCAAGGCACACCGTGCGCACCCCGCTTGAATGGCCAGGCGGCTCGGCCCGGGTCCGTGTTGGCCTGATCTGTGGGTCTGTCATAGGTCTGTCATGCGCCGAAGAGCAGATAGAGGCCCATGAAGGTGTAGCCGACCATCGCGAAAAGCAGCGCGAGCTGACCAATGATGAGGTGGCGGCGTGCGAGCAGGGTGAGGGACCGGTCGTGTGCGGCGATGACGCCAAGGACGTGGCCAGTGACGATGGCGAGGACCTTGATGCTGGCCACGACCGAGGGGTGCTGGGAGAGCCAGTAGTTGATCTCCAGGTCTGCGGTGCCGAACAGGTTCGCCCCGGTGCCGCCGGGATCGCTGATCAGGATCAGCGTCTGCTGGCCGTACTCGACGAGGAAGGTGAGGTAGTGGGCGATCATGTACCCGACGATGATCGGCACGATCGAGTGGGCCAGCCGTCGGGGCAGCTCACGGCGCGGGGTCCCCTGGGGGCCGACGCCGGTGGCCATGGAAGCTGCGGTGAAGGTGATGCCGACGATCACGATGATCAGCAGCATCAGGCCGGTGCCGAGGCGGGTGAGGTCGATGCTGTTGGACTGGACAAACCGGATCCAGGTGACCGAGCTGCTCCAGCTGTCGTAGGCGGTGCTGCCGAGCAGTACAGCGACCACGGCGACCAGCCCGGCTTCGGGGGAGATGCGGGCGAGGTTGCGCAAGGGGCTGACGAGGACGAGCCTCCCAGCAGTGTTCCGGCTCCATGGTGAGAGGTGTCCGACGAGGGTGGAGTACACCTCGAAGGGGTCGGCACGGGAGACCCAGGTGGTGCCGAAAACGGCCCATCCGACGAGCATGGCAGCGGCGTAGAGGGCGAACCAGAGGCGGACGAAGTCGAGGTCGGTTCCGTCCGGCGAGACGAGTTCAAGCCAGACGAACGCGAAGAGCCCGAGGCTGGCGGGCCAGTATCCGAGCCACGGCGGGTAGGGCCGGAGGCCCTCACCCCGTCCGTCACTGTGTCTGTCGCCGTGAGTGCGGCCGACGGCCTTGTCGAGGAGCTCCAGGAGGGTGCGGACGGGGTTGACGGCGCGATAGGCGGACCCGAACAGCAGGGACACGGGCACGAGACCGACCCAGAGCCAAGCGTAGGCCACGCCGAAGACGGGGTTGGTCAGGTCGTTGGGACCGAGGACGGCGGGCCAGAGCATGAACCCGAGGAAGAGCAGACCGAGGGCTCGCAGCGCAATCTTCAATGCGGGACCGTCGAGGACCCGGGCGATCGGAGGCGGGACCAGCAGCTCGTGGCTGGGTGTGTCGAACCGTGCTTTGCGCCAGGCCAGGAGCAAGACGGCGAAGGAGATCGTCAGCGCCGCGGTACCGCCGGCGATCGCGAGATTGGCCGGAATCGGCAGGTCATCTGCGCCGCCCAGCCCGTGGGCGGAGATGTTGGTCAACGAACTTCCAGGATCGCGACGACCGCCCTGGTCTCGTGGTCCTCGACTTCGACACTTCCGGGGGTCTCAACGGTCATCTCAGCGCGCGTCTCACCTTCGCCGAACTCGACGTATTGCTCGGGCTTGGAGTGCACGTGCAACTCGCCGGCGCGGTCGGAGGTGATGTTCCACACCAGCGTCTCGTTGACGGCGATTGAGAGCTCCTCCGCGTTGGGGGAGACCCTGTCGCCCTCGATGCGCACCTCGATGCTCGGCCCGGCCGGCGCCTCCTCAGCGGGTGACGCCGACTGGGGGGGCGAGGTTGAGGGCGACTCCTCGGGAGGCGTACTGCCGGAGTCGTCGGGGGCCGCCGCGGTGGCCTCCGGCGCGTCCCCGGTTGATTCACCGTCGCCGCCGGAGCAGGCGCTGAGAGCAAGCACAGCGGTCAGGGCGACCGCGATCAGGCGCGCTCTACGCATGGGGAGTCTCCTTCTGGGTGGCCGGGGGATCGGTCGTGACGTCGCCTCCGGGCCCCACGGCGTCAGTGTGGGAGACGGCGGCGCGGATCTACTATGCCGCATAGGACAGTGCCTCTCGAACGGGGCGCGCACTGGACGCGTTCGACGGTGAGCGTGCTTGGGGAGGGCCGGGTTCGGTCAGGTTCGGGTCGCGGTGACCAGCCAAGCGGCGCCGTCGAGGAACACGCCGTCCTCGCGCACGTACGGGGCAAGGGCGGTGGCGACCGCCTCCCAACCCTGGGCGGTGGCGGCCGGGCCGGCGTCGCCGAACACAGCGTCGCCGAGCTCACTTTGTCGCAGGAACCGCAGGGCGTCGCTCAGGTCCGCGCCTTGGTACATCGGCGCCACGGTCGGCTGGACCTCGACGTCGGTGAATCCGGCCTTGGCCAGCAGCGCCTGGGTGCGGGTGGGGTCGGCCAGCGAGAAGGCGGCATAGGACCAGCTGTCGGCGGTGAACTCGGGTGTCGGCACGTGCTCGAGTGCCGCAGTCAAAGGGACCATCAGGTGCTGCTGATGGGTGAGGTCCTGCCAGCAGGTGAACACCAGCCGACCGCCCGGGTGGAGCGCGGTGCACAGGTTGGCGAAAGCAGCGTCGGGGTCGGCGAAGAACATCACGCCGAACTGGCTGAGTGCGAGGTCGAACTCCTCGAAGCCGAGGTCCTCGGTGGTCTGGACGTCGGCGCGGATGAAGCGTGCGTTGTCGAGGCCGAGTTCGATGGCCCTGTGTTGGGCGACCTGCAGCATAGGGCTGGCGACGTCGACACCGACGACCTTGCCATGTGGTCCGACCGTGGTGGCGGCGTCGATGGTGCGATCACCCATGCCACAGCCGGCGTCGAGGACGCGCATACCGGGGCGCAGTTGAGCGGCGGCGAGGAGGGTGCTGCCGAAGGGTGCATGCATGCGCTCGTAACGGGCTTGCTCGGTGACCCAGCGTTGCCCGACTTCGCCGTCCCAGGCCCTGATCATGGGTGAGTTGTCTGGCTCCATTGCCCGCTCCATCGCCGGTTCCATCACTGTTGTCTCGTGTCGTGCACCAGGCCGAGGCGGCGCGGCCACCTACCCATCCACTACGATGCAGCATAGTAGTTGGTGTCGAGTCGAGGACGTGCGCGTGAGTACCCAGGTGAGAGTGGCCCTGCTGATTGCCGGGGCGTTCGTGATCGCGATCGGTGGCCTGCTGTTCTGGGCCGGTCGTGACGATGCGGCCGAGCCTGGCTCGGACGCCCCCGGTGGTGCTGCTGATCCGCGGCTGGTGCGCGAGGACAGCCGCATCATGGGTGAGGAGGGCTCTAGTGATGTGGTGCTCGTGGAGTTCCTGGACTTCGAGTGCGAAGCCTGCGGGGCCGCCTATCCGATCATCGAGCAACTCCGCGAGGAGTACGCCGGCGAGGTGACGTTCGTGGCTCGCTACTTCCCACTGCCCGGGCACTTCAACTCCGAGCGCGCCGCCCGCGCGGTGGAGTCGGCGGCGAGGCAGGGCAAGTTCGAGGAGATGTACCAGCGGATGTTCGAGACCCAATCTTCCTGGGGTGAGCAGCAGGAGCCCTTGGACGACCTCTTTCGCGAGTACGCCGTCGAGATCGGCCTGGACATGGACCAGTACGACGCCGACTACGCCTCTGACGAGGTGGCCGACCGGGTTCAGCGCGACGTCGCCGACGGCACCGACCTCGGAGTCCAGGGGACCCCGACGTTTTACCTCAACGGCGAGCTGTTCGAGCCGACCTCGGCCGAGGACTTCAACACCGCGATCGACGACGCCCTCAACCAGTGAGTGGGGAGTGAGGGGCGCGTGAGACCAGCATCGGGGAAGACCATGCCGGACGCAGCGGTCACCGACCCGGCAGTCACCGACCGCAGCGCAGTCGTCGCCGAGACACAGATTGACCGGGACACCAACCAGACGACTGGCCAGCCGACGGATGACACGGCGAGGGGGCGGTCGCTCGGGGCTCGTCCCGTGTCGGATCGTGCTCTGGCGTGGCTGATGCTCGTGGGGGGCGTCGTCGGTTTCACGGCGGCGTTCGTGCTGGCGGTGGAAAAGATCGCGCTATTGACCGACCCGAGCTACACGCCCTCGTGCAGCCTGAACCCGGTGCTCAGCTGCGGGTCGGTGATGCAGACAGCGCAGGCCGAGGCGTTCGGGTTCCCGAATCCGTTGCTCGGGGTGGCGGCGTTCCCGGTGGTTGCCGCCACGGGCGCCGCGCTGCTGGCGGGCGCCCGGCTGGCCCGCTGGTACTGGCTGGGGCTGCAGGCCGGTGTCACCTTCGGGTTGGTGTTCGTGGGATGGCTGATCTTCCAGAGCCTGTACCGAATCGGCGCCTTGTGCCCTTACTGCATGGTCGTGTGGACGGTGATGCTGCCGCTGTTCGGCTACGTCACGCTTCGCAACGCCACCACCGGGATGTTCGGCGCGAAGGTCGGCGGGAGCCGGGTGGTGCGGGTGGCTGCGCAGTGGCACCTGGTGGTGCTGACGACGGCGGTCGTGGTCGCGCTGGGCCTGATCGCAGACCGGTTCTGGTACTACTGGTCGACCCTGGTCTGAGCGCGACATGACCAGCATGAACGTCGTCGGGGTGGGGGTGGTCGCGTGAACGGGCTGCAGGACACCGTTCTCTCCGGCTCCCTCCTGTTGGCGGCCGTGGTCGCCGTCGCCGCTGGGGTGGTGTCTTTCTTCTCCCCTTGCTCGCTGCCGCTGTTGCCGGGCTACCTGTCCTATGTGGCCGGGGTGTCGGGCCAGGAGTCGACGGTCGTGCGCGAGCTCCAAGGTCATGCGCCGACGGCACGCGGTCGCACGATCGCGGGTGCGGGGTTGTTCGTGCTCGGGTTCGCGGCGGTGTTCACCAGTTACGGCGCGTTGTTCGGTGCGTTGGGTTCCCAGCTGGTGCGCCACCAGGAGGACATCATCCGGTTCTCGGGGGCGCTGACGGTGCTGTTCGGGCTGGTGTTCGCGCTCGCGGGCGCCCGGGTTCCGCTCCTGGGGCGAACGGTGCGGCTGCGGTACCGGCCGCGGGTCGGGCTGGCCGGCGCGCCACTGCTGGGTGTGGTGTTCGGGGTGGGGTGGACTCCCTGCATCGGCCCCGCGTTGGCTGCGGTGCTCACGTTGGCGACGAGCTCTGCCACGGCGGGTCGTGGCGCGGTTCTGGCGTTCGCCTACAGCCTCGGGTTGGGTCTGCCCTTCCTGCTGGCGGCGTTCTCGGTCAGTGGAGCGATGCGGCGGTTGGCGTGGGCCCGGCTCCACGTCAGGGCGATCGCGCGTGCCGGCGGCGGGTTTCTGATCGTCTTGGGGGTCCTCCAGTTGACCGGGGTGTGGTCGGAGTGGATGGCCGCGATGCAGGCCCTGATAGCCGGCTGGCAACCCCCCATCTAGTACACCCACGACTGATACGGGTGCAGAACGGATCGAATACCGCGGGATCGGCCCCGGTTGGCAGAAGGGGGAGGAAGGGATGGAAGGCGAGGCAATGGTCAGCAGACCCAGCACACTTGGTCCGGCCGGTGCACCCGGTTCATCTGGTAGGCCGTCCCCGTCTCGGACCCCGGGGACGCGGATCCTGTCCGTCCTGGTCGTCCTCGCCGTGATCGGTCTGGTGGCGTGGCTGGTCGCTAGCCGTTCAGACGGTGGTGACCCGCGGGCGCGGTCCGCCGACGGGTCGGTGGTCGAGGAGTTCGAGCCTGACGACCGGATCGAGGGCGAGCCGTTCCAGGCACGGATGCTCAGCGGGGATCGGTTCGATTCCGGCGATCTAGCCGGCCAGGTCGCGGTCTACAACGTGTGGGGTTCGTGGTGCGTGCCCTGCGTGACCGAGGCACCCGAGTTGGTCGAGGTCGCGGAGGAGTTCACCGGCCAGGTGCAGTTCGTTGGCATCAACGTGCGCGACAACGACGCGGCCGCGCGTGCTTTCGAGCGCGATCACGGCGTGCCCTACGACAGCATCGTTTCCTCGGACTCGAGCGAGGCGATGCTCGCCTTCCAGGGAGCCCTGGCCGCCGCGGCGGTGCCGACCACGCTGGTCGTCGACCCCGAAGGCCGGGTCGCGGCCCGTGTCGTGGGGCCGGTGACTGCGAGCACGCTGCGTGCCTTGATCGAGCCCGTGTTGGCCGAGACGGATGCGCAGGACTAGAGCCGCCGCGGGTCGCCGGCCCGGCGGTGCCCGATCCAACAGGTATCGAGTCGACAGCAGCCGGTCCGGGAGGCATCGGTCGGGCAGGCACCGCCGTGCCGGGTCGGCTCGACGTGGAATCGTCGTCTCCGCGCTGGTGGCGATGGTGCTGGGTGGTACAACTGCGGCGGTCAGTGGCGGGCTCGGACGGCCGCAGTCCACGGCGGCGAGGACGCCTCCACCGGAGGCGCCGCCCATGCTCGACGAGCCAGCCGCGCAACCGGCTCCGACGCCTGGGCCGCCCGCGTCGAGACCGAAGTTGCGGGCGAGGGACAGGGCCGAGCGGGACCGCACCGGGCGCGCGCCAGCCGGATCGCGGTCGACACGTGACGCGATGGGGCAGGCGGGGGTGAGGATCCCGGCTGGCGGGTCCGGCAAGTTCGTCGTGACCGCGCCCCCAGGCAACAGCGCCGACCACGCTGCCGGAGCCGGGGAGCTGACCTACACGGTGGAGATCGAGGAAGGTCTCCCGTTCGCCCCGACGGTGACCGCGCGCACGATCGACCGCATCCTGGACGATGACCGGGGCTGGGCGACGGTGGCCGGCCGCACGTTCCACCAGGTCGCCGAGGCTGGTGAGCTGCGGATGCTGATCGCCACACCGGAAACCACGGATGTGCTCTGTGCGCCGCTGAGGACGAACGGCGAGGTCTCCTGCCGCAACGGGGACCTGGTCGTGCTCAACGCCCGGCGGTGGGCCTTCGGCACGGACGACTACCAGGATGCGGTGCCGATGTACCGCACGTACCTGGTCAATCACGAGGTCGGGCACGCCATCGGGTACGCCCACGCCGACTGTCCCGGACCGGGCGAGCGGGCGCCGGTGATGCAGCAACAGACCTACGGGCTGGACGGCTGTCGGCGCAACCCCTGGCCGAATGTCGGCTGAGAGCCAACGACGCGCGCCCAGCCACGGACGGAGCGACCAGTCGGCTGGGGTCTCAACCGAGGATGGTGGTGCAGCCGGTGATGATCATCTCGACTATCGGGGACATCGCCAGCGCGACCGGCGTCGCCAGCAGGATGGCCGTACCCAGGGCGACCGCGAGGCTTTGGCGGCGCTTCCACGGCTTCCACGGTCCCGCGGCGGCCGCGAGCCGCTCCACCCGGGCCACGGCGGCCACGTTGCCGGCGCCGAGTCCGGACTCGGGCACCCCTGCGGCAAGGCCGGAGCCGAGTGTCACCAGGGCCCGGGCGAGCCCATGGCGGTCGTGGGCGGCGTCGTCGGCCTGCATTTCGATCAAGGTGGACACCTGCTCGTGTGCCACTCGGAAGACCGCCACAGGGCCTAGCGCGCGGCGCAGTACGTCGGCGAGCGCGAGGGCCAGGTCGTGACGTGACCGTAGGTGGGATCGCTCGTGGGCGAGCACGAGTTCCAGCTCGTGCGGGTCCAGCACCTCGAGGGCGGCGCTGGTGACCACGACTCGCTTGCGCAGTCCTGGGAGGCAGTAGACCAGTGGCTTGGGATGCTTGACGATCACGAACCCGTCGGGGTGCTCGGTGCCGAGTACGCGCAGCAGGGTCAGCTGGGTGTGGCGGCCGCGGGCGGCGTTGACCACGGTCGAGGTGGTCAGCCAAAGCATCCGGATGGCGAGCCCCGCCGCGGCCAGAGCGGCGAGGTAGGCGACCCAGGTGCCCGCTGGGGTCTGGTAGTGCTCGATGACCTCGGCCGGGGTGGTGCGGCATAGCCGGGCGATGAACTCGGCGAGGGGTGTGAGCGGTGCGGCGAGGGTGAGGCCGACGAGCGCGATCGCGGCGACGACCGAGATCGTCAGTGCCTGCCAGGCCAGAATGCCCCAGCCGGGAGCTCGCTGCACCCAGGCCGCGCCGAGAAGGAGCCGCGGGCCGAGGGCAGCGGCCAATGCGACGAAGACGAGGAGGACGGCGGGGGCAAGCACACGCTCACTCCTTCTCGCCTGGATCACGTGACTGATTGCCGCGCTTGCTGAACTTCGCCAGGGCGGTGCGAACTTGGACCTGTTCTTCTGAGGAGAGCTGCTCGACGAAGTTGAGCAGCGCGGCGCCACGGTCGGCGGTCTGGGCGAGGACGTCTTCGAGCATGCTCGCGGTGTGGTCCTCCTGGGACATGACCGCGGTATAAACATAGGCACGGCCTTGCTTCTGCCGGTGTACGAGCCCCTTGCGGTGCAGGTTGTCGAGCACGGTCATCACCGTGGTGTAGGCGATCTTGCGCTCCCGCTGGAGATCGTCGACGACCTCGCGCACCGAGGCTGGGCGATCCCAGTCCCATAGTCGATGCATGACAGCTGCTTCGAGTTGTCCCATCTGCTTCATCCGACCTCCGCGCCTCCGCACTCATCAACGGCCTACTATGCTGCATCGTAGATCGGTTGGTTCGTCCCGTCTCGTTGCTGCTCTTCTGGCTCCAGTTCCGTCCTCAGGGTCCCATGTCCTCCAACTCTCCCGCACCTTCCGGTCGGACCGGGGCTCCTCGCGCCGCGACCCGCACCGGGCCTGCTGGAGACCGATACAGCCTTAGCGGCGAGCTCGGCGGGTGCAGCCCGATCGGTCGACGTGGCGGCCTCGTCAACGCGGTCGGTGCCGCCGGGGGAGGTCTGGTGGCCGCGCTGTGCTTTGAGCCGGTGGGTGCAGGCTGGCTCGCACCGGTCGCGATGGCGCTGCTGTGGGCCAGCGTGGCCCGCGCGCCGCTGAGGTTCGCGGCCTTCTCGGGGCTGTGCTTCGGTCTGGCCTTCATGCTCGTGCTGTTGTGGTGGCTGGAGGACTCGATCGGCTGGGCGGCCTGGCTGGGCCTTGCCGGTGCCCTGGCGGTGAGTGTCGCCGTGGCCAGCGTCGGGGTGCGTGCGGTGGCGTCGCTCCCGGCCGGGCCGGTGTGGGCCGGTGCGGTGTGGATCGGTGTCGAGTCGTTGCGCAGCGGCTGGCCGCTGGGAGGTATGCCGTGGGGCCGGCTCGGATTCACCGCCATCGACACCCCGTGGCAGTCGCTCCTCCCCTACACCGGGATCACCGGCACCGGGCTTCTCATCGCGACCGGAGGCTTCACATTTGCCCACGCCTGCAGCGTCTTCCTGCGCCGCACTTCATCGCCGCGTCGCACCGCGGCCGCCGGAATGCTGGCGGGCGTATGCGCGGCCGTTCTCGCGGGGGCGATCTGGCCCTACCACGTGCCGGCCGTCGCGACGACCACAGTGGCCGCGGTCCAAGGCGGCGTGCCCGGCGATGGCCGGGATCTGGCTGGTCATCACCGGGCGGTCACCAGCAACCACGTCGAGGCGACCACCGCGCTCGCCGACAGCCTCACCTCCAAGCAGAGGGAGTCGCTCGTGTTGGTGGTGTGGCCGGAGAACGCTACCGCCGTCGATCCGGTCCGCGACCCCGTTGCGCGCGCGGCCATCGAGGAGGCCGTGGCCGCCATCGGCGTTCCGGTGCTGGTCGGGGGGATCTTCGATGGCCCGACCGCTGAGACGGCCTACAACCGCGGACTGCTCTGGCGACCCGACCGCGGACCCAGGCTCGGTGGGAGCGGAGCGTACACGAAGACGCATCCGGTGCCCTTCGGGGAGCACATTCCGTGGCGGTCGGTGATCGGTGGCTGGTCGTCGCGATTCGACCGCATCCCACGTGACATGCTTCCCGGCCAAGGCGAGGGACCACTGTCGGTGTACGGGCTACTGGTAGCGGACGCGATCTGCTTCGACGTCGCCTACGACGACGTCCTTCCCGGCCAGGTCGCTCGCGGTGGACAGATCGCGGTGGTGCAGACCAGCAACGCCACCTTCACCGGAACCACCCAGCCCGAGCAGCAGTTCGAGATCACTCGGGCTCGGGCAGTTGAGCTCGGGCGGACGGTCGTGGTGGCCTCGACCAACGGTGTCTCCGGGGTCATCGCCGGCGACGGCGAAGTGACCCAACGTGCAACAGGGGAGGAGACCGCGACGCTCGTTGCCGAGGTTGAACTCGCCGACCGGGTGACGCCAGCGGTGCGTTCCCAGTCGGTGCGGTCGGCGACCATTCCCGCGGTCGCGGTGGTGGGGCTACTCCTGGCGTTCGCCCGTGGACTCCGGCGCCGGGGGAGGGGCAGGGTCCCGACTCGGTTCGAGCGATCCGTCGAGCTTCCCAAGGCGGCTGAGGTAGGCGTTGTAGTCGGCCATCACCTGCCCTCCGGTGCGGGCCTCGGAGCGGTCGAACCGACGTCGCTCGCGCCGGTCGGAGGCGACCCATCGGACGATGAGGGCTCCGGCGAGGATCGCGAGCGGGTAGTCACCCAACGCCCATCCCAGTGATGCGCCGAACTGCTGATCGTCGAGTAGGGAGGCTCCCCAGGGCCGCTGGAGAGCTGAGAACCAGTCCGGCGCGAGCACTTGGTCCGAGGACATGAGCGAGACCGAGAAGAGTGCATGAAAGCCGAACGTCACCATTAGCAGCACCACACGGAGCGGGAACATAGGTCGGTGGATTCCCGGGTCGATGCCGACCAGGCAGTTCGCCAGTAGGAAGCCGGTAAGGAGGAAGTGGGCCACCATGGCCACGTGCATGGTGTGAGACTCCAGCGACAGTTCGAACAGGCCGCTGTAGTAGAAGACGGCCAGGCTCACTACAAACATCCCGGCCGTGACCACCGGGAGGGTCAGGAGGTGGGCCAGGAACGATCGAAGTGCCTCCTGGAGCCACTCTCTGGGGCCCAGGGAGCCGTCGGTACGGCGGGGCAGTGCCCGTAGCGCGAGTGTGATCGGTGCGCCGAGGACCAGGAACGTGGGTGCGGCGGTCGCGATGGTCATGTGCTGGACCATGTGCATGCTGAACAGCACCCGTCCGTAGACCCCCGGGGAGCCGCTGGTGGCCCACACGACGAGCAGCCAGCCGAGCAGCCAAGCGATAGTGCGCAGCAGTGGCCATCCGTCACCCCGTGCCCGGAGCCGGAGCACCGCACTCAGGTACCAGGCGGTCATGGCCAGGGCGACCGTGAGCCAGATCAGGTCGGGCTTCCATTGGGTGAACCACTCACCGATGCCGAGCTCGGGGGGCAGGTCGGTGCCGAGGAGGGCCTGTGCGTTGCTGAGGGACGGGTCGGTCTCGGGGGTCGGTGGGTTGGTGCGGCTCAGCGCGACCCCGGCACCGGCGCCGGTCAGCAGCAGGACGACCTCGTAGAACGCAAGCCGGGCGAACGCACTCGAGGCGCCGGACTCGATGCGCCTGACGATGCGGGTCCGCTGCCACCAGCCGAGAGCGGCGACCGCGCTCAATACCGCGACCTTGACGGCGAGCATGGCCCCGTAACTGGTGGTCAGTGCCGATGCGCCGGGTAGGCGCAGGGCGGCACCGGAGATTCCGGAGAGCGCGACCAGCAGCAGGCACCAGCCCGCGAGCCGGGAGTAGCGGCGTACGACAGGTCCGAGGTTCTCGCCCAGGTGTCGGCGCACCACCAGTAGGCCGACCAGGCCGCCGGTCCACACGGTCACGCCGAGCAGGTGGAACAGCTGCAACTCCACCAGGCGGTTGTGATCCAGTGACCCGGTCGCATGTCCGCCGAGTGCCATAGGCCACACTCCGGCCAACGCCACCAGCGCCGCGAACCCCATCCCTTCGGGACGTCGAATCATCAGGCAGGCGGTGGCGAGCAGCGCCGCCAGAGCGGCGCCGGTGAGCAGGTAGCGGCCAGGCTCGAAGCTGGTGGCGAAGTACCACGCCTGGGACCAGAACCCCTCGCCGCCTACGGGCTCACCGGAGGCGTCGGCGTAGACGAAGATGAGCATCGCCAGGGTGCTCCATGCCCATGCCATCGCGGTCACGGCACCGACCTTGAGCAGCAGCCGCTGCGTCGACGACACGCGGCGCGACCCACCGCCGGACCCGGCGCTGGGTCCGGGGGCGGTGGGCAGGCAGGTGGCCGCGAGCACCACGACCCCGACCGCGACCGTCGCGCTGGCATCCCGTACCGCCTGCACCACCGGCAGGCCCCACCGTGTGACGGACCCCGAGTCCGGCAGCCCCGGCAGGCTGGTGGCCGCCAGGCCGTCGGAGAGGAACAGCAGCCCCAGCGCGACACCCGGCGCGAGAGCCGTGAGCAGCAGCAGGCCGGCGGCGCGCCTAGTCCCGCTGCCGATCACCGGGGAGCCGGTGATCGCGTGGTCACCAGGCGCGGTTGGGCTGGGCATCGTCGGGGTCTGGCTGATCGGGCTCTGATACGTCTGTCTCGGAGTTGGCCTCGACTGTTTCGGCGTCCGTCCCCGTGTCGGCCACCCCGTGGCCGGCTTCTGCGTCAGCCCCTCCGGTGGTGGTCTCGGCAGGCGTGCCGTCGATCGACTCGACGGGTGCCACCCGGGTGAACCGGGTCACCAAGAGCAGTGCGGCGAGCAGGAGCAGAAAGCCGCCAAGGAGCACGGGCGCCACAAGTCGCCACGATCCCGCGCCATCGTCCGCTCGCGCGTCGCTGGTCTGCTCGCCACCCCCTGATGCCGCACCATCGGCTGGCTCAGAGGACGCGTTCTCGTCCGACCCTCGGGCATCGGCGGGGTCGTCGCTTGATGCGTTGCCCTCTGTGTCTTCGGGGTCCTCGGTGGCCGCGTTCGCGGGAGGGCGCACGGTGAACGACAGCGTCCCTTGGACGGGGTGCCCGTCGGCGGACGTGACCCGGTAGGCGACCTTCCAGGCGCCACCGGCCATGCCCTCGCCGGGGATGTCGGCCACCAGGGTGGTCGGTTCCGAGCCCGCCGTCACGGGCAGCTCCGCCGCGTCCTGGTCGGGCGTGGTGAGGGCGACTTTCGAGAGCTGTGGCTCCATCGGCTCGTTGAACCGCAGCGTCACCTGATCCGGGGCCTCGCGAAGCGTGGAGTCGGCGGCGGGGTCGGAGCCGACCAGGTCGGTGTGGGCCGCTGCGGGTGGGGCGGGCATGGTGAAGACGAGGACCGATGCGACCATCGAAACCAGCAAGCCACTTAGCAGGGCAAGGCTCGGGTGCACGGGCTTGACGGTCAAGGGGATTCTCCAGCCGTTCACGGATAACTACTATGCTCCATCGTAGACAGCGGTCGACTAGGAGGGGACATCGGGATGGGTGTCGGTCACGGGCATGGGCATGGACCTCAGGATGGGGGCCAGCTCACGGGACACGCGGGCGCGCGGTACCGGTGGCGGCTAGCGGTCTCCTTCGGACTCATCGCAATGTTCTTCGTCGTCGAGCTTGTCGCGGGCATCATCAGCGGCTCCCTCGCCCTGATCTCCGACGCTGGCCATATGGCCGCCGACGTCGTCGCCCTGGGGGCCGCGCTCGTGGCGACCAAGATCGCCCCCCGCCCCGACGACACCGGCCGCCGCACATACGGCTCCTACCGAGCGGAGGTCTTCGCCTCCGGGCTCGCCGTTCTGCTGATGCTCGGCGTCGCCACCTACGTCGTCATCGAGGCGATTGGTCGTATGGGCACCAACCCCGAGGTCGACACCGGCGCCATGCTAATCGTCGGCCTTCTCGGCCTCCTGGTGAACCTGGCCGCACTGGTCCTGCTGCGCGCCGGAGCGAAGGACTCGCTCAACGTCAAGGGCGCCTACCTGGAGGTCGTCGCCGACACCGCCGGCAGCATCGGGGTTCTTGCCGCAGCCGGTCTCGTCGCCGCCACCGGCGAGGGGTACTGGGACACCGCTGTCGCGTTCGCGATCGGCGCCTTCGTGGCGGTGCGCGCGGTCATGCTCGGCCGCCAGGTCCTCGCGGTGCTCGGGCAGCACGCGCCCGCTGGCCTGGACATCGACGCGGTCGCGGACTCCTTGGCCTCGTTGCCCGGAGTGAAGGACGTGCACGACCTGCACGCCTGGACCCTCACCTCGGGGATGAACGTGGCCACCGCCCATCTGGTCCTCCACGACAACGCTCAAGGGCAACCCGCATTGGTGGCCGCACAGACGATCCTGCGGAATGACTACCTCATCGAGCACGCCACCTTGCAGGTCGAGGAGAAGCGCACCGCCAACTGCGACGAGGTGACCTGGTAGCTGCGCGCATCAGTTGTTGGCTGCGGGCGAGGGCCGCGGGTCGACTGGTGTCTCAGTGCGTGTCGCCGTGCATCCCGCCGCACTCTCCATCGCCCTCGGGATCGACGATGGGGCCATCCTCGGCGGGCGGATCTGCAGACCGATCTTGGGGCGTGGCTTCCGGCTGATTCCCGGGTTCGTTCTGGGCTGCCGCTGTCGCGGATGATGAGTCCTGCTCGCGGGCAGCGGCGAGTCCGTCGGGCACCCGGTTCTCGGTCAACCAGAACACCAGTGTCCCGACACCCACGCAGACGGCGATGGGGATGCCGACGAACATGGCGATGATCTCCCACCAGCTCATGGCTGCCCTCTGTCACCATGGCGCATCTGATCACGAGGTGCCGCTGACAACGGCGGTCCGGTCACGACCGGGTCACACTCCGGCGTAGGAGTGCAGGCCGGAGATCCACATGTTGACCCCGACGAAGTTGAACAGGAACGCCGCGTAGCCGAGGAGGCTGAACCATGCTGCGCGGGTTCCGCGCCATCCGGCCGTGGACTGGGCGTGGAGGTAGGCGGCGTAGAACACCCAGGTGATGAACGCCCACGTCTCTTTGGGGTCCCAGCCCCAGTAGCGGCCCCAGGCGGCCTCGGCCCATACCGCGCCCGCGATGACGGCGAAGGTCCAGATCGGGAAGGCGAATACGATCAGCCCGTAGGAGACTCGCTCCAGCGTCTCCGACCTCAACCCAGCACCAGCCCCGCGGCTGGTTGCGTCAATGCCGGGTGTGGAGTCGTTGGCGCGTTCGCGGCGCCGCTGGATCAGGAACGCTCCCGAGGCGAGGGCGGCGATGGTGAACACGCCGCCGGCGACGATGGCCGCAGCCACATGGATGACCATCCAGTAGGAGTTGAGGACGGGGATCAGCGCATCAACCGGCGTGTAGAGAACGGTGACGGCGAGCCCGAGGCACACTAGGACCAGTCCGGCAACTCCGATCCCGAGACCTTCAATCCGGTGGCGCCGCGATCCGATGACGAAGGCGGTGGCGATGGCAGCGGCGCCGACCATGGAGAATTCGTACATGTTTCCCCACGGCGCCCGCCCCGCGGCGACACCTCGTGCTACGACGGCCGCGATGTTCACGCTGCAGGCGATGGTGAAAAGTCGCCCCGCTATCAGCGCGGTCCGGCTGAGGTCGCTGCGGTCGAGCAACGAGTTCACGTCTGGGGTCGTCACGTCCTCGGGCGGTCCATCTGGGCCTACGGTGACGGGGGAGTCGACGGGATTCGCCGACCCGGTCACCGCGGCAGGCGTGGTGGAGCGAGTTCGGGCGCCGAACCGGGCGCCAGTGCGGGCCTTGGCCAGATCGGCGGCGTACACCGTGAAGGCCACCGCATAGATGCCGATGGCGAGGGCCACTAGGTTGTCGGAGAGCGCGGCGAGGTTCACGAGAGACTCCTCACGGCCTCGGGATCGAGGTCGGGATCAAGGTCGGGGGCGAGGTCGGGGGCGAGGCGATTCAGGGTCTGCATGAGCTTGTCTGTGTCCTCGCTCGGTGCGGATCTGCGAGTGAGGGACCGCGTGGCGGTCTCCACCTGGACGCCCTCCCGGTCGGGGTATTGGGTGACGCGGACCCAGACCCGTCGACGGCGGACGGTGAGGGAGACGGTGAGACCGATCAGCAGGAGGACAGCTGCGGCCAGGGCAATCTCCTTGCCCGGGTCGTAGGCGACCTGGAAGTTGCCGAACCGGGCGACGCCGTCGAAGGTGACCGACCCGGCACCGTCGGGCAACCGCATGGTCTCGCCGATCCGCAGGCTCTGACTCTCGATCTCGGTCAGGCTGGTCTTGTCGAGGCTGTACACCGACTGCGGCACTCCCGTGTCCATGCTCAGGTCGCCGGAGTAGGCCACCAGATCCAGACGGGGTGCGAGCAGTCCGGGGAACTGCGAGACATCGCCGCCCATCGGCGTGCCGGTGGGCAGGAACAGACCTTCGAAACCCAGCTGGGTCGGTTTCGCGTTCGGCACCTTGATGACGCCGTCGCTGGTCAGTGCACCGTCGGAGGGAAGGAAGATGACCGGCCCGGAGAAGACGGTCTCGCCCTTGCCGTCACGGACCGTCACCCTGGGGGCGTACCCGTGCCCGCTGAGGAACAGCTTGGTGCCATTGACGTCCAGCGGCTGGTTCGGCGCGATACTGGTGGAGGCTTCGGAACCGCCCTCGGTGCGGTAGGTGACCTGTGCGTCGAACTTCCGGGGTTCGCCTGTTCGTGGCCCAGTCGGCGCGAAGGCCGTCTCGAGCTCCTCCAAGGTCATCGAGAATGGGGTCAGCCCGTCGACGTCGGCCAACGACGCCGGTGTGAATGCGTCGTAGGAGGAGGCCACGTTGGTGAAGGTGTCGCCCTCGGCGAGCGCGACCCGGCCCTCGAAGCCGAACAGCTTCCCGCCGGCCACGCCGACCAGCAGGACCAGCAGCGAGAGGTGGAAGGCCAGGTTTCCTATCTCCCGGGCATAGCCCTTCTCCGCGCGAACCTCCGCCCGTGCTTGCGCCTGGCCGGGCACTGTCTCACCCGTCTCACCTGTCGTGTGGGGCACGTCGGGCTCGCTGTCGACGACGACGCGATAGCCGCGGCCGCGCAGGGTTGCCGCGGCCTGTGCGACCACGACGTCTGCCGGGGCGTCGAGCGAGGTTTCGCGGTGGTGTTCGAACCGGTCCAGCCGCGGTGGGGCCTTCGGTGGCTCGGCCCGCGCCTCCCGCCACAGCCGCGCGCAGCGGGGGAGGACGCAGCCGGTCATCGAGACCAGCAACAGACCGTACGTGGCGGCGAACCAGGGGGAGGCGTAGACCTCGAACAGCCCCAGCCGGTCCAGCCATGGCGAGAGCCTCGGGTGCTCGGCCATGAACTGCGGCACCGCCGCCGGATCCGTGGCCACGTTGCGTTGCGGCAGCACAGATCCCGGGATCGCCGCCAATGCGAGGAGTGCGAGCAGAACCACGGCGGTACGCATCGAGGTCAGCTCACGCCAAGCCCACCGACCCCATCCCCACGAGGGCAATGGCCGGGCGCCCCGGTCCGCCGAGTCCGTCGTCACCACCACCCCACCGAGTTCCGTCACCATTATCTACTAGACGCAATAGTAGACACACGTCGCGCTGTGCCACCGCAGCGCCCTGCCCCTCACGCGTAGCCACAGATGGACGGGCTGGACAACCCTTGGAGCGATCTCTGGTTCTCCTCATACCCCGTCCTCGATCACGACCCGCTGAGCGCGGTTGCTCTGAAATCAGTAGGTCGTCACATGGACGTGGTCATAGTGATTCGCGGTCACCGATCCGCGATCCTCCATCGCGCGCCAACCCTCTGAAGAGCGCTCCACCGACCAGATCCGCCGGGCGTGAATCACGTAGCTGACCCCGAACTCGGAGTAATACTCCCGGAGAAACTCCGCGACCTGCCAGGCGCGGTCGCCGGCAGCCATGATGTCCATAGCGATCCCCTGCGCATGCTCACCGTCGCCGCGCAACGTGCCGTAGGTCGCGATCTCGGGAAAGTTCGCGCAGACGGCCTGGTGGATCGCCCGGATGTTCGAGCTGACACCGGAGGGGACAGATGTCCCGTTCGTGCACTGACCGCCGAGGCTAGGCCCAGGGTCAGGTTTCTCCTCGCTGAGATAGCCCGAAGTGACCCACCGGGCCTCGCCGTCCAGCACGATCTCCTGTCGGCCGAGCATCGCGCGGCCGGTGACTGGCACCTTCTTACCGGCATCGAGGACGCCGAGTTGCTCGGCCTGCTTGTCCGGGCGGGTCCAGATGTTGAGCTCGGTGGTCGTCCACCGATGGGTGTCGGCATTCCGGATGGCCGCTGCCACTGCATTTGGCAGCAGGACCTCATCGACCGGGCTCAGCTGACGCGCAGCAGCGGCCTTCAGCTCACGCGCGGGAGACCCCGCTGGCCGGCCGGCGTCGCCGCGCCTGATACCGCCACGCGAAACGACCGGGCGGCGGTCGAGGACGCTGCCCGCGGCCGACTGGTCGACGGCGAGGAGGTCGGACGGGGGATCGGATCCAACAACGCCGATCGTCACCGCTGCGCCGGTTGCGAGAACCGCGAGGGGTGCCGCGATGAGTGCTGCCGAGGGCTTGCGTCGTGCGGTTTCCCGCTTGTGGCTATGAGTCGCCACGCGCTGATTCCTTACTGTCGCTGTCATGGTCGATGCGCTGGTTCCCCCGGTCAGGAGTCCGGGCATGACGAGTGATGCAAGCACGCCGGTCAGCGGATTCTGAAATCCTCACTACTATCCCGGATAGGACAACTGCTCGGACATGTGAGTCGCGCTCGGCAGCGGAGCTGTTCCCAACCGCGCTGGCGCACGATGGCCGCGGTGGCGGGCCCGCAGCCCGATCGGACTGATGTCGTCGGCGGCTCCATTCAGCATCTCCGCCACCAGTTGTGCTCCGTGAGCAGCGGTGGGCCGAAAGCGGACCTCCACGCGCGTAGGCACCCCGGGTGACGGACGGTCGCGGTACTCCTCATAGGCGCGATCGGGTTTTGCGACCCCGAAAAGGCCGATACACATGGAGAACTCATCCGGAGTTGCTCACGAAAGGACACGGAGATGGAACATGATGAAGATGCCGGGCGGCGGCCACCCCGATGCCATAGACGAAGATCGTGCAGTTGGCATCGCGGAGAAGCGCGAAACCGTCCAACACGGACCGAGATCGAGACCCTGAACGACCTCCTCTCGTCCGGACCGACATCGATGAGATGGACTGGTGACGGCACCACGTGGCCGCCCGTCCTGGCGGCTGCTGAGGTTCTCTTCAGTGTCGCAACCACCGCTCGGACTGGGTGAGGAAGAGCAGGTAGGACAGTGCCGGCAGAACGATCGCCACCGCCAGGCCGACGGCGACCAGCAGCGCCTGCAACGTCGCGTCGGCACCGGCGGCGTCGACGATGGTGACCTCGTCGACCAGCAACCACGGGTACTGCCCGGCCCCCCAGCCCAGGGTCACAGTGGCGACCGCGGCCGCCACGGCGAACCGGGCGACGGAGTACCGCCGCGTCCAGATCAGCACGAGTGCGCTGGCTCCGGCGAGCGCCGACAGCACCATGAGTGGCAGCGCCCGACCTGTGAGGCCGTCGAAGAGCGTGGGTGCGTCCTCTTTGATCGGCACCAGCGCGGCGAACACCAACGCGCCGGTGAGCGCGCCCACACCCAGCGTGCGCACGCGCAGCATCTCGGCTAGCCCGCGGTGCCCGGATCGGGCGGCGTCGGCGACGAGAAACGAACCGGCCAGGTACGCACAGCTGCCGCCCGCAATCAGGCCGCCGAACAGCGAGGTCGGGTTCACCCACGACGAGACCAGGTCGCCGCCGCCGTCGGCAGGCACTCGGCCGGAGGCGATTGCGCCGGCTACGCAGCCCAGGAAGAACGGGGTGATCAGTGAGGAACCGGCGAACACGATGCCGAAGAGCCGAGCTTGGCCGAGGGTGGCGGAGTACTTTCGGAACGCGAAGGACGCCCCGCGCAGCACGATGCCCAGCAGGGCCAGCATCAACGGCAACCAGAGCGTCGACATGGCCGCCGCGAACGTTCCGGGGAACGCCGTCCACCAGGTGACCAGCACGTAGATCAGCCAGACGTGGTTGGCCTCCCACACCGGTCCGATGCTGTGGTCGATCAGCGTGCGAACCTCCGCACCGCGGCGGGCGCCGCCGGCGGTGGCGTCGAAGAAGCCGGAGCCGAAGTCCGCGCCACCGAAGACCGAGTAGACGACGACACCGGCGAACAGCGCGGCGGCCACCGCAATCTCCAGCGTCACCGGGACGGCTCCTGCACGCCCTCGGCGGACTCGGGGCCATAGGGACTGGGTAGATCGAGCTCGCCGGCGCGCCAGCGTCGCGCCATGGACCGGAGTACGACGTAGGCGCCGACCGTCATGCCGAGATACACCACCGCGGTCCCGGCCAAGCTCCACCAGATCCACGGGTTCTCGGTCACCGCGTCCTCGGTGCGCAGCACCTGCCAGACCACCCACGGCTGACGGCCGACCTCGGTGGCGATCCAGCCAGCCTCGAGGGCGATCATCGCTAGCGGGCCGGCGGCCACGGCGTATCGCAGGAACCAGCGACTTTCCAGGAGGTCGCGGCCGCGCCATCGCACGAACCAGAACAGCAGCACGGACAGGGCGAGCAGCGAGCCGATGCCGACCATGGACTGGAACGCCCAGTGGGTGATGTTGACCGGCGGCCGCTCGTCCTCCGGCACCTCGTCCAGGCCGGGCACCGGCCTGTCGAAGCTGTTGCGTGCGATCAACGAGCCGATCTTGGGGATGTCGATGCTGTAGCGGACCTCGCCGTCGATCATGATCCCGCCCAGGCGCAGCGGCGCCGGTTGCTCGGTGGTCTCGGCCAGTTCGAACGCGGCGAGCTTGGCCGGCTGGCTCTCCGCGACCCGCAGGCCGAGCACGTGGCCGACCAGCGGCTGGGCCAGCGCGGCGACGGTGGCGAAGACGAAAGGCACCACGAACCCGAGCCGGTGGTGGCGGTCGCGGCGGCCGCGCAGCATGCCCGCGGCGTACACCCCGGCGACGGTGAAGCCGACGACCACGAAGGCGCCGACCCACATGTGGGCGAACATCAGCCACACGCCGTCGTTGAACATCGCCTTCCACGGGTCGACGTCGACCACCTCGCCGGCCGCGGTTAGCCGGAAGCCGGTTGGGTTGTTCATCCAGGCGTTGACCGCGATGACGCAGAACGTGCCGATCACGCCCGCGCAGGCCATCGGGACCAGCATCAGCAGGTGGATCCGCGGAGGCATCCGGCCCCAGCCGTAGAGGTAGATGCCGAGGAAGATCGCCTCGACGAAGAACGCCAGCCCCTCGAACGCGAACGGCAGACCGAGCACGTCGCCGTACTTGCCCATCAGGCCCGGCCACAGCAGACCCATCTCGAAGCTGAGCACGGTCCCGGAGACCGCGCCGATTGCGAACAGCACCGCCGAGACCTTCGACCACCGCTTGGCCAGTTCGAGCGCCACCGCGTCACCGCGGAAGACACCGCGCCAGTGGACGATGAAGATCATCGACGGGAAAGCCACGCCGAAGCAAGCCAAGATGATGTGCCAGCCCAGCGACAGCGCCATCTGGTTACGCGCGGGCAGTAGACCGGACGGCGTGTCAGACACCAGGACTTGCAGTGCCTCAAGGGTCATGGGTCCTCCTCAGTCAAGCCAGCACAGGAACGCATCCGGTCGCGATTCACCGATGGTGCCGTCCGATCTCGCCGGTCTGCGGGGAGTCCGTAGCTTTCGCGGACATGGTCGCCCCATTGCGCCGGCATCAGGCGCCCATAGTTTCGGCCTCTTGCCGGCGAAAGCCTGATCGTCCACGCGCCGTGAGCAACAGTCTACTAACTCTCATAGTAGATGGGCGAAGTGGGCAGACCTGGCGCTTCTTAGAGAAACCGGCGCCGGCTACCTAGTCGGAGGCACGGCACCTCCTGTGGGGTCCCTCAAGCTGGCGCAGATCCGCGTACTGCCGCTCCTACTATGATCCCTAGTAGGAGGTCGCGGTGCGAGTCTTGGAACTGACCTGCCCGGAGTGCGACGTCACTCTTCAGGCGGGCGACGAAGCGGAGCTCGTCGAGCTCGGGCTACAACACGAGCGGAGCATTCACGACCGAGCGGCCTCGCGGGAGCACGTGCTGACCTCGATCTGGCTCCAGAATCGATAATGGCCCACTGACCCCGCCGAGGTTCCCGCCCTCATCCGGCACGGGCCGATCTCTCCCACAACGTGCCGACGGCGGTCATCTGCGCCGGTAGCCCCAGTGCCTTCCTTGATGCCAGCGCTGCCGCGCGGGCGTCGCCGCCGGGTGACTGTGTCAGAGCCGGGCGTCCTTCTTCGCCGGGAACTCGACATATTTGCGGGGGCAGACGGAGGTCCTTGTCGACGAAGGACCCCTGGTCGCCGCTGACCAGTACAGGGCTCGGGAGCGGCGGCGGGCTGGGCGCAGGTTCAGCCGACCTGGTAGCCAGCGTTGGTGATGGCTGTCCGCGGTCGACGACGTCGACCCGGATGTACTCGATTCGACGAGGCTGTCTTTCGAAGTCCTCAAGAACAGTGTGTCCGGGCCGATCTGTGTGATCAACAGCGATGATTCGCCGGGACCCTCTGACCAGGAAGCACCACCATGACCAAGTCTGCGAAGGCCGACGACGAGCCGAGGAAGGGCAAGAAGAAGATCTTCGCGATCGTCGCCCTTCTCGCCGTCGCTGCCGCAGCGTACTTTCTCGTCCTCAAGCCGAAGCCCGAAGCGGACCCTAAGCCAGTCGCGGGCGAGGTTGTCACCCTCGAGCCGATCCAGCTGAACCTCGCCGCCGGAAGTTATCTGCGGATCGCAATCGCCCTGCAGCTCACAGCTGAGGCCGAGGAAGCGGACGGCAGCAGAGCCCTCGACGCCACGATCGAGATGTTCTCAGGCCGAACCGTCGCAGAGCTCTCTGACCTCAAGCAGCGGACGAAACTGAAGGAGGAGCTCACCGACGAGATCGAGGAGCTCTACCACGGTGAGGTTATGGATCTCTACATCACGGAGTTCGTGACGCAGTAGTCGCTGGATCTCGTCGAGAAGACTCCGCGACGACGCCCAGCCGAACGACCCCCACGGCAGTCCGGAATGTGTACCAGCCAACCCAGGAAACCAACAACAGCCGTGCTGCTCGGCGGGAGTCAACCCCGTTGTTTTGGCGCCGATAACCTATCTTCCGTCGTCTTGACACGGCCCGAACTGCTCCGCCCCTGCACGAGACTTGTCCCCTCCTCTTCTTCCGGTGAAGTTGGCACGCTTCGCGGTTGATCCGGCCCTGGGGATCTCGCGGGATTGCACGACCTCGGTGACCGTTTCCGATCAGGCCCCGACGGTGTTCGATGCCAGAGGAGGTGAGTCACTGGCTGCCCTGCCATGGCCAGAGCGTTCGCCCAATGCCACCCTCGACTACGTCTCCGGGCGCTCCTCACGACGGGCGCCATCGAGCTGGCGACGCGAGGCGTTGTCGGTGGCGTGGTGGCCACTGACTCTTGGACTCCTTCGTTGGGGTTTGTCGCGGTCCCCGTAGGGCGCAGAGATTTGAGGGTCGAAAGAGGTTGTCGCCCACCTATCGGAACCTGCCTGGGCACGGCTGGAGACTTGAGGGTGGGCGGAAAGTGGGCGGATTTGGTCGCGAATCGAGTCAGCCGGTGTCAAACGGTGAAGTCGTGCGTGTGGCGTTTGCGCAGGTCAGCCCCCAGAATCGTCGAACAGTGTCAAGCGACGGCAGGCGCTCAGTGCACTACGGGTGTATCCCAGAGGTCGCAGGTTCAAATCCTGCCCCCGCTACTGAAAAGTGGCCTCTGACCTGCAGAAACGCGGGTCAGAGGCCACTCGTATTTTGAACCGTTTCCGCTTATGTCGCGGATTGATGACCCAAAAACTCGGCGGATGCTGGCCCAGCGTGGCGAACTGCGCGGTGATGGCTGGCGATGTCCACCCCGATGCCTGGGTCTGAGTCAGCCGCACTGAGGCGGCGTCGCCTTCCAGAGGATCAGTGACCGTCCTGGTGGCCGTCTCCGTGATCGGTTTCGATCTCGTCGGCGGGCACTTCGGGATCCGTGGAAAGGTCGAGCGTGACGCTGCCGTCTTCGGCGTCGTTCGGGAGCGAGGAGAAGCTCACGCCGTTGGGCTTGTCTCCGACGGGGATCCGGGCCACGACCTCGAGTTCCTGGAGGTCCAGGACGGCGACGTCGTCGCCGTAGATGTTGGTGACGTAGGCGTGCTGGCTCGAGGGGTCGACGACGACGCCGTGGGAGCCCTGTCCGGTCTCGACGGTTGCGGTCACGGTGAACGTCTTGATGTCGATCACCGAGACGGCGGTCCCGTGCGAGTCTTCGGTGCCCTGGTTGGCGACGAGGAGGTAGCGGTTGTCGCCGCTGACATAGGTCTGGATGGGGCCGTCTCCGACTGCGACCGTGCCGACCAGCTTGCGCGACGTCATGTCGACCTTGGCGACGGCGTCCTCGCCGTTCAGGGAGGCGTAGACGAACCGGCCGTCGGGGGAGAAGGCGACTTGCGCGGGGGCCTTCCCGACTTCGACGTCTGTGACCAGCTGGTTGGTCCGGGTGTCGATGACGCTGAGCGTGGTGTCGGCGACGTTCGCCACGACAAGCCAGCGGCCGTCCGGGCTGGGTCGGAGGCCGTGCGGGCCATGGCCCACCTTGATGGTGTCGATGGCCTTCATGGTGGACGCGTCGATGACGGAGACGGTGTCGTCCGCGCCGTTCGTGGTGTACGCGGTTGCCCCGTCCGGGGAGACCACGACATGGGCTGGTGCCGAGCCGGTCGGGACCACACCGTGCAGGTCCAAGCTCCCCGCGGACAGCATCGCGGCGTATCCGTCGTGGCCACTCACCGTCCACACCGACGCACCGTCGGGAGACACCTGCACGTTGTGCGGCCCTTCGACGCCGGCGACGGTGGTCACGACCCGGTTGGTGGCGGCGTCGATTGCCGTGAGCGAGTCGCCGCCCTCGTTGGCGATCCAGACGGTGCCCTCCACCATGCCGCGGTGGCCGGCGAGAGCGGCCGCCGTCGAGCCCTCGTCGGCGCGGTCGTCATAGCCGTTGAGCGCCGCCAGGCCACCCGCGGCGGCAAGCACGGCCAACGCACCGGCGGAGAGAGCAACGACGCGCATCCGCCGGCTCCACCCGTGCCGATCCTTCGGGAGCTGCGCAGAAGCCGCATCGGGACCGGTGCCGGATGTTGAGCTCATGGGCGAACCTTTCGTATAGACGACGTCGGCCCGGTGGGGACCGCGCCATCACCCTCGCCGCTTGACCCAGACGGATCGCCGGTGGTTTCGATGAAGAACCGATGAAGGCCGATCACATGACTGGACAGTGGTCGAGCCGCATAGTCAGATCGAGGTGGGAGGCCGCCCGCGTGCATGAAGGAAGGACTCCACGGTGAACCTGATCCATCGCGTCTACTGCCGATCCCGGATCTGGCGCGCCCAGGTGAGAGCGCTGCTGCCATGGGCGTTGGACGGCATCTCCCTCGAGCGAGCGTCCGTCCTGGAGCTCGGGCCGGGCCCGGGACTGACCACAGACTGGCTGGTGCAGCAGGTGGGATCGCTGACGTGCCTGGATTACGACGCAGCCGATGCCACGGCGCTCGCACGAAGACACCCGGGGGTGGACGTGCGACATGGTGACGCGACGGCGCTTCCATTCGCGTCAGGCTCGTTCGACGCGGTGGTCTGCTTCACGATGCTGCATCACCTGCCCACGGCGGCGGCGTAGGATCGCCTGTACGCCGAAGCCGGCCGGGTCCTGCGCCCGAACGGCAGGTTGGCGGGCTCGGACAGCCGGTGGGGTCCGCTGTTCGCGCTGGCACACATCGGCGACACCTGCACCTTGGTCGACCCGGAGGAACTGCCGGCACGGCTGAAGGCTGCCGGGTTCGGTCTCGTCGAGACCGACACGCGACGGGACGCGTTCCGGTTCCGGGCGCATGTCGACTGATGACGACTGCCGACCCTGCGGCAGCACGGCCTAGGTGGACGCCGGCCGTGGGGTGAATCGCTCGGGCTTGGTGACAAATTCCCGTCGGCAGGCGTCAGAGCAGAACCACCACTGCTCGCCGCGCCAGCTCGCGTGGGGTCCGTTCGGCTCGACCTGCATGCGGCAGACGGGATCGACGGCAAGCGCGGCGACGTGGCGGAATTGCCCGTCCTCCAACCAGAGCACGCGGTCGGCGATCTCTCGGAGTCGATCGTCGTGGCTCACGATGACGATCGAGCGGCTGTCCTCGTCAGCGAGCTGGCGCAGCAGCCGGGCGAGGTCTCGGCCGCGAGAGGCGTCGAGGTTGGCGGTGGGTTCGTCCGCGAGCAGAACGGGTGGGTCATTGGCGAGCGCGCGTGCGACTGCGACGCGCTGTTGTTCGCCGCCGGACATCTGGGAGGGCCGCGCCGCTGCCCGGTGGGCAAGGCCGACGCGCTCGAGCAGCTGGGTGGCGCGGTGGCGGGCGGCGGATCCGGTGGTGCCGGCGAGATTGGCGGCAACTGCGATGTTCTCGGTGGCCGTGAGTGCGTCCAAGAGGGCGTAGTCCTGGAAGATGAACCCGAAGGTGCGCGACCGCAGCACAGGGAGCTCCTTCTCACGCGCCGCGGCGATGTCCACGTCGACGCCGTCACGGCTGGTGACGGTGATGGAGCCTGCGCTCGGGCGCAGCAGTGCGCCGAGCATCAGCAGCAAGGTGGTCTTGCCCGATCCGGACGGCCCCATCACGAGGAGCACTTCCCCGGCGGCGAGGTCGAGGTCGACTGCTCGCACGGCATCCACGGCGGTCTCGCCCGCCCCGTACGTCTTCGTGAGCCCTCGAACGGTCAGCACCGCGGACCTGGTCGATTCACCGTGGGGCCTGTTGTTGCCCGGTGACCGGAGCACTGGGTCGGGGACCGAGGCATTGCCGGAGGTGGTGGGGGCGTTGGTATTCATCGTGTCTCCCGGAAGGCGGTTGCCGCGTCGAGCGCGGCGATGCGGCGCAGCGGCCACAGGGCGGCGATGAGGCCGACCAGGAGCGCTGTGGTGGTGGTCTGTGCGACGGCGGCGGTGGTGATGGAGATCTGGACCGCTGGAGCGGCGAGTGGCAGCAACCACGCCAGCCCCAGCGCGGCTGTGGTGGCGACGGTGGAGGCGAGTACGACGGTGAGCAGCACCTGCACTGCCACCGCTGCCGCGAGCCGAGGTGTGCGGGCGCCGAGGGCCTTGAGGACGGCGAAGTCCCGCAGCCTGTTTAAGGTGGCCGTCATCAGTCCCAGGGCGATGACGGCGAGCGCGATGACGAGCCCGATGGAGGACATCAGCCGGAGCAGGTCAGCGCTCATATCGGTGACGATGCGGGCTTCGGAGTCGGCGAACTGCTCGCGGGTCTGGGCCGTGACGCCACCGACTTCGGCCTCGATCCGGTCCGTGACCGCTTCTGGGTCGGCGCCTGGGTCCAGCCCGGTGAGGACGTACGAAACGCGGTCGTCGTGGATCCGGCCGAACTCGCTGAGCTCGACGAAGACGGTGGTGTTGGTGATGCTGCTGCCGCCGGTGGAGAAGCCGACAGCGCGCAGGGACGTGCCCATGACCGTGAACTGGTCGCCGACGTGGACTCCGAGCTGTTTGGCTGCCTGCTCGTCCAGGACGGCCTCGCCGGCGGCCGGTGTGCGGCCGGCTACGAGGCGTGTGGGGCCGCCCCGGCCGGTGCGGGTGTCGTAGCCGATGAGGTAGGACAGCTGCCGGCCCTGTGGTCCGGCTACCGAGCCGGAGGCGAACGCGATCGGCGCGGCCCAGGCAACTCCCGGTATGTCGGCGACGCGCTCGGGGGTGTCCGCGGGGAGCGTCGAGGCGGACATGTGCATGGTGCGCACCCCGGCCTGGGAGACGAACACGTCGGCCGGGGAGGTGCGGATGTAGTAGGTGACGCGGTCGACGGCTCCGGCGAAGATGCCACCGAGGACGAGGACCAGTAGCAGGGAGGCGGCCACGCCGAGGACGGTCAGCGTGGCGCGGCGGCGGTCGGCGAACAGGAAGCGGCGCCCCACGGGCACGGCTCCTGTCGCGAGGGCGCGTCGTGGGTGATCGGATCGCGGCGGAGTTGGTTGCGTGGTGGTGGTCATCGTCCGCTCCGGAATGCGGAAGCTGCGTCGAGCCGGTTGAGTCGGCGTGCCGGTAGCCATGCGGCGAGTAGTGCCATCGTGACCGCTGCGGCGGCGGTCTGGGCGATGGTGCCAGGGGTGAGCAGCACCGGGAATGCGGGTCGCCACCAGGCGAGGACTTCCCGGGTGATGATCAGCAGGACGATCGCGGCCAGTGTGCCGAGCACCGTCAGTGCCACGGTCTCGGTCACCGCGATTCGGCGAAGCCGGCCGGGCGTGGCGCCGAGGGCCTTGAGGACGCCCAGGTCCCGCTGTTGTTCGGTGACCCGGGTGTAGGCCACGAGCGCGACGATCAGGGTGCCGGCTGCGAAGGCCACGCCCACCATGAGCCGTACCGGCGAGCCGTAGATGTCGGTCGCCAGTCGCAGGGACGCCTCCCGCAGTTCGGCAGGAGTGCGCACGGTGTACCCCTCGTCACGCAGCTGCGCTGACACGGCATCGGGGTCCGCGGTCGTGACCAGCACCGCTCCGGTGGTGCCGGTAGCCCGCAGCATCTGGTCCATCCCGGCCGTGGTGGTGAACAGCAGGGGGGTCATGAACAGTGCGGTGTCGTCGGTGAGGCCGACCACCCGCATCGGGTGTCCGAGAATGGGCAGCCGATCGCCGATGGCAAAGTCGTGTTGTTCGGCCCACAAGGCATCGATGGCCACCTCGTCGGGGGCGTCGGGGGCACGGCCATCGGTGAAGGCCCAGGGGCCACCGAGCCCGCTGCCGGGTTCGTAGGCGACCGCGGCCACGGCAGCCTTGCCGTGCGACAGCTCGAGGATCTGATACATCGTGCGCAGCGGCGCGGCTCGTGTCACGCCAGGGGCCTGGGCGATGGCGTCCACGGCCGGCGCCGGCAGAGCGCCGGGGTCGGCGAAGAGGTTGCGCGTTCCGGCCGGGACGACGACCAGGTCGGCACCGAGGTGGTGGTCGTAGGTGGTGACGCGGTCCTGGACGCCGACCCAGAGTCCGGCCAGCAGCAGCATGAGCATCAGGGCGAGCCCGATCCCGGCGGCTCCGGCGGCGGTGCGCACCGGACGCGTCGTGAGAAACCGGCGGGTGACCGGGACCGAGGCTTCAACCCTGGCCTTCATGTCGGCTCACTTCCGTTTGCCGAGCGTGGCTCGACGTTCGTGCTACTTGTGGCCGTGACCGCCGTGCCCGCCGTGTCCGCCGTGCCCGCCGTGTCCGCCGGGCATGGCGAACATCATGGCCGCCATCATCGCGGTGCACAGCAGGGCGGTGACGATGATGCTGGAACCTGCAACGCCGGTGAGGAAGAGCAGACCGGCGATGGCGAGCATCGGGATGCAGCAGACGATCATCATCAGCCCGTGACCACCGTGCGCTCCGTGGGCGCCGCCGTCTGGCTCCTGTCCGGCGTGGTGGGTCTCGGTCGGTGTCGAGGACTCTGGCTGGTAGGGCAATTGCCGAGAGTTCCTGAGGGATTCGCGGTCCATGCCGTTCGGCGTGCTCATGACGTCCTACCCTTCAGGGATGCGGGCACGTGGCCGAGCTTGGCGTAGAGCGGGCAGTGTCCGAGCGCTCCGGTGACGACCAGGTCGAGGCCTGCCAGTACGAGTAGCAGCTCGAGGACGACCGCCAAGGTGGAGGCGGCGCCGCCCAGCAGGAACGCGCCGGCGATCGCGGCGAGACCGCCGATGGCAACGCGAGCCACGCGTTCGGCGGGGGTGATGTTGATGCTCCAACGGTTGCTCATGACTTCCTCCAACCTCGGTGGACCGCTGGTCTCCTCGGTCCACTTCGAGGGTCTCGCCGCGAGGTGAAGGTGACCGGCGCCGCCTTGTGAAGGTTCGCTGAAGAACCACGTGGCACCGAAGTGCTCGGAGGGCTGAAGGGCGGCGAGACACCGCGGCGGGCACAGGTCAGGTGGGAGGGAGGGTGGGCGCCGCGTTGATGTCCAGGTGGCTGGCGCAGCAGGCCGGGAGCTCTTCTCGCAGCAGGTCCAGGGTTCGGGTTGCCTTCTCGAGGAAGTCGCCGGTGGATTCGATGACGTGGCGATGGGGGTGCGCTTGCCAGGCCTCAAGGATGCGGGCGTCGACATCGGCCGCACGGAGCGCCGTCTCGATCCGCAGCGGGTTCTGGTGGTTGTAGCCCTGGTCGGCGGTGGGCGTGCGCAGATGCAGTACGGCGTCGTACCGATGCAGCTCGGTGTCCATCGTGGTGGCCGTCGAGGTCCAGAAGTCGTCCGGTGGCCCGGGCCAGTACGCGATCCCGTCGACTGTGCCGCGGTCGCACAGCACGATTGCCGGATTGTGGGCGTCCCCGGTCGCCTCGAGTTCCTTCTGAACGTGGAAGATCGCCCGTTGCGCCGCGCGTCGACATTCCGCGTCGTCGTCGCGCGGGAACCCGCCACCGAAGACGATCCCTGCCGACTCCGGCAGGATCCTGACGTGTCGGCACAGGGAACGGCGCACGAGTTCCAGGACGGCCGTCTTGCCCGCACCTGGCCCGCCGGTGAGCACAACCCGGCGGGGTACATGTGGCTGGTCGCACTCGCACTCGGCCATGACGCGCCTCCTTACGGGACGGGGAGGCGGCCAGCGGCGGGGTGGCTGAGCCCCCACTTCTCCATCAGCGCGAGGACAGCGAGTCCCTCGTCGTGGATCTGCGCGTGGCGCAGCCCCTGCCAGTGTGCGTGGAGATAGGCCTGGAGGTACTTCACGACGTGGTTCATGGGCACGGTCGTCCACGGATTGTGAGGTTCTACATGGCCCGGTGTGCCGCCGAAGGCCACCACCCGGATCTCATGCCCGGCCCGCGTGGCTGCGCGGCCGTGGTTGAGCAACCGACGCGAGACGTCTCGGGCCTCCTGGGCGGGGCAGCACCCGAAGCGCGCGAGCGCGACCTCTAGTGTCGCCGGGTCGCGCAGGGCTGGGTTCAGTCGCGCACGACCTTCCTTGACCTCGCCCACGATCATGTCGGCTCGACCAGTCGGCGCGCCGAGGGCCGGGTCGACCTCGGGGCTCAGGCGCTGGGGACCGGTTCCTGAGCGCCGGTGGATCAGGTCGTGGCCGGCACCGGGTAGGCGATAGGCCAGGACGTCGAGATCGGTGACGGTGCGCACCTGGCCGCCACGCAGCCTCTCCAGGACCGGGTGCTCGACGACGGTGAAGTAGCCATTGACGTGCAGATATGCCTGCACCAGGGAGACTGCGGTGTCCATGGGCTCCTCCTCGGTCACTCGGGCCGTTGTCGTGAGGGCTCGTCAGTCGTGGTGGCCCTCGTGCTCGTCAGGGTCGGGGGTCTGCACGGGGGTGCGGTCGCGGTCCGGACTCGGATCGTCGTTGCTGATGGCCGGGCCGATGACGAACGCCGAGAGTGAGAACATCAGCGCGAACACACCCAATGCGAGGGCGGGCGCCTTCCAGGAGTCGAAGCGCCGGTAGAGGCGCCGGAGCAGGGGCAGGGAGAACACCAATCCCAGTACGGCGAACAGGACGTTGCCGGTGGCGCCGGTCACCAGTACCGCTCCGCCGAGGAGCCCGACGTGGTGCAGCAGGTGGGGGAGCAGGCCCATGATGCCGCCGACCACAGCGGTCACCGCACTCCAGGCGGTGGCGAGGACGCCCCGGCTCTGCGGAGCCTCGTCGGCAGCTGCTTGGGCGCGGGACTCGTCGAGGCGGTCGTGCGCTACCTCCCCGGCGGCAGCGTGGTGGTCGGACATCGTCACTCCTGTGCCTGGTAGGAAAGCGTGGTCATCATGCCGGTCTCGGCGTGGTAGATGTTGTGGCAGTGGGTCGCCCACTGTCCTGGGTTGTCGGCTTCGAGGTCGACGTCGAGGGTCGCCATGGGGCGCACGATGACCGTGTCCTTGCGGGCTCCGCCGCCCCTCAGCGCGAAGGTGTGGCCGTGCACGTGCATGGGGTGGAACATCATCGACTGGTTGACGAAGCGCAGCCGGACCCGCTCACCCTGAATCAGCCGCAACGGGTCGGTGTCGGGGAAGGTCTTGCCGTTGATGGTCCAGCGGTAGGGCGCCATGGTGCCGCCCAGGACCAGGTCGTGGGTTCGGTCGGCCGACCGTCGGTCCAGGCGGGCCGACTCGACCGCCGACAGCGCCGTGCCGAGCAGTACCTTGCCCGACAGCTCGCGGGCCTTGACGTCAGCCGTGGGTGGGCGACCGGCGCCGGTGCGGATCACGGCCAGCGCCTGGCCTTGTTTGCCCTCGGCCGAGGCAACCAGCGCGAACACGCCGTCGCCGATGGTGACGGTGGCGTCGAAGCGCTCGCCCATCCCGATCAGTAGCGCGTCGGTGGGCACCGGCACGACGGGGAAGCCGTCGCTGTGCGTGACGGTCATGCGGTGCCCACCGACGGCGACCCGGAACGCCGTGTCCGAGCCGGCGTTGACGAAGCGGATCCGAACGCGTTGACCCGGCTTCGCCGACAGCGTGGCCGGATCGGCGGCTGTCCGGCCGTTGAGCAGGTAGTACGGGTAGGTGATATCCCCGGCACCACCGAGCAGGGGCGACCGCATGGCCTCCATCCCACCCATAGAGCCCATCGAGCCGTGGTCCATCCCCTCCATGCCCATGCCGCCCATGTCATGCATGCCGCCCATGGAGTCGTCGCCGCCAGCTTGCTGCAGGTCGGAAAGGACCTGGTCCGGGGTGCGGCCCGTCCCGTCGACCCAGTCGTCCAGGACGACTACCCACTCGGCGTCGTACTCACCGGGCTCCTGAGGGTCGTCGACGACCAGGACGCCGTACAGGCCGCGGTCCAGCTGAACTCCGGAGTGCGGGTGGTAGAAGTACGTGCCCGGGTGAGGTGCGGTGAACTCGTATCGGAACGTCTCTCCCGCGGCGATCGGATCCTGGGTGAGGCCGGGCACGCCGTCCATGTCGTTGCGCAGTGCGAGGCCGTGCCAGTGCACGCTGGTGGCGTCCGGGAGCTGGTTGGCGACGTCGACCCGGAGCACGTCTCCGGCGTCGACGCGGAGCAGCGGTCCCGGCGCGGTGTCGCCGTAGGCCCACGTGCTCACGGTCTGGCCACCCAGGTCGAGGGTCACCGGCTGGGCCGTGAGGCGCGCGGTTACCACCCGAGCTCCGGGCTTCCGGCGCGCCGCCTCCGCCGCTGCTACCGCGTCGGCGGCGGGCCCGACCGCTGTGCCAGTGGACCGATTGCAGGCGGCGAGGCCGCCGAGGGCGGCCACGCCTGCGAGCCCGGCGGCCCCGCGAAGGACGGCGCGACGAGTGATCTCGGACAAGTGGGGGCTCCTGACTCAGGTTCGGCGAGAGGCGAGATGTGCGAGGCGGGAAGGGGCGAGCGGCTAGTGCACCGAGGCACGCAGCACACTGCTGCGGGCGTGGTACTCGTCTTCGTCGATCTCGCCTCGGGCGAACCGCTCGTCGAGGATCTGCATCGGGTCGCGGCGGTCCGGGGTGGACCCACCGGGGCGCTGCGTGCGGAACAGGGCGAGAACGGCAAAGACCACCAACGCCCAGAACGCGACCATGGCCACGGTCATGATGATCCAACCGCCCCAACCCATGCCGTCGTGGTACCAGCCCATCATCGTCCTCAGCTCCTTCGCTTGGCTTGGTGACTCCCACGATTGCCCGGGCACCACTGTGTCCCGGTCGCGTTCATGTGAAGGTTCGCTGAAGAACCTGCCCTCGCCGGTGCTGACCTACGGCTGGCCGGGCAGCGGACTGAGACCATGGCGGGTATGGGCGAGGACGTCATGGACGAGAAGGCCGGCTCACCGGCAGGGGGTGCCGCGGGTGGCCGCCCCCGAACCGGTCTCCGGGCGATGGTGGTCGAAGACGAGACGCAACTGGCCGGACTCATCGGCAGCTACCTCGAGCGCGACGGCTTCGAGGTGGCGGTGGTTCATGACGGGCTCGAGGCGGTGGAGGCCGCCCGCGCCGTCGACCCGGACGTCGTGGTGCTGGACCTGGGTCTGCCCAGCCTGGACGGGGTGGAGGTCTGTCGGCAGCTGCGCACCTTCTCCGATGCCTACGTGGTGATGCTGACCGCACGCAGCGAAGAGGTCGACACGCTCATCGGGCTCTCGGTGGGGGCTGATGACTACCTGACCAAACCGTTCAGCCCCCGAATCCTGATGGCCCGGATCCAGGCCATGCTTCGCAGGCCCCGTCCATCGGGAGCCTCGTCCGATGCCTTGGAAGGTGCTCGCACCTTCGGTGCCCTGGTCATCGATCCGTTGGGACGCGACGTATGGCTCGAGGAGGAACCAGTGGCGCTGACGCGCACCGAGTTCGACCTCCTCGCCGCCCTGTCCGAGCGACCCAGGATGGCGTTCAGTCGGCGCCAGCTCATCGACGCCGTCTGGGGACCCTCGTGGGTCGGTGACGAGCACCTGGTCGACGTGCACGTCGGCCACCTGCGCCGCAAGCTGGACGACGACGCCACTCAGGCCCGATTCATCCGGACCGTCCGTGGCGTCGGCTACCGGATGGGCACAGGGCAGTGACCAGCCCCCCACTCCTGGCGGACACGGTCCGTGCCCGGCCGCGGTTCGCCACTCGGCTCCTGGTCGCCCAGGCCCTGGTGCTGGTGGCCGGCGCCCTGACCACTTGGTTGGTCGCCTCCGTCGTCGGACCCAGCATCTTCAGCGACCACCTCCAGCAGGCCGGCGACACCCACACCGCCGAGGAGACTCGTCACGTGGAGGAGGCCTTCGCCTCGGCGCTGGTCCTTTCGGTCTCTCTGGCGCTGCTCGCCTCGGTCCTCGCGGCGTTGGCGGTCTCGTGGTACTTCAGCCGCCGGGTGCAGCGCTCGATCGGCAACGTGGCCGCCGCCGCAGCGGACATCGCCGCCGGACGGTACGACGCCCGGGTGCCCGACCCGGGACTGGGCGGCGAGTTCGCCTCCCTCGCACTGACCTACAACCGCCTCGCGGAGAGGCTCGAAGCGACCGAGTCGACTCGACGCAGCATGCTGGCCGACCTGGCCCACGAGATGCGCACGCCCCTGGCCACGATCGACGCGCACCTCGAGGCCGTCGAGGACGGCATCCGAGCCCTGGACGACGACACGCTCGGGGTGATCCGCGGCTCGACGGGCCGCCTGCGGCGCCTCGCCGAGGATATGTCCGCCGTCTCCCAGGCAGAGGAGGGGATCGACGTGACGCTGCGACCGGTGGCCGCCGCTGACGTGGCTGCCGCGGCCGCCGACGTCGCCCGCGACCGGTACGCCGCCAAGGGGGTAGACCTGCGCACCGAGCTCGCCGATGCCGGCCAGGTCCGCGTCGACGCCGACCGGTTCGGACAGGTGCTCGGCAACCTGCTCGACAACGCCCTGCGCCACACTCCGGCGGGCGGGACCGTGACCTTGGGCTGCCGACGGATCGACCAGTGGGTGGAGTACCGCGTCGCCGACACCGGCCAGGGGGTGGCGGCCGAGCACCTGCCGCACCTGTTCGACCGGTTCTACCGTGCCGACTCCGCCCGCGACCGTGGCCATGGCGGCTCAGGCATCGGGCTGGCCATCGCCCGCGCTTTCGTCGAGGCACATGGCGGGGGGATCTCGGTGACCAGCGCCGGGCCCGGACTCGGGGCCACCTTCACGGTGCGGCTGCCCGGCCTCCGGTAGGGCCTTCGGGCCCGGACGTCCGGGACCAACCGCCGGGCATCTTCAGCGAACCTTCACACAACCTCGCCACCTTTCCCCGAGCACCCCGTCGACGCTGGACCGTGTCGAACCAGCGCGCACGAGGGGAAGCCATGTCATCATCCACGCCGGCATTCGAGCCGCTCCGGATCACCGTCGTGGACAGCGAGGCCTGCCACTTCTGCGAGGACGCGCACCGGGCGCTTGCGACGCTGGCAGCCAACTACCCGCTCGCGGTCGACACGGTAGCTGTGCGCAGCGAGGCCGGGCAGGCGTTGATGGCACGCCACCGCGCGCCGATGAGCCCCCTGGTTCTCCTCGGCGGCACCTTCTTCAGCAGCGGACGCCTGCCACGACGCAAACTGGAGAAGCTCCTCAAGAGCAGGTACGGCGACGCACCGAGCACCGCCTCCGCGACAAGGGGGGCCAACAATGGGTGACCTGCTGACAACTGGCTCGGTCCTCGCCGCGTTCTTCGCCGGAGGCGTCGCCCTGTTCGCACCGTGCTGCATCGTCTTCCTCGCCCCGTCATATCTGGCGGTGGCGGTGAAGAATCGGCGGTGGCGACTGCTGCCGCTCACCTTCGTGTTCGCCGCCGGCCTCGCGCTCGTGCTCGTGCCGATCACGCTGGGCATGAGCCTGGTGGCCTCCACCATCGCGAACTACCACGCACCGCTGTACTACGCCGGCGGAGCGCTGATGCTCGCGTTGGCGGGGCTCAGCCTGTTCGGTCGGATGGTCAGCCTGCCGTCCTTCCTGCGAGCCCCCAACACCACTCGCGGGGACTCGGCCAGCTTCTTCGCCCTCGGCGTCTTCTCCGGAATCGCCAGCTCCTGCTGCGCCCCGGTGCTCGCCGGGGTGATGACACTGTCCGCCCTGTCCGGTTCCGCTGTCGGCGGAGTGACGCTGGGACTGGCCTACACCTTCGGCATGGTGTTCCCGCTGTTCGTGATGGCCCTGTTCTGGGACCGCTTCCGGCTCGGCGAGCGGCGCTTTCTGCAGGCCAGGCCGGTCCGGCTGCGGCTGGCCGGCAAGGTGCTGGCCACCAACACCATCAACATCGCGGTCGCCGTCGCGTTCACGGTCATGGGTGGCTTCGTCATCTACCTGGCCAACACCGGCCAGATGACCGGTGGCCCCGGATTCCAGGTCTCCATCGGCAAGGGGCTGTCCGAGGTCTTCGCCCGCATCGAGACCTGGACCGACCCGGTCCCCGAGCCGGTGCTCGGACTCGCCGTGCTGGCCATCGCCGCAGTCTTCGTCATCGCCACCCTGCGTGACCGACACCGACCGGACGCATCGACCGACGCGGACCCCGACGAGCATCCCTTCTGCCACGGCCCGGGCGTCGGCGCCCACCCCGACAACCACAGCTGACCCGGACCCTGGAGGAAACATCATGTCGCACAAGGCCGCCGAGCAATCCCGTAACGAACGCCGTCAGCGCGCGGAACAGGCCGCGCGGGCATCCGGTCGTCGCCGCCTGCGCATCATGATCGGCACGGCCAGTGCATTGGCTCTGGTCGCCGCGGTGACAGCCATGGTGCTCACCTCGCGCCCCGAGTCCTCCGACGCGATCCGCACCGCCCCCGAATTCACCCTCACCGACACCGGCGGCTCCAAACACACCCTGGCTCAACACCGCGGCGAGAACGTGCTCCTGTACTTCTCCGAGGGCGCCGGGTGCCAGTCCTGCATCGTCCAGATGGGCGAGATCGAGAAGTAAGCGGCAGCCTTCGAGAAGCTCGACGTCACCGTGCTGCCGATCGTGATGAACACCCGCGAGCAGATCACCGCCGACATGACCGCCAACGGAGTCACCACACCGTTCCTGCTCGACGACGGCACGGTCTCCGAGGCCTACGGAACCCTCGGCAAAGGCATGCATGCCGGACTGCCCGGGCACAGCTTCGTGCTCATCGACAGGCAGGGTCGACAGCGCTGGTACGGCGAATACCCCTCCATGTGGCTGGCACCCCAGGACCTGCTCGACGAGATCCGCAGCAACCTCAGCGCCTGACCACCGAGGCAGAGTACCGACCTCGATGAAGGTTCGATGAAGGTCTCTCCAGCCACCTTGTGGGAGTACCCCATGGGGGTATAGTCAAGTGCGAAGGCAGACACCCCGTCCGGGTACAGGCAGAGGAGGGTCGCGATGGCAGCCGAACCGGGATACCTCACCGAGAAGCAGGCAGTGCTGACCCGGCTGCGCCGCATCGAGGGCCAGATTCGCGGCCTGCAGCGCCTGGTGGACGAGGAGCAGTACTGCATCGACATCCTCACCCAGGTCTCGGCGGCGACGAAGGCCCTCGAAGGCGTGGCGCTCGTTCTCCTCGACCAGCACCTCGAGCACTGCCTGACTCACGTCACCGACCCCGCCGAGGCCCAACAGAAGCTCAACGAGGCCTCCGCAGCGATCCGACGACTCGTCCGCTCATGACCGACCCGACCAACGAAGGAGCACCCATGCCCGCCCCACACACCAGCCACGAACTCCAGTTGGCCGACAGCCCCCCGAACGGCGGTGGCTGCGGCTGCGGAGGATGCGGCTGCGGCTCCAACACCGAGACCGGTAGTTCCACCGGCACCACCATCGAATCGACCGCCACCGCCGCAACGAAGGGAAACGAAATGACCACGACCAGCTACGACGTGACGGGGATGACCTGCGGCCACTGCGCCAGCGCCGTCACCAGCGAGCTCAAGAGCCTGGACGGCGTCAGCGACGTCTCCGTCGACCTCGTCGCCGGCGGGACCTCGTCGGTCACCGTGACCAGCGCCCAGCCCCTCGATCGGGCGCATGTCGCCGCAGCCCTCGACGAGGCCGGCGACTACCACCTCGCCTGACGGGCCAGGTCCCTCACGTCCGAAGCGCGATCCATCCCCCAGGAGGCACAGTCATGACCCAGCAGACCACCGCGTCCGACACCGTCAACGACATCGAGCTCGCCATCGGTGGGATGACGTGCGCCTCCTGCGCCGCGCGGATCGAGAAGAAGCTGAACAAGCTCGACGGCGTCACCGCCACGGTCAACTACGCCACCGAGAAGGCCAAGGTCAGCTACCCGACAAACCTCAGCCCCGACGACCTCGTCACGGTGGTGGAGGCCATCGGCTACACCGCGACTGTGCCGGCCCGGGCGCCCAGCGGTGACGAGGGCGTGGCCACCACCGAGCCGGACGATCGGGACCGCGAGGCCGCGGGGTGGTGGCAGCGGCTGGTGGTATCGGCCGTGCTGACGGTGCCGGTGCTGGCCATGTCGATGATCCCGGCGCTGCAGTTCGACAACTGGCAGTGGATCTCGCTGACCCTGGCCTCACCCGTCGTGGTCTGGGGTGCCTGGCCGTTCCACCGAGCCGCGGTGACCAACGCCCGTCACGGCGCCGCCACCATGGACACCCTGATCTCGGTCGGCGTCACCGCCGCCTGGCTGTGGTCGCTGTGGGCACTGCTGTTCACCCACGCCGGGATGACCGGGATGCGGATGCCGTTCGACCTCTTCCCCGACGGCGAGGCGGACGTCCACATCTACCTCGAAGTGGCGGCCGCGGTCACCACCTTCATCATCGCCGGCCGCTACTTCGAGGCCCGCGCCAAGCGCCAGTCCGGTGCGGCGTTGCGCGCCCTGCTCGACATGGGCGCCAAGGACGTCGCCGTCCTCCGTGACGGCGCAGAGGTGCGCGTGCCCGTGGGCCAGCTGGCGGTCGGGGACCGGTTCATCGTGCGTCCGGGGGAGAAGGTCGCCACCGACGGTGTCGTCGAGGACGGCACGTCGGCCGTCGACGCCTCCATGCTCACCGGAGAGCCAGTTCCCGTCGAGGTCGGGCCCGGCGACGCCGTCGTCGGTGCCACAGTCAACGCCGGCGGTCGCCTGGTCGTCCGGGCCACCCGCGTCGGAGCCGACACCCAGCTGGCCCAGATGGCCCGCCTGGTCGAGGACGCCCAGAACGGCAAGGCCGAAGTCCAACGCCTCGCCGACCGAGTCTCGGCAGTCTTCGTCCCCATCGTCATCGCCCTCTCCCTGGCCACGCTCGCCGGGTGGCTGCTGAGCGGCCACAGTGTCACCGCCGCGTTCACCGCCGCAGTGGCGGTCCTGATTATCGCCTGCCCCTGCGCCCTCGGGCTGGCCACGCCCACCGCCCTGCTCGTCGGCACCGGCCGCGGCGCCCAGCTCGGCGTACTCATCAAGGGCCCCGAGGTGCTCGAGTCCACCCGGGTGGTCGACACCATCGTCCTGGACAAGACCGGCACCGTGACCACCGGACGGATGGAGCTCGTCGAGGTCGTCCCCGCCGACGGCGTCGACCCTGCTGACCTGCTCCGACTGGTCGGGGCCCTCGAGAACGCCTCGGAACATCCGATCGGTCAGGCCATCGCCACCGGTGCCACCCAACGACTCGACAGGCATCTGCCTGACGTCGAGGGGTTCACCTCGACGCAAGGCCTCGGGGTCGCCGGCGTGGTCGACGGCCACGCGGTCGTGGCGGGTCGACCCTCCTGGCTCGCCGGAGAGTGGAGCCAGCCACTGGACGCGCACCTGACGCAGGTGATCGACACCGCCGAGCAGCAAGGCCGGACCGTGATCGCCGCCGGCTGGGACGGATCGGCGCGCGGTGTGGTCGTGGTCTCGGATGCGATCAAGCCCACCAGCGCCCAGGCCGTGGCCGAGCTGAAGGAGCTGGGGCTGGAGCCGGTGCTGCTCACCGGCGACAACGAACGCGCCGCCCGGGCCGTCGCCGCAGAGGTCGGCATCGCGGAAGTCATCGCCGAGGTCCTCCCAGCCGACAAGGTGGCCGTCGTAGAGCGCCTGCAACGCGAGGGCCGCACCGTCGCCATGGTGGGAGACGGCGTGAACGACGCCGCCGCCCTGGCCACCTCGCATCTGGGGATCGCTATGGGCACCGGCACCGACGTCGCCATCGAGGCCTCCGACCTCACCCTGGTCCGCGGCGATCTCCGCGCCGCCGTCGACGCGATCCGGCTGTCCCGGCGCACCTTGCGCACGATCAAGGGCAACCTGTTCTGGGCCTTCGCCTACAACGTCGCGGCACTGCCCCTGGCCGCGCTCGGCTTGCTCAACCCGCTGATCGCCGGCGCTGCGATGGCGTTCTCCTCGGTGTTCGTGGTGTCCAACAGCCTGCGGCTTCGCCGGTTCCAGGCGGTCTCCACGCAATCAACCGAGACACCGCACCTGGATCACGACTCGACCAGGACCAACCCTTCCAAGGTGGAGGCAGGACGATGACCACGCACCAGCACCCCAGCGGCCGCCACGACCACGACGCGGACGCGCACCGTGACGGCGCCGCCACCGCTGTCCTCGAGGTCTCCGGCGTTCAATGGGCGACCAGCAAGAACGTCGCCGAGGCCGTGCTGTCCCGTCAGCCGGGCGTGATCTCCGTGGACGCCAACCCGGTCGCGCAGACCGCCACCGTCACCTACGACCCGAAGCGCACCAGCATCAGTGAGCTGCGGGACTGGGTCCGCGAGTGCGGCTTCCACTGCGCGGGACAGTCCGTTCCCAGCCACGTGTGCGACCCCATGCTCGAACCAGGTCATGACCACCCCGTCGACCACGCTCGGCGGGGCACGGACGGCGCACACGACGCGCACGCCGGGCATCACGGTCACGCCGGAGCTACCGGTCCGGAGTCGCCCGTCTCGTCACCGCACGACGCGATGGGTCACGGCGGTCACGGGGAGATGTCGATGGCCGACATGGTCCGCGACATGCGCAACCGGTTCCTGGTCGCCGTGCTGCTTGCCGTACCCGTCTCGCTGTACTCGCCGATGGGGCGCGACATGCTCGGCTTCGACGCCGCCGCCCCGTTCGGCATGCGCGACGACATCTTCACCCTGATCCTGTCGCTGCCTGTCATCTTCTACTCCGCGTGGATCTTCTTCGACGGCGCCTGGCGGGCCCTGCGGGCCCGGACCCTGGACATGATGGTGCTGGTGGCCGTGGCCGTCGGCGCCGGTTGGCTCTATTCCCTCGGGGTCACTATCACCGGCGGCGGCGAGGTCTTCTACGAGGCCGCGGTGATGCTCACCGCATTCGTGCTGCTCGGCCACTGGTTCGAGATGCGGGCCCGAGGCGGTGCCAACGACGCCATCCGCACCTTGTTGGACCTGGCCCCGCCGATGGCGGTCGTGCTCCGCGCGGGTGAACCCGTCGAGGTCCCGACCTCCGAGGTCCAGGTCGACGACCTGCTCCTGGTTCGCCCCGGCGCGAAGATCGCCACCGACGGCACCGTGGAAGAAGGCGAGTCCGAAGTCGACGAGTCCATGGTCACCGGCGAGAGCCTCCCGGTGCACAAGGCGCCGGGCGACCAGGTCATCGGCGCCACCGTCAACGCCAGCGGCACGCTTCGAGTGCGCGCCACCAAGGTGGGCTCCGACACCGCCCTGGCCCAGATCGTCGCCCTGGTGCAGCAGGCACAGAACTCCAAGGCCCCCGGACAGCGGCTCGCCGACAAGGCCGCGTTCTGGCTGGTCCTCGTCGCCCTCGTCGGAGGAGTCGGCACCTTCCTGGTCTGGCTCGCGGCAGGCGCCAGCGTGCAGACCGCCCTGCTGTTCGCCATCACCGTCGTCGTCATCACCTGCCCCGACGCCCTCGGTCTGGCCACGCCGACAGCGATCATGGTCGGCTCCGGTCTCGGGGCGAAGCGCGGAATCCTGTTCAAGAACGCCACCGCGATCGAGTCCTCCGCCCGCATCGACACCGTCGTGCTCGACAAGACCGGCACCCTCACCAAGGGAGAGCCCGAGGTCACCGAGGTGGTGGTCGACGACTTCGATCACGACCGGGTGCTGGCCCTCGCCGGCGCACTCGAACGCGAGTCCGAGCACCCGCTCGCAGACGCCGTCGTGCGATACGTCGACGCCACCGACGTCCCGCGGCTGCGCGCCACCCGCTTCCGCAACGTCACCGGCATCGGCGCCCTCGCCGAGGTCGACGGCCACCAGGTCGCCATCGGCAACCGACGCCTGATGGAGTCCGAAGGCGTCACGATCGGCGAACTAGGCGCGCGGCGCGACGAGATCGCCTCCGGAGGCCGCACAGCGGTGTTCGTCGCCGTCGACGGCCGAGCCGTCGCCGTGATCGGCATTGCCGACGCGGTCCGTGAGACCTCCGCCGCGGCTATCGCCGCGCTCCACCAGGCGGGCATCAGGGTGGCCATGCTGACCGGTGACAACCGGGCAACGGCCGAGCGGATCGCCGAGGAGCTGGGGATCGACGACGTCATCGCCGAGGTGCTGCCCGAGGACAAGGCGCACCAGGTCCAGCAGCTGCAGGCTCAGGGACGCACCGTCGCGATGGTGGGCGACGGCGTCAATGACTCTCCCTCGCTGGTACAGGCCGATGTCGGCATCGCCGTGGGCGCGGGCACTGACGTCGCGATCGAGGCTGCAGACGTCGTGCTCATGCGGTCCGACCCGCTGGACGTCCCAGTGGCGCTGACGATCGGCCGGGGCACGCTGCGCAAGATGCGCCAGAACCTCGGCTGGGCGGTGGGCTACAACGCGATCGCCCTACCGATCGCGGCGGGCGTGTTCGAGCCCGCCTTCGGGCTGGTGCTCCGACCGGAGGTTGCCGCCTTGTCGATGTCCGGGTCCAGCTTCCTGGTCGCGGTCAACGCGCTCCTGCTCAAGCGCCTGCGGTTGCCTGCACAGCCCGCGGATGCTGAGCCGGTAAGAGACGAACGCCTTCAGCCCGTGGGCTGACACTCATCCCCTGCGAGGGCTTGTCGAACTGTGTGCCGGCAAGCCCTCGCATGTAGTCACTGCTGACCCAGCTCCTTTGGCAGTGGCAGGGCCAAGAGCGCCCGCAGGAACTCTCGGGCACTCCATTGAGCATCCTGGAGGCTCGAGGCCGAGCCTTGGAAATCGGGGACGGGTCGTGCGTCGGCTTCTTCCTTCGTCGTAGCCGGTCCGTTCTCCTCGATGTTTTGGACCAGCCAGTCCATCTCCTTGATCTCCTTGCGCTGCGTCGCCGCGATGCCGTCCGCTAGCTCGCGGACCCGGACGTCCTCGATTCCGGCTCTCTCGCTGGTCAAGATGGCGATCGAGTGGTGGGGGATCATCGCCTTCATGTAGCTCTCGTCATCGACGAGGACCTGCGAGCGCGACAGGTACAAAGCTGTACCGCCAAGCACGATCGCGCCCAGGACGATGCCGACGTTCACCACACGGTTCCGGTACATCATCCCCCACATGAACGCCAGCATGATGAGGGCCATCGCCGCGCCCATGAGGAGTGCCATGTACACGCGCTCCTCGCTGAAGCGGACATGATCGGCGCTGAACGCGTTGGTGTAGGTGAGCCCGAACATGACGACAGTCGACGTCGCGATCATCAGTCCGAAACGCAGATACATCTTCGCCTCGTTGTGTCCGCTGGAGTTGCCGTCGTGAGCTCCGTTGTCGCTGTTGTGCTCGGAATGTTCGTCCGGCTCGGGGTGGGTGGCATGCTGCTGTTCGTTCCAGAGTCGCAGGTTCAAATCCTGCCCCCGCTACAAAAAAGTTGCTCCTGACCTGCGCAAACGCAGATCAGGGGCCATTTGAAATTTTGAGCCATTTCTGCTTGTGCCGCGCTTTGTGTCCCAAAAACCTCGGCGCGCGAGGCGGGAGCCTCGCTGGCACGCTCCGCCCGAGCGCGCATTGACGCTCATCTAGGCTTCTTGATCCTGCGAGTCCGGGGAGTAGGGGCATCTCAGCCGCGCAGGACGCGGAATCGGCGAGCTCGCTACCCATGGATTCGTGTGGCGACCTACGGGTGTGTTTGCGCGTCGGTCAGTGGCCGAGGAGGTCGACGCGGGCAGGCCACGGGTTTGGCTCGCAGCCCTCCAGGCCCTTGGTCTGTTGCAGCATGACCGGTGCCATGTGTCCGGACCCGGAGCAGCTGACGTGGGGGTAGCCGAGCGCGTGGCCGGTCTCGTGGTTGACGACGTAGCGCCGATACCCCGTCAGGTCGCCTGGGTAGCTGTCCGCGCCGAACTGCCACCTCCAGGCGTTGATCACGACGTCCTCGCCGTTGCGGCAGGACAGTCGACCACCGGTGTCGAGGGGCGCGCACAACTGGTCGGCCGTCTCGGGGGTTGCCAGGACGATGCGCAGGTCAGCGTGGCCGTCGACGCGGACGAGTTGATGGCGGGCCGCCCAGCCGCGTTGGTCGGTCAACGTCTCTTCGACGAACGCAGCGATGAGCGGAGCCGGGAAGGAGAGTCCGTCCTCGACCTCAACCCGGTAGGTGGTGGCTCCCTCGGTGGAGACGGCTGGCGCAGCCGCGACCTGGAAGGTCCCGGGGCCTTGTTCTGGAACTCGCGGGGCCGAGCGAGTGCGCTTGGCGGGTGTCGGATTTCGGAGCCGGCCCAAGGCGACCTCGCCGTCAGGCTGTTCGGAGGCTTGTGTCGGGGACGGGACTGCGGAGGCCGATGGTTGCGGGGCGGCATCATCACGATCGGCGGCGCTGAGGTTCGGCAGGTCCTGCGTGGGGAGAACTGCGGGCACCGCGACCGCGGAGGCAGTCAGCAGACCCGCCAGCACGGCGAGCCGACCGCGGGGACGTGCTCCGGCTGCGCGATGGGAGGCATTGCGGCGCGGCGTTGCTCTGTGTTTGCTCATCGTTGTCGCCCGGGTCAGAGCACTCGGGTCCAGGTCGCGCCGGCATCGGTGGACCGGAGGACGGTGGTCTCGGTGGCGGCGTACCAACCCTGCTCGCTGATCGTGAAGGCGGCCGGCTGCCCATCGATCGAGCCGGTCTTCTTCCAGCTTTGGCCATCGTCGGAGCTGATGCGGACAGCCCCGTCCGGAGCGATTCCCGCCAAGGTGCCGTCGGGTGCGGTGTCGAGATAGGTGGTGGTCGGGCCGCCGAGCTCGCGCGTCTCGCCGGTCGCGGGGTTGATGGTCATGAGCTGTGCCTGGTCGGTGGTCGCGATCAGCTGGTCTTGGGTCTCGGTGGCTGCGACGCTGAGTAGTGGGGCTGTCAGCACCTCTTCGAAGGTTGCGCGGTCCTCGGTGCGCAGCAGGCGACCGGAGGTGGCGTCGTAGGCGTAAAGCACGTTGCCGGCAGGCTCGAGGATATGGAAGTCCGCCTCGCCCTGGAGGGCGAGCGGCTTCCAGGTCTGGCCGGCATCGGTGGACTCGATGAGGCCGAGGTGCGGAGGCAGGTCCTCGCGGAGGTCCGGGTGGCCGCTGCCCAGGAAGTGGCCCGGTCCGACCACGGTGAAGGCCATGGTGTCCTGATACCGGTCCGCGACCCGCGTGGGCTCGTGGTCGTCCTTGACATGGAAGAGCCCGAAGTGGGTGGCGACGTAGAGGGTGCCGTCGGCGGGATCGATGCCGAGCCCGTGGATGTGGCCGACCTCGGTGTCGTCAGCGGAGGGGGCTTCGGCCGGGGTCTCGTTGCTGCACCCGGCCAAGAGGGCTGTGGTGAGCGCGAGGGTTGCGGTGGTGAGGCTGGTTCGGTTCATGGCGCGGACTCCGATGTGAGGGGTGTCGGGCAGGCGCGGAGGCCCGGCTGCCCGACACCGAAGACGGCGTCAGGGCTTCAGCAGCTCCTGCATCGTCTGGATCTCCTCGGTCTGCGTGGCCTCGATCTCCTCGGCCAGCGCGAGGGCGTCGGGGAACTCGCCTTCGGCCTGCTCGGTCTGCGCCATCTCGATCGCGCCCTCGTGGTGCGCGATCATCATGGTGAGGAACATCTGGTCGAACTCGGATCCCGACGAGCCCTCGAGGTCACCCATCTCCTCCTCGGTCATCATCCCGGCCATGCCGTCCGACGACATGTCGCCATGGTCCATGCCCGACATGTCCTCGTCCGGGACGTCCTCGCCCCACGACTCCAGCCACCCGGTCATGGTCTCGATCTCCGGGTCCTGCGCCGCCTTGATCTCGGCGGCCACATTCTTGACCTCCGCGCTTTCGGCGCGGGTCTCGGCGAGCTGGGCCATCTCCACGGCCTGCTGGTGGTGGGGGATCATCTGCTGGGCGAAGGCGACGTCGGCGTCGTTGTGCCCGGCTGCGGAGCCGCTGCCGTCGTCGTTGCCGCACGCGGCGAGGGTGAGCAGCGAGGCTGCGACGAGTGCGGCGGTGAGGGTCTTGCGCATGGGTGTTTCTCCATCTGTGTGATCGGTGTCTGGGCAGGCGAATGTCCGAGTCACCCCGGAGGGGTGTCTCGTGGCGGGTGCCTGTCAGCAGCGGATCACGCAGAGTCTGCGCAGGTCGGGCGGGTCACGGTCTCGCCCGATGAACACCGGAAGCGACCATCTCTGCAGTGTGCCCCGAGCAAGGCGGATGCTGCGTCGGTCCAACAACAGTGCGACGCCGAGAAGGAAGCCGGCGAGAATCGCCAGGCAGAGCTCGAGCAGTCCGCCACCTCCACCCCCGTCAGGGGCTGGGGTCGGGTGGTCGGATGTCGGCTCGTTCGACGTCGTCACCGCGAGAGTGTCGTCGCCGGTGACGGGGGGGTGGCCGTGTGCTCGATCGTGCCAAGCGGCCGTCACGTCGCTCGAAGCGGGAAGTGGGGTCGCCAGGTGTGCGCCGGTGTGGGAGCCCCAGCCGTGCATCGACATGAGTCCGAACAGGGCCACGGCCACGGCAGCGAGCGCAAGGCGCGCGCCGGATGCCCGGGTCGCAGTTCGGAGGTCCAGCATGGTCACGATCTTAGGCAGTCGCGGATCGCGGTCGGCTCGCCCGCTACCAACCTTTGACGCGAAGGCTGGGTCGGAGGTCTGCTGGCCAACCATGATCAGAACGACCTGTCACCGTCCGCACCGCGAACGCCACTAGTCGGGCCCGAGTTCGGTTGAGGCGCGTTGCTGGAATCTCATGCCCTCGTGACGGATCTCTTGTTCTCGAGCTCTATCGGTGTGAGTATTCTGGTCCGCGTCGGGCACAGCGCCGACCCTCGCGTCGTCCTGGCAAGCCCGGAGACCGCCGACAAGTTCTGCGCAGCGCTGAACAGCCAGGGTCGGCTCTCCGGCCGCAATGGTGCGAACGTCATGATCAACGCGTGACGATGGCGGCACGGAGCCGACGGGGTACGCCGGCCGCCTCATCGACTACCAGCGCTACGTGGTCAACCCCGAGACCGGCCACGCGTTGGGCTATCCGCCCGCGTCCTGCCCTGGCGTGAGGCCGAGCGCTCCGGTGATGGTCCAGCAGACGCTCGGACTCGACGGTTGCGGGCCCAACGCGTGGCCGGCCGCCGTGGACCTGCGCTGACCGCGCGTGACCACGGCGATCAGCCGAGGCTGGCGATGAGGTCGCGGCAGGCCTGCTCGCATCGACGGCACGCCTCGGCGCAGATCCGGCAGTGCTCGTGCATGTCGGCGTGGCCTTCACACTCCTCGGCGCACGCCTTGCAGGCGGTCGCGCAGGCCTCCAGGAATGCGCGGGTCACGTTGACGTCGTATCCGGTGCGCCGCGACAGCGCCTTCCCGGTGGTCAGACAGATGTCCGCGCAGTCCAGATCGGTGCGAATGCACTTGGTGAGCTCGGCGACCATATCTTCGGCGAGACAGGCGTCGGCGCAGGCGGTGCACACCTGCGCGCACTCGAAACAAGCCGCGATGCACTCGGCCAGCTTGTCCCTGTCGATGTCGCCCAGGCCCTTCGGGTAGGCGTCCAGCATTTTGGTGTGAGCCATGGTTCCTCCTCGGCTGCGGCGGTGGGACACCCGGCTGGAGCCCACTGACTCGCCTTCTCTCCTCCTGTACCCAGCTATCGAGATATATCCGCATAGCCACACGGATATGTGGGTACTACTACCGGCATGACCGACGTGGACGCGACGACATCGGGTGAGCATCCCGACTCGGGCGGCGGAAGTGGCCTGCGTCACCAGCATCCGGTTGACCCCGAGCGGGTAGCGATGGCACGCGAGCGTCTGCCCTCAGCTGAGGAGGGGGACCGGCTCACCAGTGTGCTGTCGCTGATGGCCGATCCCACACGCGCACGATTGTTGTACGCCCTCGACGTCGTCGAAGAACTCTGCGTCGGCGACCTGGCACTGGCGCTGTCGGGGAGCGAGGACGCGGTCTCCTACGGCCTTCGGGTGCTACGCACCGCCGGATTGGTGACGCGACGCAAGGACGGGCGAGTCGTCTACTACCGGCTGGCCGCGGGGTTCCCCGAACCCCTCCGCCAGCACTGCCTGCGTCAGCTCATCGAGATGTCGCGCGCTCCGGTCGACGTCGAGGTCTGACGCCCCCGGCAACCGATCACCGCAGACCGTCCCACAACGAAAGGAACCGAGTCCCATGTCATCCCCGCACCCCCAGCAGCCGTCCGAGGCAACCGAGTCGGACGAAAGCAAGAACGAGAACAAGCAGAAGGCTCACCGGCGGCGAATGTATGTGCGGTTCGGGCTGATGATCGCCACCTCCACGGCGGTGATGTTCGTCTTGATGTACTCCAACGTCTTCGCACTCGACCATGTGCGCTGGAGCGAGGAACGCTTCTACATGGCGCTGCTGATGGCCGGGGCCATGGCTCTGGTGATGTTCGCGTTCATGCGCAGCATGATGTACAGGAACCGCGCCTACAACGTCGCGCTCGTCGCAGTCGCGTTGCTGCTCGGTGCCGGTGGGCTGTACCTCTCCCGGTCCCAGGTGCTGGTCGACGACCAGGCCTACATGAACGGGATGATCCCGCACCACTCCATCGCCATCTTGACCAGCGAGCGGGCCGACATCGACGACGTACGTGTCCGGGAACTCGCCGACGGCATCATCAAGGCCCAGCGCAAGGAGATCAAGGAGATGGACTGGCTGGTCGAGGACATCGAGAAGAACGGTCCCGCCACCACGCAGGAGGAGGCGCAGCAGCGCCCCGTTCCCGACTTCGAGGGCCGCGCCTCCGGCGACCTCGACAACTTCCACCGCCTGTTGGCCGCGCTCGGCCTGTCGGGGATCGAGCCGCAGCGCTGATCGGTTCCGGGGTTCGATATCTCGAGCTCTGCAGCCATCCTGACTTCAACATTCCGGACATGTCACAGAGGGGAGCGCGCGATGTACACAGGGCTGATCATCACGGCGACCGGTGTGCTTCTGGTCGTCTTCTTGGCGTACCTCGTGCACCGGCTGATCGCGGTCTCGACGGATCCGCTGGTGGCCCTTCCCTACCAGTCGGGCTGGCAGCCAACTGAGCATGCGCTGTCCAGGTACCACGTCCGTTGGTACCTGGCCACGTTGTTGTTCCTCGCCTTCGACGTGGAGATGCTCTTCATGTATCCCTGGGCCGTGGTCGTCGCAGCGCTCGGGAGCACGGCGATCCTTGAGATGTTCCTCTTCCTCGCCGCGCTGTTCGTCGCGGTGCTCTGGGCGTGGCGGGAGGGCGCGTTGCGATGGGTCTGATCTCCGGGATCGGGCGGCTGGCTGCGCGGAACGCACACGTACTCGTGATCGAGACGCCCGGGAGCTGGCAGACCCGCGCAGCGGTCGAGCGGGCCGTTCTCATGCGAGGTTGGAGACTTGCCTTCTCGCCCGCAGACGCAGACGTGTTGGCGGTGTGCGGAGGACCGGGACCGCAGCTCGGTGAGGCGGTCGAGCTGGTCTGGCACCAGATGCCGGGCCCGCGGGTACGAGTCGAGGTACGGCACCGCGGCGAGGCGACTACGCGTCTCGACGAGGCACACGACCGTCTGCTCGACACCGCCCATCACCGGCGTGACGCACGCGACCGCCCAGCCGCACCCGACCTGCTCGCTGACACCGAGATGGACCACGGCGACATGGACCACGGCGAGATGGACCACGGCGACATGGACCACGGCGACATGGACCACGGCGACATGGACCACGGCGACATGGACCACGGCGACATGGACCACGGCGACATGGACCAC
>PBYI01000037.1 GCA_002729525.1 Nocardioides sp.
CGCTCATCGAGGGCGTCGAGGGCCTCACAGATCGCCCGCGCCTGATCCGCGAGCACCTGCCCACGTCCCATCGCCGCGGCGACCTCCGGGTGCGACTCCAGGCTGCGGGCGAGGTGCTGGGCGGCGAGCGCGACCGGGCGGGTCTGACGGGTGGCGTGGGCCAGCCAGTGCCCAGGCGTACGGGCACCGGACTCTGCTTCGATCGCCACCTCACGACCGTGCACGATCAGCCGACCCTTCAGCTCGGTCAGCTGCGCCTCCAGCGCGACCAGGTCAGCGAGGGCGTCGCGGGTCTCCTGCGCTCCCAGCGTCCTCAACGGGGCGTCGCGGACGTCCGCGACCGCGGCCCGGCAGCCGGTCACCCTGTCGGTGACCGGATGGCCGACAAGGGTCGTGGTGGTGGCTGCCATGACGGCCACGATGCCACCGACCACCGACACCCACCCCCGGCCATTCACAGCCTCCCCACCCAGTCTGACCTGCGGCGATACCTGTGGAGACAGAACGGACACCCGGGACGGCGTGTCGCGGCCGGCGCGCTCCTCGCGGTGGGTTCGACACCTCCCTCGCCGAGGGCTCGGTCGGGCTCAACCACCTCAGGTCCGGAGGCGGTGAAACGTGGCATGGATCATGCCGTCGCCGGCTGGGGTTCACCCCCTCCGGTCATGCACCATAGACGCAGTTGTCCATGACAAGCCATGGGCAGAACCCAGACCAGGAGGTGTCCTGATGACCACCAAGATCCGCAACGCCTACCGCGACCTCGACCGCGTCCTCACCGCGTTCGTCCCGTGGCACCAGGGCACCTGGCGCCGCACCCGCTGAGGGCACGCAGCACCACGGATCGCGAGGACCCGGGAGCCGACGGCTCCCGGGTCCTGCTGCGTCCTGCTGCGTACCGACCAGCCGTCAGCCCCCGACGTACGACGCGAGGTGCTGCCCGGTGAGCGTCGAGGCGTCGGCGACGAGCTCGGCCGGCGTGCCCTCGAAGACGACGAGCCCGCCGTCGTGGCCGGCGCCGGGGCCGAGGTCGATGATCCAGTCGGCGTGCGCCATCACGGCCTGGTGGTGCTCGATCACCACGACGGACGTCCCGGCCTCCACGAGCCGGTCGAGCAGGGCGAGCAGGCCCTCGACGTCGGCGAGGTGCAGGCCGGTGGTGGGCTCGTCGAGCACGAGCACGCTGCCCTTCTCCCCCAGGTTCGTGGCCAGCTTGAGCCGCTGACGCTCACCGCCCGACAGCGTCGTGAGCGGCTGGCCGAGGGTGAGGTAGCCGAGCCCGACGTCGGCCATCCGGGCCAGGATCTTGGCCGCAGCCGGCACCTTCGTCTCGCCGTCGGAGAAGAACGGCAGCGCCTCCTCGACCGGCATCGCGAGCACCTCGCTGATGTCGCGACCACCGAAGCGGTACTCCAGCACCGCCGCCTGGAACCGCCGGCCCTCGCACTCCTCGCAGGTCGTCGCCACCCCCGCCATCACTGCCAGGTCGGTGTAGATGACGCCCGCGCCGTTGCAGGCCGGACAAGCGCCCTCGGAGTTGGCGCTGAACAGCGCCGGCTTCACGTCGTTGGCCTTCGCGAACGCCTTGCGGACCGGCTCGAGCAGTCCGGTGTACGTCGCGGGGTTGCTGCGGCGCGAGCCCTTGATGGCGCCCTGGTCCACGACGACGACGCCCTCGTGCCCGGCCACCGAGCCGTGCACGAGCGAGCTCTTGCCGGAGCCGGCCACGCCGGTCACCACGCAGAGCACGCCGAGCGGCACGTCGACGTCGACGCCGCGCAGGTTGTGCGTGCTCGCGCCGCGCACCTCCAGTGCGCCGGTGCGCTCGCGGACCGCCTCCTTGAGGCGCGCCCGGTAGCCGAGGTGCCGTCCGGTGAGGGTGTCGGCCTCGCGCAGCGCCTCGACGGTGCCCTCGAAGACGACCTGGCCGCCCGACGTACCGGCCCCGGGTCCGAGGTCGACGACGTGGTCGGCGATCGCGATGGTCTCCGGCTTGTGCTCGACGACGAGCACGGTGTTGCCCTTGTCGCGCAGCTGCAGAAGCAGCTGGTTCATCCGGTCGATGTCGTGCGGGTGCAGCCCGATCGTCGGCTCGTCGAAGACGTAGGTGACGTCGGTGAGCGACGAGCCGAGGTGCCGGATCATCTTGGTGCGCTGCGACTCCCCGCCCGACAGGGTGCCAGACGGTCGGTCGAGCGACAGGTAGCCGAGCCCGATGTCGACGAACGAGTCGAGCGTCTCCCCCAGCGCGGTGAGCAGCGGCGCGACCGACGGCTCGTCGAGCTCGCGCACCCACGTCGCGAGGTCGGAGATCTGCAGGGCCGACACGTCCGCGATCGAACGACCGTGCACCAGCGACGTGCGCGCGCCCTCGTTGAGCCGGGTGCCGTCGCAGTCGGGGCAGGTTTGGAAGGTGACCGCGCCCTCCACGAACCGCCGGATGTGCGGCTGCACCGACTCGACGTCCTTCGACAGGAACGACTTGCGGATCTGCGGGACCAGTCCGAGGTAGGTCAGGTTGATGCCGTCGACCTTGATCTTGGTGGCGTCCTTGTAGAGGAACGCCTGTCGCTCCTTCTTGGTGAAGTCCTTGATCGGCTTGTCGCAGTCGAACCACCCGCACCCGCGGTAGATCCGGCCCTGCCAGCCCGCCATCGACATCCCCGGCACGGTCAGCGCGCCGTCGTTCAGGGACTTGTCCTCGTCGAAGAGCGCCGACAGGTCGATGTCGCTCACCGCGCCGCGTCCCTCGCACCGCGGGCACATGCCGCCGGTGATCGAGAACGCCCGCCGCTCCTTGACCTGCTCCCCGCCCTTCTCGACGGTCACCGCACCCGCACCGCTGATCGAGGCGACGTTGAAGGAGTAGGCCTGCGGGGAGCCGAGGTGCGGGTCGCCGAGCCTGCTGAAGAGGATCCGCAGCATCGCCTGGGCGTCGGTCGCGGTCCCGACCGTCGAGCGCGGGTTGGACCCCATCCGCTCCTGGTCGACAATGATCGCGGTCGTGAGCCCCTGGAGGACGTCGACGTCGGGGCGCCCGAGGTTGGGCATGAAGCCCTGCACGAACGCGCTGTAGGTCTCGTTGATGAGCCGCTGCGACTCCGCGGCGACCGTGCCGAACACCAGCGACGACTTGCCCGAGCCCGACCCCCCCGTGAAGAGCGTCAGCCGCCGTTTCGGCAGGTCGACGCTGACGTCGCGCAGGTTGTTCTCCCTCGCCCCGAGGACCCGGATGACGTCGTGGGTGTCGGCGGGGTGCTGGTTCATCTGTCTCCTCGGGAGGTGGTCGTGCGTCGTGCGGTGCGACTGCTCGGACCGGCGCCGCGGCCGGAAGTCATCGCCGCGCTCGGAGATCCGGCCGGCGCGGGTCTCAGGTCTGGTTGATCCGGATCAGCGTGCCCGCCGGGTCGCGGACGGCGCAGTCGCGGACGCCGTACGGCTGGTCCGCGGGCTCGGAGACGACGTCGACGTCGTGCGCGACCATCCGCTCGAACAGCCCGTCGAGGTCGTCGGTGCCGAGGGTGAGCATCGCGTAGGTGCCCTTGGCCATCAGCTCGGCCACCACGCGCCGCTCCTCGTCGGTGGTGCTCGGGTCGGGCAGGGGCGGCTGGATCACGATCGCGGTGCCCTCCCCGCCCGGTGGGCCGACGGTGATCCAGCGCATGGTGCCGCCGCCGACGTCCATCCGCACCTCGAGTCCGAGGACGTCGCGGTAGAAGCGGAGCGAGGCATCGGGATCGACGTGAGGCACGAAGGCGTAGTGCACGGAGAGGTCCATGAGCGGCACGCTATGTGGCCCCGGTCGGCGACGGCTTCTCGATTCCTGACGGGTCGGCGGCGACGTCGCCGGGGACGAGACGGACGACGGGGCCGCCCTCGCGGCGTGGACGCTCCACGACCCGCGCGACGCAGGCAGGCAGGCCTTCCTCCTGCGCCGCGGCCCGCCGCCGGTACTCCCCCGGCGGCATCCCGACGAGCTCGGTGAAGCGCGTCGTGAAGGTGCCCAGCGACGACGACCCCACGGCCCAGCACACCTCCGTCACCGACAGGTCCCCGCGGCGCAGGAGCGCCATCGCCCGCTCCACCCGGCGCGTCATCAGGTACGAGTACGGCGACTCGCCGAACGCCCGGCGGAACTCCCGGCTGAGGTGGCCCGCACTCATCGCGGCGCCGCGCGCCAGCTCCTCGACGTCGAGCGGCCGGGCGTGCTCCCGGTCGATCCGGTCGCGCACGCGACGCAGTCGCACCAGGTCGTCCAGCCGCTGCTGCCCGGACGTCGCCACGGCACCGATCGTGCCACGTGCACGCGCTCAGGTGGTGCGCGTGAGCCGCAGCACCGGGATGTCCCGGTCGGTCTTCTCGGCGTACGACGTGAAGCGCGACGACTCACCGGTGATCCGGGTCCACGCGGCGTCCCGCTCGGCGCCCCCGAGCTCCTCCGCGCGCACCGGGAACATCTCGCCGTGCACCTGCGCGGTCGCGTCGTCCGGGGCGGCGGCCAGGTTGTGGTACCAGCCGGGGTTGCGCTGCGCGCCGTTGGCGGACGCCACCACGAGGTAGCGGCCGGGCCCGTCCGCGAAGCACATCACCGGGGTGGTCCGCGGCTCGCCCGAGCGGCGGCCGGTGGTGGTCAGCACCAGCACGTCCAGTCCCGCGAGACGTCCGCCGGTGAGCCGCAGGAGCCGCCGGACCACGGCGTTGCCGATCCGGAAGAACCGGCCGGCGGGCAGCTTCCCGCCACGCGTGCCGCGGGGGTGGGTGAAGGTCACGCGCTCAGGGTCCCACCCCGGGGTCGCTCCCACCAGGGTCTCCCGGCGCCGGCTCCGCCCCCGCTCGACGGCGCCGCACCTCGCGCACCACGACCAGTGGCACCGCCAGCACCACGCCACCGACGACGGGCACCAGCGGGTGCAGGTCGGGGCGCAACGACTGGCCCAGCACCTGCAGCGACGCCTCGACGAGCTCGCGCAGCCCGGCCGAGGACCCGACGTCGAGGTTCCGCCCGTACGACGCGGCGTACGTCGCCGCCGTCAGCAGCGAGGGCACCACCCAGGCCGTCAGCAGGGCGAGCACCCAGGCCACCAGCCCGGCCGGGCGCCAGGGCCGCACGGACGAGAGCAGCAGCGCGAGCGCGACCGCCCCGGTCCAGGGGGTGACGTCGCGCAGCAGGAACGCACCCACCGAGCCGGGCGTCATCGACCCGCCCTCGCCGAGGTCGAGCGCGCTCACCAGGACCGCGCCGACCCAGGCGGGCACGAGGGCCACCGGGACGGCCGCCGCGACGACCCGGACGGCCGGGCGTGGACCCACGGCGAGCAGACCGAGGCCGAGCCCGGCGACGGTGGCGGCGACCAAGGCACCCGTCGCTGCCCCGAGCACGAGCCCGGCGGAGGACGAGGAGGCCCGCAGCGGCCCCACCGCGGAGCGGCTCTGCACCAGCGACACTGCCGCCGTGACGACCACGGCGGTGTACGCGACCGTGACGTGGGTCAGACGGGCGACCTCGGGACCACGCCGAGCGCGTGCGACGGCCACCGGCACGACCACGGCGAGCACCGACCCCACCAGCGCGGAGACGCCGAGCGTCACGACGGCGTACTCCCCCAGCGGCAGCATCACCCGCGGCTCGGCGCCCGGCGCGACGCCGGGCCAGGCGTTCGACAGCGGCAGGCGCAGCCCGTCGAGCAGGTGCGGCAGGAAGCCCACCGGCCACCACAGCACGGCGGCCAGGACCGCTGTCAGCGCGAGGTCGCGCGCGGGCGGACGCGACCCACCGGTTCCCGAGTCGGAGGGCATGGCGGCACCGTAGCCGCCGACGACGGGAGCCGACGACGGGAGCCGACGCAGCGTCAGCCGCGCGCCGCACCGAGCCCGAGCAGCGCGGCCAGGCCGAGCGCGCTGCGCGGCTCGTACGGCGCCCGCCACAGCCCGCCGTGGACCGCGGCGTACGCCTCGTCCCGCCACGGGTGCTCGTGGCGCGGTCCGCCCCCGGTGTGCAGGTCGTGCACGAGAAGGGCAGCCATCAGCACGTTGGAGGTCGAGGGGTCGAAGACCTCGACGCCGAACCGGTGCGCCCCGGCGTACGCCGCCGCCAGCGCGCGGTTCTTCACCACCGACCGGGTGCGCGTGGGCGGGGCGACGTTCATCGACACCAGCGCGCCGTCGTGGCGCGCCACCGTGGCGCGCCAGCGCTGGAGCCGCTTGGCGAGCGCGTAGTTGGGTCCCTGCTGCGGCACCAGCGAGTCGACGACGCCTGGGTCGGTGCCGGGCACGTACGGCCGGCGCAGCAGCCGACCGCCGGACACGGTCCGCAGCGGGCGTCCGAGGAGCTTGGAGCCTCGCGAGCGCTGCTCGTAGCGCGCCACGGCCTGGTCGACGGCGTCCGCCGGTACGCCGAACACATCGGTGGGGGTCGCGAGGAACGCCAGGGCCGTGTCGGGGCGGGCGTCCTGCAGCCGTCGGCCGAGCTCGTCGACGGCGGTGCTGACGCGCACGTTGGTCGCGCCGTCGGCGTACACGTAGTTGCCGAGCACGACCCGGCCCGGCTGCCCGGCCAGCCAGTCGGCCAGCGCCGGCACGTCCACGAGCAGGTCGGCGCCGGGCTTCCCGTCGGTGCCGGTCGGGGCGACGAGGGTGCCGGCGCCGTCGCGGGCCGTGCCGAGCACCCGGTCCCAGAGGTCCGCGCGCGGCAGGTCGATCGCGGCGACGCGGGCGCCCCACCGCGCGAGCGACGGGAGCGGCCCCATCTCGGCCCCGGCGCCGACGACGGCGACGGTGTGGCCCTCCAGCCGCAGCCAGTCGGGGTTCGCGACGAGCGTGTCGATCGCCTCCGACAAAGAGGGCTCGACGACGCCGGCCTCGACCCACGCGTCGACCCGACGGCGTACGTCGTCGCCGCGCAGCCGCTCGCCACGGTAGGGCAGCACCAACTCGGTGACCGGCTCGGAGGTGCCCTGCACCTCCCGGTGGCCCAGCGACACCCGGGTCGGCCAGTCGGTCAGCGGCCGCTCCGTACCGTCGTCGAGCACCCGCATCCGGTCGTGCAGCGACGCCAGCCCCTCACGGGCCAGCGCCACCGCGTCCTTGCGCGAGCCCAGCCCGGCCTCGATGAGCCGCCGGAAGTGGACGAGGTACGACGCCCGCCAGCCGGTCTCCTGCTCGGCACCCCGCGCACCGGTCGGGTCGACGGGCCGCAGCGCGTCGGCGACGACGGCCCGGCCGACCCGCGTGGTGCTGCGCCGGCCCTCCTCGTCGGGGTCGCTCGGGAAGACGAGTCCGTGCTGGTCAGACGCCATGTGCCTCATCCTGCCCGACGCGAGCCCGCTCGTGCGGGCGTCTCGTCAGGACGCATCCAACGCGGCGAGCTCGTCGTCGGTGAGGTCGAGGTCGGCGGCGAGCGCGGAGTCACGCACCGACGTCGGTCGCTTCGCGCCCGGGATCGGGATGACGCACGGCGACTGGGCGAGCTCCCAGGCGAGGGCGACCTGCTGCGGGGAGACACTGCGGGCCTCGGCGACCTCCGCGAACGCCGGGTGCTCGGTGCCCAGGCCCTTGGCGGAGTGCAGCCCGCCCAGCGGGCTCCACGGCAGGAACGCCAGCCCGAGCTCGGCGCACACGTCGATCTCGCCCCGGCTGGAGCGGAACGCCGGGGAGTACTGGTTCTGCACGCTCACCAGCGCGTCCCCGAGCACGTCGTGCGCGAGGCGGATCTGGTCGGCGTCGGCGTTGGAGAGGCCGACCATCGCGACCTTGCCGGCGTCGTGGACCTCCTTGAGCGTCCCGACGACCTCTTCGTAGGGCACCGCGGGGTCGGGGCGGTGGTGCTGCCACAGGTCGATCACGTCGACGCCCAGGCGCCCGAGGCTGGCGTCGACGGCTGAGTGCAGGTGGGCGGCGGACGAGTCGAGCCCCCAGCCGCCGTCGTCGGTGCGGACGTGGCCGGCCTTGGTGGCGAGCAGCACGCGGTCGCGGACGCCGAGCTCGTCGAGCAGCGAGGCGATGAGCCGCTCGTTGGCGCCGTTGGCCTCGATGCCGTCGTCCCCGGGGCCGTAGGCGTCCGCGGTGTCGAACAGGCTGACCCCGGCGTCGAGTGCGGCCCGGATCGTGTCGAGCAGCTGCTCACGCGGTGCGGGGCCCTGCTGGTCGAAGGTCATCAGGCCGAGCCCGACGGCGCCGACCTCGACGCGTCCGACGGTGTCGTTGCCGATGTGTCGTGTCCTCATGCCACCGGTCTACCCGAGCCGTACGACGGGCCGGTCACCCGTCCGGGTCACGTACGCCGGAGTCAGCCCAGCGGGGCGGGCGTGCGGGCGAGCGCGCCGAGCCGGTCGCAGACCGCGTCGAGCCACGTCGAGACCGACACCCGCGCCTCGGGGGTGTCGGGGTAGCGGCAGCGCAGGTGCACCCCGCGGGCGTCGCGCACGAACCAGATCATCACGCCGTCGGTGCGGATGTCCGCCGAGACGAACTGACCCGAGTGACGCGGGTCCAGGCCGACCGGCAGCCGGTCGAGGTCGAGCCACGACACCGCGAACATGCCCGGCGCCTCCGGCATCCCGCCGTACGGCGCCAGCACGTCGGCCAGCGGCCACGACCCGAGCGCGACGGCCTCCTTGACCCGCGCCGTGCAGACGGTCGGGTCGGGGTCCTCGCACTCGAGCACCGCGTTGGTGATGAACCAGCCGCAGGCGTCGGTGTAGCCCTCGCCGTGCCGGCTGTGCACCGGGAACACCGCGCGCAGCGGCTCGCCGGCGAGCTCCAGGCTCAGCGTCGTCAGGACGGACACCACCAGCGGCAGCACCCGCACCCGGCGCAGCGACGCCTGGTCGACGAGCCCGACGAGCTCCTCGGCGTCCAGCACGTCGCGGACCTCCACGACCTGCGGACGCGGCTCGGACACGTCGCCCAGTGGCAGCGGGAAGCGCGGCATGACCCCGCCGGACGCACGCAGGATCGCGTCCCAGCGGTGCCGGATGCGGGCGGGCACGGGCGGCCGTGCACGCAGCTCGGCGGTGTGCCGGCTGAACGCCGGGGCGACCGGGAGGTCGGCGCCCGGGTCGCGGCCGGCGTCGAGGTCGTCGAGCATCACCAGCAGATCGCGGGCGAGCACCAGCAGCGACCACATGTCGACGTGGGCGTGGTCGGAGGCGATGACGACCACCGGGCGGCCGTCCTCGGGGGCGTCGGGCTCCACCAGGCACAGGCGGTACGACGGGGCGGCGTACGACACGCACGCCTCGTCGAGCAGGTCGCGCAGCACCAGCCGGACGTCGGCGTCGGCAGCGACGGGGTGCTCGTGCCACTCCCCCGGGCCGACGACGACCTCGCGCAGCACCGGGGTGCCCTGCGGGACGTCGGTGGGGCTGAAGACGGAGTTGAGCGTGCCGTGCCGAGCGACCACCCGCACCCACGCGTCGGCGAGCCGGTCGTGGGCCACGGGGTCGTCGAGGCGCCACGAGATCGCCATCCACGAGCCCGCGCGGTCGCCGCTGCTGACATGCTTGCGCTGGTCGAAGGAGACCGGCAGCCGCTCCCCGGGGGCGCCGGCCACGAGGGCGTGGCTCCAGAGCCGTCCTGTGGGAAGGGTCATCTGCGTGACCTCGGTGAGCCGCACCGCCGTAATGTACGACCTGTCCGCACCTACCTTCGGGAGCCCACCCTGCCTTCACTCTCCGTTTCCGGAGCGGTCATCGACTACGAGGTGCGCGACGCGGGCGATCGGGACGCGCCACCGGTCGTCCAGCTGCACGGCCTGACGTCCAGCCGCGAGCGCGACGCGCTGCTCGGCCTCGACATCGGTCGCCACCTCGGGCGTACGCGTGGTTACGAGCCGGCCCGCCTGCTGCGGTACGACGCCCGCGGTCACGGCGAGTCCACCGGGCGCCACGTCCCGGAGGACTACCGCTGGCACCACCTGGCCGACGACCTGCTGCGCCTGCTCGACCACGTGTGGCCGGGCGAGCGCGTGCACGCGGTCGGGCCGTCGATGGGCTCGGGCACGATCCTGCACGCCGCGCTCAAGGAGCCGGACCGGTTCGCGGGCCTCACGCTGCTGCTGCCGCCGACCGCGTGGGAGACCCGGGCAGCCCAGGCGCACGTCTACGAGGACCAGGCGGTCCTGGTCGAGCGCGACGGCCTCGAGGCCTTCGTCTCGATGGCCGACGCCAAGCCGCGTCCCCCGGCCTCACCGCCGGCGCCGCTGACCCGACCGGCCATCACCGAGGCCCTGATGCCGACCGTGCTGCGCGGCGCGGCCCTCGCCGACCTGCCGCCGCGCGAGCAGGTGGCCCGGGTCCAGGCTCCGACGCTGCTGCTGGCCTGGGTGGAGGACGCCACCCACCCGCTCAGCACCGCCGTCGCGCTGCACGAGCTGATGCCGGGCAGCCGCCTTGAGGTCGCCACCCGCCCCGAGCACGTGGCCCGGTGGCCCGACCTGCTGGCCGCCCAGGTCGCGGGTGGGTTGGAACGGGTACGCCGCGAGACGGACCGCCAGTCCGACCGCCAGTCCGACCGCCAGTCCGACCGCCAGTCCGACCGCCAGGCGGGCTGACCCCGACGGGGGTGGCCGGAGGCCACGGCGCCCCGCGAGGATCGCCGCATGCTGCTGCGCCTCCTCGCCCGGCTCGGGCTGCACGTCGCGTCCGAGCACACCGACACCGACGCGGTGAAGGGCGGTGCCGTCTCGGCGCTGCGCACCGTGGCCCGGGTGGTGCTCGGCCTGGCCATGGCCGGGGCCGGCACCGCGCACCTCACGGTCGCGCGGGAGGAGTTCCAGGCCCAGGTGCCCGACTGGTTCCCGCTCGACGACGACCTGGTGGTGGTCGGGTCCGGGGTGGTCGAGATCGCCCTCGGGGCTTCCTTCGTGGCGCTCCCCCGCCGCAAGCGCCTCGTCGGCGGGCTGCTGGCGGCGTTCTTCGTCGCGATCTTCCCGGGCAACGTCGCGCAGTACCTCGACGGCACCGACGCGTTCGGCCTCACCACCGACCGCGCGCGGTTCGTGCGGCTCTTCTTCCAGCCGGTGCTCGTCGCGTGGGCGCTGTGGGCCGGCGGCACGCTGCGCAAGCCGGACGAGCGCGACTGAGGGTGCTCCTCAGGCCCCGCGGCGCCTGAGGTCCCGGTCGTCGGCCAGCAGGTAGGTCCGCAGCACCGACACGAACGCCTCCGGCTGCTCGGAGTGCACCCAGTGCCCGGCGCCCTTGACCGTCACCGACAGCACCCGCGGGAACAGCCGGTGCATCTCGGCCTCGTGCTCCGGGCCGATGTAGTCGGACCGCTCGCCGGCCACCCAGAGCGTCGGTCCGTCGAACGACGCGTCGAGGTGCGGGAACCCGCCGATCCGGTCGAGCTGGTCGCGCAGCAGGTCGAGGTTGGCCTGCCAGTGCCAGCCGTCGGAGCCGCGCCGGAGGTTCTGCAGGAGGAACCCCCGCACCCGCTCGTCGTGCACCCGCTCGGCGAGCTGCTCGTCGGCGTCGCCGCGGCTGCCCAGCCCGTCGAGGTCGATCGCCGCCAGCGACCCCAGGAGGTGCTCGAACTCGCTGGCCCCGTCGCTCGGGCCCGGCGCGATGTCGACGACCACCAGCCGGTCGACCAGCTCGGGGCGGGTCACCGCGAGCACCATCGCGACCTTGCCGCCCATGGAGTGCCCGACCAGGTGCACCGGAGCGTCGTACGTCGCCGCCATCCAGTCGGCGACCGTCTCGGCGACGGCTTCGTACCCGGCGTCGTCGGTCCAGGCGGACCGTCCGTGGTTGGGCAGGTCGACCAGGGTCGACCGCAGCTCGGGTGACAGCGCCTTGGCGACCTGGGTGAAGTTGCGTCCCTGCCCGAACAGTCCGTGCAGGAGCACCACCCGCTCGCCGGTGTCGCCGACGTCGGTGGTGTGCAGGACGGGCGCGTCGGGACTGGCGGTCACGCCGTCAGCCTAGGAGTCCTCGACGCGCGGTCGGCGGGCGGCGTCGGCGGCCGCGCGCAGGCCGGTGGCCTCGAACATCCGCGCGTAGATGTCACGCACGAGCGACTCCTTGCGGGCGTTGTACTCCATGCCGTGCTCTCCGAGCCGCTGCGCCGCCTCGGCCGCCTCGCGCTTGACCGCCGCGTACCGCGCCAGGTCGTCGGCGTCGCGCGTCAGCCAGTCGCGGAACAGCCGGTGGCGGACGACCTCGGGGCTGTCGGGCCGAAGACGTGCAGGTGGCAGCGCGGGTCGTCGTACTTGAGCAGGCGGTGGCCGTACCACCACGGCTCACGGACGGTGAGGTCGAAGCCGGCCGCCTCGAGCGCCGGCACGTACGCCGCCTCGTCGTCGGGGTCGGCGACGACCAGGTCGGCGTCGATCACGGGCTTGGCGGCGAGGCCGGGCACCGAGGTCGAGCCGACGTGCTGGAGCCACAGCACGCGCGGACCGAGTGCGTCGCGCACCCGCGCGGCCAGGGCGTCGTACCACTGCGGCCAGGTGGGGTCGGGCTCGACCACCACGACGTCGGTGGACGGCCCGCGTCCGGCGACCCACGGTGACTCACCGGGCGGCGGCGGGTCGTTGCGGAAGGTGGTGATCTCCTCGACGCTCGGCACCCCGGCACGCTACTCGCGAGGCTCGCCGAACCGGCACACCGCAGGCACCGGACGCGTTACCGTCGACCCGCCGCACGCGACAGCCCGGGGGTCGCGCGGCGCTGCTCCCCCCACCCCGGCCCGACAGGAGGACCCGTGCCCGTCGGTTGGCGCGTCGCCGCTGTCGTCGTCGCGATCGCTCTCGGCAGCTTCCTGCTGCCGGCGACCTCGATGGACTCCCAGCCGACCGGTCCCCCGACCGACGCGCTGCGCGGGGCCCGGCTGCCACCCATCGCCGAGCAGTCCGACGGCCCCAACGTCGTCCTGATCACCACCGACGACCAGTCGCCGCCCGACCTGCGCTGGATGCCACGTACGCGTCGCCTCCTCGGGCGGCAGGGCACCGAGATGACCGCGATGCTCTCGCCGCACCCTCTGTGCTGCCCCGCCCGGGCGGAGATCCTCACCGGCCAGTACGCCCACAACAACGGCGTGCGCAGCAACGCCGGCCCGTACGGCGGCTACCCGGCGCTCGTCGACCCGGCCGACACGCTCCCGCGCTGGCTGGCCGAGGTCGGCTACCACACCGCGGTCGTCGGCAAGTTCCTCAACCGGTTCAACCCGCAGCGCGACGGCATGCCGTTCGGCTGGGAGGGCTTCTCGGTGTCGGTGAAGTCGCAGCTGGGCTACGACGCCTTCCGGCTCTACACCAACGACCGGATGGTCAACTACCCGCGCCGCAAGGGCGCCTACAGCACCGACGTCATCACCAACCAGTCGCTCAAGCTGCTGCGCTACTGGAGCGGCGACGGCCCGGAGGACCGGCCGTTCTTCCTCTGGACGTCCTACTACGCCCCGCACGGCGTGTGCGGCGAGGGCAGCTGCGCCGAGCCGCCGATCCCCGCACCCCGGCACGCGGACGTGCTCGCCGGCACCCGGTCGTACGCCTTCGCCAAGGACTCCTTCGGCGTCACCCCGGACGACCCCAACCCGATCGTCGAGGGTCGTCCGGTGCTGTCGCGCCCACGCGCCCAGCGGCTGTTCCTGGAGCGGATCCGGGCGCTGCAGGCCGTCGACGAGGGCGTCGCCCGGATCGTCCGGGTGCTGCGGGCCACCGGCGAGCTCGACGACACCGTCATCCTCTTCACCTCCGACAACGGATACCTCGTCGGCGAGCACGGGTACGCCGGCAAGGTGCTCGCCTACCGCGAGTCGCTGGAGGTGCCACTCCTGGTCCGCGGCCCAGGCGTCCCGGCCGGGGAGACCCGCGACGACACCGTCACCACCGTCGACCTCGCCCCCACGATCGTCGGGCTCGCCGGGGCGAGCGCGGGCCGCCAGATGGACGGTCGGGACCTGATGCCGCTGCTGCGCGAGGGCACCCCCGAGCGCGCCGACACCGTGCTGGTGCAGGGCGGTCCGCAGGCCGTCGAGAAGAACCCCCGCCCGTGGCTCTACCGGGGCGTGCGGACCTCGCGGTACACCTACGCGCGCTGGGGCGGCGGCAGGCCGTTCCACGAACTCTACGACCGGCGCCGCGACCCCGACGAGACGCAGAACCTCGCCGGGCTGCCGGCGTACGCGCCGGTGGTGCGCGAGCTGGAGCGGCGTGCGGACGTGCTGCTCGACTGCACGGGCGCCGACGACTGCTTCCGCACCTTCGGGCCGGTGCCGGCGCCCCTGCGCGACGCGGGCTGACCCGCGGCGCACCTCTCACGCAGCACCCCGCGCGGGTCCGCGAACCGGGCACCCGGCTGGTCCGTATGGCCCGTCCGGGTGGGGTGACCCGGGTCACTCGGGCAGACCTGCCGTCCGTCCGAGTCATCCGTCCCCGACCTCCTCAGGAACGGCCTCCGGTCGCCGTACCTTCAGGTGCAACCGCAGGAGGACCCCATGTCGTACGCCGCCACCGCCACGCTGACCAGCTCCGCGACCACCGTCGCGCACCTGTCGCACGACCGCCCGTGCCCCTGGTGCGGCCACGGTCCGCACACCTTCCTGGCGTGCTCGGACACCTGCTCCTGCTCGCCGCGCGACCACTGAGTCCGGCCGGCCACGTGGGCCGGCCGGTCCGGGGTGGACGCGTCAGGGCTTGAGCAGCACCTTCACAGCACGCCGCTCGTCCATCGCCCGGTAGCCCTCGGCCACCTCGTCGAGCGGCAGGGTCAGGTCGAAGACCTTGCCGGGGTCGATGGTCCGCGACAGCACCAGGTCGAGCAGCTCGGGCAGGTACTTGCGGGTCGGGGCCATGCCGCCGCGGACGCCGATGTTCTTGCCGAACATCGTGCGGATCGGCAGCTCCACGCCGTGCGGGACGCCGACGACGCCGATCGTGCCCCCGGCCCGGGGCACACCGAAGGCCTGCTTCATCGACGCGTCGTTGCCGACGCACTCCAGCACCGCCTCTCCCCCGACGCCGCCGAGAATCTCCTTGACGGCCGCGGCACCCTCCTTGCCGCGCTCGGCGACCACGTGGGTCGCGCCGAACGCGCGGGCGATCTCCTGGCGCGGCTCGTGCCGCGACATCGCGATGACCGTCTCGGCTCCGAGGTGCGACGCGGCGAGCACGCCGCACAGGCCGACGGCGCCGTCGCCGACGACGACCGCGGTGCCTCCGGCGCGGACGCCGGCGGAGACCGCGGCGTGCCATCCGGTCGCCATCACGTCGGCGAGCGCCATCAGCGAGGGCACGAGGTCGGCGTCCGGCTGTCCGGGCGTCTTGACCATGCTGCCGTCCGCCTGGGTCACCAGGGCGTACTCGGCCTGGCCGCTGACGGTGAAGCCGAGGTTGTCGCAGGCGTTCTGGGCACCGTAGGTGCAGTTGGGGCAGGTGTTGTCGCAGTGGTCGAACGGCACGACGACGAAGTCGCCGGGGGCGAACGAGGAGACCGCGGAGCCGACCTCGACGACCGTGCCGATCGCCTCGTGGCCGATGGTGCGCGCCTCCGGCACGTCGTCCTCACCCCGGTAGGGCCACAGGTCGGACCCGCAGATGCAGGCGGTGTCGACCTTGATGATCGCGTCGGTGGGCTGGTCGATGACGGGGTCGGGGACGGTGTCGAGCCGGATGTCGCCAGGGGCGTGGAGGACTGTCGCGCGCATGTCCTGATCGTGGCAGGTCGCCGGCGCGACGCGCCCCCACCCTCGGGGTTGTCGCTCTATCTCACATGTGAGTTACCGTCGGCGACATGGCAGACGAGTACAAGGACCGGATCGGCAACCTGATCCGCCACGCCCGCAAGCACCGCGGTCTCACCCAGACCCAGCTGGCCGAGCGGCTCTCGACGAGCCAGAGCGCGATCAACCGGATCGAGAAGGGCCAGCAGAACCTCTCGCTGGAGATGATCGCGCGGATCGGCACCGCCCTGGACTCCGAGATCGTCGCCCTCGGCGCCGGCCCGACGCACCTGCGCGTGCATGGCCCCACGACGCTGTCGGGCTCCATCGACGTCAAGACCTCCAAGAACGCCGGCGTCGCGCTGCTCTGCGCGACCCTGCTCAACCGCGGGCGCACGACCCTGCGCAAGGTCGCCCGGATCGAGGAGGTCCACCGCCTCGTCGAGGTCCTGGAGAGCCTCGGCGTGCAGACCCGCTGGCTCAACGCCGACAACGACCTCGAGATCGTCCCGCCGGCCGAGCTCGACCTGACCAACATCGACGAGGAGGCCGCCCGGCGCACCCGCTCGGTGATCATGTTCCTCGGTCCGCTGCTGCACCGCAGCGAGTCCTTCGACCTGCCGTACGCCGGCGGCTGCAACCTCGGCACCCGCACGGTCGAGCCGCACATGTCGGCGCTGCGCCCGTTCGGCCTGGAGGTCAAGGCGACCGACGGCAGCTACCACGCGCGCGTCGACCGCGGCGTCGGCCCGGCCCGCGCGATCGTGCTCACCGAGCGCGGCGACACCGTCACCGAGAACGCCCTGATGGCCGCGGCGCTGCACCCCGGCACCACCACGATCCGCAACGCCTCGTCCAACTACATGGTCCAGGACCTCTGCTTCTACCTGCAGAAGCTCGGCGTGCAGGTCGACGGCGTCGGCACCACCACCCTCACCGTCACCGGTTGCGAGCGGATCGACGTCGACGTCGACTACGCCCCCGCCGAGGACCCGATCGAGGCGATGTCGCTGCTCGCCGCGGCGATCGTGACCAAGTCGGCGATCACCATCCGCCGGGTGCCGATCGAGTTCCTCGAGATCGAGCTCGCGGTCCTGGAGGAGATGGGCTTCTCCTACACCCGCTCCGAGGAGTACCCCGCCCTCAACGGCCAGACCCGGCTCGTCGACATCGACACCCGTCCCTCGGTGCTGCACGCCCCGCTGGACAAGATCCACCCGATGCCGTTCCCGGGCCTCAACATCGACAACCTGCCGTTCTTCGCCGTCATCGCCGCGGTGGCGGAGGGACAGACGTTCATCCACGACTGGGTCTACGAGAACCGCGCGATCTACCTCACCGAGCTCTCCAAGCTCGGCGGGCAAGTCAAGCTCCTCGACCCGCACCGGGTGATGATCGAGGGCCCGACGTCGTTCTCCGGCGCCGAGCTGATCAGCCCGCCGGCGCTGCGTCCGGCGGTCGTGATCCTGCTGGCGATGCTCGCGGCCAAGGGCACCTCGGTGCTGCGGTCGACGTACGTCATCGCCCGCGGCTACGAGGACCTCGCCGAGCGGCTCAACGAGCTCGGCGCCAACATCGAGCCCTTCCGGGACATCTGAGCCGGTGGCGTCGACCGTCCCGGCCACCCGGCCCTCCGTGACCGGGCGGCCCTACCTCGACGCGGTGCTCGAGGGCGGGCCCGGCGTCGACCGGCGCCTGGCCTGGGCCCACCGCGGCGGCGTGCACCACCCCGACCTGGTCGGGCTGGAGAACACCATGACGGCGTTCCGGCACGCCGTCGGCCTGGGCTACGGCTACCTCGAGACCGACGTGCACCTCACCGCCGACGGCGAGCTCGTCGCGTTCCACGACGACGTGCTCGACCGGGTCACCGACGCCACCGGTCGGATCGGCACGCTGCGCCTCGCCGAGGTGCGCCAGGCGCGGATCGGCGGGCGCGAGCACGTGCCGACCCTCGCCGAGGTCGTCGAGGAGCTCCCCGGGGTCCGGCTCAACATCGACCTCAAGTCGGCGGCCGCGGTCCGCCCGCTGGCCGACTTCGTGCTCGCCCGCGGGCTCACCGACCGGGTCTGCGTGGGCTCCTTCTCCCGCTCGCGCACCCGTGCCTTCCGCCGGCTGACCCGCGGCGGGGTCGCGACCGCCGCCGCCCCGGTGGAGGTCGGCGCGTTCCTCGCGGCCAGCGCGCTTCCGGGAGCCCGGCGCGCCCTCGGCGGTGCCGACGCGCTCCAGGTGCCGGCGCGGCGTGGTCGGGTCACGGTCGTCACCGCCGACGTCGTACGGCGCGTGCACGCCGCCGGGCGGCACGTGCACGTGTGGACCGTCGACGAGCCCGCAGAGATGCACCGGCTGCTGGACCTCGGCGTGGACGGGCTGTTCACCGACCGGACCGACCTGCTCAAGTCGACGCTCGTCGAGCGCGGCGCGTGGTGGTGAGCCGTCGACTGCGACAGGCTGTGCCCCGACACGCAGACGGCCGCACGCGGCGCTGACGCGGGTCGTCGTACGGGCGGCGAGGGAGCGGCCCGGGAGGGAGAGCCATGAGCAGCACCGCCGGCACCACCGGGACCCCGGGCGCCGACCAGCCCACCCGCACCGCCTCGTGGCCGGTGCTCGCCTGGGGCCTGTGGGACTGGGGGTCGGCGGCGTTCAACGCCGTCATCACGACCTTTGTCTTCAGCGTGTACATCACCTCCGACGACTTCGGGCCGGGCGCGTCGACCAAGCTCGGCTGGGCGCTGGCCGCCGCCGGCGTGCTCATCGCGCTGCTCGCACCCATCACCGGGCAGCGGGCCGACCGCACCGGCCGCCGGACGTTCTGGCTGGGCGCCAACACACTGCTCGTCGTGCTCGCCTCGGCCGGCATGTTCTTCGTCGCGCCCTCGCCCGACTACCTGTGGCTCGGCCTGGGTCTGCTGGCGGCGGGCAACGTGTTCTTCGAGTTCGCCTCGGTCAACTACAACGCGATGCTCGCCTCGATCTCGCACCCCGGCAACGTCGGCAAGGTGAGCGGCCTCGGGTGGGGACTCGGGTACGTCGGCGGCATCGTGCTGCTGCTCGTCGTCTACTTCGGCCTGATCAGCCCGGAGGTGGGCCTCTTCGGGATCACCGGCGACGACGCGATGGACGTACGGGTGTCGATGCTGGTGTGCGCGGGCTGGACGCTGCTGTTCTCGATCCCGGTCGTCCTCACCCACCCTGACCGGCGCGACCCCGACGCCGAGCCGGCGCCGCGCGTCGGTCTCGCGGCGTCGTACCGCGCGCTCGGCGCGACCCTCGCCGGCCTGTGGCGCACCGACCGCGACACCGTCCGGTTCCTGGTGGCCTCCGCAGTCTTCCGTGACGGTCTGGCCGGGGTCTTCACCTTCGGTGCGGTCATCGCCGCCTCCGTGTTCGGTTTCAGCGACGGCGGCGTCATCATCTTCGGCGTCGCCGCCAACGTCGTCGCCGGTGCGGCGACCATCGCGTCGGGCTCGCTCGACGACCGCTGGGGCCCCAAGCGGGTCATCAGCATCTCGCTGGGCACCATCGCGGTGTCGGGCCTGCTGGTCTTCGCGCTGCACGACGGCGGCACCACCGTGTTCTGGGTGTTCGGCCTGCTGCTCGCCGCGTTCGTCGGACCGGCCCAGTCGGCGTCACGCACCTACCTGGCGCGCCTCGTCCCGCCGGGTCGCGAGGGCGAGGTCTTCGGGCTGTACGCCACCACGGGTCGGGCTGTGAGCTTCCTGGCGCCGGCGATGTTCTCTCTGTCGATCCTGCTCGGCGCCGCGGTCACGGGCAGCAGCCAGGACGACGCGGAGTACTTCGGCATCCTCGGCGTCGTGCTGGTCGTCGCGGTCGGCCTGGCGATGCTCCTGCGCGTGCGCCCGGCGCCGGGCGACGCGGGTGCGTCGTCGGCGACCCCCCTGCCGCCGGAGCACTCCCCCGGCGGTCTGCACGGCTGAGCCGGCCCCGGGACGGCGGCGTGCGGGGCACCCTGCCCAGACCGCTGACCGGGGCCGACGTGCCGACCCTCCCCGCGGATGGGTTTGTCCTTGGGTGTCGCGGGTACCTTTGAGGGATGCGCGGGAACCTCCCGCGCCATCGGGCGCAGACAGGAGGTGCCTCAATGGCAGAGCGCACACTACGCGGAGCGCGCCTCGGAGGCCAGAGCTTCGAGGACGAGCGCGGCATCGAGTTCGCCGCGCGCCAGCAGGTCGGCTACCGCTGCCCGCAGCATCACGAGTTCGAGATCACCATGTCGGTCGAGGCCGACGTGCCCGCCGTCTGGGAGTGCCCGCGCTGCGGCGCCGAGGCGCTGAGCACCCAGGGCATCGAGAAAGAGGAGAAGGCCGAGAAGCCGGCGCGTACCCACTGGGACATGCTGCTGGAGCGTCGGTCGGAGTCCGAGCTCGAGGACATCCTCAAGGAGCGGCTGGAGCTGCTGCGTGGCGGTGAGATCGGTCCCGCGCACCTGCACCGCTCCACCGGCAAGAAGCGCAAGGCGTCGGCCTGAGCCTCCGTCCGCCGACGGGCGCCCCTAGCTCTCGTCGTCGACGACCTCGCCCCGGACGACGGGTCCCTGTGACCCGGGTCCGGGGCGTCGTGCGTCCGGACCCGCGCCGAACGGTCCGGGACCGAACGGCCCGGTCCCGCCGAACCCGAACCCGGCGGCTCCCCCGGGAGTGCCGGCCACGGTGATCCGACGGGCGAACCACGCCGTGACGGCGCCGCGGAACAGCACGCGCGTCAGGGGGAAGACCAGCAGGGCGCCGAACGCGTCGGTCACGAAGCCCGGCGTCAGCATCAGCGTGCCGCCGATGAGCACCAGCGCACCGTCGGCGAGCTCCTTCGACGGCATCCGTCCGGCCGCGAGCGCCTCCCGCAGCGCCTGCAGGGCGCGGCCGCCCTCGCGGCGTACGAGCCAGGCGCCGATGAGGCTGTCGAGCACCAGGATCGCGACGGTCCACCAGGCGCCGATGACCTGGCCGACCTGCACGATCGCCACGATCTCGACCAGGGGCACCACCACGAAGGCGAGCAGCAGGATCGGACCGACCGGACGACGACGTGCCATGGCTCCAGCCTAGGTCGCGCGGCCCAGCGGATCGTGGGTCGTACCTAGCGGTGGGCGTCCTCGTGCTCGCGGTGGTGACCGGCCCAGGCGTCACGGGCGCGAGCCCGGCGCTGCGCGAGACCCCAGCGGGTCACCCGGAGCAGCGACTCCACCGCGACGCTGCCGCTCATCTTCGAGGCGCCGCGGACCCGCTCGACGAACTCGATGGGCACCTCCTGGACGCGCAGGCCGGCGGCGAGCGTGCGGGCCACCAGGTCGGTCTGGAAGACGTAGCCGGTCGAGCGCACCGACCCGAGGTCGACCGCCTCGAGCGTCGAGCGACGGAAGAGCCGGAACCCGGCGGTCGCGTCGCGCACGCCGATCCCCAGGAGCAGCCGGACGTAGAGGTTGCCGCCGCGCGAGACCGCCTCGCGGTGCAGCGGCCAGTTGACGACCGTCCCGCCCGGTACCCAGCGCGAGCCGATCACCAGGTCGGCGTCGGGCAGCGCGGCGAGCAGCAGGGGCAGCTGCTCCGGCTGGTGCGAGCCGTCGGCGTCCATCTCCCCGACGACGTCGTAGTCGCGCGACAGCGCCCACGCGAAGCCCGCGAGGTACGCCGCCCCCAGGCCGCCCTTCGCACGCCGGTGCAGGACGTGCACCCGCGGGTCGGCGGCGGCCAGCGCGTCGGCGACCGTGCCGGTGCCGTCGGGCGAGGCGTCGTCGACCACGAGCACGTCGACCCCCGGGCAGGCGGCGTGCAGGCGGCCGACCACCCACGCGAGGTTGTCGACCTCGTTGTAGGTGGGCACCACCATGACCACGCGAGCGACGTCGCTCATGCGGCTCCTCTCACGCGCCCGCCGGCTCGGCGGTGCGCTCGTCGACGGCCGGGTCCGGGTCCCCGGAGCGGCCGCGGCGACGGTACGGGCGGGCCGACAACGCCAGGCCAACGACGATCGACGCGGCACCCAACAGCGGGAGTGCGGCGCCCACGGCGAGCGCCGGGGTCTCCCCGACGCGGCGCTCGACAGTGGCCACCAGGACGTCCTGGGTGAGGCGGTCGGTGCGGGCGAGCACCTCGCCGTCGGGGGCGATCACGCCGGACACCCCGTTGGTCGAGGCGACGACGACGTACTTGCCGGTGGCGATCGCCTGGGCGCGGGTGATGGCGAACTGCTGCTCGACCTGGTCGGTGAAGATGAAGCTGGCGTTGCTGGTCTGCACGGTGACCAGCTCGGCGCCGTTGCGGATCTGGGCGGTCAGCCCGTCCTCGTAGGCGATGTCGAAGCAGATCGCGTCCGCGACCGGCACCCCGGCGACGTCGAGGGGCGTGGTGCGGGTGCCGGTGCGCATGTCACGCGGGATCCGGTCGAACTGCGGCACCAGGTCGGCGAGCCAGCGGCGCAGCGGGATGTACTCGCCGAACGCCACCGGGTGCCGCTTGGTGTACCGCTCCCCCGCGCCCGTGGCCGGGTCCCACACGACGCCCTGGTTGAGGACGTGGTCCGGTCCGTCGCCGACCATCGCGCCCACCAGCACCGGTACGCCGATCCGGGCGACCGCGCCGTCGATCAGGCTGCCGACGTAGGCGTCGGTGAACGGGTCGCGGGCGGTGGAGTTCTCCGGCCACACCACCAGGTCGGGCGCCGAGACGGTGCCGGCCGCGACGGCGGCCGCCAGCTCGTCGGTGACCTCGGCGTGGTTCTCGGTGATGCCGACGGGGTCGACGAGCACGTCGTTGCCCCGGCCCGGTACGTCGCCCTGGACGGCCGCCACGGTGACCTCGCCGTTGCCGTCGAGCGTCCACGGGAGCGCGACCGGGACCAGCGACACCGCGACGACTCCCACGAGCCCCGCGGCCGCGGCGAGCCGCTCCCCCGCCGCCTCGGCGCGCAGCGTCAGCAGCAGACGGGCCAGCAGGAAGCCGATGAGGGCGACGAGCACCGAGACGCCGTTGATGCCGACGTACGCCAGCGCGGGCGCGAGCGGGGTGTCGACCACCGCGAAGCCGAGTCGGCCCCACGGCATGCCGCTCCACGGCCACTGCATGCGCACCGCCTCGGCCACGACCCAGGCCAGCGCGAGCCAGGCGGGCCAGGCCGGCAGCCGGAGCAGGCGGGTGGCGACCAGGCCCCACAGCCCGTAGAAGACCGCCTCGATGCCCGCGAGGGCCAACCAGGAGAACAGGCTGATGGAGGAGGCCATCCAGTGGATGTGCGGGTAGTAGAACGCCGCACCGAAGACCAGGCCGAGGAGGAAGCCACCGCCGAGACCGCGGCCGCGCAGCGCGAGAGCCAGCGCGGCGAGCGAGAGCGGGGCGACGTACGGGACCGCGACCGGCTCGTAGGCCAGCGAGAGGACCGCCCCTGCGCACGCGACGGCGAGGAGTCGGAGCAGCACGTCTGAACCGTACCCGTGCCACTGCAGGGCCCCGGGAGGGTCGCACAGCCGTCGGTCCGACCCGACCGCCGCTGGTCGCGACGTCCGGGTCGTTGTCTAGGGCTGCGGGACCCTCCCGGCCCGCTCCCGTGGTGTGGGTCGGCTCGCCCCGGTCCCGGCGCGACCCGGATGCTGGCAGTCGCACCCGTCGCCTCCGACCCCGCGGACGAGGACCCGCTCACCACGACCTGCACGAGCGGACGCGCCACCTTCGCGAAACGCCGCCGTCAGTGTCAACACGCCGCTGACCTGCGGCGACGCCGCGTCTTTGCAGGTCAGCGCGTTTCGATGACCGACTGCGACTAGGGGTGAAATGTGACCCGCCACGGCGTGTCGGCTTGCGACACGCCGTGGCGGCCCAGCATCTGAGTCGGCGCAGGTCAGGGGACCACGACGGTGCCGGTCGCCGTGGTCGCCACGACGGCCGGGTCGAGCACGGTCGCGGCCCCTGGACGGTCCGCGGTCGGGGCGCCGCGAGCGACGACGTGCAGCCAGAACCGCATGCGTCGCGAGCGGGTGCCGGCGTGCACCAGCTCGGCCCCCACCTCGACGACGTCCCCGGCGCGCACGGGGGCCAGGAACTGCACGTCCTCGTAGCCGGCGAACAGCGCCTCGTCGCCGTCGAGGGTGATCGAGAGGTCGGTGGCGACGTCGCCGAACAGCCCGAGGCCGTACGCGCCGTCGACCAGGTTGCCGGCGTAGTGCGCGTGGGAGAACGGCACGTAGCGACGGTGCATCACCCGGGTGCCCACCCGCGGGTCGGTCGTCACGACGCCACCGCCTGCGGTGCGTCCTGCGCGGGTACGCCGGACGGTCGTGGCGGGTCCGGGGCCAGCCGGTGCACCAGGAAGCTCGCCACCTCCCCCGGCGTCGTACCACGTCCGAAGACCCGGTCGACGCCCAGCTCGGCGGCCATCGTCTCGTCGAAGCGCGGGCCGCCCACGACCAGCAGCGGGCGCCGCTCGGGCGGGTAGGCCTCGCGGAACGCCGCGGACATCTCCCGGGTGTTGAGCAGGTGGGCGTCGCGCTGAGTGACGACCTGGGAGACCAGCACCGCGTCGGCCTGCTCCTCGGTCGCCCGGGCGACGAGCTCGGGCACCGACACCTGGGCACCGAGGTTCACGGTGCGCAGCTCGCGGTAGTACTCCAGGCCCTTCTCGCCGGCGAAGCCCTTGACGTTGAGGATCGCGTCGATGCCGACCGTGTGCGCGTCGGTGCCGATGCAGGCGCCGACGACCACCAGGCGGCGCCGGAGTGCGGCCTTGACCGCGGCGTTGGCCTCCTTGGGCGTCAGCAGTGGGTAGTCGCGCTCGACCACCTGCACGGTGCGGGGGTCGACGAGGTGCTGCACCCGGCCGTAGACCACGAAGAAGGTGTGGCCCGGCCCCAGCGCCCGGCTGTGCACGACCAGCGCGGGGTCCATGCCCATCTTGTTGGCCAGCTGCACCGCAGCGCCCTCGGCGACCTTCGACAGCGGCAACGGCAGGGTGAAGCTCGTCTGCACCATGCCGTCGCCGGTGCTGTCGCCGTACGGTCGGACCGGGGCGCCGCGCTCGTTGCTGGGCTCGTTGCTGGGCTCGCTGGCGGGCTCGGGACTGCTCATCGGGAGACCTCCTGGAGGACCGGTCGGGCCGCGGTCGGCCCGTCGAGGACCTCGGTCGCGGGGTTGAGGTAGTCGGGCGCCTTCTCGGCGACGCCGTCGAGCCCCCGGCCCTGGTCGGCGGGGCGCTTCATCAGCCCGAAGGTGCCGTCCGCGATCGCGGCCAGCAGGCCCTCGTCGACGACCCGCTCCAGCAGGTCGACGGTCTCGCCCAGGACGTGGTGGGCGCGGCGGGCGATGAAGCCGTCGGGCGCCGGGTGGAAGTCCTCGTGCAGGTTGCCGGCGGCCTCCAGCACGTAGCGGACGTTCTGCAGCGCGAGGTCGCGGTCGGAGAGCCACGGCGTCACCACCGCCTCGGTCATCATGCCGACCAGCAGGATCCCCTGGCCGGTCAGAGCGCCCGCCAGGTTGAAGAACCCGTCGAGCAGGTGTCCACGGAAGACGTCGCCGGTCATGTGCCGGGTCGGCGGCATCCACTTCAGCGGGGCGTCGGGGAAGAGCGCGCGGGCGAGCAGCGCGTGCGACAGCTCCAGCCGGAACGACTCCGGCAGGGCCGGGTCGATCTCGAACGCGTGACCCAGGCCGAGCTGCCAGTCCTCCAGTCCGGCCTCGTGCGCGAAGTACTCGTTGAGCAGCTGGCTGGTGGTGACCGTGTGCGCGGCCTCGACGGCGTCGGCGGTGGTGAGGTAGTTGTCCTCGCCCGTGTTGATGATGATGCCGGCGCGCGCGTGCACCTGGCGGCTGAAGCGCTGGTCGACGAAGGTGCGCACCGGGTTGATGTCACGGAAGAGGATCCCGTACATCGAGTCGTTCAGCATCATGTCGAGCCGCTCGAGACCGGCCAGGACGGCGATCTCCGGCATGCACAGGCCGCTGGCGTAGTTGGTGAGCCGCACGTACCGGCGCAGCTCGCGGCTGGTCTCGTCGAGCGCGGCCCGCATGAGCCGGAAGTTCTCCCGCGTGGCGTACGTGCCGGCGTACCCCTCGCGGGTGGCGCCCTCGGGCACGAAGTCGAGCAGGGACTGCCCGGTGGAGCGGATCACGGCGATCACGTCGGCACCCGCCCGGGCGGCCTGCTGGGCCTGCGGGATGTCCTCGTGGATGTCACCGGTGGCGACGATGAGGTAGATCCACGGCTGGCGGGGCGCGTCGCCGGTCTCGGCGAGGAGCTGCTCGCGCTCGCGGCGTCGTACGGCGATCGCGTCGAGCCCGCCGCCCACGGCGGCGCGCGCGGCCTCGGCCGCCCGCTCGGCGTCGGGGCCCTCGGGCAGCCGGAACCGGGCACGGCCCGCGGCCGCGCGGCGCGCGAGTGCGGCCAGGTCGCCGGAGGGGCCGGCCTCACCGCGGACCAGGGCGTCCCAGACGGGGAGCGAGACGCCGTGGGCGAGACCGCCGTCGGCGTACAGGTCGGCGGCGACGGCCTCGGTGAGTCGGTTGACCCACGGGGTGCCGTCCTCGTCGGCGCCGTCGAGCCCGCCGAGGCGCAGGGTTGCCCGCTCCACCGAGACGGTGGTGTGCCGTCGGGCCAGGTCGACGATCGGCGCGCCGGCACGCGAGGCGAGGTCGCGGGCGCGCGCCACCAGGTGCGGGTCGAGCGCGAGCTTGGGGTCGGTCATGCGTCCGGCTCCGTCCGGTCGTCGAAGAGCATCCGGACGCCGGGGTGGCGGCGGACCAGGTCCAGGGCCAGGTCGGCGTGGCCGGGCACGTAGCCGTTGCCGACGAGCATCCGCACGTCGGCGCCGAGGCCCTCGGCGCCGAGCGCCGCCGCGGCGAAGGAGGTGGCCATCGAGAAGAACACCACCGTGCCGCCGTCGCGGGTCGCGAGCACCGACCCGCCCTCGCACCCGGGCACGTCGACGCAGACGACCGTGACGTCGGCCGGTCCCCCGGAGGCGACCACGGCGTCGCGCAGCGCGACCGGGTCGCGCGCGTCGGCGACCGCCACCACGTCGGCGAGCCCCGACGCGCGCAGGCGCTCGGCCTCAGCCTCGGTCGGTACAACGCCGACGAGGCGCGCGGCGCCGGCCTCGCGGGCCGCGGACAGGCTGAGCGACCCGGACTTGCCGGAGCCGCCGACCACCGCGACCGTGCCGCCCGGGTGCTCGGCGACGACGCGCGCGGTGAGGGCGGGGGCGCCGCAGACGTCCATCACGGCCAGCGACAGCGACGGCGGCAGGTCGTCGGGCAGCCGGGCTGCCACCGAGCGGCCGAAGAGGATCGCGTGCCCCGCGGTCGGCACCTGCTCGGAGAGGCCGTCCCAGCGGGCGAGGCCGTCGGTGATCCGCAGCGGCGTCAGGGTGAGCGACACGAGCGTCGCGACTCGGTCGCCGACGGCGAGGCCGAGCGGGCTGTCCGGGCCGACCTCCTCGACGGTGCCGACGAGCATGCCGCCGGAGCCGGTGACAGGGTTCTGCATCTTGCCGCGCTGCCCGACGATGTCGAGCACGGCCGCACGGACCGCATCTCCGTCGGGCCTGCCGTCGGGGCGGGTGTGCGCCTCGGAGAGCTGGCGGAACGACGCGGCGTCGAGGTTGAGCCGCTCGACACGCACCCGCACCTCGTCGGGCCACAGGTCGGGCCGCGCGTCGAGGCACGCGGCCGCCTGCGGCAGCACCAGCGGCCGGTCGAGCACGCGGTGCAGCCCCGTCGGGTCGCCCACCTCGACGGGCTCAGCCGGTGCGGCAGAACCTGCGTCCTGGTCGGGCACGGTCGTCGCCTCCGACACGTTCACCACCCTTTCGCCGTAAGACTTGCGGTGTGGCGGTCTCGTCACCGCAGAAACTTCTGCGTAGTCTACGCATCACCCCCGTGCGGTGCGCCACACCAGCGCCCCGCGCGTCGACCACGAGGAGCGGGATGAGCATCGAGACCTCCATCGGCCTGGCGACCGGTCAGCCGTACCCCTACCAGCGCACCGAGCTCGTCGAGCCCGACCACCGCCGGTACCCGGGCTGGGCCGACGTCACCGACGAGGAGTGGACCTCGGTGCAGTGGCAGCGCGCCCACTGCGTGAAGAACGTCGGCCAGCTGCGCGCCCTGCTGGGCGACCTCGTCGACGAGCGCTTCTTCGCCGACCTCGAGCGCGACCAGGCCGAGCGGGCGACCATGTCGATGCTCGTGCCGCCGCAGATGCTCAACACCATCGCGTCGCGCGACGTGCCCGCCGGCCCGGGCTCCCTGACCGAGGCCTGGTACGCCGACCCGGTGCGCCGCTACATGCTCCCGGTCTTCTCCGACCGGCGCACGGACTGGGCGTCACACCCGCACGCCACCCGCGACTCGCTGCACGAGCACGACATGTGGGTCGCCGAGGGCCTCACGCACCGCTACCCCACGAAGGTGCTCGCCGAGCTCCTGCCGACCTGCCCGCAGTACTGCGGCCACTGCACGCGCATGGACCTGGTCGGCAACTCCACCCCGCAGGTCGCCAAGCTGAAGTTCGTCGGCAAGCCGGTCGACCGGCACGAGGCGATGCTCGACTACCTGCGCCGGACCCCGGCGGTCCGTGACGTCGTCGTCTCGGGTGGCGACGTCGCGAACATGCCGTGGCCCCGCCTCGAGGCGTTCCTGGGATCGCTGCTGGAGATCGAGAACATCCGCGACATCCGGCTGGCCACCAAGGCGCTCGTCGGGCTCCCCCAGCACTGGCTGGCCGACGACGTGCGCGCCGGCGTCGAGCGGGTCGCCTCCACGGCCCGGGCCCGGGGCGTCTCGCTCGCGGTCCACACCCACGCCAACCACGCGAGCTCGGTGACCCCGCTGGTGGCGGCCGCCTCGCGCGCGCTGCTCGAGGCCGGCGTACGGGACGTGCGCAACCAGGGTGTGCTCCTCGACGGCGTCAACGCCGACCCGCACGCGCTGCTCGACCTCTGCTTCGCGCTGCTCGACGGCGCCTCGATCACGCCGTACTACTTCTACATGTGCGACATGATCCCGTTCAGCGAGCACTGGCGGGTGTCCGTCGCGGACGCGCAGCGCCTGCAGACCGCGATCATGGGCTACCTCCCCGGGTTCGCGACGCCGCGGATCGTCTGCGACGTGCCGTTCGTGGGCAAGCGGTGGGTGCACCAGCTGCACTCCTACGACACCGATCGGGGCATCTCGTACTGGACGAAGAACTACCGGACCTCCATCGAGTCCGGTGACTCCGAGGCCGTCTCGCGGACCTACGAGTACTACGACCCGATCCACACGCTCCCGGAGTCGGGGCGAGCCTGGTGGGCCGAGCACGGCGACCTCGACACCGCGGCCCTGAAGGCCGCCGAGGCGGCCGCGGCCTCCCGGCGTACGGCGCGGGCGCAGCTCGGCTGACCCCACCTCCCCCTCAGGGTCCGGGGTCGGTGGACCCGTCTCGGAGCACCACATGCGCACCAGAATCGTCACCGTGCTGCTGGGCGCGGCACTCGCGTTCCTGCTCGTCACCCATCCCGTGGTCGCGGAGGCCGCGCGGAAGATCACCGGCAGGGACATCAAGAACAACAGCGTCACGTCGGCCGACATCCGCAACGGCTCGCTCACGGGCAAGGACGTGAAGAACCAGGGCCTGACCGGGGGCGACATCAAGATCGGCACCCTGATCAGCGCCGACGTCAAGGACAACAACCTGCGAGGGAAGGATGTCCGTGACGACACGCTGACCGGCGCCGACGTGGACGAGTCGACCCTGGGGAGGGTGCCGAGCGCCGCGACGGCCGACGCGCTGAGCGTGCTGCCCTCGGGAGAGTCGCAGTCGGGGATGTACTCGATGGCCGGCGGGGAGACCGATGGCGGGTACATCGGTGACGGCATCACGTTCCCCCGCCCCCTGGCGGAGCCGATTGAGGATCTGAACATCATCGACGCGGTCGCGCACCCCGACCCGGCCAACTGCCCGGGGGCGGGACAGGCGGCCCCGGGCTACCTGTGCCTCTACAGCAACTTCCACGACGACATCTTCGACATCTACGGGTACTCGGATGGGGTGTGGAACGCGCCCCACGCGGCCGCGTACGACCACCTGGGCGTCTCGGTCGGCTTGACGCTCTACGCGCAGGTCCCGAGCGGGACCGACCGACGGCCCTACGCGGACGGGGTGTGGACGGTGACCGCACCCTGAGGCACGCGCCTCCCCTCGAGCCGGCCCGTCACCTCAGGTGACGGGCCGGTTCTCGTACGGCGTGGAGAGGACGATCGTGGTGCGGGTCGAGACGTTCGCCGCGAGCCGCACCTTGGCCAGCAGCTCCTCGAGGTCGCCGGGCGTGGTCGTGCGGACCTTGAGCACGTAGGTGTCCTCACCCGCCACGGACCAGCAGGACTCGATCTCCTTCAGGTGCGACAACCGCGCCGGGGAGTCGTCGGGCTGCGAGGGGTCGATCGGGCGGATCGCGATGAAGGCGGTCAGCGGGAGCCCGATGAGCGCGTGGTCGACCGTCGCGCCGTACCCCTGGATCAGCCCACGCTGCTCCAGGCGCTTGACCCGCTGGTGCACCGCCGAGGTCGACAGGCCCGTCTGCTTGCCGAGGTCGGTGTAGGACATACGGCCGTCGTGGGCGAGGAGCTCCAGGATGCGGCGGTCGGTGGCCTCGATGTCGGTGGTCACCCTCGACAGCGTAGAGCCTGGCAGCGGGCGTGCCCTGCGTCTTCTAGGGTGCGGACGTGCCCGACGCCACGACGCCCCCGCAGACCGACCGCCTGATGCTGCTCGACTCGGCCTCCCCGTAGACGTCTAATAGACGCATGACACCGAAACGGACCAGCGGCGACCGCCCGGCTGCTAAACGATGCGGAGGTCTCCCCGGAGATAACGCAGGAGGATTAGCGCCTTCTCCTGCGTGTAGGAGCCCGTGGTGGTCTCACGCAGGGGCGCGACGTAGTCCAACGCTTCCCTCTGATCAGAGGTGAGGGCTTCCTCCTCCTTGCCCCGGAGGGAACCCAACTCATCGAGAAACATCTCGAAACGTGACCTGTCAGGCATAGGGTCACCCAAGCGGAGGAGTTCTTCGATTACCAAAAAGTAGATCAAGAACGTCGATTGCTGGCGGAGCAACGGATCATCGGGATGGAAAATGGTGTTCATCGCATCCAGAGTGGGCCCCACTTCATTGACGAGGTCGGCCAGACGCCCGGCGTACTCGGCCCGCTCCTCATGGGACAAGGCTTCGCCAAGTGGCGGCCGGAAAGACGATGCGAAATCATCAATCAACGTTCGCTTCATGTCGGGCACATCGTGGACATGGCCACCGCGTGACTTCATAAAGAGCAAGCGCAACAAGAGGTCTTCGTATTTCTTTCGGACATTGCGGAACCCAGCACACCGGAAAAGGTCGTCTTCGCGAACCAGCGGATTAATGAAACCACGCAAGACCTCGCCTCGCGTCCGCTTCTCTGCCGGATTCAAAGGAACGCCCTCATTCAGGCGAAAGAACAACTCCTCGATCAACTCTTGATCGTCAGTCTCGACTACGGTCACCGGGATCTCGTAGTCCATGAACCGATAGGCAAGCGAGATAGACCTGTCTCGAAGTTCTCGTAGCCTCAATCCGCCAAAGCGAGTCACGCTAGGTCCAGGTCCATCAAAGAGAGGCGCCTGGGAGTCTTCCACATCTTCGAGGAGTCTGAAGTCAGGTGCGAGTGGCAGGCGGTTCGCGTAGAAATCCTCTAACGCCTCAATCCTTTGCCTACCGTCAATGACCGCATAGGTCGCAGCCTTTCCGTCGCGAAACTCGGGTGGCCGCAGGCGGTGCAGGTATATCGCAGGCACGTCGAAGCCGTTGAGGACGCTGTCGATGAAGAGTTGCTGCCGGTTTCGCGTCCAGATCCCGCCCTCTCGCTGATACTCTGGCTGGAGAACAAGATTCTCCTGCCAACTTAAGAGTTCCCCGACCTTGAAGGTCTGCCGTCCGACTTCTATGCGGCTCACGAGAACATCTCCTTCACTCGACGCCCAAGCCTGTGCAGGTCGGGGTAGACGACCCGCTCTTCGATGCCAAGTGAACTCAACTCCTCGAGAATCTGGAGTTTCGCTTCGCCGTCGACTTGAATGCGCATGAGGAACCTTTCGGCCTGCGCCAGGTCCTCTATCGCGATCTCATCCCCGGTGACCGTGAACGTGCCCCATTGACTGATGATGCGGGGAAAGTTCCGAGATGCGATGACTGCTACGTGTCGGAGGGTCTCCCCGCGCGGCAGAGGCGTGAACGGGCTGTATTTGTCGAGGCCGGCATCCACGCTCAGGAAGGGCAGGTCTTCTTTATGCTGTGCGGCCCAAGTCCCCGCCTCAGCATTGAGGCGCTCAGGCATCAAGACCCAGACGTCCCCGTCCGGTTCTGGCGTTCCGTCGAGTCGTCGTTCCTCGCCTTCGCAAGCGAAGTACAGTCCGATCAGCGCATTCTCCGACCAGTCGAGAAGGCGCGTAGGAACCCCGTGGTGTTGCGCTAGGAGCAACCAGTCCCACTCGCTGGTGGGTGCCTCACTCAGTCGCGGACGCGCATCCTGCATGAATCTCTTGAGCATCGGGACTTCGTTCGCGGCGAACTTGGCCTCTCTGAGCGCGCTGGCTTGCAAGCGATATCGAGCGTTCCGATGCCCCCGGAACCAGAGCGGTCGATCGAACCCGGCGGCCCCTAGGTCGCGAAGCGCCTGCACGTACGAACCAACGTCCCCCACCCGTGCTCTCGGCTCCACCTGCAACGTCCTCCCGGTCACGGTCTTTGCGTCTGAGCATCCTCACATGCCCACCGCGCCTCACAAGCGGAAACCTTTGGTGAGTCCGGCACGCGCGGTTGATCTGCCCGGGGCAGACGCGCCCGCTGCCTGCGCCGTGAGGCCTGGACTGGCTGGCGTCGTGGTGCGGCGCGCGGCGAGCGGCGGTTCCGGGAGGCTTTCGGGACCGGCCACAGGACCCGTCTCTCCGCGACCGGGCGAGGTGGGCCTCCTCGTGGATTCGGGCGCTACTGTCCGACCATGGCTGAGCGCGAGCAAAGGCTCCTTCTACTGGACACCGCCTCGATGTACTTCCGCGCCTTCTTCGGCGTCCCGGAGTACCTCTCCCCCGACGGCACCAACGTCAACGCCGTCCGCGGGATGCTCGACTACCTCAGCCGGCTCGTCGACGAGTACCGCCCGACCCACCTGGTCTGCTGCTGGGACGACGACTGGCGACCGCAGTGGCGCGTCGACCTGCTGCCGTCGTACAAGGCCCACCGGGTGGTGGAGGAGACCGGGTCGGTCGACGTCGAGGAGGTACCCGACCCGCTCGCCGTGCAGGTACCGGTGCTGCGCGAGGTGCTCGGGGCGCTCGGGATCGCCGTCGTGGGTGCGCCGGAGGCGGAGGCCGACGACGTGATCGGCACGCTCGCCACGGACGCCGGCATGCCGGTCGACGTGGTGACCGGCGACCGCGACCTGTTCCAGCTCGTCGACGACGAGGCCGGCGTGCGGGTGCTCTACATCGCCAAGGGCGTCGGGCGGCACGAGCGCGTCGACGACGCGTGGGTCCAGGGCAAGTACGGCGTGCGCGCCGACCAGTACGCCGACTTCGCCACGCTGCGCGGCGACGCCTCCGACGGTCTCCCCGGGGTGGCCGGCGTGGGCGAGAAGACCGCCGCCACCCTGCTCGGGCGGCACGGCGACATCGCCGGCATCGTCGAGGCCGCCCAGGACCCGTCGTCCGGGATGGGCCCTGGCCCGCGCGGCAAGATCAAGGTCTCGCTCGACTACCTGGCGGTCGCGCCCCAGGTCGTCGCCGTACGTCGTGACCTCGCGGTGGACGCCAACGGCTCCGCGTTGCCGAGCGAGCCGGCCGACGCCGAGCGCTTCGCCGCGCTGGTGGAGCAGTGGGGCCTGGAGCGGCCGGCCGAGCGGCTCCTCGGGGTGCTGGCCGGCGGCGCGTCCTGACCCGCTGACCCGCTGACCCGCGTGGGCCCCGCTCCCCCGCGCGGGTGGTGTGGCGCCGTCCTAGCGTGGAGGCCATGAGCACAGTCGCAGTCGTCGGGGGCCACGGACAGGTGGCCCAGCACCTCCTCACCGGTCTTGCCGGAGCCGGGCACGTGCCCGTTGCGCTGGTGCGGCGCGAGGAGTACCGCGCCGAACTGGAGGCCAAGGGTGCCGAGGTGCGCATCCTCGACATCGAGAACCACGACGCCGGCGACTTCGCCGCGGCCTTCGAGGGCTGCGACGCCGTGGTCTTCGCAGCGGGCGGTGGCGCGGACGGCGACGTCGAGCGCAAGCGCACCGTCGACCTCGAGGGTTCGCTGAAGTCGATCGAGGGCGCCACGAAGGCCGGCATCCGCCGCTTCGTGCAGGTCTCCGCGATCGGCGTCGACGCCCCGCTGCCCCACGACACCTCCGACGTGTGGCGCGCCTACGTGGAGGCCAAGCGCGACGCCGACGCGGCCCTGCGCGACTCCGGCCTCGACTGGACGATCATCCGGCCGGGCCGCCTGACCGACGACGCCGCGGTCGGGACCGTCGCGCTGGCACCCGAGCTGGACCGGGGCGACATCACCCGGGCCGACGTGGCCGCGGTCGTCGCCGCCTGCCTCGACACCCCGTCGACCATCGGCAAGCAGGCCACGCTGGTCGAGGGCACCACGCCGGTCGCGCAGGCCGTCGCGGCGCTCTGAGACGCCGGCTTCCCTCGGGGAACTGTCGCTGGTCGTACGGAACTTCGTACGACCAGCGCCAGTTTCACCGGCCGGCCGGTGAAACTGCCGGCCGCACCAGCTACTCCCCCGCCAGCCCGGAGTACGCCACGACCCCGCGCCGCAGCAGGTCCTGCACCTGCCGCGCGGTCCGCCGCAGCGGCGTGTCACCCGCGGCGTCGGCCACCTGACCGGCCAGGTCGAGCAGCTGCTTCATCCAGCGCACGAAGTCGCCGGCCGAGAGGTCGGAGTGGCCGAGCAGGTCGTCGAGGTCGTCGCCCTTGGCCCAGCGCTGCGCCATCCACGCGAACCCGTTGTCGGGTCGCCGCAGCATCGTGAGCCGGTGGTCCTTCTCCAGCCGTTCCAGCTCGTGGAAGAGCCGGTCGGTGCGGTCGAGCACGCCGGCGGCAGGACCGTGCGGCATGCGTACGTCGAGCGGCTCCTCCGGCCGACGGGACTCGAACACCAGCGCCGACAGGGCGGCGGCGAGTCCGGGGGCGTCGAGGCCCTCCCACATCCCGTGCCGCACAGCCTCGGCAGCGAGCAGGTCGCACTCGCCGTACAGGCGCATCAGGTGGGCGCCCGTCGGAGTCACGTCGTCGCCGTCGAGGTAGCCGAGCGACTCGAGCACCGCGCAGACCCTGTCGAACTGCCGGGCGACGGTGTTGGTGCGCTGCTCGATGCGACGGCGCAGGGTGGCGGCGTCCTTGTCGAGCTTGAACCACCTCTCCGCCCAGCGGGCGTGGTCCTCACGCTCGGCGCACCCGTGGCACGGGTGGGCCCTCATCCGAGCCCGCAGGTCGGCGATCTGCTGCTCGACCTCGGGCGGACGTGCGCCCTTGGACGACGTCGAGCCGGGAGGCGGCGGGGTGAGCCCGTGCGTCTTGTCGCGCAGCGCGCTGGAGAGGTCGCGGCGGGCCTGCGGGTTGCGGCCGTCGAAGCTCTTCGGGATCCGCACCCGGGTCACCGCGGCGACGGGTGTCGGGAAGTCGATCATCGCCAGCCGGCGCGCCTGGCGCTGCGCGGTGACGACGTACGGGCGGGGGTTCTCGGGGTGCCAGCCGTTGTCGATGACGACGGCGTACCCGGCGAACTTGCCGGTGGGCACCATGATCACGTCGCCCGGCTTGAGCGCCTTGAGCGAGTCGATCGCCTCCTGGCGGCGGTCGTCGCGGCGCACCCGGCTGGCGTTCTTCTCGACGTCGTTGATCTGCTGGCGCAGCGCGGCGTACTCCATGAAGTCGCCGAGGTGGCAGGTCGCGGCCTCGGCGTAGCCGCCGAGCGCGTCGTCGGCCTTGGCGAGCTGACGGGCCAGCCCGACGACCGCCTTGTCGGCCTGGAACTGCGCGAACGACTGCTCTAGGAGCTCCCGCGAGCGGGTGCGGCCGAACTGGTGCACCAGGTTGACCGCCATGTTGTACGACGGGCGGAACGACGACCGGAGCGGGTAGGTGCGGGTGGAGGCGAGGCCAGCGAGCTCGCGCGGGTTCATCCCGGGCTGCCACAGCACGACGCCGTGGCCCTCGGTGTCGAGCCCGCGCCGGCCCGCGCGTCCGGTCAGCTGGGTGTACTCCCCCGGCGTGATGTCGGCGTGGGTCTCGCCGTTCCACTTCGAGAGCTTCTCGATGACCACGGTGCGCGCGGGCATGTTGATGCCGAGCGCGAGGGTCTCGGTCGCGAAGACGACCTTGCACAGCCCGCGCAGGTAGAGCTCCTCGACGACGTGCTTGAACGTCGGCAGCATGCCGGCGTGGTGCGCGGCGACGCCGCGGGTCAGCCCGTCGAGCCAGTCGTGGTAGCCGAGCACGTGCCGGTCCTCGACCGGCAGGTCGCGGCACGTCTCCTCGACGAACTCGTAGATCTCGTCGCGCTGTTCCGGCGTCGTCAGCCGGACCCCGCGCTCCAGGCACTGGCTCACGGCGGCGTTGCAGCCGGCGCGACTGAACACGAAGACGATGGCGGGCAGCAGGCCCTCGCGGTCGAGCCGGTCGATGACCTCCGCCCGGCTGGGGATCCACACGCGGCGTCCGTTGCCGACGTTCTTGCCGCGTCCGGCGCCGCCCGGCCCGCCTCCCCCGCGGCCGCCCTTGCCGCGCGCGCCCTTCGGCGTACGGCGGTCCTTGAGCCGGCTCGCGGCCCAGTCATCGCGGGCGACCTTCATCAGCTCGTCGTTGACCGGGGCGCCCTCCTTCACGAAGCCTGCGGCGGCGTCGACGTCGGAGGAGGCGAACAGGTCGAGCAGGCGTCGGCCGACCATCACGTGCTGGTAGAGCGGCACCGGCCGCTTCTCCTCCACGATCGTCGTGGTCTCGCCGCGCACGGTCTCCAGCCACTCGCCGAACTCCTCGGCGTTGGAGACGGTGGCCGAGAGCGACACCAGGGTCACCGACTCCGGGAGGTGGATGATGACCTCCTCCCACACGGCGCCGCGGGAGCGGTCGGCGAGGTAGTGCACCTCGTCCATCACCACGAAGCCCAGGCCGAGCAGCGTGCGCGAGCCCGCGTAGAGCATGTTGCGCAGCACCTCGGTGGTCATCACCACGATCGGCGCCTCGCCGTTGACCGTGTTGTCGCCGGTCAGCAGTCCCACCTGGTCGGGGCCGTACCGGGCGACCAGGTCGGCGTACTTCTGGTTGGACAGCGCCTTGATCGGGGTCGTGTAGAAGGCCTTGCGACCGGTCTGCAGCGCGAGGTGGATCGCGAACTCGCCGACGACGGTCTTCCCCGAGCCGGTGGGGGCGGCGACGAGCACGCCGCGGCCCTCCTCGATCTCGCGGCAGGCGCGCTGCTGGAAGTCGTCGAGCCCGAACTCGTAGTGCACGGCGAAGTCGTGCAGCACCGGGTGCTGGGCGTGGCGGCGGTAGGAGCGGTACCGCTCGGCGGGCGACAGGGTCTCCTCGTCGGTGCCGGCGGCAGGGTCGTGGGCGGCGCTCATGCGAGCACCCGCAGCGCCTGCGGCACGACCTCGACGGTCAGCGGCAGCGGCCCGAGGCGCTCGCCGTCGGCGTACCCGACGACGCCGGGGGCGGCGACCGTCACCCGCTCCACCCGGTGCCGCTCGTACGCCGGGTGCTGGGTGTGGGTGCCCTTGAAGAGCTTCGGATAGGTGCGCACCAGCTCCATCTTGCCGACCGGCCGGATGACGACGACGTCCAGGCGGCCGTCGGTGACCGACGCGCCCTCGGTGATCCGCAGCCCGCCGCCGAACGAGGGGCCGTTGCCGACCGCGACGAGCATCGCGTCGAGCCGCTGCTCCTCGCCGTCCAGCTCGAGGACGTAGCTGATCGGCTCGAAGGTGCGCAGCTCGGCGAGCGTCGCCAGCGTGTAGCGGGACTGCCCGCGCGGGAAGCGCATCCGGTTGGCGCGCTCGTTGACCACGGCGTCGAACCCGGCGGCGAGCACGGTGGCGTAGTAGGTGCTGCCGGCCCGGGCGAGGTCGACGGTGTGGGTGCGACCGGCGACGACCCGCTCGGCGGCGGCGACCGGGTCGTCGGTCGGCACGCCGAACGTGCGGGCCGCGTCGTTGCCGGTGCCGGCAGGGATGACGCCCAGCGGCGTGGGCGTGCCGGCGAGCACCTGGCAGGCGAGATGGACCAGTCCGTCGCCGCCGACGACCACGAGCGCGTCGACGCCGTCCTCGACGGCCGCGCGGGCCAGGTCGAGCGCCTCGTCGGCGTCGCGGCCCTCGATGCTGCGGACCCGGGCGCCGGACTGACGGAGCCTCGGTACGGCGGCGGCGCGGGCCCGGGCGGCCCGGCCCTTGCCGGCCGTCGGGTTGGTCAGGAGCGCGACCTCACGGCTGTGCGATGCCACGTCCTCGACCCTAGTGGCAGGGCGGGGACGCTCAGCCGCCGACGCGCAGGCGCACGGCGTACGACGTGGGCGTGGCGCCGACCGCGCGCGCGAGCCGGGCGACGACCTCGAGCACGTCGTCGGCGGCGAAGCGGGTGCCGGGCACCGCCAGGGTGACCCGGTCCTCGACAGCGACGATCTGCACCTGGCCGTGGTGCCACGCCTGGTGGGCGGCGACACGGAGGCCGGAGTCGGCGACCGCGACGGGGTAGGCCTCGTCGACCGCGAGCAGGTCGCAGGCGAGCGTCGTGTCGGCCCCGGCCTCCAGCAGACCGCGCACGACCGGGCCGGACGCGATCGCGTCGACGGCCTCCCAGACGACCTCCTCGGTGCCCAGCGTCTCGGGCAGCTCGAACGGGTCGAGGGCCTCCCAGCGGACCTTCCCCCGCACCGGTCGCGCCGTCACAGGGGCGAGATCTCGTCGTCGGAGAGCTCGGACAGGTCGATGCCCCGACGACGCGCACGTAGGCGGTCGGTGAAGTGCGCGATCACCTCGGCCAGCACGAAGAGCACGAGCATGGGCGCGGCCAGCATCAGCATCGAGAACGGGTCGGTCGACGGGGTCGCGACGGCCGCGAAGACGAACGTGCCGAGGATGATCCACGCGCGGAACCGGGCCAGCTGCTTGGCCGAGACCACGCCGGCGAGGTTGAGCATGATGACGAACAGCGGGATCTCGAAGGCGATGCCGAAGACCAGCAGCATCCGGGTGAAGAAGCTGAAGTAGTCGCCGAACTCCACCAGGTTGGACAGCTCGGCGGGCGTGAACCCGATGAGCACCTCGAGGCCCTTGGGGAGCACGTAGTAGCCCGTGGCCACGCCGACGAAGAACAGCGGACCGGCGATCGCGGTGAACACCCGCGTCCACTTCTTCTCGCCCGGGTGCAGCCCCGGCACGATGAACGCCCACAGCTGGTAGAGCCAGTAGGGGCTCGAGACGACCATGGCCGCCACACCGCAGAGCTTCAGCTGGAGCATCAGCGGACCGGTGGCGCCCGCGACGTACGCCGACGTCTGCGTCGTGTCGCCGAGCCCCTCGCGCGCGTCGTTGTAGGGCGTCAGCACCAGGTCGAGGAGCTGGTCGTAGAACGCGAGCCCGACGAAGAACGCGACCACCAGGATCGCGACCGAGCGCACGATCCGGGCGCGCAGCTCGCGCAGGTGGTCCGAGAGCGCCATCCGCCCGTCGGCACCGACCGGGTGCCGGGGGCTGCCGTCGAAGAAGCCGACGATCCCGCTGACGACGGACACGGTCGGCCTCTGGCTCCTCGGGTCGGGGACGGGTGGGTCGAGCGGGACTGCCGGGTGGCCTCAGCCAGAGCCAGCGGTCTCAGGCGCCGTCGTTGCGGCGGGTGCGGTCCTGGTCGAGGATCTCGCCGTCGGTGGTGTCGGCGTCGTTGAGCTCGCCGCGCGGCTTGCGCGGCTGCTCGTCGTCATCGTCGTCGTCCATCAGGCCCTTGGTCTCGGCCTTGAAGATGCGCAGCGCGCGGCCGGAGCCACGGGCGAGCTCGGGGAGCTTGGAGGCGCCGAACAGCAGGATCACGACGGCCAGGATGATCAGCAGCTCGGTCGTGCCGAGTCCGCCGATGGCGAGCGGGAACATAGCGGTCCTCACAAGTGGGTGATGGGTTCGCTCATCGTACGTCCGTGTCCTCGTAGAGCCGAAGGGCCCGGCCCGCGGCCTCGGTGAACACTGCGTCAAGACCAGGCGGCGAGACGACGGTCGCGTGCGGGCTGAGCCGCAGCAGCAGCCGTGTCAGCCACCGCTCGTCGGCCACCAGGAGGTCGACCTCGACGTCACCGGCCGAGCCGTCGGCGGGCTGCTCGCCCACCGGGCGGACCTCCTGCACGGCGTAGTACTCGGTGACCCAGCGGGCCGCGGGCGCGAGCCGCAGAGTCACGGTCGTGGCGTCGCCGGCGTCGAGCACGCCGGCGCTGAGGTCGCGCGGCTCGGTGGGCTCGGTGGTGATCTCGCTGTCGAGCACCTCGGCGGCCGACACCCGGTCGAGCCGGAAGAGCCGGGGCGCCTCGGCGGTGTGGCACCACGCGTCGAGGTACGGCGTGCCGGCGTGCTCGACGACCCGGTGGGGGTCGACCACCCGGTGCGACAGCTCGTCACGGGCGGGCACGTAGTAGTCGAGACGCACCTGGCGGCGGGCGGCAACGGCGTCGCGCAGTCGGGAGGCGAGCAGCACCCGCTGGGCGGCGCCGCCGTCCTCCTGCGCCGCGTGTACCGGTAGCGGCTCGGCGTCGCCGGTGCCCCGGGCGACCGCGGCGGCGATCTTGTCGCGCGCGCGCCCGATCACCTCGCGGGTGTCGGCCTCGCTGACCGCCTCCAGCGACTCCAGGGCCACCAGCACCGCCGAGGCCTCCACCGGCGTCAGCCGCAGTGGGCGGGCGAGGTAGTCGGCGTTGCTGACCCGGATGACGCCGTCGTCGCGCACGACGCCGTCCTCGGTCTCGAGGGCGTCGATGTCGACGTCGATGAGGTCGTCGGGCAGCCCGCCGGGCAGGCCGCACATGAAGAGCACCTTGAGGTCCCGCAGCAGCTGGCGGGGCTCGGTGCCGAGCGCCTCAGCGGCCTCCCCGAGCGACACCGACCCACGGGCGTGGAGGTAGGGCACGAGCACCAGCAGCCGGGCGACCTGGTCGCGTGCACCGCCGCCACCGCGCTGCGGCCCGCTCACCGCTCGCCCTCCGGCGTACGGACGGCGGCGGTCAGGCGTGCGACCACCCGGCGACGCAGCGACTCGGGCTCCTCGACGACCACGGCGTCGCCGAGCCCCAGCACCTCGTCCTCCAGACCCACGGCACCGTCCAGCAACAGCCGGTCCCAGGCGGTGCGGTCGTCCGGACCGGCCACGTCGGGCTCGACCGACGTCGCCAGCCGGCGCAGTGGCTCGGCAGCGCCGCTGCGCACCAGCACGACGGCCCGCTCAGTGCGGGCCTCCGGTGCCAGGCGTCGGGTGACGGCGGCGATGTCGGTGCCCGGCGGGATCTCGTAGGCACCGGGCTTGCCCTTGGCACGCACCGCGCCCTGCACCCGCGACAGCCGGAAGACCCGCTCCGCGTCGCGCACCAGGTCGTGGCCCACGACATACCAGCGGCCGCTGTAGCGGGTGACGCCCCACGGCTGGAGCCGTCGCGTGGTGGGCTGGGCCGTGCCGGAGCGCCAGTAGTCGAACTCCACAACCTGGCGGGCGACCAGGGCGTCGAAGAACGCGTCGAACGACGGCTCGTCGGCCGTCAGTGCCGGCTGGGCGATCTCCAGCGCGGTGAGGTCGATGTCGGCGCCCGCCGCGCTGAGCTTGCGGACCGCCTCGGTCGTCGCCGAGGCGAGACCCTGCTGCTCCCAGACGCGGGTCGCGAGCCCGACGACGGCGGCCTCGTCGGGCGCCAGGTCGACGTCGGGCAGCGCGAGGTCGTCGGCGCGCACGCGGTAGCCGGGCTCGTCCTCGAAGTAGCCGTCGAGGTGGCCGACCTGGATGGGCACGCCGAGGGCCCGCAGGTCCTCCTTGTCCCGGTCGAACATCCGGTCGAAGGCGTCGTCGGACGTGGCCTCGGGGTAGAGCACGGCCCGGATCGTCGACTTGGGCGCGTAGTGGCGCTGGACGAGCAGCATGATGAGCAGGTTCATCAGGCGCTCGGTCTTGGGCAGCGGCACCAGGTCACCTCGCTCGTCGCGTCGGGTGCCGCGCGCTCGCGCGGCACCCGGATGATGCCACCTCCGGGCGGCCTGCGGATGGAGGGCGCGTCGTCAGACCGCGGCGAGCACGTCGACGACGAAGAACAGCGTCGAGCCGCCGGGGATGCTGTCGCCGCTGCCCTGGGCGCCGTACCCGTCGCCCGGCTTGATCTCCAGGATCACCCGCGAGCCGACCGGGACGCCGACGAGCAGGTCGTCCCAGCCCTGGACCACGTTGCCGAGGCCGATGCCGGTCGCGAACGGCTCGCCGCCGCTGAAGCTCTCGTCGAACGGCTTGTTCGCGTCGGCGAGCTGACCGAGGTAGTCGACGACGATCAGGTCGCCCTTCTCGACCTCGGTGCCGGTGCCCTGCTTCACGAAGGCCTTGCGGGTCTGGCGCAGCTCGACGTCGGCGTCGGAGAAGTCGAGGCCGGACGGCACGCCCTTGGCGAACTCCAGGCTCGGTGCCCACGCGGGCAGCTGCTGGGTCTCGCCCTCCGGACCGTCGAGGACGTCGGCGTCCAGCACATCGGCCACGACGAGCAGACCGTCCTCGTTGCCGATGTCTGCGGCACCGACGGGCTCGGAGAAGATCGCGTCCTGGAACAGGTTGATGCCCGAGACCGTGATCGTCAGGCGCGAGCCCTTCGTGGTGCCCGCCGGGATGCTCGCCTCGAGGAACGACGCCACGACGTCGGCGACCGACGCGGGCTGGACGCTCTCGCCACCGAGCGTGAGCTGGTAGCCCGACGCCTCCTCGCCGAAGGTGTCGACGGCGGTCTCCTGGGTCCAGCCGTTGGCCAGCACGAAGTTGACCAGGGCGGTGTCGCCCTCCTCGACCGCGTCGCCGTCGCCCTCGACGAGCGTCTCGACGTCGGCGGCGTCGGCGGTCATCCGCGACGACCAGGTGATCTCGGGGTCGCTGCCCACGTCGCCCTCGACGCTGACCGCGGCCAGGCCGTCCTGGGTCTCGTCGGCGAGCGCGGTGCTGTCACCGCCGCAGGCGGCGAGCGGGAGCGCGAGCAGCAGCGGGGCCACCAGGCCTGCGGAACGACGGAGCCGGCGGGGCGTTCCGGGCCGCACGGGCACGGGCGTCACGGTCATCGGTGGAGCACGCCTTTCACAGGACGGTCGACCACGGGTCGACCACGAGTCGGTCAGTGGTCGTCGCACGACCGCGCCGAAGCCTACAAGCCGGGCCCTGGTGGGCCCGACGGTGCGTCACATCCCGTCGACGAGGCGCTGCACACGCTCGTCGTGCGCGCGGAACGGGTCCTTGCACAGCACGGTGCGCTGGGCCTGGTCGTTGAGCTTGAGGTGCACCCAGTCGACGGTGAAGTCGCGGCGCCGCTCCTGGGCCTTGCGGATGAACTCGCCGCGCAGCCGGGCTCGGGTGGTCTGCGGCGGCACCGACTTGGCCTCGAAGATCTTGAGGTCGTTGGTGACCCGGGCGACCTTCCCGCGCTTCTCAAGCATGTAGTAGAGCCCGCGGTCGCGGTGGATGTCGTGATAGGCGAGATCGAGCTGGGCGATGCGCGGGTGCCCGAGCGGCAGGCCGTTCTTGGCCCGGTAGGCGTCGAGCAGCTTCCACTTGATGACCCAGTCGATCTCGGTGTCGACCAGTCCGAGGTCGTCGGACTCGACCGCCTTGAGGCCGCGCTCCCAGAGGTCCAGCGTGCGCTCCACCAGAGGCGTGCTGAGCTCGCGCCGGTCGACGAAGTCACGGGCCTTAGAGAGGTACTCCTGCTGGATGTCCAGCGCGCTCGCCTCACGGCCGTTCGCCAGGCGCACCTTGCGGCGCCCGGTCACGTCGTGGCTGATCTCGCGGATCGCGCGGATGGGGTTCTCCATCGTGAGGTCGCGCATCACCACGCCCTCCTCGATCATCCGGAGCACCAGGTCGGCGGAGGCGACCTTGAGCATGGTCGTCGTCTCGCTCATGTTGGAGTCGCCGACGATGACGTGCAGGCGGCGGTACTTCTCGGCGTCGGCGTGCGGCTCGTCGCGGGTGTTGATGATCGGGCGGCTGCGGGTGGTGGCGCTGCTGACGCCCTCCCAGATGTGCTCGGCCCGCTGGGACACCGAGTACGCCGCACCGCGCGGCGTCTGGGTGACCTTGCCGGCGCCGACGATGATCTGGCGCGTCACCAGGAACGGGATCAGCACGTCGGCGAGGCGGCTGAACTCGCCCTGCCGGCTGACCAGGTAGTTCTCGTGGCAGCCGTAGGAGTTGCCGGCGGAGTCGGTGTTGTTCTTGAACAGGTAAATCTCGCCGGCGATGCCCTCGTCGTGCAGCCGCTGCTCGGCGTCGAGGAGCAGTCCCTCGAGCACCCGCTCCCCCGCCTTGTCGTGGGTGACGAGCTCGGCGACGTCGTCGCACTCGGGCGTGGCGTACTCCGGGTGGCTGCCCACGTCGAGGTAGAGCCGCGCGCCGTTGCGGAGGAACACGTTGCTGGAGCGGCCCCAGCTCACGACCTTGCGGAAGAGGTAGCGAGCCACCTCGTCCGGGCTGAGGCGGCGCTGTCCCTTGAACGTGCACGTGACGCCGTACTCGTTCTCGATCCCGAAGATCCGGCGGTCCATGACTGAACACTACGGCGCCGGTGGTGCTCCGAGGTGCCGACCGCGACACGTTTCTGTCTCGAACCCGGACGACCGTTTGACCCGAGCCACGCGGGGGTAGGCCGCGTTCACCTAACCCACGGTCCACGACAGGAGACACCTGATGAAGAAGTTGCTGGCCGGCGCTGCCGCCGCCGCCCTCCTCGGCAGCCCGCTGGTCGCGATCTCCGCGGCGGCACCGGCGGGCGCGATCCCGCCGGAGTGCCAGAAGCCGCGGTCCAAGGTCGTCACGGTCAAGGGCCAGACCGTGTGGGTGCCGACCAGCAAGTCGGCCGGCCCCTTCCAGTTCGGTGGCACCCAGTCGCGGACGCAGTCAGACGGCAAGATGACCGCCAAGACCACCGGCAGCTCCGACACCATCGGCGGCTCGGGCGGTGTGAACCTCGGCGTGTGGCAGGCCAGCGCGAAGTACGACCGCCAGTGGAACCGCAGCACGACCGGCACCACGTCGTACAGCTCGGCCTTCACGACCACCAGCCCGACCATGCCGAACAAGGTGCACTGGCGCTGGAAGCTCTACAAGAAGGGCTACCTGTTCACCGCCACGAAGCGACAGTGGATCCCGGACGTCTGCCCCAACGCCTATGACCGCAAGGCGAAGTTCCGCGTCTCGGTCCCCATCGTCAGCAACGTCTACAGCTACGACGTCGAGACCTACAAGACCCGCGGCCAGCTGCACAACGCCAAGGGCAACCCGATGGGCTTCTGAGCCCGCACCCGTCCGTCCCCGTCGGCCTCCTCCGACCGCCTCGCCCGGTGGTCAGAGGAGGCCGGCGGCGTCCAGGCCCAGGTAGGTGTGCGGCACGGTGCCGAAGGTGCCCTCACGCAACCGACGGCGTACGTCGTGGACGGGCAGCAGCACGACGTGCATGTCCTCGTCGGGCTCCAGCCGTTGCTCGGCCACCCGCTCGCAGCCGTGCGCGACCACGGCCCAGCTCTTCTCGGTCGACTTGAACCACTGGTGGTGGCCGGCCGGCTCGACCCGCGCCGCGCGGTGGCCGGTCTCCTCGAGCAGCTCGCGACGGGCAGCGTCGAGCACGGACTCCCCCGGGTCGACCAGGCCACCCGGCAGGCAGGTGACCACCTCGTCCGGGCCCGGCCGGTAGCCCTCGATGCAGACCACCCGGCCGTCGTCGGTCAGCGGCAGCACCACGACCGAGTCGACGGAGTCGAGCAGGTCCCAGTCGCTCTCCGCGCCGTCGGGGCGACGCAGACGACGCCGGACCACCCGGAGGTAGCCGGCGTCGTAGCGCGTCTCCTGCTCGCCCACCCGCTCCCAGCGGCGGGCGGTGCTCACGGGGGCGGGGCGATGGGCGGTTCGTCGCTGCCCGGCGACACCGGCGACACCGGCGACACCGGCGGCTCGGTCGGCCCGGTCGTCCCAGCCGTCCCAGCCGTCCCAGTCGTCCCGGTCGTCGCAGGCTCGGGAGCCTCCGTCGACGGGGTCTCGCGCGGACCGAGCAGCTCCGCGAGACGCCCGCCCAGCACCCGGGCGAACTTCCGCTGCTGGCTGCGGGTGCGGTCGAGCACCGCGACCTCGAGGTCGGACGCCGGGATGACCCGGTCGGAGTCCTGACCGTGGCCGAGCGCACCGGCGGCGAGGCGCAGTGCGGTCGGCAGGTCGCTGCCGGCGACGTAGTGCTCGGACAGGTAGGCGGCGACCACGTCGTTCTCGCCGCCCATGACCGCCCAGTCGTGCTCGTCGGCGACCTGGCCGTCGTAGGTGAGGCGGTAGACCTGGTCGTCGGCGGCGGCGTCACCGATCTCGGCGACGAAGATCTCCACCTCGTAGGGTTTCTCGCCGCCCGAGGAGAAGATCGTGCCGAGCGTCTGCGCGTAGGCGTTGGCCAGGCCGCGGCCCGTGACGTCGCGTCGGTCGTAGGCATAGCCGCGCATGTCGGCCAGCCGGACCCCGGCGATGCGGAGGTTCTCGAACTCGTTGTAGCGACCGACCGCGGCGAAGGCGATCCGGTCGTAGATCTCCGAGACCTTGTGCAGCGCCTGCGAGGGGTTCTCCGAGACGAACAGCACGCCGTCGGCGTACTGGACCACCACCACGGAGCGGCCGCGGGAGATGCCCTTGCGGGCGTAGTCGGCCCGGTCCTTCATCAGCTGCTCGGGCGAGACGTAGTAGGGCATGCTCATGCCTGCGCACCTCCCTCGAGGTCGGCCAGCGGTCCGTCGGGCCGGCGCATCCGCCCGCCCACCACGCGGTCGGCGACGGCCGCCACGTCGGCGTCGGCCATCCGGCCGCCACCCTCGGCGGTGATGACGTGCACCACCGGGAAGATCCGCCGGGTCAGGTCGGGGCCTCCGGTCGCGGAGTCGTCGTCGGCGGCGTCGTAGAGCGCCTGCACGAGCACCTCGACGCAGCCCTCGCGGTCGAGGCCCTCGCGGTAGAGCTTCTTCAGCGCGCCACGGGCGAACAGCGAGCCTGAGCCGACCGAGTGGAACGCGGTCTCCTCGTAGCGGCCGCCGGTCACGTCGTAGCTGAAGATCCGGCCGTGGTCGGCGCGCACGTCATAGCCGGCGAAGAGCGGCACGACGGCGAGGCCCTGCATGGCCATGCCGAGGTTGTTGCGGATCAGCGCGGCGAGGCGGTTGGCCTTGCCGTCCGTGGAGAGCGTCGTGCCCTCGATCTTCTCGTAGTGCTCGAGCTCGGTCTGGAACAGCCGGACCATCTCGACCGCGAGGCCCGCGGTGCCGGCGATGCCGACGCAGGAGAACTCGTCGGCCGGGAAGACCTTCTCGATGTCGCGCTGGGCGATGACGTTGCCCATCGTGGCGCGCCGGTCGCCGGCCATCACGACACCGCCGTCGAACGTCGCCGCCACGATGGTCGTGGCGTGCGGCGCGAGGTCACCGGCGCTGCGGCCCTCGGAGCGCACCGGCTGGTCGAGCCGTCGCGACTGCGGGAGCAGGCCGGGGGCCTCGGCAGCGAGGAAGTCGCTGAACGAGGAGGTGCCGAGCTGGAGGTAGGAGGCGGGGAGCCGGGGATCCACGCCGCTCACTCGCCGCCCTTCTGGATGAACGACTTCACGAAGTCCTCGGCGTTCGACTCCAGCACCTCGTCGATCTCGTCGAGGATGTCGTCGGTCTCGTTGTCGAGGGCTTCCTTGCGCTCCGCGACGTCGGTCTCGGGCGCGGCCTCGACCTGCTCCTCGGTCTCACCGGACCGACGCGGCTGCTTGTGCTCCTGGGCCATAGCCCGACCCTATCCACTGGCAGGGACAGATTCGACGGATCGCCCGGCGCGTTCGCCGTGGGCGGACGTCAGCGGCTGAGACCGGCGACCAGCTGCGCGGCGGTCTCCGAGCGCTCCAGCAGGTCCCCGACGTGCGCACGGCTGCCGCGCAACGGGTCGATCGTGGGCACGCGCTGGAGCGACTCACGCCCGGGGATGTCGAAGATCACGGAGTCCCACGACGCTGCGGCGACGTGCTCGGCGTACTTCTCCAGGCAGCGGCCACGGAAGTAGGCCCGCGTGTCGGTCGGCGGGTCGTGCATCGCGTCGTCGACCTGCTGCGCGGTGAGCAGGCGCTCCATCCGACCGGCCTTGAGCAACCGGTGGTAGAGCCCCTTCTCGGGCCGGATGTCGGAGTACTGGTAGTCGATGACCTGGAGCTTGGCGTCGTCCCAGGCCAGCCCGTCGCGCTCGCGGTACTGCTCGAGGAGCTTGAGCTTGGCGACCCAGTCGAGCTCACCGGCCAGCGACATCGGGTCGCGCTCGAGGCGGTCGAGCACCGACTCCCAGCGGGCGAGCACGTCGACGGTCTGGGCGTCGGCGTCGGCGCCGTACCGGTCCTCGACGTACTTGCGGGCCAGGTCGAGGTACTCCATCTGCAGCTGGACCGCGGTCAGGCGCCGTCCGTCGCGCAGGGTGACGAGGTGCTGCAGCGACGGGTCGTGGGAGACCGCGCGCAGGGCGGCGACCGGTCCGTCGACGGTCAGGTCGACCGGGATGAAGCGGTCCTCGATCATCGCCAGCACCAGCGCGGTGGTGCCGATCTTGAGGTACGTCGACACCTCCGAGAGGTTGGCGTCGCCGATGATGACGTGCAGCCGGCGATACTTCTCGGGGTCGGCGTGCGGCTCGTCGCGGGTGTTGATGATCGGGCGCTTCAGCGTGGTCTCCAGGCCGACCTCGACCTCGAAGAAGTCCGAGCGCTGGCTGAGCTGGAAGCCCTCCTGGCGGCCGTCCTGACCCCGGCCGACGCGTCCGGCCCCGCAGACCACCTGGCGGCTGACGAAGAACGGCGTGAGGTGCTTCACGATGTCGGCGAAGGGCGTCGAGCGGCGCATGAGGTAGTTCTCGTGCGCGCCGTAGGAGGCGCCCTTGTTGTCGGTGTTGTTCTTGTAGAGCACGATCGACGGGTTGCCGGGCAGCTGCCGGGCACGCACCGCGGCGTCGAGCATCACCTGCTCGCCGGCCTTGTCCCACCGCACGATGTCGAGCGGGGAGGTGACCTCGGGCGTGGAGAACTCCGGGTGCGCGTGGTCGACGTACAGGCGGGCGCCGTTGGTGAGGATGACGTTGGCCAGGCCGAGGTCCTCGTCGGTGAGCTGCGAGGGGTCGGCGACCTGACGGGCCATGTCGAACCCGCGGGCGTCGCGCAGCGGGGACTCCTCCTCGAAGTCCCAGCGCGCGCGACGGGCCCGCACGGTCGACGCCGCGTAGGCGTTGACGACCTGTGAGGAGGCCACCATCGGGTTGGCCGACGGCTGGCCGGTGACGGCGATGCCGTACTCGACCTCGGTGCCCATGACCCGACGCACGCTCATGTCGTCGAGCCTACGCGGTGGGGGTGGGTGCCGGGTCGGTCGCGGGCCGGGTGCCCGACCCGCGGCGCGAGCACGCTCAGCGGCTGCGGACGACCTTGAGTGCCACGCCGAGACCGGCGACGACGAGGGCGGCGACGATGAGCTTCTTCATGGTGGGTTCCCTCCGGGTGGTCGACGGCGACCGGTGCCACCGTCGTCTGCGCACCACCCAACCCGGTCGGCACTCCCCTCGCAAGCGTCCACGCCGCCGGTAGGTTCACGGCATGGGACGCGTCACGCGGTGGTGGGACGAGCGGGTCGTGCCCGGACTGGTCGACGCCTCCTTGAAGGGTCACGAGATCGGTGCGCTGCGGGCCGACGTGTGCACCGGTCTGACCGGCGAGGTGCTCGAGATCGGCTTCGGCTCCGGCCTCAACCTGCGCCACCTGCCCGCCGGGGTGGCCCGGCTGGACGCCGTCGAGCCCTCCGACCGGGGCTGGGAGATGTCCGAGCGTCGCCGCGCCCGCCACGACCTCGAGGTACGGCGGACCGGCCTCGACGGCCAGCGGCTCGCCGCTGCCGACGACTCCTACGACCACGTGCTGTGCACGTTCAGCCTGTGCACCATCCCCGACCCGCTCCTCGCGCTCGACGAGGTGCGCCGGGTGCTGCGACCCGGCGGGACGCTGCGCCTCCTGGAGCACGGCATCGCCCCCGAGCCGCGCACGGCCCGCTGGCAGCGACGGCTCGACCCGCTGGAGCGACGGTTCGCGGGCGGGTGCCACCTCACCCGCGACGTGCCCGCCCTCCTCGAGCGGGCGTCGTACGACGTGCGCTCGCTGACCGCGGCGTACCTCCCGGGCGTGCCCCGCTCGCCGTGGACCTACGGCTACCGAGGCACGGCCGTCCCGGCCTGACCACTGCCCGGGGTGCGGACACAGCACGACCGGTCGGCCCCGTGCGGGTGCCGACCGGTCGTGGTGGGTGGGTCAGACGTGCGTCAGAGGTACTGACCGGTGTTGGAGACGGTGTCGATCGACCGGCCGGGCTCGGTGCCCTGCTTGCCGGTGATGAGCGTGCGGATGAACACGATCCGCTCGCCCTTCTTGCCCGAGATCCGCGCCCAGTCGTCGGGGTTGGTGGTGTTCGGGAGGTCCTCGTTCTCCTTGAACTCGTCGACGCAGGCCTGGAGCAGGTGCTGCACCCGCAGGCCCTTCTGCGCCTCGTCGAGCCCCGCGTCGAGGAAGTCCTTGATCGCCATCTTCTTGGCCCGGTCGACGATGTTCTGGATCATCGCACCGGAGTTGAAGTCCTTGAAGTAGAGGACCTCCTTGTCACCGTTGGCGTAGGTGACCTCCAGGAAGCGGTTCTCGTCGGTCTCGGTGTACATCCGCTCGACCGTTGCGCGGATCATGCCGGCGGCGGTCGCCTCGCGGTCGCCCCCGAACTCCCGGACGTCGTCGGCGTGCAGCGGCAGCGTCGAGGTGAGGTACTTGGAGAAGATGTCGCGCGCCGACTCGGCGTCGGGGCGCTCGATCTTGATCTTCACGTCGAGGCGGCCCGGACGCAGGATCGCCGGGTCGATCATGTCCTCGCGGTTGGAGGCACCGATGACCAGGACGTTCTCCAGCAGCTCGACGCCGTCGATCTCGCTGAGCAGCTGCGGGACGATGGTGTTCTCCACGTCGGAGGAGACGCCCGAGCCGCGGGTGCGGAACAGCGAGTCCATCTCGTCGAAGAACACGATGACCGGCGTGCCGCTGCTGGCCTTCTCGCGCGCCCGCTGGAAGACCAGGCGGATGTGCCGCTCGGTCTCGCCGACGTACTTGTTGAGCAGCTCGGGGCCCTTGATGTTGAGGAAGTAGGACTTCCCCTCCGCACCCGTGCGCGCCGCGACCTTCTTGGCGAGGCTGTTGGCGACCGCCTTGGCGATCAGCGTCTTGCCGCAGCCCGGCGGGCCGTAGAGCAGGATGCCCTTCGGCGGCTTGAGCTCGTGCTCGGTGAAGAGCTCGGGGTAGAGGTACGGCAGCTCGACGGCGTCCTGGATCTGCTCGATCTGGCCGGCGAGGCCACCGATCGACTCGTAGGCGATGTCGGGCACCTCCTCGAGCACGAGCTCCTCGACCTCGGACTTCGGCACCTTCTCGTAGACGTAGCCGGAGCGGGAGTCGAGCAGGAGGGAGTCGCCGGCGCGCAGGGTGTCGTGCAGCAGCGGCTCGGCGAGGCGGACGACCTTCTCGTCGTCGGCGTTGGCGATGACCAGGGCGCGCTCGCGGTCGGCGAGCAGCTCCTTGAACATCACGACCTCGCCGGCGTCCTCGAACCCCAGCGCCTCGACGACGTTGAGCGCCTCGTTGAGCATGACCTCCTGGCCACGCCGCAGGGCGTCGAGGTCGACGGCCGGGCTGACCGTGACGCGGAGCTTGCGGCCGCCGGTGAAGACGTCGACGGAGTCGTCCTCGTGGCGAGCGAGGAACGTGCCGAAGCCGGCCGGGGGCTGCGCCAGCCGGTCGACCTCCTCCTTGAGCTTGGTGATCTGGTCGCGCGCCTCGCGCAGGGTCTGGGCGAGGCGGTCGTTCTGCGCCGAGACCGCAGCGAGGGAGCGCTGGGTGTCGGCGAGCCTGAGCTCGAGGCTGCGGGAGCCGCCGGGGGCCTCCGCCAGTCGTCCGCGCAGCTCGGAGACCTCAGCCTCCAGGTAGCGGACCTGGGCCATGAGCTCCTCGGGGCTGCGCCCCGGGGACGGGTCGTTCGTGCTCGACATGCGTGGCACCTCCTGTGCTCTCGACCCTACCCGCGCAGGGTGCCCCGTGGAGGGGATGCGAGCGCCCGGTGTCGTCACAATCGCGTCACCTGGATGTTTCGCCCGGTTCGTCTGCGGGGCGCCCGGGCGTGGCGCGGGGCGGCGCGGGGCGGTGGAGGGTTCAGGAGCCGTAACGCGCGGCGAAGTTGCGCAGCACCGTCATCGGGTGCGACACGTCGACGGCGGCGCCGGCGTCCTTGAGCGACTGCGCGTCCTCCGGCGCGAAGTAGCCGTACGTCGCGTAGGCGTCGATGCGGGTGCACAGCCCGGTGAGGTCGAGCTCGGGGTGGAACTGGGTGGCGTAGACGTTCTCCCCCACCTTGAACGCCTGGACCGGACAGGCCGCCGACGTCGCCAGGTGGACGGCGTGCGCGGGGAGGCGGGACAGTGCCTCCTTGTGACCGCCGTACGCCGTGAACGCGCGCGGCAGCCCGGCCATGAGCGGGTCGGCGGCACCCGCGTCGGTGAGCTCGACCGACACCGGACCCACCGGCTCGGGGTGCTGCTTGTCGACCAGGCCGCCCTGGTGGCCGCCGAGGGTGCCGATGCCGTAGCAGGCGCCGAGGAAGGGGAAGTCACGCGCGACGACCTCGTCGAGCAGCGTGGCGACGTCGGTCTCGGCACGCACCTGCGCCGGCGTCTTGGTGGTGGGGTCGTCGCTGGTGGTGAAGGCACCGCCGCCGAGGACCACCCCGGCGTACCGGTCGAGGTCGACGGTGACGGGCGCGTCGCCGAGCTGCACCCGGTGCAGGCCGGCGAGAGGGACCTCGAGGAAACGTGCGAACGCCGCGTGCTCGTCGTCGGCCGCGGCCGGCTCGGCGCGGATCGACAGCAGCAGGAACGGCGTGCTCACGGGTGTCGCCTCAGGAGTCCTGGTCGGCCTCGGCGGCCGCGCGGGCCTGCTCGAGCGTCGGGACGTCGGCGGGACGCGGGCCGAGGTAGTCGACGCCGTACGCACCGGGCGAGGGCCGGCGCTTGCGGCGCGGCGGCCGCTCCCCCGGTGCCAGGCGGCGGGCGGTGACGAGGAAGGCGGTGTGGCCGTTCATCTTGTGGTCGGGCCGGACCGCGAGCCCCTCGACGTGCCAGTCGCGGATCAACGACTCCCAGGCGCGGGGCTCGGTGAACCCGCCGTGCGCGCGGACGGTCTCCATGAACCGCGACAGCTGCGTGGTGGTGGCGACGTAGGCGCACACGATGCCGCCGGGGCGCAGTGCGTCGGCCGCGGCGTCCAGGCAGTCCCAGGGTGCGAGCATGTCCAGCACCAGCCGGTCGCAGCGCACGCCGGCGCTGGGCAGCTCCTCGGCGAGGTCGCCGACGGTCAGGCTCCAGGCAGGGTGGGTCTCCCCCGCCGGCGCCCCGAAGAACTGCTCGACGTTGCGGCGGGCGACGTCGGCGAACTCCTCGCGCCGCTCGAAGGAGCGGACCGTGCCGTACGGGCCGACGGCCCGCAGCAGCCAGCAGGTCAGCGCACCGGAGCCGACGCCCGCCTCGACGACGTCGGCGCCGGGGAAGATGTCGACCATCGCGAGGATCTGCGCGGCGTCCTTGGGGTAGACGACCGCGGCGCCGCGCGGCATGGAGACGGCGTACTCGTGCAGCAGCGGCCGGAAGACGAGGTACTCCCCGCCCGCGGACGAGGCGACGGTGAAGCCCTCCTCGCGCCCGATCAGCTCGTCGTGGTCGAGGTGGCCCTTGTTGGAGAAGAAGCGCTTGCCGGGCTCCAGGCACAGGTTGTGCTTGCGGCCCTTCTGGTCCGTCAGGCGCACCCACTCGCCCGCACGGAGCGGACCGCGGTGCACCGCGCCCCAGGCCTGAGGGGGCACGTCGGGGTCCGGTGACTGCGCCGGCTGGGCGGGGTGCTGCTCGTCGACCACCGCGGAACCGTACCGGTTAGCGGCGTGCCTGGCCGCTTCCCCGGACGCCCGCCGGGCCGGCCGGGCTGTACGGCGGCAGGGCGGCCCGCCCGGCGAGCGTGCCGTCGGGCGCGAGCAGCAGCAGGTGCGGGATCAGCGCGGGGTGGTCGAGCACGGCGAGCGCGGGCTCGTCGGCCCGTCGTACGGCTCCCGGCGCGGGCACGGCCGCGACCGTGCCGACCGGCGCGTGCGGGTCGGCGGCGTCGCCCAGGTCGGTCGGGTCGAGGTGCTCGGCGTCGAGGACGCCGGTGGGACGGCCGAGCGCGTCCACCACGACGAGCAGCGGGGAGTCCTCGGCCCGGGCCCGGTCGAGCGCGACGCCCAGCGGGGTCGCGGCGTCGACCGCGGTGACCGGGACGACGTACCGCGCGAGGGTGCTGCCCTCCAGGGCGAGCATCCACCGTGCGACGCGGGCCTGCTCGGTGGCCGCGGTCCACAGCAGCAGGGCGAGCGCACCGACGAGCAGGAGGTCGAGGGTGCGCGGCTCGTCGCCGGTCAGCGGCGTGCGCAGGAACGGCAGGGCGAGGAGCGCCACGGCCACGACCCGGCCGGCCCGCGCAGCCGTCAGGGCCCCGCGGTGGGCCGACCCGAGCGCGCACCAGGCGAGCGCCTTGACCACCCGGCCGCCGTCCAGCGGCGGGGCGGGCAGGAGGTCGAGCAGGCCGAGCACCAGGTTGGCGAGCACCATGACCTCGAGGACCAACCGCAGCAGCGGGTCGCCGGTCTGCGCGGCCGCCAGCAGCGCCAGCAGGCCGAGCACGAGCGACACCAGCGGCCCGACGGCGGCCACGACGGCCTCGTCCCGCGGGCGCGACGCCGAGCGGCGCATCGCCGTACGACCTCCGGCGAGGCCGAGGGTCACCGACTCCACGCCGAGGCCCAGGCGTCGACCGACCAACGCGTGCGCGCCCTCGTGGAGCAGCACCGCGACGTAGACGAGCACGCCCACGGCTGCGCCGACGAGGTACGCCGCCGGGCCGAGGCCAGGTCGCGCCTCCAGCGCTCCGGGCGCCAGCGCGAACGCCAGGAGCGCTAGCAGCAGCACCGCGGTCGGTGAGACCCGCACCGGCACGCCGCCCAGCGCGCCGACGCGCAGGCCGGACGGGGCGGGGGCGGTGGGCACGGGCCCAGCCTAGGCACCGTGCCACGCCGCGCACGTGCGGCCGGCGTACCACTGTCGGCGCCCGGGCCTAGGGTCGTCGCATGACCTCGATCCCGACCGTGCCGGCGTCCACCGCCGAGGGCGCCCGCGCGTTCGCTGCGTCGCTCGCCACGGCCGAGCCGACCGAGGTCGACGGCGTCGAGGTGCTCGGCTCGCTGTCGCCCAGCCGGGCCGGCGACTTCATGACCTGCCCGCTGCTCTTCCGCTTCCGCACCGTCGACCGGTTGCCGGAGCCGGCCTCGCCCGACGCCGCCCGCGGCACGGTCGTCCACCAGGTGCTGGAGCGCCTCTTCGACCTGCCCGCCGGCGAGCGCACCCCCGAGCGCGCCGACACCATGGTCGAGCCGTCGTGGGACGACCTGCGCGAGGCCGAGCCGGCGCTCGCCGAGCTGTTCGCCGACGCCGGCGACCCGGAGGCCGTCGCCGACCGCACCGCGCGCTGGCTGCTGTCGTGCCGGGAGTCGCTGCGCCGCTACTTCACGCTCGAGGACCCCACCCGGCTGGAGCCGGCCGCCCGCGAGATCTACGTCGAGTCGGTGCTCGACGCCCGGCTGCTGCTGCGCGGCATCGTCGACCGCGTCGACGTGGCGCCCGACGGTGCGGTGCGGATCGTCGACTACAAGACCGGCCGCTCCCCCGGCGAGGGCTTCGAGGGCAAGGCGCTGTTCCAGCTGAAGTTCTACGCCCTGGTGCTCTGGCGGGCCCGCGGCGTGCTCCCCCGCATGCTCCAGCTGATCTACCTCGGCAACGGCGAGATCCTGCGCTACGAGCCCGACGAGCACGACCTGGTCGCCACCGAGCGCAAGGTGCTCGCGCTGTGGGAGGCGATCAAGGTCGCCCAGGACACCGGTGACTGGCGCCCCAACCGCAGCCGGCTCTGCGACTGGTGCGCCCACCAGGCAATCTGCCCGGAGTACGGCGGCACACCGCCGCCGCTCCCCTCGGCTGACTGACGGCGCCCCTCAGGTGGTTGAGCCCGACCGAGCGCCTGCGAGGCAGGAGTCGAAAACCTCCGACACCCACGCGCCGCCCCCGGCCCACGGCGTCTCGGTACACCGCCTCGCTCGTCCCTCGCTCGACGGCACTCGCCGACCGGGCGACCCAGCGGGCTACTGCGGGTCCTCGCCGTACCGCACGCAGGCGACGTCGACGCCGCCCGAGCGCCGCAGCCGCGGGTCGACCGGCTCGTGGAAGGTGAGCCGGGTGCCACCCGAGGGGTCGGCCTCCGCGCGCGCCACCCCCGTCCAGAACGGCTCGTCGGGATCCTCCGCGCGGATCCGGTCCAGCAGCGCCGACACCTGCTCGTGGTCGCGGCCGACGGTGACGGTCGAAGAGGGCGTGTCGAACGAGTCGAGGTCGCCGACGACGGCACGCTCGGCCTCGAAGTCGGCGGCGTCGCCGTCGGTGTGGGTCCAGTGCGTCTCCAGCAGCGGGCGCAGGTCGCGGCTCTCCCACCCGCACTCCTCGCGGGCGACCGGGCAGCGCGGGTGGAAGGAGCAGCCGAGCGGCGGCAGCGCGGCGTCCGGGATCTCTCCGCGGGGCAGGTCGCGGGCGACCTGCCGCTCCGGGTCGACGTCCGGGATCGCCCCCAGCAGGGCCTTGGTGTACGGGTGCTTGGGGTTGGCGAAGATCTCCTCGGTCGGTCCAACCTCCACCACCCGGCCGAGGTACATGATCGCGACGCGGTCGCAGAAGTACTTCGCGCTGGCCAGGTCGTGGGTGATGTAGACGTAGGTCAGGCCGAGCTCGTCCTTGAGGTCGAGCATCAGCTGGAGGATCTTGGCCCGCACCGACATGTCGAGCATCGAGACCGGCTCGTCGGCGACGAGCACCTCGGGGCCCATCACGATGGCGCGGGCGATGACGGCGCGCTGCTTCTGGCCACCGGACAGGTCACGGGGGTACTTGTCGGCGAAGCGCTCGACCGGCGCGAGCCCGACCTTCTCGAGGGTCTCGTGCACGCGCCGGGTCAGCTCCTCGCCGGAGGCGAGCCCGTGGATCTTGAGCGGGTGACCCACGGCCTGCTCGATCGTCATCGTCGGGTTGAGCGCGGCGCCGGGGTCCTGGAAGACCATCTGCACGTCGGTGCGCAGCCGGCGCAGCGCCTTGCCCTTCATGTCCGACACGACGGCCGCGCCGTCGGAGCCGTGGTAGGTGATCGACCCGGCGGTCGTGGGCGCCAGGCCCAGCATCGCCCGGCCCAGCGTCGTCTTGCCGCTGCCGGACTCCCCGACCACGCCGAGCACCTCCCCGCGGCGCAGCTGGAGGTCGACGCCGTCGACCGCCTTCACGGTGCGCGAGCGCAGGCCGAGCAGGCGACTCAGCGCACCGCCCTGCAGCTGGTAGTGGACCTCCAGGCCCGCGGTCTCGACGACCGCGGGGCTCGCGGTCTCAGGCCTCGTCGGCAACGTCGATCTCCTTCCGCTCCAGCGGCTGCGTCTCCTCGGCACTCAGCGCCCGGCCGGCGTCGGTGCCCTCGGACACCTCGGCGTGCCAGCAGGCCGCGTCGCTGCCACCGTCGCGGACCTGCCGCAGCACCGGCTCGCGCTGCCCGCAGACCGTCATCGCGTCCGGGCAGCGCGGGTGGAACCGGCAGCCCGGCGGCGGGTCGGAGAGGTCGGGCGGAGCGCCCTCGATGAAGTTGAGCCCGGTCGTCGACAGGCTGATCGTCGAGCGCAGCAGCTCACGGGTGTAGGAGTGCTGCGGGCGGGAGAAGACCTCCCGGGCCTCCCCCACCTCCACGATCTTGCCGGCGTACATGACCGCGACCCGGTCACAGGCCTCGGCGATGATCCCGAGGTTGTGCGTGATGAGCAGCATCGAGGTGTCGTACGTCGAGCGCAGGTCGTGCAGGATCCGGATGATCTGCGCCTCGACCAGCACGTCGAGCGCGGTGGTGGGCTCGTCGGCGACGACGAAGGCGGGGCGCAGCACCAGGGTGAGCGCGATCAGCAGTCGCTGCCGCATGCCGCCGGAGAACTCGTGCGGGTAGGCCCGGAAGCGCGTCGGCGGGATGCCCATGACCCGCAGCGCCTCCAGCGAGCGCGCCTCGACCTCCTTCTTGGAGATGCCGCGCTCGTGGGTGCGCAGCGTCTCCTCGAAGTGCTCCGAGACCCGCATGAGCGGGTTCAGCCGGGTCAGCGGCTCCTGGAAGATCATCCCGAGCGACTTGCCGCGTCGCTTGTAGGCCTCGCGCGGCGACATCGCGAGGAGGTCCTTCCCGTCGAACACCAGCGAGCCGTCGCGGGCGGCTCCGTCGGGCAGCAGCCCGAGCAGCCCGCGGCCCAGGGTCGACTTGCCGCAGCCGGACTCGCCGACCAGGCCGAGGATCTCCCCGCGCCGCAGCTCGAGGTCGACGCCGTCGACGGCCTGCACGGCACCCTTCTCGGTGCCGTACCAGACCCGCAGGTCGCGGACGTCGAGGACGGCCCCGGCGTCCGGGGTCCGGTCGGTGGTGGTCGTGCTCATCGGATGGCCTCCTCGCGCGACGGCCGCGGTCCGAAGGTGACCTTCTGGAGCCGGCGGCGGCGCAGGGTCGGGTTGAGCGTCTCGTTGAGTCCTTCGCCGACCAGCGTCAGGGCGGTGATGAACAGGATGATCGCCAGGCCCGGCCAGAAGGCCGAGGCGAAGTCGCCGGCGGCGACGTTGTCGAGCGCCCGACTCAGGTCGTAGCCCCACTCCGACGCCTCGGTCGGCTGGATGCCGAGGCCGAGGAAGCCGAGCGCTGCGAGGGTGCTCAGCGCGTCGGCGGCGTTGAGCGTGCCGATCACGGGCACCGACTGCACGACGTTGCCGAAGAGGTAGCGGCCCATGATCGTGCGCGGCGGAGCACCGATCGCCCGCGCGGCCTCGACGTACGTCGACTCGCGCGCGGAGACCGTGGTGTTGCGGACGACCCGGAAGTACTGCGGGATGTAGATCGCTGTCAGCGACAGGGCGGCAGCCACGATGCTCCCGCCGAGCACGTCGCGCAGCATGAACGAGAACACGATGGCCAGCAGCAGCGACGGGAACGAGTAGAGGGCGTCCATCAGGAAGACCGTCACCCGGTCGAACCAGCCGCCGACGAACCCGGAGAACAGTCCGAGCGGCACGCCGATGACCGCCGACATGATGACGGCGCCGAAGACGACCTGGAGCGCCGTACGGGCACCCCAGATGAGGCGGGACAGGATGTCGTAGGACTGGTCGTTGGTGCCGAGCAGGTGCTCCGCGGACGGGCCCTCCGAGGCGGGGAACCGCACGCCGTCGACGCGCCGCTCGGCGAAGTCGTAGGGCGCGATCCAGTGCGCGAAGAGCGCGAGGACCACGAAGACGAGCGTGAGGACGACGCCGGTCCAGAAGAGGTACCGGGCGAGTCCCTTGGTGTGCCAGATGGTGTGGAGGAAGCGCATCAGTACCTCACGCGGGGGTCGACGAGGGCGTTGAGGATGTCCACCGCGACGCTCACCAGCACGACGGCCAGCGCGAAGAAGGTGACCAGACCCTGTACGGCGATGTAGTCGCGGGCAGTGACGTACTGGACGAGCTCGGCGCCGAGACCCGGCCAGTTGAACGTCTTCTCGGTGAGGATCGCGCCCGAGAGCGTGAGCGCGAACTGCAGGCCGACGACGGTGATGACCGGGACCAGCGCGTTGCGGAACGCGTGCTTGCGCAGCACCCGCCCGCCGGGGATGCCGCGGGCGCGGGCGGCCTCGACGTAGTCGTCGCCGAGGGTCTGGATGACGTTGACCCGCACGAGCCGGACGATCACGCCCGACAGCAGCAGGCCGAGCGTGAAGCACGGCAGCACGTGGTGCTGGAGGATGTCGACGACCGACACCGAGTCGTTCGCCAGGATCGCGTCGAGCAGGATGATCCCGGTCCGGTCCGGCACGTAGTACTTCGTCTCCGAGGAAGCGATGTCGTACGTCGGCCAGCTCGGGAAGAGCTTCACGACCAGCAGCACCAGCATCAGGCCGACCCAGAAGATCGGCGCGGCGTACGCCACGATCCCGTAGACCCGGATGCCGGCGTCGGCGGCGGTGTCGCGGAAGCGGCCGGCCAGCAGGCCGAGCGGGATGCCGATGGCCAGCGCGAAGAGGAAGGCGCCGATCGTCAGCGTAAGGGTCGCACCGCCCTGGTTGACGATGATGTCGAGCACCGGGCGCCGGTCGCTGATGGTGGTGCCGAAGTCGAGCCGGACGACGTTGCCGAGGTACTCGAGGTACTGCACGACCAGCGGCCGGTCCAGGCCGAGCGCCGCGCGCCGGGCCTCGAGGGCGTCGGCGTCGAGCTTGTCGCCGACCGCTGCCGTGACGGGGTCGCCGGGGGCGACGCGGAGCAGCAGGAAGACGAGGGTGAGCAGCACCCACATCATCGGGACGACCAGCATCAGCCGGATGAGGATGTAGCGCGGGAGTGAGCCGCCGGCGGCGCTCAAGGGGCCTCCTCGGGAGGAGTCGACGTACGGGGTCGGACGCACGCGAGGGCGCCCACCTCAGCGGTGGGCGCCCTCGCGCGGGGGTCACTGCTTGCTGATCTCCCAGAAGCGGAAGATGTACGTCGGGTCGAGGGTCTCCTCGACGCCCGACATCGCGTCGGTGGCGACGGCGACGTTCTGGCCGTTCCACGACGGGATCAGCGGGACGTCCTCGGCCACGATGTCCTGCAGCTGGCCGATGTCGTCGTTGCGGGTGTCCTCGTCGGTCTCGCCGAGCTCGGCGTCGAGGAGGCTGTTGACCTCGGGGTTGGAGTAGCCGTTGTCGAAGAAACCACCGTCACGCACGAACGGCGAGAGGTAGTTGTCGGCGTCCAGGAAGTCGGGGTACCAGCCCAGGATGAAGAGGTCGTAGGCGCCCTGCTTGTAGAGCGTCTGGTACTCCTCCCACTCGGCGTCGTCGGTGGTGACGTCGAACAGGCCGCTCGCGTTGAGCTGGTCGGCGAACTCGGTGGCCTCGTCGACGGCGTTCGGGCCGTAGTGGGTCGGGGTGTAGCCCAGGGTCAGCTTGACCGGGGTCTGCACGCCGGCGTCGTCGAGGATCTGCTGCGCCGCGTCGGCCGACGGCTCGCCGTAGGCCTCCTCGAAGGAGTCCTTCTGGCCGCCGAAGCCCGGCGGGACGATCGAGTACGCCGGCTCGACGGTGCCCTCGTAGGCGTTGTCGGAGATCGCCTGGCGGTCGATGATCTGCGCCGCGGCCTGACGGATCGCCTTGTCGGCGCCGGCGCCCTTCTGGGTGCGGAAGACCCAGTACCGGAACTCCGAGCCCTCACCGCGCAGCACGTCGACGTTGCCCTCGTCCTCGAGCGAGGTGAGGTCGGTCGGGCTGAGCGTGCGCCACGCGACGTCGAGCTGCTCCGAGCCGATCGCGGTGCGCAGCGGCGCGGTGTCGTTGAAGTAGGTCACGAAGACCTGCTGCGCCTGGGGCGTGCGGTCTCCGGAGTACTCCGGGTTGGCCTCCAGCGTGGCCTGCTGGCCGGGCTCGTAGGCGCCGAGGGTGTAGGGACCGGAGCCGATGACGTCGGCGTCGCCGATGAGGGCGTCGGCCGGGAAGGTGTCCTCGTCGACGATCGAGGCCGTCGCCGAGGCCAGGATCTTGATGAAGGTCGTGTCGGGCTGGTTGAGGTGGAAGACCACGGTGGTGTCGTCCGGGGTCTCGATCGCACCGTCGGCCAGCGCCTGGTTCTCGGCGTCGCCGTTGGAGATCGCACCGAGCAGCACCGAGGAGCCGTTCGGGTCGTTGATCTCGAGGTTGCGCTGCATCGAGAACGCCACGTCGGACGAGGTGAGCTCGTTGCCGTTGGAGAACGTGAGGCCGTCCTTCAGCGTGCAGGTGATCGTCTGCGGGTCGTCGTAGTCGCACGACTCGGCCGCGTCGCCGACAGGCTCGGCCTCGCCGGCCGGGATGGTCAGCAGCTGCTCGAAGATCGAGTACTGCATGTTCCAGGAGCCGATGTCGTAGGAGCCGGCGGGGTCCATCGAGGTCACGGTCTCGGTGGTGCCGAGGGTCCAGGAGCCGCCGCCCCCACCGCCCTCACCGGAGCCGCTGTCGTCGCGGGCACCGTCGCCGCACGCGGCGAGGCCGAACATCAGGACGCCGGCGCTTGCGAGCGACAGCAGAGAACGAGCACGGGACACGTGGTCCGCCTTCCCAGGTGGCTGACAGAAACCTCGGCAACGTACTGGTCCGTACCACCGGGACGAAAGTACCTGCGTCCGGTCGGAGGTCTCGAAATCGCAACGATCAGGGGCACTGTCCGCACTCCACCGGGTTTGTTGCGGTGGATCGTGCGAGCGGGAAGAACGGTCGGACGTCGTGACGCCGCAGGTCAGGCCGTACGACGGTCGCGCAGCTGGTCCGGCAGGGCTCCGAGGTCGGCCGGCACGAGCCCGACGAGGCTCTCGCGCAGCAGCCGATCGGGGTGCGGTGGCACCTCGACGTGGGCGGGGACGGCGAGGACCGCGCAGCCGGCCGCCTGGGCCGAGGTGCACCCCGGCACGGAGTCCTCGACGGCCACGCAGTCGGCGGGGTCGACGCCGAGCATCCTCGCTGCGACCAGGTAGGGCTCGGGGTCCGGCTTGCCGCGGGTCACCGCGTCGCCGGTGACCACGACGTCGAACGTGCCCTCGGGCAGGTCCGCCAGGATCGGGTCGACGAAGCGCTGGTAGGACATCGTCACCAGCGCCATCGGCACGCCGGCGTCCTTGAGCGCCGTCAGGATCTCCCGCGCACCCGGCTGCCACGGCACCGCCGCCTCGACCTTGGCCACGACGCCGTCGAGCAGCAGGCAGACGACCTCCTCGGGCGACTCCGGCAGCCCGAGGGCCTCCTTGAGGATCCGCCCCGAGTGGATCAGCGCGGTCCCGACGAGCTCCAGCGCCTGCTCCGCGGTCCAGGTCGCACCGGTGCGGGCGGCCAGCTCGTGCTCGGTGTCCATCCAGTAGGGCTCGGTGTCCACGAGCGTGCCGTCCATGTCCCACAGGACGGCGACGGGCAGGCGGTCTCCGCCGGCCGCGGGTGCGGCGGGGTCGGGCGTGGTCATCCGGTGGATCAGTCCTCCGGGTCGTAGCCGAGGTTGGGCGACAGCCACTTCTCGGCCTCGGCGAGCGTCCAGCCCTTGCGCTCGGCGTACGACTCGACCTGGTCGCGGCCGAGCCGGCCGACGACGAAGTACTGCGCCTGCGGGTGGGCGTAGTAGGCGCCCGACACGCTGGCGCCGGGCCACATCGCCATCGACTCGGTGAGGGTGATGCCGGTGCGCTCCTCCACGTCGAGCATCGACCACAGTGTGAGCTTCTCGGTGTGGTCGGGGCACGCCGGGTAGCCGGGCGCCGGGCGGATGCCGCGGTACTTCTCGGCGATGAGGTCCTCGTTGGACAGCTGCTCGGCCGACTCGTGGCCCCAGAACTCCGTGCGCACCCGCTGGTGGAGACGCTCGGCGAAGGCCTCGGCGAGCCGGTCGGCCAGTGCCTCGACCAGGATCGCGTTGTAGTCGTCGAGGTCGGCCTTGTACGCCGCGACACGCTCCTCCAGGCCGATGCCCGCGGTCACCGCGAACAGGCCGACGTGGTCGGCCAGGCCGGTCTCGACCGGCGCGACGTAGTCGGCGAGCGACCGGTTGGGCACGCCCTCGCGGTGCTGGCCCTGCTGGCGCAGTGCGTGCAGCACCGGACCCCGCTGGGTACGGGTGTCGTCGGTGAAGGTGACGACGTCGCCGTCCTCGCTGGCGGCCGGGAAGAACCCGTAGACCGCACGGGCGGTCAGCCACTGCTCCTCCACGATCCGGTCGAGCATCGCCTGCGCGTCGGCGTACAGCTTGCTGGCGGCCTCGCCCGTGGCGGGGTTGTGCAGGATGTCGGGGAAGCGTCCCTTCATCTCCCAGGCGTTGAAGAACGGCTGCCAGTCGATGTACTCCCGCAGCTCGGCGAGGTCGTAGCCGTCGAGCACGTGCACCCCGGTGCCCTGCGCGGGCGCGGGCGGCACGTGCTCGCTCCAGTCGACGGGCGTCGCGTTGGCGACCGCGTCGGCGTACGACAGCTGGGGGCGGTCGCGCTTGGCGGAGTGCCGCTCGCGCAGGCTGTCGTAGTCGGCCTTGGTGTCGGCCAGCAGCTTCTCGCGGCGCTCGGACGACAGCAGGGCCGCTACGGTCGGCACGGAGCGCGACGCGTCCTTCACCCAGACCACCGGGCCGTCGTACGACTGGTCGACCTTGACCGCCGTGTGCGCGCGCGACGTGGTCGCGCCGCCGATGAGCAGCGGCAGGTCCAGCTCGAGGCGCTGCATCTCCTTGGCGAAGGAGACCATCTCGTCCAGCGACGGCGTGATCAGGCCGGAGAGTCCGATGACGTCGGCCTGGTGCTCCTCGGCGGCGTCCAGGATCTTCTGCGCCGGCACCATCACGCCGAGATCGATGACCTCGTAGTTGTTGCACGACAGCACGACGCCGACGATGTTCTTGCCGATGTCGTGGACGTCGCCCTTCACCGTCGCCAGCACGATCGTGCCGTTGGTGTCCTTGGCGGTGGCGAGCGCGGGGTTGTCGAGCTTCTCCTGCTCGATGAACGGGATGAGGTACGCGACCGCCTTCTTCATCACCCGGGCCGACTTCACGACCTGCGGCAGGAACATCTTGCCGGAGCCGAAGAGGTCGCCGACGACGTCCATGCCGTCCATCAGCGGGCCCTCGATGACCTCGATCGGGCGGCCACCACGAGCCTCGATCTCGGCCCGCAGCTCCTCGGTGTCGGCCTCAACGTGAGCGTCGATGCCCTTCACCAGCGCGTGCGTGATCCGCTCGGAGACCGGCAGCGAGCGCCACTCCTCGGTCGCGGCCTCTTTCTCCTCGCCGGAGTCGCGGTACTCCTCGGCGATCTCCAGGAGCCGCTCGGCGGCGTCCTCGCGCCGGTTGAGGACGACGTCCTCAATCCGCTCGCGCAGCGCCGGGTCGACCTGGTCGTAGACCACCAGGGCGCCGGCGTTGACGATGCCCATGTCCAGGCCGGCGTCGACGGCGTGGAACAGGAAGACCGCGTGGATCGCCTCGCGCACGGCGTTGTTGCCGCGGAAGGAGAAGCTCACGTTGGAGATGCCGCCGGACACCTTGGCGCCGGGGAGGTTCTCCTTGATCCAGTGGGTCGCCTCGATGAAGTCCACGCCGTACGACGCGTGCTCCTCGATGCCGGTGGCGACCGCGAAGACGTTGGGGTCGAAGACGATGTCCTCGGGCGGGAAGCCGACCTCGTCGACCAGGATCCGGTAGGCGCGGCTGCAGATCTGCTTGCGGCGCTCGAGGTTGTCGGCCTGGCCGTCCTCGTCGAAGGCCATCACGACCGCTGCGGCGCCGTACTTGCGGCACAGGCGGGCCTGCTCGCGGAACTCCTCCTCGCCGGCCTTCAGCGAGATGGAGTTGACGATCGGCTTGCCCTGGACGGTCTTCAGGCCGGCCTCGATGACCTCCCACTTGGAGGAGTCGACCATCAGCGGCACCCGGCTGATGTCGGGCTCGGAGGCGACCAGCTTCAGGAAGCGGTCCATCGCGGCGACGCCGTCGATCATGCCCTCGTCCATGTTGACGTCGATGACCTGCGCGCCGTTCTCGACCTGCTGCGCGGCCACCGCGAGGGCGGTGTCGTAGTCGCCGTCCTTGATGAGCCGGCGGAAGCGGGCCGAGCCGGTGATGTTGGTGCGCTCGCCGACGTTGACGAAGAGCGAGTCGTCGTCGATCGTGACAGGCTCCAGGCCGGACAGGTGCATGCCCGGGATCCGCTTGGCGGGCACCCGCGGTGCCTTGCCCTCGACGGCACGGGCGACGGCGGCGACGTGGCCGGGGGTGGTGCCGCAGCAGCCGCCGGCCATGTTGAGCAGGCCCGCCTCGGCGAACTCCCCCACCAGCGCGGCGGTCTCCTCCGCGGCCTCGTCGTACTCGCCGAAGGCGTTGGGCAGGCCCGCGTTGGGGTACGCCGACACGAAGGTGTCGGCCAGGCGGGAGATCTCGGCCAGGTAGGGCCGCATCTCCTTCGCGCCCAGCGCGCAGTTGAGGCCGACGGCCAGGGGGCGCACGTGGCGCACGGAGTTCCAGAACGCCTCGGTCGTCTGGCCCGACAGGGTGCGGCCCGACGCGTCGGTGATGGTGCCCGAGATCACGACGGGCCAGCGACGGCCCTGCTCCTCGAAGAGGGTCTCGAGGGCGAAGATCGCGGCCTTGGCGTTGAGCGTGTCGAAGATCGTCTCGACGAAGACCAGGTCGCTGCCGCCCTCGACCAGGGCCCGGGCCGCGGTGAGGTAGGCGTCGACGAGCTGGTCCCAGGTGACGTTGCGCGCACCGGGGTCGTTGACGTCCGGGCTGATCGAGGCCGTGCGGGTGGTCGGGCCGAGCGCCCCGGCGACGTAGCGCGGGCGGCCGGTCTCGGCGGCGACCTCGTCGGCCACGCGCCGGGCCAGGCGGGCGGACTCGTAGCAGAGTTCCGCGGCGTACTCCTGCATGCCGTAGTCGGCCAGGGAGACGGCGTTGCCGTTGAAGGTGTTGGTCTCGATGACGTCCGCGCCGGCCTCGAGGTACTCCCGGTGGATGCCGGCGATGATCTCGGGCGCGGTGAGCGTCAGCAGGTCGTTGTTGCCGCGCAGGTCGCCGTCCCAGTCGGCGAAGCGCTCGCCGCGGTAGGTCTCCTCCGAGGGGAGGTCGCGCTGGATGGCGGTGCCCATGGCGCCGTCGAGCACCAGGATCCGCTCGCGCATGAGCGCGCTGAGCTCGTCGGTGCAGTCGGGGCGCAGGTCAGGGGCCACCTGGTCTCCTTCGGGATCGCTGCGGGCGCCGGGTGTCCGGGACCCGAGACGGCGTCTCAAGATCGTGTCACCGGCGCGCGGCCGGGACGAAATCGTCAACGCGCACCGGCGGACTAGGCTTCCCGCTTGTGATCGAGATCGAGGACGCACCCGCGCTGGTCGACCCGCTGGTGATCGCGGCCTTCGAGGGCTGGAACGACGCCGCCGAGGCCGCCTCGGCCGTCATCGACCACCTGATGGACGTCTGGAACGCCCGCGTCGTGGGGGCCATCGACCCCGAGGACTTCTACGACTTCCAGGTCAACCGGCCGGTCGTGGGCCCAGACGCCAACGGCTTCCGCAAGCTCACCTGGCCCAGCACCCAGATCGCGGTCGCGTCACCGCCCGACCTGGACCGCGACGTCATCCTGATCCGCGGCATCGAGCCCAACATGCGCTGGCGCCAGTTCTGCGCCGAGCTGCTGGCCGCCTGCGACGAGCTGGGCGCCGAGCTCGTGGTGACGTTGGGCGCGCTGCTGGCCGACGCTCCGCACACCCGCCCCATCCCCGTCACCGGCACCGCCACCGAGCCCGAGCTGGTCGACCGGCTCAAGCTCGAGGAGTCGACGTACGAGGGCCCGACGGGGATCGTCGGGGTCTTCCAGGACGCCTGCGTGCGGCTCGACGTACCCGCGGTGTCCTACTGGGCGGCCGTCCCGCACTACGTCGCGCAGCCGCCGTGCCCCAAGGCCACCCTCGCGCTGCTCGGTCAGCTCGAGGAGCTCTTCGAGTGCTCCATCCCGCTGGGCGACCTGCCCGAGGACGCCCGCGCCTGGGAGCGCGGCGTCGACGAGCTCGCCGAGGAGGACGAGGACGTCGCCGACTACGTCCGCTCGCTCGAGGAGACCCGCGACACCGCGGAGCTGCCCGAGGCGACCGGTGAGGCGATCGCCCGCGAGTTCGAGCGGTACCTCAAGCGTCGCGGCGGCCCGGACGACCCGGGCTCGGCCGGCCCCGCCTGATCGACCCGGCGCACACTTGCGCCGGGTCGATCTAGAGGCGCAGACCCAGGGCCGCGTCGAGGACGGTGAGCACCGAGGCCGCGGCGTGCGGGTCGGAGGTGTCGGCCAGGCCGGCGGTGCCCAGCGTCGCGTCGACCCATCCGTCGACGGCCGCCAGCGCGCGCGGCGCGTCGAGGTCGGCGGCCAGGGCGGCGAGGACCTCGGTGACCACCGGCGCGGCCGGGGCACCGGCGCCCACGGCGACGGCCTTGCGGAACCGCTCGAGGTCGTCGACGGCGCGGAAGAGCTCGGTGTCGTGCCACTCCCAGTCGGCGCGGAAGTGGTGGCGCATCAGCGCGAGACGGATCGCCATCGGGTCGATCTCGGCGTTGCGCAGGGCGGAGACGAAGACCAGGTTGCCCTTCGACTTCGACATCTTCTCGCCGTCGTAGCCGACCATGCCGGCGTGGGAGTAGACCCGCGCGAACGGCACCTGGGTGAGGGTCTGCACGTGCCCGGCGCACATCTCGTGGTGCGGGAAGGTCAGGTCGCTGCCGCCGCCCTGGACGTCGAACGACGTCCCCAGGTGCTCCAGCGCGATCGCGGCGCACTCGACGTGCCAGCCGGGGCGACCGGGGCCGAACGGGCTCTCCCACGAGGGCTCGCCCGGACGCTCGGCGCGCCACACGACGCAGTCGAGCGGGTCCTCCTTGCCCGGACGGTCGGGGTCTCCCCCGCGCTCGCCGAAGAGCGCCCGCATCGTCTCGCGGTCGTAGCCGGACTCCGAGCCGAACGCGGCGTCGGCGTCGACCCGGTAGTAGACGTCGCCGTCGACGGCGTACGTCGCGCCCGCCTCGGCGAGCTTCTCGATCATCGCGACCACCAGCGGGATCGACTCGACGGCCCCGAGGTAGACGTCGGGCGGGAGCACCCGCAGGGCGGTCATGTCGGCGCGGAACAGCTCGGTCTCGCGGTCGGCGATCTGCTCCCACGGGACGCCGACCTTCTCCGCGCGCTCCAGCAGCGGGTCGTCGACGTCGGTGACGTTCTGCACGTAGCGGACGTCGTGGCCGGCGTTGCGCCACGCGCGCTGGAGCAGGTCGAAGCCGACGTACGTCGCCGCGTGGCCCAGGTGGGTGGCGTCGTACGGCGTGATGCCGCAGACGTAGAGCCGGGCCGGCGTGCCGGGCTCGACGGGCACGAGCGTGACGGCCTTGCCGGACGCGGTGTCGTGCAGCGCGACCTCGGGACCACGCACGTCGAGGGAGGGCACGTCGGGTCCGGTCCAGGCACGCATGTAGCCGAGCCTAGAGCGCCTGCGGGCGCCTCAGAACGGCGGCCACGGGATGACCGGCCACTCCCCGCGCGGCACGGGCAGCACGGCGCGGTCGAGCAGCCGTCGACAGCGCCGGGCGAAGGTGTCGACCTCGAGGTCGGTGAGGTGCTCGGCGAGCTCGTCGGCCAGACCGTCGCCGAGCGCGTCGAGCAGGCGCTGGACGCCCGCGACGGCCTCGTCGCCGAGCGGCTCGCCGTACCAGCCCCACAGCACCGTGCGGAGCTTGTTCTCGTGGTGGAAGGTCAGCCCGTGGTCGACGCCGTACCGGTGCCCGTCGGTCATCTCCAGCACGTGACCGCCCTTGCGGTCGGCGTTGTTGGTGACGACGTCGAAGACGGCCATCCGGCGCAGCGCCGCGGTGTCCTCGTGGGCGAGCACCACCTCGCGGTCAGCGTCGTCGAGGCCCTCGAAGACCGGTCGCCACCCCTCGGGCACCTCGTCGGGCAGGGTGATCGCGACGGCGTCCTGCTCGGGGTCGGGCTCGCGCCACTCCTGCACCATGCCGGGTCCGTGCGGGCCGTCGCCGATCCAGGTCGGTGGGACGACGTCCCAGCCGGTCGCCACCGAGACGCGGTACGCCGCCACCTCGCGCGCCGCGAGGGTGCCGTCGGGGAAGTCCCACAGCGGGCGCTCCCCCGCGATCGGCTTGTAGACGACCTTCGTGCCGTCGAGGTCGGCCAGGAACGTGGCGTTGGAGGCCGGCATGATCCGGCCGCGCAGCTCCATCACCCGCAGGTCACGGCTCCCGGCGACGGAACCCGTTGGCGCGCACGCACAGGTGTCCCTCGGGGTCGATCGGGTTGCCGCAGAACGGACAGCTCGGACGGCCGGCCTCGAGCACCTGCTCGGCGCGCTTGACGAACGAGCGGGCGGCCGCGGCGGTGAGCCGGACGAGGAAGACCTCCTCGGGCTCGGGCTCCTCGAAGTCCTCGTCGACCTGGTCGGGGCTGACGACCGCGGCCTCGGTGTAGGGGAAGACCTCGATGACGACGCGGTCGTCGGAGGGGTCCCACGACAGCGTCATGGTGCCGGCCCGGAACTCCTCCTCGATCGGCTGCTCGAGGGGCTCGGTGTCGTCGAGGGCGAGCGGGGCGACGGCGGGCACCAGGGTCTGGCCGTCGTCGGTGCTGCTCATGACCTCGTCGAGGAGCTCGTCGACGCGTTGCGCGAGCGCGGCGACCTGCTGCTTCTCCAGCGCGATGCTGGTCAGGCGGACGCCGGTGCGCGCCTGGAGGAAGAAGGTCCGCTCGCCGGGTTCGCCGACGGTCCCGGCGACGAAGCGCTCCGGAGGGTCGAAGCCGTGCACGATGGGCATGGCGGCCACCCTATGACCGCCCCCCAGGACCTGCCCCGCCCCCGACGGCCGCGTCGGACGTACGCCGTCCGCGACGACGCTTCGGCGGGGGTGCGAGCCACCCGAGGTCGCCGGCGTGGGTGTTGGAGGCGAGCACGTAGGGACGAGCCTCGGTGTAGCGCACGACGGACACCGACGCGGGGTCGACGCCGATGCGCTGGAACAGGTCCAGGTGCATGCCGAGCGCGTCGGCGAGCACCGACTTGATGACGTCGCCGTGGCTGACCGCCACCCAGACGGCGTCCGGGCCGTGCTCGGCCTCGACGGCCGCGTCACGCGCCCGGACGGCGGCCACGGCACGCGCCTGCATCGCGGTCATCGACTCCCCGCCGGGGAACACCGCCGCCGACGGCTGCGCCTGAACGGTGCGCCACAGCGGCTCCTTGGCGAGGTCCTTCAGCGCGCGGCCCTGCCACTCCCCGTAGTCGCACTCGTTCAGGCCGCGCTCGATCGCCAGCTCCAGCGGGGCGGCGCCGCGCGCCGGCTCCGGCTGCGCGCCGAGCACGGCCCTGGCGGTCTGCCGGCAGCGCTCGAGCGGACTGGACACGACCGCCCGCACCGGCACCGCGGCGATCCGCTCACCTGCACGCTGCGCCTGCCCCCGCCCGGTCTCGTCGAGACGTACGCCAGCGGTGCGCCCGGCCAGCATGCCGGTCGCGTTGGCGGTGGTGCGGCCGTGCCGCACGAGGATGACCGTCGCCATGCCTCCGACCCTACGGGGCCGCCGACGACTAGCGTGTCGAGCGATGATCGTCGACTCCGCCGTCTACTGCGCCGGCCGGCGCGCGCAGGTGGACTGCCACCCGCACGACTACGCCCGGCTGCGAGCGCTCGCCGCCGAGGGCGGCGGCTTCGTGTGGCTCGGGCTCTACCAGCCGAGCTTCAGCGAGCTCTCCGAGGTCGCCGACGCCTTCGGGCTGCACCCGCTGGCCGTCGAGGACGCCGTGGTCGCCCACCAGCGGCCCAAGCTCGAGCTGTACGACGACAGCCTGTTCCTCGTGCTCAAGACGCTCTGGTACGTCGACGAGGACGACGCCGTCGAGACCGGCGAGGTCAACCTGTTCGTCGGCGCCGACTTCGTGGTGACGGTGCGGCACGGGCGCGGCGGGCGCCTCGACCGGGCGCGGGAGGAGCTGGAGAAGCACGCCGACGTGCTGGCGCACGGCGTCTCCTCCGTCGTCTACGCCGTCGCCGACCGCGTGGTCGACGACTACCTCGACGTCGTGGGCGCGCTGCAGACCGACGTCGACGAGGTCGAGGAGTCGGTCTTCTCCCCGCAGCGCACCCAGGACTCCGCCCGGATCTACCGGCTCAAGCGCGAGATCGCCGAGGTACGCCGCGCGGTGCTGCCGCTGCGCGAGCCGGTGCGCCGCTTCGCCCAGGGCATGGTGCCCGGCGTCGACCCCGACACCGCGCCGTTCTTCCGCGACGTCGTCGACCACCTCAACCAGGCCGCCGAGGTCGTCGACGCGCTGGACAACCTGCTGTCGACGGCGTTCGACGCCCACCTGGCCTCGATCTCGGTGCAGCAGAACGACGACATGCGCAAGATCTCCGCGGGCGCGGCGCTGGTCGTGGTGCCGACCCTCATCGCGGGCGTCTACGGCATGAACTTCACCCACATGCCCGAGCTCGACTGGACCTACGGCTACCCCTTCGCGCTGGTGCTGATGGCCGGCACGGTCGGCTTCCTGTGGTGGTTCTTCAAGCGGTCCGGCTGGCTCTGACCCTGGGCGACCGGCGCCGTCAGGTGCGCTTGCGTCGCGGCACGGGTCACCCGGCGCCGGGCGACATGGCTGCTGCCCGCCCGGCGGCGGCCTCGGCGGACCCCCGGGCGCGTGGTGACCGGGAGGGCGCTCAGGCCATCAGGACGCCGGTGGCGACCAGACCGAGGGTCGCGGCGCCAAACAGGATCCGGTAGACGACGAACGGGGCGTAGCTGCGGGTCGAGACGTACTTCAGCAGCCACGCGATCGCGGCGTACCCGACGACGAACGAGACGACCGTGGCGACGACGGTCGGGCCCCAGCCGTAGGTGTTCTCGCCGTTGGGGATCTCCTTGAGCTCGAACAGGCCGGCGCCGACGACGGCCGGGATGGCGAGCAGGAAGGCGAACCGGGTCGCCGCGGCCCGCTCGTAGCCGAGGAAGCGACCCATCGAGATGGTGGCGCCGGAGCGGGAGACCCCGGGGATCAGCGCGAGCGCCTGGGCACCGCCGAGCATCACCGCGTGCTTCATCGTCATCTCCTTGAGGCGGCCCTCGTTGGAGCCCACCTTGTCGGCGATGCCGAGCACGATGCCGAAGACGATGAGCGTCGTGCCGACGATCCAGAGACTCCGGAAGTCGTTCTCGATGACGTCCTTCAGCAGGATGCCGAGCACCACGATCGGCAGCGAGCCGACGATGATGAACCACCCGAGTCGGGCGTCCATGTGGCCGCGCAGCTCCGGCTTCACCAGCGAGCGCACCCAGGTGGACGCGATCCGCCAGATGTCGCCGCGGAAGTAGAGCAGCACCGCGAGCTCGGTGCCGATCTGGATGACCGCCGTGAAGGCCGCGCCGGGGTCGCCCCAGCCGAAGGTCTCGGGGTAGATCCGCAGGTGCGCGCTGCTGGAGATGGGCAGGAACTCGGTGAGTCCCTGGATGATGCCGAGGACCACGGCCTGGAGGAGCTCCACCACGGGTCGCAAGCGTAGTCAGCACCCGGGCCGGGTCGCCGACCGACCCGCCGCGGCGCTCTCTGCGCGCGGGCCCGGTGCGGGCCCGGTGCGCGCCGGGTGCGCGCCCGGTGCGCGCCCGGTCTGCCCTCGGTGTGCCCTCGGTGCGCCCTCGGGACCTGCGGCACGCCGTCGTCTAGGTTGGCGCGCATGCAGCGACGCCGCCTGGGGACCTCGGGTCTGCACGTGTCCCGGCTCGGCCTGGGGACGATGTCCTGGGGCAACGAGACCGACGAGCAGGAGGCCGAGGACAGCCTCCGCGCCTTCGTCGACGCCGGCGGCACGCTGGTCGACACGGCCGCCGGGTACGCCGACGGCGGCTCCGAGCGGCTCCTGGGCTCGTTGATCGGCAAGGTCGTCGACCGCGACGACCTGGTGCTCGCCACCAAGGCCGGCGTGTCGCGCCGCGGCGGGGAGCGCAGCGTCGACACCTCGCGCGGCGGGCTCCTCCGCACCCTCGACGCCTCGCTGGAGCGCCTCGGCGTCGACCACGTCGACCTGTGGCAGGTGCACGTGTGGAGCGACGCCGCCCCCGTGGAGGAGACCCTGGCGGCGCTGGACCGCGCGGTGACGTCCGGCAGGGCGTCGTACGTCGGAGTGTCCAACTACGCCGGGTGGCAGACCGCCCAGGCCGCGACGTGGCAGCGCGCCGTGCCCGGACGCGCGCCGCTGGCCTCCACCCAGGTGGAGTACTCCCTGCTCAACCGGGTCGTGGAGGCCGAGGTGCTCCCGGCTGCGGCCGCGCTCGGGCTCGGCGTCCTCCCGTGGTCGCCGCTCGGCCGCGGGGTGCTGACCGGCAAGTACCGCAGCGGCACCCCGGTCGACTCCCGTGGCGCCTCGCGCACCTACGCGCGCTTCGTCGGGGCCTACCTCGACGACGAGAGCGCCCGCGTCGTGGAGGCCGTGGCCCGTGCGGCCGACGGGCTAGGCTGGACGCCGCTCGAGGTCGCCCTGGTCTGGGTCCGGGACCGGCCCGGCGTCACCGCCCCTGTGGTCGGTGCCCGCACGGCAGCGCAGCTGCGCGGGGCGCTCGGCTGCGACGACAAGCGACTGCCCCACGAGCTGGTGGCAGCCCTCGACGACGTCTCCGGAGGTACCGCGTGACCCGTCCCCCGACGCACGAAGCCCGCGCCCGCCGCCCGCTCCGCCCCGGTGTGGAGTGGGAGTACGACAAGGTCACGTTCTCCCGCGAGTGGTCGCGCAACGTGGTCACCAAGCTGCTGGTCGAGCGTGCCGAGCACGGCGGCTGGGAGCTCGACCGGGTGCGGATCGGCGCGGACGGCGTACGCCGTGTGGTGCTGCGCCGGAAGATCATCCGGGCGCTGCGCACCGCCTGATTCAGCCCGCGCAGTCGGTCATCGCGGCGCCGACGTCGTCGCCCGCCTCGACCCGCACGCGCTCGTCGTCGGGCGGTACGACGTCCAGGTCGCCCTCGAGCGGCCCGAAGGTGAGGGTGCCCGAGGCCGTCTCGACGAGCACCAGGTCCGCGCCGTCGAGGTGGAAGGTCGCCCCCTCGGGAGCACCGCCGTCGAGCGACACCCTCCCGCCGATCGTGGTGTCGTCCACCCACTCCTCGCCAACGGCGTCGGCCACACCCAGCACCGGCCCGGGCGGGAGGCCGTCCGCGACGCGGGGTGCGTACCCGAGCTCCTCCCGCGGGATCCCGGTGGCGTCGCGCTCCACCCAGCACCGCGCGTCCACACCGGGCGCCTCGACCCGGAACCACACGAGCTGCTCGGCCGAGCGGTGGTACTCCTCGTAGCGCTCGCCGTCCGGCAGCGACGCGGAGTAGACCGTCTCGCCGGCGGGCGGGTCCATCCGGTACCGGCCGGTGACCGAGATGGTGTCGTCACCGCCGACGCCCGCGACCGTGAAGCTCCCCTCCGCCGCGGAGAGCAGCCTGTCGACCGCCTCCTCGAGCGCCTCGTCGGCCGTCGGTGCGTCGGGGTCGGACGCAGTGCCGGCCTGGGCGGACGAGGACGTGGACTCCGGTGCAGCTGCGGACCCGGGTGGCGGAGCCTCGTCCGCCCCGCAGCCCGTCAGAGCGACTCCGAGCGCCACGACCGCTGCCGCGGCCACGGTGGGTACTCCGCGCATCTCAGACGTCGTCCAGGAACCGGTCGAACACCCGGGCGCCGAACTCGAGTGCGTCGGTGGGCACCCGCTCGTCGACGCCGTGGAAGAGCGCGGTGAAGTCGAGGTCGGCCGGCAGACGCAGGGGTGCGAAGCCGTAGGAGCGCATCCCGAGGCGGCGGAAGTGCTTGGCGTCGGTGCCGCCGCTCATCGTGTACGGCGCCACGAGCGCGTCGGGGTCCTCGGCGAGGATCGACCGGCTCATCGCGCCGACCAGGTCGCCGTCGTACGGCGTCTCCCAGGGCTGCTGGTGCGACAGGAAGTCCCACTCGACGCCCTCGCCGCACAGCTCGCGCATCGTCTCGAAGAACTCGTCCTCGAAACCCGGGAGGAAGCGGCCGTCGACGTGCGCCGTGGCCTCGGTCGGGATCACGTTGACCTTGTACCCGGCGTCGAGCTGGGTGGGGTTGACGGTGTTGCGGATGACCGCGCCGAGCATCCGGGACGCGCCGCCGAACTCCTGCACGAGCTCCTCGGCGTTCTCCGGGGTCGCCTCGACGCCCGCGAGCTCGCCGACGGTCGCCAGGAGCACCTCCATCGTCGGCGTGAGCCGGATCGGCCAGCGGTGGGCACCGATGCGGGCCACGGCGCCGGACAGCCGGGTGACGGCGTTGTCGTCGTTGATCATCGAGCCGTGGCCGGCCCGCCCGGAGGCGGTGAGCCGCATCCAGGCCATGCCCTTCTCGGCGGCCTCGACGAGGTAGAGCCGGCGACCGCGGACCGTCGTGGAGAAGCCGCCGACCTCGCCGACCGCCTCGGTGCAGTGCTCGAGCTGGTCGGCGTGCTGGTCGACGAGCACTTCGGCGCCGTGGTGGCCACCCGCCTCCTCGTCGGCGGTGAAGCAGAGCACCACCGGCCGCTCGGGCGCGCGTCCGGCGCGCTGGCGGGCGCGTACGACGGACAGCAGCATCGCGTCGAAGTCCTTCATGTCGACCGCGCCACGGCCCCAGAGGTAGCCGTCGCGGATCTCGCCGGCGAACGGGTCGACCGACCAGTCCTCGGCAGCCGCTGGGACGACGTCGAGGTGACCGTGGAGCAGCAGGGCGTCGCGGTCCTTCCCGGCGCCCTCGCCGCCCCAGTGCGCCACGAGCGAGGTGCGCCCCGGGGTCGCCTCGTACAGCTCCGAGGAGATGCCGACCTCGTCGAGCAGACCGGCCACGTGCTCGGCCGCCTTCCGCTCCCCCGGGCCCTCGTGGTTGCCGTAGTTGGTGGTGTCGATCCGGATCAGGTCGCGGCAGAGCTCGACCACCTCGGCGGCCGGGTCGTACGTCGTACCGGTCGTGGACTCCTCGCCGTGCTCCATGCCCTCCATCCTCGCAGTCGACCACGAGGTCCCCGATGCGGGAAACCCCCGTGTCGTTTGCTAACGTCTCGCTCGCACTCGTCCGGGTGGCGGAATTGGCAGACGCGCTAGCTTGAGGTGCTAGTCCCCGTATTAGGGGGTGGGGGTTCAAGTCCCCCCTCGGACACCAGAACACGAAGCCGCAGGTCTCTGACCTGCGGCTTCGTTGCTTTCTCCGACCGCTCGGCAGCGGTCCGGCCGGGCATGCCGGGGACGTCCGCATCGTCCCCGCCGCCCACCCGCGAGAGCACGGCACCACGGTCGACCGGCTGTGGGCGACCTGTTGGCCACGTGGACGGCAGTGCGGCCGCCGTCCTCGGCACTCCTCGGTCAAGTCAGTCGTCGAACACGTCCACCGCGACCACGCCGGTGAACCCCGGACGCGGGGCGTCACGGTCGACCTGGGTCGCCGAGCGGGCCTGCGCCCACGGGCCGAGGACCACCAGGAGCGCCAGCGCCACGACGAGCGCGATCAGCAGCGCCGTCAGGGCGGCTGCGACTCGCCGTCGGCGTCGCTGCCGGCGGGCCCGTCCGCGCTCGACGGCCAGCTCGTGGATGCCGCGCCCGGCGGTGGTCGCGCGAAGCGGATCGGTCGTCCGGGCGTGCGAACCAGCACGGCGGAGCACCGGGTGCTCCCGGCGGTCCGGGCCCGTGTTCATCGCCACTCCGGAGTAAAGATTCGCGACCACGACCAGTCCTGTGTCTCGGTTTGACACGATATTACAGACCGTCATGTCAATGCGTGCATCCGTACGCCACCACCACAGGGAGAAACCCGTGAACCGCATTCGAACCGCCCTCGTCGCCACCGTCGCCACCGTCGGCCTGCTCCTCGCCTCCGGCGCGGCGACCTCCGCGCCGTCGTCCACGACCGCCGGCGGCGGCAACCAGTGGTGCTGCTGACCACCCGCGGCCAGCACGCACAGCACGACCCGTACGACCCGCAGCACCCCGGTCATCCAGACCACCCCGACCAGCCCGGTCACCCACACCCCCGCGTCACCCCGACGCACCAGTCCTGGAGGAACCCCATGAACCGCCGCATCCGCACCGCCATCGCCACCGCCGTCGCCGC
>PBYI01000038.1 GCA_002729525.1 Nocardioides sp.
CCGAGACGCCGACCGAGACGCCGACCGAGACGCCGACCGAGACGCCGACCGAGACGCCGACCGAGACGCCGACCGAGACGCCGACCGAGACGCCGACGGACGAGCCGACCGACGAGCCGACCGACCAGCCGGACCCCACCGACGAGCCCGAGACGCCCTCCGAGCCCGCCGAGCAGCCCGAGCCGGGGTCGCTCACCGCCCAGCAGGCAGCGGACCACTGCGCCGACCAGGACCTCGTCGACGACCCCGACGACCCGGCGGACGCCTACGACGCCTGCGTGGCGACGTACGGCCCGGAGCCCGAGCCGGCCGCCCCGCCGGCCGACGGCCCGTCGCAGGACGAGCCGTCCACCAAGGCCGCCGTCACCGGCCAGGGGTCGCGCGGGCAGTCGCGCCGCCGCGCCTGACGACGTACGCCGTGCCCACCCGGGGCCGCGGCCCCCTCCGACCGAGGGGTCCCGCGCGCCTCGCGTGCTGCTAGAACTGGCGCATGGCCACCACTGCCCTCGGCGGCAACCCCGTCCACACGATCGGCGACCTCCCCGAGGTCGGCTCCGACGCCCCGCCCTTCGAGCTGCTCGGCTCCGACTTCAGCGACGTGGCGCTGACGCCGGGCACGCGCACCGTCCTCAACATCTTCCCGAGCGTCGACACCGGCGTGTGCGCGGCGAGCGTGCGGAAGTTCAACGAGCTCGCCGCCGGCCTGGAGAACACGAAGGTCGTCTGCGTGTCGGCCGACCTGCCGTTCGCGCAGGCGCGCTTCTGCGGTGCCGAGGGCATCGAGAGCGTCACCGCCGCGTCGGCGTTCCGCTCCGACTTCGGTTCGACGTACGGCGTGACGCTCACCGACGGCAAGTTCGAGGGCCTGCTGGCCCGCGCCGTCGTCGTGGTCGACGCCGACGGCAAGGTCGCCTACACCCAGCTCGTGCCCGAGATCGGCACCGAGCCCGACTACGACGCGGCCGTCGCCGCGCTCGGCTGAGCGCACCTCCAGCAGCTTTCCGACACGTCCTGCAGGAACCTTCCTGCAGGACGTGTCGGATCCACCGGCTCACCGGTGAATCCGACAGGGACCTAGGGACCTAGCGACCCACCACGGCCCGCACCACCCCGGCCACCGACGCCCCGAGCGCGGAGGTCGCGGAGAAGTGGTCGTCCCACAGCCGCACCTTCCCGTGCCGCACCTCGAACGTCCCGCTCACCCGGAACCCCGCTCGCCAGCGGCCCCACGTGATCACGTCGGTGCGGTCGGTGAGCACCACGTCGCCGGTCGCGGCGATGTGCCGCATCGTGACCTCGACACCGATCCCGCGCGCGTCGAGCGCCCGCAGCGTGCCTGCCACCCGCGGACCCCGCAGCGTCGGCAGGCCGGTGTTGCGCCACTCGGCCTGGGCGTCGAGCAGGTCGGTCACGCCGGCCATGTCGCGCGCCTCGAGGGCGCCGAGGAAGGCGAGCACGACGTCGGTCGCCTCTGAGGCGTCGGACGATCCGGAAGGCGTGGGGGACGCGGAGGAGGTCACCCGGTCACGCTAGCGACGCCCGGCGACACCCACCAGGTCCCGCACGGGCCCGGCCGGCGGCTGCGGACCCCCCGCCCACACGGCCCGCAGGTCGCGTCCGAGGTCGAGGCCGGTGGTCCCCACCGCCACCAGCCCGTACGCCGTGAGGTCGCCCGCGGCGTACCGGCTCAGGAAGGCGGGTGCCCCGCCGGCCGCGACGGTGGCGAGCACGGCGGTGTTGGTCGTCAGCTCCGCCTCGGGCTCGACCGGTGCGGCCCCGGCCGAGACGAGCGCCTGCTCCCAGGCCGCCCGGGTGCCGGACCCGCGCTCGCGGCTGGTGAGCGGGCGGGCCGCGACCTCGGCGGGCACCAGCAGCGACCGGCGCCGGGCCCACGGGTCGTCCAGGGCGGCGACGAGCACGAGCTCGTCGCGCGCGACGGTACGCGAGCGCAGTCCCGCGAGGTCGGCCGGCCCCTCGACGAATCCCAGGTCGGCGTCGCCGGAGCGCACCGCGTCGGCGACCGCCTCGGAGTTGGTGGCGGTGAGGGTCGCCACGACGGAGCGCTCGCGCCGCAGCACCACCAGCCAGCCCGGCAGCAGGTGCTCGGCCACGGTCATGCTGGCGTGCACGTGCAGTGCGCGGGACCGCTCCTCGCGCAGGCTGCGCAGGGCGTCCTCGAGCCGGTCGGCGCGCTCGAGCAGGTCGGCCGACCACTCCACGAGCAGGCGTCCGGCGGGCGTCACCTCCGACCCCCGCGGCGTACGACGGACGAGCGGCAGCCCGGTGAGCGCCTCCATCGCGCGCAGCCGCTCCGAGGCCGACTGCTGGCTGATCCCCGCGGCCCGCCCGGCGGCGCCGATGCTCCCGAGCCGGGCGACGTCGGCGAGCAGCCTCAGCCCGGGCAGGTCGGGCAGCCGTGACGTCTCCACGGACACAGGGTAAACCTGTGACCTGCCAGGGTCGCGGCCTCTACTGCGGGCACGCGCCCCGGACCAGCCTGGAGGCATGGCCCTGACGCTCCCCGCTGTCCCTCCGCACCCGCTCCGGACGCTGCGCGAGGACGCCGGGGTCCTCCTCGGTCCCAACTGGTACGCCGCCGCCATGGGCACCGGGATCCTCGCGGTCGTGTGGGCCCCGCTCGTCCCGGACGTGGCGCAGGTCGTGTGGGTGCTCGCGGCGCTGGTGCTGGTCGCGGTGTCGGCGGCGACCCTCGTGCACCGCCGCGACTACCGCGGCCACGCCGTGCAGGTGCACTTCTACGGTGCCCCGGCGATGGGACTGATGGCGGTCGGCGCCGCGACGCTCACCGTCCACCCGGCCCCCTGGGCGGTCGCCCTGGACGCCGTGCTCTGGACCGCCGGCACCGTCCTCGGGGTCGCCACCGCGCTCGGCGTACCGCGCCTGGTGCGCGACCACCCGCTGGAGTCCGTCGGCCCGTGGTGGCTGATGCCGGTCGTGCCGCCCACGGTCAGCGCCACCACCGGCGCGCTGCTGGCGCCGCACCTGCCCGCCGGCGGCGTGCGGACGGCGTACCTCGCGCTCTGCTACGCCCTGCTCGTCCTCAGCCTCGTCGGGACGGCCCGCGTGCTGGCCCTGCTCGTACGCCGCGTGCGCGCGCACGGCTGGGGTCCGGCCGCGTCGGTGCCGACGTGGTTCATCGTGCTCGGCCCGCTGGGGCAGTCGGTGACGGCCGTGCACCACCTCGGCGTGGTCTCCCCGGCCGTGCCCGACCTGCTCGTCCCGCTGTACGGCGTCCCGGTGCTGACCGCGTCGCTGGTCTGGCTCGTGGTCGCCGCCGTGCTGGTGGTGCGGGCGCGGCCGGGCTTCTCGCTGACCTGGTGGTCGTTCACGTTCCCGGTCGGGACGGTCACGACGGCGGCCGTGGCCCTCGCGCCGACCGCGGTCGGGCTGACGCTGGTGGGCCTCCTGACCGTCGGCTGGCTCGCCGCCGCGACCGGCACCGCCCGCGGGATCTGGGACGGGTCGCTGCTGCGCGCCTGACGGAGCCGGCGGGCGCGGCTCAGCCCGGCAGGTCCATCGTCGCGAGCACCGAGGCGGCCGTCGCCAGCCGCTCCTCGTCGGGGTAGCGCTCCTCGTCGGGGCCGGAGACGACCTCGACGGTGACCTTGCGTCCGTCGCAGCGGCAGCCGTAGAGCTCCAGCTCCTCGTTGCGGCTCACCGTGCCGGTCACGTGGTACATCTCCTGGCCGTCGACCTCGACCGTGCCGACCCAGGTCAGGTCGGCGGCGCGGTGCCCGGCCGCGGCCCAGTCGTCGCGGGCGGCCTCGCGCAGCGTGAGCGAGCCGTCGAGGTCGGTGATCGTGAGGGTGCTGATGAGGTCGAGGCCCGATCCCTCCGGGTAGGCCAGCACGAGCCCGCCGTTCTGCGAGCGCACCTCCCAGCCCTCGGGGAGGTTGTAGGCGAGGTCCTCCGACTCCACCCGCGGCCCGGAGGCCGGTACGACGTCCTGCTCGGCCTCTCCCGTCGGGGTGTCCGCGGGGCTCCCGGACGCCCCCTCGGACGCCCCCTCGGACGGCGTCCCGCTCGCACCGGCAGTGCTGCTCGCGGACGGGTCCGCCCCGTCGTCCGCGGCGCACCCGCCGAGCACGAGGGCACCGCCGACGGCCAGGATCCCGAGTCCACGCAGCATGGGTCCGCGATGCCCGGTCGCCGGGGCGCTCAAACGGAACGCCCGGTCGTTTGCCCGCAGCGGAGGGTGGGAAGGAGCACCGCAGCCCGCCCGACCGCCTTTGTCCCACTCGGAGGAGACGCAGGTGCCCATCCCGGAGTACGACGACTTCGTCGACGGCGTTCGCGACTGGCTCGTCGAGCTCAACCTCGACGAGCACGTCGTCTCGCAGATCGTCGACGCGCTCGACGACGCGCACGGTCTGGTGCCCGACGACACCACGATGCCGGCCGTGCCCGACGGCATCTTCGGCGACCTGCCGGCCGGCACCGAGCTCAGCACCCACACCGGCGCCGCCTACCGCTTCCTCATGGAGGCGATGGCCGATATGCGCCGCACGCTCAAGGCGTACGACGGCGGCGTCCACGCCTTCCGCGACGGCAACGTCACCGCCGACCAGTGGAGCGCCGACCAGACGCGCGCGATGCAGCGCGCCATCGAGGTCGGCCAGCACCACGGGTCCGGCCACGGGACCGGCCACGGGTCAAGCAGCGGCGGGAGCGACGACGCATGAGCGGCCCGCAGCGCGCCCGCCTCGACCAGGCGCTGACCCGCGCCCGGGCCGGGAGCATCGAGGAGGCCCGGACCAGCTGGGAGACCGCGGCCCGCACCGTCAACACCATCGCCGACGTCCTCGCCGACGCCGCCGGCCGAGGGGAGCAGCTCGGCGGTCGCACGGGCCGCAGCATGTTCCTGACGATGCGGCGCACCGCGCGGATGCTCCGCGAGGACCACGCGCGCAAGCTCGAGCGCGGCGCCCGCGCGCTGCGCGACAGCAGCGACGCCGTCGGCCGCGCCGAGGACGACCGCGCCCGGATCGACGCCGACCTGCCGCCGTACCAGACCGTGCCGTTCCACAAGGTCAACCCGGACGCGGAGTTCGAGTCCGAGCGCGAGCGTCGCGAGGCCGTCGAGACCTGGGACCGCCAGCAGTCCGGCTTCGCCGCCACCCGCGACGCCGAGCGCGAGCGCCGCGCCCGCGCGGCCGCCGACCGGATGGAGCGTGGCTACGACCACCCGATCACGGTCATGAAGGAGATCTACGGCTACCGGGACCCCGAGCCGTCCGGCGGCAGCTCCACCGCCCCGCCGACCGTCGCCCCGCCCTCCGGTGGTGGCACCGGAGGCGGCCAGCCCCCGCTGGTCTCGACGCCGAACGGCGGTACGGGCGGCACGGGCGGCACCGGCACCGGCTCGATCGACCCCGGCGGCGACAGGGGCGGTGACGACATCGACTGGGGCGACTCCGGCGACGACGACCCGTGGACCGGCGGCGACCTCGGCGGCGACGGTGACGGCGGCGACGGGGGCGGCTTCCCCGACCCGACCGGCACCGGCGACCCGGGTGACGGCTACGACTACCCCGGCGGCGGGGGAGAGACCGCGGCCGGCGAGGGCGGCGGCAGCGGCATCCCGACGGGCGTCGTCGCCGGCGCCGCCGGAGCGGGTGGCGCGGCCGCGGCGTTCGGGCTCGTGCGCAGCGGCGCCGCCCAGTCGCTGGTCGGACGCTTCACCGGCGCCACCCCGACGACGCCGGGCGGCACCGCCCGCAGCGCGGTGTCCGGCACCCTCGGGCGCAGCGCCGGCGCGACCACGGGAGCGACCCCGGGTCGCGGGGCCGGCCCCGCCGGGACCGGCGCAGGAGCCAGGTCCGGTGGCACGGGCGCGGGTGCCGGCAGGCCTGGCGGGCGCGCCGGCTCCCACGGCGCAGCGGGCTCGCGAGCCGGCGGGGCCGGCGGAGCCGGTGGACGCGGCCGCGGCAAGGACCGCGGGCGTCCCGACGGCGACCGCGACCTGCACGACGACGGCGACGACTGGATCGACGACGAGGACGCCGCCCCCGGCGTGCTCGGCTGACGCCAGGCCCGGCCGTCAGGGCCGGACCGGCACCACCACGTCGGTGTCCTCGAGCCGTCCGCGCAGGCGCACCGACCCCGACGACGTCCACCGCTCCTGCTCGGCGGCCGTCGCCGCGCGCTGCGACTCCGCCGCCGCGAGCACGCCACCGTCGACGTCCTTGGCGAGGTCGGTGAGGCGTGCGGCGGAGTTCACCGCGTCGCCGATGACGGTGTACTCGTAGCGGCTCTCGTGGCCCACGTTGCCGGCCACGACGGTGCCGGTCGCCACCCCGACACCGGCGCCGACCTCGGTGACCTCCTCCGCCAGTCGCCGCGCGATCTCCCGGGCCGCGGCGAGCGCCCGGCCGGCGTGGTCGTCGCGGGTGACCGGCACCCCGAAGACCGCCAGCACGGCGTCGCCGATGAACTTGTTGACCAACCCGCCCTGCCGGTCGACCTCGTCGACGACGACGCCGAAGAACCGGTTGAGCACGGCGACGACCTCCTGCGGCGAGTGCTGCGCGGCGTACGTCGTGGAGCCGACGAGGTCGACGAAGAGCACCGACGCCTCGCAGGTCTCTCCGCCGAGCTCGACCTCCGCCCCGGGGGCGTCGGCCGATCCTGCCGTGGCCGCCCGCGCGACGGCCTCGCCGACGTGACGCCCGAAGAGGTCGCGCAGCCGCTCCCGCTCGCGCAGGCCGTCGGCCATCCGGTTGAACCCCGACTGGAGCAGGCCGAGCTCGGTGCCGTCGTACACCGGCACCTGGACGTCGAGGTGCCCGCGACCGACCGCCTGCATGCCGTCGCGCACCGACTCGACCGGTGCGACGACGGCGCGGGCGGTGAGCACGGTGACCAGGAGGCCGAAGAGGAGCACCACCCCGCCGAGCACCAGGGCCGACACGGGGAGCCGGTCGCGGTCGTTGTCGTCGCCGGTCAGCGCCAGCAGCGCGGCGGCCACCAGACCGGCGACGGGGACGCCGGTGCCGACGCACCACAGCACGACCATCCGGGTGCCGACGCCGGCGAGCCGCGGTCGCGCGTCCGGGTCGTCACCGCTGCTGAGCGCACGGGCGGCGACGGGGCGCATCACGAACTGGGTGAACAGGTAGGCCACCGCGCCGACCATCGCGCCGCCGATCGCCACCGACAGCGCGGTCGTCAGCGCCCGCTCGGGCTGGAGCGCCAGCGCGAGACCGGTGAAGAGCACCGTCGCGCCGGCCCACAGCGCCACCTGCATCTGGGTCAGCCGCAGCGGCACCCTGAGCGCCCGGTCGCGCTCCTCGGACGTCGGGTCGGCGCCGGTGCTCGCCCAGCGCAGCGCGCCGAGGGCGGTGGTGGTGCCGATCCAGCCGCCCACCAGGACCGCGACGAGGACGTACACCGGGACGCCGATCGCCAGCGAGAGCACGGTGCCGCGGGTCGGCGTCGGCGCGGGCACCACCAGGCTCGACACGACGAAGACGACGCCGGCCCCGACGACGTTGGTACCGACCAGGAGGGCGGTCAGGAGCAGCTGCACCCGCACGCGCAGCGCGCGCGGCGACTGGTCGGCGCGACCGAGCAGCCGTGACCCGAACGGTTTACGGGCTGCGTCGCTGCTGGTGACCACGCCGACGAGGGTAGGGCCGGGGGTGGTCGGCGCGGGTCGCCTCGAAGTAATCGCGACAGGATGCCGTGCGCGCGTGCGACGTCGCGCATACTAGGGGCCGTTCCTCCTGCGGCGCCGACGCCGATGCCGACGTCCGGGAGTGCGCTCCCCCAACCGATTCGACCAGCACGAAGGGGCCGGGTCACGTGACGACGTCCACCCTGGACCGACCGCCCGCGGGCGGCGAGTCGGGCGACGGCGCCTCCGCGCCCCCGACCAAGGTCGAGACCGAGCGCGCGCAGGTCACCCGGTCGGAGTACCGCCCCGACATCGACGGCATCCGCGGCGCCGCGGCGATCATGGTCATGGGCTTCCACGCCCAGGTGCCGGGCTTCGAGGGCGCCTACATCGGCCTCGACCTCTTCTTCGTCGTCTCCGGCTACGTCATCACCGGCCTGCTGATGTACGAGTTCCAGAAGACCGGGACGATCCGGTGGGGCGCGTTCTACGCGCGCCGTGCGCGCCGCCTCATCCCGGCCAAGGCCACGATGCTCATCGGCGTCCTGGTGCTGAGCTACCTGATCGCCACACCGACCGGCGCGCAGCAGCAGACCGCGAAGTCGGCGATGGCGGCCGCGGGGTTCGTCTCCAACATCTTCTTCTGGCAGGCCGACGACGTCGACTACTTCGGCCACGAGCCCGGCACGGGCGTGCTGCTGCACACCTGGTCGCTGTCGGTGGAGGAGCAGTTCTACATAGCCCTCCCACTGGCGATCTTCCTGGCCTGGCTGCTGGCCAAGGCGTTGCGCGTGCCCGTCATGCGCACCCTGCTCTTCACCACCGTCGCGCTCGGCACGGCCTCGGCCTGGCTGGCGATCGTCTGGGCCGACACCAACCCGGACGCCGCCTACTACCTGCCGATCACCCGCGCCTTCGAGTTCCTGATCGGCGTCGCGCTGGCCCTGGTCGTGCGCAAGATCCGCCTCGCCCAGGACGTCCGCGAGGTGATGGGCCTGGCCGGCGCCGCGCTCATCGCCTTCGTCATCTGGAAGCCGATGCCGGTCGACGGCTACCCGAGCTACTGGGCGCTGATCCCCTGCGGCGCGGCGCTGCTGCTGGTGTGGGCCGGCGTGGGCGGCCCGACCGCGATGACCCGCTTCCTGTCCATGCGCTGGCTGGTCTGGCTCGGCCTGATCTCCTACGGCTGGTACCTCTGGCACTGGCCGCTGCTGGTGCTCGGCGAGTCGCTCAACCTCACCACCCCGCCGCTGTGGGCGCGCGTGGGGCTCGTCATGGTCGCGCTCGGCATCGCCTACCTCAGCTACCGCTTCATCGAGGGCCTCTTCTACAAGCGCTCCGGCAGCGTCCGCAAGGGCCGCACCTGGGGTGCCCAACGCGTCATCATCAGCGGCGTGCTGGCGATGTCGTCGGTCGCCGGCCTCGCCTCCGGCGCCGTCGCGCTGGCCGACGACCAGGCCGACAGCCCGCACTGGGAGGCCGTCAACGACCAGCTCAACGACGTGCCCGCGATGCCGTCGGAGTGCCTGGGCGACAGCTACATCCCCGACACCCCGCAGAAGTGCTTCCTCGTGCCGTTCGAGAAGGACCGGCCGACGGTGGTGCTGTGGGGCGACTCCCACGCGTGGATGTACATCCCCGCGATCCAGGCCGCCGCGCGCAAGAAGGACGTCAACCTCGTCGCGTTCGTGATGGGGGCCTGCCCGCCGTTCGTGCCGCCGGAGGACGAGGGCATCGCCTGCGCCCGGTCCAACCGGCAGGCCCTCTCCTTCGTCGAGCGGTACGCCGACCGCAAGGAGGGCATCCGCGTCATCGCCAGCGCGAGCTGGCAGACCTACCTCAGCGGCGAGGCCGACAGCGGCCTCGCCGAGCGGGTCCCCGCGGCTGCCAACCAGACCTACGTCTCGCAGATCTCGGAGATGTTCAACGCCGGGGCCACCCCGCTGTTCGACTACCTCAAGACCCTCGACGTCGCCGTCGACGTGGTCGGCCCCACGCCGATCATCCCGCGCAACGCCCCGCTCTGCGAGGCCCGCGTGCGGCCGTTCTCCTGCGACGTCGCCCGCGACGTGGCGATCGCCGACGAGGACGAGAACATCGCCTGGATCAAGCAGCAGATGCGCGGTCTGCCGCGGGGCTCGCGCTACATCGACGCCGCGAAGGCGCTGTGCGACGACGACGTCTGCTTCGCCGAGCGCGACGGCGTCGTGCAGTACTTCGACGACAACCACCTCAGCGCCAAGCTGTCGCGACGGCTCAAGCGCTTCTTCGCGCCGAGCATCCGGGCGGTCGGCTGATCGCAGGGACGCTCCCGCGGGTCACCGGTGCCGGGCTCGCGTTCCTCGTCCTGCTCGCCGGCTCCGCCTGGCTGCTCCGCGGCAGCTGGCCGGGCGGCGAGGAGGTCCTCGACCTGACCCCGGGCGCCGCGCCGCGCGGCAGCGCGGTCGCCACCGGGGCCGACCCGCTCGAGCCCGGACGGCGGTGGGTGTCGGAGACCGCGACCGCGACCGGCGTGCCGGCGGTGGCGCTGGCGGCGTACGCCCGGGCGCAGCTGCGGGTGCGCGCCGACGACCCCGGCTGCCACCTCGGGTGGACGACGCTCGCCGGCATCGGCCGGGTCGAGTCGCACCACGGCACGCTCGGCGGTCGCACGCTGGGGATCGACGGGGTGCCGTCGCCGCCGGTGGTGGGGCCGGCGCTGGACGGACGCCCGGGGTTCCGCGCGATCCGGTCGACGCCGGGCTCGACGCGGTGGCACGGCGACCCGACCTGGGAGCACGCCGTCGGGCCGATGCAGTTCCTCCCCGAGACCTGGGAGCGGTACGCCGCCGACGGTGACGGCGACGGCGTCGAGGACCCGCACGACCTCGACGACGCCGCGTTGGCCGCGGCCGCGTACCTCTGCGACGGCGGTGCCGACCTGGCGACCGGACCGGGCTGGACGGCCGCCGTGCTGCGCTACAACGCCAGTCGTGACTACGTCCGCGACGTGCTGGCGGAGGCGACGACGTACGCCTCGGCTACCGGCGGGTAGGACGTGCGTCCGCACGGTCGGGTGGAGTTGTGCGCGATCCGGTGACGGACCGCCGAAGTCGTGTGACCATACGAGCACCATGAATGCTCCCTCCCCCCAGCGCCGGGTCGCTCACGCCCTCGGGCGAGCGGTCGCGGCCCTCGTCGCCCTCGTCCTGGCCGCCACCCTGATGGCTGCCGCCGCGTCCCCCGCCGCGGCCAAGTCCCCCGCGCAGGACTTCCCGCCGATGCCGCGCAAGTGCGCGACCAAGGCGGAGAAGATCCCGCAGTCGCCGGTGGTCTGCTACCTCAACAAGTTCAAGAAGGCCCGCGCCACGGTCGTCCTCTGGGGCGACTCGCACGCCTGGATGATGATCCCGGCGGTGCGCAAGGCCGCGAAGAACAAGAACGTCAACGTCGTCGCCACCGTCATGGGCGGCTGCCCGCCGATGGACAACAAGGTCTCGGCGAACGACCAGGTGCCGGCGTGCTTCCGCAGCAACGCCATGGCGCTGGACCTGATCCAGGACATCAAGCAGCGCGACCGGAGCGTGCGGGTGATCCTCGGCGGCTCGTGGGAGCGCTACCTCACCGCGGTCGCGCAGAACGACCAGTCCTACACCGGCCAGATGGGTCGGGAGATGAAGAAGGCCTTCCCGCGCCTCATCGCCACGCTCGCCAAGCGCGGCATCGCCACCGACGTCATCGGCCAGGCCGCGACCGTCCCGGCGAAGGTGAAGAAGTGCAAGAAGAGCATGGACCCCTACGCCTGCTCGGTGCCGCGCTCCAAGGCGCTCAAGCGCGAGAAGCAGACCCGCCAGTGGCTGGTGAAGAAGACCAGGCGCCTCGCCGGCAACCGCAAGCCGATCGACGTGAACTCCAAGTTCTGCACGAAGAAGGTCTGCTACGGCAAGAAGCAGGGCACCTGGACCTGGTTCGACGACCTGCACCTCTCGGCCACCCGCACCCGCTCGCTGGCCGGTCTCGTCAAGCCGTCGGTCGTCAAGGCGATCGAGGCCAACAAGCCGGCAGCCTCCGAGCCCGACGCCCCGACCGACACGAACACCGACACCGGCACCGGTGGGGGCGACTCGGGCGGCGGCTGCTCGATCCCGATCCTGTGCGCGCTCGGCTGACGCCGGTTCGCTGACGTCGTACGACACCGGCCCGGACCCCACGCGGGGTCCGGGCCGGTGCGTCGTACGGCGGGTGGGTGCGCGGGCGTGGCTCGTGCGGGTCAGACCGTCGCGAGGTCGAGGTCGGCCGCCAGCGCTGCCCGGCTGCGGCGCTCCTGGCGCACGGCCCAGACGATGCCGGCGACCCACAGCACCGCGATGGCGGCGGCGAGCGAGGCCACGGTGACGCCCGAGGCTCCCAGCGCCTCGGCGATGGTCTTGGTGTTGGTGAGCACGATCAGCCCGCCCGCGGCGACGCCGAGGACCCGCGCGGCGAGGTGGCGCACCAGCCAGGCGGCGAAGGGCGCGGCGATCACGCCACCGGCCAGGAGCGCGAGGGCGTAGCTCCAGGGGATGTCCTGGCTGCTGAGCGCGAGCAGGAAGCCCAGCGAGCCGCCGACCGCGACGACGAACTCGCTGGTGTCGATCGAGCCGACGACCTTGCGGGGCTCCAGCCGGCCCGAGGAGAGCAGCGTGGTGGTGCCGACCGGGCCCCACCCGCCGCCGCCGACGGCGTCGAGCGCGCCGCCGACGACGCCCATCGGCGCGAGCATGGCGACCGACGGGCGCGAGCGGAACTGCGGGCGGCGCCCGCCGAGCACCAGGAAGCGCCAGATCACGTAGAGGCCGAGGCCGAGCAGGATGCCCGAGACCCACGGCTTGGCCGACGCGGCGTCGAGGCTGGCGAGGAACGTGGCGCCGGCGAACGCTCCAACGAAGCCCGGGACGGCCAGGATTCCGACAGTGCGCCAGTCGACGTTGCCGAGCTTGTGGTGCGAGACGCCGGAGACGAGCGAGGTGCCGATCTCGCTGAAGTGGACCGCGGCGGAGGCGGCGGCCGGAGCGAGGCCGGCGGCGAGGAGGAGCGTCGAGGAGGTGACGCCGTAGGCCATGCCGAGCGAGCCGTCGACCAGCTGGGCCAGGAGGCCCACGAGGCCGAGGACGAGGAGCTTGCGCACGAGAGTGCCTTTCGGGGAGGGAAGGGTGAGGTCCGCTGAATCCAGACAAAGCAGAGTGAAACACTAGAGTTAGACGAGAAGCAAGCAGGACGTTGTCGAGCCGCGTGTCGCTTGCGGTCGTCTGGTGTACTCGGGGCATCGCCACGACGGTGGCGACGACGGACCTCAGGAGGTCGGGACCGGGTGAAGGCGGCACGACGGGTGGGCCTGGAGGTCCTCGGCTGGGGCCTGCTCCTGGTGGGCATCGCGGCGCTCGTGCTGCCCGGACCGGGGCTGATCCTCACCTTCGCCGGTCTCGCGGTGCTCTCGCAGCAGTACGAGTGGGCCGAGAAGCGGCTCGACCCGATCAAGTACCGCGCGCTCAAGGGTGCCGCGGAGTCGGTCGAGACCCCCGTGCGGATCGGCGTCTCCCTGCTCGGCGTCGCGTGGCTGGTCGCCTGCGGGGTCGTCTGGATCGTCTCCCCGCCGGCGCCGGACTGGTGGGGGCTGCCGGACTCGTGGTGGCTGTTCGGGGGAGTCGGCACGGGCGTCACGCTGCTGGTGTCCGCCGTGATCGCCGCCGGTCTGCTGGTCTGGAGCTACCAGCGCTACCACGGTCGGCCCGAGGAGGTCGACGCGCTGCGCGAGGAGATCGACCGCGCCGACGCGCGGTTCAAGGACCTCGTCGACTGATCTCTGACCAACTCCGACCGACCCAGGACGGTTGTCGGCGCCACGACCTAGAGTCACCCGCGGCATGACCCTCCACCTCCACCGCGCCCCCCGCACCGACCTGCTCGCCGACGCGCTCGGCGAGCTGCTCGCTGAGCCGCTGGACGACCCCTTCGCGTCCGAGCTGGTGCTGGTTCCCGAGGCCGGGGTCGAGCGCTGGCTCTCCCAGCGGCTCTCGCACCGGCTCGGCTCGGCCGACGGTCTCGAGGACGGCGTGTGCGCCGGTGTCGAGCTGCGCTCGCCCCGCTCGCTGGTGTCCACGCTCACCGGCACCGATCACGACGACCCCTGGTCGCCCGACGCGCTGGCGTGGGCCGTGCTCGAGGTGCTCGACACCTGCCTCGACGAGCCGTGGGCGGCCACGCTCGCCGCCCACCTCGGTCACGGCCAGGAGGGCGAGGAGGGCGAGTTCCGCCGGGGACGTCGCTACGGCGTCGCCCGTCGGGTCGCCGGGCTGCTGGCGTCGTACGCCCGTCAGCGGCCCGGGCTGCTCGCCGACTGGGAGACGGGCCGGGCGACCGACGGGCTGGGTGACGAGCTCGGAGCCGACCTCGCCTGGCAGCCGCCGCTGTGGCGGGAGGTGCTGGCCCGGGTCGGTGCGCCCTCGCCGGCGCAGCGGCACGCCGCGACGGTCGCCGCGCTGGAGGCCGGCCCGGTGGCCGACCTGCCGCCCCGGCTGAGCCTCTTCGGGCACACCCGGATGCCGGTCACCGAGGTCGACCTGCTGCGCGCGCTGGCGACCCACCACGACGTCCACGTCTGGCTGCCGCACCCCAGCGACGTCGCCTGGCAGCGGCTCGCGCCGCACGCGGGTGCGGTGCCCCGGCACGACGACGTGTCGCACCGTGACCTCGGGCACCCGCTCACCGCCACCCTCGGGCGCGACCTGCGCGAGCTGGAGCGCACGCTCCCGCGCGACGGCGTCGTCGACACCTGGCACGGCGACGACCACGGCGCGTCCGGCACGCTGCTCGGCTGGCTCCAGGACGACCTGCGCGCCGACGAGGTGCGGCCGAGCGGGCGGCGGCTCGCGCCCGACGACCGGGCGGTGCAGGTGCACGCCTGCCACGGCCCGGCCCGTCAGGTCGAGGTGCTGCGCGAGGCGGTGCTGGGCCTGCTCGCCGACCACCCCGACCTCGAGCCGCGCGACGTGCTGGTGATGTGCCCCGACGTCGAGACCTACGCGCCGCTGGTCACCGCGGCGTTCGGACTCGGCGAGGTCGTGCCCGACGGCCACCCCGCCCACCGGTTGCGCGTGCAGCTCGCCGACCGCTCGCCCGCGGCGACCAACGACCTGCTCGGCCTGGCGACCCGGCTGCTCGCCCTCGCCGGCGGCCGGGCTCCGGCCACGGAGGTGCTCGACCTCGCGCACGCCGACCCGGTGCGGCGCCGGTTCGGATTCACCGACGACGACCTCGAGACGCTGACGTCGTGGACGGCCGAGTCCGGGGTGCGGTGGGGGCTCGACGTCGCGCACCGGGCGGCGTACGACGTGCCGTTCCTCAACAACACCTGGCGCTTCGGGCTCGACCGGGTGCTGGCCGGCGTCGCGCTGTCCGACGACTCGCTGGCCGCCGACGCGATGGGCTGGGTCTGCACCGCGCTGCCGCTCGACGACGTCGGCAGCAACCACGTCGATCTCGCGGGACGGTTCGCCGAGCTGCTCGACCGGTTCGAGCAGGTCAGCGATGGCCTGACGGGCAGCCGCACGCTCGCCGCCTGGGTCGCCGCCCTCGTCGACGGAGTGCGGTCGCTGGCCGCGGTGCCGCGCACCGAGGAGTGGCAGCTCGGCCACCTCCAGCGCGAGCTCGGGCGCGCGCTCGAGCAGGCCGGACCGCGCGGTGAGACCGTGCTGCGACTGCCCGACGTCCGTGCGCTCCTGGAGGGCCGGCTGGCGGGTCGGCCGACCCGCACCAGCTTCCGCACCGGCACCCTCACCGTCTGCACGATGGTGCCGATGCGATCCGTGCCGCACCGGGTCGTGTGCCTGGTCGGGCTCGACGACGGCGTCTTCCCGCGGCAGGGCGTCGTCGACGGCGACGACGTGCTCGCCCGCACCCCGCTCACCGGGGAGCGTGACGTCCGCTCGGAGGACCGCCAGCTCCTGCTCGACGCGGTCGGCGCCGCCACCGAGCACCTCGTCGTCACCTACACCGGCGCCGACGAGCACACCAACGCCGAGCGGCCCCCCGCCGTCCCGCTGGGCGAGCTGCTCGACGCGCTCGACCGCACCACCGAGGAGCCCGTGCGCGACCGCGTCGTCGTACGCCACCCGCTCCAGGCGTTCGACCCCCGCAACCTCGTGCCCGGCGGGCTCGGTGCGCCCGCGGGAGAGCCGTTCACCTTCGACCCCGCTGCCCACCACGCCGCCCGGGCGGTGCTCCAGGACCGGCCGGTGCGGCCCGGTCTCCTCGACGCGCCGCTGCCGCCGCCCCCACCCGACGACGTGGCACTGGAGGACCTCGTCGCGTTCTACCGCGACCCGGTCAAGGGCTTCTTCCGTGGCCTCGACGTCAGCCTTCCCTGGGACGCCGACGGCGTCGACGACGCGATGCCGGTCGAGATCGACGCCCTGGAGGAGTGGGGCGTCGGCGACCGGATGCTGCGCGACATGCTGCGCGGGGTCCATCCCGACATCGCGCGCCAGGCCGAGTGGCGCCGGGGCGCGCTGCCGCCGGGTCGGCTCGGGTGGCGCATCTCCGGCGACGTGCGTGGGCGCGCGATGAACCTCGCCGTCGCTGCGCTCACCCACCGCCAGGTCGAGCCGCGCGCCGTCGACGTCGACGTGCGGCTCCCGGGCGGGCGTCGGGTCACCGGCACCGTCGGCCCGGTCTACGGCGACCGGCTGGTCTCGGTCGGCTACTCCAACCTCGCCGGCAAGCAGGTGCTGGAGTCGTGGATCCGACTGCTCGCGCTGGCCGCGCACGACGACGACCACCACTGGACGGCGCTGTCGGTCGGGCGACGCCCGCGCAGCACCCAGGCCGGCCAGCGGCTGCTGGCTGTCGGCGGCGACGGTCCGGTCGAGGCGCTCGCCGACCTCGTCGCGCTCTACGACGTCGGCCGCACCGCACCGCTGCCGTTCCCGATGAAGACCTCCTGGGCGTGGGCGACCGCCCGGCACAGCGGCGACGACGCGCGCGAGCAGGCGTCGCGGAAGTGGAAGTCGGGCCGCTACCCGGGCGAGGACAGCGACGCCGCGCACGTGCGGGTCTGGGGGCCGTGGGCGCCGCTCGAGACGCTGCTGGAGCCCGGTGTGCTCGGCCCCGACCACACCCTGCCCGCGCTCAGCGAGCGGATCTGGGCGCCGGTGCTGCGCAGCGAGGTGTCCCTGTGATGCCAGTGAGCCCGGCGGACGACGACGTGCAGCCCTTCGACCTGCTCGGCTCCCTGCCGACAGGTGCGACCACGACCGTCCTGGAGGCGAGCGCCGGCACCGGCAAGACCTACACGCTGGCCGGACTGGTCGCCCGCTACGTCGCCGAGGGCGTCGCGAGCCTCGACGAGATGCTGCTCATCACCTTCGGGCGGGCCGCCACCGAGGAGCTCCGTGCGCGGGTGCGCGACCAGCTCGTCGAGGTGGGCGAGGCGCTCGACGACGTCGTGCTCGGCGCGGCCGGCACCCGCAGGACCGACCGGGGCGAGCCCGACGCGCTCGTGCGCCACCTCTGCAACGGCGACCCCGCCGAGGTCGCCCGGCGCCGCGACCGGGTGCGCGACGCGCTCGCCGGGTTCGACGCCGCCACCATCGCCACGACGCACGGGTTCTGCCAGGTCGTGCTGCGCTCGCTCGGCGTCGCCGGCGACTCCGAGACCGGGCTGACGCTGGCCGAGAGCCTCGACGACCTGCTCGCCGAGGTGGTCGACGACCTCTACCTCGCCCGGTTCGGGGCGATGGCCGACCGGCCGCCGCTGACCCGCGCCGAGGCGCTGGGGCTGGCCCGCTCCGTCGTCGCCAACCCCCGCGCCCGACTGACGCCCGAGGACCCCGCGCCCGGCTCGCCTGCCGCCGTACGCCGCGAGCTCGCCGACGCCGTGCTCGCCGAGATGGAGCACCGCAAGCGGCGCCTCGGCGTGCTCGGGTTCGACGATCTCCTCGGCCGCCTCGCCACCGACCTCGACCGGGCCGGCTCGCCCGCGCGCACCCGGATGCGCGAGCGCTGGCGCGTGGTGATGGTCGACGAGTTCCAGGACACCGACCCCACGCAGTGGGAGATCATCGAGCGCGCCTTCGTCGGCCACGCGACCGTGGTGCTGATCGGCGACCCGAAGCAGGCGATCTACGCCTTCCGCGGCGGCGACATCGCGACCTACCTCAGCGCCGCGTCCGCCGCCGACCAGCGACTCACGCTCGGCACCAACTGGCGCAGCGACGAGGCACTGGTCGAGCGGGTGCAGGCGGTGCTCGGTGGCGCGGCCCTGGGCCACGAGGACATCGTCGTGCGCCCCGTCGACACCCACTGGAAGGGCCATCGACTCACCGGCGCAGGGGAGCGGCAGGAGCCGTTCCGCCTGCGGGTGGTGCCGCGCACGCCCTTCGGGGTCTCCGACCGCCGCACGGTCAAGATCGACGACCTGCGTCCGTGGATCGCCGACGACCTCGCCCGCGACGTCCGCGCCCTGCTCGCCTCCGGCGCCGAGATCGACGGCCGCCGGGTCCGGGCCGGCGACCTCGCGGTGATCGTCGAGGCGCACAAGGACGCCCGGGCCTGCCGCGAGGCGCTGACGGCTGCTGGCGTGCCGGCCGTCTACACCGGTGACGCCGACGTGTTCGCCTCCCAGGCAGCGGCCGACTGGCTCTGCCTGCTCGAGGCCTGCGAGCAGCCGCACCGCAGCGGGCTCGTGCGGGCGGCCGCAGCCACCATGTTCTTCGGCCACGACCACGCCGCGATCGCCGCCGGCGGTGACGAGCTCACCGACGCCGTCGCAGCGACCCTGCGGCGCTGGGCCGACCACGTGCGCGAGCGCGGGCCGGCCGCCGTCGTCGAGGCGGCGCGAGCGTCGGGCGTGGCCGAGCGGGTCCTGGGCTGGCAGGGCGGAGAGCGCGACCTCACCGACCTCGAGCACGTCGGCCAGCTGCTGCACGAGGTCGCCCACCGTGAGCGGCTCGGCGTCCCCGCGCTGCGCGACTGGCTGCGCGAGCAGACCGAGGAGGGACGCAGCGGCGCGGCCGGCCGCTACCGGCGCCTCGACAGCGACGCCGAGGCCGTGCAGGTGATGACGGTGTGGGTCAGCAAGGGCCTGCAGTTCCCGGTGGTCTACCTCCCCTTCGCGTTCAACCGGCACGTCCGTGACGCCGACGAGGTGCTCTTCCACGACGAGGACGGGCGGCGCTGCCTCGACGTCGGCGGCAAGCGCAGCGGCGGCGAGTGGACCGCGATCAGCCGTCGGGGTCGGCAGGAGTCGGCCGCCGACGACGTGCGGCTCACCTACGTCGCGCTCACCCGCGCGCAGTCGCAGGTCGTCGCCTGGTGGGCGCCGTCGTGGGACGAACGGAGCGGTGGGCTCTCCCGGCTGCTGCGCGGCCGGGTCCCGCGGCAGGCCGACGTGCCCGACCAGCTCGACGACGCGCCGCCGCCCGACGACGACGCCCTCGCCCTCTTCCGGCGCTGGGAGGGCGTGCGCGGGGCGGCCGTCGAGATCGCCGAGCACGCGCCGCTCGCCGACGATGTGCCCGACGAGCCGCTGGCGGTCGTGCCGCAGCGGGTGCTCGACCGCGGTGTCGACACGGCCTGGCAGCGCACCTCCTACTCCCGGCTCGTGCGCCCCGACGAGCAGGCGTCCGGCACCCGCTCCGAGCCCGACCTGGCGCTCCTGGACGACGAGGGTGACGACGCCGCGGGCCCGGTCGAGGCCGCCGACGGCGCTGACGCGGAGGGCGCCGCCGCGGCGCTGGTGTCGCCGATGGCGCTCCTGCCGGCCGGGGCGACCTTCGGCTCGCTCGTCCACGCGGTGCTGGAGCACGCCGACCCCGAGGCGCCCGACCTGGCCGCCGAGGTCGAGGCACACGTGCGCGAGCAGCTCGTCTGGTGGCCGGTCGACGCCGAGGTCGACGACCTCGTGGCCGGGATCCTCCCCGTGCTCGGGTCGCCGTTGGGCCCCGCCGCGCCGGGCCTGACGTTGAACGACGTACCTCTGCGGGACCGGCTGCGCGAGCTCGACTTCGAGCTGCCGCTGTCCGGCGGCGACCGCGAGCGCCGGGCCGACGTCGTGCTGGCCGACGTGGGGTCGTTGCTGCGCCGCACGCTCGAGCCGGACGACCCGATGCTGGCGTACGCCGACCGGCTCGAGGGTGAGGAGCTCGGGCCCCGGCCGCTGCGGGGCTACCTCGCCGGCTCGATCGACGTGGTGCTCCGGGTGCTGGGGGAGGACGGTGAGCGCTTCGTGGTGGTCGACTACAAGACCAACCGGCTGGTGCCGGCCGACGTCACGCCGACGACGGCCGACTTCGGTCCTGCCGAGCTGGTCGAGGCGATGCTGCACTCCGACTACCCGCTCCAGGCGCTGCTCTACTCCGCCGTGCTGCACCGCTACCTGCGCTGGCGGCTGCGCGGCTACGACCCGGCCCGGCACCTCGGCGGGATCGTCTACCTCTACCTGCGCGGCATGGCCGGGCCGGACACCCCGGTCGTCGACGGGCACCCTGCCGGCGTCTTCACCTGGCAGCCGCCGGTCGCGACGGTCACCGCACTGTCCGACCTGCTCGACGGTGCGGAGGTGATCGCGTGACCACCACTCCCGTGGACCCGCACGACCTCTCGGTCGCCCGAGCAGCGACTGGGACGCTTGCCGCGTTCAACGCCGCCGGGGTGCTGGAGCCCGCCGACGTCCACGTCGCACGCCGCCTCACCGCCCTCGCCGAGGACGACGACGAACGGGTCGCGCTGGCCCTCGCCCTGGCCGTGCGAGCGCTGCGCCAGGGGTCGGTGTGCCTCGACCTCGCCACGGTGGCCGACGAGGTCGTGCTCGACCTTCCGGTCGACGACGGCGACGGTGCTGAGGGTGCTGACGGCGGGCGCGCGGCGGTCGCCGAGCTGCCGTGGCCCGACGCCGGCACGTGGCCCGACGCCGTCGCCGCCAGCGTGCTGACCACGGGCTCCGACACGGTGGCCCCGGTGCTCCGGCTGCGCGGCACGACGCTCTACCTCGACCGCTACTGGCGCGAGGAGCGCCAGGTCCGCGACGACCTGCTGGCCCGGGCGACCGGCGCCTCGGCGCCGGTCGAGGTGCCGGAGTCGTCGCTCGACCGCGTCTTCCCGGACCCCGGGTACGCCGAGCAGCGCGCCGCCGTACGCATCGCCCTGCGCCAGCGCACCACCGTGCTGACCGGCGGGCCCGGCACCGGCAAGACCACCGCCGTCGCCGCCCTGCTGGCGCTGCTGGCTGAGCAGGCCGTGACCGCGGGCGCGGAGGTGCCGCGGATCGCGCTGGCCGCGCCCACCGGCAAGGCGGCCGCCCGGCTCCAGGAGGCCGTGGTCGAGCAGGTCGGCGCGCTGCCGGCGGCCGACCGCGAGCGGCTGGAGGGGCTGCGCGCGGTGACGCTGCACCGGCTCCTCGGCCCGGTGCGCGGGTCGTCGACGCGCTTCCGGCACCACCGCGACAACCGGCTGCCGTACGACGTCGTGGTGGTCGACGAGACCTCGATGGTGTCGCTGACGATGATGGCGCGACTCGTGGAGGCGGTGCGCCCGCACGCCCGGCTCGTGCTCGTGGGCGACCCCGACCAGCTGACGTCGGTCGAGGCGGGGGCCGTGCTCTCCGACCTGGTCGAGGGCCTCGGGGCCCGCGACGACCACGACGTCGCCCGGCTGCGCACCTCGCACCGCTTCGGCGGGGAGATCCTGCGCCTGGCGGAGGCGGTGCGTGCGGGCGACGGCGACGCCGTGGTGGCCGCGCTGCGCGAGGGCGGCGACGCGGTGCGGTTCCTCGAGCACGAGGGCGGGGCCGCGTCGAGCGCGGCGCACGCCGACCTGCGGGCGCTGCTGGTGCCGCACGCGGAGTCGCTGTGGCGCTCCTCGCTGCGGGGCCGGCACGCCGAGGCGTTGGTGACGCTGTCGCGACAGCGCCTGCTGTGCGCCCATCGCGAGGGACCCTACGGCGTCCGCTGGTGGAACCTCCTCGTCGAGCAGTGGCTGGCGGAGGAGACCGGCGAGCCCGTCCGCGGCGCCTGGTACGCCGGTCGCCCGGTGCTGGTGACCGCCAACGACTACGGCCTCGGCATCCACAACGGCGACACCGGCGTCTGCGTGGTCGGGCCCGACGGGCTGCGGGTACACGTCGCGACCGCCGGCGACCCGGTCGACCTCGCCCCGAGTCGGCTCGGCGACGTCGAGACGATGCACGCGATGACGATCCACAAGAGCCAGGGCAGCCAGGCCGGCGAGGTCGTCGTCCTGCTGCCCCCGCCGGAGTCGCGCCTGCTCACCCGCGAGCTGCTCTACACCGCGGTCACCCGGGCCGAGGACCGCGTGGTGGTCGTCGGCTCGGAGGCCGACGTCCGCGCCGCGGTGACGCGCCGGGCCCAGCGCGCGACCGGTCTGGCCCAGCGGCTCCAGGTGTCGACCGGGACGTGACCAGTCCTTACGTCGGGGCAACACGGACCGGCTAGCCTCGTCCGGTGCCTTTCCTGCTGCGTGTCGAGCTGCCCGACGTACCCGGTTCGCTGGGTCGGCTGGCGACCGCCATCGGACACGCGGGCGGTGACATCGAGGCGATCGAGATCGTCGAGAAGCGTCTCGACGGCACCGCCCTTGACGACGTCCTGCTCGACGTCGACCCGGGCGTCATGCCCGACTCGGTCGTCTCGGCGTGCAACCAGCTCGACGGCGTGCGCGTCGTGTGGATCAGTCGCTACGCCTCGGGCGGGCTGGTGCTCGACCTGGAGGCCGTCGAGGAGCTGACCGCGTCACCCGCCGAGGCGCTCGACCGGCTCGTCGACGTCCTGCCCGCGACGTTCCGCGTCGACTGGGCGGCCCGGGTGCACCGCGCGCACGGCATCCTGCGCGCGACGGGTGCCGCGCCGGCCGAGCTGGAGTTCGTCGAGATCGAGAACCCCACGCGCCTGGAGGTCGAGGGCGACGCGGAGACCCTGTACGCCGCCGCCCGCTGCGACGGCAACACGATCGTCATCGTGGCGCGACGTGGCGGCCCGGAGTTCCTCGACTCCGAGATAGCCCGCCTCGGCCACCTCGCCGGGCTGGCGACCTCGATCGCCCGGACCTGACCCTGGCGGGGGAGTCCCTTACGTAAATCACGTCCCGGGTCTGCAGATCCTTGATTTGCGTTAGGGACTACCGGCGCCAGGGCCTCAGTCCTCGACCGGCTCCAGCACGAACACCGGGATCTCCCGGTCGGTCTTCTCCTGGTACTCCGCGTACGGCGGGAACGCGGCGACCGAGCGCGACCACCAGGCCGCCCGCTCGTCGCCCGAGGCGATCCGGGCGCGGTAGGTGCGCACCTCGGGCCCGTCCTGCAGGTCGACCTCGGGGTGCGCGACGAAGTTGTGGAACCACACGGGGTGCTCGGGCGCGCCGCCCTTCGACGCGACGGCGGCGTACCGGCCGTCGTGCTCGACCCGCATGACGGGGTTCTTGCGCAGCTTGCCCGACCGGGCGCCGCGTGAGGTGATGACGACGATGGGGCGGTTGAGGATGGTGTTGCCCTCGGCGCCGCCGGTCGCCTCGTACGTCGCGACCTGGTCGCGGACCCACTGCTCGGGGCTGGGCTCGTACTCACCGTTGAGTGCCATGCGGAGAGAACACCACACGGCGACCCCCGATTCCGCACCGGCCCGGGCTGGACCGGCCGGGTGCGACCGGTCCCACTAGGGTCGCGGCCATGAGCGCGATCGACGGCGTGTCCGACACCTTCGACCCCGAGGCCTGGGACGTCGTTCCCGGTTTCGAGGACCTCACCGACCTCACCTACCACCGGGCGCGGGCGCACGGCACGGTGCGGATCGCCTTCGACCGCCCCGACGTGCTCAACGCGTTCCGCCCGCACACGGTGGACGAGCTGGTACGTACCCTCGAGCACGCCCGCACCAGCGCCGATGTCGGCTGCGTGCTGCTCACCGGCAACGGTCCGAGCCCGAAGAACGGCAAGCACTCGTTCTGCACCGGCGGCGACCAGCGCATCCGCGGGAAGGCGGGCTACCAGTACGAGACCGACGGCCACGTCGACGCCGCCGCGCCCCCGAACCCGATCGACGCCGCCAAGCTCGCGCGGCTGCACATCCTGGAGTGCCAGCGGCTGATCCGGTTCATGCCGAAGGTCGTCGTCTGCGTGGTGCCCGGCTGGGCGGCCGGCGGCGGGCACAGCCTGCACGTCGTCTCCGACCTGACGATCGCCAGCGCCGAGCACGCCCGCTTCAAGCAGACCGACGCCGACGTGGGCTCCTTCGACGGCGGCTTCGGGTCGGCGTACCTCGCCCGCCAGGTCGGCCAGAAGTTCGCCCGCGAGATCTTCTTCCTCGCCGAGGAGTACTCCGCCGAGGACGGCGTCCGGATGGGCACCGTCAACCGCGCCGTCCCGCACGCCGAGCTCGAGGCGACCGCCCTGGAGTGGGGCCGGATGATCAACGGCAAGTCGCCCACCGCGCAGCGGATGCTGAAGTACTCCTTCAACGCCATCGACGACGGCCTGGTCGGTCAGCAGCTCTTCGCCGGCGAGACCACGCGCCTGGCGTACATGACCGACGAGGCGCAGGAGGGGCGCGACCAGTTCCTGGAGAAGCGGGACCCGGACTGGTCGCCGTACCCCTGGTACTACTGAGCCGCTAGGCGATCCCCAGCTCGCGCCCGGCCGCCGCGAGCCGCTTGTCCCGAGTCCACAACCGGGCTCCCGGGACGATCGCGACCGAGCCGAGCAGGTGTACGTCGACCGCAGTCAGTCCGCGACCCGTGACGGTGGTCCGCACGAGATCTCCCCTCATCGTGATGTGCATCAGGTGATGCACCATCTGATGGTACGTCGTGAAGCGCCGCGAGGCCCGGCCTCGCCCGTCGGGCTGTGGAGGACGGGTGTAGACCGGATCCATGGAGTACACCCGCCTCGGATCCACCGGTCTCACGGTCAGCCGCATCGCCCTGGGGTGCATGAGCTATGGCGACGCCAGCCGCGGCGGGCACCCGTGGGTGCTCGACGAGGACGCCGCCGCGCCCTTCTTCCGGCAGGCCGTCGAGCTCGGGATCACCTTCTGGGACACCGCGAACGTCTACAGCCTCGGCTCGTCGGAGGAGTACGTCGGCCGCGCGGTGCAGCGGTTCACCCGCCGCGAGGACGTCGTGATCGCGACCAAGCTCCACGGGAAGATGCACGACGGCCCGGGCGGCTCGGGCCTGTCGCGTCGCGCGGTGCTGGAGCAGGTCGACGCCTCGCTCACCCGGCTCGGAACCGACTTCATCGACCTCTACCAGATCCACCGGTTCGACCCGGCCGTCCCGGTCGAGGAGACGATGGAGGCGCTGCACGACGTGGTTCGCGCGGGCAAGGTGCGCTACCTCGGCGCCTCGTCGATGTGGGCGTGGCAGCTGGCGAAGATGCAGGAGGCGGCGCGGGCCAATGGCTGGACCGAGTTCGTCTCGATGCAGGACCAGTACAGCCTCCTGATGCGCGAGGAGGAGCGCGAGATGTTCCCGCTGCTGGCCGACCAGGGGCTCGGGTCGCTCCCGTGGAGCCCGCTCGCGCGCGGTCGTCTCGCCCGCCCCTGGGGCGAGCAGACCCAGCGCGCGGAGTCGGACCGGTTCGGCAGCACGCTCTACCAGGACAGCGACGAGCAGATCGTCGACGCCGTGCAGGCTGTCGCCGCCGACCGCGACGTCCCGATGGCTCAGGTCGCGCTCGCTTGGGTGCTCGCCAACCCCGTCGTCGACGCCCCGATCGTCGGCGCCACGAAGGAGCACCACCTTGCCGACGCCGTGGCGGCGCTCGACGTACGCCTCACCGACGACGAGGTCGAGCGGCTGGAGGCGGCGTACCGGCCGCGCAACCCGACGGGATTCTGACCCTGGGGTCGGTCGAACGACTCGTGGGAGGTCGTGAGCGCCGGCTGACGTGCTCGACCCGTGCGCCCGGGGATGCGACGATGGGCGCATGACTCCCGCCTCCCCGGCCCGGGTGGTCTGACGTGCGGCTCGACGTCGTACGCCTGCTCACCGTGTCCGTGGCCGCCGCCACGGTGCTGACGGCTGCCTGGACGCTGTCGCTCGTCGACGGCGACGTCGGCCTCGGTCGCACGCTCGACTTCCTCGACGGCGAGTCCCCGCTGTACGCCGCCGCGCTGGTGTGGGTGCTCGTCGCCCCGCTGCCGGTGCTGCTGGGCGCGGTCTTCGCCCGCGAGGCCCGGTTGCCGTGGGTCGTGCTCTGCGCGGTGCACCTCGCGGCCCTGGTGACGGTGACCTACCGGCTGGAGTACCTCCTCGACGACCTCGCCCGGATCGTCGTCGCGGGGGTCGCCGTCCTCGGCGTCGCCTCGATCGCCGCGGTGGTCACGCTGCGCGGCGAGCGCTACGCCTGAGCCGTCCCGGGTCGCCCGCCTGGTAGACCTGTCGCGTGACCACGCTCTGGGAACGCGTCGCCCGCGCGAGCAACGGCGACGACTACGCGCACGCGTACGCCGCCCGCTTCCGCGCCCTGGCCGAGTCCGGCGCCGACGTGCACGGTGAGGCGACCTTCGTGGCCGGCCTGGTGCCGGCGCCGGCCCGGGTGCTCGACGCCGGGTGCGGCACGGGCCGGATCGGGGCGCACCTCGCCGGCCTGGGCTACGACGTCGTCGGCTGCGACGTCGACGCCTCGATGGTGGCGGTCGCGCGTGAGGAGTGGCCCGAGCTCGACTGGCGGGTCGCCGACCTGGCGACCCTCGACGGCGTCGACCTCGGACCGGCGTACGACGTGGTGCTGCTCGCCGGCAACGTCTTCCCCCTGCTGGAGCCGGGCACGCTGGCCGCGGCGGCTCGCGGGCTCGCCGCACACGTCGCCGACGACGGGGTCGTAGTGGCCGGGTTCGGGCTCGACACCGGCCACCTGCCGGCGGGTGCGCCCGTGGTCTCCCTCGACGAGGTCGACGTCGCGCTCGCGGCCGCCGGCCTGGTCGCCGCCGACCGCTGGTCGTCGTGGGACGGCGCCCCGCACGACCCGAGCACCGGCTACGTCGTCGGCACCTGGCGGCGCCGATGAGGGTCGTGGTGCTGACCGGCGCCGGCATCTCCGCCGAGAGCGGGGTGCCGACGTTCCGTGACGCCGACGGGCTGTGGGAGGGCCACCGGGTCGAGGACGTCGCGACGCCGGAGGCCTACGAGGCCCAGCCGAGCGTGGTGCAGCGGTTCTACGACGAGCGGCGCGCGGCACTGGACGGCGTCGAGCCGAACGCCGCGCACCAGGCGCTGGCCCGCCTCGAGGAGGCGCTCGGCGACGACCTCTACCTCGTCACCCAGAACATCGACGACCTGCACGAGCGCGGCGGCTCGCAGCGGGTGCACCACATGCACGGGCGGCTGCGGACGGCTCTGTGCCGTGCGTGCCGCGGTCGGTCGGAGGTGCACCACCCGCTGCTGGAGTTCCCGCCGTGCCCGCGCTGCGGCGTACCGGAGCTGCGGCCGGACGTCGTGTGGTTCGGCGAGGTGCCCTACGAGATGGACACGATCATCGCCGAGCTCCAGCGGTGCGACCTCTTCGTGTCGGTCGGCACGTCGGGTGCGGTCTACCCGGCTGCGGGCTTCGTGCAGTACGCCCGCCAGCACGGCGCACGCACGCTCGAACTCAACCTGGTGCCCAGCGAGGGCACCTACTTCTTCGACGAGGCCCGCCACGGCCCGGCCTCGCGGCTGGTGCCGGACTGGGTGGACGAGCTGACCTGACGCCGGTAGTCCCTTACGGAAATCACGTCCTCAGTCGTCGATTCCTTGATTTGCGTTAGGGACTACCGGACTCAGACCGCGCTCAGCCCCGCGCGATCCGCTCCCGCATCAACGTCTCGAGCCGGCCGACCTCGTCCCCGAGCCCCATGTCGGGCGCGAAGGAGAGCAGGGCGTCGACGAACAGGTCGCCGGACTCGCTGAGGCGCGGGTCGCAGTGGCCGAACACCTCGAGAGCGACGACGCCGTACAACCGGGTCCAGCCCTGCATGTAGCGCCAGACCAGGCCGAGGCTGTCCTCGGGCACCTGGTCGACCTTCGCCGGGATCAGCGGCTCGCGGATCGCCTCCTGCACCGACGCCGGCAGGTCGGCGAGCTCGGGCACGTCGAAGCGCCGCTGCTCCCAGACCTCGCGCATCAGGTCGGTGAACAGGTGCCCGGACGACGACAGGGTGAGCAGCTCGCGGCGGGCGCAGCCGGCCTCGGCGACGGGGTTGGCGAACGCCAGCCCGAACTCGCGCGGCGAGGCCAGCGCCCACATCCGGAACTCCGTCACCGACAGCACCAGCCGCGCCGCGGCGTCGTCAGCCTGTACGTCGGCGATGGCGGCCTCGAAGCGGTCGGTCGCGGCCCGGTCGATCTCGTAGGCGACGAGGTCGACGAGCTCCTGGTAGCCCGCGACGTAGCGGTAGAGCGCCGGTGCGGTCATGCCCATCCGCGACGCGACGGCGCGCAGCGACAGCTCGGCGCCCTCGTCGAGGAGCGCCCGGGAGACGCGCACGATCTCGCCGTACGTCGCCTCGCGCTGCTGCTCGCGTCGGGTGAGGGGGGTCTCGGGCCGGTCGGCCAGGGTCACGCGGGCTCCCTGCTGGGTCGGGTGGTGCAGATGTGCGTCGGATCTCGATTGACCGCAGAAGTTTACACCGTTTACGGTTAACGGCGTTCACTCTTGCGAACGGGTGTCACGGCCCGCTCATCGCCTCCTGGAGACCCCATGATCGACCGCTGGGCCGACATCGTCGCCACCCGCGCCCGCCTCGTCCTCGTCGCGGGGATCCTCGTCGTCGTGGGTGCCGCGACATACGGCCTCGGTGTCTTCGACGCCCTGAGCCAGGGCGGGTTCGACGACCCCGACTCCGAGTCCGGGCGGGAGCTCGCGCTGGAGCGCGACACGTTCGGCAACCAGAACGTCGACGTGCTGGTGCTCTACGGCGCCGACGGCGGCGACGTGTTCGACCCGGCCGTGGCCGGCCCGGTCTCCGAGGTGGTCGAGGCGCTCCCGGATGACGCCGTCCGCACCGTCGTCTCCTACCTCGCCGTCCCCGGCCCGGACGGACAGCCGTCGCCCGAGGCGGCCGCCGAGGCCGGCCTGGTGTCGGCCGACGGCGACACCGGCCAGGTGCTGATCTCCCTGGTCGGCGAGGACCAGGACGCCCTGCTGTCGAGCTACCGCGAGATCGAGGAGGACCTCGAGGTCGACGCCGCCGGCGTCACGACGTCGGTCACCGGAGCGTTCGCGGTCTACAGCGACGTCAACGAGATCACCTCCGAGGACCTCGAGCGCGCCGAGATCATCTCGATGCCGGTCGTGCTGCTGCTCGCCCTGCTCATCTTCGGCAGTCTCGTCGCGGCCTCGATGCCGGTGCTGGTCGGCCTGGTCGCGATGGTGGGCGCGCTGGCGGTCGTCCGGCTGCTGACCGAGTTCACGGCCGTGTCGGTCTTCTCGGTCAACGTCGTCTCGCTGCTCGGCATCGGCCTGGCGATCGACTACGCCCTCTTCGTCATCAGCCGGTTCCGCGAGGAGCTCGCCCTGCTCCCGGACGACGACCCGCACGCGGCGCGCACCGCCGTACGCCGCACGCTCGCGACCGCGGGCCGCACCGTGCTGTTCTCCGGCCTCACCGTCGCCGCCGCGATGTCGAGCCTGCTCATCTTCCCGCAGATGTTCCTGCGCTCGATGGGCCTCGGCGGCATGGCCGCGGTGCTCGTCGCGATGCTCGCCGCGCTCACGATCCTCCCGGCGGTGCTGGTGCTGCTCGGCCGCCGCATCGACGCCGGTCGGCTGCCCTGGCGTCGCGGCAGGCCCGTCGCCAGCGGCGGTGGCGCCCGCTGGGCCGCGCTCGCGCACGCCGTGATGCGCCGCCCCGCCGTGGTGATCGTGCTGACCGTCGGCCTGCTGCTCGTGGTCGCCTCGCCGTTCCTCGGCGTCCGCTGGGGCAGCGTCGACTACCGGGTGCTCCCGGCCGACGCGCCGGCGCACCAGGCGGCGGTGCTGCTCGACGAGGAGTTCGGCCCGGAGGCCTCCAGCGCCCGGCTGCTCGTCACCGGCGCCGACCAGGCCACCGTCGACCAGTACGCCGCGGACGTCGCCGCCGTCGACGGCGTACGGGACGTGAGGACCGTCGTGGCCGACGACGCGTCCGACGCGGTCCTGCTGCGCGCCACCTGGGAGGGCAACAGCCAGTCCGAGACGTCCCAGGCGCTCGTCGGCGACATCCGCGACGTACCGCTCCCCGACGGCGAGGTGTTGGTCGGCGGGCTGTCCGCCGAGACCGTCGACCTCGTCGCGTCCGTCGGCGACCACCTGCCCGCGATGGCGCTCATCGTCGTCGCGATCATGCTGGTGCTGCTGTTCGTCGCGTTCGGCTCGGTGGTGCTGCCGCTCAAGGCGGTGGTGATGAACCTCGTCTCCATCACCGCGTCGTTCGGCGTCGTGACCTGGATCTTCTCCGACGGCCACCTCTCCGGCCTGCTCGGCTTCGAGTCCCAGGGCTACCTCGACGCCACCAACCCGATCCTCATGCTCGCCGTGCTCTTCGGGCTCTCGATGGACTACGAGGTGTTCCTGCTGTCGCGGGTGCGCGAGGAGTGGGACCGCACCCACGACAACGACCGCGCCGTCGCGACCGGCGTGCAGAAGACCGGCCGCATCATCACCAGCGCCGCGCTGCTGCTCGGCGTCGTCATCGGCGCCTTCGGCACCAGCGGCATCATCTTCATGAAGATGCTCGGCGTCGGCATGCTCGTCGCGCTGCTCATCGACGCGACCATCGTCCGCGCGCTGCTGGTGCCGGCCACGATGAAGCTGCTCGGCTCCTGGAACTGGTACGCCCCCGGCCCGCTCGCGCGCTGGTGGGAGCGCTACGGGTTCCGCGAGGAGCCGGCCGAGCCGGCTGGGCCGTCACCCGTCGCGGCGCCCGAGCAGCGGGAGCCCGCGGCGCCGACCGGCTGACCTCACGACGTACGCCGGTCGCCTGCGGTCCGTGACCGGATGTGACAGGGTGCGGCGAGTGCTCCTGCGACCCCGTACGCCGACCCGCCCGTCCGTGCGCCTGCTCCTCGCCGTGACCGCCACGTCGCTGGCGCTCGGCGCCTGCGGGTCCACCGGGGCACCCTCCGCCAAGGCGACCATCGGGCCCTCGTCCGATCAGGTGGTGGCCGGGGCGCAGAGCGCGTCGCCGTCCGAGGGGGCTACGTCGGAGCAGGGGTTCGCCGCCGCCACCGCCGAGGAGGTCGCCAGGGCCCTGCGCAAGGCGATGCGCAAGGTGGACAGCTTTCGTGTCGCCGGACCGGTGACGGTGGACGGCTACCAGCACCAGCTCGACGCCGTCGTCCACCGCGACGGTCGGTGCGTCGGCACCATGACCTACATCGGGCAGTACGCCGAGGGGGTCGCCGACCTGCGCCAGATCGGTGACCACGCCTGGATCCGCTACGAGCGCGGTCTGCTGGAGGACCTCTCCGGCGAGGAGGTCGACAAGGACACGGCCGACCTGTGGTCCCACCAGGAGCTGAGCGACGACGTGTCGGCGTGCGGCGGCACCGACATCCTGCGCCAGGTCTCGGAGATGTCCGACGACGAGCTGTCGTCGTTCCGCCTCGGGCGCCCGTCCCGGGTGCCGGCAGGCGAGGTGGTCCGGATCGAGCGACGGGCCCCGTTCGGGGCGCGGGAGGTGATGTCGGTGGCACTGGAGCGTCCGCACCGGCTCCTGCGGATCGAGACCTTCGGCGGAAGCACCGACATGGGCGTGAGCGTCGACCTCACCGACTTCGGCGTGGAGGTCGACGTGAGCCCGCCGCCGCCCGATCTCGTCGTGGACCTGCCCGACGACGAGGGACTCGTGCCGGCCTGAGACCGGTCAGGAGGGCGAGGAGCCCGTCGCCACCTCGTAGCTCCAGACCTCCGAGTGCGTCGACACCGGCTTCGGTGCCTCGCCGCCCGCGCGCTCGGACGCCGAGCGGTGGCCGTGGGCGAACGCCGGGCTGTCCATCCACGCCTGGAACGACGCCTCGTCGCGCCAGCGCGTGATGACGAGCCACTGGTCACGCTCGTCGGTCGGCTTGAGCAGCTCGAAGCCCTCGAACCCCTCCGCGCCGTCGACGGCGCCGGCCCGGGCGGCGAAGCGGTGGGCGAGCTCGTCGCCGGCGTCCTCGGGGACGGTGATGGCGTTGATCTTGATCGTGGTCACGGGTCCAGGGTGGCAGGTGGCGCCGAAACCACCGCGCAGGAGTGTCAGCCCCGGCGGAACAGCGCCCCGCCGTGCGCGGGCACCCTGAGCAGACCGTCGCCCGTCGCGACCCCGGACGGCGTGGTGAACAGCAGCTCGCCGACCGGGATCCGCGCGGTGACCGCATCGGAGCCGAAGTTGACGACCAGCTGCACGTCGCCACGGGTCATCGAGAAGAAGCGGGCGTCCTCGTCGACCCGGCACGAGGTGCGCAGGAAGCGCGGGTCGGTGAGCTCGGGCACCGTACGCCGCAGCAGCGCCAGGCTGCGGTAGACCGCGAGCAGCGTCTCGCCGCGCTCGGAGTCGAGCTCGGACCAGTCGAGCTGGGAGCGCCGGTACGTCGCCTCGGCCTGCGGGTCGGGCACGTCGGCCTCGTCCCAGCCGTGTCGCGCGAACTCCCCGCGTCGGCCCTTCCGGACCGCCTCGCCGAGCTCGTCGTCGTGGTCGGTGAAGAACTGGAACGGCGTCGAGGCGCCCCACTCCTCGCCCTGGAACAGCATCGGCGTGAACGGCCCGGCCAGCGTCAGCAGCGCGGCGCAGGCGAGCTGGTCGACGTCGAGCCGGTCGGTGAGCCGGTCGCCGATGGCCCGGTTGCCGACCTGGTCGTGGTTCTGGTTGCAGACCACCAGCTGCCACGTCGACGACGCTCCGAGGTCGATCGGCCTGCCGTGGTCGGCCTCGCGGAACGACGACCAGGTGCCGTCGTGGAAGAAGCCCGCCTCGCAGACCTTCTTCAGGGCCGCCAGCGGCTCGAAGTCGGCGTAGTAGCCGGCGGTCTCGCCGGTCAGCGCGACGTGCACCGCGTGGTGGAAGTCGTCGCTCCACTGCGCGGTCAGGCCGTAGCCGTCGGCCTCGCGCGGGGTGAACATCACCGGGTCGTTGAGGTCGCTCTCGGCGATCAGGGTGAGCGGGCGGCGTACGTGCGCGGACAGCGCGCCGACCTCGACGGCCAGCTCCTCCAGCAGGTGCAGCGGCCCCTCGTCGTGCAGCGCGTGCACGGCGTCGAGCCGCAGCGCGTCGACGTGGAAGTCGCGCAGCCACATCAGCGCGTTGTCGAGCACGTAGGCCCGCACCTCGCGCGACCCGTCACCGTCGAGGTTGACCGACTCGCCCCAGGTGTTGCGGCCCGAGGAGAGGTACGGCGCGAACAGCGGCAGGTAGTTGCCCGACGGTCCGAGGTGGTTGTAGACGACGTCCTGGACGACGCCGAGGCCCCGCTGGTGGCAGGCGTCGACGAAGCGGCAGTAGGCGTCGGGGCCGCCGTACGGCTCGTGCACGGCGAACCAGTCGACGCCGTCGTAGCCCCAGCCCCAGCGGCCGTTGAACGCGTTGACCGGCATCACCTCGACGAGGTCGACGCCGATCGAGACGAGGTGGTCGAGCCGCTCGATCGCGGCGTCGAGCGTGCCCTCGGGCGTGAAGGTGCCGACGTGCAGCTCGTAGACCACCGAGCCGGCGAGCTGGCGGCCGGTCCAGGCCCGGTCGCCCCAGGCGTACGACGCGGGGTCCCACGTGCGCGAGAGCCCGTGCACGCCGTCGGGCTGGCGCCGCGAGCGCGGGTCGGGCCGCGGGTCGGGGTCGTCGTCGAGCAGGTAGCCGTAGTCGACGGGCGCGTCGGCGGTCGGCTCGGGCACCGGTCCGGCAGGCGTCCACCAGTCGTCGTCGCCACGGGTCATCGGCACGTCCTCGCCGGTGCCGAGGCGCAGCGCGACCGTGCCCGGGCGCGGCGCCCACACGTCGTACGGGCCGCGGGCGGGAGTGGTCATGCGTCCTCCCGGACCAGCAGGGCGACGGGGTGCTCGTGCAGCAGGTCGTCGAGGAAGCAGTCGCGGGCCTCCACCACCCGACCGGACAGCGCGTCGCGCCAGGTGCCGGCCGGCAGGTCGAGCCGGGTGTCGCCCCAGCCGCCGCGGGCGGCGAGACCGACGGGCAGCCGGGTGGCAACGGTGACGGCACCGCCGCGGTCGAAGGCCAGCACGTGCCCGGCGGCACCGCCGGTCGCCCCCACCGCCTGGTACGACGTGAAGAGCTCGGGCCGCTCGCGCCGCAGCCGCAGCGCGGTGGTGACCAGCCAGAGCTTGGCGTCGGCCTCGAGGTCGACGTCGGCCGACAGCGGGGTGGTGCCGAGGCCGGCGTCGAGGTCGGCCAGCATCCGGGCGCGCAGGTCGAGGTCGACGGCCCGGCGGTTGTCCGGGTCGACCAGCGACTGCTCCCACAGCTCCGAGCCCTGGTAGACGTCGGGCACGCCCGGCATCGTCAGCTGCACGAGCTTGGCGGCCAGGGAGTTCGACCAGCCGGCCGCTACGACGGTGGCGGCCAGGTCGTCCATCACGGCCCGGACGTCGTCGCGGTCGAGCACGGCGTCGACGGCCGCGTGCACGCCCGCCTCGAACTCCTCGTGCGGCGCGGTCCAGAACGTGTGCTCGCCGGCCTCGCGCATCGCCTTCTCGACGTACCCGTGCAGGCGGGTGCGCAGCACCTCGTCGTCGGAGGAGCCCCACGCGCCGAGCACGGCCTGCCAGACCAGCAGCGCCAGCTCGTCGTCGGGGACCGGGGCGAGCTCCTGGAGTCGCGCGTACGCCGCCGCCCACGCCGCCGGCACCTCGGCCAGCACCGAGATCCGGGCGCGGACGTCCTCGGAGCGCTTGGTGTCGTGGGTCGAGAGCGTGGTCATCGCGTGCGGCGTGCGGCCCTGGCGGGCGGCCATCGCGGCGTGCCACTCCGGCACGCTCACCGCGCGGTGGCTCGGGTCGGCGCCCACCTCGTTGAGCGAGGTGAGCCGGTTGTAGCGGTAGAAGGAGCAGTCCTCGACACCCTTCGCCATCACCGCTCCCGAGGTCTGCTGGAAGCGGCGGGCGGCGGGCTGCGTCGCGTCGGTCAGCATCGGCTCGAGCGCGTCGAACGTGGCGCCGAGGTCGGGGCGCAGGGTGCGGGCGGCCTCGAACGCCTCGGCCAGGTGCGCCCGGCCCTCGTCCGCGGCGTCGCGGCCGGGGGAGAGGTAGGAGCGGTACGTCGGGAAGCAGGCGAGCAGCTCGGCGACGGCGTCCTCGAGGGGGCCCGAGGTGTCGACACCACCCGTGGCGGACAGCTCGCGCACCACGCGCTTCACCTCCGACCGGAGCATCCGGTCGGCGACGTCGCGCTTGCGGTCGTGCACGAGGGTGGCCCAGACGGTGTCGCGGCCGGGCAGCCGGTCGACGCCGGCGGGGTCGACGAGTACCCGGTCGACGAGCGCGAGGGCGTCGTACCCGGTGGTGCCGGCGGTGGCCCACGACGGCGGCAGCGTCTCGCCGGGCTCGAGGATCTTCTCGACCAGCACGTAGGCGCCGCCGGTGAGCCGGGCGAGGTCGTCGAGGTAGTCCTGCGGGTCGAGCAGGCCGTCGGGGTGGTCGACGCGGAGTCCGTCGACGAGGCCCTCGGCGAACCAGCGGCGGATCTCGGCGTGCGACTCGTCGAAGACCCACGGCACCTCGACGCGGACGGCGGCGAGGGTGTTCACGGCGAAGAAGCGGCGGTAGTTGAGGCCGTCGTCGGCGACGGTCCAGTGCACGAGCTCGTAGTGCTGCTCGGCGAGCGTCGAGGTGCCCGGCGCGAGCGGGTAGGTGTTGTCGACGTAGCGGACGACGCCCGCCTCGACGTCCACGCGTACGTCGTCGAGCCCGCCGTCGCCGAGCACGGGTACGACGAGGCGCCCGCCGCCGGCGTCCCAGTCGACGTCGAACGCGTCGGCGTACCGCGACCCGCGACCGTGCGTCAGTAGGTCCCACCACCAGGCGTTGACCGGCGGCGTCGCGACGCCCATGTGGTTGGGCACGATGTCGACCAGCACGCCCATGCCGTGCTGCCGGGCGGCCTCGGACACCGCGGCCAGGCCCTCGGCACCGCCCCGCGCCGGGTCGACCCGGGCGTGCGAGACCAGGTCGTAGCCGTGGTCGGAGCCGGGCTCGGCCTCGAGCACGGGGGAGAGGTAGATCCAGTCGGCGCCGAGGTCGTGCAGGTAGGGCACCCGGCGCGCGGCCTCGAACAGGTCGGCGGACTCCCGCACCTGCCAGCGGTAGGTGCTCGCGGGGACCCGTGCCACGCTGTTCACGACGTCTCGTCCTCCACCTCGGCGGCGGTCTCGGCGACCGCGGCGTCGGGGTCGTCGCTGCCGCCCAGGGTGACCCCGTCGGCCTCCGCGGCGGTGTACGCCGCCACGGACGCCTCGACGGAGTAGTCGGGCTCCGGCTCGGCCTCGTGGTGCTGGCGCAGCACCACGACGCTGCGCGACGCCAGCGGGAACGTCGTCCCCGCCTCGCGCACGGGGGTCTCGCCCGCCTTGCCGGCGGTGTCGACGACGACGTCCCAGGACGCGGCGTACTCCTCGGGCGGGAGCGTCACCTCGGCCTCGCCGTCGGCGTTGAAGTAGAGGAGGAAGTGGTCGTCGACGACCCGCTCCCCGCGCAGGTCGGGCGCGGCGATGCCCTGGCCGTTGAGGTACATCCCGAGCGCCTGGGCGGCCGGGTCGTCCTCGGTGCCGTTCCAGTCCTCGTCGGCCATCGGCTCGCCGTCCAGCGCGAGCCAGACGATGTCGTTGAGCCGCTCGCCGCCCTCGACGTCGGCGTCGGGCGTGTGCGCGCTGGTGCCGGTGAAGAAGCGCCGGCGGCGGAACGTCGGGTGGTCGCGGCGCAGCTTGATGAGCCACGCGGTGAACTCCAGCAGGGGAGTGTCGACGCGCTCCCAGTTGACCCACGCGATCTCGGAGTCCTGGGCGTAGGTGTTGTTGTTGCCGTGCTGGGTGCGGCCGAGCTCGTCGCCGTGCAGCAGCATCGGCACGCCCTGGCTGAGCAGGAGGGCGGCGAGGAAGTTGCGCTGGGTGGTGGCGCGGGCCGAGAGCACCTCGGGGTCGTCGGTGTCGCCCTCGACGCCGTGGTTCCAGGAGCGGTTGTGGCTCTCGCCGTCGTTGTTGTCCTCGCCGTTGGCGTCGTTGTGCTTCTCGTTGTACGACACCAGGTCGCGCAGCGTGAAGCCGTCGTGGGCGGTGACGAAGTTGATGGACGCGAAGGGGCGTCGACCCGACTGCTCGTAGAGGTCGGAGGAGCCGGACAGCCGGGAGGCGAAGTCGCCGATCGACGGCTCGCCGCGCCAGAAGTCGCGGACGACGTCGCGGTAGGCGCCGTTCCACTCGGTCCACTGCGGCGGGAAGCCACCGACCTGGTAGCCGCCGGGCCCGACGTCCCACGGCTCGGCGATGAGCTTGACCTGCGAGACGACCGGGTCCTGCTGGACGAGCTCGAAGAAGGTCGCGAGCCGGTCGACGTCGTAGAACTCCCGCGCCAGCGCGGAGGCGAGGTCGAACCGGAAGCCGTCGACGTGCATCTCGGTGACCCAGTAGCGCAGCGAGTCCATGATGAGCTGCAGCGAGTGCGGGTGCCGGACGTTGAGGCTGTTCCCGGTGCCGGTGTAGTCCATGTAGAACTTCGCGTCGTCCTCGACGAGGCGGTAGTACGCCGGGTTGTCGATGCCCTTGAAGCTCAGCGTGGGGCCCAGGTGGTTGCCCTCGGCGGTGTGGTTGTAGACGACGTCGAGGATGACCTCGATGCCCGCGAGGTGCAGCGCCTTCACCATCGACTTGAACTCCTGCACCTGCTGCCCGCGCTCGCCGGTGGCGGCGTACGCCGCGTGCGGTGCGAGGAAGGCGAGGGTGTTGTAGCCCCAGTAGTTGCGCAGGCCCTTCTCGAGCAGCACGGAGTCCTGGATGAACTGGTGCACCGGCATCAGCTCGATCGCCGTCACGCCGAGGTGCGTGAGGTGCTCGATGATCGCGGGGTGCGCGACGCCGGCGTAGGTGCCGCGGAAGTCCTCGGGCACGTCCGGGTGGGTCATGGTGAGGCCCTTGACGTGCGCCTCGTAGATGACCGACTCGTTGTAGGGGATCCGGGGCGGGCGGTCGCCCTCCCAGTCGAAGTAGGGGTTGATGACGACGCCGAGCGTCATGTGGGCGGCGGAGTCGTCGTCGTTGCGGCTGTCCTCGTCGCCGAACGTGTAGCCGAACAGCGACTGGTCCCACTCGATCTCGCGGGAGGTGGCCTTGGCGTAGGGGTCGAGCAGCAGCTTGGCGGGGTTGCAGCGCAGGCCGCGCTCGGGGTCCCAGGGGCCGTGCACGCGGTAGCCGTAGCGCTGGCCGGGCTGCACCTTCGGCAGGTAGCAGTGCCACACGAACGCGTCGCACTCGGTGACCTCGATGCGGGTCTCGGTGAGCTCCTCACCGTCGGGCCCGTCGAACAGGCAGAGCTCGACGCGGTCGGCGGCCTCGCTGAAGAGCGCGAAGTTGGTGCCGGTGCCGTCGAACGTGGCCCCCAGCGGGTAGGGGTGGCCGGGCCACACGTGCTCCGTCGCGCTCGTCGTCACCGGACCTCCTGCCGAGTGGGGAACCCCGTCGTCCGGGGCGGGTCGTTCGTTGGATCGATCCAAGCACAGGAACGGTCGGCCGACCCCACCCCGCGGTCGCCATTTCCGGGGTTGACCGACCACCTGAGCAACTGCTTAGGTAAGCGAGTGCTCAGGTCGGACGAGGAGGTCCGGGGCGACGAGGTCACCCCGGCGCGCAGGCGCATGCTCGACGCCGCCATCGAGGCCTTCGCCGAGCACGGGTACGGCGGCACCGGCACCCGCGACATCGCCCGCCGCGCCGGACGCAGCCCGGCCTCGGTCTACGTGCACTACCCGAGCAAGGAGCACCTGCTCTTCGGGGCGAGCATCCTCGGCCACCAGGAGGCCCTCGAGGTCGTCCTCGACGCCGTCTCCGGCGCGGGTGACCCGGTCGCGCGGCTGCGCGCCGTCGCCCGCGACTTCAGCGCCTGGCACCTCGCGCACCGCCGCATCGCCCGCGTCGTCCACCACGAGCTCGGCTCGCTCAGCGAGGAGCACCTCGCCGCCGTCCTGCCGCTGCGCCGACGCCTCGTCGCCGAGGTCGTCGGCGTGCTCCGCGACGGCGTCGAGCGCGGCGACTTCGAGCTCGCCGACCCCGAGGCCGTCGCCGCCGCCGTGCTGTCCCTCGGCATCGACCTCGTCCGCTGGTACGACCCCGACCGCGGACGCGACCCCGAGGCGCTGGCCGACCTCAACGCCGACCTCGCGCTGCGCCTCGCCGGCGCGCGCGACCACTAGCAGCAGCCCACGACGTACCGGCCCCGACGCCGGCGACCACCCCCAGCACCAGACCGCAGCCGGACCCCGGCGACACCACCACCAGGAGGAAGCATGAAGCGAGAGATCTACGGCGAGGACCACGAGGCGTTCCGGTCGTCGGTGCGCGAGTTCCTCGAGCGCTCGGTCATCCCCGAGGTCGAGCAGCACGCCAAGGACAAGGCCATCCCACGCTCGTTCTGGCTCGAGGCCGGCAAGCAGGGCTTCCTCGGCCTGGAGATCCCCGAGGAGTACGGCGGCGTCGGCGCCGGCGACTACCGCTTCAACGCCGTGGCCGCCGAGGAGCTCTCCAAGGTCAACGCCGCGCTCGGCTCCTGCTGGGGCATCCACGCCGACATCACCGCGCCGTACCTCGTGCAGCTCGGCACCGAGGAGCAGAAGCAGCGCTGGCTGCCCGGCGTCGCCTCCGGCGAGATCCTCCTCGCCATCGGCATGACCGAGCCCTCCGGCGGGTCCGACCTCGCCGCCCTCAAGACCACCGCGGTCAAGGATGGCGACGAGTGGGTCATCAACGGCTCCAAGACCTTCATCACCAACGGCTACTCCGCCGACCTGATCATCACCGCCGTGCGCACCGACCCCGAGAAGGGCGCCCGCGGCATCACGCTGTTCGCCATCCCGTCCGACGCCCCCGGCTTCTCCCGCGGCCGCAAGCTCGACAAGGTCGGCCAGGACGAGTCCGACACCGCCGAGCTGTTCTTCGAGAACGTCCGCCTCGGCGACGACCACGTCGTCGGCGAGCTCGGCGGCGGCTTCATCGCGATGATGCAGAAGCTCCCGCAGGAGCGCCTCGGCTGTGCGATCTCCAACGTGCACCACGCCAAGCAGATCCTGGGCGAGACCCTGCAGTACACCAAGGACCGCAAGGCGTTCGGCCAGTCCATCGGCCAGTTCCAGCACAACAAGTTCCTCCTCGCCGAGCTGTTCACCCAGATCGAGGTCACCGAGGCGTACGTCGACCAGTGCGTCATCGCCCACGACAAGGGCGAGCTCACCCCGGTCGACGCCGCCAAGGCCAAGTGGTGGACCAGCCAGGTGCAGAACGACGTGCTCGACCACTGCGTGCAACTGCACGGCGGCTACGGCTTCATGAACGAGTACCGCGTGGCGCGGGCGTGGCGCGACGCGCGCGTGTCGAAGATCTGGGCCGGGTCCAACGAGATCATGAAGGAGCTCATCGGCCGCGAGCTCGGCCTCTAGCACGTACCTCGCGGCGGTCTCTGCCGCCCGCATGCTCCACCCCGGTGAGGCTGCGCCGACCCGTGCCCCGGCACGGCGTCAGCGCAGCCTCACCTTGCTTGCCGGGTCCGTCGCTGCCGACGACGATCGACCCGTGACCAGCGAGACCCTCGACCCCGCCGACGTCCCCGTCGGTCCCCACGACGACGAGCCCCACGGCGAGGGCATCGGCAACCGCCTCAACTGGCTGCGCGCCGGCGTGCTGGGCGCCAACGACGGGATCGTCTCGACCGCGGGCATCGTCGTCGGCGTCGCGGGCGCCACCACCGACCGCACCGCGATCCTGGTTGCCGGCGTCGCAGGTCTCGTCGCGGGTGCGATGAGCATGGCGGCCGGTGAGTACGTCTCGGTCTCCACCCAGCGCGACTCCGAGCTGGCCCTGCTCGACAAGGAGCGCCGCGAGCTCGAGGAGGAGCCCGAGGACGAACTCGCCGAGCTGGCCGGCCTCTACGTGAGGAAGGGCCTCGACGAGGACCTCGCCCGCCAGGTCGCCGTGCAGCTCACCGAGCACGACGCCCTCGGCGCGCACGCCGAGGCCGAGCTGGGCATCGACCCCGACGACATCACCAGCGCCTGGAACGCCGCCTGGGCCTCGATGGTCTCCTTCACCCTCGGCGCCCTCCTGCCGCTGCTGACGATCACGCTCGTGGTCGCGCAGGCCCGCGTCGGCGTCACCTTCGTGGCCGTCGCGCTCGCCCTCGCGCTGACCGGCTGGACCAGCGCCCGCCTCGGCTACGGCCCGCCCGGACGCGCCGTCGCGCGCAACGTGCTCGGGGGCTGCTTCGCCATGGCGGTCACCTACGGCGTGGGCTCGCTGCTCGGCGTCGGCCTCGGCTGACGCCGGCTCCACGCACTCCGACGCACACCGACACCGTGGGTCATCGCCTGTTCGTGGCGGTCGTGCCGCCCGACGACCTCGTCGAGGAGCTCGACGCGTTCCTCGAGCCGCGCCGCGACGCCGGCCGGGCCGATGGCCTGCGCTGGAGCCCGGCCGAGCAGTGGCACGTGACGCTGGCCTTCGCCGACTCCGTCCCCGACCGGGCGCTCGAGCCCCTCGTCGACCACCTCGGCGCCGCCGCCTCACGCCGTACGCCGTTCACGCTGGGGGTGGCCCGCGGCGGCGCGTTCCCCGACGTCGCCCGGGCGCGACTGCTGTACGCCGGCCTCGAGGACCCCGACGGCGCGCTCCCGCCGCTGTCCGAGGCCGCCCGCGCCGCGGTCGTGCGCGCGGGTGCCGAGGTCGACGGCCAGCGGTTCCGGCCGCACCTCACGCTCGCCCGGCTGAACCGGCCGCGCGACGTCGTGCGCTGGGTGCGGCTGCTCGACACCTGGGCGGCGCTGCCCTGGACCGTCGACCGGCTCGCGGTCGTCGTCTCGCACCTCGGCGAGGGGCCGCGGGGTGCGCCCCGGCACGAGGTGGTCGCCGAGGTGCCGCTCGGGGACTGACTGCGGCCGATTGTTCTACGTCGGCGGCCGTGGTGAACAACCTGCGGCCGAGCCGGGGGGAGTCCTACGTTCCCCTCGGCGTACGGCGAGCGACCGACGCCGAGGGGGTACTCCATCGATGACTCGGACCATCCGTCCCGCACTCGCGGCGATCGTGCTCGCGGTGTGCGCGGCACTTACGATCACCACCGTGCCGCCCGGCGTCGCCGCCGTCCCGACCGCCACCCCGGCTCCGGTCGACGCGGCTCCGGTCGCGGCGCGAGGCAAGCCGAAGGTCGCGATCAAGTTGGGCGTCTACCGCGCGCCCGCCACCATCGTCACCGGGTCGCGGCTCCGGTTCCTCGGTCGGACCCAGAAGGCGCTCCGGGGGAAGAAGGTCAGTCTCCAGCGCAAGGTCGGCAAGAAGGGGTCGTGGGTCACCGTCGGTGCGGCGAAGGTGAACTCCAAGCAGCGCTTCCTGGTGTCGGGGGTCGTGACCGGCGTCGGCGCCGTCTACTGGAAGGTGACGGCGAAGAAGAAGGTGCGCAAGAACGGTCGCAAGGTGACCCTGCGCTACACGTCCAAGCAGGTCGGGACCGCGGTGTACGGCTGGTTCTACGCCGCGGACCAGCAGCCGGTGGCCGTCTCCTGGTCTGACTGGGACGACCTTCCTCGCACGATCGGCGGGGTGCGCTACTCGAAGTCGGTCGGCACCGACGCGTACTACTTCTCCGACGGTGACGTGGAGTGGGGCGACTACAACCTCAGCTACCGCTGCAAGACGTTCACCGCTCAGGTCGGTCTGGACGACGAGTCGGAGACGGGCGCGAAGGCCGACTTCTACGTGACGCTCGACGACGCGCGCACCAGGGTGGCGAGCGGGAAGGGCCTCGGCGCGGCGACCAGCGTGACGATGGACGTCGCGAGCAGGCTGCGGATCCGCCTCGAGGTTGAGGCGGTGACCCAGTACGACGCGGTCGCCACGTTCGGCGACGCGAAGTTCCTGTGCCGCGGGAAGCCGTGACCGCGCACTGACGCACCCGGACGACGCCCCGGGGCGGGCCACGAGCCCGCTCCGGGGCGTCGTGCGTCTCACGGCGCACCACTGTCGCATTGAAAGGAGCCTTTCGAAAGGGTACTTTCCATCTATGCGACAGCTCTCCGACGCCCGCGAGCTCCGCGCGCTCGCCCACCCGCTCCGGATGGCGATCGTCGAGCAGCTGGCCCTCGACGGTCCGCTCACCGCGACCGAGCTCGCGGACCGGCTCGACGAGACCCCGGCCAACTGCTCCTGGCACCTGCGCAAGCTCGCCGAGCACGGGTTCGTCGAGGAGGACCGCGACGCCGCCTCCGGCCGGCGCCGGCCGTGGCGGGTGCCCGAGATCGGCATGACGTGGAAGGGCGCCGACGCCGACCCCGACCAGCAGCGGGCAGCACTCGCGCTGTCCGACGTGTCCATGGGCCGCTCGGTCGCGCGCTACCACGAGGCCAACCAGCGCGCCGCCGAGGAGCCCGCCGCCTGGCGCGACGCCGCCGGCGGCACGCAGAACATGGTGTGGGTGACGCCCGACGAGCTGGCTGCGCTCACCGCCGACCTCCAGGCCGTCGTCATGCGGCACCACGACCGGTTGGCCGACCGCGACGCCCGCCCCGAGGGCAGCCGGCTGTGCGAGCTGGTCGCCTGGGGCGTGCCGACGTACCTCCCGGGCCTCGAGGCCACCGCGCCCGGCGGGGCAGCCGATGAGGTCGACCGATGAGAGGCGCGTTCCGCACGCCCGGCTTCACCCGGCTCTTCACCGGGCTGGCCGCCTCCATGCTCGGCGACTCGGTGATGCTGCTCGTGCTCAGCATCTGGGTGAAGACGCTCACTGGCTCCAACGCGATGGCCGGGCTGACCTTCTTCTTCATGGTGCTGCCGGCGATCTTCGCCCCGCTGCTCGGCATCTGGGTCGACCGGCTGCCCGCCCGTCAGGTGCTGGTCGTCGGCAACCTGCTCTCCGCGGTCGCCGTGCTGCCGCTGGTGCTGGTCCGCGGCGCCGGCGACGTGTGGATCATCTGGACCGTCGCCCTGCTGTACGGCGTCAGCTTCGTCGTGCTGCCCGCGGCGCTCAACGGCCTGCTCAAGGATCTCGTGCCCGACGACCGCCTCGTCGACGCCAACGCCTCGCTCCAGACGACCAAGGAGGGCTACCGGCTCGTCGGACCGCTCGTCGGGGCGGCGCTCTTCGGGTGGCTCGGCGGCTGGGCCGTGGCCCTCGTCGACGCCGCCAGCTTCGTGGTCGCCGCCGCCGTGATCGCGACGGTTCCCGTGCGCGAGCACCGGCCCGAGCGCGACGACGAGCCGTTCTGGCAGCAGCTCACCGCCGGCGTACGGTTCCTCGCCGGGGACCGGGTGCTCAAGCACGTGCTCGTCGGCTTCGGCGCGATGGTGCTGGTCGTCGGCTTCCTGGAGGCCTCGATCTACGCGCTGCTCGACGCGTTCGGCCGGCCGGCCACCTTCGCGGGCGTGCTGGTCGCGGTGCAGGGTGTCGGGGCGGTGGCCGGCGGCCTCGCCTCCTCGACCGTCGTACGACGTCTGGGCGAGGTCGGCGCGCTGGTCGTGGGGATGGCGCTGCTCGCGGTCTCGGTGCTGGTCGGGGCGCTCGCGCCGAGCATCGCGGTCGTGATGGTGGCGATGGTGGTCGTCGGGGTCGGCCTGCCGCTGACCTTCGTCCCGTTCATGACGCTCGTGCAGCGGCGCAGCCCGCGGGCGCTGGTGGGCCGGGTCTCGGCCGCCGTCGAGGTCCTGATGAGCACGCCGCAGGCGGTCTCGCTCGCGGTCGGCGCCCTGCTGGTGGGGCTGCTGAGCTACCGCGCGGTGTTCGGGATTGTGGCCGCGGCGATCGCGCTCGGCGCGGTCTGGATCGCGGTCGCGCTGCTCGGCCGGGCCACAGCGGGAGGTCCGGAGGAGCAGGCGTCGGCAGCCGAGGACGTCCCGGCCGCGGGCTGAGCGGGCGGCTGCCTCAGCCGACCACGCCGTACAGCCGGTCGCCGGCGTCGCCGAGGCCCGGCACGATGTAGCCCTTGTCATTGAGCCGCTCGTCCATCGCCGCGGTCACGATCGTGACCGGCACGTCGACGCCCTCGAGACCGGCCTCGAGGTTGGCGCAGCCCTCGGGGGCGGCCAGGAGCGTCACGCAGGTGATGTCGTCGGCGCCGCGGTCGACCAGGAACCGGATCGCCGCGGCGAGCGTGCCGCCGGTCGCGAGCATCGGGTCGAGGACGTAGCACTGGCGGCCGGACAGGTCGTCGGGCAGCCGCTCGGCGTACGTCGACGCCTCCAGCGTCTCCTCGTTGCGCACCATGCCCAGGAAGCCGACCTCCGCGGTCGGCAGCAGGCGCATCATCCCGTCGAGCATGCCCAGGCCGGCGCGCAGGATGGGGACGACGAGGGGCTTCGGCGTCGCGAGCTTGACGCCGGTCATCGGCGACACCGGCGTGACGATCTCGTCCGGGGCGACGCGCACGTCGCGGGTGGCCTCGTAGGCCAGCAGGGTGACCAGCTCGTCGACCAGGCGACGGAAGGTCGGCGACTCCGTCTCCTGGTCGCGCAGGACGGTCAGCTTGTGGTCGACCAGCGGGTGCTCGATGACGTGGGTGCGCACGGGGGCAGCCTACGGAGTCCGCGCCCCGGCACGACAGCCGCGGGCGCCGGGGGAGTACGTCGGCGTGCTGGTCGTCGCACACGCGAATACCCGCTACCGGTGCGCACGTCCACGTGTCACCCTGGAGCCATGGCGGACCAGCTCGACGCGGTGGACTTCGCCCTGGCCGCCTATCGCGACGACGACGGCGACTGGGTGGTGCGCGAGCTCGCGCACGAGGTGCTCGACGCGCTCGACGACCTCGACGGGCTGGTGACCGCGCTCGACCGGATCGCCGGCGACGACGGCGCCCTGGCGATGATCGCCGTCGACGAGGACTTCTTCCTCGTCGTCCGGGTCACCGACGACGAGACCCAGGTCCTCCTCTCCGACGTGACCGCCGCCGAGGAGTGGGACCTCGCCGCCATGGCGCTCGACTTCCTCGACGAGGACGACCCGGAGGACGACGACGACCCCGCGCCGGTCGGCGACCTTGACCTGCTCGCCGACCTCGGCGTCCCCGAGGCCGAGCTGACCTCGCTGGTCGAGGAGCTGCTCGACGACGAGGACCTCTTCCCCGACGAGGTGCTCTCCGACGTCGCCCGCCGGCTCGGCTTCGGCGAGCTCTTCGACGACGCCGTCGGTCTCACCCCCGCGTGAGGCCGGCCTCGGAGTCCCCGCGCCGGCCCACGCAGGCGCGCTGGGAGGAGCCGATGCGCGCCGCCCTCGCCGAGGCGCGGCTCGCGCGCGACACCGGCGACGTACCCATCGGTGCGGTGGTGGTCGACGGCTCGGGCGTGGTGCTCGGCTGGGGCCGCAACGTCCGTGAGACCGACGCCGACCCGACGGGCCACGCCGAGGTCGTCGCGCTGCGCGAGGCGGCCCGCACCCGCGGCGAGTGGCGCCTGGAGGGCTGCACCCTCGTGGTCACGCTCGAGCCCTGCACCATGTGCGCCGGCGCCGCGGTGCTGTCCCGCGTCGACCGGGTGGTCTTCGGCGCCTTCGACCCCAAGGCCGGCGCCGTCGGCAGCCTCTGGGACGTCGTGCGGGACCGCCGGCTCAACCACCGGCCCGAGGTGGTCGCCGGCGTGATGTCGCGCGAGTCGGCCGCGCTGCTCGACGGATTCTTCGCCGACCAGCGCTGAGGCCGGGGCGGCGGGGCGGCCGGACCGCCGGAGGGAGCGCTCAGCCGAGGGAGGACGCGCGGGCGACGAGCTCGGGCGTGAACAGCAGCTGCTGGTGCCGGTGGTCGCGGTCCTCGGACTCCGCGAGCGCGAGGGCGGCGGCGCGGGCGCCGAGGAGCTCGCGGGGCTGGCGCACCGACGAGAGGGGTACGGCGGCCGCGGCGGCGAAGGCGATGTCGTCGTACCCGACCAGCGCGAGGTCGTCGGGCACGCTCACGCCGGCGCGCATCGTCTGCTGGAGCACGCCGAGCGCGACGAGGTCGTTGATGCAGAACGCCGCGGTCGGGCGGCGCGAGGACGGCTGGCCGAGGAGTCGCTCGGCGGCCTCGCGCCCGCTGGCGACGTCGAGGCTGTCGGTGCGCAGGACGGTGAGGTCGTCGGGCGGCAGCCCGGCCTCGGCCCAGGCGTCGCGAGCGCCCTGGAGGCGGTCGCGCACCTGGCCGATGTTGTCGGGTCCCCCCAGGAACGCGACCCGTCGGTGGCCGCGGTCGACGAGGTGCTCGACGGCCGTGCGGCCACCCAGGACGTCGTCGACGGCGACCGAGCAGAAGCGGTCGTCGTCGCGGGTCCGGTCGACGATCACGACCGGCGTGCCGCGGCCGGCGATCTGCTCGAGCAGGGGAGAGTCGGGGTCGACCGGGGTGACCAGCACCCCGCGGAACCGTCGCTCCTCGAGCATCGCCAGGTGCGAGCGCTCGCGGTCGGCGCGGTTGTCGGAGTTGCACAGCACGACGGTGAGGTCGTGCTGCTCCGCGGCGGTCTCGATGCCCCGTGCGACGTCGGTGAAGAACGGGTTGCCGGCGTCGAGCATGACGTAGGCGAGGGTGCTGCTCAGGCCGGTGCGCAGCTGGCGGGCGGACTCGTTGCGCACGAACCCGAGGGCCGTCATCGCCCGCTCGACCCGCTCGCGGGTGGCGGCGCTGACCCGGTCGGGCCGGTTGAGGACGTTGGAGACGGTACCGAGGGAGACGTGCGCGAGCGCGGCGACGTCCTTCACGGACGCGCTGCGCCCCGGACGTCCGTTCGCGGCCACCGGTCAGCCTCCTTGGTTGAAACGTTCAATCGTGCTGGCAGGACTGTAGCCCCGCTCACATCGTCGGCACAGGAAACCCCGAACAGCAGGTTTCCGGAAAGTTTCGAACGACCTCTTGACGTGTGTGACAGCGACCACCTACCTTCGTCACTCGTTGCGTGAAACGTTTCATAATGTGAGGGAGGTCGCGATGACCGACGCCACGCTGGTGCTCAAGGACGTTGCCAAGTCCTTCGGCTCGGTGGTCGCGCTGCGATCCGGCAGCCTGACGGTGCACCCGGGGTCGATCCACGCCCTCGTCGGTGAGAACGGCGCCGGCAAGTCGACGCTCATCAAGATCGTCGCGGGGGTCCACCGCCGCGACTCGGGCGTCTTCGAGCTCAAGGGCGAGGCCGTCGACTTCGGCTCCACCGCGGAGTCCAAGGCGGCCGGTGTCGCGGTGATCTACCAGGAGCCGACGCTCTTCCCCGACCTCTCGGTCGCCGAGAACATCTTCATGGGCCGCCAGCCGCTCGGCGCCGGCCGTCGCATCGACCGCCACCGGATGTACGCCGAGTCGCGGGCGCTCTTCGACCGCCTCGGCGTCGAGCTCGACCCCCGGCGCCCGGCGCGCGGCCTGTCGATCGCCGACCAGCAGATCATCGAGATCGCCAAGGCCATCTCGCTCGACGCGGCGCTGTTGATCATGGACGAGCCCACCGCCGCCCTGTCCGGCGTCGAGGTCGACCGCCTCTTCGCCGTCGCCCGCAGCCTGCGCGACGAGGGTCGCGCGATCGTCTTCATCTCCCACCGCTTCGAGGAGGTCTTCGACCTCTGCGACACCGTCACCGTGATGCGCGACGGCGACTACGTGTCGACCAAGCGGCTCGCCGACACCACGGTCGACAGCCTGGTCGCCGAGATGGTCGGCCGCGAGGTCGCCGAACTGTTCCCGAAGACCGAGGCCGAGATCGGCGAGGTGGTCCTCGACGTCCGCGACCTCTCCTCGGTCGGACAGTTCCACGACGTGTCCTTCCAGGTGCGCGCCGGCGAGATCGTCGGCCTCGCGGGCCTGGTCGGTGCCTGTCGCTCCGAGATCGCCCGCGCCGTCTTCGGCGTGGACGGGTACGACGCCGGGTCGGTCACCGTGCACGGCCGACCGGTCCCGCCGCGCAACCCGCGGGCCGCGATCCGCGCCGGCATCGCCTTCGTCCCCGAGGACCGCCGCAAGCAGGGCCTGGTCACCGAGGGCTCCGTCGCCCGCAACGTCGCCGCCGTCATCCGCACCGGGCTCGCGAAGGCCGGCCTGCTCACCTCGCGGGCCGAGAACAGGGCGGCCGCCCCGTGGGCCGCGCGCCTGGAGGTCAAGACCAGCGCGCTGGACATGCACGCCGCCACCATGAGCGGCGGCAACCAGCAGAAGGTCGTCATCGCCAAGTGGCTGGCCACCGAGCCGGAGCTGCTGATCATCGACGAGCCGACCCGCGGCATCGACGTCGGCACCAAGTCCGAGGTGCACCGCCTGCTGTCCGACCTGGCCGGCCAGGGTCTGGCGATCCTGATGATCTCCTCCGAGCTGCCCGAGGTGCTGGGCATGGCCGACCGCGTCCTGGTCGTGCACGAGGGGCGGATCACCGCCGACATCGCCCGCGCGGACGCCACGCCCGAGAACGTCATGCGGGCCGCGACCAACGCCGACCCCGAGCACGCCGAGCACACCGAGCACACCGACCACGAGGGAGCCCCGGCATGAGCGCCGCCACCCCGTCCCGCGACGGCTCGTCGCTCGGCGCCGCCGTCGGCGCGCTGCTGAAGTCGCGCGAGGTCGCCGTCGCCGTCGTGCTGGTGCTGCTGATCGCGGCCACCACGCTGAAGTCCGACGCGTTCCTCTTCTCCTCCACGGGTTGGCGCGACCTGCTGCTCACCCCGTCCATGCTGGTGCTGCTCGCCGTGGGTCAGACCGCGGTCATCATCACCCGCAACGTCGACCTGTCGGTGGGCTCGACGCTCGGCCTGACGGCATACCTCACCGGTCGCCTGTTCATCGACACCAGCCTCCCGATCATCCTGGTGGTGCTGGCCGCGGTCCTGATGGGCGCGGTGCTCGGGCTGGTCAACGGCGTGCTCGTCGCCTGGGGCCGCGTCCCGGCCCTGGTGATCACCCTCGGCACGATGTACATCTACCGCGGCGCGTTCCTCACCTGGGCCGGCAGCGACCGGATCAACGCCGGCGACATGCCGCGCGCCTTCCGGGACCTGGGCACCGACTCGATCCTCGGCATCCCGGTGCTGACCATCGTCGCGGTCGTCGTGCTCGCCGCCGTCGGCTACTACCTGCACACCGCCCGCGGTGGCCGGGAGTTCTACGCGATCGGCTCCGACCCCGACGCCGCGCACCTCTACGGGCTGCGGATCTCGCGCCGGATCATGGCGGCGTTCGTGCTCTCCGGCGCGCTCGCCGGCCTGGCCGGCGCGGTCTCGGCCGCCCGCTTCGGCACCGTCTCCTCCAGCGTCGGCACCGGCATCGAGTTCGAGGCCGTGGGTGCCGCGGTGATCGGCGGCGTCGCGATCTTCGGCGGCTCCGGGACCGTGTGGGGAGCAGCGCTCGGCGCGTTCCTCCTCGTCACCATCAACCGCTCGCTCCCGGTGCTCGGCATCTCCGACTTCTGGCAGCAGGCCGTGGTCGGCGCCCTCATCGTCGGCGCGATCACCCTCGACCGGGTGCTGGTGCGCCGGCAGGAGAAGAAGCTCGTCGCCGCCCGCGACGACGCCGGGTCGTCCCACGCCGGGCCACCGACCCGCGAGCCCGTCGTCGCGACGACCGCACCGGGCTCGCCCGGCGCCTCCGCCCCCGGCGACACGTCCTCCCCGACCGACCCGCAGGAGGGAACCCGATGAGCACCGTGAGCCCGGAGGCCACCCCGGGCAGCCCCGAGACCCCGTCGGTCGAGCGCACGTACGCCGCGTACTCCCGCCCGTTCTGGCAGCGCGTCGTCCTCAGCCGCGAGTTCGCCGTCATCGCCCTGCTCGTCGCCGCGATCGTCTTCTCCCGTTCGCAGGTGGAGTACTTCGACGGCCCGCAGACCATGTACTACCTGTTCCGCGACTCGGCCTCGGTGCTGCTGCTCGCGCTGCCGATGACAGCGATCATCATCACCGGCGAGATCGACCTGTCGGTGGCCTCGATCGTGGGTCTGACCAGCGTGTCCTTCGGCATGCTGCACGACGACGTCGGGCTCTCCGCGACGATCGCCGCGCTCCTCGCGATCGGCGTCGGCGTGGTCTGCGGCGCCTTCAACGGCTTCCTCATCGCCTACGTCGGTCTGCCGTCCATCGCGGTCACCATCGGCACGCTCGCCCTCTTCCGGGGCATCGGCGCCGGCCTGCTCGGCACCGAGTCGCGCACCGACTTCCCCGAGGGCTGGACCGACTGGGCCAAGGACCGCATCGTCGAGGGCCAGCCCTACCCGATGGTGCTGATCCCGTTCGTGGTGCTCGCGATCGCCTTCGCGCTGCTGATCCACTTCTCGTCGTTCGGCCGGGGGATCTTCGAGATCGGCCAGAACGACGAGGCCGCGCACTTCACCGGCGTCGACGTGGCCCGCACCAAGGCGATCCTGTTCGTCCTGTCCGGCGCGGTCGCCGGCTTCGTCGGGATCTACCTGACCCTGGTCAGCGGCGTGGCGCGGGCCGAGAACGCCACCGGCCTGGAGCTCTCGGTCATCGCCGCGGTGCTGCTCGGCGGCGTCTCGATCTTCGGCGGCCGCGGCGCCCTGCACGGCGTGCTCGCCGGCGTGCTCCTGATCGGCGTGATCCAGCGGGCGATGCTCCTCAACGGCCAGACGATCAACGTCATCAACATCGTCATCGGAGTGCTGCTCGTGCTCTCGGTGATGTCCACCAGTCTTCTCGCAGCGTCGCGCCGTGTGCTCGCTGCGAGCAGGGGGGCCCGGTCCTCGGGAGGCCCCTCGCGCAGCGCCGGCAAGCGGTTGCTGAGCTGATCCCGGCACCGATGCCGGAACCATCCGAAAGGGAAGCACCCATGAAGATCCACAACCGACGCCTCGCCGGCCTGGCGGCCGTGGCGCTGGCTGCCAGCATGGCCCTCACTGCTTGCGGTAGCGACTCCGACGGAGGTGAGGGCGCCTCCGGTGACGGCGGCGGCACCTACACCTTCATCCCGAAGAACCTCGGCAACCCCTACTTCGACACCTCGAACGCCGGTGGCGAGAAGGCCATCGGCGAGTTCGGTGGCGAGTACGAGCAGGTCGGCCCGGCCACCGGCGACGACCCGGCCGGCCAGGTCACCTACATCAACACCGCGACCCAGCAGGGCCGCTCGGCGCTGATCGTCTCCGCCAACGACCCCGACGCGCTGTGCGACGCGATCGGCGAGGCCATGGACGCCGACATCCCGGTCGTCACCTACGACGCCGACACCAACCCCGACTGCCGCGACATCTTCGTGAGCCAGGCCGACGCCGCGGGCATCGCCCAGGCGCAGGTCGACCTGATCGCCGACCAGATCGGTGACTCCGGCGAGATCGCCTTCCTCTCGGCCGCCGCCAACGCGACGAACCAGAACGAGTGGATCGACCTGATGACGGCCGAGTTCGAGGCCAACCACCCCGACATCACCGTCGTCGACACCGTCTACGGCGACGACGACGACCAGAAGTCGTTCGACGCCACCGCCGCGCTGCTCCAGACCCACCCCGACCTGGCCGGCATCATCTCGCCGACCACCGTCGGCATCGCCGCGGCCGCCCGCTACCTGTCGACCTCCGACGCCAAGGGCGAGGTCAAGCTGACCGGCCTGGGCACGCCCAACCAGATGCGTGAGTACGTCGAGGACGGCACCGTCGACGCCTTCGCGCTGTGGAACCCCGCCGACCTCGGCTACCTCGCGGCGTACACCGCCAACGCGCTGGCCACCGGCGAGATCGAGGGCGAGGGCGACAGCTTCACCGCCGGCGACCTCGGCGACTACACCGTCGGCGCCGACAACGTCGTGCTCCTGGGCGACCCGTTCGTCTTCGACGCCGACAACATCGGCGACTTCGACTTCTGACGGAGACGCGTCAGCGGATCCGTCGATGGTGGTCGAGCGAGCCGTGTGACCGAGGAACGAGGTCACAACCGGCGTGTCGAGACCCGGCCACGCCCGAGGCGACACCCGCCGCGATCCAGGGCGGTGACCACCACGTCCACCCAGCACCACCCACCCGCAGGAACAGGGAGGCCCACCGTGCCGCGCTACTGCTTCACCCTCCAGGTCCGTCCGGACCGCATGGAGGAGTACGCCGAGCGCCACGCGGCGGTCTGGCCGGAGATGTGCGAGGCCCTCGCCGCCACCGGCTGGACCAACTACTCCCTGTTCCTGCGGGAGGACGGGCTGCTCGTCGGGTACGTCGAGTGCGACGACCTGACCGCGGCCCAGGCCGCCATGGCCGCCACCGACGTCAACGCCCGGTGGCAGGCCCAGATGGCGGAGTTCTTCACCGGGATCGACGGCCGCCCGCCCGACGAGGGGTTCTGGCTGCTCCGTGAGGTCTTCCACCTCGAGGACCAGCTGGCCGCCGACCGCACGTGAGCACCCGAGCACGCGCCCCGATCCCGTACTGCCCCCTCCACCCCCGGGGGCCGCACCGCACCACCGAGTCCGAGAACGAGAGCTGACCATGACTGACTTCGCCGCCATCGCCCCGATGCTCGAGGGGCAGGCCATCGAGCTCCCCTCGTGGGCGTTCGGCAACTCCGGCACCCGCTTCAAGGTGTTCGGCACTCCCGGCACCCCGCGGTCGGTGGAGGAGAAGATCGCCGACGCCGCGACCGTCCACCGCCTCACCGGGCTGGCGCCGAAGGTCGCGCTGCACATCCCGTGGGACCTCGTCGACGACTACGCCGCGCTGCGGTCGTACGCCGCCGAGCATGGCGTCGCGCTGGGCACGGTCAACTCCAACACCTTCCAGGACGACGACTACAAGTTCGGCGCCCTGACCCACGTCGACCCGAAGATCCGCCAGAAGGCGATCGACCACCACTTCGAGTGCATCGACGTCATGGACGCCACCGGGTCGGCCGACCTCAAGATCTGGCTGGCCGACGGCTCCAACTACCCCGGCCAGGCCGACCTCCGCGGTCGCCAGGACCGCCTCGCCGACTCGCTGCAGAAGATCTACGACCGGATCGGCCCCGAGCAGCGGCTGGTGCTGGAGTACAAGTTCTTCGAGCCGGCGTTCTATCACACCGACGTCCCGGACTGGGGTACGTCGTACGCCCAGGTCAGCGCCCTGGGCGAGCGCGCCGTGGTGTGCCTGGACACCGGCCACCACGCGCCGGGCACCAACATCGAGTTCATCGTCATGCAGCTGCTGCGGCTCGGGAAGCTCGGCTCGTTCGACTTCAACTCGCGCTTCTACGCCGACGACGACCTGATCGTCGGCTCGGCCGACCCGTTCCAGCTGTTCCGGATCCTCTTCGAGGTCATCCGCGGCGGCGGCTACGGCCCGGCGAACCCCGACGGCACCAGCGAGGTCGCGTTCATGCTCGACCAGTGCCACAACGTCGAGGACAAGATCCCCGGCCAGATCCGCTCGGTGCTCAACGTCCAGGAGATGACGGCCCGCGCGCTGCTCGTCGACCGTGACGCGCTGGCCGCCGCGCAGGAGGCCGGCGACGTCCTCGGTGCCCACGAGGTGTTCATGGACGCCTACCAGACCGACGTCCGCGCCGACCTCGCCGCGTGGCGCGAGGAGCGTGGCCTGCCCGGCAACCCGATGCGCGCCTACGCCGAGTCGGGCTACCAGGCCGAGATCGAGGCCGCCCGCGTCGGCGGCACCCAGCTGTCCTGGACCTGATCCGGCGTACAGCCCACAGCACCACCACCGCACGACCGACCCGCACGACTGACGAGGACGAGATGACCAACTCCGCTGCCGCCGACCTGATCGCCCGGTCCAACCGCCTGGGCGCGGACCCGAAGAACACCAACTACGCCGGCGGCAACACCTCCGCCAAGGGCACCGAGACCGACCCGGTCACCGGCGAGCCCGTGGAGCTGGTGTGGGTCAAGGGCTCCGGCGGCGACCTCGGCACCCTGAAGGAGTCGGGCCTCGCCGTGCTGCGCCTGGACCGGATGCGCGCCCTGGTCGACGTGTACCCCGGCATCGACCGCGAGGACGAGATGGTCGCGGCGTTCGACTACTGCCTGCACGGCAAGGGCGGGGCCGCGCCGTCGATCGACACCGCGATGCACGGCCTCGTCGACGCCGCGCACGTCGACCACCTGCACCCCGACTCGGGCATCGCGATCGCGACCGCCAAGGACGGCCAGGAGCTCACCACCACGATCTTCGGCGACAAGGTCGTCTGGGTGCCGTGGCGCCGCCCCGGCTTCCAGCTGGGTCTCGACATCGCCGAGATCAAGGAGAAGAACCCGCAGGCGATCGGCTGCGTCCTCGGCGGCCACGGCATCACCGCGTGGGGCGACACCTCCGAGGAGGCCGAGACCAACAGCCTCTGGATCATCGACACCGCCGCGGCCTACATCGCCGAGCACTCCACGGCCGAGCCGTTCGGCCCCGCCCTCCCCGGGTACGCCGCCCTGCCGGAGGCCGAGCGCCGCGCCAAGGCCGCCGCCCTCGCGCCGACGATCCGCGGCATCGCGTCCGCCGACGCCCCCATGGTCGGCCACTTCACCGACTCCCAGGTCGTCCTCGACTTCCTCGAGGCCGAGAACCACCCGCGCCTCGCCGAGCTCGGCACGTCGTGCCCGGACCACTTCCTGCGCACCAAGGTCAAGCCGATGGTGCTCGACCTGCCCGCCGACGCCTCGGTCGAGGACTCGATCGCGCGCCTCAAGGAGCTCGCGGTGTCCTACCGCGAGGACTACGCCGGCTACTACGAGCGCAACGCCACCCCCGACTCGCCGGCGATCCGCGGCAAGGACCCGCTCATCGTGCTGGTGCCCGGCGTCGGCATGTTCTCGTTCGGCAAGAACAAGCAGACCGCCCGCGTGGCCGGTGAGTTCTACGTCAACGCCATCAACGTGATGCGCGGCGCGGAGGGGCTGTCGACGTACGCCCCGATCGACGAGAGCGAGAAGTTCCGCATCGAGTACTGGGCGCTGGAGGAGGCCAAGCTCCAGCGGATGCCGAAGCCGAAGCCGCTGGCGACCCGCGTCGCGCTGGTCACCGGCGCCGCGTCGGGCATCGGTCTGGCCACCGCCAAGAAGCTCGCCGCCGAGGGCGCCTGCGTCGTCATCGCCAACCTCGACCTCGAGAAGGCCCAGGCTTCCGCTGCCGAGATCGGCAACGCCGACGTGGCCGTCGGCGTGCAGGTCGACGTGTCGTCGGAGGAGAAGGTCCAGGCGATGGTCGACGCGGCGGTGCTCGCGTTCGGCGGCGTCGACCTCGTCGTCAACAACGCCGGCCTGTCGCTGTCCCGCTCGCTGCTGGAGACCACCGAGCAGGACTGGGACCTCCAGCACGACGTGATGGCGAAGGGCTCGTTCCTGGTCGCCAAGGCCACCGCGAAGGCGATGATCGAGCAGGAGATGGGCGGCGACATCGTCTACATCTCCTCGAAGAACTCCATCTTCGCCGGCCCCAACAACGTGGCGTACGGCGCCGCGAAGGCCGACCAGGCCCACCAGGTGCGGCTGCTGGCCGCCGAGCTCGGCGCCCACCAGATCAAGGTCAACGGCGTGAACCCCGACGGCGTCGTCCAGGGCTCCGGCATCTTCGCCGGCGACTGGGGCGCCAACCGGGCCGCCGTGTACGGCGTGGAGGAGCAGGACCTGGGCAAGTTCTACGCCCAGCGCACGATCCTCAAGCGCGAGGTGCTGCCGGAGAACATCGCCAACGCGGTGTTCGTGCTGTGCGGCCCGGACATGACCCACACGACCGGTCTGCACGTCCCGGTCGACGCCGGCGTCGCTGCCGCCTTCCTGCGATGACGGGTCCGCGTCGGGGAGAGGCCCTGCGCGTCGCGGCGGTCGACCTCGGCGCGACCAGCGGCCGGATCATGGCCGGCACCGTCACCCGCTCGGGCGTCCAGCTGGAGGAGCTGCACCGCTTCCCCAACGGCGGCGTCCGGGTGGGTGGCGCCCTCCAGTGGGACGTGCTCGGCATCCACCGCGAGGCCCTGCACGGTCTGCGGGAGGTCGCGCGCACGGGCCCGTTGCACGGGATCGGCATCGACTCGTGGGCCATCGACTACGGCCTGCTCGACCGCGACGGCGTGCTGCTCGGCAACCCCTACAGTCACCGCGACTCCCGCACCGACGGGGTGATGGAGCAGGTCACGCGGGTCGTCGACCCGGCCGATCTCTACGCCACCACCGGCATCCAGCAGCTGCCGTTCAACACGCTCTACCAGCTGGTGGCGGCGCAGGGCACGGCCGCGCTGGAGTCAGCGGAGACGTTGCTCCTGCTGCCCGACCTGCTCGGCTACTGGCTGACCGGCGAGATCGGCGCGGAGCGCACCAACGCCTCCACGACCCAGCTGTACGACGTCTCGCGCGGCGAGTGGGCGATCGACCTCGCCAAGCGGGTCGGCGTCCCGTGGGCGATCCTCCCGGAGATCCGCGAGGCCGGCGACGTGGTCGGCCGGCTGCGCAACGAGGCCGGCCGCGACATCGGCCTGCGCGCGCGGGTGCCCGTCATTGCCGTGGGGTCGCACGACACCGCCTCGGCCGTCGTCGGCGTACCGGCGCAGACCGAGCGGTTCGCCTACATCTCCTCGGGCACCTGGTCGCTGGTCGGCCTCGAGCTCGACCGGCCCGTGCTCACCGAGGAGGCCCGGTTGGCCGACTTCACCAACGAGGTCGGCGTCGACGGGACCATCCGGTTCCTCAAGAACGTCATGGGCCTGTGGGTGCTGTCGGAGTCGGTGCGCGGGTGGCAGGCCGACGGCGTGGCGCACACCGACCTGGTGTCGCTGCTCGCGGCCGCCGAGTCGGCGCCCGCGCTGCGCACCGTCGTCGACATCAACGACCCGCGGCTGCTGCCGCCCGGCGACATGCCGTCGCGGATCGCCCCCCTGGCCCGCGAGGCGGGGGAGCCGGTGCCGAGCGACCCGGTCGCGACCACCCGCTGCATCCTCGACAGCCTCGCGCTGGCCTACCGGCGCCACGTCCACGGCGCGGCCCGGATCGCCGGCCAGGACGTCGACGTCGTGCACGTGGTCGGCGGCGGCTCGCAGAACCACCTGCTCTGCCAGCTCACCGCCGACGCCTGCGGGCTGCCGGTGCTGGCCGGCCCGACCGAGGCCGCGGCGCTCGGCAACGTGCTGGTGCAGGCGCGCACCCTGGGCGCCGACCTGCCCGACCTGGCGGCCATGCGCGACCTGGTGCGGGCGACGTACGGGCTGCGGCGGCACGAGCCGCGCGACGGGCTCGACTGGGCGGCCGCCGAGGCGCGCCTGCCGACCCGTTGAGCCGCGCTGAGAGAATGACCGTCCGAGCGCGAGAGGGGGTCGCCACGTGCGCGTCGCACTGTCCGTGACCTGCATCAACGACACCATGTTCCCGGGCACCGGGCAGGCCGTGGTGCGCCTGCTACGTCGCCTCGGCGTCGACGTGGAGTTCCCCGCCGCGCAGACCTGCTGCGGGCAGCCGATGGTCAACACCGGCTACCTCGACGAGGCCGTGCCGGCGGTCCGGTCGTACGTCGACGCGTTCGCCGGGTACGACGCGATCGTGACGCCGTCGGGCTCGTGCGCCGGCTCCGCGCGCCACCAGCACGCGCTGGTGGGTCGCCGGGCGTCCGAGAAGGGGCTCGACCGCTCGCTGGAGGCCGACCTGGCCGACGCGCCGCCGACGTACGAGCTCACCGAGCTGATCGTCGACGTGCTCGGCGTGACCGACGTCGGCGCCTACTTCCCGCACGCCGTCACCTACCACCCGACGTGCCACTCGCTGCGGATGCTCGGGGTCGGCGACCGGCCGCTGCGGCTGCTGCGCGAGGTGCGCGGGCTGCGGCTGCGCGAGCTGCCGGCGGCCGAGCAGTGCTGCGGCTTCGGCGGCACCTTCGCGGTCAAGAACAGCGACACCTCGGTGGCGATGGGCGCCGACAAGGTGCGCCACGTGCGCTCGACGGGCGCCGAGGTGCTGGTCGCCGGCGACAACTCCTGCCTGATGCACCTCGGCGGCATGCTCGACCGGCAGCGCTCCGGCGTCCGTGTCATGCACCTCGCCGAGGTGCTGGCCGCCACCGAGGACGCCCCCGCGGAGGTGGTCCGATGACCGGCACCTTCGTCGGGATGCCGGCGTTCCCCAGCGCGGCCCGTGAGGCGCTCGCCGACACCCAGCTGCGGCACAACCTCGCGCACGCCACCGGCGTCATCCGCGGCAAGCGCTCGCGCCTGGTCGAGGAGGTCGACGCCGACGTCGCCGGCGGCGGCGCGGGCTGGGAGGAGCTCCGGCTCGCCGGCGCGGCGGTCAAGCAGCGCGCGCTCGACGCCCTCGCCAGCCACCTCGAGCAGCTCGAGGCCTCGCTGACCGCCGCGGGCGCCACCGTCCACTGGGCGCGCGACGCCGCCGAGGCCAACGCCGTCGTGGCGTCGGTCGCGAAGGCCCACGGCGCCGACGAGGTCGTCAAGGTCAAGTCGATGGTGACCGCCGAGATCGGCCTCAACGAGGCGCTCGCCGAAGAGGGCATCGCCGCCTGGGAGACCGACCTCGCCGAGCTCATCGTGCAGCTGGGGGACGACCTCCCCAGCCACATCCTGGTGCCCGCCATCCACCGCAACCGCGCCGAGATCCGCGAGATCTTCCTGCGCAAGATGGCCGCCGTCGGCCGTCCTGCCCCGGCCGATCTCACCGACGAGCCGGCCGTGCTCGCCGCCGCCGCGCGTGAGCACCTGCGTGAGAAGTTCCTGCGCGCCAAGGTCGGCGTCTCCGGCGCCAACTTCGCCGTCGCCGACACCGGCACCCTCGTCGTCGTCGAGTCCGAGGGCAACGGCCGGATGTGCCTCACGCTGCCGGAGGTGCTGGTCAGCGTCGTCGGCATCGAGAAGGTCGTGCCGACCTTCGCCGAGCTCGACCCGCTGCTGCGCCTCCTGCCGCGCTCGTCGACCGGCGAGCGGATGAACCCCTACACCTCCACCTGGTCCGGAGTGACGCCCGACGACGGCCCGCAGGAGGTGCACGTCGTCCTGCTCGACAACGGTCGCTCCCGCGCGCTCGCAGACGACACCGGACGCCAGGCGCTGCGCTGCATCCGCTGCTCGGCCTGCCTCAACGTCTGCCCGGTCTACGAGCGCACCGGTGGCCACGCCTACGGCTCGGTCTACCCCGGCCCGATCGGCGCGATCCTCAACCCGCTGCTCCAGGGCACCGGCGACGAGCAGACCGACTCCCTGCCCTACGCCTCGTCGCTGTGCGGCGCCTGCTTCGAGGCCTGCCCGGTGCGCATCGACATCCCCGAGGTGCTGGTCCACCTGCGCTCGAAGGTCGTCGACTCCCACCGCGGCGACCGGGTGCCGAAGCCCGAGGCGCTGGCCATGAAGGGCGCCGCCTGGTCGTTCGCCGACGCCTCGCGGCTGGGCCTGGTGGAGCGGGCGGCCGGGTTCTCCGGACCGTTCCTCAAGCGGCTGCGTCGTACGCCGCTGCCCGGCGCCGCCGCGTGGGCCGACGCCCGCGACCTGCCGGTGCCCCCCAAGGAGAGCTTCCGGGCCTGGTGGGCCCGCACGGACGGAGGACGACGATGACCAGCACCTCCGCGGGCAACGACGCCCGCGCGGAGATCCTCGGCCGGGTCCGCTCGGCCCTGCGCGCCGTGGAGCCGACGCCCGAGCCGGTGCTCGCCCCGACGACCGCCCGCACCCTCGGAGACGCCGCCGCGGTCGACCTGTTCGACGAGCGGGTCGCCGACTACCGCGCGGTCGTCGAGCGGTGCACCGCCGGCGACCTGGCAGCGCGCGTGGGGGCCGCCCTGGCACGACACGACGCCACCCGCGCCGTGGTGGTGCCTCCGGGACTGGCCGCCGCGCTCGGCGTGGAGGAGTCGGCGCTGGCCGCGGCCGTGCCGGGAGCCGTCGCCGACCACGACCCCGGCACCGGCGCGCACCTCACGCCGTACGACCTCGACCGGGCGGACGCCGTGGTGACCGCCGCGACGCTGGGCATCGCCGAGACCGGCACGATCGTGCTCGACCACGGTCCGGGCCAGGGGCGCCGGGCGCTCACGCTGGTGCCCGACGTGCACGTGTGCGTGGTGCGCACCGACCAGGTCGTGCGCGACGTCCCGGACGCGGTCACCCGGCTCGACCCGAACCGTCCGCTGACCTGGATCAGCGGCCCGTCGGCCACCAGCGACATCGAGCTCGACCGGGTGGAGGGCGTGCACGGCCCCCGCACGCTGCACGTGCTGCTGGTCGGCTGACCTCAGGACCGCGTGGCCCGGTGGAGCGGGAAGACCAGCGTCGAGACGCACCCGCCGCCCGGTGAGGGCGCCAGGTCGAGCGTGCCGCCCAGCAGCGACATCGCCTCCGCGGCGACGGCCAGGCCCAGTCCGGCCCGTTCGTCGGGCAGCCGGCCGCGGCCCCGGCTGCGGAGGTCGGCGGTGGTGAGGTCGGTGGCCGGCGGGTCGCCGTCGTCGACCACGGTCAGCGACGCGTGGTCGCTGCCGTCGCGCACCACCACCTCGACGTGGCCGCCGTCGGGCGCGTAGGCCAGGGCGCTCTCGACGACCTCGTGCACGGCGACGGCGACCGTGCCGGCGTCGCACGGCACCCGCGGCTCGCCGAGCAGGCGGACGTCCAGCGCGACGCCGCGGCCGTCGGCGCAGGAGGCCAGGTCGGCGCGGGTGCGCGCGACGAGACCGGCGAGGTCGACCTCGCCCCGCACCGGAAGGTGCTCGGCGCTCAGGGCGGCCGACGCTGTTGACAGCTTGCGCACGACGCCGTCGACGACGCCCCGCAGCCGGTCCGTCGTACGACGCAGCCGCGGCACCGCCTCGGCGAGCAGGTCGGGCTCGTGGTCGAGGAGGTCGAGCACGCCGACCAGGACGTCAGCGGCGTACGCAGCTCGTGCGACAGCTCCAGCAGCACCTGGTGATGCGTCTCGCGCAGCTGGCGCTGCATGTCGACCAGGGTGCGCTCGCGCTCCTGCGCCTGCACGACGAGCACGGCCTGGCCGAGCTCGGCGGCACCGTTGAGGAGCGCCTCGACCTCGCCGCGTGACCAGGTGCGTCCGCTCGACGCGAGCGTGCCGAACGACCCGAGGCACTGGTCGCCCGCCCCGACCGGCACCAGCAGCAGCGCGCTCGCACCGAGGTCCTCCAGGACCCGGAGGAGAGTGCCGTGGACCTCCGGTGCGAGCAGGTCCGACGGCGCGCCCGCCCGCGACACCTCGACGATCCGCCGCTCGAACCAGGCAGCGGTGAGGTCCCTCTCGAGCGCGACCCGCACCGTCGGGCCGAGCACGACCAGGGGGTCCGGTCCGCCGTGGGTGACGTGGTGGGCCGGTCCGGCCGGGTGCCCGAAGAGCCGCAGCCAGCCCCGGTCCAGCCCGAGACCCTCCACGGCCGTCGAGAGCGCGCCACCCAGGACCTCCTCGAGGTGGTGGGCGCTCGCCACCCGGCGCGCGACCTGGCCGGAGGCCGGGATCGGCAGAGGTCCGAGTGCCCGGTGCACCGACGAGGCGCCCCTGAGCACCTCCGCGACCGGTGCTGCCAATGCGTCGAGACGCGCCAGCGCCACGTCGTCGGGGCGGCGGCGTACGTCCGGCTCGGCGAGCACCAGGTAGGCCAGGACCTCGTCGTCGTCGTGCAGCCCCACCCGCACCTCGTCGAGCGGACGCCACGCATCGGCGACGTCGATGTCCACGTCGTCGCCGAACCAGGGGTTGGCCAGCATCGCCGTCGGGATGACCTCCTCGGTCACCAGGTGCGCGCGGCCGACCCGGTGGACGAGTCCGTGCAGGTGCTCGGCCCGCGCGCGGGAGTAGCGGCGCGGACGCACGTGCTCGACGACGTCGGCGCGCCCGGCGGCGCTCACCAGACGCATCTCGTCGGCGCCGTAGCTGCCGACGACGAACGCCACGCCGTACCCGAGCACGTCGACCGCGGTCCGGGTCGCGAGCAGGAGCGCCGTGCGGACGTCGTCACGAGCCCACAGGCCTGCCCGCTCGGCGTCGGCGACGTCGAGCGTGAGCGGGGGCGGCTCCGGGGAGGGAACGACTCCCTCCGGGGTGCCGTGGGGGGTCACGCCCCCATCGTCGCAGAGATCCCGCCCCGGGGTCGGGGAGCGCCGAGTCGTCGGCGCGGTCGGCTGGTCGGGTCGGCGGGGTCGTCGGGGTCGGCGGGTCAGGACGCAGGAGGATCCTCGGCGCCAGGTGCGGGGGATCCTCCGTCGTCGGTCCCCGTTACGCCGGGCACGTCGCGGTCGGCCTCGGACCACGACGTCCGACCGTCGCCGGTGATCGGGAGCGCCGGCCCGCCGACCACGTCGGGCCGCAGCAGCGCCTCGCCGAAGCCGCTCACCCGGGCCAGGACCTCCCGCCCGGGAGGCCCGGCGTCGCCGGCGACGTACCCCTGCACGTCCAGGCCGGCGGCCCGGCCGAGATGGACCGCGCGAGCCAGGAACGGGTCCTGGGAGACCACGACGGCCGAGTCGACCTCGAAGACCAGCCGGGCCCGCCGCATCGTGTGCCAGGTGTCGAAGCCCGCGTAGTCGGTGAAGACGTCCTCGGGCGCGACGCCGGCCGCGAGCACCGCGGCGAGCATCGCCTCGGGCTCGTTGTACTCCGGTGCGCCGTTGTCGCCGGAGACCAGGATCTTCTCGACGGTGCCGGCCTCGTAGAGCCGTACGGCGGCCGCCACCCGCTCGCCGACCACGCCGCCGAGCGTGCCGTCGGGGTTGACCCGCGACCCCGGGACGACGGCCACCTGCGCCCGCTCCAGCAGCGCCGCGTCGTCGGTGCGGTCGTCGGCGGTGCTCAGCACCACCACGGCGTTGGCGACCACCGCGAGGCCGACGCACAGGAGCCCGCCGGCCGTGGCGGCAAGCCACAGCCGGCGGAATCCTCGATGCACGTCACCGAGCCTAGGTGGACGTCCCACCTACCCGTGCCGGGCGGCGTACTCCTCGTCGGTCATGACCCGCGAGCGGATCAGGAACCGCACGCCGCGCGGGGCCTCCACGGAGAACCCCGCGCCGCGTCCCTTCACCACGTCGATGGTGATGACGGTGTGCTTCCAGTACTCGTACTGCGCTGCCGACATCCACACCGGGACCCGTCGGTCGAGGCCGACCTCGAGGTCGCCGAGGTGGACGTCGGCGTCGCTGAGGAGGAAGTCGCCGTCCGGGAAGCACATCGGCGCCGACCCGTCGCAGCAGCCTCCGGACTGGTGGAACATCAGCGGGCCGTGCTCGGCGGTGAGCTCGCGCAGCAGGGCTGCGGCCTCGTCGGTCACGTCGACCATGTCCATCCCTTCCTCCGTCCTCCTCAGCCGGTCCGAGCAGGCTCGGCTCAGAAGAAGCCGAGCGCGTCCGGCGAGTAGCTCACCAGCAGGTTCTTGGTCTGCTGGTAGTGGTCGAGCATCATCTTGTGGTTCTCCCGGCCGATGCCGGACTGCTTGTAGCCGCCGAACGCCGCGTGCGCCGGGTAGGCGTGGTAGCAGTTCGTCCAGACGCGGCCGGCCTTGATCTCCTTGCCGGCGCGGAACGCCTGGGCGCCGTCGCGCGACCAGACGCCGGCGCCGAGGCCGTAGAGGGTGTCGTTGGCGATCTTGAGGGCGTCGGCCTCGTCGTTGAACGACGTCACCGAGACGACCGGGCCGAAGATCTCCTCCTGGAAGATCCGCATCGAGTTGTCGCCCTCGAAGATGGTCGGGGTGACGTAGTAGCCCTCGGCGAGGTCGCCGTCGAGCACGTTGCGCTCGCCGCCGGTGAGGACCTTGGCGCCCTCGTCCTTGCCGATCTGGATGTAGGACAGGATCTTCTCGAGCTGGTCGTTGGAGGCCTGCGCGCCGATCATCGTGGTGTCGTCGAGCGGGTTGCCCTGGGTGATCTTCTCGACCCGGGCGACGGCGTCGCGCATGAAGTCGGAGTACATCGACTCCTGCACCAGCGCCCGCGACGGGCAGGTGCAGACCTCGCCCTGGTTGAGGGCGAACATCGCGAAGCCCTCCTGCGCCTTGTCGTAGAACGCGTCGTTCTGCGCAGCGACGGAGTCGAAGAAGATGTTCGGGCTCTTGCCGCCGAGCTCGAGGGTCACCGGGATGATGTTCTGGCTGGCGTACTGCATGATCAGCCGGCCGGTCGTGGTCTCGCCGGTGAAGGCGACCTTGGCGATCCGGTTGCTGGAGGCCAGCGGCTTGCCGGCCTCGACGCCGAAGCCGTTGACGACGTTGAGTACGCCGGCAGGCAGCAGGTCGCCGACCAGCTCGACGAGCTTGAGGATCGACCACGGGGTCTGCTCGGCGGGCTTGAGCACCACGCAGTTGCCGGCGGCCAGCGCCGGGGCGAGCTTCCAGACGGCCATCAGGATCGGGAAGTTCCACGGGATGATCTGGCCGACGACGCCGAGCGGCTCGTGGAAGTGGTAGGCGACGGTGTTCTCGTCGATCTCGCCGATGGAGCCCTCCTGGGCCCGCAGGGCGCCGGCGAAGTACCGGAAGTGGTCGATCGCCAGTGGGATGTCGGCGGCGAGGGTCTCGCGGACCGGCTTGCCGTTCTCCCAGGTCTCCGCGACGGCGATCTCGGTGAGGTGGGCCTCCATCCGGTCGGCCATCTTGAGCAGGATGTTGGAGCGGTCGGTGGTGGAGGTGCGGGCCCACGCGTCGGCGGCGGCGTGCGCGGCGTCCAGCGCGGCCTCGACGTCCTCGGCGGTGCCGCGGGCGATCTCGCAGAACGGCTTGCCGTTGACCGGCGAGATGTTCTCGAAGTAGTTCCCCTGCACCGGGTCCACCCAGGCGCCACCGATGTAGTGGCCGTAGCGGCTCTGGACGGAGACCAGCGAGTCGGGCTGGCCGGGTGCGGCGTAGACGGTCATGTGCGCTCCTTCGGGCGGATGTGCTGGTCGTCGATGTGACGGCGAGCACACGCTAGGAAGCAGAATGTTGCGCGGACGTTGCCCACGTCACAGCCGGGTCCGCTCAGGTGGTCGAGCCCGACGAGCGCCAGCGAGGAGGCGTCGAAACCACCGGCACCCGACCGCCTACGCCAACCCCTCGGCGTACGACGTCCCGATCTCGGCCCACCGCGCCAGTGCCTCGTCGTCGGCGACCACGTCGGCCGACACCGCCAGCCCCCCCCCATCGCGCGCCCGCTCATCACGAACCGCTCGACCCCGGGCGTGGATGCGACGTGCCCGGCGGTGTCCTCGGGCGGGCAGCGCAGCAGCAGCCCGCCGCTGCTGGCGGCCGCGACGGCGAGGTGGCCGCCGACGAGGAACGCCAGCCCGCCGAACATCCGCTTCTCGCTCAGCCCGGGCGTCGCGTCGAGCACCTCGCGGAGGCGGTCGGCGAGCTCGACGTCGTAGGGCACGACGTCAGTGTCGCGTCAGGCGAGCTCGGCGTCGAGGCGCGCGACCTGGCCCTCGATGAGGGCGCGCACGGGTGAGGTGGGGCCGACGACGTCGCGCTGGGCGACCCACATGTCGTAGTCGTCGCGGCCCCAGGCGGAGCGGGTCCAGGCGGACATCAGGTCGGCCTGTCGCGAGCGCAGCAGGGCGTGGCGCAGCGACGCCTGGAGCGACTCACGGATGCGCACGACACCGGGGGCGACGGAGCGGGGGAGGAGCGGACCGGCGTACGACCGCATGGCGCCGCGGACGTCGCCGGCGGCGAGCCTGGCCTCGACGGCGAGCCAGTCGCCGGTGACCCGGGCGGCGAGCCGGTAGGGACGTGACGGCACGAGCTGCTCACCGAGGAGCCCGCGGAGACGGTTGAGCTCGGCGCGCAGGGTGGAGGAGCCGGAGTCGTCCTCGTAGAGCAGCACGGCGAGCTCGTCGCCGGAGAGGCCGCGCGGGGCGGAGGCGAGCAGCAGCAGGATCTCGCTGTGCCGCGGGCTAAGCCGGACGGACGTGGGCGCGCCGCGTCCGTCGTCGACGGTCAGCAGGGTCTCGGAGCGGCCGAGGGACTCGACGAGCAGGTGCGGCCCGGAGCCGGGCGTCGGGGGCGCGGGCCGGCCGAGGTCGACCTCGCGGGCCAGCTCGGCCTCGGCGAGCCGGGCGGCGGCGCGGACCATCGCCATGGTCTGGGGTACGACGATCTGGTCGCCGCCGGTCACGTCGAGCACGCCCATGAGGCGGGTGGTGCCGGGGTGGTGGATCGGAGTGGCGGCGCACGACCACGGCTGCACGCTGGAGCGGAAGTGCTCGGCGCGGGTGATGGTGGCGGCGCGGCCGGTGGCGAGCGCGAGGCCGGGGGCGTTGGTGCCGGCGAGCCGCTCGTCCCAGTTGGAGCCCTCGACGAACCCGATCCGCTCGGCTCGCCGCAGCGTCTGCGGGGTGCCGCAGACCCACAGCAGGGTGCCCTCCTCGTCGGAGATCGCCATGACCGTGTCGCAGTCGCGCACGGCCTGGCCGAGCACGTCGTCGAGCAACGGGAAGACGCGGGCGAGCGGGTGCGCCGAGCGCAGGTCGCGCAGGTCGGGCGCGTCGATCGTGATCGGGGCCTCGGCGAGGTCGGTGCGCACGCCGGCCGCAGCGGACCGCTGCCACGACTCCGCCACCTCCGCGCGCATGCCCCGGTCGCTCATCAGCACAGTAGACATCGCGGGAGCGCTCCTCACCAGGGCCGACGGTCCTGCGCACGCACCCCTACGCGCGGCAGACCCTGTGTGACCAGCGTCTCAGCGCCACGTTGCGCCGACGTTGCACCCCGTGGCCGCGACTACCCGGCGTACGCCGCCCGCACGGCCAGCGCGACCCGGTCGCGCTCGTCCTCGCTCACCCACTGCGCCTCGTCGGCGACGAGGTGGCCGAAGACCCGCGGGCCGCGCAGCTCGGCCGGCTGGTCGCGTATGCGGGGCACGACGTGCACGTGCAGGTGGCTGAAGCCCTCGGCCTCGGAGAACTGCATCTGGTAGGTCTTCACGCACCCGGTGACCTGCTCGAGCGCGACCGCCAGCCGGTGCAGCAGGGTGCCGAGCTCGGCCGCCGCAGCCTCCCCGACCTCGACCAGCGAGGTGACGTGCCGGGCCGGCAGTACGACCAGCCAGCCGGGCAGTGTGCTGTTGAAGGCGTGCGCGACGTGCCAGTGCTGCGTGCGTACGACGTCCTCCCGCGGTGGCAGCTCGGCGCCCGAGCGGTGGAGGTCGCAGTGGTAGCAGCCGGGCATCAGGTCGGTGTCCACCCGACGAACCTAGGTCGACCCGCCGACACGGCCACCGGCCCGGGGCTGATTTGTTGGCGGTCCGCCCGCTCCCGTAATCTCACCTGCGGTGGCGTGTCCGAGAGGCCGAAGGTGCATCACTCGAAATGATGTGTGGGGTCAAACCCACCGTGGGTTCAAATCCCACCGCCACCGCCAGCCAGCCGGTCGAAGCCCGGGCTCCCTCGTGGGGCCTGGGCTTCGCTGCTTCTCGGACCGGCATCGGAGCTACGACCCGAGTCGCAGCACGACCTTCCCGCGCCCGTCGACGACCTCCCCGCCCCAGCCCTTCACCGGCTTGAGCGAGCCACTGCGCATCAGCGAGAAGGCGAGCCGCGCGAGCGGCAGGTCGCGGGCGGCGGAGGCGGGTCGGCCGCCGGAGGCGTGCGCCTGCCACGACACCGCGTCGTGGTCGAGGGTGAGTCCGGCCGGGGTGGTGCCCTGGAAGTCGGGCACTCGGAAGTAGCCGTCCTTGGCGGGCACCTTCGGCAGGACCTCGGCGAGCGCCGCGGCGGTCGGCCGGCGGAGGCGCGCACCGCACCCGTCGAGGTGCTGCTCGAACGCGGTCGCCGCGAGCAGGTCGACCATCCGGCGGTCGGTGTCGGGCCCGTCGGGAGCCCAGCGCGAGCGCAGCGCGGCGAGCCGGGCGCGGCCCTCGTCGATGCCGGCGGAAGAGGCGGGCAGCCCGTCGGCGAGCAGGCGGACCTCGAAGAGCGCCCGCTCGTGATAGCCGGCCGTCCACTCGCGCAGGGCCTTGTGGAGCCGGGTGGTGGCGGGGGCGCCGAGCAGGATCTCGCCGTGCTCCTCGGCGGCGGCCGAGCCCGGGCGGGAGCGGGGAGGTGGAGGGGGCCATGCGGCCGACGCTAGGGAGAGGCGCCGACATCGCGAGCAGCACGGACGGACACACGACGAGCCCTGCCCGGTGGTGGATGGCCCGGGCAGGGCTCGTCGGCTCAGGTGCGCCGTGGGTGGGCGCGGGGGCGACGGACGCCGGTCAGGCGTCGAGGTCCTTCTCGACCATCGCCGCGATCGTGTCGACGTCGGACTGCTGCTCGCCGGAGACCTCGACGGTGTCGCCGTGCTTCGCGCCGAGGGTCATGATCATCAGCGCCGAGCCGGCGTCGACGGGGTCCTTGCCCTCGAGGCCGATGAAGACGTCGTCGTCGAGCTCCCCGGCGGCCTCCGCGATGAGCGCGGCGGGGCGGGCGTGCAGGCCGACGGCGGAGCCGACGGTCACGGTCTTGCTGGGCATGGATGGTCCTTCCGGTGGGTGCGTCGTTGCAGGTGGATCAGGTGGATCAGGGGTCAGGTGGCCGGCACGGGCGTGATGGCCCGTACGTCGACCAGGTCGGGCCGGGTCTGGTCCGGCGCGGGGATCGTGGTGCCGGGGAGGCTCGCCGCGGCGCTGCCGTAGGCCACCGCGTGGGCGAGGCGTACGCCGGGGGACTCGCCGCGCAGGTCGGCCAGCAGGTAGCCGCACAGGCTGGAGTCGCCCGCGCCGACCGTGCTGACGACGGTGGTCGGCGGCGGCGTGGCGAGCCACGCGCCGTCGGCGGTCACCAGCACGGCGCCGTTGCCGCCGAGGGTGGCGAGCACGGCCTCGACGCCCGAGTCGACCAGCCGCTGGGCGGCGGCCGCGGCGACCAGCGGATCGGCCTCGACGGCGTCGGGGTCGGCGCCGGTGAGGGAGGCGAGCTCCTCGCCGTTCGGCTTGAGCAGGTGCGGGGCGGCCGTGCCGAGCCGGTCGACCAGCGCACGCAGCGGGGCGTCGCTGGTGTCGACGGCGACCTTGGCGCCGGTGTCGCCCAGGGCCGCGACGAGCTCGGCGTACCACCCGGGCTCGATGCCCGGCGGCAGCGAGCCGGCCAGCACCACCCAGTCGGCCTCGGTGGCCTCCGACAGCAGCGCGGCGGCCACGGCGTCGCGCACCGGGCCGGTGATCTCCGGTCCGGGGGTGTTGATCTTGGTGGTCGTGCCCTCGGGGTCGGTGAGGGTGAAGTTGACCCGCAGCGAGCCCGGGTGCGGCACGGCACGGCAGCGCATGCCGGCGGTGACGAGCTCGCGGACGTACGGGTCGTCCTCGGTCGCGGGCACGACCGCGGTGGTGGGCACGCCGGCGGCCAGGCAGCCGCGGGAGATGTTGGTGCCCTTGCCGCCGGCCTGGTTGGTGGTGCCGGCGGCGCGCTGCACCTCGCCCGGGCGCAGCGCCTCGTTGAGCACCACGGTGCGGTCGTGGCTCGGGTTGGCGGTGAGGGTGACGATCACGCGACCACCACCTCGACGCCGGTGTCCTCGAGCTCGCCACGGCACGCGGCGGAGATCGAGTCGTCGGTGACGAGCACGTCGAGCTCGTCGATGCCGGCGAAGCGCACGGCGGTGTCCTGGCCGACCTTGCTGGCGTCGCTGAGCGCGACGACCTGGCGCCCGGAGCGGACGATCGCGCGCTTGGTGGCGGCCTCGTCGCGGTCCGGCGTGGAGAGCCCGTGCCCGACGGTGAGGCCGTTGGTGCCGAGGAAGACCACGTCCACCCGCAGCTCCTGGAGCGCGGCGACGGTGTCGGCACCGACCGCGGCCTGCGTGGTGAGCCGCACGCGGCCGGGCAGCAGGTGCAGCTCGACGTGCGACATCGAGGCCAGGCGCCCGGCGATTGGCACGGAGTTGGTGAAGACGGTCAGCGGCAGGTCGCGCGGGATGGCGGCGGCCAGGCGCGACGTCGTCGAGCCGGCGTCGAGCACCACGGTGCCGCCCGCGGGGGGCAGCAGCGCGGTCGCGGCACGGGCGATCGCGTCCTTCGCGCCGGTGTTGGACTGGTCGCGCTCCACGAGCGCGGACTCGATCACCGCCAGGCTGCGGGCCGGGATCGCGCCACCGTGCACGCGGCGTACGAGACCGATCCGCTCCAGCGCGGTCAGGTCGCAGCGTACGGTCTCGGTGGTGACGTCGAAGCGCTCGGCGAGCACCGCCACCGACAGCCGTCCCCGGTCTGCCACCAGCTGCGCCATCGCCTGCTGACGTTCCTCCGCGTACATCGCGCACCTCCGATCTGTGTATATGTGGTTTATCGCCCGTTTGTGTTGACTGTCAAGCGGTTCCGGCCTACTTTCGTGAACATGGTCACAGCATCCCCCGACGCTCCCACGACGCACGCGCCCGCGCGCCTGCACGGCACCCCGGTCGTCCCCGGGGTCGGGTGGGGCCCGGCCCTGGTCGTCTCCACCGAGGTCTCGCCCGAGGCGGTCGCCGCGTACGACGACTCGGCGCTCGACGTCGAGACCGCTCTCGCCGCCTTCGACGAGGCCGTCCAGGCCGTCGCAGCCGGGTTCGAGAAGCGCGCCGCCGCCACCACCGGCGACGCCAACCAGGTGCTCACCGCCTCCGCCGGCCTGGCCCGCGACCGCGGCCTGCGCTCGACCGTCCGGCGCGCACTGCGCAACGGCGACCCGCTGCTGACCGCGCTCGACGGCGCCGTCGACCACTTCGCCGGCGTGCTGAGCGACATGGGCGGCCTGATGGCCGAGCGCGTCACCGACCTCCACGACATCCGCCGCCGCGTGCTCGCGCGCATCGTCGGCGCGGCCGAGCCCGGCGTACCGGTGCCCGACGAGCCCTCCGTCCTCCTCGCCGGCGACCTCGCACCCGCGGACACCGCGGGCCTCGACCCGGCGCTCGTGCTCGGCCTCGCGACCGAGCGGGGCGGCCCGACCAGCCACACCGCGATCATCGCCCGCCAGCTCGGCATCCCCTGCGTGGTCGGCGTCGCCGGCGCGCTCGCCGTCGAGGCCGGCGCGTCCGTGCTCGTCGACGGCGGCGCCGGCACCCTCGAGGTCGAGCCGGACGCCGACGAGGCCAGCACCCGCGTCGAGGAGGCCGCCGCCCGCCGGCAGGCCCTCGAGGCCTGGGACGGCCCCGGCAGCACCGCCGACGACCAGCCCGTCAAGCTCCTCGCCAACGTCGCCGACGCGCGCTCCGCGCAGGCGGCCGCCACCGGCCCCGTCGAGGGCGTGGGGCTCTTCCGCACCGAGCTGTGCTTCCTCAACCGCACCGAGGAGCCGACCGTCGAGGAGCAGACCGACATCTACGCCGGCGTCCTCGACGCCTTCGCGGCCGCCGACGGCGAGAAGAGCCGGTACGTCGTCGTCCGCACCCTCGACGCCGGCTCCGACAAGCCCATCGCCTTCGCGACCCAGGACGGCGAGGAGAACCCCGCCCTCGGTGTCCGCGGGCTGCGGCTGTCGTTCGCCGACCCGGGGCTTCTCGAGCGGCAGCTCGACGCCATCGCCGCGGCAGCACGACGTACGGGCACCGAGACGTGGGTGATGGCGCCCATGGTCGCCACCGTCGCCGAGGCCGCGGCCTTCGCCGACGCCGTCCACGAGCGCGGGCTCAAGGCCGGCGTGATGATCGAGATCCCCGCCGCCGCGCTGCTGGCGCACCGGATGCTCGAGGTCGTCGACTTCCTCAGCATCGGCACCAACGACCTGACGCAGTACACGATGGCCGCCGACCGGATGGCCACCGACCTGGCCCACCTCACCGACCCGTGGCAGCCCGCCGTCCTGCACCTGGTCTCCATGACCGCGTTCGCGGGCACCGAGGCCGGCAAGCCCGTCGGCGTCTGCGGCGAGGCTGCCGCCGACCCGCTGCTCGCCTGCGTCCTCGTCGGCCTCGGGATCACCTCGCTGTCGATGTCCGACGCCGCCGTGCGCGGCGTCGGCGTGCAGGTCGGCGACGCCACGCTCGCGCAGTGCCAGCGGGCCGCCGAGGCCGCGCTGGCGGCCGCCGACCCGGCCTCGGCCCGCGAGGCGGCAGCGCGGGCGCTCGCGGAGTAGGTCGCGACGAGCACGACCCACGACGTACGACGAGAGCCCCGGTCCGCACCTGGACCGGGGCTCTCGTGCGTGGTGCGGCTGGTCGCCGCGCCGGTCAGGCGGCGACGACCTCCGCGTCGGTGCGGGAGACCGACTTCAGGGCGACGACCGCGGCCGCGGCGACGAGCGTGCCCGCGACGAGGCTGATCAGGAAGCCCAGGATGTTGCCGACCGCGAAGAGCACGAAGATGCCGCCGTGCGGGGCCCGCAGGGTGACGTCGAGGCTCATCGACAGCGCGCCGGTGACCGCGGAGCCGGCCATGATCGACGGGATCACGCGCAGCGGGTCGGCCGCCGCGAAGGGGATGGCGCCCTCGGTGATGAACGAGGCGCCCATCAGCCACGCCGCCTTGCCGTTCTCCCGCTCGGGCACGGTGAAGAGGCCGGGTCGTACGACGGTCGCCAGGGCCAGCGCCAGTGGCGGCACCATGCCGGCGAGCATCACCGCGGCCATCACCTTCAGCTCCGGCGCGTCGCCCGTGGCGGCAGCCGCCGTGCCGAGACCGGCGGTGGCGAAGGCGTAGGCGACCTTGTTGAGCGGGCCACCCATGTCGAAGGCCATCATCAGGCCGAGGACGGCGCCGAGCAGGATCGCGAGCCCGGAGCTGTCGCTCATGCTCTCCAGGCCGTTGGTCAGGCCGGTCATGAGGCGGCCCAGCGGGCGGCCCAGCAGCACGACCATGACGAAGCCGCTGATGAGCGTGGCGAGCAGCGGGATCACCAGCACGGGCATCAGCCCGCGCGCCCACGACGGCACCTTCCAGTTCGCGATCCAGTGGGCGGTGAGACCCGCGAGGACACCGCCGATGATGCCGCCGAGGAAGCCGGTGTTGAGGGTGAGGGCGATCGCGCCCATCACGAAGCCGGGCGCCAGTCCCGGCCGGTCGGCGATCGCGTAGGCGATGTAGCCGGCGAGCGCCGGCACCAGGAAGCCGAAGGCCGCCCCGCCGAGCACGAAGAAGAGCGCACCGAGGTAGGCGAAGAACCCGCTCCCGAACAGCGCGTGGTCGAGCCCCAGCGCGTCGGGGTCGGGCAGGTCGAGCAAGGAGTTGCCGGTGGCGATGTCCGCTCCCGGCCCGACGATCTCGTAGCCGCCGAACAGGAAGCCCAGGGCGATCAGCAGACCGCCGGCCGCGACGTACGGGATCATGTAGGACACGCCGGTCATCAGCACCCGGCGGATGCGGCCGCCCCAGGTCTCCTCGGCCGCGCCGGCCTCGGACGAGGTGGCCTCGCCCTCGACGCGTGGGGCGTTCGGGTCGTCCGCGTGCCGCAGGGCCTCGGCGATCATCGCGTCGGCGTCGTCGATCGGCCGCTTCACGCCCGAGGACACCACCGGCTTGCCGGCGAACCGGGCCCGGTCGCGCACCCCCACGTCGACGGCGAAGATGACGGCGTCGGCTGCGGCGATCGTCGCGGGCGACAGCGGGGTCGAGCCGGCCGAGCCCTGGGTCTCGACCTGGATCTCGACGCCAGCGCGCGCGGCCGCGGCCTCCAGCGCCTCGGCGGCCATGTAGGTGTGGGCGATGCCCGTCGGGCAGGCGGTGACGCCCACGAGGGTGCGCGTGCGGTCCGACCCGGAGGCCTGCGTCGGTGCCGCCTCGTGCTCCTGTGCGGGCGCCGGCGCCTGCTCGGCGGGCCCGGCGGTGGAGCCGCCCGGCAGGCCGAGCTCGCGGCGTACGACGTCGACCACGTCGTCCGCGGACGCCGCGGAGCGCAGCGCCTCGGTGAAGGCGGGCTTCACCAGTGCGCGGGCCAGCTGGGTGAGGATCGTCAGGTGGTCGGCGTCGCCGCCGGCCGGCGCCGCGATGAGGAACGCCAAGTCGGCCGGACCGTCCTTGGCGCCGAAGTCGACGCCGGGGGACAGTCGCGCGAAGGCGAGGGTCGGCGCCTCGACGCCGATGGTCCGGCAGTGCGGGATGGCGATGCCGCCGGGCAGCCCCGTCGCCGAGGTCTCCTCGCGGGCGAAGGCGTCGGCGACCAGCTGGTCGACGTCGGTGGCACGGCCGGCGTCGCCGACGACGGCCGCGAGCGACCGGATGACGTCGTGCTTGTCGGCGCCGAGGGCGGCGTCGAGCCGCACCAGCTCGGAAGTGATGAGGTCAGGCATGGGACTCCTCAAGGAACGTCGAGGTGGGGTCCGGCGACCGGAGGGTCGGCGGCCGGCTCGTGGAGCGCGCGGAGGGCGCGGGTCGAGCTCGTGATCTGCGTACGTGTTGTTTAACGCCCGTTTGTGTTGAATGTCAAGGGATTCGGGCGGTGGCTCGTGACCGGGGTCACATCATGACCCGAGCGGTGCGCTGCGCGCCACGGCGTACGACGAGAGCCCCGGTCCTGGTGGGCCGGGGCTCTCGGGGGTGGACGGTGCTCGGAGCGTGACGGGTGTCGACTTCGACGCGCCCGTTCTGGCTTCGCAGGCTCAGCCAGAGGGCTTGCTCAATCTCCCCGTCGCCACGCCCTGACCTCCTTCGTCGGTCAGGGCTCGACGGTGACCTTGATGGCCTCGCCCTTGGCGACGATGTCGAACACGCTCATCACGTCGTCGAGGGAGACGTGCTTGGTGATCAGGTCCTTGACCGGCACCTGGCCCGTGGAGATGTACTCCAGCGCGCGCTTGTTGTGCGCGGGCGAGGAGCCGTTGGCGCCGTGCACGTGCAGCTGGCGGTAGTGGATGAGGTTGGAGTCGGCCTTGATGAACGGGTCGTTCTTCGGCAGGCCGCCGAAGAAGGAGATCCGGCCCTGACGGGCGGCCATCGAGATGGCCTGCTCCTGGGTGACGTTGGCGGGTGTCGCGGTGATGATGACGTCGGCACCGCGGCCGTTCGTCAGCTCCATGACGCGGGCGACGACGTCCTCGTTCGCGGCGTTGATGACGTGGTCGGGCTCGACGGCGTCGGCCGACATCTTCAGCCGCTCGTCATTGATGTCGACGAGCACGACGGTGCCGACCTTGTGCACGCCGCGGGCGATGCGGATGTGCATGCAGCCGATCGGGCCGGCGCCGAAGACGACGGTGAAGTCGCCCTCCTCGATGCCGAGCTGCTCCTGGGCGTTGATGGCGCACGCGAACGGCTCGGCGGCGCTGGCCTCGTCGAAGCCGACGTTGTCGGGGATCCGGTTGAGACCGTCGACCTTGAGCACCTGCTTCGGGACGATCATGTACTCGGCGAACCCGCCGTCGTACTGGTAGCCGACCGAGGTCTGGTTCTGGCAGACCTCCATCCAGCCCTTGCTGCACTCGTGGCACTCGCCGCACGGCACGGCGGCGATGCACTGCACCCGGTCGCCGACCGCGAAGCCGCCGAGAGCGTCCGCGCCGACCTCCACGACCTCACCCGCGACCTCGTGACCCATGGTGGTGGTGCCGGTGATGTTGACGTGACCGTTCTTCTTGATCTTCACGTCGGTGCCGCAGGTGGAGCAGTTGCGGACCTTGATCTTCACCTCGTCGGGGCCGCACACGGGCTCCGGCACGTCTTCCAGTCGCACGTCCTCGGGCGCGTAGAAGCGCAGTGCCTTCATCGGGTACCTCCTGGGGTTCTGCAGCGTGGGTCGGGATGTGGTCGAACCGACTCACCGTACCGCACTTGTGTGGGAAAAAGTTTGAACGTGTTGGTTCTCAAGGCTTGACGCCATGAATCGGGACAGATACAAAGACATTCACAGATGTGCGTGACCCCAGTCACGCGCCTGCGTCACATCACCCTCCGGCCGCCACCCGCGGCCCGGCTCAACGAGGAGACAGGTGTCCATGGCCACCACCACACCCGCGACCGGGAAGAACCCGTCCGCGCGCCTGAAGGTCCAGGCCTTCGGCACGTTCCTGTCCAACATGGTGATGCCCAACATCGGCGCGTTCATCGCCTGGGGCCTCATCACCGCGATGTTCATCGAGGTCGGGTGGCTGCCCCGCTACCTCGGCATCGGCGACTCTCCCGACAGCTGGGTCGCCAAGTTCGGCGGCTGGGGCGACTTCGACGGCGGCGGCATCGTCGGCCCGATGATCGTCTTCCTGCTCCCGTTGCTCATCGGCTACACCGGCGGCAAGATGGGCTACGGCAACGACGCGGTCCGCGGCGGCGTCGTCGGCGCGATCGCCACGATGGGCGTCATCGTCGGCACCGACATCCCGATGTTCATGGGCGCCATGATCATGGGCCCGCTCGGCGGCTGGTCGATGCGCAAGGTCGACTCCATCTGGGACGGCAAGATCGAGCCGGGCTTCGAGATGCTGGTCAACAACTTCGCGGCCGGCATCTGGGGAATGGTCCTCACCATCGTCGGCTTCGTCGTGATGAGCCCGGTCGTCACCTGGATCTCCGACCGTCTCGGTGAGGGTGTCAACTTCCTCGTCAACAACAGCCTGCTGCCGTTCACCTCGATCATCATCGAGCCGGCCAAGGTGCTGTTCCTCAACAACGCGCTCAACCACGGTGTGCTCACTCCGCTCGGCACCACCGAGGCGTCCGAGACCGGCAAGTCGATCCTGTTCCTGCTCGAGGCCAACCCGGCCGCCGGTGCGGGCCTGCTGCTCGCGATCGCCGTCTTCGGCAAGGGTGCGGCCAAGGCGTCGGCCCCCGGCGCGCTGCTGATCCACTTCGTCGGCGGCATCCACGAGATCTACTTCCCGTACGTCCTGATGAAGCCGAAGCTGATCCTGGCGATGATCGCCGGTGGCTTCACCCAGATCCTGGTCAACGTCATCTTCGACTCCGGTCTGCGCGCCCCGGCCGCTCCCGGCTCGGTGCTCGCCGTCTACGCCCAGACCCCGGGCGGCAGCATCGTCGGCGTGACGCTCTCGATCATCGCCGGTGCCGCCGCGACGTTCGTGGTCGCCGCGATCCTGCTGAAGTTCGACAAGTCCGAGGACGCCGGCGACGAGCTCGTCGAGGCCACCGCCCGCATGGAGGCCCTCAAGGGCAAGAGCTCCTCGGTCGCCTCGGTGCTGACCGGCGCCACCGCCACCGGCGGCCCGATCCGCTCGATCGTGTTCGCCTGCGATGCCGGCATGGGCTCGTCCGCGATGGGTGCCTCGCTGCTGCGCAAGAAGGTCCAGGCCGCCGGGTACGGCGACGTCACGGTCGTCAACAAGGCGATCGCGAACCTCTCCGACACCTTCGACCTGGTCGTCACCCACCAGGACCTCACGCCCCGGGCGCAGCAGAAGACCCCGTCCGCGGTGCACGTCTCCGTCGACAACTTCATGGCCAGCCCGCGGTACGACGAGATCGTGGAGCTGCTCGCCCAGCGCAACGGCGCCTCGGGTGCGGTCGTCACCGACGACCTCGCCGGCCGTCACGCCGCGCCGGACACCCTGCTCGACCCCGAGTCGGTCCAGCTCGACGTGATCTCGGAGTCGCGCGACCAGGCGATCGACCGGGCGGGCCGCCTGCTGATGGCCGCCGGTGCCGTGGACGACTCCTACGTGGCGTCGATGCACGACCGCGAGGCCACCGTGTCGACGTACATGGGCAACCTGCTGGCCCTGCCGCACGGAACCAACGAGGCGAAGGCCGGCGTCCGCCGCTCCGCCATCGCGTTCGTGCGCTACCCGCAGGGCGTCGACTGGAACGGCAAGCAGGTGAAGTTCGTCGTGGGTGTCGCCGCCCAGGGCGACGACCACCTCGCGCTGCTCAGCCGCATCGCCCAGGTGTTCAGTGACGAGTCCCAGGTGGCGCGCCTCGAGGAGGCCCGCACCACCTCCGACGTGATGCACGTGCTCGGGGCGGTCCAGCCCGCCTGACGCACGCGCTCACCGCGTACCCCGCGGCCCCGGCCTGGCTCGATCCGGCCGGGGCCGTGGTGCGTCCGGAGCGGGACAGTGGCCGGCGCGGGGCGCGACCGGCGCAGCACCGGGCGGTCGGAGTGGCTGGCCGGTCCCCCATGAACCCGCCAACCTCTCCGACCGCCCGGGGATCGGGGGTCGGCGCGCGCCTACGAGGGCAGCGCGCCCCGGCAGACCGCCAGCAGGGTGCCGGGGGAGTCGCCGGTGTAGACGGCCCAGCCGTCGTCGAAGCTCACCTGCGTGACCCGCTGCGCCCGCAGGACCAGCGCGGACGCCGGGATGACGTCGGGGCCGAAGCCGGTCGAGGAGCAGGTGTGCTGGTCCATCAGCCGGTCGACCTTCGCCTGGAGGGCGCTGGCCGCCGTGGCGGGCTCCGGCGCGGACGCGGCGCTGGTGCCGGTCGCCGCGCCCGAGGCGGCGGTCGAGACCGCCACCGCCGAGATGGCAACCACCGTCAGGGCCTTCACGCCCTCGACCACGAGGCGCGCCGTGCGGGACGGGCGTCGGGTGAGGTCCATGGTGGCTCCTGCTGGTGGGACCGGATCGCCGTGCGCGACCCGGACATCCCTCTCAACGACGGCTGGTCGAGCGGGTCACGCCTCCCTTCGGGCGGTCCGGTCCACCTCCCCGAGGGTCGGGAGACGTGGCGGGTGTGACTGCCGTCACCCGAGCGATCGCTCGGGGAGTGCGAGGATGCCGGGCATGTGGTTCGACTCCATCGACGACGCCGTCACCCGCCTCGGCGGCACCGGGTACCTCACCGACCCGGCCACCGCGACCAGCGCGTTCCTCGCCGGACGGCTCGAGAAGCCGCTGCTCGTCGAGGGGCCGGCCGGCGTCGGCAAGACCGAGCTGGCCAAGGCCGTCGCTGCCGCGACCGGCGCCGAGCTGGTGCGGCTCCAGTGCTACGAGGGCCTCGACGAGGCCCGGGCGCTCTACGAGTGGAACTACTCCAAGCAGCTGCTGCGCATCCAGGCCGCCCGCGAGGCCGGCGAGGGCGCGTCGTGGGACGAGACACACGACGACATCTTCGCCGAGGAGTTCCTGCTCAGCCGCCCGCTGCTGACCGCGATCCGCCGTGACCAGCCGACCGTGCTGCTCGTCGACGAGGTCGACAAGACCGACATCGAGGTCGAGGGCCTGCTGCTGGAGGTGCTGTCGGACTTCCAGGTGACCATCCCCGAGCTCGGCACGGTCACCGCCACCCGGCGGCCGTTCGTCGTCCTCACCTCCAACGCCTCCCGCGAGCTCTCCGAGGCCGTCAAGCGCCGCTGCCTCTACCTCTACCTCGACTACCCCGAGGCCGACCGCGAGCTGGAGATCGTCCGCTCGCGTGTGCCCGAGCTCGACGAAAAGGTCGCCCGCCAGCTGGTCGAGCTGGTCGGTCGGCTGCGCGAGCTGGAGCTGAAGAAGGCGCCGTCGATCGCTGAGTCCGTCGACTGGGCACGCACCCTGGTGGCGCTGGAGATCGGCGACCTGGACGACGCCACGGTCACCGCCACGCTCGGGGTCGTGCTCAAGCACCAGTCCGACGCCACCCGCGCGGTGCGCGAGCTGCGGCTCGCCGCCGGCACCGCCGCCCGGGTCTGAGGCGCGGTCGTGGGCGCCGTACGCCGCAGCGCCGGTCTGGTCGACCGGCACGTGTCCTTCGTGGAGGCGCTGCGCGCCGCCGGGCTGTCGGTCTCGCTGGCCGAGTCGGTCGACGCCGTCGAGGCGCTCGGCGTCGTCGACTGGGACTCCCGCGACACCGTCCGCGACGTGTACGCCGCCACCATGGTCAAGCGCGTCACCCAGCGGCCGACCTTCGAGGCGCTCTTCGACCTCTACTTCCCGCGGATGATCGGCGGCGGCTCCGAGCGGCTGCTCGGCGACGACGACCCGGAGGCCCGGGCCGAGCAGGGTGTCGGAGCCGACGGCGAGACGCCGGACGGCGAGGGCGACGACGCCGCCCCCGCCCGCGACAACGCCGAGGCGCTGGCCGACTTCCGCGAGCAGCTCGCCGCCGCGCTGGCCGCCGGCGACCAGGCCGAGCTCCAGCGGATGGCGGCCGAGATGGTCGGGCGCTTCGGGGCGATGCCCGGACGCGGCCCCGGCCTGTCCTCGTGGTCGGCGTACACCGCGCTGCGCCGGGTGGCGCCGTCCGAGCTCGTCGACCGGATCACCGCGGCGCTCGCCGACGGCGGGCTCACCGACGACGAGGCGCGGCGCGCTGCCGGCCGCCGGATCGGAGGCTTCACCGCCGCCGTCGAGGACGACGCCCGCCGCCGGATCGCCGAGGAGAAGGGGCCCGACCACGTCGCCGACGTCGCGCTACGGCCCAGCCTCGAGCGGATCGACTTCACCAGCGCCCGGCGCACCGAGCTGGAGCGGATGCGGCGCGAGATCCACCCGCTGGCCCGGCGCCTGGCCACCCGGCTGACCCGCGAGCGCCACGCGCGGCGCCGCGGCCCTCTCGACGTACGACGGACGCTGCGGGCGTCGATGTCGACCGGCGGCGTACCGATCGAGACGCACCACAAGCCGCGCCGGCCGCACCGCAGCGAGCTGGTCGTGCTGTGCGACGTGTCGGGCTCGGTGGCGGGGTTCGCGCAGTTCACGCTGATGCTCGTCTTCGCCCTGCGCGACCAGTTCCAGAAGGTCCGCGCGTTCACGTTCGTCGACCAGGTGCACGAGGTGACCGACTACTTCCGCCCGGGCGCCGACGTCACCGAGGTGATGGCGGACCTGGCGGCGAGCGTCGAGCACGCCAGCCGCTTCGGCCGCACCCACTACGGCCGGGCGCTGACCCTCTTCGCGCGTGAGCACCCCGACGCCGTCGGTCCGAAGACCGCGCTGCTGGTGCTCGGTGACGCCCGCTCCAACCACTCCGACCTCGCGCTGCCGGTGCTCAAGGACCTCGCCGACACCGCGCGGCACTCCTGGTGGCTCAACCCCGAGCACCCGCGGCACTGGAGCACCGGCGACTCCGCCGCCGACCAGTACGGTGCCCTCGTGCCCATGGTCGAGTGCCGCAACCTGGTGCAGCTGTCGGAGTTCGTCCACGACCTCGCACTCTGAGGTGTGTCCGGGTCCCTCCCCGGGTCAGCCGGCGAGGTAGCCCAGCACGTGCAGCCGCTCGATCTCGGCCACCAGCTCGGGGTGCTCGGCCCGGTCGGCCGCGCGGGCCCCGAGGGTCGCGAACGGCGTCGGCTCGGTCCCGGCGGTGTCCGCCTCGGGCGTGCTCGCCCCGTCCGGGTCGACGACCACGGTGACCCGGTTGGGCACGCCGGCGTTGACGAGCGACCCGAGCAGCGCCACCGGGTCGTCGCGCGACTCCAGCGACAGCACCCGGGTCGGCTCGGGGACGCGCGGCACGTGCGCCGACGGGGCGCCCGCGGTGACGACCTGGTCGACCACGAAGCGGCCGGTCCGCGCCTGCGGTGACGCGGCCAGCTCGGCCGCGGTGACACCGCCCTGGGCGGTGCCGACGAGCATCACCCGGGCCTCGGGGTCGTCGGCGACCGCACGCTCGAGCGCCCGCACCACGCGGACGGCGTACGACGTCTGGTCGCCGCCGACGAGCCGCAGCCGGCGCCCGGGGCGACCGGCACCCGGGCCGGGCAGCCAGGCGATGTAGCGGTGCGGGGAGACCCGGCGCACCAGGACAGGGCCGGTCACGGCGTCCAGCGACACCATCAGGTCGGTGAGGGAGCGCGGCGGGCCGGCTTCGTCGGACGCGTCCGGGAGGTCGTCCTCCTCGTCATCGTCGTCCGCGTCGACCAGCCCGCCGGCGACGTCGCGCAGCGACGCTGCGAACCCGGTGTCGAACGCCGTCGCGCCGGTCGCCCGGAGTCCGCCGGTCGCGGCCTGCCCGGCGTCGTCGCCGGCCAGACCGCTGGCGGTGAGCAGGGCCCGCATCCGCAGCCCGTCGAGCAGTCCGCCCCCGCCGGAGGTGACGTGGTCGAGCAGCTCGGGGTTGGCCTCCGCGAGCTCGCCGAGGTAGGCCGCCACGCCGTCGCGGTCGAGGGCGTCGGTCTCGATGAGGCCGGCCGACACGACCGCACCGCCGAGCGCCACCTCGGGCGCGAGGTAGCCGATGGCGCGGGCCGCGATCGACCCGACGCTGCGTCGCGCGGCGTCCTGGAGGTCGTCGATCCAGCGGTAGGTGAGCACGGTGGCGCGCAGTGCGAGCGCGTCGGCGTCCAGCTCGATCGACCGGCCGAGCAGCCCGCGGCCGCCGGACGTGGCGTCGCGGACGTCGTCGGCGGCCTGCTGGTAGGTGCGGGGAGCAAGCGGCTCGGTCTCGACCAGGTCGGGGTCGTCGAGCACCCGGCGCCCGGCTGACGCCATGGTGCGCAGCTGCTCGCCCGACCCGTCGAGGAGTGCGGCGAGGTGCAGCATCCGGTCGTAGGTGTCGCTGCGGTCCGCGGCCTCCGCCGCGCTCTCCGGAGCCGTACGCCGTTCGCTCGCGGCGAGCGCGACCAGCGGGTCCTCGGTGCCGGTCTGCCACGCACCGGCGGGGGTCTCGGGTGCGTCCATGTCAGTCGACCTCCGCCAGCACCGGCGCCAGGTCGGCGGCCAGCTCGGAGGCGTCGCGTCGCTCGACGCGCAGCCGGGGCTCGTCGTCGACGGCGCCGACCGGGTGCAGGGCGCGCCAGCCGTCGTTGACCAGCACCCACGACCGCACGCCGACGACGTCGGCCCGCGAGCGCCGTCCGACGTCGGCGACCAGCACCCGGAGCCGGCCGTGCGCCTCGGAGGAGAGCGCCTGGAGGAGGTGGGCGGCCTCGATGTCGCCGAAGGCCCGCCCGTCCCGGTCGCGCACCTCGCCGGCGTGCTCGGCGGCGAGCACGCCCAGCAGGTCGTGCCGCTGCTCGGCGGCCGCCTCCCCGGCGCCGTCGGCGAGCGCGTACGGCAGCTCGACCCAGGTCGGCACCAGCGACTCGCGCAGCGGGAGGTCCTCCGGCAGCACGGCGACGCGGGCCAGCTCGTCGGACCACGCGGCCGTCGGGAACCACGCCAGCTCGAACACCACGCCGTCCGCGGTGGCGAGCGCCGCGACCGCTCGCCTTCCCTGGCGGTGCCAGGCGCGGACGCGGGTGCGTCCGGTCGGGGCGGCCACGGCCACGTCGACGTCGACGGCGACCCGGGGGGTCGCGAGGAGACCGACGGCGCCGGCGACGCCGGGGTCGAGGTCGTCGCCGACGAGCAGGCCGCGACGGGCGAGGGAGGTGTGCGGGTCGGGGAGCCGGTCGAGCACGGCGCGGAGCGCCTGCGCCTCGCTGCTGGCAGGCGTCGCGCCGAGGCGCCCCGAGAGACCGGAGGGCCCGCTCGCCCCGGCCTCGAGCGCCACCTCCTCGAAGGGCAGCGGGGCGCCGCCGGCGAGCTCGGCGGCCAGGCGCAGCTCCGGGAGGGTCAGGGTGACCCGGCGGGGGAGCGAGTCGAGCAGGCCGTCCGCCGGCGGCGGCGGGACGCTGAGGTCGATGGTGGTCACGTCGGCGCCTACCGGGTCAGCCCGGGCAGGTCGACGTCGAGCCAGTCGCGGTGGCCGGACGGCGGTGCGTCGAAGGCGAGCAGCACCTCGTCGGCGCGCTCGTCGGCGCCGGCACTCCCGCCCCCGTGGGTCGCGCCGACCCGTGCCCGTCGGGTGCGGGCGTCGGCGACCAGCGCCTCCGCGCGGCGCTCGAGTTCGGCGATCCGGTCGGACACGCGCTCGACCTCCTGGGCATGGGTGCGGAGGCTGTCGGCCGAGCGCTCGTGCCGGCCGGCGGCGTCGCGCAGCCCGGAGGCCCGGTCGGCGACCCGCAGCCGCAGGGACTCGGCCGCACGTCCGGTCCAGCCCAAGGCGTCGACCTGGCTCACGAGCCGGTCGGCGAGCGCGCGCAGCTCGTCGGCCCGCTCGCCCATCGCGTCGGCGTGCCGTCGCACGGTCTCGCTGTCGCCGTACACGTCGTCCCTCCTCGCCGGACCGGTCCCGGTCCAGGCCCCGGTGGTGGCGCATGCCCGCGACCGGCAGACGCGAAACCCTCTCGTGGTGCAGGATCAGGGCACCCGTCGTCAAGGAGGACGTCCGTGGCACGCTCCCGCCTGCTCCCCGCCACCCGCATCCCGACCCCCGCACGCCGCCGCGCCCGCAGCGGGTCCCGCGGACCGCTCGCACTCCTCTGCGGCGCCGCGATGGCCGTCGCCACCCTGGTCGCCGGCGCGCCCGGGGCCGCCGCCGAGGGCAGCGACGCGAAGCCCGAGGAGGGCACCCGACGGGTCGTCTTCGTCGGCGACAACTGGGAGGGCACCGCGACCCTGCTGGCACCGCACAAGTTCCGTCGGCTCGGCAGCATCGACGTGGTGCCCGACTACGCCGAGCGGATGGCGGAGATCGCCACCAACCCCTACCGGCTGGCGTTCTTCCTCGGCATCCGCGAGCTCATCGGCGAGGGCAACGACCAGTTCGTCGACGACATGTACTCCTCGCGCGACGGCCGGCTCGTGGTGATCTCGCGCCCGTCGTTCGCCGACGTCGTCGCGATCGACCTGCGCACGAAGAAGATCCGCTGGCGCTTCGCCGTCGACGGTGTCCGCTCCGACCACATGGCGCTGTCGCCCAACGGCCGCCGCGTCGTCGTCAGCGCCTCGACCGGCAACGTCGTGCACGTGCTCCGGGTGCGTGACGGCAAGGAGGTCGGAAAGTTCACCTCCGGTGGCTCCCCGCACGAGAGCATCTACATCGACGGCGGCAAGCGGATCCTGCACGCCAGCATCGGCACGGTCTACAGCCCGTTCGACAACCCCGACCTGCCCGACCCGCTCGAGGGCGAGCGGGTGCTCCAGGTCGTCGACGCCAAGACCTTCGAGATCCTGCGCCGGTACGACGTCCGCGGGGCCCTCGACGAGCGCGGCATGGACGACGTGAGCATCGCGGTGCGTCCGATGACGCTGTCGCCGGACGAGAAGCAGTTCTACTTCCAGCTCTCGTTCTTCCACGGCTTCGTCCGGATGGACCGCCGCACCGGCGACATCACCCGCGTCCGCCGGCTGCCGAACCTCGTGAAGAACCTGCCTCGCGAGCAGTACCTCCTCGACTCCGCCCAGCACGGCATCGCGATGAACCCCTCGGGCCGGCGACTGTGCGTCGCGGGCACGATGAGCGACTACGCCACCGTGGTCGACACCCGCACGTTCAAGCGCAGCCGCCTACTCAAGGGCGGCCTCAAGCCCTACTGGGTGACTCCCTCGTGGGACGGCCGCTACTGCTACATCTCCTGGAGCGGGTCCGACACCGTGTCGCGCATCGACTACCGCACCGCGCGCATCCAGAAGACGGTGCGGGTCGGCGACCACCCGCAGCGGGTGCGCAACGGCTTCATCCGTGCGAGTTACCTGCGGACCCTGACCGACACGCCCTCCAGCGCCCCCCGTCGTACGACGGAGCCCACGGCGTGGGAGCGACCCTCCGCACGCTGACCGACGGACCACCCCGTCGTGAGGACGGGTCTCGATAGGATCGGGTCTGCCCCGCCCCCGGCGCGACGGAGGTGAGAAGACCGTGGACATCGAGCAGCTCGACGAGTTCCTGCTGGTCGGCTCCGCGGTCACGCTGGCAGCGATCCTCGCGGTGCGGCTCTCCTCGCGCGCGGGGCTGCCCAGCCTGCTGATCTACCTGCTCATGGGGGTTGCCCTGGGCGAGGCCGGGCTGGGTATCCCGTTCGAGGACGCCGCCCTCGCCCACGCGCTCGGGTTCGCTGCCCTGGCGGTGATCCTGGCCGAGGGCGGCCTGACCACCAGCTGGCGCGACGCGCGCCCCTCGATGCCGCTCGGGCTCTCCCTGGCGACCATCGGTGTCGCGGTGTCGGTGACCGTGGTGGCCCTCGGGGCGCACTACCTGCTCGGCCTGCCCTGGACCATCGCGATCCTCCTCGGCGCCGTCACGTCGCCGACCGACGCGGCCGCGGTGTTCAGCGTGCTGCGGGTCGTCCCGCTGCCGCAGCGGCTGGTCGGCTCGCTGGAGGCGGAGTCGGGGCTCAACGACGCGCCCACCGTCGTGCTGGTGACCCTGGTGTCGACCGGTGCGGTCGCCGACCACGGTCCGTTCGTCACCGTCGCGATCGTCGCCGGCGAGCTCGTCGGCGGCGTCCTGGTCGGTCTGCTCGTCGGCCGGGGCGGCGCCTGGGTCATGCGCCGCGCCGCGCTCCCGTCGTCCGGTCTCTACCCGCTGGCCGTGATGACCCTGACCTTCCTGGCGTACGGCGTCGCGGCGGGCGTGCACGCCAGCGGGTTCGCCGGCGTCTACGTCGCAGCGCTGGTGCTGGGCAACTCCGAGCTGCCCCACCGCGGCGCCACCCGGTCCTTCGCCGAGGGCGTCGCCTGGCTGGCCCAGATCGGGCTGTTCGTGATGCTGGGGCTGCTCCTCTCGCCCGGGCGGATCACCCTCGGCACCGTCGGCCTCGCGATCGCCGCCGGACTGTTGCTGACCTTCGTGGCCCGCCCGCTGTCGGTCGCGGTCAGCGCGGTGGTCCAGCCGATGCCGTGGCGCGACCTGGCGTTCCTCTCCTTCGCCGGCCTGCGCGGCGCGGTGCCGATCGTGCTCACCACCATCCCGCTGGCCGAGGGCGTCGCCTCGTCGGACTGGTTGTTCGACCTGGTGTTCGTGCTCGTCGTGGTCTTCACTGTCGCCACCGGGCCGACCCTGCCCTGGGTGGCGCGGGTGCTCGGGGTGGCGCAGCGGGCCGAGCCGCGCGACCTCGAGCTGGAGGCGGCGCCGCTGGAGCGGGTTGCCGCCGACCTGCTCCAGGTGCGGATCAGCAGCCGGTCGCGCCTGCACGGCGTCGAGGTCGCCGAGCTGCGCCTGCCGACGGGCGCGTCGGTGTCGCTGGTGATCCGCGACGGGCAGACCATCGTGCCCGACGGCCGCACGGTGCTGCGGCGGCACGACGACCTGTTGCTGGTGACGCCGCGCGCGCTGCGCGAGCGCACCGAGCAGCGGCTCCGGCTGGTCAGCAGCCGTGGGCGGCTGGCGCGCTGGGCGCTGCCGGACGACTGAGCGGGGTCAGGGCGCCAGCTGGGCCGGCGCGCAGACGGTGAAGGCCTTCTTCACCGGCAGCGACTCGCGACCCTTGCCCACGCCCTTGAACCGCTCGGAGACCACCACGGTCAGACCGGGGTACGCCGGGTCGGCGACCTGGCGGAAGCGCGACTTTCCCTGGAGGTAGCCGCGCAGGAAGCGGACGGCCGGCGTCTTCTCGGCGGCCCACACCTCGGTGACCGCGACGTCGACGCCCTCCGGCACGTTGGCCGACGTACCCTCCCCGAAACCCTGGCCCACCAGGTCGCTGAGGGTCCGGCTGGCCAGTCCGGCGCGGCCGCTGCCGTTGAGCACGCTCACCGTGATGGTGCCGGCGCGGAGCTCGTCACCGGACTGCATCTCGGTGTCGACGCAGACGGCGCCGGTGTCCTCGGCCTCCTCGGGCAGGGGAGCGGTGAGTCTGCCCCAGCCCCAGGCCACCGACACCAGCACGACGACGGCGAGCACGACGAGGGTGGCCAGCGTCCGGATCCGCGCGGCCCACCAGTCGCTCACGCGGGGTCACCCGCCACGGCGTGGACCCGGGCGTGCAGCACGCCGCGCTGGGCGAGCGCGGCACGCAGCGCCCGGTGCAGGCCGTCCTCGAGGTACAGCTCACCGCGCCACTGGACGACGTGGGCGAACAGGTCTCCGTAGAACGTGGAGTCGTCGTCGAGCAGCGCGGCCAGCTGGAGCGTGTCCTTGGTGGTGACCAGCTCGTCGAGGCGTACCTGGCGCGGGGGCACCGACGCCCAGGTGTTGGCGTCGAGCCCGTGCGCCGGGTAGGGGCGCCCCGTCCCGACGCGCTTGAAGATCACGGCGGGAAGTGTAGTCACCGCGCAGGCAGGACGCGTCGGGTCGTCCGCAGGGGTGAGGGTCGTGATGGGCGTCCCGGTGGTCCGGTGGTCCGGTGGCCGGTCGTCAGGCCGACCAGCGGATGGAGTCGTCGACGAAGTCGGCGAGCGCGTGCACGCCGCGCAGGTCGGTCCGCTCGGTCATCAGGCGGGTGAGGCCCTGGGTGTGCTTGGAGCGGAGGGTGGCCCGCTGCGTCATGCGTCGGTCGAGCACGGTGTCGTCGGCCCTGAAGGTGGGGGCCGGCACGGGGGGAGTCATGGTCATGGAGAAATCGTGGCGCGCCCAGTGGGCGCACAGGTTGAGCGTGCGTTACGGCCCGGTCAACCGCCTCCGACGGCCCTCACGATTCGGCCACACCGGTCACGCCCCGGTCACGGGTCGTTGAACGCACGGTGCGCGCCAGGGCCCGAGGGCCGTGCGGAGGTCCTGGTACGCCGGCGGCTGAACCGCGCGACACTCAGACCGACGGCGGCGTCCAGGCGGTCTGCACCGTCTCGACACCCCGCTCGCGGGTGACCAGGCGGCCGCGTCCGGGGGCGAGCCGGGCGGGTCGGACGTTGCCGATGAGCGGACCCTCGTCCGGGCTGCACGACAGCAGCAGGCCGGGCATCGCCAGGTCGCGCATCGACTGCATCACCGGCTCGTACATCGCCCGCGAGGCGCCCCCGGACCGCCGCGCGACCGTGAGGTGCAGGCCGACGTCGCGGGCCTGCGCCATCAGCGGCTGGAGCGCCGCGACCGGCGAGCCCTGCTGGGTGGCGACCAGGTCGTAGTCGTCGACCAGCACGAACACCTCCGCACCGGTCCACCACGTGCGGTTGCGCAGCTGGTCGGGCGTGACGTCGGGGCCGGGGATGCGCTTCTCGAGGTACGCCGCGAGCTCCTGGATCGCGGGCGTCGCCTGCTGGGCGGAGGTCAGGTAGTAGAGGAGGTAGTCCTCGGGCACCTCGCCGAGCAGGGACCGGCGGTAGTCGACGACCACGACCTGGGCCTGCTCGGGCGTGCGGGTGCGCAGGATCTCCTGCAGCTGGGTGCGCAGCACGGCGCTCTTGCCCGAGCCGCCGTCGCCGAGCACCAGCAGGTGCGGGGTGGCGTCGGGGTCGAGCGAGACCGGGGCCAGCTCCTTCTCGTCGACGCCGACCAACAGCCGGTCGGCGTGCGGGCCCGGCTCGGGCGCATCGGTGGCGCCGACGCCGGCCAGCTCGCGGACCCGCTCCAGGCCGACCTCCTCCGGCAGCAGCCGCACCTTCGGCCCTGCCGGCCCGCGCCAGGCGTCGCGGACCCGGGCGACCAGGTCCTCGAGCCCGTCGCCGAGGGTGTCGCCGCTGCCGTCGCCGTCGAGGCGGGGCAGGCCGGCGAGGAAGTGCAGCTTGCCGGGCACCAGGCCGCGGCCCGGGCGACGCTGCGGCACGAGCGCGGCGACCTTGCGGTCGACCTCGGAGTCGAGCGGGTCACCGAGCCGCAGCTCGAGCCGGGTGCCGAGCACGTCGCGCAGCGCGGCGCGCAGGTCGGCCCAGCGTGCCGCCCCCACCAGCACGTGGACACCGAAGGTCAGCCCGCGCGCGGCGAGCTGCTGCACCTGGAGCTCGAGGTCCTCGAAGTCCGAGCGCAGCGTCGACCAGCCGTCGACGACGAGGTAGACGTCGCCCCAGCCGTCGTCGGCCCGGCCGGCCGCGCGCCGGCGACGGTAGGTCTCGATGGAGTCGATGCCCTGGTCGGAGAAGTAGGTCTCGCGGCGGTCGACGACGCCGGTGACCTCCGCGACCACCCGTCGTACGACGTCGGGGTCGGAGCGGGTGGCGAGACCGGCCAGGTGGGGCAGGTCGCGCATCGCCGCGAACGTGCCGCCGCCGAAGTCGAGCACGAAGAACTGCGACTCCTGCGGCGTCGTCGTCAAGGCCGCGCTGGCCATCAGCGTGCGCAGCAGCGTGCTCTTGCCGGTGCGCGGACCGCCGACCACCGCGACGTTGCCCGACGCCCCGCCGAGGTCGACGGTGAGCGTGTCGCGGCGCTGCTCCTTGGGCCGGTCGAGCGTGCCGATCGGCAGCACCAGTCCGGGCACCTCGCGCCAGCGGCGCGAGACCAGGCCCAGCTCGGGGTCGGGCCCCAGGTCGGGCATCAGCTCGTCGAGGGTGTCGGGACGGTCCAGCGGCGGCAGCCACACCTGGTGCGCACCCGGGCCGTGGCCGGTCATCCGGTCGACCGCGACGTCGAGCAACGACTCCTGCGAGCCCTCGCGCCGGGACTGCTCGGCCTGCTGCCGCGCCTCGGCGGCCGCGCGCTCGCGCTCGGCGTCGTCGTCGGCGCGGCCGGCCCGCGGGTCGATCACCGCCGCGATCGTGAACGGCCAGATGCCCTGGAGCTGCCCACCCTCGTCGCGCAGCACCGGACGCCGTCCGGTCGCCGCCGGCGGACCCGAGACGTACGCCGCCTTGAAGCGGGTCATGGTCGTCGGGTCGGGCTTGAGGAAGCCCAGGCCCGGCACCGCGGGCAGCTCGTAGGCGTCGGGGACGCCGAGCACCGAGCGGGACTCCTGAGCGGAGAACGTGCGCAGGCCGACCCGGTAGGACAGGTGGGACTCCAGGCCGCGCAGGCGCCCCTCCTCGAGCCGCTGCGAGGCCAGCAGGAGGTGCAGGCCGAGCGAGCGGCCGAGCCGACCGATCGCGACGAAGAGGTCGATGAACTCCGGCTTGGCCGCCAGCAGCTCGGAGAACTCGTCCACCACGATGAACAGCGACGGCAGCGGCTCGAGGTCCTCCCCGGCCGCTCGGGCTTTCTCGTAGTCGCGCACCGAGGCGTAGTTGCCGGCCCGGCGCAGCTGCTCCTGACGGCGCACCATCTCGCCCGACAGGGCGTCCTGCATGCGGTCGACGAGCGTGAGCTCCTGGGCGAGGTTGGTGATGACCGCCGAGACGTGCGGCATCTGCGACATCCCGGAGAACGTCGCGCCGCCCTTGAAGTCGACCAGCACCATGTTGAGCTGCTCGGGGGAGTGCGTCATCGCCAGGCCGAGCACCAGGGTGCGCAGGAACTCCGACTTGCCCGAGCCGGTCGCGCCGATCACCAGCCCGTGCGGGCCCATGCCCTGCTGGGCCGACTCCTTGATGTCCAGGTGCACCAGCGACCCGCCCTCGCCGAGACCGATCGGCACCCGCAGCCGGTCGCGCGCCGGGCGGGACCGCCAGGCCGAGCCGGGCTCGAACCCCTGGACCTCGCCGAGCCCGAGGAGCTCCATGAAGTCCTCCGGTCCGCTGATCTCGCCGCTGGCGACCGGGGTGTCGCCGGACGCCGCCGCGACCACCACGCTGTGCATCGGGGTCAGCCGCCGGGCGAACGCCTCCGCCGCGGCCAGGCTGCACTGGTCGCCGACGGCCGGCACCGGGGCCTCACGCACCCGCAGCGCCGACAGCCGTACGCCGGAGCCCGGCGCGGCGTCGTACGGGCCGTCCTCGAGCTGGAGGCGCAGCCGGCTGGCGTCCTCGAGCTCGTCCCAGTGGGCGGGGAGGTCGAGGACCGTGACGCCGTGCAGCCCGTCCGGCGGGACCACGTGGTTGCCCGGCTCGAGCGTGACGCCGTCGAGCACCAGCAGCACGTGCGGCGTGGCCGGGCGCTCCTCGGCGCCGAAGCGCGGTCGCTCGCCGAGGTCTTGCGGCAGCCAGGAGGCGAGCTCGTCGAGGGACGTGCTCACCATCCGTCGCGGGCCGACGGCGTCGCTGTCCTCGAGGCTGTGCGCGTGGGGGAGCCACTTCACCCAGTCCCAGTGGGGCAGGTGCTGCTCGGCGCTGAGCACGGCGACGACCAGCTGCTCGGGCGACTGGAAGGCGGTGGCCTGGCAGACCACCGCCCGGGCCAGCGCACGCACCTGCTCCTCCTCGCCGCACACCTCGACCCGGTCGAACGCGCGCAGGTCGATGGAGGCCGGCAGGTCGGGCTGCACCCGGTGGACGACCAGCAGGCGGTGCAGCGCGGACGCCGCCGCCGGGTCGACGTCGTCGACGGGAGCGGACTCCGGCGGCACCAGCTCCAGCGCGAGCGGCTGGGTGCAGCGGCCGTAGCGGACGTGCAGGAAGCGCGGGTCGTTCGGTCCGCGCTCCCAGACCCGGGTGCGGTCCTCGGCCAGCGGGGCCAGCGCGGAGGGCTCGGGGTGGTGCCAGAGCAGGGCGCGGCGCTGCTTGTCGGCGGCGTCGCGAGCCTTCGCGCGGACGCCGCCCAGGTAGCGCAGGTAGTCGGTGCGCGAGCCGGTGACCTGCTGCTGGCGCTGCTTCCGTTGCCGGTCGATCTGGACGAAGATGAAGCCGAGCGTCGCGAACAGGAACATGCCCGCCGCCAGGAAGCTACGGCCGCTGGTGCCGCCGGACGACGTGCCACCGATGCTCGCGACCAGCACGATCGAGCCGAGGCTGCCGAGCATCGGGATGGCGTTCATCGCGATGCCCGCGGCGCCCTCGTGCTCCTGGATCTGCGGCGGCGGCTGCAGCACGATCTCGCCGTACGGCATCTCCGGCTCGACCGGGCGGGTGCCGCCCAGCGCGGCTCCGGTCGACGGGGTCGGGGCGGACGCCGTCGTCGTGGCCGCCGTCGACGCCCGGGCGGCGGGCTGGGGCGGCGCCTGCGGTCGACGAGCCCGGCGACCGCCCGGCGCCGGTGCCGGCTCCGGCGGGGGCGTACGGGACGTGCTGCTGCTCACGAAGGGGTCCGCCTCGGGGTCGTCGGGTGCGTGTCTGGTGGGCCGGTCGTGACGGCGGCGCGGGTACCGGGGTTTCCCGCGCCGTCATCCGGGGGATGCAGGCGACGGGGCCGGCGCGCGGCTGCGTCCGTCCTCGACTACCCATCCGACCCGGGTGCGACACCTCCCCGGCGACGCTCCTCAGCAGCCCGCACCACCACCGACCGGAGGCCCCATGACCGACGCCGCCGCGGCCGGCGTACCGGTCAGCGTGCACGGGCCGGCGGGGGTGCTCGACCTCGTGGTCCCGCCCGGGGCCTCCTCGGCCGACGTGGGTGGGGAGTACGCCCGCCAGGCCGGTACCCCGGTCGACGGCGTGCTGTGGACCTCCCGCGGACGCCGCCTCGACCCCGACGAGCAGCTCGACGCCGCCGGCGTGCGGGAGGGCGCGGTGCTGGTCGCCACCGGGCCGGGCTCGACGCCACCGGCCCGGCGACGTGCCGGCGACCCGGACTCCCCGGCCGGGGGCGAGGGCGCCGCCCGGACCGCTGCGCGGGCCGGCGCCGGCTCCGCCGCCCTGCTCTGCCTCGCCGTCGCTGCCGCGTGGCTGGCCGGGTGGCTCACGACCCGCGACGGCGCGGGCGACGGTGCGTCCCTCGCGATCCAGGGCGTCCTCGCTCTCGGAGTCGTGCTCGGCGCGCTGCCCCTCGGCCCGCTCGCGGCGCAGCGGGCCGCCGCGGTCCCGGGCGTCGCCGCGGCCCTCACCCTGTCCCTGGCCTGGAGCCCGGAGCCCGAGCTCCTCCCCACCACGCTCGGCACCGCGGCACTCGGCGGTGCCCTGGCCGCCGCGGTCGTCCGCGCGCTCGGGGAGGTCGCCGAGGGCACCCTGCGGGTGTGGATGGTGGCGGGCGTGGCCGGCTTCGTGCTCACCACCGGCGCCGCGCTCCTCGACGCCCCCGACCGGGTCGTCTGGTCGGTCGCGCTTGCCGCCGCCGTGCTCGCCGCACGACTGGTGCCGCTCGTCGCGATCGACGTGCCCGACCACTACCTCGTCGACGTGGAGCGGCTGGCCGTCACCGCGTGGTCGGCCCGCGAGCGCCCCCGTGGCCGCCGCGGGCGGGTCGTCGTACCGCCCGACGCGGTGCGTGCCGTGGCCGAGCGCGGCGCCCGGCTGCTCGCCGCGTCGTCCGGGGCCGTGCTCGTCGCGGCCGTCCTCGCCGCGCCGCTGCTGCTGCGCGCGACCCCCGTCGCGGTCGACCACCTCGGTGCCCGGGTGCTCCTCGGGTGCGCTGGTGGGGCGCTGCTGCTGGCCGCCCGCAGCCATCGGTACGTCGTGCCGCGGGCGCTGCTGCGCGCCGCCGGACTCTGGTGCTGGGTCGCCCTGCTGGTCGACCTGGCACCCGGGATCGGCGACGGCCTGCTTCTGCTCGTGACCGTCGTGGCCGTGGCCGGAGCGGTGCTACTCGTGGTGGTCGCCGTGGCGGTCGGGCGGGGCTGGCGATCGGCCTGGTGGTCGCGTCGCGCCGAGGTCGCCGAGGCATTGCTGGGCGCCTGCGCGCTGGCCGCCGTGGTCGTCTCCAGCGGGTTGTTCCGGGCCCTGTGGGAAACGTGAGTCCCGCGTTTACGGGGTCCGACCCCGGGTAGACGCTCGGATGTCCACCTCGTTCTCGGGGGGACGAGAGACAGGCACAGCGGGCGCCTCGTCCGCACCGTCCAGACAACCCCCCGGCGGTCCCCGCCGACGAAGGAGATCACCATGGCCCACGGAGCCGAGTTCGTCCAAGGAGCCGGCGCTCTGCGCCGTGCCTCCGGGCACGTCCAGGAGGCGAAGTCCAACCTCGACCGCACCCGCCGCAACCTCGAGAGCGACGTCACGGCGATGACCGCGCGCTGGCAGGGCGAGGGTGGTCGGTCGTTCCAGAACATGATGCGCGTCTTCGTCCAGCACCACGACGAGCTCACGCGCCTGCTGGACACCTTCAGCAGCAACATGGACACCAGCGACACCGACGGCACCAGCCTCGACGCCAGCGAGGGTAGCCGCTTCGAGGGTCTCTCCAAGCAGACCCCCTCCGACTACGTGTCCGGTCGTCTCGGCGCGGTCTGACCCGCCCGGCACCCGTCACCCACACCCACAGACCTCAGATCAGGAGACACCCATGAGCGCCAACGGGATTCGCGTCAACCACGCGGCCATGGTCGAGTGCGTCGACCGCATGCGCACCGCCGTCAAGGAGCAGCGTCGCCACCGCCAGCAGTTCATCGACGACATGGCACCGCTCGCCGAGCAGTGGCAGGGCGAGGCCGGCCAGCGCTGGGAGCGCGTCAAGCAGCGCTGGGACGGCATCGTCAACGACATGGACCTGTTCCTCCAGCGCGCGGCGACCTCGGTCGAGGAGTCGCACGGGGAGTACATCCGCGTCGACAAGAAGACCGCGGGCTACTGGGACGGGCTCGACTGACCCGTCCGCGCGACGAGGGGGCCGGCTGACGCCGACCCCCTTGTCCTCTGCCCGGACCTCTCCGGGCCGCCCGTCCCCGAGCCCGACCCGCACCCCGACCCCGTGAGGACCGCATGAGCCAGAGCCCCGTCGTCTCCGGCGTGGTGCGCGTGAGCGCGACCTCGGGGCGCCGCCGCGTCGACCTGCTGCTGCCGTCCGCGGTGCCGGTCGCCGAGCTGGTGCCCGAGCTGGCCCGCAGCGTCGGGCTCCTCGACGGGGCGACCGCCCACGGCGGCTACCGCGTGGTGACCGCCGACGGTCGGGTGCTGGCCGACGACACCGGGCTGACCGTGCAGGGAGTCGAGGACGGCGCCGTGCTCGCCGTCTCCGCCGGCGTCGACGAGCGGCCGCCGCCGGTCTACGACGACGTCGTGGAGGCGATGACCGACGTCGTCGAGCACGAGCTCCGGCCGTGGGACGCCACCTCGGGTCGCCGTACCTCCCTCGCCGCGGCCACCCTCCTCCTCGCGCTCGGTGCGGCCGCGCTGCTGCTCCAGACCGACCCCGTGCTCGCGGGCTCCGCGGCCGCCGTCGTCGCGGTGGTGCTCGCCGGCGGGGCCGTCACCCTCTCCCGTGCCCAGGACGACGCCGGAGCGGCGGTGCTCCTCGGCTGGACCGCCGCGGGGTACGGCGCCGTGGCCGGCGGCCTGCTGCTCGACGGCTCACCCGTCGAGCGTGCCGCGGCCGCCGGCGGGGGCGCCGCCCTAGCCGCGACCGCGTGCCTCCTCGGGCTCGGCGCCGGTCGGGTGCTGGTGCTGCCGCCCGTCGCAGCCGGTGGCGTGGTGCTCGCCGTCGGGCTGCTCACCTCCCAGACCTCCGCCACGGTCCCCGTGGTGCTGCCGGTGCTGACCACCGTCGTGGTCGTCCTCGGCAGCGTCTTCCCGTGGCTCGCGCTCGGCGCCACCGGCACCGCCGTCGACCAGCTCTACACCCAGGCCGACGTCTACTCCGACCCCGACGACGTCGACCAGGCCCAGGTGTCCGCCGACGCCCGCCTGGCCCACGAGATCCTGGTGTCTATCTCCGCGACGGTCGGCATCCTGCTCGTGGTGACCGTCCCGGTCATGGTCGCGCGGGGTGTCGGCGGCACCCTGCTGGCCGTGGCCGCGTGCCTGGTGGTCATGCTGCGCACCCGCCAGTACCGCGCCGGCACGCAGGTGCTCGTCGGGCTCGGCGCCGGCGTCGCCGGGCTGGTCGTGACGGCTGTGTCGGTCCTGGTGCTGCAACCCGACTGGCGGCCGATGGCGGCTGTGGTGCTCGCCGCGGCCGGGTCGCTCGCCCTGGTGGCGACCCTCGCCCCGACCGGACCCTCGCTGCGTCGTGGCCGCCTCGGCGACGTGCTGGAGACCGTGGCCCTGGTCGCCCTGCTCCCGCTGCTGGTCGTCGCCAGCGGCCTGCTCGACCTGGTGCTGGGCTGAGCGGTGGCCACCAAGAAGGACCTCGTCGAGGCCTACTCCTTCAGCCGCCGTCGGCTGGTGACAGCCTTCGTCTCCGGAGCGCCCGGCGGTCGTGAGGTCGAGCCTCCGCGGCCCGGACGCACCGTGGTCGGCGGCCTCGCGCTGGCGGTGCTGCTGGTCGCCGGGACCGGGGTCGCGCACCTGCTCAGCCCGGCCACCGCCGCCGACTGGACCCAGCCCGGCCTGGTCAGCGAGAAGGAGACCGGCGCCGACTACGTCATCCTCGAGGAGCCGGCCGAGGGGGAGCCCGCCGAGCTGCGCCCGGTCGCCAACATCACCTCCGCGATGCTCCTGCTGGGTGCCGACGTCGAGCCGACCGTCGTGCCCGCCGAGGAGATCGACGGCGAGGTCCGGGGCGACCGCATCGGCATCCTGCAGGCCCCGGCCACCCCGCCCTCGCCCGACCTGCTGGTGCCCACGGGCTGGACGTCCTGCACCGGCACGGCCGCCGACGGCAGCCCGCTCGGCATCCGCACGCGGGTGGCCGACGACCCCCAGGTCGCCGCGGTGCCCGACCGGGGCGTGGTGGTCAGGTCGGACGACCGCACCTGGCTGCTGGCCGAGACCGACGGAGTCACCGCTGACGACCCGCGCACTGCTCGCGCCTACCCGGTGCCCGAGGACGCCCAGACGAGCCTGCTGTCCCAGCTCGTCGGCGCCACCGACCCGGTCGCCGTACCGCCCGACTGGCTGGCGCTGTTCCCGACCGGCGGCGCCCTCCGTCTCGACACCCTGGGCGTCTCCGAGGACGAGATCGGGTCCCGCCCCGCGGCCGCCGCGCTGCGTGACGCCGGCCTCCGGGTCGGCGACGTCGTTGGCGACGGTGCCGGGTACGTCGTCCGTGCCGACGACGTGCTCGAGCTCGACGACTTCTCCCGCCAGGTGTACGACCTCGTCGCCCCCGAGCACGACGAGCGTCCCGACACCGCCGTGCCCGACGTCGACGCCGTCGCGGTCGCTGCCACCGACCCCGACGTCGCCTGGCCCACCGGGCCGGTGTCCGCGCTCGACGACCCACAGGTGTGCGCCCTGCTCGACACCGCACCCGACCGCGCCCCCGCGACGCTCCTCGCGCTGCCCGACGGGCCGGAGAGCTCGGCCGAGGAGGTCCCCGAGGGCGTCACCGACCCGATGGTGGAGACCGGCCACGGCGCCGTCGTCGACTCCGGCGACTTCTCCGGCGAGGGCGCCGCCACGCCGACGCTGGTCGACGACCGGGCGCGGGCCTACGGGCTCGACGAGCAGTCCCGCGACCTGCTGGGGTACGCCGACGTGCCCCGCGTGGTCGTGCCGCAGCCCTGGCTCCTGCTCCTGCCGTCCGACGTCGCACTCACCCAGGACGCCGCGCGCTGCCCGCCCGACGTCCGCTCGTCCTCGTGCTGACGTCCCGGCCGGTCGTCCGCCTGATCGCGGTGCCGGCAGTCGCTCTCGGCGCGCTCGGCTGGGCCCTGCCCGGCGTACCGGCCCCGACGGCGTCGGCCGAGGTGACCGGCCCCGACTGCAGCCAGGTGGCCGCCGACCAGGACAGCGAGCCCGCCTCCGGCGTCGGCGACGCCTGGACCGCGATGCGCCTCGACGCGGTCGACCGGCTTCTCGACGACCGCGGCCGCGCCCGCGGCGCCGGGGTCACCGTGGCCGTCCTCGACTCCGGGCTGTCCGAGCAGGCGTTCCCCGACGCGCGGCGGGTCACCGACGTCGTCGACCCGTTCCGCGACGACCGCGGCATCGACCCGCACGGCACCACCGTCGCGGGTCTGCTCGCCGGGCCGCCGGTGGAGGTCGACGGCGACGGCGACGACGGTGACGAGGGGGCCGCCCCGCGACCGGTGGGCATCGCCCCCGACGTACGCCTCGTCGACGTCCCGGTCTACGAGAGCCGAGGGACCACGAGCGACTCCCTCCCGCCGACCGCCGACAACCTGGCGGGTGGCCTCGAGGTCGTCGACCGCACCGGTGGCGTCGACGTCGTGCTGGTGCCCTTCGCGGTCGCGAGGGCCGACGACGACGCCAGTCGCCGCGTGGTCAGGGCCGTACGCCGGCTCACCCGCGACGGGGTCGTCGTGGTCGCGGCCTCCGGCGACCGGCCGACGGAGGAGGCCGAGCGCACCTTCGACCGCTTCGGCGGCTACGTCCCCGGTGAGGACGCCGGCGGGGCGCTGCTCCCGGCCTCGCTGGGGCCGGAGGAGCCGCTGGTCGTCACCGTCTCCAGCACCGTGGTCGACGGTCCGGTCGCGGGCAGCCCGGTGCTGCTGAGCTCCGACACCGAGGTCGCGGCGCCGACCCAGGACGCCACGTCGTACGCCCTCAACGGGGAGACCTGCCGGGTGGCCGGTCCCTCGACCGAGCTGGCCGCGGCGGAGGTCGCCGGCGTGCTGGCCCTCCTGCTCTCGGTCTACCCCGACCCCGCCGAGGCCGTGTCGCGCCTGCTGGAGACGGCGACCGGCACCCAGCTGCCGCAGAACCGCCCGGCGCCGGCGCTGCGCGACCGGGCGCAGGGCAGCGGGGTCGTCCAGCCGTACGCCGCCCTCACCCGGGTGCTCGCCTTCACGGGCGCGAGGCCGGACGACGACAGCGGCGTCGCCGCCGAGGTCGACCACGCCCGCCAGCCCGAGCCCCGCGAGGCGGCCGCGCCGGTGCCGCAGGAGGCGCCCGACGTGCTCGGGTCGACCCGGGGTGCGGCCGTCTGGTGGGGGCTGCTCGGCGGTGGAGCGCTCGCGCTGGCGCTCGTGGCCCGTCCGGTGCTGGCCCGCCGGCGCCGCTGACCCTCGACCCGGCGACGCGAGAGCGGCCGCGCGCGGGCATGAAAAGGCCCCCCGCGCACCCGGTAGAGCCCACTGACCCTTGCTGCCTTCCGGCCCTGGGGGAGTTGGGTGAGATGCCGCCGCACGGGGGGTTGCCCCCACCATAGACGACGCGGGGCGCCCGGACCGAGCCGCCGTCGTACGCCGTCGCCGCCGCTGGCGGGCCCCGTGCTGGTCACGCGCGCGACCCCTCCGCGTCGCCCGGGCGTGATTTCGGGCCGGGGCGGGCCGACCGGTAAGGTCCGCTGCGGAGGATTCGCCTAGTGGCCTATGGCGCTCGCTTGGAAAGCGGGTTGGGTTAATAGCCCTCAGGGGTTCGAATCCCCTATCCTCCGCCACCTCGACGGCGCCGCACCTGTGTGCGGCGCCGTCGCTGTTCTCCGGGGTCGTCCCCGGGCTCGCGCGGCCGCCCGAGGTCGCTGCTCGCCGGCCCTGGGTGAGTGTCGGTCGGGGTGGTTAGGGTCTGGTGCGTGGACAGCCCGCTCGCGCTCTACCGCCGCTACCGGCCGGAGACCTTCGCCGAGGTGATCGGCCAGGAGCACGTCACCGAGCCGCTGCGCGCTGCGCTGGCCAACAACCGCGTCAACCACGCCTACCTCTTCTCCGGCCCGCGCGGCTGCGGCAAGACGACGTCGGCGCGCATCCTGGCCCGCGCGCTCAACTGCGAGCGGGCGCCCGTCGCCGACCCGTGCGGCGAGTGCGACAGCTGCCGCGACCTCGCCCGTGGCGGTCCCGGGTCGATCGACGTCATCGAGATCGACGCCGCGTCGCACGGCGGCGTCGACGACGCCCGCGACCTGCGGGAGAAGGCGTTCTTCGCGCCGGTGAAGAGCCGCTACAAGGTCTACATCATCGACGAGGCCCACATGGTCACCACGCAGGGCTTCAACGCTCTGCTCAAGCTCGTCGAGGAGCCCCCGCCGCACCTGCGGTTCGTCTTCGCCACGACCGAGCCGGAGAAGGTCATCCCGACCATCCGCTCGCGCACCCACCACTACCCGTTCCGGCTGATCCCGCCGCGCCTGCTGTCGTCGTACCTCTCCGAGCTGTGCGAGAAGGAGCAGGTCTCCATCGAGCCGGCCGCGCTGCCGCTCGTGGTGCGCGCGGGCGGCGGCTCGGCGCGCGACACCCTGTCGGTGCTCGACCAGCTGCTCGGCGGCGCCGGGTCCGAAGGAGTCACCCACCAGCTCGCCAGCGGTCTGCTCGGCTACACGCCCGACTCGCTGCTCGACGAGGTCGTCGACGCCGTCGCGGCCGGCGACGGCGCCGCCGTCTTCGGCGTCGTCGACAAGGTCATCGAGACCGGCCAGGACCCTCGCCGCTTCGCCGAGGATCTCCTGCGCCGGCTGCGCGACCTCGTCATCGTCGCCGCCGTGCCGGACGCCCCGGCGTCCGGTCTGCTCGACGTCTCCGCGGAGCAGGGCGACCGGCTGGTCGCCCAGGCGGCTCGGTTCGGCCGCGGCGAGCTCAGCCGCGCCGCAGAGGTGGTCGCCGACGGCCTCACCGAGATGCGCGGTGCCACCGCACCGCGACTCCTGCTCGAGCTCGTGTGTGCCCGGATCCTGCTCCCGGCCGCCGACCACGCGACCGAGGGCGTGCTGGCCCGCCTCGACCGGCTCGAGCGCCGGCAGTCGATCACCGGTGGCGCCCCGCAGCACCCGGTGCCGGCCGGCCACGGTGCCGCCGCCGCGCCGCCGCAACCGGAGGCGCCGGTCGTGCGTCCCGAGCCCACCTCGCGGGCCGAGGCGGCCCGGCAGGCGGCCGCCCCGCCCTCGGCGGCCCCCTCGTCCTCGCAGCCGGTCGAGCCTCCCCAGCGGTCCCAGCCGGCCGCTGCGGCACCGGAGGCCCCGTCCCGCCCGGCGCCCGAGCAGCGCGAGCCAGCCGCTGAGCCGTCCGCCCAGTCGGCTTCCCAGTCGTCCGCCCAGTCGTCCGCGGAGCCCGCCGCCCAGCCCGGGCCGGACGAGCCGGTCCGTCGCGGCCCCCAGACGCTCGACCCCGTCCGTCGTCCTGCGTCGCTGCGCCCCGACCAGCCGGTCGGCGGGTTGTCGCCCGCCGACGGGCCGCCGCCCCTCGACGAGCCGCCGATGGACGACGAGCACCCGCCCGAGCCGGACGACGATCGCGAGCCCGTCCGCCGGCCGACTCCCGAGTCCCGGCCCGACTCGCGCCCGGAGTCGCGCCCGGAGTCCGCGCGTCCGCCCGCCGAGGCCCCGGTGACGCGACCGGTGCCGCAGGTCAGCGACCCCCAGGTCCGGCCGCAGGGCGCTACCGAGCAGCGACCCGCCCCCACCGACCGGCCGGCCGAGCCCGCGTCGGGCGCACAGCGGTCGGCGGGCGCCCCATCGAGCAGCGGCCTCACCCTGGTCGACGTACGCCGCCTGTGGCCCGACGTGATCGCCGCGACCGAGCGGGTGCGTCGCCTCACCTGGATGGCGCTGCGCGAGCAGTGCCAGGTCGTGGGCCTGGACGGCGACACCCTGACCCTGGGCTTCCGCCAGGCCGGGGCCCGGGCCTGGTTCGACGGCAACGGCAGCAAGGAGATCGTGCGCCAGGCCGTCATCGACGTCATCGGCGCCGACTGGCGGGTCGAGACGATCGTCGACCCCGGGGCCGACCCGGGCGCTCAGCCACCGCGGGCCGGCAACGGCCCGGCGGCCCCCGAGCGCGGTGGTCACCGGGGCGGCGACGGTGGCGCGGGCTCGGACGACGGCCTCCGGCCGCACGACGCGCCCCGCGAGACCGCCGAGGCGGCGTCGCAGATCCGCTCGGAGGGCTTCAGCGCGGCCCGCGACGCGATCCGCGGCACCCACGACACACCCCCGCCGCCCGAGCCGGACGACTCGGACGACGGCCGCGACCTCGCGGCCGCCGACGCCGAGGTCGACCCGGACGACGCCGACGCCGAGGACACCGGCGACCTCGGGGCCGACGCCCTGCTCGCCCGCGAGCTCGGCGCCCAGGTGATCGAGGAGACCCGGCACGGCTGAGCCGCCCTGCCGGAGCACCACCACCAGCAGACCCGCACCACCCAGCGAAGGGCACGACATGAGCCAGACCCCCGACCCGCAGAACCCCCTCGAGGCGCTCACCGGCGGCGGCTTCGACTTCAACGCCATCATCGACCAGGCCCAGCAGATGCAGGCCGGCATCGAGGAGGCCCAGCGCGGTCTCACCGAGGCGCGCATCGAGGGCTCGGTCGCCGGTGGCGCGGTCAGCGTGACCGTCGACGGCACCGGCGAGCTCGTCGGCGTCGAGGTCCGCCCGGGCACCGTCGACGGCGACGACGCCGAGTCGCTGTCCGACTTCTCCGACCTGATCGTCGCCGCCTACCGCGACGCCAAGGCCAAGGCCGACGAGCAGGCCGCCCAGGCCTTCGGCCCGCTCGCCGGCGGGCTGGGCGGCCTCGGTGGGCTCGGCGGTGGCCTCGGTGGCCTCAGCGGTGGGGGCGAGCGCCCCCCGGGCAAGCTCGGGTTCTGAGGCACCCGTGTACGAGGGCGTCGTCCAGGACCTCATCGACGAGCTCGGCCGCCTGCCGGGCATCGGGCCGAAGTCGGCCCAGCGCATCGCCTTCCACCTGCTCCAGGCCGAGCCGACCGACGTACGCCGCCTCGCCGACGTGCTGGTCGAGGTCAAGGCGAAGGTGAAGTTCTGCCAGACGTGCTTCAACGTCTCCGAGGACGAGCAGTGCCGCATCTGCCGCGACCCGCGGCGCGATCCGACGGTGCTGTGCGTGGTGGAGGAGTACATGGACGTCGTCGCGATCGAGCGCACCCGCGAGTACAAGGGCCGGTACCACGTGCTCGGCGGGGCGATCAGCCCGATCGACGGCATCGGTCCCGACCAGCTGCGCATCCGTGAGCTGATGACGCGGCTGTCCGACGACCAGATCGGGGAGGTCATCCTGGCCACCGACCCCAACCTGGAGGGTGAGGCGACCGCGACCTTCCTCACGCGTCAGCTGCGCCCGTTGGGGTTGCGCGTGACGCGTCTGGCGAGTGGACTTCCGGTGGGGGGTGACCTGGAGTACGCCGACGAGGTCACCCTGGGACGGGCATTCGTGGGAAGGCAGGCAGCCACATGAGCGACACCGACCAGACCGCCACGCCGGGCGGACCGGCGTCGGCACCGGACGTCGAGACCGAGGACTTCGCGCAGCAGATCGCCGACTCCGTCTCGAGCTTCCTCCTCGCGCTGCGCGAGATCGCGCGCGAGGGAGACCCGAGCCGCACGATCTCGCTGCTGCTGCTGGAGATCAGCCAGGTCCTCCTCGCGGGTGCCCGGCTGGGCGTGCAGCAGGACTTCGACCCGCGCCGGGAGTACCAGCCCGACGTCGGGCCGGAGGCCGACGTCGACGAGCTGCGGATGCGCCTGGCCGACATGCTCGGTCCGATCGACACCTACACGTTCGTCTTCGACCCCTACGTGCCCGAGATCGTCGCGAGCCAGCTCTCCGACGACCTCTCCGCGATCGCCACCGACCTGGAGAACGGCCTGCGCCACCACAGGTCCGGCGACGTGATGGAGGCGCTGTGGTGGTGGCAGTTCTCCTACGTCTCGTCGTGGGGCAACCTCGCGGGCGCCGCGCTCAACGCGCTGCTCTCGGTGGTCGCCCACGACCGGCTCGACGTCGACAACGACGAGGAACTCGGCCAGATCGCGGCTGCCGAGGCGGTCCTGGACAGCGACGGGTCCTGACCTCGCGGCCTCGTAGAATCGCCCGGTAAGCCTCCCTCGATCCACAGGAGTGACCACCGGTGGGCATTGTCGTGCAGAAGTACGGCGGGTCGTCCGTCTCCGACGCGGCGGCGATCAAGCGCGTCGCGCGCCGCATCACGGAGGTCAAGAAGGCCGGCCACGACGTCGTCGTCGCCGTCTCGGCGATGGGTGACACCACCGACGACCTCCTCGACCTCGCCAACGGCGTCAGCCCGCTGCCCCCGGCCCGCGAGCTCGACATGCTCCTGACCGCGGGCGAGCGGATCTCGATGGCGCTGGTCGCGATGGCGATCTCCGACCTCGGCTTCTCCGCGCGCTCCTTCACCGGCTCGCAGGCCGGTGTCATCACCGACTCGGTGCACGGCAAGGCCAAGATCCTCGACGTCACGCCCGGCCGCATCCAGTCGGCGATCGCCGACGGCCACATCGTCATCGTGGCGGGCTTCCAGGGCGTCTCGGCCGACACCAAGGAGATCACCACCCTGGGCCGCGGCGGCACCGACACCACGGCCGTCGCGCTGGCCGCCGCGCTGGACGCCGACGTCTGCGAGATCTACACCGACGTCGACGGCGTCTTCACCGCCGACCCGCGCATCGTGCCGGCGGCCCGCAAGCTCGACCGCGTCACCTACGAGGAGATGCTCGAGATGGCCGCCTGCGGCGCGAAGGTGCTGCACCTGCGGTGCGTCGAGTACGCCCGCCGCCGCGACATCCCGATCCACGTCCGCTCGTCCTTCAGCCAGCTCGAGGGCACCGTCGTGTCCGGGAGCATCGAGGACGCCGAGCACCAGGAGAAGAGCATGGAGTCCCCGATCATCGCCGGCGTCGCGCACGACCGCAGCGAGGCCAAGATCACCGTCGTCGGGGTGCCCGACAAGGTCGGCGAGGCCGCGCGGATCTTCGACAGCCTCGCCAAGGCGCAGATCAACATCGACATGATCGTGCAGAACGTCTCGGCCGCGGCGACCAACCTGACCGACATCTCCTTCACCCTCCCGCGCGCCGACGGCCAGACCGCGATGTCGACGCTGGCGGCGCTGCAGGCCGAGGTCGGCTTCGAGTCGCTGCTGTACGACGACCACATCGGCAAGGTGTCGCTCATCGGCGCCGGCATGCGCTCGCACCCGGGGATCACCGCGAAGTTCTTCACCGCGCTCGCCGACGCCGGGGTCAACCTCGGCATGATCTCCACCTCCGAGATCCGGATCAGCGTCGTCGTCGCCGAGGGTGACGTCGACGCGGCCGTCGCGGCCGCGCACACGGCATTCGACCTGGACGCCGACGAGGTCGAGGCCGTCGTCTACGGCGGATCGGGGCGCTGAGGCATGGCTCGTAGCGCACGCATCGGCGTCGTCGGCGCCACCGGTCAGGTGGGCGTCGCGATGCGCCAGATCCTCGCCGAGCGCGACTTCCCCGCCGAGGAGATCCGGTTCTTCGCCTCCGCCCGCTCCGCGGGCGCCGTCCTGGAGTGGAACGGTCGCGAGGTCGTCGTCGAGGACGCCGCGACCGCCGACCCGAGCGGGCTCGACATCGCGCTCTTCTCGGCCGGTGCGACGACGTCGCGCGCTCTCGCCCCGGTGTTCGCCGAGGCCGGCGCGATCGTGGTCGACAACTCCTCGGCGTTCCGCAAGGACCCCGACATCCCGCTGGTCGTCTCGGAGGTCAACCCGGGCGACCTGGACAAGATCACCAACGGCATCGTCGCCACCCCCAACTGCACGACGATGGCTGCGATGCCGGTGCTCAAGCCGCTGCACGACGCGGCCGGGCTCGAGCGGCTGGTCGTGTCGACGTACCAGGCGGTCTCCGGCTCGGGCATCGCCGGCGTCGACGAGCTCGCCACCCAGGTCTCGGCGGCCGGTGACAAGGCACGCGAACTGGCGTACGACGGCGAGGCCGTGGTCTTCCCTGAGCCCGACAAGTACGCCCGCACCATCGCCTACAACGTGCTCCCGATGGCGGGCTCGATCGCCGACGACGGCAGCCACGAGACCGACGAGGAGCAGAAGCTCCGCAACGAGTCGCGCAAGATCCTCGGCATCCCCGACCTGCGGGTGTCCGGCATCTGCGTGCGGGTGCCGGTATTCACGGGCCACTCGCTGGCGATCAACGCCGAGTTCGCGTCGGCGCTTCCGGTTGAGCAGGCCCGCGCGCTGCTCGCCGACGCCCCGGGCGTGGTGCTGAGCGACATCCCGACGCCGCTCCAGGCGGCCGGCAAGGACCCGTCGTACGTCGGTCGGCTCCGGCAGGACCCGGGCGTCGACGGTGACCGCGGCCTGGCGCTCTTCGTCTCCGGCGACAACCTGCGCAAGGGTGCCGCCCTCAACACCGTGCAGATCGCCGAGCTGCTGCTCGACCGCTGACCCGCGAGCGGGGATAGTCCCTCACGCACATCACGCCTTTCTCGACCGGAGACGTGATTTGCGTGAGGGACTATCTCCCGACGTCAGCCCGTCAGAGCGGGTCGTCCTCGGTGAAGCTGGTCGTCAGCCACCACGAGGCGGCGAAGCAGGCGATCGTCACGACGGGCACGACGACGAGCATCGTCCAGCTGCCCAGGGCGTCGACCAGGAACAGCAGCAGCACGATCGTGGTGGACGCGACCGCGAGGAAGCTGGTCGCGACCGGGTCGCCGACGCCGAGCGCCTCCAGCAGCACCCGGCCTGCGACGACGGCCAGCAGGAACGTCACGACGAGCAGCCCCGTGCTCGTGCCGCTGCCGCACTGACCGCCGGAGGCGGCCCGGCACGCGCCGAAGCCGCCACCGGCGACCGCGACGAGCAGCAGACCCACCAGCAGGCCGGTGACGCCGGCCGCGACCAGACCGCCGCCGCGTGCGGCGTCCGGCAGCAGGCCGCCGAGCCGGGCACCGAGGCCGGGCGTGGCGTACGCCGCCGGGCGGTCGTCGGCGGGTGCGTCGTCGTCCCCGACGTCCCCGACGGTGGTCGCCCCGGGCTCGGACCCGGCGTCCTCGAAGACGGCGGTCGGCTCGTCCTTCTCGAGCACCACCGTGTCGCGGGACGCGGGTGACTCCGCCTCCACCTCGACGGGCTCCGGAGCCTCGGGAGTCCGCGCTGCCGCTGGCGACGCCACCGGTGCCTCCACGGGTGCCGTCCCGGGCGCCTCGGGGGTCTGCTCGGGTGCGGAGGTGCTCTCCGGAGCCTTCGCCCTCTTGGGCCGGGGGGTCTTCGGGGCGCGGTCCTTGCGCCGCCCGAACAGCGTCGGGGGCTCCAGGCTCGGCCGCTCCTTGTCCTGGTCTGCCATGTCGAGAGTGTGGCACGCGGCACTCGACCGGTCGCGGGGAACGCCCCGGAGAAGCACTCGACCCCGCGCCGGTGGCGCGGGGTCGAGCGGAGGTGTCGGGCTGACAGGATTTGAACCTGCGGCCTCCTCGTCCCGAACGAGGCGCGCTACCAAGCTGCGCCACAGCCCGAATGCGGACGTCGATGACTTCCGCGACTCGTGGAGCATACCCGCCTGCTCCGGCGGGGGCGGAATCGGGACCGGACCGCGGACGCACCCGGTCAGCGGCCCCGAGATCAGGCGGCGTCGACGGGGGCCAGCGTGAGCAGGGTGGCCTCGGGTCGGCAGGCGACGCGCACCCGCGAGTACGGGTTCGTGCCGAGCCCGGCCGAGACGTGCATCCAGGCCGACCCGGCGTCGCCCGGACGGGAGTCGGCCGGGTGCCGGTGCAGTCCCCGGGCCCTGGCGGTGTCCAGGTCGCAGTTGGTGGTCAGCGCCCGTCCCCACGGCAGGCACACCTGTCCGCCGTGCGTGTGGCCCGCGAGGATCCCGTCGTACCCGCGGGCCGCGAAGTGGTCGAGCACCCGGAGGTACGGCGCGTGCGCGACCCCGAGCCGTACGTCGGCCGAGGGGTCGGCGCGTGCGTCGACCCGGTCGAGCCGGTCGTAGCCGAGGTGCGGGTCGTCGACGCCCGCGAAGGCCAGCCGCACCCCGCGCACGTCCAGCGACGCCGAGGTGTTGGTGAGGTCGACCCAGCCCGCGTCGACGAACGCCCGCGAGAGCTCCTTCCACGGCAGCGGAGGCGTGTGGGTGGCGCGCCAGCCGTCGTCGGGGCGCAGGTAGCGCATCGGGTTGCGCGGCTCGGGGGAGAAGTAGTCGTTGGAGCCGTGCACGAACACGCCGGGGACGTCGAGCAGCCCGCCGAGCGCCTCCAGCAGCGCCGGCACGGCCTCGAGGTGCGCGAGGTTGTCGCCGGTGTCGACGACGAGGTCGGGGGCGAGCGCGGCCAGGCCGGCCACCCAGTCGCGCTTGCGCTGCTGGGTCGGCACCAGGTGCAGGTCGCTGAGGTGCAGCACCCGCAGCGGATCGGCCCCGGCGGGCAGTGTCGGGACGGTCACGTGGCGCAGCGTGTAGGCGCGCGCCTCGGCGGCGCCGTACGCCAGGGCCGCGGCGCCGGCGACGCCCCCGGCGAGGGCGAGGCGGGTCAGCGAGCGGGGCGACGGGACGAGGCGCGGGGGCACGCCACCAGCCTGACAGAATGGCCGGCATGAGCACCCTCAAGGCCCGTCTGCGCAGTGACCTCACCGCCGCGATGAAGGCCCGCGACGACCTGCGCTCCTCCACGCTGCGGATGGTGCTGGCCGCGGTCAGCACCGCCGAGGTGGCCGGCAAGGTCGCCAAGGAGCTCACCGACGAGGAGGTCGTCGAAGTCCTCACCAAGGAGGCCAAGAAGCGCCGCGAGGCAGCGACGGCGTTCGAGGACGGCGGTCGGGCCGAGAGCGCCGCGCGCGAGCGGGCCGAGGCCGAGGTGATCGCCGACTACCTGCCGCAGCAGCTCGGACCGGCCGAGATAGCCGAGATCGTCACCGCCGCCGTCGAGCAGACCGGTGCCGCCGGCGAGGGCATGAAGGCGATGGGCAAGGTGATGGGCGTCGTCCAGCCGCAGGTGAAGGGTCGCGCCGACGGCGCGGCGGTCGCCGCGGAGGTACGCCGCCAGCTCGGCTGAACCGAGCGGCCCGCCTCAGCGGTTGCCGCGACCCCGGCCGTTGTTGCCGCGGTTGTTGTTGTTCGACCGCGGAGGCGTGCCCGTCGACTGGTAGATCGTGATCGTCGAGCCGCTGCTGGCCGTGCCGGACGGCGAGGTGTAGGCGACCGTGCCGGACGCGTAGCCGGACGCCCGGTAGCCGCCGAGGGCGACCGAGAAGCCGGCGTCCTCGAGCTCGGCGCGGGCGCTGTCGACGCTCTGGCCGTTGACGAACGGCACGGTCGTCGGCACGCCGTTGACCGTGCGAGCGTCGGGGGCGACGAACTGGGTGGCCGGGACGTACTGCGCCACCGCCTTCATCGCGTCGCCCCACATCGGACCGGCGGTCGTGGAGCCGGCGGCGGAGTAGATGGTGCTGCCGCCGAGGCTCTGGCCGGCAAGCGTGCGCCAGGTGCCGTCCTGGTTGGCGCCGGCGATCATCGAGGCCGTCGCGACCTCGGGCGTGTAGCCGCAGAACCACACCGCGAACTGGCCCGACGTCGTACCGGTCTTGCCGGCGTCGTCGCGGTCGTTGAGCGAGATGCCGGCGTTGTAGCCGAAGCCGCCCGGCTCCTGCACGCCGCGCAGCACGTCGCTCACCGCGTCGGCGACCGAGGCCGGCATGACGCGCTGGCAGGACTTCTCGTAGGTCTTGAGCACGTTGCCGTTGGCGTCCTCGATCGACAGCACCGGCCGCGGGTCGCAGTAGATGCCGCGCGAGGCGAAGGTGGCGTAGGCGCCGGCCATCTCCAGCGGGCTCACGTCGGCGACGCCGAGGGTGAACGACGGGACCATGTCGTCCTGCTTCTTGGTGTGCGTGACCTGCACGCCCATCGACTTCGCCAGCTTGAACGGCGCGCACAGGCCGGTGTCGCGCTCCAGCTGGGCGAAGAACGTGTTCACCGACAGCTGAGTGCCCTGGTAGAAGTTGAAGGTGCCCGAGGACGTGGAGTTCTTCGGGTCCCACACGTCGGTCGACTGGTAGGGCCCGTCGCAGGTGTTGAACTCCCGCATCGGGATCTCGATCTGCGGCGGGGAGTTGTAGGTCTTGCTCAGCGGCATGCCCTGCTTGATGGCTGCGGCGAGCACGAACGCCTTGAACGTCGAGCCGGCCTGGAAGCCGTTGGCCTTGCCGTACTTGCGCGGGACCGTGTAGTTGAGGAAGGTCTCGCCGGCCTGCTTGTCGCGGCCCATCGGGCGCGACTGAGCCAGCGCCCGGATCTCGCCGGTGCCGGGCTCGACCATCGCCAGCGCGCCGATGGCGTTGTCGGTGGCGAAGACGTGGTCGGCGACGGAGGCGTCGGCGGCCGCCTGGAAGCGGGTGTCGATGCTCGTCTTGATGGTCAGGCCGCCGGTGCGGATGAGGTCCTCGCGCTCGGCCTTGTTCTTGCCCAGCGCGGGGTCGCGCTTGAGGTACTCGATGACGTAGCTGCAGAAGAACGGCGCCACGCTGCTGACGCAGCCGTTGTTGAGCGGCTGCACGTCGAGCTGGAGCCCGCGTTTCTTGACCTTGTCGGCCCGCGCCTGCGGCACCGCGCCGAGCTCGGCCATCCGGTCGAGCACGATGTCGCGACGCTCGATGGCTCGCTCGGGGTAGATCGTGGGGTTGAAGGCCGAGGGGTTCTGCACGAGGCCGGCCAGCGTCGCGGCCTGGTTGAGGTTGAGCTTCTTGGCGTTGACGTCGTAGTAGTGCTTGGCGGCGGCCTGGATGCCGTAGGCGCCGTCGCCGAAGAACACCGTGTTGAGGTAGCGCTCGAGGATCCAGTCCTTGGAGTACTGCTTCTCCAGGGCGATCGCGTAGCGCAGCTCGCGCAGCTTGCGCGCGTAGGTGTCGTCGGTGGCGGCCTGCTGCTCCTCCTCGGTGGCGGCCTGGTTGAGGAGGGTCTGCTTGACCAGCTGCTGGGTGATGGTCGAACCACCCTGGACGACGTCGCCGGAGGCGGCGTTGGTGAAGAACGCGCGCATCGTGCCCTTCACGTCGAGGGCGCCGTGCTCGTAGAACCGGTAGTCCTCGATGGAGACCAGGGCCTTGGTCATCGTGCGCGAGATCTGGGTCAGCGAGACGTTGACGCGGTTCTCGTCGAAGACGCTGGCGATGGGGTTGCCGTCGACGTCGAGGATCGTGGTCTTCTGCGCCAGGCTGCCGGTGTCGAAGGTCTCCGGGAGCTCCTCGAGGCCGTCGGCCGAGCTCTTCGCGGCCACGCCGACCAAGCCGGCGAAGGGGATCGCCAGACCGGAGACCACGACGCCGAGGATCGCGGACACCACGAGCATGGCGCCGAGGTTGGACAGCGCGACGTGGAAGCGCGGGCGTTCGTCAGCAGGCCTGGACACGGCGCCCAGGGTACGGGAGCACCCCAGCAGACCCGGGGTTCTCGCCCGAGGGCGGGTGCGCACGGCGTACGGTTCGCCCTCACCGGAGCCCGTCGGGGCGGTCCGGAGATGGTCACCCGAAGGGCTGATGGCCCGGAATGACTAGTCCATCGTGACTAGGGAAGTTGGGTTGAACGGACTCTGGCCGTGTGACGTGACTCGACTTTACGTTTGACCCACATAGAGATGGATCGGGTGGGCGTCATGGGGACGCGAACCTCTCTCGGACTGATGTGGGGACATCATGTGGGTTGAAGACTGGGCGTCACGCGCCTCGTGCAAGGCCGGTACGCCGGACGCGCTGTTCGTGCGCGGAGCCGAGCAGAACAAGGCCAAGCAGCTGTGCCAGGGGTGCCCCGTGCGCACCGAGTGCCTCGCGGAGGCCCTGGACAACCAGATCGAGTGGGGCGTCTGGGGCGGCATGACCGAGCGCGAGCGCCGGGCGCTGCTGCGCCGCAAGCCCAACGCCTCGTGGCGCGCGGTGCTCGAGAACGCCCGCCGTCGCTCGGTGAGCGTCGAGCGCGCCGCCGTCTGACCGACCTCCCCCCCGGAGCAAGGACCCCCAAGGCGCTGACCGCGCCGGGCGACGCCCCCGCGTCGCTCAGGACGCGGTCGCGCCACCGGCGGCCAGCAGGTCGCCCACGCGGCGCAGGCCCGCCAGGTCGTGCACGTCGCTCGGCAGCGCCGGGACCACTGCGGTCGCGACCTGCGGGTGCGCCGCGGCGAACCGCTCGCGCAACCGGGCCTCGCGCTCGACCAGGCGGCGACGGTCGGCGTGCAGTCGCAGCAGCCCCGCCGTCGTCGACCGCGGGTCGCGCTTGCGGATCCGCTGCGCCGCCGCCATCGCCTCGTCCGCGGTGACCTCGCCGTCCGGCGCCGTCGCGGCCCGGTTGACGACCATGCCGGCGAGCGGCATCCGGTCCTCGCTGAGCCGCTCGACGAAGTACGCCGCCTCGCGCAGCGCGTCCGGCTCGGGCGCGGCGACCACGACGAACGCCGTGCGGTCGTCCTGGAGCAGGGAGTAGGTCTTCATCGCGCGCTGGCGGAAGCCGCCGAAGACCGTGTCGATCGCGGCCACGAACGTCTGCAGGTCCTTGAGCACCTGGGCGCCGAGCACCTTCGTCAGCGCGCCGGTGACCATGCCGAGCCCGGCGGTGACCAGCCGGGCCGGGCCGCGGGCCGGTGCGAGCATGAGCTTGATGAAGCGGCCGTCGAGGAAGCTCGAGAGTCGCTCGGGCGCGTCGAGGAAGTCCAGCGCCGAGCGGGACGGCGGGGTGTCGACGACGATCAGGTCGTAGGTGCCGTCGCGCTGGGCGTCGGCGTGGATCTGGCCGAGCTTCTCCATGGCCATGTACTCCTGCGTGCCCGCGAAGGAGCTCGACAGGGTCACGTAGAAGGGGTTCTCCAGGATCTGCTTGGCCTTCTCCGGGCTGGCCTGCGCCTCGACGACCTCGTCGAAGGTGCGCTTCATGTCGAGCATCATCGCGTCGAGCCCGCCCCGGGCGTCGGCGTCGAGCCCGACCACCGGGCGCGGGGTGTTGTCGAGCTCGCCGATGCCCAGCGACTGCGCCAGCCGGCGGGCGGGGTCGATCGTGAGGACGACGACCTTCCGGCCGCGCTCGGCGGCCCGCAGCGCGAGCGCGGCCGAGGTCGTGGTCTTGCCGACGCCGCCGGAGCCGCAGCACACCACGATGCCGACCGAGCGGTCGTCGAGCAGCGCGTCGACGTCGAGCGCCGGGGCGCCGTCCGCGGTCAGGGGTCCGACCCTCATGCCTGCCACCTCACGCCATCCCCTGCTCGCGCAGGCGCTCCGCCAGCTCGTACAGCGCACCGAGGTCGACGCCCTGCGGCAGCCGCGGCAGCTCGTACGTCGGCACGTCCAGCTCCTCGACCAGCGCCCGCTGCGACTGCTCGAGGGCGCGTCGCTCGGCGTGCTCGCGACCCTCCTCCAGCAGGGTGCCGACCAGCGCCGGGTCGGCGTCCAGGCCCGCGGCGGACAGGTCGGCCGCGACCTCCTCGGCGTCGGCGCGGCCGGCGCGCTCGGGGTCGAGCTCCTGCGGGCGCACCAGGTTGACCACGACGCCACCGACGGGCAGGTCGACGTCGCGCACCTCGGCGATGCCGTCGGCGGTCTCCTGCACCGGCATCTCCTCCAGCACGGTGACCAGGTGCACGGCGGTTCGGGGCGAGCGGAAGAGCGTCATCATCGTGTCGGCCTGCGACTTGATCGGCCCGACCTTGGCGAGGCCGGCGAGCTCGTTGCTGACGTTGAGGAACTGCACGATCCGGCCGGTCGGCGGTGCGTCCAGCACGACGGCGTCGTACTCGACCGCGCCCTTGTTGCGGCTGTTGCGCTGCACCGCCTCGTAGACCTTGCCGGTGAGCAGGACGTCGCGCACGCCCGGCGCGATGGTGGTCGCGAACTCGATGACGCCGAACCGGTCGAGCGCCCGGCCGGCGCGGCCGAGGCGGTAGTACATGGCGAGGTACTCCAGCAGCGCGGCCTCGGGGTCGATGTGCAGCGCGTGCACGACACCCGGGCGGCCGGGCCGACCGTCTCCCTTCAGCGGCAGACCCGTGGTGAGGCGCTGCTCGGCGTACGGGAGCGGGTCGACGTCGAACATCCGGGCGATGCCCTGACGCCCCTCGACCTCGCACAGCAGCACCCGCTTGCCCTCGGTCGCCAGGGCCAGCGCCAGCGCCGCGGCCACCGTCGACTTGCCGGTGCCGCCCTTGCCCGTCACCACGTGGAGTCGCACGCGTGGCCAGTCGCTCACCCGACCGACCCTAGGGCATGTCGCGGCCGGTCAGGGCTTTGTCGGGGTGGTCGTCCGGACCGGTGCCGGACCGGTGGCGGGCCGGTGTCGGGCTGCCGTCGCCGGGCGGGTCCCGCTGTCCCTGGCGCCGAGGAGGGCGCCGAGTAGGGTGCCGGGCATGACGAAGTGGGAGTACCTCACCGCCCCGATCCTCACGCACGCCGCGAAGCAGATCCTGGACAACTTCGGCGCCGACGGCTGGGAGCTCGTGCAGATCGCGCCGGGCATGAACCCCGAGAACCTCGTCGGCTACTTCAAGCGCCCGGTCGAGGGCTGAGGCGTGCCGACCCCCGAGGAGCGCCTGGCCGAGGTCGGCCTGACCGTGCCCGACGTCGCCGCACCCGTGGCGGCGTACGTCCCCTCGATGGTGTCGGGCGACCACGTCTTCACCTCCGGCCAGCTGCCGCTGCGCTCGGGTGAGCTGATGGCCACCGGCAAGGTCGGCGCCGAGGTGTCACCGGAGGAGGCGTTCGCCTGCGCGCAGCAGTGCGCGCTCAACGTCATCGCCGCGGTCAAGGCGCAGGTCGGCGATCTCTCCCGCGTACGCCGGGTGGTCAAGGTCGTCGGGTTCGTCGCCTCGTCGCCCGACTTCACCGGTCAGCCGGCCGTGGTCAACGGTGCGTCGGAGCTCTTCGCGACCGCGTTCGGCGACGCCGGAGTGCACGCCCGGTCGGCCGTGGGCGTCGCGGTGCTGCCGCTGGACGCACCGGTCGAGGTCGAGGCGATCGTGGAGGTGGCACCCGCCTGAGGCGGGCGCCGATGCGCATGAGGATCCCGATGCCGCGGATGCCGCTGCCCGACGACCTGGTCGCGCTGGCGGACGACTTCACCTCCGGGCGGCGGGAGCCGGCGGTGCCGCGCGACGCGGCGACCGTGGTGCTGATGCGTCCGGGTCCGTCCGGCGCCGAGGTCTACCTGCTGCGCCGCCAGGTCTCGATGGACTTCGCCGGCGGCATGTGCGTCTTCCCCGGCGGCGGCGTCGACCGGCGCGACTTCGACGCGCTCGACGAGCAGCCCGAGGTCGCGTGGGCCGGTCCGTCGCCCGCCGAGTGGGCGGCGCGGCTCGGGTGCGACGAGCCGGAGGCGCGGGCGCTGGTGGCGGCCGCGGTGCGCGAGACGTTCGAGGAGTCCGGCGTGCTGCTGGCGGGACCGTCGCCCGACAGTGTCGTCGCCGACACCACCGGCGACGACTGGGAGGCCGACCGGGCCGCGCTGGAGTCCCGCGACCTGGCGATGACCGACTTCCTGGCGCGCCGGGGCCTGGTGCTGCGCACCGACCTGCTCGGCGTGTGGGACGCCTGGACCACGCCGGTCTTCGAGCCCAAGCGGTTCCGCACGTGGTTCTTCGTCGCGCTACTGCCGGAGGGCCAGCGCACCCGCGACGTGTCCAGCGAGTCGTCGTCGGTCACCTGGCTGGGGGCCGCCGAGGCGCTCGCGCAGGTCGAGGCCGGCGACATCCTGATGATGCCGCCGACCTACCTCAACTGCCTCGAGCTGGCGTCGTACGACGGCCCGGACGCGGTGCTCGCCGCCGGCCGGGAGCGCTCGGTGCGGATGTTCACGCCCTCCCCGGAGGCGGGTCCCGACGGCACCACCGTGCTGTCGATGCCCGACCGGCACCGCCCGCTGGTCGAGGGACGCTTCGGGTGACGGCGTCGCCCGTGCCGCCGCTGGGCGAGTGGGCCGGCGGGTCGTTCGGCGAGCGCGGCACCTGCGTGCTCGCGCCCAACCCCGGCCCGATGACCCTCGACGGCACCAACACCTGGGTGCTGCGCGAGCCCGGCGCCGAGCGGGTCGTGCTCGTCGACCCCGGCCCGCTCGACGAGGCGCACCTCGACGCCCAGCTGGCCGCGTGCGGCGGGGCCGGCCGGGTCGCGCTGGTGCTGGTCACGCACCACCACCACGACCACACCGACGCCGTCGACGCGATCCACGCTCGCACCGGTGCGCCCGTGCGTGCGGTGTCGCCGGACTGGTGCCGGGCCGCCGACCCGCTGACCGACGGGGAGGCGATCGACGTCGAGGGGCTCTCGCTCTCCGTGGTCGCGACGCCCGGGCACACCGCCGACTCGGTGTCCTTCGTCGTCGGGGGCGACAAGGCGCTGCTGACCGGCGACATGGTGCTCGGCCGTGGCACGACCGTGGTCGTGCACCCCGACGGCGCGATCGCCCCCTACCTCGACTCGATCACGCGGATGCGCGCGCTGGTGACCGCCGGCGAGATCGAGGTCGCCTGGCCCGCGCACGGACCGGTGCTCGACGACGCCGGCGCCGTGCTCGACCACTACCTCACCCACCGGCAGCAGCGGCTCGACCAGGTCCGCGACGCGCTCGTCGCCCTCGGGGAGCAGCCCGGCCCGGACGCCGCCGACCACCCGACGCTCGCGCGCCGGGTGGTCGAGGTCGTCTACGCCGACGTCGACCGGTCGGTATGGGACGCCGCGGAGTGGTCGGTGCGCGCGCAGCTGGCCTACCTCGCGCCGGCCTGACGCCTCACGCCGTACCTCACGGGCGCCGGCGGCGGACCACGACGCCGGCACCGAGGAGCAGCAGCACCGCGGCGCCGCCGCCGATCGCCCACCTCCACCACGAGGTGCCGTAGTCCGCCCAGGACGGTGTCGGCCGCTCGACGGCGCCGTCGGCGAGGAGGTCGGTGGCGATCGTGACGCGGTACGGCGCCGCCCCGATCAGGCTGAGGGCCTGGGTGAGCGAGCCGGCGGGCGCCACCCGCACGACGGCGGAGGTGGTGTCGGCGGTGTCGCCGGTCGGGACGAGCACGGGGTCGTCTCCGACCCAGCCGACGACGTACGGCATCGCACCGTCGGGCAGGTCGATGTCCCGGGTGTCGCCGGTGCCCCGCAGCAGCGCCGGCGCCACGGGCGCGGCCTCGTCGATCGACCACGCGCGCACCTGTGCGACGTCCTGGAAGCCCGGCCCGCCCACGTGGACGTCGTACGCCCACCGGTGGTCGTCGGGCAGCGGCCGGAAGGCCTCGAGGCTGCGGGTGAACATCGGCACGAGCCGCGCGCCGGCGTCGTCGTACCAGACGGTGCCGTCGTCGCCGACGCCGAAGGCGCGCTGCCTCTCGCCCCAGGTGACGAGCTGGTCGCTGGTGCCCGCGGCCCAGTCGACGAGCCCGGCGACCTCGCCCCGGAAGCCACTTCCTTCTCGACGCTGTGCGGACCAGACGAACCAGTCGCCGTTCGGCGAGGGGCTGATCGTGCGCACGAGCACGCCGTCGCCGCTGCCGGGGAGCGGCACCTGCCGCAGCTCGCCGGTGAGCAGGTCGACGAGGCCGAGCCCGTCCTCCGCGCCGTCGGCGTAGGTGTAGACGAGTCGGGTGCCGTCGGGCGACAGCCGCACGGTGTCGGTCTGCGCGAGGTTGCCGTCGACGAGCCCGGGCAGCGCGAGGCGCCGGTAGCCGCCGCTGGTGGCGTCGACCGCCACGGCGGTGGCGGTGTCGCTGGTGACCAGGACGGCCGCGGTGGTGCCGACGGCGAGGTCGGGTGCCGGCTCGACGTCGCGGCGCGGTGAGTCGGGCAGGTGCACCTCCGCCGGCACGCCGAGCCCCTCGCGACTGCCCGCGGGTTCTAGAGCGCCGTCGTCGGTGGGGAGCCAGGCCACGAGCCCGGCCACCAGGGCGACGGCGGCCGCCGCGGCTGCGACCGCGAGCCCGGCTTCGCGGCGACGGGCACGACGCCCGCGCTGCCAGACGGCCGCGGCGTCGACGTCGACGACGGGGGCGGTGTCCCCGAGCCGGTCGAGCTCCTCGCGCAGGTCGGCGTTCATCGGGCACCTCCTCCGGCCAGGTCGGCGAGCCCGGGCGAGGTGGTGCGCAGCTTGGCGAGCGCCTCGCGGGCGATCGACTTCACCGAGCCGGGGCGGATGCCGAGGGCGTCGGCGGTCTCCCGCTCGGTGAGGTCCTCGACGTACCGGAGCACCACGACGCTGCGCTGGCGGGGCGTGAGCCGGTCCAGCGCCTCGCGCAGCGGCACCCGCAGGTCGGCGGCGGCCACCTCGTCGGCGCGGTGCGGGGCGTCGTACGACCCGAGGCCGTGCTCGGTGACGTGCCGGCGGCGGCGCCACCACGAGACGTTCTGGTGGTACATGGTGCGGCGCACGTAGGGCTCGGGGTCACCGTCGATCCGGTGCCAGGCCCGCGCGGCCTTGAACAGGGCGGTCTGCACGAGGTCCTCCGCGAGGTGGGCGTCGCCGGTCAGCAGGTACGCCGTCCGGGAGAGGGCAGGCGTGCGGGCGCGGACGAAGTCCTCGAAGTCGGCCTGCGCGGCCCGGGTCTCTCGTCGTGTCACGTGTGCTCCTCTCGCCCGGTACTACGCAGGGCAGCACGTGCCCGGGGGTGGAGGTGGCGAAACTTTCTGCGAGGGCGGTGCTCTGGGCGCAGGAAACCGACACTTCCGGCAGGAACCTTCCTGCGGGAGGTGTGGGATCCACCGGTGAACCGGTGAATCCGACAGCCGGGCCCCACACACAGAACTGGCGCTGGTCGTACGAAACTTCGTACGACCAGCGCCAGTTTCACCGGCCGGCCGGTGAAACTGCCACCGGCCAGGAACGATCAGCTCAGCGAGCCCGCTTCGACAGCCGCTCGAGGTCCATGATCACGACCGAGCGCGGCTCGAGGCGCAGCCAGGAGCGCGAGGCGAAGTCGGCGAGCGCCTTGTTGACGGTCTCGCGGGAGGCGCCGACCAGCTGGGCGAGCTCCTCCTGGGTGAGGTCGTGGTGGACGTGGATGCCGTCGTCGGCGGTGCGGCCGAAGCGGTCGGCGAGGTCGATGAGCGCCTTGGCGACACGACCGGGCACGTCGGAGAAGACGAGGTCGGAGACGACGTCGTTGGCGCGGCGCAGGCGGCCGGCGAGCTGCGAGAGCAGGCCGCGGGCGACGACCGGGCGACCCTCGAGCCACTTGAGCAGGTCGTCGTGGGAGAGCGAGGCGAAGGTGGCGTCGGTGACCGCGGTGACGGTCGCCGAGCGCGGGCCCGGGTCGAACAGCGACAGCTCGCCGAACATCTGTCCGGGGCCCTGGATCGCGAGGAGGTTCTCGCGGCCGTCGGCGGAGGTGCGGCCGAGCTTCACCTTGCCCTCGAGCACGATGTAGAGCCGGTCGCCCACGTCGCCCTCGTGGAAGAGGACCTCACCTCGACGGACGCGGGTCTCGCTCATCGACGCGCGCAGCGCGGTGGCGGCCTCGTCGTCGAGCTCGCTGAAGAGCGGCGCCTGACGGAGCACGTCGTTGTCCACGGGGATCCTCCAAGTGTGACGACACCGGTGTGGGATTGCGTGGGCCGGTGTTGGAACGGTTGGGGGCGCACTACTCACCCCACCTGAATCCTAGTGCCTGCACCCGGTCGAGGGGCGCAGCGGCCCGAAGAACAGGACGGCCCCCGCAGGTGAGGCGGGGTGCGTCGGCGTGTCGGCACCGCGCCGTACGCTGGCCCGGTGCCCGCTCCCGAGTCCCGTACGTCGCTCGTGCGCCGCGCGCGCAGGATCAACCGGGTGCTCGCCGAGACCTACCCCGACGCGCACTGCGAGCTCGACTTCACCACGCCGTTCGAGCTGCTCGTCGTCACGGTCCTGAGCGCGCAGACCACCGACCGGCGGGTCAACGCCGCCAGCCCCGCGCTGTTCGCGGAGTACCCCGACGCCACCGCGATGGCCGCCGCCGAGCGTGCCCACCTCGAGCAGCTGGTCGGCCCCCTGGGGTTCTTCCGCGCCAAGACCGAGTCGCTGCTCAAGCTCAGCGCCGCCCTGGTCGAGCAGCACGACGGCGAGGTGCCGGGTCGCCTCGACGACCTGGTGAAGCTCCCCGGGGTCGGCCGCAAGACCGCCAACGTCGTGCTCGGCAACGCGTTCGGCGTCCCGGGCATCACCGTCGACACCCACTTCGGCCGGCTGGTGCGGCGCTTCGGCTGGACCGACGAGACCGACCCCGTCAAGGCCGAGCACGCGGTCGGTGCGCTGTTCGAGAAGCGCGACTGGACGATGCTCAGCCACCACGTCATCTGGCACGGCCGGCGCCGCTGCCACGCCAAGAAGCCCGCCTGCGGGGCCTGTCCCGTCGCCCGCTGGTGCCCGGCGTACGGCGAGGGCCCGACCGACCCCGAGGTCGCCGAGAAGCTCGTGAAGACCCAGGGGCCCGCGTGAGGAACACCCCCACCGCCGTCCTCGCGACGGTGCTCGCCCTGGTCGCGCTCGCCCTGACGGCGTGCTCCGGCGGCGTTCCCGCGCCCGGCCGGTCGAGCATCGAGGTCGACACCCCCAAGCTTGCCGCCATGAAGGCCGACGCCGGCGTCGAGGAGTGCGAGCCCGGCACCGCCGAGAGCGGGTCCGGCGACCTGCCCCCGCTCGCGCTCGCGTGCCTCGGCGGCGGGGCCGACGTCGACCTCTCCACCCTGCGCGGCCCGCTGGTCATCAACATCTGGACCTCCACCTGCGAGCCCTGCCGGCAGGAGATGCCTGCGCTCCAGGAGTTCCACGAGACGTACGGCGACCGGGTGCCGGTGATCGGCATCGACGCGACCGACACCTACCCCGAGGCCGCTCTGGCTCTGGTCGAGGAGACCGGCGCGCGCTACCCGCAGCTGGCCGACCCCGGCGGGGAGCTCTACGAGCAGGACGACGTACGCATCCCGCCGGCGTTCCCGCAGTTCGTGCTGGTCGACGCCGACGGGAGGGTCGTGCACCAGGAGGCCGGCGGGCTCGACTCGGTCGAGGACGTCGAGCGGATGGTCACCACCGAGCTGGGGGTCGACCTGTGACCGACCCCGTGACCGACCCCGAGACCGACCCCGAGACCGACCCAGCGACCGACCCCGAGCAGGAGTGGCACGACCTCCACCCCGGCCTGCCCGACTGGCTGCGCCCGGTGGAGCGCGCGGCCCGCGAGATCACCGTCCACGACCTGACCCGCTTCATGGTCCCCGACGACGCCGACGCCAGCGACTCCGCCGTGCTGATGCTCTTCGGCGAGGGCGAGCATGGTCCCGACCTGCTGCTCACCGAGCGCTCGCACACGATGCGCTCCCACCCGGGCCAGGTCTCCTTCCCCGGCGGCCGGCTCGAGGCCGGTGAGAGCCACGCCGAGGCCGCGCTCCGCGAGGCCGAGGAGGAGGTCGGCCTGGCCCCCGCGGGCGTCGACGTCTTCGCGACGCTGCCCGAGCTGTGGCTGCCGCCGTCCAACTTCGCCGTCCGGCCGGTGCTCGGCTGGTGGCGCGAGCCGAGCGAGACCTGGGTCCGCTCGCCTGCCGAGGTGCACGCGGTCTACCGGGTGCCGCTGGCCGAGCTGCGCGACCCTGCGCACCGGATCGTGGTCGCCGGCCCGTCGGGCTGGCGCTCGCCGGGCTTCCTCATCGGCGACGACAAGGACGTCATCCTCTGGGGCTTCACCGGCGGGGTGGTCGCCCGGCTCTTCGAGTACCTCGGCTGGATCGAGGACCTCCCCGAGGCGCCCGAGCGCGAGCTCCCGGCGTACATGCTCGGCGGGCGTCCACGGCAGAACACCGACGTGCAGCCCAACACCGACTTCGAGGCGCGGAGGAGCCCCCGATGAACCTGCTCGACTGGCTCCTGGTGCTGCTCGTCATCGCCTACGCCCTCTCCGGCTACTGGCAGGGCTTCGTCACCGGTGCCTTCGCGACCGCCGGTCTGCTGCTCGGCGGCTTCCTCGGCGTGACCCTGGCCCCGGTGGTCCTGGGCGACGCCGCCCCGAGCGTGGCGGTGTCGCTGGGCGCGCTGTTCATCGTGATCCTGGGCGCCTCGCTCGGCCAGGGCCTCCTGCAGTACGTCGGCGCGCGCATCCGCGACCGGATCACCTGGCAGCCTGCTCGCGCCGTCGACGCCGTCGGCGGAGCGGCCCTCAGCGCGGCTGCGGTGCTCCTCGTCGCGTGGGCCCTCGGCGTCGCCGTGTCCGGGTCCCGGATCGGCGGCCTCACGCCGCTGGTGCGCGACTCCTCGGTGCTGCGCACGGTCGACGACGCCCTGCCCGGCGAGGCCGCCAACGTGCTGCAGGGCTTCAACACCGTCGTCGGGGCGAGCTTCTTCCCGCGCTACCTCGAGCCGTTCGCGCCGGAGCAGATCGTCGAGGTGTCCCCGGGCGCCAGGAGACTGCTCAACGATCCCGACATCGCCGCCGCCGAGGCCAGCGTGCTCAAGATCCGCGGCAACAACGTCTGCGGCCGCGGCGTCGAGGGCAGCGGCTTCCTCTACTCCGACGACCGGCTGATGACCAACGCCCACGTCGTGGCCGGCGTCCCCGACCCGGTGGTGCTGATCGACGACGAGCAGGTGCCGGCGACGGTCGTCTACTACAACCCCGACCTCGACATCGCGGTGCTGTCGCTCGACGACCAGGACCGCCCGCGGCTGCGGTTCGTGCGCGACTCCGACGAGGAGCAGCAGTACGTCACCGAGGCAGACGACGGCGTGGCGATCCTCGGCTACCCCGAGGACGGCCCCTACGACGTCGAGCGCGGCCGGGTGCGCTCGGAGCAGAACCTCCGCTCGCCCGACATCTACGGCAGCGGCACGGTCGTCCGCGAGGTCTACTCCCTGCGCGGCAGCATCCGCCCGGGCAACTCCGGCGGTCCGATCGTGACGACCCAGGGCCGCGTCGCCGGCGTGGTGTTCGCGGCGTCGGTGACCGACACCGACACCGGCTACGCCCTCACCTGGGAGCAGGTCTCCCAGGCGGCGGCCGACGGCGTCAGCGCCACCGCCGAGGTCGGCGTCGGCGACTGCGCGCGCTGACCGGCCGCCGTACGACGACGCGCACCCCGCGGGCGCGGACCCCGCGGGCGAGCGCTACTTCTTGCCCTTGAGGTTCTTCGGGATCTCGCGGCCCTGCTCGATCGCCTTCTCCGGCGGACCGACGTTCTTGACCTTCTTCACGCCGAGGTAGCCGAGCAGGCCGGCGAGCAGCAGGTAGAGGCCGAAGACGATCAGGAACGACCAGTGCAGGCCGAGGCCGGCCCAGTTGATGAAGTAGGCGATCGACACCGACAGCATGATGATCGCGAGCACCGCGATGAAGGCCGCCGCGGCGAAGAAGACGATGCCGGCGACGCCGAACTGGGCGCTGATCTTCAGCTCGGACTTCGCGAGCTGGATCTCCTTGCGGATGAGGGTCGAGATGTCCTGGCTCGCGTCGTGGACGAGCTTCCCGATGGTGGGCTCGTCGTCCTTCGGCGTCTGGACGGTCTCGGTGGCCATGCGTGGGTCCCTCTGCTCGGTGGCGTGTGCCCCGACCCTATCGACACCGAGCGTCGGGTGCGGTCACCCGTCGGCGCGGGGCTCGTCGGTCGACGTACGACGCCGGCGGCTGCGGTGGTCGTGGTCGGGCTCGACGCCGGGGTCGGGCAGCTGCTCGTACGGCGACATCGCGTTGCCGACGGTGCGCGGGTCGAGCTCGTCCTGGGAGCGGTACGCCGCCCGCGCGAGCAGGTTGGACCCGACCGAGGAGACCACCAGGGCGGCGAAGATCGCCACGACCGCGGCGACCACGCCCATGACCGACAGCCGTCCCTGGGCGCCCTCGTGCAGCAGCGAGCCGATGATGATCAGCGGCAGGCCGAAGCCGGTGGCCGGGCTCAGGTTGTTGATCCGGCTGATCGCGTCGCGCGAGCGGAGCATGCCGATCGCGGTGAGCAGGAAGGCCAGCGCGCCCAGCACCAGGAGCACGCCGCCGACGAGGGAGAGCGGGTCGTTCATCGGCGCCCCCGGGCCAGGATGCGGGCGAGCGCGACGGTCGCGAGCACGCCGGTGAGGGTGCCGAGCATCGCGACGTCGAACAGCACCGAGGTGCCGCGCACGATGCCGGTCACGATGAAGATCGCGATCGCGCAGAAGAACATCAGGTCGCCCACGACGGCGCGGGTCGCGTCGTCCTTCCCGCGGAAGACCAGCAGCGTGCCGATCGCGAACGAGATCACCAGGAGGACCACGGTGATCGACACCAGCACGGTCATGCGACGGCTCCCTTCCCGCGCAGCGCGGCGACGACCCGGTCGCGCATCTCCTCGAGGTCGGCGACCAGCGACGCCTCGTCGGCCCCGAACAGACCCTGCACGAAGATCGAGCACGGCGTCTCGGCGTCCGCCGCGGCGATGGCGAGCACCAGGGTGCCCGGGGTGATGGTGATCGAGCTGGTCAGCAGCGCGACCTCGACGTCGGTGAGGTCGTCGGCGGCCAGGCACACGATGCGCGGCTGCTGCTTCGAGGCCGGGGTGCACACGTCGACGGCCAGCGTCAGCGTGGCGAGCACGAGCTGCCACACCAGCCACGGGACGTACAGCGCCCAGAACCGGGCGAGGGCGGCGAGCGTCGAGGTCATCCGAGCACCGCCCGCGTGTAGGCGCTGACGTCGAGCAGGCCGTCCGCAGCCCGACCGGTGACCTCCCAGACCTCGCCGGGTACGACGAAGAGCGCCAGCGAGGCGACGAGCAGGACTGCGGCGGGCACCACGAGGCGGCGTGGGGCGCGGGTGCCGACGGCGAAGTCGGTCGGGCAGGGCTCGCCGTGTCCGGCGGACGGCAGGTCCTCCATGGGCGGGCCCCAGAAGACGTCACGCCACAGCCGCAGCATCGCCACGAGCGAACCGAGGCTGGCGACCACGATGACGACCATGACGACCACCCGGGCGGGGTCGTCGAGCCCGGCTGCGGCCCGCACGATGCCGACCTTGGCGAAGAAGCCGGACGACGGCGGGAAGCCGACGAGCGACAGCATCGCCAGCGCCATCACGACCGCCAGCACCGGCTCCCGGCGCATCAGGCCGGAGAGCCGGGTGAAGTCGTGGCTCTTGTAGACGTGCTCGATCGCGGCGGAGCCGAGCAGCAGCGCCCCCATCACCAGGATGTGGTGGACCATGTAGAACAGGCCGGCGGCGAGTCCGAGGCGGGTGCCGATCGCGAGGCCGAGCAGGATGTAGCCGACGCCGGCGACCATCTGCCACGACAGGTTGCGGCGGATCATCTTCTCGCCGAGCGAGCCGTAGCCACCCACGACCATCGTGGTGCACACGACCGCGATGCCCAGCCAGGTCCAGCCGCTGGTGGCGCCGCTGAACAGGTCGCCGCCGAGCACCACCTGGTGCACCCGGTAGAGCGCGTAGATCGCGACCTTGGTGTGCAGCGCGGAGAACAGCGCCATCACCGAGGCCGAGGTCGCGGGGTAGGCGCGCGGCAGCCAGCCGTGCAGGGGTACGACGGCAGCCTTCACGCCGAGCGCGAGCATCACCAGGCCGACCGCGACCCGGTAGCGCGGGTCGTCGTGGTCGGCACCGTTGAGCACCGACATGTTGACGCTGCCGGCGACGCCGTACACGAGGCCGACGCCGACCAGCAGGATCGTCGAGGTCAGCAGGTTGACCACGACGAAGAGGCGACCGATGCCGAGGCGGCGCCAGGTGCCGGTCATCGCGATGAGCGCGTACGACGGCAGCAGCATCACCTCGATGAACACGAAGAGGTTGAACAGGTCGCCGGTGAGCAGCGCGCCGTTGACGCCGGCCAGCAGCATCAGCGCGAGGCTCGGGAAGAAGCGCAGCCGCGACTCCCTGTTGAGCACCGTGAACGCCAGCACCACCGCGGTGGTGAGGCTGGTGACCAGCACCAGCAGTCCGGTGAGGGTGTCGGCGACCATCGGGATCGCGATCCCGGGCACGACCCCGCCGACCTGCTGCACGAGGACCTTGCCGTCCGAGGTCGCCACGAGCAGGCCGAGTCCGCCGAGCGCGGTCGCCAGGGGCACCACGACCGACAGCACGCCGGTGACCCGGGCCGGCAGCGCGACGCCGACGGCCGCCGCCAGCAGCGGCACCACGACGAGGAGAGGGAGCATCGCGTCGGTCATGCGTGCCGCTCCTCTCCCGAGTCGGGGATCCGGTAGGTGTCGTCGTCGCCGCCGAGGCGCGCCATGGCGAGCATCAGCACGGTCACGGCGAGGGTGATGACGATGGCGGTCAGCACGAACGCCATCGGCAGCGGGTCGGCGACCTCGTCGCCGGCGTGGGTGTCCAGCGGCTCGGCGCGCCACGCGGAGACGCCGGCGGCGAGCAGCACGACGTTCGCGGCGTGGCTGAGCAGGGTGATCCCGAAGATGATCCGCACCATGCCCGGCTGGAGCAGCAGGTAGACGCCACCGGCCACGAGGACCGCGACGGTGATCGGCAGGAAGGTCATGCGCGCTCCTCCTCGCGGGGGTTCGCGGGGCCGGCGGGCTCCAGCGGTGCGTCGTCCTCGTCGGGCATCTGCTCTGCGTTGCCGAGCTTGTCGAAGGCGATCATTACCAGGCCCAGCACGGCGGCGTACACGCCGACGTCGAAGATCATCGACGTCGTCAGGTGCACCGAGCCGAGGTAGGTGTACAGCGGTGCGAGGTACGTCGGCGCGTCGCCCTCGAGGTAGCCGAGCAGGCCGGTGAGGGTGGCGAGCAGGACGCCGCCGGCGACCAGCCCGACGTGCAGGCGGTGGGGCCCGACCGGGCGGTCGTCCGCCCGGCCGAGGTAGACCAGCGCGACGGCCGAGGAGCCGATGAGGGCGGCGATGAAGCCGCCACCGGGATCGTTGTGCCCGCGCCAGAAGATGACGGCGGACACCACCACCAGCGCCGGCAGGAGCAGGCGCAGGAGGAGCTGGAGCGGACGGAGGTTGCCGACGGCGTCCTCGAGGGCGTGGGCCGCGCGCGGGTCGTCCAGGTCGCCCATCGGGCGCAGGCGCGGCGGTTCGGCGGCGGCACGGCGGGCGCTCTGCGGCACGGAGGCGAGCACGGCGACGATCGCGAGGCCGGCGAAGCCGAGCACGGTCAGCTCGCCCAGGGTGTCGAGCGCACGGAACTCCACGAGGATCACGTTGACGAGGTTGTGGGCCCCGGTCTCCTCGTAGCCCTCGTCGATGAAGTAGCGCCCCGGCTCGGCGATGCCGCGTCGGCCGGTGAGCACCCAGGTGCCGAGGCCGGCCGCGACGCCGACGGCGACCGCGAGCACCATCGGGCCTTTGCGGCGACCCATGGTGCGGTGCGCGAAGGTCGTGGGCAGCGAGCGCAGCACCAGCATGATCACGATGACGGTCAGCATCTCGACCATCAGCTGGGTGAGGCCGACGTCGGGCGCGCCGAGCGCGAAGAGCTGCACGGTGACCGCGATGCCGACGCCGCCGAGGAAGACGGTGGCGGCCAGGCGCGACTGCGAGAGCACGACGCCGAGCACGCCGAGCGTGACGAGCAGCAGGAGCGCGGCGTCGATCGGTCGCCACAGGTCGTCGACGGTCGCGGGCACGTCGCCGAGCGCCAGCGACCCGGCCGAGCCGACGCCGAGCACCAGGGTGAGGACCACCAGCGGCGGCACGACGTGCCGGGCGGGGTGGTCGACCCCGACGGTGCGGGCCAGGAAGCCGCCGAAGCGGTGCGCCAGGCGGACCGAGCCGTCGATGGCGCCGGAGCCGGAGAACGGCAGGAGGCTCCGCTCGAGGCGCGGGCGCAGGGGCAGCCGGTTGAGCACCAGGACGGTGCCGATGCTGATGATGACGATCGTGCCGATCAGCTCGGGCGTGATGCCGTGCCACAGCGACAGCTCGTAGGCCTCGTGGTGGACCATCGCCTGCACGGCGGTGTCGACCGGCTCGTGCAGCACGCCGGCGGCCAGGCCGAGCGGGAGGCCGGCCCAGATCGGCAGCATCGCCGGCAGCAGGAGGGCCCAGCCGGGCTCGTGGACGGTGTCGTCGAGGTCGCGCTCGCCGTCGACGAAGGCGCCGAAGAGGATCTTGGCGCAGTAGGCGAAGGTCAGCACCGCTCCGCCGTCCAGGCCGAGGAACGCCGCCCACCCGGCCCACGTCGGACCGGTCGCGGTGAGCATCGAGCCGAGCAGCAGCTCCTTCGACACGAAGCCGAGGAACGGCGGTACGCCGGCCATCGCGGCGGTGCCGACGATGACGGTGGCGAAGCTCCACGGCATCGCGCGCCGCAGCGCCGGGAGGCGGCGGATGTCGCGGGTGCCGGCGCCGTGGTCGATGACGCCGACCATCATGAAGAGACCGGACTTGAACAGCGCGTGGGCGATGGTGTGGACGACCGCGGCGGTGAGCGCCTTCGGCGTACCGATGCCGATGGCGGCGGTGATGAGACCGAGCTGGCTGACCGTGGAGTAGGCCATGAGCTTCTTGAGGTCGGTCTGGGTGAGCGCGAAGAGCCCGGCCATCGCGGCGGTGAACAGGCCGGTGCACACGAGCAGGACGTTCCAGACGGCGACGTCGTGGAAGGCCTCCGACCAGCGCAGCATCAGGTAGATGCCAGCCTTCACGACCGCGGCGGCGTGCAGGTAGGCGCTCACGGGCGTGGCGGCCGCCATCGCGTCGGGCAGCCAGGGGTGGAACGGGAACTGCGCGGCCTTGGTGAAGCCGGCGATCGCGACCAGGACCGCGACGGTGACGGTGAGCGGGCCCTGGTCGCTCCAGACGTCGGAGGCCAGCACCTCCGAGAGGCTCGTCGTGCCGGTGGCGACGATCGTCACCGAGACCGCGACGAGCAGCGCGAGGCCGCCGATGAAGGTCATCAGCATGGTGCGTCCGGCGCCCGCCTCGCCGCCCGATCCGGCGTTGGCGATGAGCAGGAACGACGCCAGGGAGGTGATCTCCCAGCACAGGAAGAGCAGCACCAGGTCGTCGGCCAGCACCAGGCCGGCCATGCCGAGGGCGAACGTCGTCATCCACAGGTAGAAGCCGAGCTGCCGCTTGGGGGAGAGGTACTCCGCGGAGTAGGCCATCACCGCCGCGCCGATGAGCAGCACGATGGTCAGGAAGACCAGCCCGAGGCCGTCCAGGCGCAGCGAGAACGACACGCCCAGCGTTGGGACCCACTCGTACGTCGTGCTCACCGGGTCGCCGTGCAGCACGTCTCGGGCCGTCGGCACCATCGCCGCGGCGATCGCGACGTAGGCGACCGCGACGACCCAGCCGGTACGCCGGCCGATCGCGCCGGTGAGCGGCACGACGAGCACGGGCACGGCCGCGAGGGCGACGAGCAGCCACACCAGCGTCACGACGGTCGGGCTCCTAGCGTGGTGTCAGGGGTCAGCGGGGAGACTGCCGACCAGACTTCCCGGCGCACCGAGCGGCCAGCCTACCGAGAGCGGGTCAACCCTTCGGAGGGCGGTTCGGTGCCCGGTGCGGTCATCGGGTGCCGGACGCGACGACGCACCGCGCCCCGAGGGGTCGCGGTGCGTCGGTCGCGAGCGGGCGGCGTACGCCGTCAGTCGTCCTTGCCGGTCGACATCCCCGAGCTGATCAGGTCCATCACCGAGCTGTCGGCCAGCGTGGTGACGTCGCCGACCTCGCGGTTCTCGGCGACGTCGCGCAGCAGGCGGCGCATGATCTTGCCCGAGCGGGTCTTCGGCAGCTCCGGCACCACCATGACCTGGCGCGGCGTGGCGATGGGGCCGATCTCCTTGCGGACGTGCTTGCGCAGCTCGGCGACGATGTCGTCGCCGCCGTCACCCGCGTCGTCGCGCAGGATCACGAACGCGCAGACGGCCTGGCCGGTGTCGGCGTCCTTGGCGCCCACGACCGCGGCCTCGGCGACCTTCGGGTGCGACACCAGGGCCGACTCGATCTCGGTCGTCGACAGCCGGTGGCCCGAGACGTTCATGACGTCGTCGACGCGGCCGAGGACCCACAGGTCGCCGTCCTCGTCCTTCTTCGCACCGTCGCCGGCGAAGTAGAAGCCCTCCTTGGCGAACCGGCTCCAGTAGGTCTCCTTGAACCGCTCGTCGTCGCCCCAGATGGTGCGCAGCATCGACGGCCACGGGTCGGTGACCACGAGGTAGCCGCCTGACCCGTCGGGCACGGACTGGCCGTTCTCGTCGACCACGTCGGCCGAGACGCCCGGGATCGGGTTCATCGCCGAGCCGGGCTTGCCGGAGGTGACGCCGGGCAGCGGGCTGATCATGATCGCGCCGGTCTCGGTCTGCCACCACGTGTCGACCACCGGGGCGTTGCCGCCGCCGATGACCTCGCGGTACCAGACGTAGGCCTCGGGGTTGATCGGCTCGCCGACCGAGCCGAGGACCCGCAGCGAGGAGAGGTCGCGCGCGTCGGGGATCTCGCGGCCCTGCTTCATGAAGGACCGGATCGCGGTCGGCGCGGTGTAGAAGATCGTGACGCCGTACTCCTCGATGATCTTCCACCAGCGGCCGCGTTCGGGGGAGTCGGGCGTGCCCTCGTAGAGCACCTGCGTCACGCCGTTGGCCAGCGGGCCGTAGACGATGTAGGAGTGGCCGGTCACCCAGCCGATGTCGGCGGTGCACCAGTAGACGTCGGTGTCGGCCTTGAGGTCGAAGACCGCCCAGTGCGTGTACGCCGCCCCGGTGAGGTAGCCGCCCGTCGTGTGCAGGATGCCCTTGGGCTTGCCGGTCGTGCCGGAGGTGTACATGACGTAGAGCGGGTGCTCTGCGTCGAACGCCTCGGGGGTGTGCTCGGTGGAGGCTGCGTCGACCGCGTCGTGCCACCACACGTCGACGGCGTCGTCCCACCCGTCGGCGCCGAGGTCCTGGCCGGTGCGGCGCACCACGAGCACCTTCTCGACCACGTCGGTCTTGGTGCGGGCCTCGTCGACGGCGGGCTTGAGGGCCGACGGGGCGCCGCGGCGGTAGCCGCCGTCGGCGGTGACGACGACCTTGGCCTGGCAGTCCTCCAGGCGCGAGGCGAGCGCGTCGGAGGAGAAGCCGCCGAAGACCACGGTGTGCGGGGCGCCGATGCGGGCGCAGGCCAGCATCGCGACGACGGCCTCGGGGATCATCGGCATGTAGATGGCGACCCGGTCGCCGGTGCCGACCCCGAGGTCGGTCAGCGCGTTCGCGGCCTGGGAGACGAGGTCCTTGAGCTCGGCGTAGGTGATCGAGCGGGTCCCTGACGTCTCCGGTTCGAGGGGCTCGCCGACGAAGTGGATCGCGACCTTGTCGCCGCGGCCCTCCTCGACGTGCCGGTCGACGCAGTTGTACGCCGCGTTGATCCTGCCGCCGACGAACCACTTCGCGAACGGCGGGTTGCTCCAGTCGAGGACCTGCTCGAACGGGGTGTCCCAGGTCAGCCGCTGCGCCTGCTCGGCCCAGAAGCCCTCCCGGTCCTTCGCCGCGTGGTCGTACGCCTCGGCCGTGACGTTCGCGTGCTCGGCCAGCGCGGCCGGCGGCTCGAAGCGGCGGTCCTCCTTGAGGAGGTTGGACAGGGTCTCTTCGCTCACGGTGTCTCCTGCTCTGCGATGAGGTCTGGACGGGTGGCTCTGGTCACACTAGGACCGGCCACCCAGGGTGACGAGTGATGGTTGCGCCAGGGTTGCCGAGCGGTGGGCTCGGTGCTGCGAACGGACTCCCGGGTACGCCGCGAGCAGGCCCCGGACGGACCGCCGCCCGCCCCCGGCGTACCGGGGACGGGCGGGCGGGTGGTGCTGGGTGGTGCTGGGTGGAGCTGGTGCCGCTCGGGACCGCGGCTCAGACCTCGCCCTCGGCGTGCTGGGCGACCAGCTTCGTGCGACCGGGGTAGCGGATCTCCTCCACCAGGTCCTGCATCTGCTGCGAGGGAGCCTTGGTGAACATGGAGACCGACATGGTCACCGCGAAGTTGATCAGCATGCCGATCGTGCCGATGCCGGTCGGCGGGATCTCGAGGATGCCGGCCGAGCCGCCGTAGATCGGCAGCGTCCAGAGCATGTAGGCGAAGGTCACCGAGAGACCCACGATCATGCCCGTGGCCGCACCGGCGGCGGTCGTCTTCTTCCAGAAGATGCCGAGGACCAGGATCGGGAAGAAGCTGGCGGCGGCGAGACCGAACGCCAGGGCCACGACCTGGGCGACGAAGCCCGGCGGGTTGATGCCGAGGTAGCCGGCGACGACGATCGCGGCGCCCATGGCGATGCGACCGACCATCAGCTGGCGGGCCTCGGAGGCCTGCGGGTTGATCTTCTTGAAGTAGACGTCGTTGGCGACCGACGAGGAGATCACCAGCAGCAGGCCGGACGCCGTGGACAGCGCCGCGGCGAGTGCACCGGCCGCGACCAGGCCGACGATGGGGGCCGGGAGGCCGCCGATCTCCGGGCTGGCCAGCACGATGATGTCGTTGTTGATGGCCACGTCGGTGTAGCTGAACGTGCCCGTCAGGCTGCTCACCGGGTCGCCGCTGGCGGCGGTGATCAGGCCGACGTCGGACCAGGTGTTGAACCAGCCGGGCGCGTCGGCGAGCGTCGTGCCGTCGAGGTCCTTGATGATCTGCAGCTTCGTGAACGCCGCGACCGACGGGGCGGTCGTGTAGAGGATCGCGATGAAGAAGATCGCCCACAGCGCCGAGTAGCGGGCGGCGCGCACGCTCTTGGCGGTGTAGAAGCGCACGATCACGTGCGGCAGGCCGGCGGTGCCGAACATGAGGGCCGCGGTGATCAGGATCATGTTGGGCATCGAGATCTGGGTGAACGCACCCGAGTACTCCGCCAGGCCGAAGTCGGCCTGGAGCCCGTTGAGCTCGTCGAGGATCTGGCCGAAGCCGATCTGCGGGAGCGGGACGCCGGTGACCTTGGCGGACACCGCGACGGCCGGGATCAGGTAGGCGACGATCAGCACGGAGTACTGCGCCACCTGGGTCCAGGTGATGCCCTTCATGCCGCCGAGGACGGCGTAGAAGAAGACGATCGCCATGCCGATGATGACGCCGGTGGTCGTGCCCACGTTGAGAAAGCGCTGGAAGACCAGGCCGACGCCGGCCATCTGGCCGGCCACGTAGACGAACGACACGACGATCGCGGCGAGGACGGCCACCAGGCGGGCGGTCTCGTTGTAGCGGTCACCGACGAAGTCCGGGAGGGTGTACTTGCCGAACTTGCGCAGGTACGGCGCCAGGAGCAGGGCGAGCAGCACGTAGCCGCCGGTCCAGCCCATGAGGAACACGCCGCCGGCGTACCCGTTGTAGGCGAGGCCGACGATGCCGGCCAGGGAGATGAACGATGCGGCGCTCATCCAGTCGGCCGCGATCGCGGCACCGTTGGCCGGGGCCGGGATGCCGCCGCCGGCGACGTAGAAGCCTGCGGTGTCCGAGACCCGGCTCGCGTAGGCGATGTAGATGTAGACGCTGAAGGTGAGGATCGCGAAGATCAGCGTCCAGGTCTGGATCGCACTCATGAGTGGTGCACCTCCTGCTCGACCTCTTCGACACCGAACTCGGCGTCGAGCTTGTCCATCCGCCACACGTAGACCGCGATCAGCGCGACGAACACGAGGATCGAGCCCTGCTGGCTGAACCAGAACCCGAGCGGGAAGCCCGCCATCGTGATCTCGTTCAGCGGCTCGACGAAGATGATCCCGGCGCCGAAGCTCACCAGCGCCCAGATCGACAGCAGTACGGCCATCAGCCGTACGTTCTTGCGCCAGTACTCCTGGCGCCGCTGGTCGTCCATCGGTTCCTCCTGTGGTTCCGAGCCGCGTCCACCCGGGCAACGTGAGCCGTGCCACGTCGCGGCTTTGGTGGGGGAGCCTGACGCCGCTGTCACGGGGCGGTCAACGGCCTGGTGTGAATCGAGTCACACTTTGCGGCGAGTGGCCCAGGTCACGCGACGAGCGGGGTGGCGGAGGGGCGTTCGAGCCGGTCGACCGGTCCGTTGCCGCAGGTCATACCGCTCGTCGCGCGGAAACCGCCGTTCGTCGCGCCCCGCCGGTCCGTCCGGCGGCACGGGGGGCCCGAGCCTGTTCCGTGATGCAGGTCACGCTGCTTACAGTCAGCGCATGACCACGACCTCCACGCCCGTCGCGAAGACCGCACGCCCGGCTCGTCGCCGGCTCGACCGCGGCCGCAAGCAGCTGCTGGGCGCCAGCATGCTGGTGCTGCTCGGCTCGCCGATGCCGTGGGTGTCGACCCCCGTCGGCCAGGTCTCCGGCTTCCTCGGCGGCGGTCTGTGGACCTTCTACGCCGCCATGCTCGGCTTCGCCGGCGTGCTCGTGCCGTTCGCGAAGGCCTCGATCGCCCAGGCGGCGATCCTCTGCCTCGCCGCCCTCGGCCTCGCCGGCTGGCAGGTCGCCCACGTGTGGAACCTCGTCGGCTTCGGCGGCTGGTCGCCGGGCGTCGGGCTGGTGTTCGTGATCGGCGGCGGCGCGCTCGCCGGTGCTGCCGTACGCCGGATGCTCGCGCAGCTGCGCGGCGTGGAGGGCTAGGGCTGCTCGAGGTGCCCGGAAGTGGACGTTCGCGTTGCTGTGCGCGACCTGGAACACCGGAAACGTCCACTTCCACAGCGATCGATGAGTTCCGCCGCCGTCCTCGGCTGATCCGCTCGGCGTAGGGTCGAGCCATGGTGGGGGAGTCGGGCAGCGCCCTGGTCACGGTCGCGCACGGCACACGTCGTACCAGCGGCAACGAGGTCGCCCGCGAGATCACCGAGCGTGCCGCCGAGCGGCTCGGGGTGCCGGGCACGGCGGCGTACGTCGAGCTTTGCGACCCGCTGCTCTCCGACGTCGCCGCGTCGGCCGAGCAGCCGCTGGTCGTGGTGCCGCTGCTGCTGTCGACGGGGTTCCACGTGCGCACCGACCTGCCGGAGGCGGTCGCCGAGGCCTCGGTGCCGGTGGCCCTCGGCGGGTCGTTCGGCCCCGACCCGCTGCTCGCGCAGGCCCAGGTCGCCCGGCTGCTCGAGGCGGGTGCGGAGCCCGGTCAGCGGGTGGTGCTCGTCGCCGCCGGCTCGTCCGACCCCGACGCCACCCGCGACCAGCTCGGCGCCGTCGCGCTGCTGGCGCGCGCGTGGGACGGCCAGGTCGACCTCGCGGTGCTCTCGGGCCGCGGGCCGCGGATCGCCGAGGTGGTGCGCCCCGGTGACGCCGTGTCGCCGTACCTGCTCTCGCCGGGGTTCTTCTCCGAGCGGGTCGCCACCGAGGCGCCGGACTGTCTCGTGGCCGACGTGATCGGAGCCCACGAGCACGTCGTCGAGCTGGTGGTGCAGCGCGCCACCGCGCTCGGCCTCGCGCCCGCCTGAGACCCGCCACCTACGGAGCGCGCTCCAGCTCCAGCGCCTCCGGCGTGTGCAGCCGCACCAGGAACCGCTGGGTGTGCGCCGGCACCCGCGAGCGGGTCAGCAGCGACACCACGATCATCACGGTGAACGCCATCGGCACCGTCCACGCGGCCGGCTGAGTCAGCAGCACGTCGAGCCACGCGTCGGAGTCGGCGAAGCCGCCGTGTCCCATGCTCCACGCGACCGCCGCCATCGACCCGGCGCCGCCGGTCAGCAGGCCCGCGACCGCGCCGGGTGGGGTCAGTCGCCGCCACCAGATGCCGAGGAGCAGCAGCGGGCAGAAGGTCGAGGCCGCCACCGCGAACGCCAGCCCGACCGCCCGCGCGATGCCGAGGTTGGGCAGGGCCAGCGCCGCCAGGGTCGGCACCACGACCGAGATGATCGCCGCGAGCCGGAAGGCGGTGATGTCGGACATCGTGCGGATCCCCGGCAGGCCGCGGGAGGTGACGTCCTGGGTGAGCACGCCCGACACCGCGACGGCCAACCCGGACGACGTCGACAGGAACGCCGCGAACGCCCCGGCCGTGACCAGGCCGGTCAGCACGTCGCCGACGACGCCCGGCACGACCAGGCGCGGCAGGTCAAGCACGAGCGTCGCGTCGTCGGCGACGCCGTACGCGCGACCGAGGGCGGCGTACGCCGGGGGCAGCAGGTAGAAGCCGCCGACCAGCGCGAGCACGCCCAGCGTCGTACGACGCGCAGCCCGGCCGTCGGGGGAGGTGTAGAAGCGCACCACCACGTGCGGGAGGCCCATGGTGCCGAGGAACGTCGCCAGGATCAGGCTGTACGTCGTGTACAGCCCGGCCACGTCCGAGGTCAGCGGCGTCGACCACGCACCCGCGGCGCCGACCGTCGGGCGGGCGTCGTCGGCGGCCCACACCGCGAGCAGCACCGCCGCGGGGACCAGCAGGGCGGTGAGCTTGAGCCAGTACTGGAACGCCTGGACCAGGGTGATGCTCCGCATCCCGCCGCCGGCGACCGCGACCAGCACGACCGCCCCGACGACCACCGGGCCGACCCACGACGGCGCACCGGTGGCGGCGGTGAGGGTGATCCCCGCACCCTCCATCTGCGGCACCAGGTAGAGCCAGCCGATCGCGACGACGAGCGTCGAGCAGACGTTGCGCACCAGCGGCGAAGCCAGCCGCGCCTCGGCGAAGTCGGGCAGCGTGTAGGCGCCGGACCGGCGCAGCGGCGCGGCCACCAGGGTGAGCAGGACGAGGTAGCCGGCCGTCCAGCCGACGGGGTACCAGAGCACCTCGGCGCCGAAGGTGAGCAGCAGCGCGGCGATGCCGAGGAACGACGCCCCGGAGAGGTACTCGCCGCTCACCGCCGCGGCGTTCATCCCCGGGCGCACCGTGCGCGAGGCGACCATGAAGTCGCTCGACGTGCGCGACAGCCGTACGCCCCACGTGCCCAGCGCGAGGGTCATCACCGTCACCAGCGCCACGGCCAGCAGGCTCGGCAGGGCGGTCACGCCTCCAGCTCCTCGACCAGCTCGGCGAACCGCGACTCGTTGCGCTCGGCCCGTCGCACGAACCACCAGCCCAGCACCACCAGCCACGGGTAGGTGACGACGCCGATGACCACCCACGGCACCGGTACGCCGAGCAGCGTGCGGTCGACGAGCCCCGGCAGCACCACGAACAGCACCGGCAGCGCCCCGACCGTCAGCATCAGCACCCCGACGACCACCGCGGCGAGCCGCAGCTGGGCGCGCAGCAGCGAGCGCAGGTAGAGGTCACCCAGCGCGGTCTGGGCGTGCAGGTCGCGGCGGCGCGGCACCGGCCGCGAGCGCCGGTCGGGGCCGGTGACCCGCACCCGGTCGCCGCGCGCGGCCACGGCTCAGCTCCCGGACCGACGCAGCAGCCGCTCGCGCAGCTCGCGGGTGTTGCGGCGGCTCACGCCCAGCTCGGTGCCCGGCGCCGTCCCGACCCGGACGGTGCAGCGACCGCCGTCCATCCGGACCTCGGTCACGTGACCGGTGGCGACCAGCAGCGACCGGTGGATCCGGACGAAGCCCGCGTCGGCCCACTCCTCCTCCAGCGTCGACAGCGGCACCCGGATCAGGTGGCTGCCGTCGGCGGTGTGCAGGCGGGCGTAGTCGCCCTGCGCCTCCACGTGGGTCACCGTCGAACGGTCGACGAAGCGGGTCACCCCGCCCAGCTCGACCGGGATCTGCACGTCGGCCGGCGCCGCCGGCTCCGCCTCCGGGGCCGGCACCCGCCCGATCGCCTCCAGCACCCGGCGTACGGCCTCGGCGAGACGCTCCGCGCGCACCGGCTTGAGGACGTAGTCGACCGCGCGCAGGTCGAACGCCTCGACCGCGTGACCGTCGTGGGCGGTCACGAACACCACCGGCGGCGGCTGCTTGAAGCGCGACAGCACGTCGGCGAGCTCCAGTCCGCTCAGCCCGGGCATGTGGACGTCGAGGAAGACGCAGTCGACGGTGGTCTCCCGCAGCACCTTCAGGCCCTCGGTCGCCGATCCGCACGTGCGGACGTCCGCGACCCGGGGGTCGCGGTCGAGCAGGTAGGCGAGCTCGTCGCGAGCGGGCTTCTCGTCGTCGACGACGAGCGCGCGCAGGCCCGGCGGCACGGGCTCCTCGAACGCGGACGTCGTCACGCGCTCACCCCCGCGGCGAACTTCGGCACCCGCACCACCACTCTCGTCCCGGCTCCCTCGGCGGTCTCGACGACCAGACCGTAGTCGTCCCCGTACGTCGCGCGCAGCCGTGCGTCGACGTTGCCCAGACCGACCGAGTCGAGCGCGGTGTCGCCCGCGAGCACGCGACGTACCTTCTCGGGGTCCTCGCCCACGCCGTCGTCCTCGACCTCGATGACGCAGTCGGGGCCCTGGTCGTGGGCGGTGATCGTCACGTGGCCCTCCTCCTGGCCCTCGATGCCGTGCCGTACGGCGTTCTCCACCAGCGGCTGGATGCACAGGAACGGCACCGTCACCGGCAGCACCTCCGGCGCGATGCTCAGGGTCACCCGCAGCCGCTCGCCGAAGCGGGCCTGCTCCAGCACCAGGTAGCGCTCGATCGAGCGCAGCTCCTCGGCGAGCGTCGTGAACTCGCCGTGGCGCCGGAAGGAGTAGCGGGTGAAGTCGGCGAACTCCAGCAGCAGCTCACGCGCCCGCTCGGGGTCGGTGCGCACGAAGGACGCGATCGCACCGAGCGAGTTGTAGATGAAGTGCGGGCTGATCTGCGCGCGCAGCGCCCGCACCTCCGCCTCCGCGAGCCGGGTGCGGCTGCTCTCCAGCTCGGCCAGCGCGAGCTGGCCCGACACCCAGGACGCGACCTCCTCGGCGGCGCGCGCGAGCCCGGCCGTCTGGTACGGCGACAGCGCCACGAGCGTGCCGACGATCCGACCCTCCACGGCCAGCGGGTGGACCAGTGCCGTGCGCAGCTCGCAGCCCTCCCGGTCGCACGGCAGGTCGCCGCGGTCGAAGGTGCGGGCGCGGCCGCGGTCGAGCGTCGCCTCCACCAGCGCCGGCAGCTGGGAGGCGTGGTGGCTGCCGGTGCCGTCCCACGCCAGGCAGCCGGCCGTGTCGGTGACCGCGAGCGCCGGCGTGCCGAGCAGGGCGCGCAGGTGGCGCACGGACCGCTCGGCGCTGGGGCCGGTCAGCCCCTCGCGCAGCGCTGGCGCCGCCAGCGACGCACGGTGCAGGGTGAGGAAGGTGGCGCGGTCGGACGCCGAGCCCAGAGGGGTCCGTCGTCGACGCCAGCGCACGGGGTCAATATCGCAGGTCGGGGAGCCTCTCGGGGGTCCGCGGCGCGCCCGGACCAGACCTCAGCGGAAGTCGATGAGGAGCAGCGAGCCGTCGTCGGAGGCGTCGCCGAGCACGATCGCCGGCAGGTCGGACGCGGAGTCGCGCAGCCGGTCGGGTGTGAAGGCGTCGTCGGGCGTGCGGACGGTGTCGATGCGCAGCGGGACGGTCGGCTCGGTGGTCGGGTCGGTGGTCGGGTCGACGTCGTCCGCGGCGCTGACGGGCGCGTGGACGACGTCGCGGACGGCGGTGGTGCGGGCGGCCGTCGGGTTCTCCGGGGCTGCGGGAGGCGTGGCCACCGGCTCCGGCTGCGGCACGACCACCGAGCGCACGACCTCGGTGCGGTAGGGCAGCTGCATGCCGTCCATGCCGCGGCCGTAGTCGTCGTAGAAGGCGAGCAGGTCGCGCAGCAGCGCCTCGCGCTCCTCCTCGCCCATCAGGGCGACGTGCGAGCGGGAGCGGGCCAGGTCGAGGATCGAGGCGCGGTCGACGGTCTGCCAGTGCTGGAACGTCGCGTCCTCGACCTCGTCGAACAGGTCGGACGCGGTGAGCGGGCCGACCACGTCGTGGTCGTGCGCCTGCGCCTGCGGCGGGGCGAGGAAGCGGCCGAGGCGGCGTACCCACGGGATGCGGGTGTCGCGCTCGTGGCGCAGCGTCACCAGGCGACCGCCGGGACGAAGCACCCGGGCGATCTCCGGCAGCGCCTTCTCGCGGTCGAACCAGTGGAACGCGCTCGCCACGACGACCACGTCGAAGGACCGCGCGGGCGCCGGGATGTCCTCGGCCGAGCCGGCCTCGGCGGTGACGTCGGGCAGGCGGTGGCGCAGGTGGGTGAGCATCCGCTCGTCCGGGTCGACGGCGAGCACGGAGTGGCCCAGCGCGACCAGCTGCTGGGTGAGCAGGCCGGTGCCGGCGCCGAGCTCGAGCACCTGGAGCGGAGCGCGGTCGGTCGCCCGGGCGGCCGGGGGGAGCTTCTCGAGGTCGGCGAGCGCCCACGCGACGGCGTCGTCGCCGTACGACGGACGCCCGCGGTGGTAGGCCTCCGCCTCGGCGCCGAAGCCCCGGGCCCGCTCCTCGTGCTCGCTCATCCCGGCCGATCCTAGGTCGGTGGCGGGCGTCCCCGGTGGCGCCGCGCGGGTGGTGCTCCCCGGTCTGCACCGGGCGCCCCACCGCCTACCCTGGCGCCCGTGACCGACCGCCCCGCCGACCCGCTGGCCGACCTGCACGCACGCGAGGGCGTGCCGTCCGCGATGGCCGCCGCACGCGACGGCATCGACGTGCTCCTGCGCGACCGCGGTCTGCGCCGCAGCACGCCCGCCGACACCGCCGAGTCGCTGCTGCGCGGCGCCCACGCGAGCGGGGTGCTGGAGGGGTCGGGGTCGAGCCTCGACGCGGTTCGCGAGGGCGAGGGCGACGCGGTTGCCGCCGACGCCGTCCGGCTCTCCACCGAGCTGCTCTCGCTCACCCCGCTGGTCTCCCGTGCGCCGCTCCAGGCCTTCGCCCGGCTGCACGCGCTCGCCGCCCAGGGCTCCGTCGACGCCGAGCAGCTCGGCCGGCCGCGCGACGCCGCCTCCGCCGCCCGGCTGCGCGACCTTGCGGCCGTGCTGGCCGCCCCCACCGAGGCGCCCGCGCTCGTCGTCGCCGCCGTCGCCCACGCCGAGGTCGCCACGGCAGCACCGTTCGCCTCGCACAACGGGCTCGTCGCCCGCGCGCTCGAGCGGCTGCTGCTCGTCGCGCGCGGCGTCGACGAGAAGTCGCTGGTGGTGCCGGAGGCCGCGCACCTCGCGCTGCGGCCGGCGTACGAGTCGAACCTGCGGGGGTACGCCGAGGGCGGGATCGCCGGGGTGCACGCGTGGCTGCTGTACGCCGCCGAGGCGTACGCCGCGGCCGCGGAGGCCAGTCCGCTGGCGCGGTAGGGCACGGAAAGACGATGGCGCCCGGTTCATGGGGAACCGGGCGCCACCGCTGTGCGCGTGAGACCGCTGGCTACCAAGCGTGCATCTCTACTTGCTGCCCCGGGTCAAGCCCGAGTACATGCGCCCCGTGTGATGGGTGGATCGCCGCGTGGGTACCCGGCTCGCGCGCTGCTCTTTCCAGTTCTCGCTCCGCTGCCCGGACTGCTGCTGGAGCGTCAGGGGCCTCCGAGTGCCTCTGACCTCAGGTCTACGCCTGCCCGGCGGCGACTACAAGGGTTGACTTTCCCGAGCCCCTGTGGTGTGACGCCGGTCACACGGCGGGGTCGATGGCCCGGCGCCCCGACCGCCAGAGCAGGCCGCCGACCACGGCCCCACCCACCGCCACCGCGAGCAGGGCGCCGGCGGGCGCGAGCGGCACCCGGGTGCGCAGCGCGACCGGCTGGTCGAACCGCAGCACCTCCCAGCCGCGCTCTTCGGCGACCCGGCGCAGCTCGCGGTCCGGGTTGACGGCGACCGGGTGGCCGACGGCCTCGAGCATGGGTACGTCGGTGACGGAGTCGCTGTAGGCCCAGCACTCGGCGAGGTCGTAGCCGTGGGTCGCGGCGAGGTCGTCGAGCGCGCGCGCCTTCTCCTCGGCGTACGCGTAGTAGGCGACCTCGCCGGTGTAGCGGCCGTCGACCTCCTCCAGGCGCGAGGCGACCACGTGGTCGGCGCCCAGCAGCTCGCCGATGGGCTCGACGAGCTCGGTGCCGGAGGCCGAGACGATGACGACGTCGCGCCCGGCGGCGTGGTGCTCGGTGATGAGCTCGACCGCCTCGTCGTAGACGATCGGGTCGACGACCAGGTGCAGCGTCTCGGCGACGATCTCGCGCACCGTGGCGACGTCCCAGCCGGCGATGAGCTGTGACATCAGCCTGCGCAGCCGCTCCATCTGGTCGTGGTCGGCCCCGCCCACCTTGAGGAGGAACTGCGCGTACGCCGACCGGATCATCGCGCGTCGCGAGAGCAGCCCTCCGGCCTGGAACGGACGGGTGAACGCCAGCGTGCTGGAGCGGGCGATGATCGTCTTGTCGAGGTCGAAGAACGCGGCTGTGGGGGCCGGGCCGTCCATGCGGTGATGGTAGTCGGCGGGTTCGGCCCGCACCGGCGTTCGCGGCGCGCCGTGCCGGTGTCCGTACGTCGTCCACAGCCGGCCGGTCGCTCGTCGTGCTCCACAGGTGCCCGACCGGTACCCGGTCCGAGGCGTCGTACGCGGGGAGCGTCGAGCCATGGTCCCGCTGCGCACCCCGTCCCCGTCCACCTCCCACCCCCGTCGCGGGGCGACCGGCTCGACCGGCCCGACCGGCACCAGCACCGTCAGCGCCCCGGTCGAGCACGAGTCCGGCGCGGTTCCCGTGGTCGCCACCGCCGACCCCCACCTGCGCGACGAGCTGCTGCGCCTCGCAGCCGCCGCCGGTGTCGCGCCCGAGGTGGAGCACGACCCCACGCGCGTCCTCGCCGCGTGGTCGCGTGCCCCGCTGCTCCTCGTCGGCGTCGACCTCGCCGGACGTCTCACGGCCCTCGCGCCTCCGCGGCGCGACCGGGTGCTGGTGGTCGGCCCGGAGCCCGCGCCCACGGAGGCATTCCGGCACGCGGTCGACCTCGGTGCCAGCCAGGTGCTCGGGCTCCCCGCCAGCGCGGAGTGGGTCGTCGAGGTCCTCACCGACTCCGTCGACGACCGACGCCGTCCCGGCCTCCTCGTCGGGGTGCTGGGCGGGTCCGGCGGTGTCGGGGCGACGACGTTGACCGGCGCGCTGGGGCAGGTCGCGGCGGCCCGCGGCGGGCCCGCGCTCGCGGTCGACGCCGACCCGCTCGGGCCCGGCCTCGACCGGGTGCTGGGCATGGAGGAGGTCGACGGGGTCCGCTGGGACGCGCTGAGCAGCCCGACCGGCCGGCTCGGGGCGCGCGCCCTGCGCGACGCGCTGCCGCGTCGCGGCGGGCTCGGGGTGCTGGCGTGGGACCACGCCCGCGCGGAGTCCCTCCAGCCGTTCGCGGTGCGCGAGGCCCTGTCCGCGGCGGTGCGGGGCCACGAGGTCGTGGTGGTCGACCTGCCCCGTGCGGCCGACCCGTCCGTCGTGGAGCTCGCGACCCGGTGCGACGTGGTGCTGCTCGTGGTCCAGCCGGGCGTGGCCGGGGTGGCCGCCGCGGCTCGGGTCCGGCGCCTGGTGCCCGACGCCGCGGTGCGCCTGGTCGTCAGGGCGCGCGACGTGCCGGACGAGCGTGCCCTCGTGCGGGCGGTCGGGGCCCCGGTCGCCGACTACCTCCCCGACCAGCGACGGCTGGCCGAGCAGCTCGACCTCGGCCTCGGCCCGCTGACGTCGCCGCGGTGCCACCTGGCGAGGGTCGGTCGCCGCCTCCTCGACGGCGCGGGTTCGCTGTGCGCGGTGTGACGTCCGTGCCCTCGCTCGGTGGCGCCGTGACCGGCGACGTGACCGGCGACGTGACCGGCGACGTGTCGGGTCTGGTCGAGGTCGTGCGCTCCCGGCTCGCCTCCGGGCCGGGAGGCGACCTGACGCCTCACCGGGTCGCCGAGGCGCTGCGGGCCAGTGGTCGCCCGGTCGGCGACGCGACGGTCCTCGCCGTGCACGACGTGCTCCGTCGCGACGTCGTCGGCGCCGGCCCGCTGGAGCCGCTGCTGCGGCTGCCCGACGTCACCGACGTGCTGGTCAACGGTGCCGACGGCGTCTTCGTCGACCGGGGGCAGGGCCTCGAGCGCACCGACGTGCTGCTCCCCGACGAGGACGCCGTACGCCGACTCGCCCAGCGGCTCGCCGCGCAGGCCGGCCGGAGGCTCGACGACGCCTCCCCGTGGGTCGACCTGCGGCTGGCCGACGGCACCCGTTTCCACGCCGTGCTGGCACCCGTCGCCAGGCCCGGCACGGTCATCTCGCTGCGCGTGCCCCGTCCGGCGACGCTGGACCTCGACGGTCTCGAGCGCACCGGGTTCCTCACCCGACAGACCGCCGCGCTCGTGCGCCGCGTCGTCGCGGCCCGGGTCTCCTTCCTCGTCTCGGGCGGCACCGGCACCGGCAAGACCACGCTGCTGGGCGCCATGCTGGGCGCGGCGCCGCCCGCCGAGCGGCTGGTCGTGGTGGAGGACAGCTCGGAGCTGCGGCCCCGCCACCCGCACGTCGTCGCGCTGGAGGCACGGCCGGCCAACCTCGAGGGTCAGGGCGCGGTCCCGCTGCCGGTGCTGGTGCGCCAGGCGCTCCGGATGCGCCCCGACCGCCTGGTCGTCGGCGAGGTGCGCGGCGCCGAGGTCGTCGACCTGCTCGCTGCGCTCAACACCGGCCACGAGGGCGGCTGTGGCACGCTGCACGCCAACGACGCCGCCTCGGTGCCGGCCCGGGTCGAGGCCCTGGCGCAGGCGGCCGGTCTGCCGCGGGCCGCCGCCCACAGCCAGCTCGGCTCGGCGGTCGACCTGGTGCTGCACGTCGTCCGCGACGCTGGACGTCGGCGACTCGCGGAGGTCGCGGTGCCGCGGCGCGGCGACGACGGCATCGTCCGCGCCGTCCCCGCGCTCGCGGTCGACGGCGAGGGGCGGGTCCGCGAGCTGGCGGCCTCCGGTGATCTCGCCGCGCTGCTCGGTGGTGGGTGAGGTGCCGTCCGTCGCTGCGGTCGCGGCGCTCGCCTCGGTCGCCGCCGCGCTGGCGGTGCTCCTGCTGGTTCGTCCGGCTCCGGCCGCCGCGGCGCCGGCCGGTGGTGGGTCGGGCTTCGCCCCGACGACCGCGGTCGTCGTGCTGGTGCCGGTGGTGGCCCTCCTGCTCGGTGGGCCGACCGGCCTGGGGCTCGCGCTCGTCGCCACTGCCGCGCTCGGCGTGGCCTCGCGCATCGCCCGCATGCGGGCCCGGCGGCGCGAGGCCGAGCGCACGGGTGACCAGGTGCTGCGCACGTGCGAGTGGCTGGCGGCCGAGCTGGGCTCCGGTCGCCCGCCCGGCGTCGCACTGGCCGCGGCGGCCGACGACTGGCCGGCGCTGGCACCCGTCGCCGGCGCCCACCGGGTCGGCTCCGACGTCCCGGCCGCGTGGCGCGCGCTCGCCGACCGCCCCGGCGCGGGCGACCTGCGCCTCGTGGCCGCGGCCTGGCAGGTCTCGCAGCGCACCGGGTCCGGCCTCGCGGCCGCGCTCTCGGCCGTCGTGGCGTCGTTGCGTGCCGCGGCCCGCACCCGGCGGGTCGTCGACGGCGAGCTCGCCTCCGCGCGCGCCACCGCCCGACTGATGGCGGTGCTGCCGCTGCTCGCGCTGCTCATGGGCAGCGGCGCCGGCGGCGACCCGTGGCGGTTCCTCCTCACCAGCCCCGTGGGGCTCGGGTGCCTGGCGCTCGGCGGCGCCCTCGCGGGCGCCGGCCTCGCGTGGATCGAGGCCCTCGCCGGGTCGGTACGCCGGTGAGCGCCTCGACCGGGCTGGTGCTGGTCGGCGCCCTGTGCGCGGCCGGTGCCGTCGCGGTGCTCCCGCGCGCTCGACCTGTGCTGCCGGCCGGCGGCCCCACCCGCGTCGGACCGGACCCGACGGCTGGGACGGACGAGGGCTGGCTGCGTCGCCACCGCAGGATCTGGGCAGCGCTCGTCGGGCTGGGGGCCTGGACGGTGCTGGGTGGTGTGCTCGGAGCGGTGGCCGGTCTGGTCGCCGCGGTCGTCGTGGTGCGGGTCGCAGCGTCCGCCGAGCCCGCCGACGTACGCCGCCGCCGCGAGCGCGCCGCTCGCGACCTGCCTTCGGTCGTGCTGCTCCTGGGCACCGCCCTGCGCTCGGGTGCGGCTCCGGCCGAGGCCCTCGACCAGGTCGGGCGGGCTCTCCCGGGGCCGGCCGCCGACCGGCTCGTCCCCGTGACCGCCCGCCTGCGTCTCGGCGCGGACCCGGCCGACGCGTGGGGACTGCTCGCCGCCGACCCCGCGCTCGCGCCGCTCGGTCAGGCGCTCGCGCGCGCCCAGCGCAGCGGGGCCTCGGTGACCGGGGTCGTGGAGCGCCTCGCCGACGAGCTCGCCGAGGTCGATCGTGCCCGCACCGAGGACCTCGCCCGCACGGTCGGCGTCCGCGCGGCGGTTCCCCTCGGCCTATGCCTGCTGCCGGCCTTCGTCCTCGTCGGGATCGTGCCGCTCGTCGCGGCCCTGCTGGAGGGACTCGCCTGGTGAGGCGACCGCTCGCTCTCCACAGCCGGTGCTCCCGGCCCCGTCGTCCCCAGGCGGGCTCACCCGTCCGGCACGACCGGCGCCGTCGGCGAAGAGTCGTCGTCACGGCGGTCGCACCGTGCGGCCGCCCCGACCAGAAGGAGAAGCACATGACCCCTGCACAGCGATCGCTCCCCGCCAGCCTCCGGCGCTCCAGCGGGATCCGCGACGAGCGCGGCATCACGACCGCGGAGTACGCCGTCGGCACGGCCGCCGGGGCGGGACTGGCCGGGCTGCTCTACACGATGCTCAGCGGGGGCTTCGGCAAGCAGCTCCTCGGCACGCTCTTCGACCACGTGCTCGGCCTGCTGGGCGTCGGGTGAGCCCCCGCCCGTGTCGTCTCGCGGGCCGGCGCCGCTCCGAGCGGGGTGCGGTGACCGCCGAGCTGGCGATGGCGCTGCCGCTCCTGGTCGCCGTCACCGTCGGGCTGGTGTGGCTGCTAGCCGTCGGAGCCGCCCAGGTTCGGGTCACCGACGCGGCCCGCGAGACGGCGCGGGCGGCCGCCCGGGGCGACTCGGACGCCGACGCCGCGGCGATCGGGGCCCGGGTGGCTCCCGCCGGCGCGTCGGTCGCGCTCAGCCGCAGCGGTGACCGGGTCACCGTGACGGTCCGGGGCGAGGTCGCCGGACCGGGCGGACTGTTCGGGTTCCTGCCCGGGGCGACGGTCGACGCCGAGGCGGTCGCCCTGGCCGAGGCGCCGTCATGACCCGCCGCGGCCGGCGGCCTCGCGCCGGCCGGCGGTCTCGCGCCGACCGGTGCGACCGGGGAGCGGCGTCGCTGATGACGCTCGCGCTGGCCGGCGTCCTGCTGTGGCTGGGCGCAGCGCTCGCCGTGGTAGCCGCCGTCGTGGTCGCCCACCGCGCCAACCAGGCCGCCGCCGACCTCGCGGCGCTCGCGGGAGCGCAGGCCGCCGGCAGCGGAGCGGACGCCTGTGGCGCGGCGTCCTCCGTCGCGCTGGCCAACGGTGCCCGGCTCGCGTCGTGCACCGTCACGGGTCGGGAGGTGCGGGTCCGGGTCACCACCCGAGCGCCGCAGTGGTGGGTGCCGGTCGACGACCTCGAGGCCGAGGCGCGTGCCGGTCCCACGTCCTAAGGCGCGTCGGCGAGCAGCACGTCGAGCAGCGCGACCGCCCCGGCCTTGTCCAACGGGTCGTTGCCGTTGCCGCACTTCGGGGACTGCACGCACGACGGGCACCCGCTGGCGCACTCGCAGGCCGCGATCGCGTCGCGGGTGGCCCGCAGCCAGCTCGCTGCCGCGCGGTAGCCGCGCTCGGCGAATCCCGCCCCGCCCGGGTGGCCGTCGTGCACGAAGACCGTGAGCAGCTCGGTGTCGGGGTGCCGTGCGGTCGAGACCCCGCCGATGTCCCAACGGTCGCAGGTCGCCACCAGCGGCAGCAGCCCGATGGAGCAGTGCTCGGCGGCGTGCGCCGAGCCGGGGAGGTCCTCGGTGCCGACGCCCAGGTCGGCCAGCGGGGCGAGCAGGTGGTCGGGCACGGTCCACCACACCGCCGTCGTCGCCAGCGTGCGGGGAGGCAGGTCGAGCGGCACCTCGCCCAGCACCTCGCCCGACGGCTGCTTGCGCTTGAGGTAGGAGACCACCTGCTGGGTCACCTCGACCTCGCCCAGGCTGACCCGGCACGCGCCCCAGTCGACGTGCTCGTGCTCGGCCAGCACCCGGATGTCGGTGAGGTCGCGCGCGGTCGTGGAGTAGCCGGGCTCGTCGGGCCGCAGCACCGCCACGGCCTCGTCGAGGTCGAGCGACTCCACGACCCAGCTCTCGCCGCGGTGGAGGTAGACCGCGCCCTCGTGCGCCGTGGTGTGCGCCCGGCCGCCGTCGACGGTGCCGACCACGCGACCGGTGCCGGCCTCGAGCAGCGAGACCGGCGACCCGCCGCCTGAGCGGAGGTCGGTCAGGTCCGCGGCCCGGCGTCGATCCGTCCAGAACCACCCTCGCGGACGGCGCCTCAGCAGCCCCGCAGCGGTGAGTCCGTCGACCACCTCGCGCGCCCGCGGACCGAAGCGCGGCAGGTCGGCCTCGGTGAGCGGCAGCTCCTCGGCCGCCGCCGCGAGGTGGGGCGCGAGGACGTGCGGGTTGTCGGGGTCGAACACGTGGGCCTCGACCGGCTTGCCGAGCAGGGCGTCGGGGTGGTGCACGAGGTAGGTGTCGAGCGGGTTGTCGGTCGCCACCAGCACCCCGAGGGCGTCCTGGCCGCGCCGCCCGGCTCGCCCGACCTGCTGCCAGAACGCCGCACGCGTGCCCGGGAAGCCGGCGAGCAGCACCGCGTCGAGCCCGCTGACGTCGATGCCCAGCTCGAGCGCCGTGGTGGCGGCGAGCCCGAGCAGGTCGCCGCGCCGCAGCGCCTCCTCCAGCTCGCGCCGCTCCTCGGGCAGGTAGCCGCCGCGGTACGCCGCCACCCTGCCGGCGAGCTCGGGCGCCACCTCGCCGAGCAGTGCGGAAGCGCCGCGGGCGACCTGCTCCACGCCGCGCCGGGAGCGGACGAACGCCAGCGTGCGCACCCCGTCGACGACGAGGTCGGTCAGCAGGTCGGTGGTCTCCGCGCTGGCGCTGCGGCGTACGGGGGCGCCGTGCTCGCCGGTGAACGACGTCAGCGGCGGCTCCCACAGCGCGACGGTGACCTCGCCGCGCGGCGAGGCGTCGTCGGTGACGGCGACGACGTCGTCGTGCCCGGTGAGCCGGCGGGCGGTGAGCGCCGGGTCGGCCGAGGTGGCCGAGGCGAGCACCAGCACCGGGTCGGCGCCGTACGACGCCGCGACCCGGTGGAGCCGGCGCAGCACCTGGGCGACGTGCGCGCCGAGGAGGCCGCGGTAGTGGTGGCACTCGTCGACCACGACGTAGCGCAGGTCGGCCAGGAACGACGCCCACCGGTCGTGGCCGGGCAGCACCGAGCGGTGCAGCATGTCGGGGTTGGTGAGGACGTACTCGCCGAAGGCCCGCGCCCAGTCGCGCTCGTCGCGTGAGGAGTCGCCGTCGCAGGTCGTGGCCCGCACCGAGGTGCCGAGCGCGCGCACGGCGTCGAGCTGGTCGTGCGCGAGCGCCTTCGTGGGCGCGAGGTAGAGCGTGGTGGCTCCGCGCCGACCTCGCGGCCGCCGCCCGGAGATCGCGGCGCTCAGGGCCGGCAGCTGGTAGGCAAGCGACTTGCCGGACGCCGTACCGGTCGCCACGACGACGTGCCGGCCCGCCCACGCCGCCTCCGCCGCCTCGACCTGGTGGGCCCACGGCGCGGCGACGCCGCGTGCCGCCAGGCCGTCGCGCACGTCGGGGTGCACCCAGCCCGGCCACGGCGCCGTCGTGCCCTCGCGCGCGGGCACGCGATGCACGTGGGTGACCCGGTCGGCACGCCCCCCGAGGGTGAGGCGCGCAAGGGCACGGTGCCCCTCGGCGCTGCCGCCCGAGGACGCCTCGGTCGGCGCGGACCCGTCGCCCGGACCGCCGGGACCGGGCGCCACGGCGCCGTCCCCGGCCCCGTCGGACGTGCGTCGTGCCTGGTCAGCGAGGTGGGAGGTGGTCGGACCGGTGGGCACCCGTCCATGGTCGCAAACGGCGCCGACAGGGGCGCCGGTCGACAGCGGGTGTCGAGTTTTTACACTCTTGTGCGAGCGCCATGTGCGCGTGGTTTGATATTGAGGTCTCTGCGACACGGGCCGGGTGGGCTGGTCCGCGCAGTGACGTGACCTTTCGGGAGAGATGGTGGACCTGACGCTGGACACGCGGGACGTCGACGGTCGCACCGTCGTCGCCGTCAGCGGCGAGATCGACGTCTACACCGCCCCCAAGCTGCGCGACAAGATCACCGAGCTCGTCGCCGCCGGCAGCTACCAGATCGTGATCGACATGGAGGGCGTCGAGTTCCTCGACTCCACCGGTCTCGGCGTCCTGGTCGGCGGCCTGAAGAAGGTCCGCGCCCACGAGGGCTCCCTCCAGCTGGTCTGCAACCAGGACCGTCTGCTGAAGATCTTCCGGATCACCGGCCTGGCCAAGGTCTTCGTCATCCACGAGACGGCCGAGGCCGCCCTGGCCTGACGGGCCCGGCTCCGGATCAGACCGGCAGCCGCACCACGAACGCCGCCCCGCCCTCGGGAGCGGCGCCGACCTCGACCGTGCCGCCGAGGCGCGTCACCAGCCGGTGCACGATCGCCAGGCCGAGGCCGTGCCCGCCGGGCCGTCGCCCGGCGTACCGGTCGTGCAGCACGCCGGGCTCGAACGCCACCCGTGCGTCGTCGGCGGTGAGCCCGGGGCCGGAGTCGCGCACCTCCACCCGCACCGCGCCCGGCTCGGCGACGACCTCGAGCACCACCCGGTCGCCGTCGCCGCACACGCGTACCGCGTTGTCGACCAGCGCGTCGACCACCTGGCGCAGCCGCACCGGGTCGGTCGACAGCTCGGGCACCGGGACCCCGGTCCCGAGTGGGGCGCACCCGACCGTCACGCCGCGTCGGCGGCCGGGCTCCTCCCACGCCCGCGCGGCCGCGCCCAGCAGCTCGATGACGTCGACAGGCACCGGCTCGACCGCGAAGTCCTCCGCCTGCATCCGCGCCAGGGCCAGCAGGTCGGCGACGTAGCGCTCGAGCCTCTCGGTCTCCGACAGCACGGTGCGCGCGACCTCGCCGGTCTCCTCCGGTGGTACGACGCCGTCCGCGAGCGCCTCGGCGTACCCGCGCACCGCCGTCAGCGGCGTGCGCAGCTCGTGCGACACCGACAGCAGGAACTCCCGCTGACGGCCCTCGCTGGTGGCCAGCGCCCGGTCGAGCGCGCGCAGCGCCCGGGACACCTCGGCGACCTCGTCGGGTCCGTCGTCGGGCACGGGTACGTCGCGCTCGCCCTCGCCGAGGCGGTGCGCTGCGTCGGCGAGGCGGCGCAGCGGCCGCCCCAGCCGGCGGGCCAGCAGTGCGGCCAGGCCGATCGACGCGAGCAGCCCGACGCCGATCGCCACCAGCACCCGCCGTCGTACGACGTCCACGGTGGAGGCCACGTCGGCGGTGTCCGCGACCAGCACCACCGCGCCGCCCGACGCCGAGGGCCGCGCCTCGACGAGCACGTCGGTGCCGTCCAGGACGCCCTCGGTCGACACCTCCACGCCGTCGAGCAGCGCCCGCACCTCGGCGTCGTCGAGCACCCTCGCCGCGCCGCTGCGGGTGCCGTCGGCGTCGACCAGCCCGAGGTCCACCCCGGTGCGCGACGCGAGCGCGATCGCGCGGCGGCGGGTGGCGGGGCTCCCCGTCTGTCCCAGGACCGACACCCGGGCGAGCAGGTCGGCCTGGCGGCCGAGCGGCTCGCGGACGGCGTCCTGTGCGGAGTCGCGCACCAGCGGCGCGACGAGGGCGCCGGCGAGCAGCGCCGAGACCAGCGCGACGCCGCCCATGGCGAGCCCGAGGCGCCACGGGAGCGAGGCCGGGCGTAGCCGCCGGAGCCCGGGCGGGCGCGACGTGAGCCGCTGCACGACGGAGCCCCGTTAGGCGCGGGCGGCGGTCGGCACCCGGTAGCAGACGCCGCGCACGGTCTCGATGGGAGAGTGCTCGCCGAGCTTGGCGCGCAGCTGTGCCACGTGGACGTCGACGGTGCGGCTCCCGGTGTAGTCGGCCTGTCCCCACGCCGACGCCATCAGCTCGGTGCGCTCGACCGCCCGCCCGCCGGCCTTCATCAGCGCCCGCAGCAGCGCGAACTCGGTGGCGGTCAGGGCGACCGGGTCACTGCCCGCGACGACGGTCCGGGCGCCCTCGTCGAGCCGGACGCCGCCGGCCTCGAGCACCGCAGGGACCGGCGGGCCGTCGTGACGACGCAGCACCGCCTTGACCCGGGCGACGAGCTCGCGCGGCGAGAACGGCTTGGTGACGTAGTCGTCGGCCCCGAGCTCGAGCCCGAGCACCCGGTCGACCTCGTCGTCGCGGGCCGTCACGAACACCACCGGCGTCCAGTCGTCCTCCGCGCGCAGTGCCCGGCACACCGAGACGCCGTCGCGGCCGGGCAGCCCGACGTCGAGCACGACCGCGACCGGACGCAGCCGTCGTACGGCGTCCAGCGCGCCGTCGCCGTCACGCTCGACGTGCACGCCGAAGCCCTCCTGGGTGAGGTAGCGCCGCTGCACGTCGGCGATCGCCGGCTCGTCCTCGACGACCAGCACCAGTCCACGGGTCCCGTCCTCTGCCTGCACGGGATCCACGGTAGGGCCGCGCGCGCCCGTGCGGGGCCGCCCGAGGCCGTCCGGGGGCCGCCCTTGCAGAGCCCGAACACGGGACTGACCGGGCGGCCACCTCACCCGCCCAGGCTCGTGGGTGCAGGACAGGAGCCGGGCGCCGAGTCCCGGTCCGCAACGAGGAGGAGGACGTCGTGGGACGACGGATCTGGACGGACCTGGCCGCGGCCGGGACGGGAGCGGCGCTCGCCGCGCTGCTGGTGCTGGTCGGGGTGCAGCAGGTCGCCGGTGCGGGCTCGCCCGCCGCTGCCGAGGCGGGGGACGACCTGGCTCTGGCGAGCGTGTCGGCGGAGGGTGACGCGCCGCCGGCTCGGTTCCAGCGCCGTGCGGCGCTGCGGGAGTCACTGGGTGGATCGCTGGGTGGGTCGCTGGCCGAGCGGTTCGACGTGTGCGCACCGTTCGGCGAGGACGGGCTGACCGGGCTGCCGATGTGGTCGCTGCTGCCGAGCGACCTGCGGGACGACCTGACCGCGCTGGCGGGCGGTACGCCCGCCGAGGTCGTCGCGGGTCTGGTGGAGGCGCGCGACGACGCGCTCGACGGTGCGTACGGCGACCAGGTCGCCGGTCTGGTCGAGGACCGCGCGGAGCGCCGCGCCGAGAGGTTCGACGCCACCGACGAGCACCCGATGCTCGACCGGGTGCCGGACGAGCTGCGCGAGGACGTCCGGACCGCGCTGGCCACCGACGGCGTCGACGCCCGGGCCGAGGCACTGCAGGACGTCGTGGACGGAGCCGTCGCCGGTGAGTACGGCGACGACGTGGCCGACGCCGCCGGCCGCGCCACCGAGCGGTGGGCCGAGGCGACCGCCGCCTGCTGAGCGCCGCGCCGACCCATGTCACACGTCGTCCACCGCACTACTCACACGTTGCAGCGTGTGACCAGAGCGGTGGACGGCGTGTTACAGCGGCCGCGGCGGGTTGCGAGACTGGGCGGCATGACCCCGTCCGTCGCACCCGCCCTGCGCGAGGCTCTCCAGCGCGCCGACTTCACCTACGACGCCGTCGCCGAGCTGCTGGGGAGTCGGGCGCACGACGCGCTGGCGCGCAACGAGACCACGCCGGGGCTGCTGCGCACGGGTGGCGACCAGGCCGGCTCGCCGCTGGCGACGCTGGTGCGGCTGTTCCTGCTGCAGGCGCCGGTGTCACTGACGGACGCCGAGCGGGCGCTGCCCGGACTCGTCGACCGGTTGGCCGTCGCGGGTCTGCTCGAGCAGAGTGTCAGCGAGGTGGCCGCGCGCCTCGACTGCCGCCCGTACGCCGCCGACGACGAGCACCTGTGGGTCGTCAGCGACCTCACGCCCGGCCTCGACGGCGGCCCGCAGCGCGTCGGCACCGACCACGTGCTCGGCATCAGCGCCGCCTCGACCTCGCTGGCCCAGCTGACCCGCCGCGCGCCGGTCGGTCGCAGCCTCGACCTCGGCACCGGGTGCGGCGTCCAGGCGCTGCACCTCGCCGGCCACAGCGACCTCGTCGTCGCCACCGACGTCAACGACCGAGCCCTGCGGGTGGCCCGCTTCAACGCCGCGCTCAACGGCGTCGCCGACCGCGTCGACGTACGCGACGGCTCCTACTTCGAGCCCGTGCGCGGCGAGCAGTTCGACCTCATCGCCACCAACCCGCCGTTCGTGATCTCCCCGGCCACGGGCGAGCGCCTCGTCTACCGGGACTCCGGCCTGCCCGGCGACCGCGTGGTCGAGCACATCGTGCGCACCGCCCCGGAGCACCTCGCGCCGGGCGGCTGGTGCCAGGTGCTCGCCAACTGGGTCATCGACCGCGACCGCGCCTGGGACGAGCGCCTCGCCGAGTGGCTCGCGCCCGGCCACGACGCGCTCGTCGTGCAGCGCGAGGTGCTCGACCCCGCGTCGTACGTCGAGCTGTGGCTGAAGGACGCCGGCCTGCACGGCGCGCCCGACTACCGCGAGCGCTACGAGACCTGGCTGTCGTGGTTCGACGAGCAGGGCATCGAGGCCGTCGGGTTCGGCTGGGTCAACGTGCGCCGCCCGGACGCCTCGGAGTCCGACGACCGCGACCCGTCCGTCGACCTCGTGGAGTGGCCGTGGGACGTCGAGCAGCCGATCGCGCCGGCCATCGGTGCATGGGCCGACGACGCCGCCGCGTCGACCGGGGTCGGGCCGGACTCGCTGCTCGCCGTCGCGCCCGACGTCGTCCAGGAGACGCACGGCGCGGCCGGCGCGGAGGACCCGGAGACGATCGTGCTGCGGCGCCAGCGCGGGTTCCGCCGCGCCCGCACCGTCGACACCGTCGAGGCCGCGCTGGTCGGCGCCTGCGACGGCGACCTGACCGTCGGCGCGATCCTGGACGCCGTCGCGCAGCTGCTGGAGGCCGACCCTGCCGCCACCCGGGCGACGTACCTCCCGGCGGCCGCGGAGCTGGTCGCCGAGGGCTTCCTCACGCCTGTCGCGCCCGCCGACGCCCGGTAGCCTTCGAGCCGTGGCGACTCCCGGCTGGTACCCCGACCCCGCTGGTCAACCCGGCGCGTTCCGCTTCTGGGACGGCAGCACCTGGACCGACGACCTCGCCGACCACCCGTACGGCCCCCCGCCGGGCGGCGCATCGACCCCGCCGCCCCCGCCGCCCCCGGGCGCGCCCGGAGGTGGGTACGCCGGTGGGTGGCAGGACGGCGGGTCCGCCCAGGCCCCGACGTGGCAGGGCGGCTCGTGGAGCAGCCAGCCTGGTCAGCCTGGTCAGCCGGGTCAGCAGCCCGGCCAGCCCGGTCAGTACCCGTCGTACGCCGCCGGCGGCTCCTCGCCGTCGATGCCCGGCGGCCCGGGCGGCCGTCGTACCGGCCTGGTGGTGGCCGGCCTCGTCGTCGCCGTGCTGCTGCTCGGCGTGGTGAGCTTCCTGGTCGTGCGCGGGCTCGTCGACGACGATGCCGGCACGGCCGCCGGTGACCCGACCACGTCCCAGGCGCCGACGCCCGAGGCGACCGAGGAGCCGTCGGAGACCCCGAGCGCCCCGGAGAGCACCGAGCCCACGCCGGAGCCGACCCAGCCCAGCGAGGAGCCGAGCACCGGCGGCGGCACCTCACCGACCGAGCTGCAGTGCGCCGGCGGTCTGCCGACCAACGGCGAGGGCGGCGAGGACGGCCGCTTCCTGGTCGGCGGCGGCCTGCGGATGCCGAAGGTCACCGGCTTCGACGTCGCGGCCGACGCGGCGGGTGCCTTCACCTTCGCCGACGGTGTCATCGCCCCGTCGATGGCGGTGACCGACAACTGGATCGCCGTCTACGCCCTCGGCTCGCTGCCGAAGGCCAACGGCTACGACTCGCTGGAGCAGTCCGCCGAGACCGTCGTGCAGTGCATGACCGGCTCCGACCTCTTCTACCGCGGGTTCAGCGGCCGCGAGGACCTCGCGTCGGGGGACCTGACCGTCGACGGCGCCGACGCCTGGGCGATCACCACCGACATCACCGTCGACGACCCGGAGGTCACCGTGCGCGGCGACCGCGCCACGATCGTCGTCGTCGACACCGGCGACGCCGACTCCTACGGCGTCTTCGTGAGCGTCGTCCCGCTCGACGACCAGGCGATGGCCGACGAGCAGGACGTGCAGGTCACCAAGCTGCGCCTGCAGTAGGTCCGGGGTCAGCGCACCTTGATCGACAGCGCGACACGCGACCCGAGCACCTCGTCGTTGCCGAGGTAGATCACCACGACGCGGTGCCGCCCGCGCCGCACGGACGTGGGCACGCGTACGACGGCGAGCCCTCGGCGTCCGACGGTCGTGCGGGTCCAGACCTTGCCCGGGCCGCCGCGCACGAGCACCGCTCCGCGGCGCGACCTCTCGACCAGCGCTCCGGGCGTACTGACCCGGATCTTGAGCGCGTCCGCGCCACCACGGGTCACCGGACGTGCGCGGGTCCTGCTCTCGATCTCCACCAGCGGGACCACCACGTCCCCGATGTCGACGTCGTGCGCGACAGCCGTGAACACCCCCGGACCCTCCGGTCGGGTCGGGAGGCTGGTCCAGCCGACGCGGGCGGCCTGGTGGAACAGGTCGCTGGTGTCGACAACGAGGAGGTACGGCGTACCCGGCGGCGGCATGTCGAGGTACAACCGGCCGTCGAGGAAGCTGCTGCTCGAGGTGAAGTCGTCCCCGCCGAACCTCTGTCTCGCCTCGTCCCAGGCGATCAGAGTCGCGGACCCCGAGCGGTAGTCCGGCAGTGGCTGCTCGACGATCGCTCTCAGGATCACGGCCGGCACCCTCCGGATCCGCTGGTCGATCCGGCGGACGGTCGGCTCGCTGGTGACCCGGAAGGTGCCGGCATCGCCGGGCTGCTCCGGCGCCGGGACGTTGCCGGGGTAGGTCTCGTCCTGCAGGCCGCTGTTGCCGAGGAAACGGATGGTGTAGCGGCCGTTGCGGCGGACGGTGAAGCCGTACCGTCCGCGCGCGTCCGGGTACGTCGCCGCGACCTCCCGCGAGCCGTCCGTGGTCACGGCGACGAGCCGCACGCTGCCTCGGGACGGATGCCCGCGGCCGGTGACGACGCCGCCCACGACAGCGCGTCGCTCGATCACCAGTGGTTCCTCGAGCTCTGCGAACGGCTCGGTGACGCGGACGAGCGTCGGCTCGTCGTGCAGCACCTCCCCGTGCTGCCGGTGCGCGTGCGCCCACGCCTCCCCGCGGAGGTGCACGCACCCACCGCCGTCGCCGTACGCCGGCACCCGGAGGTCGACCACGCCGTCGGCGTCGGTGTCGCCGTACGCGTCGAGGATCCGTCCCTCCACGTCGCAGGCGTCGCCGCGGACGATGCGGGTCGACACCGACGCGTCGCGCACCGGCACCCCGCGCTCGTCGACCACGCGGACGCGCAGCGTGAGGTAGGGCTCCGTCTCGATCACGACGCGGCCGAGGTCGACCGACGCGCCGCGAGCGGTGAACTCCAGCGTCGTCGGCAGGTAGCGGTCGAAGAGCAGCGGGTGCTCCGCGATCGTCAACCGGTAGCGGCTGTCGGCGACCACCCGGAAGTCCAGGCGCCCGTTCTCGCCGTACTCGTAGCCCGACAGTCCCTCGCCGCTGAGCGGCTCCCAGTACGCCGGGACGTAGTCGATCCGTTCTCCCTCGTCGTCCACGAGGCGCGCGGTGACCGGCACCCAGGGGATCGCCTTGAGCCGGAGACGAACGGTGTGCGTCGTTCCGTCGGCGACGCGGAAGGTGCCGTCGCCCTGTGGTCGCGTCGGCCGGGTGCGCACGCCCGGGCCCCACGCCTCCCAGTAGGTCTGGTCGCGATCGGTGAAGGAGACGACGTACCGACCGTCCTCGAGATCGCCGAACGTACGCCGCAGTGCGCCCTCCTCGACGACCCGCTCGCGGGCGACGACCTGGAAGCGGCGTGCGGTCTCGTCCCAGCGCCACAGCACCAGTCGACCCATGACAGGAGCGCCGTCGGGTGTGCGCACGACGACGTCCACGGTGCCGCTGACGGGCGCGGCCGCGGACCGGTCGGCGCCGACTGTCGAGAGCGACGCCGCGACGAGAAGCAGCACGAGCAGGCGCACGGCAGCGCGCACGGTTCACGACCTTCCCGACCGGGCGAGGGAGCGGAGCAGGCGGCCGTGCCGCCACCCTGCCAGAGCGTGACAGGCCGGGTCGGTGGATCGCCCCAGCCGGTCAGGACTTCTTGGCCGCGGCCTTCTTCGTCGTCTTCTTCGCCGCCGACTTCTTGGTCGCCTTCTTGGCGGTCTTCTTCGCCGGCGCCTTCTTGGCGCCCTTCTTCGCACCCTTCTTGGCCGGGCCCTTGGCACGGCGCTCGGCGAGCAGCTCGGCGGCCCGCTCGAGGGTGATCGACTCGACGGAGTCGTCGGTGCGCAGGGTGGCGTTGTACTCACCGTCGGTGACGTACTCGCCGAAGCGGCCCGACTTCACCACGACCGGCTGGCCGGAGACCGGGTCGGCGCCGAGCTCCTTGAGCGGGGGAGCGGCGGCGGCGCGACCGCGCTGCTTGGGCTGGGAGTAGATCTTCAGCGCCTCCTCGAGGGAGACGGTGAAGAGCTGGTCCTCGCTGGTCAGCGACCGGGAGTCGGTGCCCTTCTTGAGGTAGGGCCCGTAGCGGCCGTTCTGCGCGGTGATCGGCTCGCCGGACTCGGGGTCCTCGCCGACGACGCGGGGCAGCGACAGCAGCTTGACCGCGTCCTCGAGGGTGACGGTGTCCAGCGACATCGTCTTGAAGAGCGAGCCGGTGCGCGGCTTCTCCTTCTTCGGGGCGTCCTCGGGCAGCAGCTCCTGCACGTAGGGCCCGAAGCGGCCGTTCTTCGCCACGACCTCCAGCCCGGTCTCCGGGTGGGCGCCCAGCTGGATCTCCTCACCGGCGGGGTTCTTCAGCAGCTCGTGCGCCTTGTCGAGCGTGAGCTCGTCCGGCGGCAGGTCGTCGGGCACGTTGGCGCGCTTGGCCAGCGGGTTGCCGTCGTCGTCGGGGCCCTCGAGGTAGGGACCGTAGCGGCCGACGCGCAGGTTGATGCCGTCGTCGGGGCCGCCGACGGGGAACGTCGCGAGCTCGCGGGCGTCGATGTCGCCCAGCTCGTCGACGAGCCGCTTGAGGCCGGTGACGTCGTCGGAGCCGAAGTAGAACTCCGCGAGCTCGTCGGCGCGCTCGCGGCGGCCGTGCGCGATCTCGTCGAGCACGTCCTCCATCTGCGCGGTGAACTCGTAGTCGATCTGGCGCGGGAAGTGGTCCTCGAGCAGCCGGGTCACCGAGAACGCCAGCCACGCCGGCACCAGCGCGGTGCCCTTCTTGTAGACGTAGCCGCGGTTGAGGATCGTCCCGATGATCGAGGCGTACGTCGACGGGCGGCCGATCTCGCGGTCCTCGAGCTCCTTGATGAGCGTGGCCTCGGTGAACCGCGACGGCGGCTTGGTCTCGTGGCCGTTGGCGCCGAGCGAGGCGGCCGAGACGGTGTCGCCCTCGGACAGCGCCGGGAGGCGGGTCTCCTGGTCGTCCTTGCGAGCGCCCTCGTCGGTGCCCTCGACGTAGGCCTTGAGGAAGCCGTGGAAGGTGATGACGCGGCCCGAGGCGCCGAACACGACGTCCTCGCCGGAGGCAGCGCGACCGCCGACCCGCAGCGACACAGTCTGGCCGGTGGCGTCCTTCATCTGCGAGGCGACGGTGCGCATCCAGATGAGCTCGTAGAGCCGGAACTGGTCGCCGGTGAGACCGGTCTGCGCCGGCGTGCGGAAGTGCTCGCCGTCCGGGCGGATCGCCTCGTGCGCCTCCTGGGCGTTCTTGACCTTGCTGGCGTAGGTGCGCGGGGAGTCGGGGAGGTACTCCGCGCCGTACAGCTCGCGCGCCTGCGACCGGGCCGCCTCGACGGCGCCCGAGGAGAGCGTCGTGGAGTCGGTACGCATGTAGGTGATGAAGCCGTTCTCGTACAGCCGCTGCGCGACCGACATCGCCACCGAGGCGCTCATGCCGAGCTTGCGGCTGGCCTCCTGCTGCATCGTCGTCGTGCGGAACGGCGGGTACGGCGAGCGCTTGTAGGGCTTGGACTCCACCGAGCGGACGTCGTACGTCGTGTCGGCGAGCGCGTCGACGAGCGCCTCGGCCCGGGCGCGGTCGAGGTGGACGACGTCGGCGCCGGCCTTGAGCAGGCCGTCCTGGCCGAAGCTGGAGCCCTGGGCGACGCGCGTGCCGTCGACGGAGTGCAGCTTGGCCGGGAACATCCGCTGGTCGTGCGCGGAGCCGGCGTCGAAGGTGCCCTCGAGGTCCCAGTAGGAGGCGACGCGGAAGCGCATCCGCTCGCGCTCGCGGTCGACGACCAGGCGGGTCGCCACGGACTGCACGCGGCCGGCCGACAGCCGCGGCATGACCTTCTTCCACAGCACGGGGCTGACCTCGTAGCCGTAGAGGCGGTCGAGGATGCGGCGGGTCTCCTGAGCCTCGACGAGGTCCATCGCCAGCTCGCGCGGGTTGTCGGCGGCGTCGAGGATCGCCTGCTTGGTGATCTCGTGGAAGACCATCCGCTTGACCGGGATGTTCTTCGGCTTCAGCTCGTCGAGCAGGTGCCACGCGATGGCCTCGCCCTCGCGGTCCTCGTCGGTGGCGAGGAAGAGCTCGTCGGCGTCCTTGAGGAGGCCCTTGAGCTTGCGGATGTGGTCCTTCTTGTCGCGCGGGACCACGTAGTAGGGCTCGAAGCCGTCGTCGACGTTGACCGCCAGGCGGCCCCACGGCTTGTCCTTGATCTTGGCGGGGGTGTCCGCGGCACTGTTCGGGAGGTCGCGGATGTGTCCGATGGACGACTCCACGACGTAGTCGCTCCCGAGGTACCCGCCGATCGTGCGGGCCTTCGCCGGGGACTCGACGATCACCAACTTGTGTGCCACAGCCTGTGTGCTCTTCTCCTCCGCTGCCGCGCCCTGTCTGGGCCCGGACGCCGACACCGTAGCGCGTGGTGTCGACGCCGCCCCTGCTGGCGGACGGGCGTGGGACCGCGGGGAGACCTGCGCCATGCCGGCCGCCGAACGCTCGGAGGGTCGCCCGGACTTCCTCCGGACCTCCGCCCGGGCCGAGGGACAGGTGTCCCACGGGTCCCGGTCGGACGGCGAGCGACTGCCCGTCCCCATGAGGCGGTCGACTGACTGGTCCGGACCACAGGAACGCTCGTTCGCCGCGAACCAGGACTTTGGTCCCGTTTCGGCCTGGGACCCTCGTCCCAGGGGGATGGGCCTCGAGCCACCGAGCGGGCCGCTGAGGGAAAAGAGGGGCGGGACGATCTACCCGGGTCGTTACCGCCGGGTCACCATGGAGTCACCCCCCACAGCCTCGGTGCCGCCCCCCAGGGCCCGAGGTCACCGCGGGGGTGGCGGCGCGCGGAGGTGCCACCCCCCCCGCCCCCTTCCCGGGTCCCGTGGGGACGGGTCGGTTCCCCCTTCCCGACCCGTCGCCGTCCGGCGGGACCCGGGAGTGGGGGCGTGCTGATCCGGGCGCGACACCGCGTCGCACGCACTAGAGTCGGCGGACCGGCGTACACCGACGTCCGCCGGCGCCCTCGCCGGAGGTGGATCGCACACGATGGACGGCCTGCTGGACGCCCTGCTCGACTGGGTCGCGCACCTCAACTGGGTGCACTTCGTGACCATCCCGATCTTCACCGGCGTCGTGGGCTGGCTGATCAACTGGACCGGGCTGATCATGCTGTTCTCCCCGGTGCGCTTCCACGGGGTGCGGATCCCCGGGATGCGCGAGGTGGCGTCGGTGCTGCCGCGCAAGGTGCAGGAGGTGCCCGGCCTGCTCCAGGGCGGCCTCGGCTGGCAGGGGATCATCCCGGCCCGCGCCGCCAAGATGGGCTCGATCGCGGTCGACAAGGCCATCTCCAAGCTCGGTACGCCGGCGGAGTTCTACCAGCAGCTGGAGCCCGACAAGATCGCCGAACACATCGTCACGGTGTTCCGGCCCGAGGTGCCCGCCCTGGTCGACCAGGTCATGCGGGAGAACTCCCCGCGGCTGTGGCGCGACCTGCCCAAGCCGGTCAAGGAGGCCGTCTACCAGCGGGTGCAGGCGCAGCTGCCGGACGTCGTCGGGCGGGTAACGACCGAGATCGGCATCCACATCGACCAGCTGCTCGACCCCAAGATCATGGTCATCGACCACTTCCGGGAGAACCCCAGCCTGGTCGTGCGGATCTTCCGCGACTTCGGCCAGCGCGAGCTCGACCTGATGGTCCGCTTCGGCTTCATCTTCGGGTTCCTGCTCGGCATCCCGGTCGCGCTGGCCGACGCGATCTTCCACCAGTGGTGGCTGCTGCCCCTGCTCGGCGTCGTGGTCGGCTGGATCACCAACGCGCTCGGCATGTGGCTGATCTTCGAGCCGCCGGAGCCGAGGAAGATCCTCGGCATCACCTGGCACGGACTCTTCCTCAAGCGCCAGGAGCAGGCCGCCGAGGTCTACGCCCGGATCATCGCCGACGACGTGATCACCCTGGAGCGGATCGGCGACTTCCTGCTCGACGGCCCGCGTGGCGACCGCACCCGGCAGATGCTCGCCACCGCGCTGCGGCCCGCGATCGACCAGGCCGCGGGCGTCGCCCGGCCGGCGCTGCGGGTCGCGATGGGCACCCGCCGCTTCGACAGCATCCGGGACTCCGTCGCCCACGAGGCCGTCGGCCGTACGATCACCCCGTTCCGCGACCCGGAGTTCAGCGCCCAGCAGGCGGAGAAGATCCGGGTGCTCGTCGCCGAGCGGACCAAGCAGCTCCCGCCGCGCGACTTCGTGGAGATGATGCGCGCCGCGATCAAGGAGGACGAGTGGATGCTCTACGCCCACGGGGCGATCATGGGCGCGGCCGGAGGCTTCCTGCACTTGGCGGTGTTCGGAGTGCAGGGAAGCTGACGATGGCGCTCGTGCGCGGTCCCGAGCGCGACCCCTGGGACGACCCTGCGCTCCTCGACGACGGCGCGGTGGGCGCCGGCGACGGCACCGGTGCGGTCGAGAGGCGGCCGGACGCGGTGGTCGACACCCTGCCGGGCCTCGCCCGCGTCGCCGCCGGCGCCGCGTGGCACACCGCCGACTGGTCGGCCCGTACGTCGATCCGCTCCTGGGCGCGCGTCGCCCGCGCCCTCACCGACGGCGACGAGGCCGCCGCGCTCGTGCGTGACGCCGGCCGCGCCGCCGACGTGGTCAGCGCGCTGGCCCGGGCGGTCTCCGACGGCCGCCCGGTCGCCGACGCGCTCGTCGAGGCCGGCCGCTCGCTCGGCTCGATCGCCGAGCACCCGTCCGAGGCGGTCGTCGACGGCCAGGTCGTGCACGAGCGGGTCCGTCAGCCCAGCCTGCGCGAGCGGGGCCAGGACCTGCTCGAGGCCAGCCGCGACGTGTGGCGCCAGGACGTCAGCCACCCGGCGTACGAGCGGATCCTCGACGACCTCGCGCCCGACGAGGCGCGGGTGCTGGTGCTGCTCGCCGAGAAGGGTCCGCAGCCCAGCGTCGACGTGCGCACCGGTGGCCCGATCGGCATGGTCAGCAGCCAGCTCGTCGCACCCGGTCTCACGATGATCGGTGCGCGCGCCGGGGCGCGGTACCCCGAGAAGGTGCCGTCGTACCTCAACAACCTCTTCCGGCTCGGCCTGGTGTGGTTCTCCACCGAGTCGCTGAAGGACCCGATGGAGTACCAGGTGCTCGAGGCGCAGCCCGACGTGCTCGCCGCGATGCACTCGGTCACCTTCGCGAAGGTCGTACGCCGTTCGATCCACCTCACGCCGTTCGGCGAGGACTTCTGCCGGCTGGTGCTGCTGCCCGAGGAGGTCGCCGAGGCGCCCCTGCCCGAGCACGCCACCCCGAACGACGGCGACGCGCTGGAGCCGCCCCGGGCCTGACCGGCCGGGGGCCGTCGCCCGGGGGGAGTGCTCGCGGTCAGCCCGCGTGGAGCGTGATCGTGAAGATCGCGCCGCCCTCGGGGTTCGGTGCGTGCACGACGTCGCCGCCCTGCGCCAGCGCGAGCGAGCGGACGACGTACAGGCCCAGGCCCGTTCCGGTCGCGACCGCACCGTGGGCCCGGGCGAACTCGTTGAAGAGCTGGGGCGCGAAGTCGGCCGGCACACCGGGGCCGTGGTCGATGACGTCGATCGCCACCATCTCGCCCTGCTCGCCGGCGGGACGCACGTGCACCTGGAACGGCGCGGCGCCGTACTTCGCGGCGTTGCTGAGCAGGTTGGTGAGCATCTGCTCCAGACGCAGCGGGTCGGCCCGCACGGTGCGGTCCTCCTCGAGCACCACCTCGACGTCGGGCCGGTCGTCGACGACGCCCTGCACGATCTGTCGGGGGTCGACCGACTGCACGTCGAGGCGCAGGGTGCCGCGCTGGATCTGCGCGGCGGTCAGCAGGTCGGCGGTGATCCGATCGAGGATGCGGGCCTGGCGCGAGACGCTGGTCAGCAGGCGCTGGGTCTGCTCGTGGTCCATGTCGGCGCCGTCCCATGCCAGGGTCTCGGCGATGCCGCAGAGCACTGCGACCGGTCCGCGCACCTCGTGCGCGGCGGTGGCGATCGCGCGCCGCAGCGCCCCGACGTCCTCGGTCGCGGAGTCGAGGAACACCAGCACCGACCAGCCCGTACGCCGCAGCGACGCCCGCACCCGGCCGCCGGAGAGGTCGGTCTCGAACGACGCGTCGTTGTCGAGGCGGTGGAACGCCACCAGGGACGCCAGCTCGGCGGCCACGAGGGCCAGCGGGGTGCCGGCCTTGTCGGTGCCGAGCAGGCGGGCGGCGAACGGGTTGGCGTGCACGATCCGGAACAGCGGCTCGTCGGCGAGCTCGAGGACGCCGTACGGCGCCGCGCGCAGCGCCTCCCAGGCGGAGACGTTGGACGACTGCTCGCCGGGACCACCGGGACCCCCGCTGCCCTGGCCACCGCCCGGGCCGGCGACGGGGGCAGGAGCACGGGGGACCGACGGGGTCGGCGCGGTCGCCGGGGGAGCGGGCGGTGCGGAGGCCGCCGCGGTGGGGGCGGCGGGCAGGGCGCGCTCGCCGCCGTCGCCCGGCGGGACCACGCTGAGTCCGCGGCCGACCTTGTCGGCGGACGGTGCGTCGTGGGTCGACCCGTCGGCGGGTACGACGGACAGGGCGCGCGCCCGGGTCGCCCGCGAGGTGGCGGTGCTCGCACCGGCCACGGTCTCGCGGACGTAGTCGACGATCGTCGACAGGTTGGCGCCCTTCTGGACGTAGCCGTCGGCGCCGGCCGCGATGGCGCGCGCCGACATCTGCTGGGCACCGAAGCCGGACAGGACCACGATCTTGGCGCTCGGCACGAGGCGGCGGATCGAGGGCAGCGCCTCGATGCCGTCCATCACCGGCATGGCCAGGTCGAGCATGACCACGTCGGGGCGGTGCAGTCGGACCACGTCGATGCCGGTGGAGCCGTCGCCGGCCTCGGCGACGACCTCGAAGCCCCCACGGGTGAGTGCGATGCGGAGCAGGTCGCGCAGATCCTCCGTGTCGTCGATGATCACCGTGCGGAGCGGGCGGGTGACGGGAGCGGCCATCATGAAGTGGTCCCTTCAGTGGGTTCGGACGCCGTGTCCGAGCCGGCCGGTGGTGTGGCCGGGGTCGACGGGGCCGCGCTGCTGCTCGAGTCGTCGAGCGCCGTCGCGGCGGGGGCGGAGCGCAGGAGCGCGGTGTCGAAGTGCTTGCTGTCGAGCAGGCCGGTGATGATCCGGCTGGCGTGGTCGATGGAGGCGTCGAGCGACTGGCGCGCCTTCGGCTCGTCGCCGAGGTCCAGCGCCATCTTGGCCACGACGAGGCCCTGGAGCACGGAGTCGTTGAGCTCCAGCGCCTGCTGCTCGCGCCGGCGCAGGTCCTCGAAGAGCTGGGCGCCCTCCATGAGCGAGGAGTAGGTGCGCCGCAGGGTCCAGTAGTAGACCGCCACGGCCGCGCCGACGGCGTCCCAGATGGTCAGCGGCCAGTCCCAGGCCTCGCGCATGGCCAGTCCGCGCTGGTCGTCGACGCCGAGGGCGGGCAGCAGCATGTGCACGGCGTGGCTGCCGTGGTGGACGGCGCAGGTGAAGAAGATGCCGGCCGTGGCGGCGCCGAGCGGGTTGCTGCGCAGCTGCTGGCTGCGCGCGAGCGGCAGCACGACTGCGGCGGCGATGAAGAGGTACGCCACCGCGATGACGAGGTTGAAGGCCGTGCCGAGCTGCCAGGTCATCCGTGCCCCCCGAGGACGGTGAGCATGACCAGGGTGGTGGCGGCCAGACCGAGCGCGCCGCGGGCGGTGGGGTGCCAGGCGAACCAGCCGGGCAGCCGGGTCGGCAGCGGGTCGTGGTCGAGGCGCTGGAGGCGGGCGGCGCACGCCCAGACCAGCGCGACCTCCCACAGCAGGCAGAGCACGTCCCAGCCGGTGAACGGGTGCGGGGCGTCCTGCACCGGAGGCAGGGCGGCGACGCGGGTGAGTACCAGGAGGGCGATGAGCCCGACGTGGGCGACCACGCCGATGGTCAGCAGCCGCGCGGTCGGGCGCTGGGCGACCTGCAGCGCCCACATGAGCTGGAGTGCGGCGACGCCGGCGAAGAAGGCGACCTGGAGCAGCCCCTCGCTCAGGTGGGCGGGCGCGGCCGCCGCGTGGATGCCCGCGGCGGCGAGCGCGGCCACGACCGCGAGGGGTACGTCGTCCGCGTGCGGGCGGACGGTGGTGCGGGCGGGGCTGGCGCCGGCGAGCCGGGCTGCCCCGGCGGGCGTGCCGAGCGTGCCGGCCGCGGCGACCTCGCGCAGCAGCCGGACCCGGGCCTCGAGGGCGTCGCGGGGGTCGCCGCCGTTGACGCTCGTGCCGCCGATCCGGTCCACGAGGCGGGGGGTGAACAGGGCGGCGAGGCCCCAGAGCCCGCCGAGCACGAAGGCGTAGTGGACGCCGTGCGCGAGCACGTCGCCGGAGACCACGGCGAGCGCGGTCGTCGGTGCGGCCATCGCGTGCCTCCCGTCGACGCCGAACGGCGCCGGCGCTGACCGGCGTCCCCATTGGTTCTCCACGGTAAGCCCATCGGCGGGTCTAGGGGATCGTTCGATCGATCGAGATCAGCAAGGGACAAATGCCCTTGTCTCCCGGGCACATCGGACCGGACTTGAGCGGAATGGACTCAACTTTCTGTATGTTGTACCTGTCGAGTTCGCGGACGGCTCCACCGTCGCGACCGGCCCCGTCCCGCAGCACCCGCAGGAGTCCCCCATGAGCCAGTTCTCCGCAGAGAAGTTCACGACCCGAAGTCGCGAGGCCATCGAGAGCGCCCAGGTCTCGGCGACCCGCTCCGGCCACAGCACCGTCGAGCCCATCCACCTCCTCGTGGCCCTCCTCGGCCAGGAGGACGGCGTCGCGCGCTCGCTGGTGCAGAAGGCGGGCGTCGACGTGCCCCGCCTGGTCGACGGCGCCCGCGCCGCGCTCGAGGCGCTCCCGCACGCCTCCGGCGCCACCGTGCAGCAGGCGAGCGCGTCCGGGGCGCTCACCCGCGCCCTCGGCTCGGCGATGGACCTGGCGACCTCGATGCAGGACGACTACGTCGCCACCGAGCACCTCCTCATCGGCCTGGCCTCCACCGAGTCCACCGCCCAGAAGGTGCTCACCGACGTCGGCCTGACCGCCGACGGCCTGCGCGAGGGTCTCGCGGCCCTCCGTGGCAACCGCCGGGTCACCAGCCCGGAGGCCGAGTCGACGTACGAGGCGCTCGAGAAGTTCTCCGTCGACCTCACCGCCGCCGCGGAGGAGGGCCGTCTCGACCCGGTCATCGGTCGCGACGCCGAGATCCGGCGCGTCGTGCAGGTGCTCAGCCGCCGTACGAAGAACAACCCCGTGCTCATCGGCGAGCCCGGCGTCGGCAAGACCGCCGTCGTCGAGGGCCTCGCCCAGCGCATCGTCGACGGCGACGTGCCCGACAGCCTCAAGGGCCGCCGGCTGCTCTCGCTCGACCTGGCCGCGATGGTGGCCGGCGCGAAGTTCCGCGGCGAGTTCGAGGAGCGCCTCAAGGCGGTGCTCGAGGAGATCAAGCAGGCCGAGGGTCGCGTGGTCACCTTCATCGACGAGCTGCACACCGTCGTCGGCGCGGGCGCCGGCGGCGACTCCCAGATGGACGCCGGCAACATGCTCAAGCCGATGCTGGCCCGCGGTGAGCTCCACATGATCGGCGCGACGACGCTCGACGAGTACCGCGAGTCGATCGAGAAGGACCCCGCCCTGGAGCGCCGCTTCCAGCAGGTCTTCGTCGGCGAGCCCTCGGTCGAGGACACCGTGCAGATCCTCCGCGGCATCCAGGAGAAGTACGAGGCCCACCACGGTGTCCGGATCACCGACGCCGCGCTGGTCGCCGCCGCCACGCTGTCCGACCGCTACATCCCGGGCCGTCAGCTGCCCGACAAGGCCATCGACCTCGTCGACGAGGCCGCCAGCCGGCTGCGCATGGAGATCGAGTCCTCCCCGGAGGAGATCGACGTCCTGCGCCGCCAGGTCGACCGGATGAAGATGGAGGAGTTCGCGCTCGCCAAGGAGCACGACGACGCCTCCGTCGAGCGGCTCGCCGCGCTGCGTGCCGACCTCGCCGACAAGGAGGAGGAGCTGCGCGGCCTGGAGGCCCGCTGGGAGCGTGAGAGGCAGAACCTCGAGGGCGAGGGCGAGCTGCGCCGCGCGCTCGACCAGCTCAAGGTCGAGGCCGAGCGGCACCTGCGCGAGGGCAACCTCGAGGCCGCCTCGAAGATCCGCTACGAGTCGATCCCCGAGCTCGAGCGCAAGATCGCCCGCGCCGAGGAGGCGGAGTCCGCCGTCGTCACCGACGAGGGGCTGGAGCCGCTGGTCGGCGAGGAGGTCGGCGCCGAGCAGGTCGCCGAGGTCGTCGAGGCCTGGACCGGCATCCCCACCGGTCGGATGCTCGAGGGCGAGACCGCCAAGCTGCTGCGGATGGAGGACGTCATCGGCGAGCGTCTGGTCGGCCAGCACGCCGCCGTACGCGCGGTCTCCGACGCGGTGCGCCGGGCGCGCGCCGGCATCGCCGACCCCGACCGTCCCACCGGGTCCTTCCTGTTCCTCGGGCCCACCGGCGTCGGCAAGACCGAGCTGGCCAAGTCGCTGGCCGACTTCCTCTTCGACGACGACCGCGCCATCGTGCGCATCGACATGAGCGAGTACGGCGAGAAGCACTCCGTCTCGCGGCTGGTCGGTGCGCCCCCGGGCTACGTCGGCTACGACGAGGGCGGCCAGCTCACCGAGGCCGTGCGCCGCCGCCCCTACTCCGTCGTGCTGCTCGACGAGGTCGAGAAGGCGCACCCGGAGGTCTTCGACGTGCTGCTCCAGGTGCTCGACGACGGCCGGCTGACCGACGGCCAGGGGCGCACCGTCGACTTCCGCAACACCCTCCTCGTGCTGACCAGCAACCTCGGGTCGCAGTACCTCGTCGACCCCACGCTGGACCCCGACAAGCAGCGCGAGCAGGTGATGGCGGTGGTGCGCGCGTCGTTCAAGCCGGAGTTCCTCAACCGGCTCGACGAGGTCGTGCAGTTCGAGGCGCTCGACAAGGACGCGCTCACCCACGTCGTCGACCTCCAGCTGTCGCTGCTGGAGAAGCGGCTCGCCGCCCGACGCATCCGGGTGCAGGTCACCGACGCGGCCAAGCAGTGGCTCGCCGACACCGGCTACGACCCGGCGTACGGCGCCCGGCCGCTGCGCCGCCTGGTGCAGTCGGCCATCGGCGACCCGCTCGCCCGGATGCTGCTGGCCGGCGAGGTCACCGACGGCGACACGGTGCAGGTCGACCGGGACGCCGACGGCGACGGGCTCGCGCTGACCGCGTGAGCCCGGCGCCGGGTCGGTGACCACCGGTTCGGTTGAATGACCCCGTGCCTCCCGCCAACCCCCGCCCGCCCCAGACCACCCTCATCGGGTGGATGGTGGGCGCGGGGTCGGCGGCCGTGGTCGTGGCCTGCTTCCAGCAGGTCGCCTCGCTCGGGTCGGCCCGCACGCAGGAGGCGGCCACCGACTTCATCGACCGGCTCGCCGGGAGCGGGGTCGGAGCGGGGCTGACGGTCGACGACGTCCAGGGCGCGCTGCGCGTCGCCGCCCTGGTGACCGCCGCCGCCGCCACGATGACCGCGATCCTCGCGGTGCGCCTGGTGCGCTCGCAGACGCCGGACCGCTCGACCCGCGTCGCCATCACGGTCGGCGCGGTCGTCCTGCTCGTGGTCGGGTCGTTCGTCGCGGGGCTCATGTCGTTCGTCGTCGCGGCCGCCGCGACGATGCTGTGGACCCAGCCGTCGCGTGGCTGGTTCGCCGGGCGGCCGTGGGTGCCGCCCGGGGTCCGGGCTGCTCCGGGCGCTCCGGGGGCTCCGGGCTCCGGCTCGGCGGCACAGCCCACGACGCAGCACGCTGCCGCGGCGTACCCGCCCCCGAGCGGTGGGCAGCAGCCCGGTGGGCAGCAGGCCGGCCCGTGGGCCCCGCCGTACGCCGCCCCGCCGGCCCCGGCGCGCCGCCCCGGCCAGGTCGTCGCCGCGAGCGTCATCACCCTCGTCTTCTGCGGGCTCGGCCTCCTGGTCGCCGCGATCATGGCCGTCACCGTCGCCACCAGCAGCGAGGACCTCGTCGCCGAGGTGCAGAGCCAGCAGCCCGAGCTGGTCGACGCCGGGCTCACCGAGAGCACCGTCGTGGTGGCCGGCTACGTCGTCTCCGCCGGGCTCGGGCTGTGGTCGGTGCTGGCCGGTGCGCTCGCGATCCTCGCCCTCGTCGGCCACCGGTGGGCCGCGATCGCGCTGGTCTCCTCGACCGGCGGGATCGCCGTGCTGAGCCTGCTGGCGACCCTCACCTCCGCGGCCGCCGGACTGCCGCTCATCGCCGCCGTCCTGGTCGTCACGCTGATGCTGCGACCCGAGGTCCGCACCTGGTACGCCGCCCGCGCCCACGAGCGCGCGCTGGCCCGCCGCCGCTGAGGTCGCGGCACCCTCGGCACGCGCGCCTGTCCGGACCCTGGGCGGGCCCCGTGGCCCGCTCGTGATTCGCCAGGTCGGCCCGTCCCGCCTAGCCTCGATGGCCGACAGACGACGGAAGGGTCCTTCTCCATGCGTACGTTCGCCGCCATCGGCACGGCACTGGCCGTGCTCCTCACGACGCTCATCCTCGGCTCCGCGAGCCCCGCGAGCGCCGGCCACCCCCGCACCTACCTGGGTCCCGGTGACGCCAAGGTCAACGGGATCGGGGGCGAGGCGATCATCCGCAAGGACAAGCGCTGGGGCTACATCTACATCTCGGGCAAGCACTCCAGCCACCTGCGCATCAAGTACATCGAGCGCAAGAACTCCCTGCGCTACCGCGACACCCGCACCCACAAGGCGACGCTGCCCAAGCGCGGCTGCCACCGCGAGAAGGTCAAGAAGGGCATCTCGGTGGTCTGCAAGATCCCGAAGAAGTTCGACGGCAAGAAGGTCTTCGTGCAGGTCTGGCCCCGCCTGGGCAACGACTACGTCGACGGCCGCACCCTGCCGAAGCGCTTCCGCCTCTGGGTCCTCGCCGACGCCGGCAACGACGTCGTCTACGGCGGCGACGGTGCCGACTTCGTCAACGGTGCGAAGGGCAACGACCGCATGTACGGCGGCAAGGGCAACGACTGGCTGCGCGGCGGCCCGGGCGCCGACGTCATCAAGGGCGGCGCCGGCAAGGACCGCATCGCCCACGGCTGACGCCTGACTCACGCCTGACCGGAGCCGGTCGCGACCTGCGGGTCGCGGCCGGCTCTCGTCGTCCCAGCGGACTCCTGTGTTGCGAGCGTCACCGGGCCAGGTCGGCGGAGGCGAGGCGCTCGACCGCCTCGGTGAGCACCTCCTCGCGCTTGCAGAAGGCCCAGCGGACCAGGTGCCGACCGGCGCCGTGCGGGTCGTCGTGGAACATCTGCGTCGGGATCGCGACCACGCCGGCCCGCTCGGGCAGCGCCAGGCAGAACGCCAGCCCGTCGTCCCAGCCGAGGTGACTGACGTCGGACGTCGCGAAGTAGGTGCCGGCGGGCGTCGTGGTGACCGGCAGGCCGGCCCCGGCGAGCCCGTCGACCAGCAGGTCGCGCTTGCCCTGGAGCGCGTCGCGCAGCCGGCGCGGCTCGTCGGGCAGCTCGCGCAGCGCGTGCGCCACGGCGGGCTGGAACGGTGAGCCCGAGGTGTAGGTCAGCCACTGCTTGGCGGCCACGAGCGCGTCGACCAGGGGTGCTGGGCCGGTCGCCCAGCCGACCTTCCAGCCGGTGACCGAGTAGGACTTCCCGACGCTGGAGAGCGTCAGGGTCCTCTCGGCCATCCCGGGCAGCGTCGACAGCGGGACGTGTCGGCGTACGCCGTCGGGGGCGTCGGGGTCGGTGCCCGCGTCGGGGAAGACGAGGTGCTCGTAGACCTCGTCGGTGATGACGGTCAGGTCGTGCTCGACCGCCACCTCGGCGACCGCGCGCAGCTCGGCCTCGGTCAGCACGGTGCCGGTCGGGTTGTGCGGGGTGTTGAGCAGCACGAAGCGGGTGCGCGGCGTGACCGCCGCCCGCAGCGCTTCGGGGTCGAGGCGGAAGTCGGGCGCGCGCAGCGTCACCGGACGGCGTGCGGCGCCGCACGCCTGGAGCATCGCGGTGTAGGAGTCGTAGTAGGGCTCCAGCAGCACGCCCTCGTCGCCGGGCTCGACCAGCCCCATCAGCGCGGCCGCGATCGCCTCGGTGCACCCGGTGGTGACGGTGACCTGGGTGTCGGGGTCGAGCTCGATGCCGTAGTGCCGGCGCTGGTGCTCGACGAGCGCCTCCCGCAGCGCGGGGACGCCGCGGCCGGGGGCGTACTGGTTGGCGCCGCCGCGGATCGCCTCGGCGGCCGCCTCCAGGAGACCGGCCGGTCCGTCCTCGTCGGGGAAGCCCTGGCCCAGGTTGACGGAGCCGGTGCGCACGGCGAGCGACGACATCTCGGCGAAGACCGTCGGCGGGATGCCCGCCCAGCGGGAGGCGGTGCGCGACGTCGGGCGGGAGGTGTCGGGCATGTCGGCCACGTTAACCGTGCCGCACTCCGCCCGGGTCCGGCCCGCGGGTCGTCGCGGCCGGATAGCCTGCGGCCCTGTGACCACCACCGACGACTCGCTCGCCGCCGACATCGACGCCTGCTGCCGACTCCAGGGCGAGTTCACGCTCCGCTCCGGCCAGGTCTCGACCGAGTACTTCGACAAGTACCTCTTCGAGGCCGACCCGCTCCTGCTGGCGCGGGTCGCCCGGGAGATGGTGCAGATCGTCCCGCAGGACACCGAGATGCTCGGCGGCCTGGAGATGGGCGGCATCCCGATCGTCACCGCGATCAGCCAGATCACCGGCACCCCGGCGCTCTTCGTGCGCAAGAAGGCGAAGGAGTACGGCACCGCCAAGCTCGCCGAGGGCCCCGACTTCACCGGCAAGCGGGTCACGCTCATCGAGGACGTCATCACCACCGGCGGCGCGGTCCGCGACGCGACGGTCGCCCTGCGCGAGCGGGGCGCGACCGTCGAGGTCGTGTGCTGCGCGATCGACCGTAGCCCCGCCGGCGAGAACCCTCTGGCCGACGTCGGTCTGGAGATCCGCTCGGTGCTCACCAAGGCCGAGCTCGACGCTGCCCGCTCGGTGCGTCGTGGCTGACTCCAACCCGCAGGCCTCCACCGTCGTGGGCGGTGCGTCCGTCGCCCGACGTCGCAACCCGTTGCTGCTCCCGGTCGACCTGCTGCGCGGGTTCCTGATCGGCATGGCCGAGCTCGTGCCCGGCGTCTCCGGCGGCACGGTCGCGCTGGTGACCGGCGTCTACGACCAGCTCATCGAGTCCGCCTCCCACGTCGTCAGCGCGCTGCGGAAGCTGGTGACCGGCCCCGACCGGATGTCGGCGCTGCGCACCGAGCTGCGGCGTACCGACTGGCTGCTGGTGCTGCCCGTGATCGTCGGCATGGGGTTGGCCGTCGTCACCGTCGCCGGGGTCATGGAGTCGTTCGTGACCGACCACCCCGAGCATGCCCGCGGGCTGTTCTTCGGGCTGGTTGTGATGAGCCTCGTGGTGCCGGTGCGGATGCTCCCGGCCGCCACCCGCCCGGTCGCGGTCGACGTCGCGATCGTCGCGGTCGCCGCCGTCGGAGCCTTCGTGCTCGTCGGGATGGCCGGCGGGTCCGCGTCCGCCGACCCGCCGCTGGTCGTGATCTTCCTGGCCGCCGCCGTCGCCATCTGCGCCCTCGTGGTGCCGGGCGTCTCCGGGTCGTTCTTCCTGCTGTCGGTCGGGCTCTACACGACGACGCTGGACGCCGTGCACGACCGCGACCTCGGCTACATCGCGGTCTTCGGACTCGGTGCGTTCTTCGGGCTGGCGTCCTTCGTGCAGCTGCTGCAGTACCTGCTGACCCACGCCCGCCGCGCCACGCTCCTGGTGATGACCGGCCTGATGCTCGGCTCGCTCCGCGCGCTGTGGCCCTGGCAGGCCGCGCCCGAGGGGGCGGCGGCCGACGAGGCGCACGGGCCCGGAGCGCTGCTGGCGCCGTACGACCCGGTGCTGGCGCCGATCGCGCTCGCGCTGGTCGGTGCTGTCGTGGTGGCGGCGCTGCTGCTCGTCGAGACCGTCAACGCCGGTCGGCACGACGACGCCGAGCCTCAGGCGGGCTGAGCCCCGGCGGCGACGAGCGCCGCGACGACCTCGCGCGTGTAGCCCTGCTGCCGCAGGGTCTTGGCGGTGTTGCGGCTGAACCGATTGAGGTGCTCCCGGCTGACCTCGCAGCGCAGGCTGCCGCCGGGCCAGCCGAGCCACAGGGTGGCGCCGTCGAGCTGGACGCCGCCCAGGTGCTGCACGCGTACGTCGTACGCCGGCAGCGACCAGGCGGGCTGCTGCGCGCCGTCCGGGGTGAAGAGCAGTCGCTGCTCGTCGAGGTCGAGCCGCCCGAACTGTGAGCCGAACGGTGGCAGCGACCCCGGCTGCTTGATCTCGACGTTCCAGCGGGTCGGCGGCTCGCCGGGGGTGTCGCCCGGGTGCTGGGGTCGGGCGCGGAAGGCGACGGCGAGGACCGTGCCGACGATCGCGAGGGCGAGGACCGGGACGCCGAGAGCGAGGTAGAGGACGGGGGTCTGGGCCACGTGGGGAGCGTGCCCGGCGCCGGGTCTCGCTACACGCCGGCCGCGTCGGTGCTCGGCGACTCGACCGGGGCATCGGAGGAGGCGCCCGCGCTCGTGGCGGCCTCGCGCCTTGCCTTGCGGCGGTTGTGCCACCACTCGAACGCGATCGGTACGGCGGTGAACGCCAGGATCGCCAGGATCGCGTAGTCGATGTTGTGCTGGAGCCAGGGGATCGCGTCGCCGAGGGTGTAGCCGATGAGGGTGATCGAGACGACCCAGGCGACGCCGCCGATGAGGCTCCAGACGTAGAAGACCCGGCGCTCCATCTGCGTCACGCCGGCCACCACGGTGACGTAGGTGCGCACGAACGCCAGGAAGCGTCCGATGACCAGCGCCTTCTTGCCGTGCTTGTGGAAGAACTCCTCGGTCTTGTCGAGGTGCTTCTTCTTGATGACCCGGCCGTCGTGACGGCGCAGCGGTGGGCCGATGCGGCGTCCGATCTCGTAGCCGTTGATGTTGCCGGCCCACGCGGCCGCGGTGAGGATGCCGATCGCGATCAGCAGCTCGACCGGTTTGGGGCCCGGGAAGATGTCGAGCTGACCGGTGGCGATGAAGATCCCGATCGCGAACAGCAGGCTGTCGCCGGGCAGGAACGGGAAGAACAGGCCGCACTCGACGAAGACGATCCCGAGGCAGACCCAGAAGAACAGGCTGCCGAACTGCGCCAGCAGCCACTCGGGATCGAGGAAGTCAATCCCGATGGCCATCGTGGCGACGATCTCGGTCACTACGTCACCGTAACCGAGGGTGCCGACACCGGCACCGGGGTTCCACCCTGAGACCTACCCTGAGGCGCGTGCCGGACCAGACCACGCCCGATTCCAGGGCGCCGTACGACCCCATGCCGCACGGACCGGCGGAGGTCGGAGTAGGGCCGTGGGAGGGCCCGTGGCCCGAGGGTCCGCAGTGGGATCCCGAGCTGCTGCGTGACGGCGACCGCCGCAACGTCGTCGACCGCTACCGCTACTGGTCGATGGACGCCGTCCGCGCCGACCTCGACACCCGCCGCCACGACTTCCACGTCGCCATCGAGAACTGGCAGCACGACTTCAACATCGGCACGATCGTCCGCTCCGCCAACGCGTTCCTCGCCGCCCAGGTGCACATCGTCGGCCACCGCCGCTGGAACCGCCGGGGCGCGATGGTCACCGACCGCTACCAGCACGTCCTGCACCACCCGACCGCCGAGCACCTCGCCGAGCACCTCGCGGCGTACGGCGCCGAACGGGGCACCGGGCCGGTCCCGCTCTGGGGCGTCGACAACCTCCCCGGCTCCCGGCCGCTGGAGACCACGCCGCTCCCGCGCAGCGTGTGCTTCCTGCTCGGCCAGGAGGGGCCGGGGCTGTCCGAGGCCGCGCGCGAGGCCTGCGACGCGACCTTCTCGATCGCCCAGTTCGGCTCGACGCGGTCGATCAACGCCTCGGCCGCCGGCGCCGTCGCGATGCACTCCTGGGTGCGCGAGCACGCCGACCTCGGGGACGCCTGGCGCGGGTGACGCTCGGGTGGTCGGCCGTCCGCGCGCCAGCGCCCTCCGGTGGTTGAGCCCGACCGAGCGCCAGCCCGCTCCGGTGGTTGAGCCCGACCGAGCGCCAGCCCGCTCCGGTGGTTGAGCCCGACCGAGCGCCCGCGAGGGAGGTGTCGAAACCCCGCCGGCCGACCGGAAACCGTGTCCACAGCCAGCCCTGCGAGCCAGACCGGTTGTC
>PBYI01000039.1 GCA_002729525.1 Nocardioides sp.
TCGAGTAGTCAGCCCTCAGGTCGAGCACCTCGCGCACGGTCACCCTCGTGGCCGAGGTGCACCAGTCGCGGATCTGGTCGACCGTCACGGTGACGGGCAGGCCGGGCCGGACGAACGCCTCGCAGGTCGCGGCACCGTTGACGACGTTGACCACGAGCGGGCGGCGGTCCTGCTGCAGATCCAGTGCACCTTGGCCGCGGGCGAGGTCGCCGAGCGCCTTGGCACGGCGGACGCCGAGCGGGTCGTCGGAGCCGGCGTCCTTCAAGGCTGCGGCGCCGGCGCGGAGCGCGTCCTCGAGGTCGAGGGCGTCGTCGAGGTCGAGGAGCGCGTCGATGGAGACGAGGCCGTGCCTGGCGTTATCGAGATCGATCAGTACGTCGCGGTGGTCGGACGGGTCCTCCGGCAGCAGGTCGGGTGCGAACCGGACCATCGCTTCGTCCACGGTGCGGTCGATCTGCGCGAGCGTCGTCCTCGCTGCAGCCCAGGCGAGCTGCGCATCGACGTACGCCGCACCAGCCTCGGGGAGTGTGCAGGTGGCGGCGGCGATCTTGCGGGCCTTCCACAGCGGGAGGGCGAGGGCGGTGACGCGGGACCAGATGCGGGGCAGGCGGTAGCGCAGTTCGATCAGCTCACCGACGTACCGCGACCCGGACTGCCGCGAGAGCCCGAGCGCGGCGGCGATCTCGTACGCCTCGTCCTCCTCCACCACCGGCGCTCCTCGGCCGGCGAGGTGGAGCGCCTGGCTCCCGAACCGGTCGCGGGACATCGCGTCCAGGTGGTCGTCGGACCATTCGTCGGCCGCGCGGTCCTCGGGGAGCTGGCGGGCGGCGACCCACTCCAGCACCGCGTACGCCTTGGTGATCTGGACGCGTCGCTCAGTGTCTGCGGCAGCCCTGACAGCAGCGACGAGACCGACCGGAGTCGGCTCGTCGTCGCAGGTCAGGAGCGCTTTTCTCATGTCCCGATTCTAGGTGCGACCACCGACAATCGACCCTGGTCAGGGGCTGGCTGTGGACACGGTCCGCGGTCGGGCGGCGGGGGTTTCGACTTCCTCCCTCGCTGGTGCTCGGTCGGGCTCAACCACCGGAGCGGGCTGGCGCTCGGTCGGGCTCGACCACCTGACGGGCGACAGCGACACGCATGCCGACGTCCGCAGCCCGTCCACATCCGCCGCCCACCCGCCCACCATCCCCAGGCCCGGGTCAGCGCCCTCGCACAGCATGCCGAGCCGGGGTGGAGTGGACCCCGTCGCACCACACATCCCAACCCCAGGAGGACCCGTGCTCACCGATCCCGTCATCACCCTCGTCGGCCACGTCGGCGCCGACGTCACGCTCCGTCAGGCAGGCGACTCGGCCGTCGCCAACGTCCGCGTCGCCTGCACGCCCCGCCGCTACCGCCGCGCCACCGACGAGTGGGTCGACGGTGAGACGCAGTGGTACACCGTCAACGCCTGGCGCCAGCTCGCCGAGCACTGCGCCCGTTCGCTGCGTCGCGGTGACCCGGTCGTCGTGCACGGCCGGCTCCAGACCCGCTCCTACGTCAACCGCGAGGGTCACGACGTGCTGACCCACGAGGTCGAGGCGCTCACCGTCGGCCACGACCTGTGCCGCGGCACGAGCTCCTTCGCCCGCCGGCCCTCGGCCCCGAGGCAGGAGCAGCACGCGCCCCAGGACCAGTCCGAGCAGGTCGCGACCGTCGACGACGTGGTCACCGCGCAGCGAGAGGCCCCCGCGGCCTGAGGCCGACCGGCGCCGCGACTAGGCTCGGCGTCATGGCAGATTTCGTGTTCACGCTGCGCAACGTGCGCAAGGCCCATGGTGACAAGGTCGTCCTCGACAACGTCACGCTGTCGTTCCTCCACGGCGCCAAGATCGGCGTCGTCGGCCCCAACGGCACCGGCAAGTCGACTCTGCTGAAGATCATGGCGGGGATGGAGCACCCCAACAACGGTGACGCCATCAAGGACCCCGACGCGACCGTCGGCATGCTCCAGCAGGAGCCGCCGCTCACCGAGGGCAAGACGGTCCTGGAGAACGTCCAGGAGGCCGTCGGCGAGATCAAGTCGAAGATGGACCGGTTCAACGAGATCGGCGAGCTGATGGGCGAGCCGGACGCCGACTTCGACGCTCTCATGGCCGAGATGGGCGATCTCCAGACCGACCTCGACAACGCCAACGCGTGGGACCTCGACTCCCGTCTCGACCAGGCGATGGACGCGCTGCGCTGCCCGCCGCCGGACACGGTGGTCGACAACCTGTCCGGTGGTGAGCGCCGCCGCGTCGCGCTGTGCAAGCTGCTGCTCCAGCAGCCCGACCTGCTGCTCCTCGACGAGCCCACCAACCACCTCGACGCCGAGTCCGTGCAGTGGCTCGAGGGCCACCTGGCGAGCTACCCGGGCGCCGTCCTGGCTATCACCCACGACCGGTACTTCCTCGACAACGTCGCCGAGTGGATCCTCGAGCTCGACCGGGGTAAGACGCACCCCTACGAGGGCAACTACTCCACCTACCTGGAGACCAAGAAGGAGCGCCTCAAGATCGAGGGGCAGAAGGACGCCAAGCGCGCCAAGATGCTCGAGAAGGAGCTCGAGTGGGTGCGCTCCAACGCCAAGGCCCGCCAGACCAAGAGCAAGTCGCGTCTGGCCCGCTACGAGGAGATGGCCGCCGAGGCCGACCGCGCCCGCAAGATCGACACCGCCGACATCAACATCCCGCCGGGCCCGCGCCTCGGTGACGTCGTGCTCGTCGCCGAGGGCCTCGTCAAGGGCTTCGAGGGCCGCACCCTCTGGGACGACATCTCGTTCTCGCTCCCGCGAGCCGGCATCGTCGGTGTCGTCGGACCCAACGGCGTCGGCAAGACCACGCTGTTCCGGATGATCACCGGCGGGGAGACCCCCGACGAGGGCTCGCTGACCGTCGGCCAGACCGTCAAGCTGTCGTACGTCGACCAGAGCCGCGGCGGCATCGACCCGAACAAGAACGTCTGGGAGGTCGTCTCCGACGGCCTCGACTTCATCAAGGTCGCCAACTTCGAGATGAACAGCCGTGCCTACGTCGCGTCGTTCGGCTTCAAGGGCCCTGACCAGCAGAAGAAGGCCGGCGTCCTCTCCGGTGGTGAGCGCAACCGTCTCAACCTCGCGCTCACGCTCAAGCAGGGCGGCAACGTGCTGCTCCTCGACGAGCCCACCAACGACCTCGACGTCGAGACCCTGTCGTCGCTCGAGGACGCGCTGCTCGAGTTCCCCGGCTGCGCCGTGGTCACCTCGCACGACCGGTGGTTCCTCGACCGGATCGCCACCCACATCCTCGCCTGGGAGGGCACCGAGGAGCAGGAGGGCGCCTGGTTCTGGTTCGAGGGCAACTTCGCGTCCTACGAGGAGAACAAGATCGAGCGCCTCGGCGCAGAGGCCGCCCGACCGCACCGGGTCACCCACCGGCGGCTCACCCGCGACTGACGCGGACCAGCGCTGCGACGGGGTCGTCACCTGCGGGTGGCGGCCCCGTGGGCGTCAGTGGCGCTCGCCTCGGCTCAGCGCAGCTCCATGTCCGGGTGGTGGGCGATGAGGTCGTCGGCGACGGCATTCATGACCCGTCCGAGCGCCTCGAGGTCCTCCGGGGAGGCCAGGTCGACCAGGTGGTCGCGCACGCCACCGACGTGGGTCGGCGCGACCCGCTCCAGGAGGGCGCGGCCGGCGTCGGTCATCACCGCGACCACGCCTCGGCCGTCGTCCGGGCTCTCCTCGCGCCGGACGAGGTCGTCCTTCTCCATCCGCTTCACCGTGTGGGTGACGCGGCTGCGGCTGTGCGCGAGCGAGTCGGCCAGCCGCGCCATCCGCAGTCGACCGTCCCCCTCCGAGAGCCGGACGAGAATCTCGAACTCCACCAGCGAGATGTCGTGGTGGCGGCGTAGGTCGTCGTCGAGCCGGTCCATCAGCAGGGTGGTGCCGAGCAGGTAGGCACGCCACGCACGCTGCTGGTCCTGGGAGAGCCAGCGCGGGGAGATCGGTGTGGCGTCGGGCACGAGCGCAGTGTAGGCCGCGCGAGGGGCCCGGTCCGGGCAGGGTGCGGCGCGGCTCAGGCGCCGCGCAGGACGTCGAGGAGCGCGGAGAGGTCGGCCTCGGGAGCCGGTACGGCGCCGGGAGCGGAGGGGTCCGGCACGGTGAAGCACCAGTCGGCGGTCACGGGGCTGTGGGCCGGGCCGATGCAGATCTCGCTCCCGACGACCTCGTCCCGCGCCACGTGCGCACCGCCCACGATCGAGACCACGAGGACGACGTGGAGCAGGGCACGTTCGAGCATGGGGGACCTCCGGGCGACAGGGTGACGGGACGACGTCCCGCCACCCTGGTCAACGCCCGGAGGCCTTCCCGGTCACGTCTGCGTCGGGGTGGACGAGACCACCCCGACGAAGACGCGGGCACACGTCGGTCAGACCCGCTCGACGATCAGGGCCATGCCCTGGCCGCCGCCGACGCACATGGTGATGAGGCCGGTCGACTTGTCGTGGAAGTCCAGGCTGTTGAGCATGGTGGCCTGGAGCCGGGCGCCGGTCGAGCCGAACGGGTGGCCCACGGCGATCGCGCCGCCGTTGACGTTGAGACGGTCCAGGTCGATCCCGAGGTCCTGGTACGACGGCACGACCTGCGCCGCGAAGGCCTCGTTGATCTCGACCAGGTCGATGTCGCCGATCGACATGCCGGCGTGCTTCAGCGCCCGCTGGGTCGCCTCGACGGGGCCGAGGCCCATGATCTCCGGCGACAGCCCGGAGACGCCGGTCGACACGATCCGTGCCAGCGGGGTGAGGCCCAGCTCGGCGGCCTTGGTGTCGCTCATGATCACCACGGCGGAGGCGCCGTCGTTGAGCGGGCAGGCGTTGCCGGCGGTGACGACCCCGTCGGGGCGGAAGACCGGCTTGAGCCCGGAGACCGACTCCAGGGTGACACCCGCGCGCGGGCCGTCGTCGGCGGTGACGACGGTGCCGTCGGGGGTGGTGACCGGCGTGATCTCGCGGGCCCAGAAGCCGTTGGCGATGGCCTGCTCGGCGAGGTTCTGCGAGCGGACGCCGAACTCGTCGAGCTCCTGCTTGCTGAGACCGCGCAGCGTCGCGACGTTCTCGGCGGTCTGGCCCATCGAGATGTAGGCGTCGGGCAGCAGGCCGTCCTCGCGCGGGTCGTGCCAGGCGCCGGCGGCGTTGCCCGCCTCGGCCGTGGCCTGGGTGCGGGCCACCGCGTCGGCGAACATCGGGTTCTCGGTGTTCGGCAGGTGGTCGGAGGTGCCCTTGGCGAAGCGGGACACCGTCTCGACGCCGGCCGAGATGAAGACGTCGCCCTCGCCGGCCTTGATCGCGTGGAACGCCATCCGCGTGGTCTGCACCGAGGAGGCGCAGTAGCGGGTGACGGTCGCGCCGGGCACGCCGTCCATCTTGTTGATCACGTTGACGATGCGGGCCATGTTGAACCCGGACTCGCCGCCGGGCAGACCGCAGCCGAGGTACAGGTCGTCGACGTCGGACGGGTCGAGCGCGGGGACCTTCTCCAGCGCCGCACGCACCATGGCGGCGGCCAGGTCGTCGGGGCGCATGTCCTTCAGCGACCCCTTGTTGGCCCGTCCGATCGGGGAGCGGGCGGTGGAGACGATCACGGCCTCGGGCATGGGGACTCCGTTCTCCGGCGCGGCACGCCGGTGTGCAGGTGATGACCCCGGTCACGATACGGGCCGGTAACCGGAGTACGCGCTGGGCGCTGTGGCAGGGTCGCGCCGTGCGCCACGTCTACCGCTGCCCGATGCGCTGGGCCGACCTCGACCAGCTCGGGCACGTGAACAACGTCGTCTACGTCGACTACCTCCAGGAGGCGCGGCTCGACTTCATGCGCACCGTCGCGCCCGAGCGGGACACCGCCGGCGCGGACGGGCTGGTGGTCGTCTCCCACGAGATCACCTATCGCGCGCCGATGCCGCTGCGGTCGCGGCCGGTGGAGGTCGAGGTCCACGTGACCGACCTGCGCGCGGCCAGCTTCACGATCGTCGCCGAGCTCCACCACGTCGGCGACGACCTTCCCGGCGGCCGGGTCCACTACGCGTCGGCCCGCACCCGGCTCACGCCGTACGTCCTCTCCGAGGGGCGGCCGCGTCGGATGACGGCCGAGGAGCGCTCCGCGCTGGAGCCGTACGTCGAGCCGCGCGAGGCCCCGCCCGCGGCCCCCGTGGTGCCGCCCGCCCGCGGCGAGGGCGTCTTCCACTACCCGGTGCAGGTGCGGTTCTCCGACGTCGACGTCTACGGGCACGTCAACAACGTCAAGCACGTGGAGTACTTCCAGGAGGCCCGCATCAAGCTCTTCTCCGAGCTCGCGCGGGGGAGCGGCGGCGCCTACCCGGGCGTGGTCGTGGCGCAGTGCGACGTGGAGTACAAGGTGCCGATGATGCTGCGCGCCGAGCCGTACGACTGCTGGTCGCGGATCACCCGTCTCGGCACCCGCTCGATGACCGTCGAGGCCGAGGTCACCGACGGCGAGGGGCAGGACGCGACCGTCCTGGCCCGCAGCCGGGTGGTGCTGGTGTTCTTCGACACCGCCACCCAGCGGTCCGCCGAGCCGGACCAGCGCACCCGGGCCGTGCTGGAGGCGCTGCTGCCGGCGTGACGCCCACCCGGACGGTCACTCGAAGGTGTTGACCATGAACTGCGCGGCGTGGGTCGCGTAGTCCCAGAAGCGCGCGTCCTGCTCCGGCGTGAGGTCGACCGAGTCGAGCGCGGCGCGGAAGTGCTGCAGCCACCGGTCGCGGGCGTCGGGCGTCACCGCGAACGGCGCGTGGCGCATCCGCAGCCGCGGGTGCCCGCGACGGTCGGAGTACGTCGTGGGGCCGCCCCAGTACTGCATGAAGAACAGGCGCAGGCGCTCCTCGGCCGGGCCGAGATCCTCCTCCGGGTACATCGGCCGCATGACCTCGTCACCGGCGACACCCTCGTAGAAGCGGGCCACGATCCGGCGGAAGGTCTCCTCGCCGCCGATCTCGTCGTAGAACGTCTGCTCGGGTTGCTCGCTCATGGTCCCCCCATTGTGCCGAGACGCCGACGGGCCGACCCGAGCCGGGTCGGCCCGCCGTACGACGTGCGGTGGCGGTTGGCCGCCGACGGTCAGGACGCGTCGCCCTCCGACGGCGCGGCCTCGCCGCGGTGCCAGATGACGCGCTGCGGGAACGGGATCTCGATGCCCTCGTGGTCGAAGCGGGTCTTGATCCGCTGGCGCATCTCGCGGGCGATCGCCCACTGCGAGCCGGGGGTCGTCTTGAGCACCAGGCGCATCGTGACCGCGTCGGCCGCGAGCTCCTGCACACCCCACACCTCCGGCTCCTCGATGATCTGGCCCTTGAACTCCTCGTCCTCCCACAGCACGTGGGCGATGTCCTCGAGCACCCGGCGCACCTTGCCGATGTCCTCGGAGTAGGCGACGCCGATGTCGAGCACGGTGCGCGACCAGTTCTGGCTGAGGTTGCCGACCCGGACGATTTCGCCGTTCGGGACGTACCAGACGGTGCCGTCGACGTCGCGCAGCCGGGTGACGCGGAGGCTGATCGCCTCGACCGTGCCGGAGGCCTCACCGACGTCGACGATGTCGCCGACGCCGAACTGGTCCTCGAGCATGATGAAGACGCCGGTGAGGAAGTCCTTGACCAGCGACTGGGCGCCGAAGCCGAGCGCGATGCCGACGATGCCGGCGCTGGCGATGATCGGGGCGATGTCGACGCCGAGCTGGCTGAGCATCATCGTGCCGATCACGGCGACGAGCAGGCCGGTGACGATGCTGCGGAACAGCCCGCCCATGGTCTCGATGCGCTGGGCGCGGCGGGCGGACCCGATCGCGGAGCCGCGCTCGTGGTGGGCGTTCGCCGTGCGGCGGACCAGCCGGTCGATGACGCGGTGCAGACCCCAGCGGAGCGCCAGACCGAGCAGCAGCAGGGCCAGGAGCGCGAGCGGCTTCCCGATGAGCAGCTCGGACCAGTCGGCGAAGGTCGCGTTGCTCGTCCAGTCGTACATCGTGTTGCAGATGTTCTGGTCGGCGGTGCAGGGGTTCTCGGTCGCGAGACCGAGCACGGAGCTGATCGGAGGCATGCCCCCGTGGATAGCAGAGGGAGGGGTGCGACCCGAATCGTCCGACAGGAGGGAATCCGCTGCGCAGCGGAGGATCCGGCACCGGCTGTGGCCGACGCCACGTCGCGCCCGAGGGCTGTGGCGACGAGGCGACGACCGCCCGGGCCTGCCGATACCCTGGCGCCGTGAGCATCCTGCGACGACTCCTCGCCATCGGCAGCACGGTGGCCGCCTTCGCCGCCCTGTCCGTCCTCCTCGCGCCCGGCGCCTCCGCCGACACGCCCGAGGGCTGGCCCGATCCGCCCGAGGTCGGCGCCTGGGGCTTCCTGCTGGTGCTCGTGGTGTTCCCGCTCGCGCTCTTCCTGGTGATCGCGCTGCTGGCCTTCGCCCCCTCGCTCGCCAAGGGCGAGCATCTCGGCACCTCGGCGACCACGCCGGAGAGCCAGTGGCTCGGCGGGCCCGACAAGGACCCGGCGGCCCTGCCGGCCTCCGAGGAGACCGCTGACGACGCCGCCGCTGCCGGCGGCGCGGGCTCCCGCTGGTGAGCGCGCTCTCCAGCAGCGAGCGGTCCGCGCTCGACGCGGCGATCCGCCAGGCCGAGCAGACCAGCCGCGCGGAGTTCTCCGTCTTCGTCGGTCCGGTCGAGGGTGACGCCGCGGCGTTCGCCCGCCGGCTGCACCGTGCCATGACCGCGCCGACCATCTCGGTGCTCGTGATGGTCGACCCAGACGCCCGCGTCGTCGAGGTCGTGACCGGCTCCACGGTGCGTCGCACGCTCAGCGACGCCCAGGTCGAGCTGGGCATGGCCACGATGCTCGCGTCGTTCCGCGACGGCGAGCTCGTCGAGGGCCTGCGCCGTGGCCTGGCCTACCTGGCCGAGCACGCACGTCCCTCGCTGGTGCGCCACGCCGCTGAGTAGCCGAGCAGCAGCACCACCCGCACGTACGACGGGGCCCGGAGGTCGATGACCTCCGGGCCCCTCGCGTCTCATGCCGAGGTGTACGCCGTCAGCGGGCGTCGCGCTCCTGCGCAGCCAGGGCGCGGGCGACCTCGTCGCGGCCCTCGCGCACGTAGCGCAGCGAGCCGGGACCGGTCCGCTCCGCGTCCGGGCCGGCGAGCCAGGCGTCGACCTTCTCCAGCAGGGCGGCGGAGGCCTGCCGCACCGGGAACATGCCCTGGAGCGACACCGCTGCGCGCTTCTGGCCGATCCGGGTCCAGGTCTCCGGGACCGCCTCGAGGTAGCGGTCGACGTACGGCGCCAGCAGCTCCTCCTGGCCACCGCGGTGGAAGGCCAGCGCGATGCTGCGCGACGCCTCGTTGGTGGTGTTCTCGTCGACCATGGCGGCCTGCCAGGCCTGCTCCTTGGCCTCGGCGGTGGGCATCGAGGCCCGCGCGGCGGCGGCGTGCTCCTGGCCGGCGACGGTGCCGTCTGCCGCGAGCTCGGCGTCGATCCGCGCGTCGTCGGCCTTGCCGTTGGTGGCCAGCGCGGTCACCAGCGACCACCGCAGGTCGGTGTCGACCGCGAGGCCCTCGATCTTCCAGGAGCCGTCGAGCAGCGCCTCGAGGTCGGCCACGGCCTCGTCGCTGCGCGCGGCGGCGGCGTAGGAGCGGACGAAGGTGAGCTGCTGGTCGGTGCCCGGCTCGGCCTCGTCGACCAGTCGACGCAGGCCGCGCTCCCAGGTGGCGCCGAGCTCGGCGCGGTGGGCCGGGGCGGAGTAGAGGCCCACGGCCTGGGCGGCGTACGTCGGGATGCGCGTCACGCCCCAGGCGTCGGTCTCCTGGCCGATGTTGCGCAGCACGAGGTCGACGAAGTCGGTGGCGCTCATCTCGGCGTCGCGGGTCATGTCCCAGGCGGCGCCCCAGACCAGGGCGCGGGGGAGGGAGTCGCCCAGTCGCGAGAGCCCCTCGATGACCGTGGCCAGCGAGCGCTCGTCGAGCCGGATCTTGGCGAACGCCAGGTCGTCGTCGTTGAGCAGCGGCAGGTCGGGCTGGGTCTCCCCGACGAGCTCGGCGACCTCGGTGGCCTCGCCCTCGACGTCGGTCTCGACGTAGCGGCGACGCACGAGTGCGCCGTCGACGAGGTCGTAGAGGCCGATGCCGAGCCGGTGGCGGCGCAGCGTCGGGTAGTCGGGGTGTGCGGTCTGGCGGACGACCACGCGCGAGTAGGCGCCGTCGGCGTCCAGGTCGAACTCCGGCGCGAGGGTGTTGGTGCCGGCGGTCTGGAGCCACTCGGTGGCCCAGCCGCGCAGCTCGCGGCCGGAGGCCTTCTCCAGCGAGACCAGCAGGTCCTCGAAGGTGGAGTTGCCGTAGGCGTGGTCGGCGAAGTACTGCCGCAGGCCGGCGAGGAACGGGTCGAGGCCGACCCACGCGACGAGCTGCTTGAGCACTGAGGCGCCCTTGGCGTAGGTGATCATGTCGAAGTTGACCTCGACGGCCTCGAGGTCGACGTTGTCGGCCGCGATCGGGTGCGTCGAGGGCAGCTGGTCGGCGCGGTAGCCGGTCTGCTTGCGGGCGTTGGTGAAGCCGGTCCAGGCGTCGGTGAAGTCGGTCGCCTCGGCCTCGCACCAGTAGCAGGCCCACTCGGCGAACGACTCGTTCAGCCAGAGGTCGTCCCACCACTTCATGGTCACCAGGTCGCCGAACCACATGTGCGCCATCTCGTGGGTGATCACCGAGCAGCGGAACTCGTAGAACGAGCGCGGCTGGCGCGAGCGGGGGAGGTACTCGTCGCGCAGGGTCACGCACCCGGCGTTCTCCATCGCGCCCATGTTGTACTCCGGCACGTACAGCTGGTCGTACTTCTCGAACGGGTACTGACCGAAGTGCTCCTCGAAGTGCCCGAACGACTCGCGGGTGATCTTGACGAGCTCCTCGCGGTCGAGGTGCTCGACCAGCGACTGCCGGCAGTAGTGGCCGAGCGGGATCTCGCCGAATGGGCCCTCGTAGGTGTCGTGCACGCCGTGGTACTCGCCGGCAACGACGGCGGTGACGTACGTCGACATCGGCTTGGTGGTGGGGAAGCGCCACACGGCCTTGCCGCCGCCGAGCGCCTCGGGCTCGGGGGTCGGGGCGTTGGAGACGACCACCCAGTGCTCGGGCGCGGTCACGTGGAAGGTGAAGACGCTCTTGAGGTCGGGCTGCTCGAAGGTCGTGAAGACACGGCGCGCGTCGGGCACCTCGAACTGCGAGTAGAGGTAGACCCGGTCGTCGACGGGGTCGACGAAGCGGTGCAGGCCCTCACCGGTGTGGGAGTAGGCCATGTCGGCCCGGACGACGAGGGTGTTCTCGGCCGCCAGCCCGGGCAGCGGGATGCGGCCGTCGTCGTAGGTGTCGGGGTCCAGGGACACGCCGTTGAGCGTGATCTCGTGGACCGTCTCGGCCACCAGGTCGGCCCAGGTGTCGGCGCCGGGCTCGGCGCAGGTGAACTCCAGGGTGGTGGTCGAGCCGAAAACGGTGTCGCCCGTCGTGAGGTCCAGGTCGATGGCGTACGACGTGACGTCCAGGAGGGCGGCGCGGGTGGCGGCCTCGTCCCGGGTGAGGTTGGTTCCAGGCATGCCGGCCATCCTCGCACCCGGCCGGAGCCGCGACCCGTCGGGTGCGCGACCGCGGCGGACCGCCGCGACACGCCGGAGTCCCGAGGTGCGTGACAGGGCGCGACACGCCGACGCGCCGCGTCCCACACGATGTTTCTCGTGTGATCTATGAGAACTTGTGGGACTTTTGTTGCGAAACACCCCGGATGTGCTTGACAGTGATCCCCGTGCTTCCCCACCGACGCCCCCACATGCGCCTCGCCGGTGCCCTGTCCGTGCTCCTCCTCGCCGCGGTGACCCCGGTCCTCGCCGGGCCGGCGGCCGCGCCGGCCGGAGCGGCGAGCACCTACCTGTGCGGCGGCTACAGCGGCTGCGCCAGCCGCGGCATGGGCAGCGGCGGCTACGCCCAGAACAGCGGGACCATGTACTGGCGCATGTACTCCGGCCACAACTGCACCAACTACGTCGCCTACCGCGTCATCCAGGCCGGCGGGCCGAAGACCCGCCCGTGGTCGGGCAACGGCAACGCCACCAACTGGGGCCGCGAGCTCGCCGACATCACCGACTCCCGACCCGCCGTCGGCGCGGTCGCCTGGTGGAAGCGCGGCACGTCAGGCGGTTCGTCGGGCCACGTCGCGTGGGTCGAGGAGGTCGTGTCGGCGACCGAGATCGTGGTCTCCGAGGACAGCTGGGGCGGCGACTTCGACTGGCGCCGGATCACCAAGACCGGCTCGAGCTGGCCGGACGGCTTCATCCACCTCGTCGACAAGACGGTCGAGAACGTCACCGCCCCCACGGTGATCGGCAACGCCCAGGTCGGTGCCGCCCTCGGCGTCAGCACGGGGTCCTGGACGCCGTCGCCTCGGCGCTTCGCGTTCCAGTGGTACGCCGACGGGCAGCCCATCGACGGCGCCACCCGGCGTCGCCTCCCGATCGGCCCCGAGCTCGCCGGCACGACGGTCGGCGTCCGCGTGACCGCTCGCAAGCCCGGCCACACCGCGGGCGCCGCCAACGCCGTGCTCGACGGCACGGTCGACCGCGGCGACCTGGTCCCCGCCGCCGCCCCGGTGGTGGACGGCGACACCGTGCTCGGGCAGGACCTCGTCGCCACGCCGGGCGGCTGGTCGCCGACGCCGGAGATCTCCGTGTGGCGCTGGAAGGCCGACGGGGTCAACATCACCGGCCAGACCCAGCCCCGCCTGCGCCTCACCGAGGAGCTGCTCGGCAAGAGCATCTCGGTCGTCCACGTCGTCCGTCGCGACGGCTACCGCCGCGGCACCGCGTTCGGCGAGCAGTCGCTTGGCCCGGTCGTCGCGGGCGTCGTGGAGTTCGGCAGCGAGCCCACCGTGCGCGGTCGCCGATGGCTCGGCAAGGCCGTGGCGGTGTCGGGCGGCGAGACCACGCCGGCCGACGCGACCACCGCCGTGACCTGGCTGCGCGACGGCGAGCCGATCCCGGGCGCGAACGCGCGCCGCTACGAGCCGACCGCGCAGGACGTCGGGCGCGCGCTCTCCGTGCGGATGGCGGCCACGAAGGAGTCCTGGCGCGGCGCCCTGCGGACCGTCGACGTCGGCACCGTCTCGACCAAGGCCGACGTACGGGCGAAGGCCGCCGGCCGCTCGCGGGCCGCGGTGGTCGTCGTCCGGGCGACGGCTGCTGGTCTGGGACGGCTGTCCGGACCGGTCACCGTCCGGATCGGCCGCAACGTCGTCGAGGGCGAGCTCGTCGACGGTGCAGCCAAGGTCCGGGTCGAGGGGCTCGCGCCGGGCACCCGCCGGGTGCTGGTGAAGACCACCGGCACCGACGCGGTGCGCCAGGGCCGGACGGCGTTCCAGGTGCGCGTCAAGCGCTGATCCCCGGCAGCAGACCGCGCGGGGCGTCCGGGAACAACCGGGCGCCCCGTCGGCGTTGCAGGCCTACGTGACTCACGCAGACTTCTGGTTCGACCCGCTGTGCCCCTTCGCCTGGATCTCCTCCCGCTGGATGCTGGAGGTCGAGCAGGTCCGCGACGTCCAGGTCGACTGGCACGTCATGAGCCTGGCCTACCTCAACCAGGACAAGGACATCCCCGACGAGTACCGAGAGATGCTCAAGGACGCGTGGGGCCCCGTGCGCGTCGTGACCGCTGCCGGTCGTCGCCACGGCGCCGAGGTGCTCCTGCCGCTGTACACGGCGATGGGCACCCGGATCCACAACGACGGGCGGGGTGCGTCGCGCGACGTCGCCGTCGAGGTGCTCGCCGAGACCGGCCTGGACGCCGACCTGATCGAGGCCTGGGACGACACGTCGTACGACGAGGCCATCAAGGAGTCGCACCACCGCGGCATGGACCAGGTGGGCGACGAGGTCGGCACGCCGACGATCGCGATCGAGGGGTCGGCGTTCTTCGGTCCGGTGCTCTCCGCCATCCCGCGCGGTGAGCAGGCCGGACGCATGTGGGACGGCGCGGTGCTGCTGGCGGAGTACCCCTACTTCCACGAGCTCAAGCGCAGCCGCGACCACGAGCTCGACTTCTCCTGACGCTCCCCCAATGCCGCCGTCGGGCGGGCACGTGACGCGGATCGTCACGCGCCTGGTGTTGTTCCTGTTACTCAGGTGACGCATGATGTTGCGACATGGCTGAGCACTCGGGATGGCACGACGCCCGGCGACGCACGGTGGTGGCCGTGCCCGTGGTGGGCGCGACCGCGCTCTACCTCGCGACGCGGGGCGACGACGCGACGGCGCCCGAGGGTGCCGCGACCCTGAGCCTGGCGCCGGCGGGCGGTGGCGTGCGTGCCGCCGACATCGCGCTGGCCGCGCGGGCCGACCGCCGGATGGCCCGTACGGCGCCCCGGGCGGCCGCGGCCGGCGTGTGGCGCTCGGAGGTGATCCGCACCGACGTCTTCCGGATGGTGGGCGTCACCTGGGTCGGCGACCCGACCCGGGTGCGGGTCAAGGTGCACCGGCCCGGCACCGGCTGGACCCCGTGGCGGGTGCTCGCGCCGCAGACCGACGTGCCCGACGAGGGGGACGCCGAGGACGCCGGGCGCACCGGCACCGAGCTGGTCCTCACCGGCCGCGCCGACCGGATCGCCGTCGAGCTCACCGACGGGATCCGTGAGGACCTGGTGCTCACCCTCATCGAGCCCGACGGCTCGAAGGACACCCACCAGCTCACGCCCGGCAAGGAGGAGACCCGCCGCAACCGGCGCCGGCCCAGCATCCTCAGTCGCCGCGACTGGGGTGCCGACGAGTCCTGGCGCGACGGCGCCGCGCGCTACAACCGCACGATCCAGCAGATGCACGTGCACCACACGGTGAGCAGCAACGACTACTCCCGCGACGACGTGCCGGGCCTGATCCGTGGGATGTACCGCTACCACACCCACAACCTGGGCTGGTCCGACATCGGCTACAACTTCCTCGTCGACCGCTTCGGGCGGATCTGGCTGGGACGCGCCGGGGGCGCCAAGCGCAACGTGCGCGGAGCACACACGCTCGGCTTCAACCACCAGTCGTTCGGCGTCTCGGTGATCGGCAACTTCGAGACGGCTTCGCCGAGCAACCTGGTCGTCACCGCGCTGGTGCACCTCGGCGCCTGGAAACTGCACATGCACGGCCGCAACCCGACCGGCACAGTCGTCGCCTACTCGCGCGGCAGCGACAAGTACCCGTCGGGTCGCAAGGTCCGCCTGCCCACGATCGACGGGCACCGCGACACCAACGACACCGCCTGCCCGGGACGTCACCTGTACGCCCGCATCCCCGACGTACGCCGTCGGGCCAAGGCGCGCATCGCGCGCTTCTGACCGCGCTTCTGGCGGCTCCTGACGGCGCTGACCTGCGGCGGAAGTGGGCGGAGCGACGTACGTCACGTCTCCCGACCATGCCCGTGGCGGGACTTTCGTCCTAGCCTGACGGACGTGAACGACGAGGTCACGGCAGCAGACGGGCGGGTGGACGGTGTCTACCGCTACCCGGTGAAGTCCCTGCGCGGACACCGGCTCGACACCGCGGTGGTCGAGCCGTGGGGCCTGGCGGGTGACCGGCGCTGGATGGTCGTCGACGACCGGGGTCGCGCGGTCACCGCGCGGGAGATCCCCTCGATGCTGCTGCTGTCGCCCGAGCCGACCGAGGACGGACTGCTCGTGCACGCGCCGGACCGCCGTCCGTTGCACGTCGCGTTCCCCGACCCGGGCCGCCAGGTGCCGGTGTCGCTGTGGAAGTCCGAGCTGACCGCCGCGGCCGACGAGGACGCCCACGACTGGTTCAGCACCGTGCTCGGTCGACGGGTGCGCCTGGTGCACCTCGACGCCCCGACGCGACGCACGGTCGACCCGCGGTTCGGCGCCCCCGACGACCGCGTCTCCTTCGCCGACGGTTTCCCGCTGCTGGTCGCCACCACGGCGTCGCTCGACGCGCTCAACGCGGCGCTCGCCTGCGCGCCGGTCCCAGGCCCGCAGATGACGATGGAGCGGTTCCGGCCCAACCTCGTGGTGGACGGCGCCGAGGCCTGGGGCGAGGACGACTGGCGCCGGGTCCGCATCGGCGGCACGACCTTCCGTGCCGTGAAGGGCTGCGGCCGGTGCGTGATGACCACGATCGACCCCGACACCGCCGAGAAGCAGCGCGAGCCCATCCCGACGTTGGCGCGGCTGCGTCGCTGGGACGGGCAGGTGTGGTTCGGCGTCAACCTCGTGCCCGACGACCCGGGCGCCGTGGTGAGCGTGGGCGACGTCGTCGAGGTGCTGGAGGCCGTGGGGCCCGCTGACCGGGTCGGTCCGCTGCGCGCCGGCGTGGTCCCCGAGGCCGTCTGAGTCCCGTCCGAGTCCCGTCCGAGTCCCGTCCGAGTCCCGTCCGAGTCCCACCGGGGGAAACCGCGTCGAGGCGTCCGGAGCCCGGCTCCTAGGATCGTCGGCATGACGCATGTCCTGTCCGCCGTCGCCTGGCCGTACGCCAACGGCCCGCGCCACATCGGCCACGTCGCCGGTTTCGGCGTGCCCTCCGACGTCTTCAGCCGCTACATGCGGATGGCCGGCCACGACGTGCTGATGGTCTCCGGCTCCGACGAGCACGGCACGCCCATCCTCATCGCCGCCGACGAGGAGGGGCTCTCGCCCCAGGCGCTGGCCGACCGCAACCACCGGGTCATCGCCGAGGACCTCGCCGCGCTCGGCTGCAGCTACGACCTCTACACCCGCACCACCACCGGCAACCACCACGCCGTCGTGCAGGAGCTCTTCCTCGGTGTGTGGGAGAACGGCTACTTCGTCGAGCAGACGACGTACGGCGCCATCTCGCCGTCGACCGGCCGCACCCTGCCCGACCGCTACATCGAGGGCACCTGCCCGATCTGCAAGACGCCCGGGGCTCGCGGCGACCAGTGCGACGCCTGCGGCAACCAGCTCGACCCGGCCGACCTCATCGACCCGGTCAGCCGGATCAACGGCGAGACGCCGGAGTTCATCGAGACCCAGCACTTCTTCCTCGACCTGCCGGCGCTCGCCGAGGCGCTCACCGAGTGGCTCGACGGCCGCGAGGCGACGGGGCTGTGGCGCCCCAACGTCATCCGGTTCAGCCAGAACATCCTCAAGGAGATCCGTCCACGCGCCATGACGCGCGACATCGACTGGGGCATCGCGGTGCCGCTCGACGGGTGGCGCGACAACCCGACGAAGAAGCTCTACGTCTGGTTCGACGCCGTCATCGGCTACCTGTCCGCCTCGATCGAGTGGGCCCGTCGCACCGGCGACGCCGACGCGTGGCGCGCCTGGTGGAACGACCCGGAGGCGCTGTCCTACTACTTCATGGGCAAGGACAACATCACCTTCCACTCCCAGATCTGGCCGGCCGAGCTGCTGGCCTACTCCGGGAAGGGCAGTAAGGGCGGTCAGCCGCGCCAGTACGGCGAGCTCAACCTGCCCACCGAGGTGGTCTCGAGCGAGTTCCTCACGATGGAGGGCCGCAAGTTCTCCTCGTCGAAGAAAGTCGTCATCTCCGTCCGCGACCTGCTCAGCCGCTACCAGGCCGACGCGTTCCGCTACTTCGTCGCCTCCGCCGGCCCGGAGAGCCAGGACTCCGACTTCACCTGGTCGGAGTTCGTGCGCCGCACCAACGACGAGCTCGTCGCCGGGTGGGGCAACCTCGTCAACCGCACCGCCACGCTGATCGCGAAGAACTTCGGCGAGATCCCGCCCGCGGGCGTCCTCACCGAGGCCGACGAGGCCGTCCTCGCGACCGCCGGGCAGGCCTTCGAGGTCGTCGGCGACCTCATCGGCCGGCACCGCCAGAAGGCCGCCATCGGCGAGGCGATGCGCGCCGTCGGCGAGGTCAACAAGTACGTCTCCGACCACGAGCCGTGGAAGCTCAAGGGCGACGACGAGCGCGAGCGGCTCGGCACGATCCTGCACGTCACCGCGCAGTGCGTGGCCGACCTCAACCTCGTGCTCAGCCCCTTCCTGCCGTTCGCGGCCAACGACGTCGACCGGGCGCTCGGCGGAGCAGGCGAGATCGCCCCGATGCCGCGCATCGAGGACGTCGACGACCTCGACGGGGGAGCGGGCTACCCGGTCATCACCGGCGACTACACCGGTGCGCCCGCCTGGGAGCGCCGCCCGCTCGTCGTCGGCACGCCCGTCGCCAAGCCGACCCCGGTGTTCCGCAAGCTCGACCCCGCGGTCGCGGAGGAAGAGGTCGCACGGCTCGGCGCCTGAGTCAGGTGGTCGAGCCCGACGAGCGCAGCGAGGAGGTGTCGAGACCACCGGCACCACCCACGGTCTCGCTCCACCTCCACCCCGACTGGCCCGCCCGCGCGCCGGGCCTCACCGTGCTCGAGTCGGTCGTCCGCGACGGCCGCTACCTGTCGCAGTTCGCGACCGGCACGTCCAACGGCGGCCTGACCGCCCACCCCGGCGGCGACCGCTGGCGCTGGGAGAGCCGCCTCTTCGAGGGCCGGTACGACGACGCCCCGGCCCCGGCGCGACCGGTGTACGGCGCGCTCGACCGCGGGTGGGCGGCGTACGGGCCGGCGCCGCGGTTCGGGTCGGCTTACCTGCTGCTGCGGCCCGCGGTGCTGGAGCGCACGACGTTCTGCTTCCCCGACTCCGTCCTCGAGCCGGCCGGCGTCGTCGGGCCGGACGGACTGGCGCCGCTGGAGCAGGCGGCGGCTGCCGCTCGGACCACCGGGGGCGACCCGCTCGACGACTACGTCGAGGCACACGTGCACGGCGGCGTGGGGCTCGACGACGTGGCGGGCGTGGTGCTCGACCCGACCGCTGCCGACACGCCCGGAGCCGAGGCCGCGCGAGCCGCCGGGCTGGAGGTCCGCAGCCATCCGGGGTACGACGTGGCGGTCGCCGGCCTCCCCGACGACTACCGCGGGCCCGGGCCGGTCGCCCTGGCGCGCCGGCTGGCCCGCGACGGTCGGCTCGACCCCGCACTCCTGGCGGCCGCCGCGGCCCGGCGGACCCACGACCCGCAGGCGCTCAAGCGCGCCTGGCACCTCCTTGCCCGGTTCGGACGACGCGTGTGACGGTGTCGCGGTGAGCAGCACCGACTCCGTCGCCCGCGCGACGTACCGGCACCTCGAGCCGGTCCACGCCGTCACCTACTTCGCCCCGCAGGCCCACCAGGCCTACGTCGACGCCGGCCTGACCGGCTTCTGGCGCGGCTACTTCGCGGGCCGCGCGGCCTGCCTCGGCGCCGGCGCCCCGGAGCCGGTGGTCACCGCCCTGTTCAACACGTTCGCGCCCAGCACGGTGGCGCGGTCGATCCCGTCGGTGTGGGAGCGGATCAGCCCGGAGGCCGCGCTGGCGGCGCGCCTCGACGGTGCCCGGGCGGCGCTGGCCGCGCTCGAGCCCGACCCGGAGGCCGTCCGGGTGGCCGCGGACGTCGCGGTCCGGGCCGCGACGTCGGCGACCCTGCACGGCCGGGCGCTGGGCGCGGCCGAGGCCGCGCAGCCCTACCCGGGCGGCGACGACGACCTCGGTCGGCTCTGGCGCGCGGCGACGGTGCTGCGCGAGGTCCGCGGCGACGGCCACGTGGCGGCGCTGCTCGCGCACGGGCTGTCCGGCCTGGAGGCCACCGTCCTGCGCTGCGGCGACGACCTGGCCCGCAGCACCCTCCAGCCGATGCGCGGCTGGAGCGACGAGGAGTGGGAGTCGGCCGAGGTCGCGCTCCGCGGCCGCGACCTCCTCGACGACGACGCCCGTGCGACCCGCGCCGGCACCGACCTGCTGGCCGTCGTGGAGCAGGTCACGGACGACCTCGCGGCGCAGCCGTGGGACGCCGTCGGGGCGGAGGCCACGGCCGCCTTCCTCGACGCCACGGCCGATCTCGTCGCCGCCGCGCGGGCGGCGTACCTCGCCCCGGCCGCGGGCCTGGGGCTCGCGGGCCGCTGACGGCGCCCGCTCAGCGGCTCAGCGGCGCGGCGCGGAGACCACCGAGCGGCGCAGCTCGGCGACGTCGGGCACCAGCAGCAGCGCGTGCACCACGGCTGCGCCGAGACCGACCGCCAGCGCGAACGCGTGGTACCCGGCCAGCCACCCGACGACCGTCGCCCCGGCGAACACCACGACCTTGGTGACCGGGGTGACCACCGGTCCGCCGCGCTCGGCCTGCGGCGAGGCCAGCGCGGCCCACGCCAGCACGACGACCAGCAGCACCGCCCAGCCGATCCAGGTCGAGGTCAACGAGCCCACGCCGACGGCCCACAGCCCGACTGCCGCCGCCTCCACGCAGAACAGCGCCACGAGCACCACCCAGCCGACCGTCCGCACACCACCACTCTGCCAGGATCGGCAGCGTGCCGGCCGAGATGTACGTCCCCGCGTTCTACCTCAAGCAGCGGTTCGCGATGACCGCCAACCGGTTCGAGGTCGTGGTGGCCAACCCCGACGGCAGCGAGGGCGCCTCACTCGCCTGGGCCCAGCAGAAGCGGCTCGCGTTCAAGGAGCAGGTGACGTTCTACGCCGACCAGGCCCGCACCCAGCCGGTGTTCGGGTTCCGGGCCCGCCAGGTCGTCGACCTCGGTGCCGGGTACGACGTCGTCGACGGCGCCGGTCGTCCCCTCGGCTACTTCAAGAAGGACTTCGGCGCGAGCCTGCTCCGCTCGACGTTCCACGTGGAGGGGCCCGGGCTGCGCGGCACCGGCACCGAGCGCAGCAAGGGCGGCGCCCTGATGCGCCGCTTCGTCGCCGGGGTGGTGCCGATCCACTTCGACTTCACCGCCGACGACGGCCGGATGCTCTTCACCGTCGAGCGCCAGATGAAGCTGCGCGACCGCTACACCGTCTCCGTGCTCGACCCCGAGGTCGACTTCCGCCTCGCCGCCGGCATCGCCGTCGGCCTCGACGTGCTGATGGACCGGTAGTCCGGTGCTGTTCCCCGACGCCCGCGCCGCTGTCGAGCACGCCCGCGACCAGCAGCCCGTCCACGACCCGGCCTTCGACATCGCCGCGGCCCGACGCGACGCCCGTACGGCGGCCGCCGCCCAGCCGCGCGAGGACGTCGCCGAGGTCCGCGACGTCGACGCCGGCGGGGTGCCGTGCCGGCTCTACCGGCCCGGCGACGCCGCGCCGGGTGTCGTGGTCCACCTGCACGGCGGCGGGTTCGTGATGAACGACGTCGAGGTGCACGACGGCGCCGCGCGGCGGCTCGCCAACCGCACCGGCCGGGCGGTGCTCAGCGTCGACTACCGGCTGGCACCGGAGCACCCCTTCCCGGCGGCGGTGGACGACACCGACACGGTGCTCGCCTGGCTCGCCACCCACGCCGACGCCGAGGGCCTGGCCGGCCCGGTCGCGCTGCACGGCGACTCCGCCGGCGCCAACCTGGCGCTCGTCGGCGCGCTGCACCACCCGGGCCGCTTCGCCGCGCTCGCGCTCGTCTACCCGTTCCTCGACCCGACGGCGTCGTTCGCGTCCCACACCGACGACGAGAGCGACTTCGACCCCGAGACCGTCGCCTGGTACTGGCGGCACTACGCCGGGCCCGCCGGCGAGGCGGCGTACGCCGACGCCGACCTGGCGCCCCTGCTCGCCGACCCCGCCGCGATCGCCGCGCTGCCCCCGACGTACGTCGCGACCGCCGAGCACGACCCGCTGCGCGACGAGGGCGAGCACCTCGCACGGCTGGCCGCGGACGCCGGCGTGCCGGTGACCGCGGTGCGCTGGCTCGGCCAGGTGCACGGGTTCTGGCGCCACCACGACGTCTTCTCGGCCGCCGACCCGTTGATGGACCAGGTCGCGGCGTTCCTGCGCGGCCGGCTCTGAACCGGCTCTGAACCGGCTCTGAACCGGCTCTGAACCGGCGCTCACGCGTCTCCTGGACGGGCCTCCGCGACGGCGGCAGCGGTCTGGGAGGATCGCCGCCATGCGCGTCCACCTCGGCAGCGACCACGCCGGCCTCGAGCTCAAGGACCACCTCAAGGCCTGGCTCACCGAGCACGGCTACGAGCCGGTCGACCACGGCCCGTTCGTCTACGACGCCCTCGACGACTACCCGGTCTTCTGCCTGCGGGCGGCCGAGGGCGTGGCCCGGGAGCGCGCGGCGGGGGCCGACAGCCTCGGCGTCGTGATCGGCGGCTCCGGCAACGGCGAGCAGATGGCCGCCAACAAGGTCGAGGGCATCCGCTGCGCCCTGGTCTGGTCAGAGGACACCGCCCGGCTGGCCCGGGAGCACAACGACGCCCAGGTGGTCTCCGTCGGCGGCCGGATGCACTCCCTCGACGACATGACCCGCTTCGTCGAGCTCTTCCTCGCCGAGCCGTTCAGCGGCGACGACCGCCACGTACGCCGCATCGGCCAGCTGTCGTCGTACGAGACCGGCGGCGGGCTGCCGCCGCTGCCGGAGTCCGCGCAGGGCCTCGGACCCGACGAGAGCTGAGGGCGGATGCCCGAGGGGCACACCCTCCACCGCCTCGCCGGGCACCTCACCGAGGCGTTCGCCGGGCGTCCCGTGCGGGTCTCCAGCCCGCAGGGCCGCTTCGCCGACGGCGCGGCCCTGGTCGACGGCCAGGTGCTCGCCGGGGCCGGGGCCTGGGGCAAGCACCTCTTCGTCGCCTTCGCGAGCGGGCTGCGGGTGCACGTGCACCTCGGCCTGATCGGGCAGCTCGACGTCCACCGCGGGCTCGACGACGTACCGGCCCCGCAGGGCGCGGTGCGGATGCGGCTGGTGGGGGAGGACCCCGACGGAGGGTGGGCGCTCGGCGACCTCCGCGGCGCGATCACCTGCGCGGTGCTCACCCCCGAGCAGGTCGAGGCGGTGGTCCGGACCCAGGGCCCGGACCCGCTGCGGCCCGGCAGCGACCCCGACCTCGCCTGGCAGCGGATCCGCCGCAGCCGCAAGGCGGTCGGCGCGCTGCTGATGGACCAGAAGGTGCTCGCCGGGGTCGGCAACGTCTACCGCGCCGAGCTGCTCTTCCGGCACCGGACGCACCCCCTGCGGCCCGGCGCGACGCTGCGCTCGGGTCAGTGGGAGGCGATGTGGACCGACCTCGTCGCACTCATGCACGAGGGCGTGCGCACCGGGCGCATCGACACCGTGCGACCCGAGCACACCCCGGAGGCGATGGGTCGCGAGCCGCGCAAGGACGACCACGGCGGCGAGGTCTACGTCTACCGGCGCACCGGTCAGCCGTGCCTGGTCTGCGGACGTCCGGTCCGCACCGAGGAGCTCGAGGGCCGCAACTCGTTCTGGTGTGCGCGATGTCAGCCCACGTTCCGCTCCCGCGCCGTAGGCTGACCCCCGTCTCTCGGACTTCTCGGACCGATCGAAAGCAGTCTCATGGCCCTCGCCTCCAGGGCGGCCGCGTCGTCGCGCGGTCGTGTCCGTCGGCGCTCCACGCTGCAGTCCGTACGTCGTGCGGTGCGCGCGGAGGTGTGGGTGGCGCTCGGCCTCGGCCTGACCGACCTGGCCGTCGTGCTCGGCGTGGTCGCCGCGCCGGTCCAGACGCCGTTCTCGCTGCTGATCGTCCCGCTCGTGCTGGGGTCGATCCTGCTCGGTCCGCGCACGCTCCCGTGGCTGGTGCTCTGGACGATGGCCATGCTCACCGTCGCCCTGGCCTCGCAGGAGGAGATCGCCAGCCGGATCGTCGGCGCTGCGTCGGTGCAGGTCGCGGTCGGACTCATCGTGCTGGTGACCGGCTTCCGCCGAGCCCGGCTCGGCGTCGCCGGGCTGCGCGGGGAGTCGATGTTCGTCGACCTGCGCGACCGGATCCTCAACCAGGGCGGCATCCCGACGCTCCCCGACGACTGGTCGGTCACGATGTCGCTGCACTCCGCGGGCGGCACCGCGTTCGCCGGCGACTTCGTGGTCGCCTCGCGCAGCGCCGACGGCCGGCAGCTCCAGGTCGTGGTGGCCGACGTGTCGGGCAAGGGCGTCGAGGCCGGCACCCGTTCGCTGCTGCTGTCCGGAGCCTTCGGCGGCATCCTCGACGCGACCCCGGGCGAGGGCTTCCTGCCGGCCGCCAACCACTACCTGGTGCGCCAGGAGTGGGAGGAGGGCTTCGCGACCGCCGTCCACCTCTCCGTCGACCTGGTCACCGGCGCCTACGAGGTGCGCGGCGCCGGCCACCCGCCTGCGGTGCACCGCGTCGCCGGTACCGGCCGCTGGCAGGTGCACGAGTCGCGCGGCCCGCTGCTCGGACTGGTCGCGGGTGCGGGGTTCCCGGCCGTGGTGGGCGTCCTCGAGCGCGGCGACGCGCTGCTGCTCTACACCGACGGCATGGTCGAGGAGCCGCGGCGCGACATCGACCTCGGTATCGACCGGATGATGGGACAGGCCGAGCACGAGCTCCGCGGCACCGTCGAGGGGGCCGCCGACCGGCTGGTCGCACGCCTCGGGTCGCCCGACGACGACCGGGCGCTGGTGCTGGTGCACCGCCGCTGACCTGCCCCTGACCTGCATTGAGCTGCCACGTCCGGGACGTCGTTTCCGACTCGTCGCACGGCATGTGGGAGACTCGCACCGCGGGGAGACCCGCCGCGCGGATGTAGCTCAATGGTAGAGCCCCAGTCTTCCAAACTGGCTACGCGGGTTCGATTCCCGTCATCCGCTCCAAGCGCCCGTCCGAGCCGCCCGCGGCGCGGGCAGCGGGCGGCTTGACGGGGCGTAGCGTAGTGGCTAGCGCGCCTGCTTTGGGAGCAGGAGACCGCAGGTTCGAGTCCTGTCGCCCCGACCCGGTGCCGGGCGGCCGCGTCCGCGCACAACCGCGGAGTTCGTGGTCGCGCGACGGCCCGATACGATGGGGATTTGTTGCGGCGCCGCCCGTCCTGCGCCCCGCGTCCGCACCCGCCGTCCCGGTCCGCCCGGCCGTCGAGGTGCGCCGGGGGAGTGGCTCGGTCAGGGCGCGCCGAGCCGGACCCGCGTCCGGCCCCAGACCCATCCCAAAGAAGCACCGACGAAGGAGTCCATCAGTGAAGAGCGCCGTGGAGACCGTGAGCCCGACCAGGGCCAAGCTCACCGTCGAGGTGCCCTTCGAGGAGATCCAGCCCAGCCTGGACGCCGCGTACAAGAAGATCGCGCAGCAGATCAACGTGCCCGGCTTCCGCCGCGGCAAGGTGCCGCCGATGGTGATCGACCGTCAGGTCGGCCGCGGCGTGGTCCTCGACGAGGCCATCAACCAGGTCGTGCCGGAGAAGTACCTCGAGGCGCTCCAGGAGAACGAGCTCGTCCCGCTCGCCCAGCCCGAGGTCGAGGTCACCAAGCTCGACGACCGTGAGCTGCTCGAGTTCACCGCTGAGGTCGACGTCCGTCCGACCTTCGAGGTGCCGGCGTACGACGACGTCACCGCGTCGGTCGACGACGTCGAGGTCACCGACGAGGACGTCACCGAGCAGCTCGACGCGATGCGCGAGAAGTTCGGCACCCTGGCCGACGTCGAGCGGCCCGCCGCCGACGGTGACCACGTCGTCATCGACCTCAAGGCCACCCAGGACGGCGAGGTCGTCGAGGGCGCCGAGGTCTCCGGCATGAGCTACCAGGTCGGCCGCGGCGGCATGATCGACGGTCTCGACGAGGCCCTCACCGGCGTGTCCGCCGGCGAGGAGAAGACCTTCACCACCCAGCTCGTGGGTGGGGACCTGGTCGGCCAGGACGTCGAGGTGGCCGTCAAGGTCACCCAGGTCCAGGAGCAGGAGCTGCCCGAGCTGGACGACGAGTTCGCCCAGCTCGCCTCGGAGTTCGACACCCTCGAGGAGCTCACCGCCGACGTGAAGGAGCGGCTCGGCCGCGGCAAGCGCCTCGAGCAGGCCGCCGCCGCGCGCGACGCCGTCCTGGAGGCGCTGCTCGAGCGCGTCGAGATCCCGCTGCCCGACAGCGTGGTCACCGAGGAGCTCAACAGCCGCCGCCAGCAGATCGAGCAGCAGCTCGCGATGGCCGGCATGACGATGGAGAAGTACCTCGACGACGAGGAGCAGACCATCGACGAGTTCGAGGCCGACCTGGAGAAGCGCGTCCGCGACGCGGTCGCCGCCCAGTTCCTCCTCGACGAGATCGCCAAGCGCGAGGAGTTCGGTGTCGACCAGGGCGAGCTGTCGGACCACCTGATCCGCCGCGCCCAGCAGTCCGGCCAGGACCCGCAGCAGTTCGCCAACCACATGTTCGAGCACAACCACATCCCGGACCTGGTCCAGGAGATCCTGCGCGGCAAGGCGCTGGCCACGATCGTGGAGTCCGCCACCGTCACCGACGGCTCGGGCAACCACGTCGAGCTGAAGAACCTCCAGCCCGACGGCACGATCATGGAGCCCTCCGAGGAGGACGAGGCCACCGAGGTCGAGGCCACCGACGAGGTCGAGGCTGCCGAGGAGTCCGCGGACGAGGAGAAGGCCGAGGCCTGACCCGCACCCGCACCACGTCGACGAGCCCCCGGGAGGTCCACCTCCCGGGGGCTCTCGCGTGCCCGGGGCTGTGCGCCGCGCGATAGTGCACAGGTGTGCACCGAACAGGTAGCCTGGTCGGCATGACCACGACCGCCCCTGGCGCCACCTGGCTCGACGCGCTCTCGCTGGCCGCCCAGGCCGCGGACGAGCTCGTCGTCCGCAGTGCGCGCGACACCCACCGCGCCTGGTCCGACCGCGCGCACGGCACGACCCGCCGGTTCGCCGGACCCGTCGGTCCGGCGGTCCGGGTGCCGCAGGTGGTGCACACCGGGATCGCCGAGGCGGTGTACGGCGGGATCGGCGCCGGCCTGCGCGCGGCGGCGTACGGGCTGGACAAGGTGGCCGCCACCGGCGCCGGGCCGCGGCTCGACGACACCCGGGCCGGTCGTGCCACCAGCGCCGCCGTCAACGGGCTCATCGGGGACAAGCTGCTCGCCGAGCGCCCGCAGCTGGCGATCCCAATGGCCGTGCGCCGCGACGACGCAAACGTCGAGCTCGACCGAGCGGCGCTCGCCGCGGCCTTCCCCGGCGCGGGGGAGCGGGTCGTGGTGTTCCTGCACGGCCTGTGCGAGGACGACGAGGCGTGGGACCTGCACCGCGACCGCACCGGGACGACGTACCCCGAGGCGCTGGCCGCGAGCGGCTGGACGTCCGTCGTGCTGCGCGCCAACACCGGGCTGCCCGTCCGCGAGAACGGCGCCGCGCTCGCCGCGCTGCTCCAGCGGCTGGTGGAGGAGTGGCCGGCCGAGGTCACCCGGCTGGCCGTCGTGGGCCACTCGATGGGTGGCCTGGTTGCTCGTGCCGCGGCGGCCGTCGCGCAGGACGTGCCCGACGGCGCCACGGCCTGGACCTCCTTGGTCACCGACGTCGTCACGCTCGGCACGCCCCACCAGGGCGCGCCGCTGGCGTGGGGCGTCGGGCACGGCAGCCGCGGGCTGGCGAAGCTCCCCGAGACCGCGGCGTTCGGCCGGATCCTCGACTGGCGCTCGCAGGGCGTGCACGACCTCGTCGCCGGACTCGACGCCGACGGGGCCGCGCCGCTGCCGCACGCCCGGCTGCACCTGGTGTCGGCCACCCTCAGCGGGTCCCCGCGCCACCCCGTCGGCCACCTGCTCGGCGACCTCCTGGTGCGCCCCGACTCCGCGCACGGACGCCGCCGCGGACGGGTGCTGTTCCCCGATGCCGACCACCTGCACGTCGGGCGCACCGACCACTTCGGCCTGCTCAACCACCCGGCCGTGCTCGACGCGCTGCGTGGCTGGCTCGACGCGCCCGACGCTGGTCACCCGAGCGGTCGCGCGGCAGGATGACCGCGTGACCGACACCTCCGCCGCTCGCGAGTTGCGCGTCGAGGGGGTCGTCGCCGCTCCGCCGCAGCGCGTCTGGGACGTGCTCACCGACTTCGCGCGGATGCCCGACTGGAGTCCCGAGCTGGTCCGGATGATCCCGGTCGGCGGCTCCGGGCTCCGCGTCGGGCGGCAGTACCTCGGCATCAACAGGCGCAAGGCGGTCGTGTGGCCGACCCGGTCGGTGGTGTGCCTGCTCGAGCCCGGTCGCGCGGTCGGCTGGGACACGCCCAGCTCCGGCGCGCGGTGGATCTGGGAGCTCGAGCCCGCCGGCGACTCCACCCGGGTCGTGCACCGACGCCCGGTGCCGCAGCGGCTGTCGCGGATGAGCGGCCTGTTCGCGCGCGCCTTCCTCGGCGGCGTCGACGGCCACGCCGACGAGCTCGAGGCCGGCATGGCGACCACGCTCGACCGGCTCCGCCGCGCCGTCGAGGCCGGCTGACCGCGGCCGTCGTACGGCGTTCTTCCGCTGTGGGCGAACAACGCCCGTGGGGCCGTGGCTGCGTCGGTGCCACGGGCTAGGGTCGCTCCTGTGAACCAGAACTCCACTGACCTCGACCCCGTGATGGGTGCGGGCGGAGGGCTCAACGTCCTCGACGACCACATCTACCAGCGGCTGCTCCGCGAGCGGATCGTGTTCCTCGGCTCGGAGGTCCGCGACCAGAACGCCAACGCGATCTGCGCGCAGCTCCTGCTGCTGTCGGCGGAGGACCCCGAGGCGGACATCTTCCTCCACATCAACAGCCCCGGTGGCTCGGTCGACGCCGGCATGGCGATCTACGACACGATGAACTACATCCCCAACGACGTCGCGACCGTCGGCATGGGCCTTGCCGCCTCGATGGGGCAGTTCCTGCTCTGCGCCGGCACCAAGGGCAAGCGCTACGCCCTGCCGCACGCGCGGATCATGATGCACCAGCCGTCGTCCGGCATGGGCGGCTCGGCGTCGGACATCAAGATCCAGGCGCAGCAGTCGCTGCACATCAAGAAGGTCCTGCTCGACCTGATCGCCGAGCACACCGGCCAGCCGATCGAGCAGGTCGTCGCCGACGCCGACCGCGACCGCTGGTTCACCGCCCAGCAGGCGCTGGAGTACGGACTGGTCGACCAGGTCATCAAGAGCGCCCGCGAGGCTGCCGACGAGGGCCGCCCCGCCCACAAGGAGAGCTGAACGCCGTGAGCTACTACATCCCGCAGTGGGAGGAGCGGACGTCGTACGGCGTCCGTCGCATCGACCCCTACACCAAGCTGTTCGAGGACCGCATCATCTACCTCGGCACGCCGATCTCCGACGAGGTCGCCAACGCCGTGATCGCGCAGCTGCTGTGCCTGCAGTCGATGAACCCCGACCAGGACATCAGCATCTACATCAACAGCCCCGGTGGCTCCTTCACCGCGCTGACCGCCATCTACGACACGGTGCGCTTCATCAAGCCCGACGTGCAGACGGTGTGCATCGGCCAGGCCGCCTCGGCCGCCGCGATCCTGCTGACCGCCGGCACCCCCGGCAAGCGGATGGCGCTGCCCAACAGCCGCATCCTGATCCACCAGCCCTACACCGAGGGCACGTTCGGCCAGACCTCCGACATCGAGATCCAGGCCAACGAGATCATCCGGATGCGCGAGCTGCTCGAGACGATGATCTCCGAGCACTCGGGCCGTCCGAAGGACGAGGTGAGCCGCGACATCGAGCGCGACAAGATCCTCACCGCCGAGCAGGCCGTCGAGTACGGCCTCATCGACTCGGTGCTGGAGTCGCTCAAGGGCGTCCCGGCGCTGACGGCGGGCTGACCAGCCCAATCTCGTGTCCGTCCCCCATTCGGGGGACGGCACGGGGTACCGTCGTCCGAACGTCGACGACACCCACCGTGAGGTCGGCACGACTCCGGCTGAAGAACAGACTCGTCGCACATCCCTGGAGGTCCGCTCGTGGCACGCATCGGTGACGGAGGCGACCTGCTCAAGTGCTCCTTCTGCGGCAAGAGCCAGAAGCAGGTCAAGAAGCTCATCGCCGGCCCCGGCGTCTACATCTGCGACGAGTGCATCGATCTCTGCAACGAGATCATCGAGGAGGAGCTGAGCGAGGGCACCGAGGTCGGCCTCGAGGAGCTGCCCAAGCCCAAGGAGATCTTCGAGTTCCTCAACTCCTACGTCATCGGCCAGGAGCAGGCGAAGAAGTCGCTGGCTGTCGCGGTCTACAACCACTACAAGCGCGTCCAGTCCGGTGCCGCCCCCGGCGGTGGCAAGCACTCCAAGGACGAGCAGGTCGAGGTCGCGAAGTCGAACATCCTCGTCATCGGCCCGACCGGCTGCGGCAAGACCTACCTGGCGCAGACCCTCGCCCGGATGCTCAACGTGCCGTTCGCGATCGCCGACGCCACCGCGCTCACCGAGGCCGGCTACGTCGGTGAGGACGTCGAGAACATCCTCCTCAAGCTGATCCAGGCCGCCGACTACGACGTCAAGAAGGCCGAGACCGGCATCATCTACATCGACGAGATCGACAAGGTGGCCCGCAAGGCGGAGAACCCCTCGATCACGCGCGACGTCTCCGGCGAGGGCGTCCAGCAGGCGCTGCTCAAGATCATCGAGGGCACGACCGCCTCGGTGCCTCCGCAGGGCGGCCGCAAGCACCCGCACCAGGAGTTCATCCAGATCGACACCACGAACATCCTGTTCGTCGTGGGCGGCGCGTTCGCCGGTCTGGAGCACATCATCGAGCAGCGCGTCGGCAAGAAGACGCTCGGCTTCACCGCCGACCTGCACGGCAAGGCCGAGCGCGACGCCGAGGACCTGTTGGCCATGGTGCGCCCCGAGGACCTCACCAAGTTCGGCCTGATCCCCGAGTTCATCGGCCGCCTCCCGCTCATCGCGACGGTCAACAAGCTCGACCGCGAGGCCCTGGTGCAGATCCTCACCGAGCCGCGCAACGCGCTGGTCAAGCAGTACCGCAAGCTCTTCGACCTCGACGGCGTCGAGCTGGAGTTCACCGACGAGGCCGTCGACGCGATCGCCGACAAGGCGCTCGAGCGCGGCACCGGTGCGCGCGGTCTGCGCGCGATCATCGAGGAGGTGCTCCTCTACGTCATGTACGAGGTGCCCTCGCGCGGTGACGTCGCCAAGGTCGTCGTCACCGGGGAGGTCGTCGCCGAGGAGGCCGAGCCGACCCTGGTGCTCCGTGAGGCCAAGAAGAAGAAGTCGGCATAGCGAACGGGCACGCCCCGGTCGTCCAGTAGCAGGGCGCGAGCGAGGAACGAGCGAGAGCCCGGCGTATCGAGACGCCGCAAGACGACAAGCAGCCGCGACCCCAGTGGGGCCGCGGCTGCTGTGTCCTTGGGTAACTACTCGGCCGGGGGAGCGAGTTCCACGTCGACGGTCAGCTCGGTGGCATCCTCGTCGACGGTGAAGACCAGCTCACCGGTGATGCTGCCGACGGCGCGCAGGTCACGCTCGGCCAGCCGGGCACCGTCGACCAGCGCCTGCGGTCCGCGGACCTCGGCCCGCAGCACCTCGGTGCGCATCTTCACCTTGGCCTTCGACTTCGCGCCCCGGATGCCGGCGAGCGCCGCGGCGACCGCGTCGATCGGGTCGGCGCTGGAGGCGGCGGCCGAGCCGAGCTCGATCGCGGCGGGCCACGACGAGGTGTGGATCGACCCGTCCTGCCACCACGACCAGACCTCCTCGGTCACGTAGGGCAGGAACGGCGCCAGCAGCCGCAGCTGGGCGTGCAGCGCGATCGCGAGCGTGGCCCGGGCGGACTCCGCGGCGGCCGAGCCGTCGTCGGCGTACGCCCGCTCCTTGACCAGCTCGAGGTAGTCGTCGCAGAACTCCCAGAAGAGCCTCTCCGCGGTCTCCAGCGCGCCGGTGTAGTCGTAGGCCGCGAACGACTCCGACGCCTTGCCGATGGTGTTGGCGAGACGCCCGAGCAGCGCGCAGTCGACCGGGTCGGAGACCCGGACCGGGTCGACCTCGGTCGCCCCGACGTTGCCGAGCACGAACTTGGAGGCGTTGAGGACCTTCATCGCCAGGCGGCGACCGACCTTCATCTGCTGCTCGTCGAAGGGAGAGTCGAGGCCCGGGCGGGCCATCGCGGCGCGCCAGCGGACGGCGTCGGCGCCGAACTTGTCCAGGATCTCGGTCGGGACGACGACGTTGCCCTTGGACTTCGACATCTTCTTGCGGTCGGGGTCGAGGATCCAGCCGGACAGCATGGCGTGGCTCCACGGCACCTGGCCGTGCTCGAAGTGCGCGCGCACGACCCGGCTGAACAGCCAGGTGCGGATGATGTCGTGGCCCTGGGTGCACAGGTCCATCGGGAACACCCGGCCGAACAGGTCGGGGTCGTCCTCCCAGCCGCCGGCGATCTGCGGGGTCAGCGAGGAGGTCGCCCAGGTGTCCATGACGTCCGGGTCGCCGATGAAGCCGCCGGCCCGGCCGCGCTGCGCCTCGTCGTACCCGCGCGGGGCGTCGGTCGACGGGTCGACCGGCAGCTCGGCCTCGCTGGGCAGCAGCGGGTGGGCGTAGTCGGGCTCGCCCTCGTCGTCGAGCGGGTACCAGACGGGGAACGGGATGCCGAAGAACCGCTGGCGCGAGATCAGCCAGTCGCCGTTGAGGCCGCCGACCCAGTTGTCGTAGCGGTGCTTCATGTGGGCCGGCAGCCAGGTGATGTCGGCGCCGTCGGCCACCAGGTCGTCGCGCAGGGAGGCGTCGCGGCCGCCGTTGCGGACGTACCACTGGCGGGTGGCGACGATCTCCAGCGGCTTGTCGCCCTTCTCGAAGAAGTTGGCCATCCGCTGGGTCTTCTTGGGCTCGCCGTCCAGGTCGCCGGTCTCGCGGAGCTTCTCGACCATCGCCTCGCGGGCCGAGAAGGTCGTCTTGCCGGCCAGGTCGGCGTACGCCGCCGCGGCCTGCTCGCTCTGGAGCCACTCCGGGGTCTCCCGGGTGAAGCGGCCGTCGCGGCCGATGACGGTGCGGACCGGGAGCTGGAGCTCGCGCCACCAGGTGACGTCGGTGAGGTCACCGAAGGTGCAGCACATGGCGATGCCGGCGCCCTTGTCCATCTCGGCGGCCGGGTGTGCGAGCACCGGGACCTCGACGCCGAAGACCGGTGAGGAGACGGTCGTGCCGAACAGGTCGGTGTACCGCTCGTCGTCGGGGTGGGCGATCAGCGCGACCACCGACGGGATCAGCTCGGGGCGGGTGGTCTCGATGTAGACGGGCTCGCCGCCGGGGCGGTGGTAGGCGACCCGGTGGTAGGCGCCGGCGTACTCGCGGGCCTCGAGCTCGGCCTGGGCGACGGCGGTCTGGAAGGTGACGTCCCAGAGAGTCGGCGCCTCCTGGAGGTAGGCCTCGCCGCGGGCGACGTTGCGTAGGAAGGCGCGCTGGCTGACGGCCTGGGCCTTCTTGCCGATGGTCGTGTAGTGCTGCGCCCAGTCGACCGACAGACCGAGGGTGCGCCACAGGGACTCGAAGACCTGCTCGTCCTGCTCCACGAGCTGCTCGCACAGCTCGATGAAGTTGGGCCGGCTGATCGGGATCTGCTTCTTGGCGTCGGGCTTCTCCGGCGGGGTGAAGTCGGCGTCGTAGGGCAGGGACGGGTCGCAGCGGACGCCGTAGTAGTTCTGCACCCGGCGCTCGGTCGGCAGACCGTTGTCGTCCCAGCCCATCGGGTAGAAGACGGACTTGCCGGTCATCCGCTGGTAGCGGGCGATGAGGTCGGTGTGGGTGTAGGAGAAGACGTGCCCGACGTGCAGCGAGCCGCTCACCGTGGGCGGCGGGGTGTCGATGGAGTAGACGTTCTCGCGCGGCTGGGTGCGGTCGAAGGCGTAGGTGTCCTGCTCCTTCCACACCGCCGACCACTTCTCCTCGAGACCCTCCAGAGCGGGCTTGTCGGGTACGACGACAGCGCGCTGGTCGCTGCTCGTCGTCTCCGTCTGCTGGCCCTCGATGATCTCGGTCATGGGCGAAATCCTAGTTGTGGCGGTCGTCGCTTGTCGTATCGGATACGTCCCGTGACCTCCGTGGAGCTGCTGGACGACCCCGTCGCCTTCCTCGCCGAGGCCGCGGGCGTGCTCGCGGCCGACCCCGTCCTGGGCACCGTCGTCGCCACCGTGACCGAGCGGATGGCCGCCGGCTGGGACGCGGCGACCCCGCCCGAGCACCCCTGCTGGTGGCTGCTGGTGCGCGACGCCGCCGGCGCCGTGGTGGGGGTGGGGATGCGGACGGCGCCCTTCGCGCCGTACCCGCCGTACCTGCTGCCGGTGCCCGACGACGCCGTCCGCGAGCTGGCGCGGGTGCTGGACGCCCGCGGCGAGCACGTCGGAGGCGTCAACGGGGCACTCCCGGCCTCACGACTCCTGGCCGAGGAGATGGCGCGGCTCCAGGGGCAGCAGGCGCACGTGGAGGAGCAGGTGCGGCTGTTCGAGGTCCCGTCGGCAGGCGACCTCGTCGAGCCGGCGCCGGCCGCGGGGTCCTTCCGGCTCGCCACGGCGCACGACCTCGACCTCGTCGTGCGGTGGTTCCACGCCTTCCACGCCGCGGCCGCCGAGCAGGCCGGCCGCGGCGGCGAGCACGGGCGCGAGCTGGGGCTGTCCGACGCCGACCTCGCCGCGCGGGTCGACGCCGGCTGCGTGGCGCTGTGGGAGGTCGACGGCGAGCCGGTGCACCTCACCGGCAGCAACCCGCCGGCGTACGGCGTGGTGCGGGTCGGGCCGGTCTACACCCCGCGCGAGCACCGCGGCCGGGGCTACGCCTCGAACGCCGTCCACGAGGTCACCCGCCGGGCCCTCGCGGCCGGGCACCGGGCCTGCCTGTTCACCGACCAGGCCAACCCGACGTCCAACCGGGTCTACACCGCGCTCGGCTACGCGCCCGTCGTCGACATGGCGCACCTGCTCGTCGGGTAGCCGCGGACTCCGGGTCTCGCCGCGCGCCGCCCTACAGTGGCCGTGAGATGAGTGAGACCCCTGACGCCCCCCGCCTCGCCGAGACCGTCGCCGAGGTCGAGGACGCCCTGCTGTCGCGGTGGCCCGAGACCCGCCTGGAGCCGAGCCTCGACCGGATCCGCGCCTTCACCGACCTGCTCGGCGAGCCGCAGCGCGCCTACCGCTCGATCCACCTGACCGGCACCAACGGCAAGACCTCGACCTCGCGGATGGTCGACGACCTGCTGCGCGGCCTGGAGCTGCGCACGGGCCGATTCACCTCGCCGCACGTCGAGCGGATGGCCGAGCGGATCAGCGTCGACGGCGAGCCGCTCGACGACGAGGCCTTCGTGCGCGCCTTCAACGACGTCGCTCCGTACACGCACCTGGTCGACAGCACCGAGGCGCACCCGCTGTCGTTCTTCGAGACCGTCGTCGGCATGGCGTACGCCGCGTTCGCCGACGCCCCGGTCGACGTCGCGGTCGTCGAGGTGGGCATGGGCGGCTCGTGGGACGCCACCAACGTCGTCGACGCCGACGTCGCCGTGGTCACGCCGATCGCGGTCGACCACGCGAAGTACCTCGGCGAGTCGCCGGCCGCGATCGCGGTCGAGAAGGCCGGGATCATCAAGGAGGGCGCCACCGCGGTGCTCGCCGCGCAGTCCGACGACGTCCTCCCGGTGCTGCTGTCACGGGCCGCGGAGGTCGGTGCGACGGTCGTGCGCGAGGGCGAGGACTTTGCCGTCGTCCACCGCGTCGCCGCGGTCGGCGGGCAGGTGCTCACGATCCAGGGCCTGCACGCCCGCTACGACGACCTCTTCCTGCCGCTGTACGGGGCGCACCAGGCGCAGAACGCCGCGCTCGCGCTGGCCGCCGTCGAGGCGTTCGCACCCGACAAGCCGCTCGACGACGAGGTCGTGCGGGCCGTGCTCGCCGACGTCACGTCGCCCGGTCGGCTCGAGGTCGTCCGCCGCAGCCCCACCGTGGTGCTGGACGCCGCGCACAACCCGGCCGGCGCCGAGGCGACTGCGGCCGCCCTCGACGACTCGTTCGCGTTCTCCCCGCTCATCGGCGTGCTCGGCGTGATGGGCGACAAGGACGCCGAGGGGCTGCTCGAGGCCTTCGAGCCCCACCTCGCGCACGTCGTGTGCACCCAGAACTCCACCTCCCGGGCGATGCCCGCCCGCGAGCTGGCCACCGTCGCCGCCGAGATCTACGGCGAGCACCGGGTCACCGTCGAGCGCGACCTGGCCGACGCCCTCGACCACGCCGCAGCCCTCGCCGAGGCCGGCACCGCGGTCGGTCAGTCCATCGGCAGCGGCGCGGTGCTGGTCACCGGCTCGGTCGTCACCGTCGGCGAGGCCCGTCGGCTGCTGCGGAGGGACCGGTGAGCGCGACCGAGCCGGCGGAGCCCGACCCGACCGAGCCCGAGCCCGAGCCGGTCGACCCGGTCGCGCACGAGCGCGGCCGTTCCCCCCGCCGGGCGATGGCGGCGACCGTGCTGTCGCTGGAGGCCATCACGCTCGGCCTCTCCACGCCGGTGATGATCAACCTCGCCGACGTCGCCCCGGCGGTCGCGCTGCCCGTCGGGCTCGGCCTCGCGGTGGCATGCCTGCTGGTCGCCGGTCTGCTGCGCGCCTCGTGGGGGTACACGCTCGGCTGGGTGGTGCAGGTCGCCGCGATCGGCCTGGGCTTCGTGGTCGCGTCGATGTTCTTCCTCGGCGCGGTCTTCGCGCTGCTGTGGGGCACCGCCGACTGGCTGGGACGCAAGATCGAGCGCGAGCGCGCGGAGGCCTTCGCGGCGTACGACGCCGAGCAGGGTGCGTAGCACGTCCGTCCGGCGTCGTCGGTAGGGTTCTGGCCATGTCGCAGCGCACCCTGGTCCTGCTCAAGCCCGACACCGTCCGTCGTGGCCTGGTCGGGGAGGTGCTGTCGCGCTTCGAGGCCAAGGGTCTCTCGATCGTGGCGATGGACCTGCGCACCATCGACGCCGCGCAGGCCGACGCCCACTACGCCGAGCACGTCGAGCGCGACTTCTACCCGCCGCTGCGCGACTTCGTCACCAGCGGCCCGCTCGTGGCGCTGGTGCTCGAGGGTGACGAGGCGATCGAGGTGGTCCGGGCCCTCAACGGCGCCACCGACGGCCGCAAGGCCGCGCCGGGCACCATCCGCGGTGACCTGGCGCTGTCGAACCGCGAGAACCTCGTGCACGGCTCGGACTCGCCCGAGTCCGCCGCACGCGAGATCGCGCTGTGGTTCCCCGCCCTCTGAAGCGGCACCCGCACCCGCTCCTGAGCCCCACCTGACGCCGACCCGTCGTACATCTACGACGGCTCGACGTCGACCCGGCGCAAACGTGCGCCGGGTCGATCGAACGACGCGCCCGGCGCGCCTCACCAGTCACACCAGTCTCGTTGCTTACGCTCGGGCTCGGTGTGACGGTTCCGTGCGCACGTCGCGCCACCTTCCCCGTTTCGCGCACGAGCGACGAGGCGCGCGCGCATGGCGAGAAGCATCATCGGCCGCGACATGGCGGTCGACCTGGGCACGGCCAACACGTTGGTCTACGTCCGCGGCAAGGGTGTGCTGCTGGACGAGCCGAGCGTCGTGGCCATGCACGACGCCACCGGTGAGGTCATCGCCGTCGGTCACGACGCCAAGCGCATGCTCGGTCGTACGCCGGAGGACATCACCGCCCTGCGCCCGCTGAAGGACGGCGTCATCGCCGACTTCGAGGCCACCGAGCAGATGCTGCGCCACTTCATCCGCCGCGTGCACCGCCGGCGCTACCTGGCCAAGCCGCGCATGGTCATCTGCGTGCCCAGCGGCATCACCCCGGTCGAGCAGCGCGCGGTGAAGGAGGCCGGCTACCAGGCCGGCGCCCGCCGGGTGCACATCATCGAGGAGCCGATGGCGGCCGCGATCGGCGCCGGCCTGCCCGTGCACCAGCCCACCGGCAACATGGTCGTCGACGTCGGCGGCGGCACCACCGAGGTCGCCGTCATCTCCCTCGGCGGCATCGTCACCTCGCTGTCGATCCCCACCGCCGGCGACGAGCTCGACCAGGCGGTCGCGACGTACCTGAAGAAGGAGCACTCGCTGATGCTCGGCGAGCGCACCGCCGAGGAGGTCAAGACCACGCTCGGATCGGCCTGGCCGCGCACGGACGAACCGACCGCCGACGTCCGCGGGCGCGACCTGGTCAGCGGCCTGCCGCGCACCGTCACGGTCACCGCTGCGGAGATCCGCCGGGCGATGGAGGAGCCGCTGCACGCCATCGTCGACGCGGTCCGGGTGACGCTCGACCAGACCCCGCCCGAGCTCGCCGGCGACCTGATGGACCGCGGCATCGTGCTGACCGGCGGCGGCGCGCTGCTGGCCGGCCTCGACGACCGGATCCGCCACGAGACCGGCATGCCGGTGCACGTCGCCGAGGCGCCGCTGGTGTCGGTGGCCAAGGGGGCCGGGCGCTGCGTCGAGGACTTCGACGCCCTCCAGCAGGTCCTCGTCGCCGAGGGCCGCTACGAGTCCGGGCGCCGCCGATGAAGGGACTGACCCGACGGGGGAGCGGGCTCGGGATCGGCACCCGCCGGCCCTGGGGCACCGCCCCGCACGAGGACCGGCCGGGCCGCCCGCCGGGCTCGCTGCTGCTCGCGCTCGTGCTGGCCTGCGCGAGCCTGATGGTGCTCGACCACGGCGCGGACGGCGGGCCCGTGGACGCCCTGCGGTCCGGCGTGGGCACGGTCGTCGGACCGGCGCAGTCGGTGACCGCGGCCGCCGTACGACCGCTGGTGACGTTGCCCGACACCGTCCGGGACCGCCGCACCCTCCAGGCGCAGCTGTCGGCGCTGGAGGAGGAGAACGCCTCGCTCCGCGAGCAGGTGCGTACGGACCCCTACGACCGCGAGCGGCTCGCGCGTCTGGAGGGCCTCACCACCACCGCCCGCGACCTCGGCCAGACCCTCGTGCCCGCGCGGGTCGTCGGCCTCGGCCCGGCGCAGTCGTTCTCGGCCACGGTGACCATCGACGCCGGCAGCGACGCCGGCGTCCAGCCCGACCAGACGGTGGTCGACGCCGACGGCCTCGTCGGCCGGGTGCTGCGCACCACCGCCACTACGGCGACTGTCCTCCTCGTCGTCGACCCCGACTCGACCGTCGGCGGCCGGATCGCCGAGACCATGGAGCTCGGCTTCCTCTCCGGGCGCGGCAACCTCGGCGGCGGCGCCCGCCTCGACCTCGAGCTCGTCGACCAGCGGCTGGTGCCCGACCGCGGCGACACCGTCCTGACCTGGGGCAGCAGCGGCGCCGGCCCGTACGTCGCCGGCGTCCCGGTCGGCGCGGTGACCCGCGTCTACGAGAGCCTCCGTGACGGCTCCAAGCGAGTCGTCGTCGACCCGTTCGTCGACTTCTCCGAGCTCGACGTCGTCGGCGTCGTGGTGCCCAGCGGCACCCGCGGCGACCGTGGCGTCGTCGAGGCCGACGGGAGCATCCGGTGAGCGGGCGCGTGGCCGCGGCCGTCGCCGCCGGAGTCGCGGTGCTGGTGGCCCTCGTCCTGCAGACCTCCGTGCTGCCGCACCTCGCCTGGCACGGCGTCGCGCCCGACCTGGTGCTGGTCGTCGTGGTGGCGGTCGCGCTGACCCGTGGCGCGCACACCGGCACCGTCGTCGGCTTCGCCGCAGGCGTCCTGGTCGACCTCGCGCCGCCCGCCGACCACGTCGCCGGTCGCTGGGCGCTGGCCCTCATGCTCGTCGGGTACGTCGCCGGGCGGGTCGCCGAGGACCGCGCCGCACGCGGCACCGGCGTCCTCGGCACGCTCGCCGTCGTCGCCGCCTGCTCGTTCCTCGGCTCGTCGGTCTTCGCGCTCACCGGGCTGCTGCTCGGTGATGCCGGCACCGTCGACGGCATCGCGGGGCTGCTCGGCGTCGTGGCGACCGGGGTCGTCCTCGACGTCCTGGTGACACCGCTGGTGATGCCGCTGGTGACCCGCGCCCTGGAGCGCCGCGAGCCGGAGCGCCTCGCCGTCCGATGAGCGACGTCCCCACCCCGACCAGCGCCCGCGCGGACGTCCGCGGGCGCCTGCGCCTCGTCGTCATCCAGGCGCTGGTGTTCTCCCTGTTCGCCACCCTGCTGGTCCGGCTCTACTACCTCCAGGTCGTCAGCGGCGACGAGTACGCCGGCCGCGCGGCCGCCCAGTCCGTCCGCGAGATCGTCGAGCAGCCCAGCCGCGGCCTGATCGTCGACGCCGAGGGTCGCCCGCTGGTCAACAACCGCCTCGCCTGGACCGTCTCGGTCGACCGCACCGTCCTCGGCAAGCTCGGCGCCCGCCAGCAGCGGGTGCTCCTGCGCCGCGTGGGCCGGGTCGTCGACGTGAAGCCGGCCCGCATCGAGCGGATGCTCACCGACTGCGGGGCCGCCGACGCCGTCGAGGGCGTCTGCTGGAACGGCTCGCCGTACCAGCCGGTGCCCGTCGCCACCGACGTCGCCCGCAAGGCCGCGCAACGGATGCTCGAGGAGCCCGAGGACTTCCCGGCCGTCGTCGTCGCGCAGGAGACCGTGCGCGCCTACCCGCAGCCGTTCGGCGTCAACGCCGCCCACGTGCTCGGCTACCTGAGCCCGATCACCGAGGACGAGCTCGACCAGGCCGAGAGCGACGGCGACACCAGCGTCAACGGCGCGTCGGTCGTCGGCCGCGCCGGCCTGGAGAAGCAGTACGACCAGTGGTTGCGCGGGATGCCCGGGTACGCCGAGGTGTCGGTCGACTCGATGGGCCGCGTGATCGGCGACGAGGACACCGTCGAGGCGCAGCCCGGCGACACCCTCGTCACGTCGCTGGACGCCAAGGTGCAGGGCGTCGTGGAGAAGCAGCTGGCCCAGACCATCCGCACGGCCCGCCAGACGCGCGACACCGTCACCGGCAAGAACTACGTCGCCGACTCCGGCGCCGCGATCGTGCTGGAGGCCGACACCGGACGCGTCGTCGCCATGGCCAGCCAGCCGACGTACGACCCGGAGGCGTGGGTCGGCGGCATCTCCGAGAGCGAGCTCCAGGAGCTCTACTCCGAGGAGGCCGGCACCCCGCTGCTCGGGCGCGCCACGCAGGGGCAGTTCGCGCCGGGCTCGACCTGGAAGCCGTTCATGACCGCCGGCGCGCTGACCCACGGGTACGGCGAGGACACCAGCCTCAACTGCTCCTCGTCGTTCCGGGTCGGCAACCGAGACTTCAAGAACTACGAGTCCGGCGCCTACGGCTTCATCAGCTTCGCCAAGGCGCTCGAGGTCTCCTGCAACACGTTCTTCTACCGGATCGGCTTCGACTACTGGAGCCGGCTGGGCTCCGACGTCGACGACGTCGACGCCGAGGACCCGCTGGTCGAGGAGGCCAAGGACTTCGGCTTCGGCGAGGAGCCCGGCATCGACCTGCCGGGGGAGGCCTCCGGGCGGATCGCCGACCGCCGCTGGAAGCGCGCCTACTACAAGTCGATGAAGTCCTACTACTGCGGCATCGCCGACAAGCCGCGCGACGCCCCGGGCAACAAGAAGCTCTCCGACTTCGTCTACACGTTCGCCCAGGAGTTCTGCGTCGAGGGCTACGCCTACCGGGCCGGCGACGCGGTCAACTTCGCCATCGGGCAGGGCGACACGATCGTGACGCCCCTCCAGCTCGCCCGCGCGTACGCCGCCCTGGCCAACGGCGGCACGCTGTACGCCCCGCGCGTCGCCAAGGCGATCGTCGCGCCCGACGGCACCGTGATCCGCCGCTTCTCGCCGAAGAAGGTCGGCCAGGTCGACGTGCCCGCGCAGACGCTGTCCTACATCGACGCGGCGCTCCAGGGCGTGACCCGCCAGGGCACGATGTCGTGGCGGATGGGCGGGTTCCCCCTCGACGAGGTGACGATCCGCTCCAAGACCGGCTCGGCCGAGGTCTACGGCAAGCAGTCGACGTCCTGGGTCGCGTCGTACTCCGACGACTACGTCGTGGTGATGATGGTCAGCCAGGGCGGCACCGGCTCGGGCACCTCAGGCCCCGCGGTCCGCGCGATCTGGGAGTCGCTGTACGGCGTCGAGGGCGAGGACGTCGTCGCCGACGACGCCGCCATCGACGGCACCACCCCGCCCCGCGCCCTGCCGGTCTTCGAGTCCGACGGCGCGATCCTGCCGCCCGCCCGCAAGGAGGACGAGTGACCACCACCCCGGTCCGCCGGCCCGAGCGTCACGCCCGACCGATGCCGCCCGCGCGGCGGCTCCCCGCCACCGACTGGATCCTGATCGGCGCGGTCCTCGCGCTCACGCTGATCGGCTGCCTGCTCGTCTGGTCGGCCACCAGTGCGCGCGCCGAGCTCACCGGGGGAGACCCGCGCGGGTTCCTCCAGCGTCAGGTGCTCAACGTCGCGATCGGCCTCGGCCTGCTCGTCGCGGTGGTCGTCACCGACCACCGGTGGGTGCGGATCATGGCGCCGCTGCTCTACCTCGTCGCCGTCACCGGGCTGGTGCTCGTGCTGACCATGGGGTCGACCATCAACGGCTCACGTTCGTGGCTGGTGCTCGGCGGCATGTCGCTGCAGCCGTCGGAGCTGGCCAAGCTCGCCGTCGTCGTCGGCATGGCGCTGGTGGTGGCCGAGCGGGCGGAGTGGCGTCGCCGCTCGCTCGTCGGGCTGCCCGACGTCCTCGCGATGGTGCTCATCGCCGGGGTCCCCGCCGCGCTGATCATGATGCAGCCCGACCTCGGCACCATGCTGGTGCTCTCAGCGACGGTCTTCGGGGTGCTCGCCGCCGCCGGCACCCCGCGTCGCTGGCTGGCCCTGCTGGCCGCCGGCGGGGTCGTCGCCGCCGTCGGTGCCGTGCTGGCCGGGGTGCTGAAGGAGTACCAGGTCGACCGGTTCCTGGCCTTCACCGACCCGACACTCGACCCGCGCGGCGCCGGCTACAACGTCGAGCAGGCCCGGATCGCCGTCGGCAACGGCGGACTGTTCGGCCAGGGCCTGTTCTCCGGCTCGCAGACCCAGTCGGGTTTCGTGCCCGAGCAGCACACCGACTTCGTCTTCACCGTCGCCGGCGAGGAGCTCGGCCTGGTCGGCGCGGGCCTCGTGGTGGTGCTCCTGGGCGTGGTGCTCTGGCGGGCGCTCACGATCGCCGCGCGCACCGACGACGTGTTCGGCCGGGTCGCCGCCGCCGGGATCGCCTGCTGGTTCGGCTTCCAGGCCTTCCAGAACGTCGGGATGTGCCTGGGGATCATGCCGGTGACCGGCGTGCCCCTGCCGTTCGTGTCGTACGGCGGCTCGTCGATGTTCGCCTCGATGCTGGCCGTGGGCCTGCTGCTGAACATCTCGCGCCGGGCCGCGGAGTCGCCGGCCGCGCGGCTCAGCCCGACGCCGCGGGTGCTCGTGCGTCGCTGACCGCGCCGCGCGACCGGTCCGGCCCGGTCGGGGAGGTGCCGGTGTCGGCCCGCCCCACTATCATCGTTGCCGATGGCAACCACTGATCGCTCCACGACCGCTCCCGACGAGTCCGGGGAGTACACCCACGCCCAGCTCATGACGATCCTGTCGGGGCTGATGCTGGCGATGTTCCTCGCGGCCCTCGACCAGACGATCGTGTCGACGTCGATCCGCACGATCGCCGACGACCTCCAGGGTCTGTCCATGCAGGCGTGGGCCACCACGGCGTACCTCGTGACGATGACGATCACCACGCCGATCTACGCCAAGCTCGGCGACCTCTTCGGCCGCAAGAAGCTCTTCCTGTTCGCCATCACCGTCTTCGTCGTCGGCTCGGCCGCCTGCTCGTTCGCGGGCTCCATGACCCAGCTCGCCGTCGCGCGGGCCTTCCAGGGCCTCGGCGCCGGCGGCCTCATCCCGCAGGTACTCGCGATCATCGGCGACCTGGTGAAGCCGCGCGAGCGCGCTCGCTACACGGGCTACTTCATGGCGACGTTCGCGACCTCCAGCGTGCTCGGCCCGGTCATCGGCGGCTTCCTCGCCGGCCAGGACTCCCTGCTCGGCCTCACCGGCTGGCGCTGGGTGTTCCTCGTCAACGTGCCTGTCGGCATCGTCGCGCTGCTCGTCGTCAGCCGCACCCTGCACGTGCACCCGCCCGCCTCCGACGGCCGGAAGGTCCGCATCGACTGGTGGGGCGCGGTCGCGCTCAGCCTCGGCGTCGTGCCGCTGCTGGTCGTCGCCGAGCAGGGCCGCGAGTGGGGCTGGGGCTCCGCCGGTGCCCTGACCTGCTACGCCCTCGGCGCGGTCGGCGTGCTCGCGTTCGTGGGGATCGAGAAGGTCATGGGCGACGCCGCCCTCATCCCGCTGCGGATCTTCCGGCTGCGCGCGGCCGCCGTCGGTATCACCGCCAGCGTGGTCATCGGCATGGCGATGTTCGGCTCGATCATGGCGATCCCGCTCTACCTGCAGATCGTGCACGGCGCCACGCCGACCGAGTCCGGCCTGCTGATGCTGCCGATGGTGATCGGCATGATGTCGGCCGCGATCTTCTCCGGCCGGATGATCGGCCGCACCGGCCAGACCCGCATCTTCCCGATCGTGGGCTCCGGCATCGCGGTCGTGGCGATGCTGCTGCTCTCGCTCACCACCGCCGACACCCCGCTGTGGAAGGTCGCCCCGGCGATGTTCCTGCTCGGCACCGGCCTCGGCAACTGCATGCAGCCGCTCATCCTGATCCTCCAGAGTGCCGTCCCGCCGCGCGAGATCGGCGTGGCGACGGGTGCCGCGACCTTCTTCCGCCAGCTCGGCGGCACGCTCGGCGTCGCGGTCTTCCTCTCGGTGCTGTTCGGCACCGTCGGCGGCAACATCGCGACCGCTGTCGAGGACGCCTCGCAGACGACGGCCTGGCAGCAGACCGTCTCCGACCCGGCCGTGCAGGCCGACCCCGTCGACGGCGCGGTCATCGAGGCGCTCCAGGGAGGGGACGACACCGTCCTCGCCCAGGTGCAGGACGACTCCTCGATCATCGGCGAGATGAACGACGTCATCGCGCACCCCTTCAAGGTCGGGTTCGCCGAGTCCATGGACGGCGTCTTCCTCCTGGCCGCCGGGGTGACGGTCCTGGCCTTCCTCGTGCTGCTGCTGATGCCGCGAGTGGAGCTGCGCGAGTCGTCCGGCATGGCGGCCGCGCGGGCCCAGGCCGCGCAGGAGGCCCGCGGCGAGGCGTAGGTTCGAGGGCGTGATCGACCTCGAACCCGGAGACGAGCTCGCCCTCGGCACCGACGGCACCCGCACCCGGCTGACGCTGGGCCTCGGGTGGGACAAGGCCCGCAACGCCGGCGCCCTCGGCACCGGCCTGCCCGACGTCGACCTCGACGCCTCGGTGGTGCAGTTCAGCGGCAGCCAGCTTTTCGACCTCGCCTTCTACAACAACCTCGCCACCCGCGACGGCTCGGTCGTGCACGCCGGCGACAACCGCAGCGGCGCCGGCGAGGGCGACGACGAGACCATCTCGGTCGACCTGGCGAAGGTCTGGCACTCCGTGGACACCCTCTTCGTGCTGGTCACCAGCTACCAGGGGCACAGCCTGGAGTGGATCAACCGCGCCTACTGCCGGCTGGTCGACGCCGACGCGGGGGAGGAGTTCGGGCAGGTCCACCTCACCGGAGGCGTGCCCGAGACCGGCCTCGCGGTCGCGCGCCTGCGGCGTACCGACCGGGGGTGGGTGCTGCGCGCGCTCGGCCAAGGCGTCGCCGCCACCCAGCCCGCCCGCGCGGTCAACGCGCTCGCCCGGCTGCTCTGACGGTCAGCCGGTCGTCGCGGTTCGTCGGGGTGCCCCCGGGGCTCCTACGATGGAGCCCATGTCTGCTCCCGGAACCAGCGTCTTCGGCCGCCTCGAGCCGCTGCTGCCGTCGGTCTCGAAGCCGATCCAGTACGTCGGCGGCGAGCTCAACTCCACCGTCAAGGACTGGGACTGCGCGGCCGACTCGGCCGACGGCGGCCCGACCGTCCGCTGGGCGCTGATGTACCCCGACGCCTACGAGGTCGGCCTGCCCAACCAGGGCGTCCAGATCCTCTACGAGGTGCTCAACGAGCGCGACTGGATCCTCGCCGAGCGCACGTACGCCGTGTGGCCCGACATGGAGGCCGTCCTGCGCGCCGGCGACGAGCACGGCCCCATCCCGCAGTTCACCGTCGACGCGCACCGCCCGGTCGGCGACTTCGACGTCTTCGGCCTGTCGTTCTCCACCGAGCTCGGCTACACCAACATGCTCAACGCCCTCGACCTCGCCGGCATCCCGCTGCACGCCGTCGACCGCACCGACGAGCACCCCGTCGTCCTCGCCGGCGGCCACGCCGCGTTCAACCCCGAGCCGATCGCCGACTTCCTCGACGCCGCCGTGCTCGGCGACGGCGAGGAGGTCGTGCTCGCCATCTCCGACGTCGTGCGCGAGTGGAAGGCCGAGGGCCGCCCGGCCGGCGACATGCCGACCGCCCGGCTCGAGCTGCTGCGCCGGCTCGCGGTGTCCGGCGCGGTCTACGTGCCCCGCTTCCACGAGGTGTCGTACGCCGCCGACGGCGCGATCGCGGCCGTCGTACCCACCGTGGCGGGGGTGCCGCACCGGGTGCGCAAGCACACCCTGATGGACCTCGACCAGTGGCCCTACCCCGCCAAGCCGCTGGTGCCGCTCGCCGAGACCGTGCACGAGCGGTTCAGCGTGGAGATCTTCCGCGGCTGCACCCGCGGCTGCCGGTTCTGCCAGGCCGGGATGATCACCCGCCCGGTGCGTGAGCGCTCGATCGAGACGATCGGCGCGATGGTCGAGAACGGCGTCCGCAAGACCGGCTTCGAGGAGGTCGGCCTGCTGTCACTGAGCTCGGCCGACCACACCGAGATCGGCGACGTCGCGACCGGCCTCGCCGACCGCTACGAGGGCTCCAACGTGTCGCTCTCGCTGCCCTCGACCCGTGTCGACGCCTTCAACATCACCCTCGCCAACGAGTTCTCCCGCAACGGTCGCCGCTCCGGGCTGACCTTCGCGCCCGAGGGCGGCAGCGAGCGGATGCGCAAGGTCATCAACAAGATGGTCACCGAGGACGACCTCATCCAGACCGTCGCGGCGGCGTACTCCCACGGCTGGCGGCAGGTGAAGCTCTACTTCATGTGCGGCCTGCCGACCGAGACCGACGAGGACGTGCTCCAGATCGCCGAGCTCGCCAAGAAGGTCATCGCCAAGGGCCGCGAGGTGTCGGGCCGCAACGACGTGCGCTGCACCGTCTCCATCGGCGGGTTCGTGCCCAAGCCGCACACCCCGTTCCAGTGGGCGGCCCAGCTCGACCACGAGACCACCGACGAGCGGCTGCGCAAGCTGCGCGAGGAGGTCCGCTCCGACAAGCGCTACGGCCGCGCCATCGGCTTCCGCTACCACGACGGCAAGCCCGGCGTGGTCGAAGGACTGCTCTCGCGCGGTGACCGTCGCGTCGGCGCGATCATCGAGGAGGTCTGGCGCGACGGCGGCCGCTTCGACGGCTGGAGCGAGCACTTCTCCTACGACCGCTGGGTCGCCGCCGCCGAGCGCGGCCTCGCCGGCACCGGCGTCGACCTCGACTGGTTCACCACCCGCGAGCGCGACCTCGACGAGGTCCTGCCCTGGGACCACCTCGACTCCGGCCTCGACAAGGACTGGCTGTGGGCCGACTGGGAGGACGCCCTCGCGGTCGCCGACGGCTCGGCCGACGTCGAGGTCGAGGACTGCCGCTGGACGCCCTGCTACGACTGCGGGGTGTGCCCGGAGATGGGCACCGAGATCCAGGTGGGTCCGACGGGGCAGAAGCTGCTGCCGCTGTCGGTCGTCTGAGCGGGTGGACCGGGCTCGGGCGAGCGACCTCCGGACGCTGCTCCACGCCTACCTCGAGGCACGCGGCATGGCCTTCCCGGCCGACGCGTCGAGCGCCCGGCACGTCGCCGAGGAGGCGGTCGAGCTCGTCGAGGTCGTCGCCCGGGACGGGCGGCGGACGCCGGCGATGGAGCACGAGGTCGCTGACGTCGTCCTGGCCGCCGCGGTGCTCGCCGAGCACTACGGCTTCACCGTCAAGGACGCCATCCGCGCGAAGACCGCGTACGACGCGGGCCGGGGAGCCTGACCGCCGCACCAGGCCGACCGGTCGTCCTCCGGCCACCTCCCTACAGTGGTCCGGTGACCGCTGCTCGGCTGATCCACCTCAACGGTGCGCCCGGGGTCGGCAAGAGCACGCTGGCGGCGCAGTACGCCGCCGAGCACCCGGGCGTGCTGAACTGCGACGTCGACCGGCTGCGTGTGCTCGTGGGCGGCTGGGCCGACGACTTCGCCGGCGTCGGGACACTCGTGCAGCCGATCGCGCTCGCGATGATCCGGGCGCACCTCGATGGCGGCCACGACGTGGTCATGCCGCAGATGCTCGCCTCGGAGGAGCGCCGGGCGCTGTTCCGAGCCGCCGCCGTCGACGGCGGGCACGACTACGTCCACGTCCTGCTCCGGGCCTCGCCGGGCACGGCGGCCGGCCGGTTCGAGACCCGCCCGCCCGACCCGCTGCACGACGTGATCCGGGCGGTCGTCGACGCGGACGGTGGACCCGAGGCACTGGCCGGGTGGGAGTCCCGGCTGGAGACGGCCGCGGCGGCGAGCGACGTCGTACGTCTCGACGCCGACGGTGACGTCGCGTCGACGTACCGCGCGCTGCTCGCCGCGCTGCGGGCCGACTGAGCGGAGCCGCCTCACCGGGGGGTCAGCCCAGGATCGAGCCGTCCAGCTGGCCGACGGTCGCCTCGACGTAGCAGAAGAACCCCTCGTCGCCGTTCGGGACGGTGTCCTCGGTGACGATCCGGAACTCCAGGCCGCCCTCGGCGTCGATCTTCGCGGCGTCGTCGGGGGAGATGAGCTCGCGGCACACGTCCTCCTCGGTGAGGCCGTTGGTGGCCTCGATCTCCGAGTATGTGCCGACGTAGACGACCTCGATGTCGTGGCCGGAGTCGCAGTCGGCGTTGAAGAAGCTGATCGTGTCGTCCTCCTCGCTGATCACGTCGGCGCACTGGCCGACCTCGGCGTTGGTCGGGCTGACGACGTTGTTGGCGAAGAAGACTCCAGCGATGATGATGCCGGCCAGGGCGAGCGTGCCGATGATGCCGACGATGATCGCGGAGATGGCCGCCCAGCGCCCGCTGCGCTGACCGTCCTTGGTGCGGCGCAGGCCGATGAAGCCGAGGATCGCGCCGACCAGGGACAGGCAGCAGGTCAGGCTGAGGACGAAGCCGGTGATCGAGACGGCGTCCGTCCCGCCCTTGCTGCCGCCGGGCTGCTGCGGGGCGCCGTACGACGGCTGGCCGTAGGGGTTCTGGCCGTACGGGTTCGGGGCGCCGTACGGGCTCTGCTGTCCGTAGGGGTTCGGCTGCCCGGGCTGCCCCGGCTGCCCGTACTGGCCCCAGCCGCCGCCCTGACCGCCCTGGCCGCCGGTGCCGCCCTGGCCGTACGGGTCGTTCTGTCCGTAGGGGTTCGAGTCGCCGCTGGGCGGGTCGTAGGGGTTGCTCACGCGGGTGTCCTTGCGGTGTCGGGAGGTCCGGGGTCGACGGTGGGTCCGTCCGGGCGGGCCACAGCCTGGCACCGATGGTGCGCGGCCGCCGGGGTTGTCGGGGTTGTCGGGTTGCGGGTGCTGTCGGTGGGCTCTGGCAGGATGTCGCGCGATGAGCGACCCCGTCCGACACATCACCGACGACGAGCGCCGCGCCCGCCTGGCGCGGCGGCACGCCCTCGCGGCCGGCCACTACGCCGCCGATGCCGAGGGGGCGACCCGCGCGGTGGTGGCGCTGCACAGCACCGAGCCCGCCTCGGTGCACCTCGCGGCGAGGGCGCGGGTGCCGGACCTGACCCGCGACGACGTCGACCGGGCGATCCACGACGAGCGCAGCCTGGTCAAGCAGCTCGCCATGCGGCGCACGCTGTTCGTCTTCCCACGTGACCTGCTCCCGGCCACCTGGGCGAGCGCGGCCGCCCGGACGGCGACGTCCGAGCGTGCCCGTCTGGCCAAGCACCTGGTGCAGGCAGGCATCACCGACGACGGGCCCGCCTGGATGGCCTCGACGGGTGACGCCGTGCTGGCCGCCCTCGACGCCTGCCCCGACGGGCTCACCACCGCCGAGCTGCGCGCCGTCGTGCCGGCGCTCGACGTCCGGGCGGGCCTCCCGTCGTCGGAGATCCACCCGGGCCGGCTGATCACCGTGCTCGGCGCGGAGGCGTCGCTGGTGCGCGGCACCAACACGCTGCACTGGCGTGCCTTCCGGCCTCGCTGGCAGGCCACGCACCACTGGCTCGGCCCGCAGGACCACCCCTGGCCGACGCCCGCCGAGGGGTACGTCGAGCTCGTGCGGCGCTGGCTGGAGCGCTTCGGGCCGGGCACCGAGACCGACCTGGTCTGGTGGCTCGGTGCGACCAAGGGCGCGGTGCGTGCCGCGCTGGCGAGCCTCGGCGCGGTGCCGGTGGGCCTCGACGGCGGCACCACCGGCTACCTGCTGCCCGACGACCTCGTCGAGGAGGACCCGGTCGACCGGCCCTGGGCGGCCCTGCTGCCGGTGCTCGACCCCACGGTGATGGGGTGGAAGGAGCGTGGCTTCTACCTCGGTCCGCACGCGCCGGACCTGTTCGACCGCAACGGCAACGCCGGCACCACCGCGTGGCTCGATGGGCGTGTCGTGGGCTGCTGGGTGCAGGATGACGACGCGCGGGTGCACCTGCACCTGCTCGAGGAGGTCGGCCCGGCCGGCTCCGCGGCCCTCGCGGCACAGGCCGAGCGCCTCACCGCGTGGCTGGCGGGGGAGCGGGTCTCGACCGTGTACCCGTCCCCGGCCATGAAGGCCGCGCGCACCACCCTGGAGGAGTCCCGACCGTGAGCAGGCAGCAGCAGCCCGAGCAGCAGGCACCGCCGGTGCAGCGACTCCAGCTGCGCTACGCCAAGCGCGGCCGCCTCCGGTTCACCAGCCACCGCGACTTCAGCCGGGCCTTCGAGCGGGCGGTGTTCCGTGCTCGGGTGCCGATGGCCTACTCCTCGGGGTTCAACCCGCACCCCCGGATCTCCTACGCCGGCGCCGCCCCGACCGGGTCCGCCTCGGAGGCGGAGTACCTCGAGATCGCGCTCGCCGAGGTCGTCGAGCCGTCGGTCGTCGCCGGCGCGCTCGCCGAGGCGCTGCCCGACGGTCTCGACGTGGTCGAGCTCGTCGACCTCGGCGGCGCCGCCAAGGCCAACCTCGCCGACCGGCTCGAGGCCAGCCGCTGGACCATGGACGTCTCCGCGTCCGCCGACGACGCCCGCGCCGCGGTCGAGCAGTTCCTCGCCCGCGACGAGGTGCTCGTGGAGCGGATGACCAAGAAGGGCCTGCGCCAGCTCGACTGCCGCGCCGCCGTGGTCTCCCTCGACCTTGCTGGCGACCAGCCGGTCGGCGACGCCCGCCTCGACCTCGTGCTGCGCCACCTCGTGCCCGCGGTCCGACCCGACGACGTGCTCACGGGGCTGCGCGAGACCGGCGGCCTCGACGCCGGCCGGGCGCCGCTGCTGACCCGGCTGGCCCAGGGCCCGCTCCGCGACGACGGCACGGTCGGTGACCCCTTCCGGCCCTAGTCGAGCCTCTGGCAGATCCCCTGGCCGACCCCCTGGCCGAGCACGGGCGCGATCGCAGCCAGGGCGGCGTCGAGCTCGGCATCCGTGCAGCCGCCGAAGCCGAGCACCAGCCCGTGGCGCAGGTCGCTGCGGCAGTAGTCGGTGAGCAGCGGTATGTCGAAGCCCGCGGCCAGGGCAGCCTCCCGGGCCGCCCGCGCCACCTCCTCGGGCAGCGCGACGGTGGCGTACATGCCGGCGACCGGCCCGGGCAGGTGGGGCCCGAGCACGGCGGCGACCCGCTCGGCGCGGTCGGCGTACACCCGCCGCGCGGAGCGCACGGCGCGGTCGACGTACCCGTCGCGCAGCAGGGCGAGCAGCGCGCGCTGCACCGGCCACGGTGCGGACTCGTGGGTGCGGGTGCGGTGCGCCAGCACCGCGTCGTGCAGCGCCGGCGGTGCGACCAGCCAGCCCAGGCGCAGGCTCGGCGCGACGGTCTTGCTCGCGGTGCCGAGGTAGGCGACCCGGTCCCGGGCGAGGCCGGTGAGCGCCGGGATGGGCGCCACGTCGTAGCGCAGCTCGGAGTCGTAGTCGTCCTCGACCAGCAGGCAGCCCGCCCGCTCGGCGGCGGCGAGGAGCGAGACCCGTTCGGGGCCGGTCATCGTGCGTCCGAGGGGGTGCTGGTGCGCCGGGGTCGTGTACGCCGCCGCCAGGCCGCCGAGGTCGGCACCGGCCGCCCCGGGTGGCAGGTCGACCACGGTGCGGCCGACCGCCCGCGCGGTGTCGACCGCGGCCCGGTAGCCGGGGTCCTCCACCCCGACCGGACCGTCCGGCAGCACGCCGACGAGCTGGCGCAGCCCGTCGGTCGTGCCTCCGGTGACCAGCACCGCGTCGGCGTCGACGTCGACGCCCCGGGTGCGCGCCAGCCGCTCGGCGAGGGCCGTGCGCAGCGCGGGCAGGCCGCGCGGGTCGTCGTACCCCCGTGGCGGGCGGGCGGTGCCGACCTCCCGCCAGGCGCGGCGCCACGAGGGGGCCAGCCGTGGGTCGACGTACGGCGTGCCGGTGTCGAGGCGCACCAGGTGCCGGTCGGAGGGGAGCCGTGGCGCGCGTGAGCGAGGTGCCGCCGGGACGAGTCCGCCGGCCGCGACGTACGTGCCGGCGCCGTGGCGACCCTCCAGCCAGCCCTCCGCCACGAGCTGGGCGTAGGCCTGCTCGGCGACGCTGCGCGCCACGCCGAGCTCGGCCGCCAGGGCGCGGGTGCTCGGCAGCCGGTCCCCGGCCGGCAGCGTGCCGCGCACCACCTGCTCGCGCAGGGCGGCCACGAGCTGGTTGCCGAGGCCGACGGGGGAGGCACGGTCGAGGCGGACGGCGAGGGCGGGGGTACGCACCGAAGTGGCCTGTCCTTCCTGGTGGGAAGTGGCCCTGGCTGACGGGCCACTGTGTGGCGAGCATGGTGGCATGACGACGCCGCTCTCGCCGACCGACCGCACCCGAGCCACGCGCTCCCGGGAGCGGATGAGCGTCGACCGCGACGCGCTGCACGCCGCCCTGCGCGAGGCGTGGGTCGGCCACCTCGGGTTGGTGGTGGGTGCCGGCCCCGACGCCCACCCGGTCGTGCTCCCCGTCGCGCTCGGGATGGACCTCGACGGCCCGGACGACGGAGGGTCGCTCTACCTGCACGGGTCGGTGGCCGCCGGCTGGCTCGACCAGGTGCGGGGCAGCACCGTCTGCGTCACCGTCACGCACCTCGACGGTCTGGTGCCGGCCCGGTCCGGCATGCACCACTCGATGAACTACCGCTCGGCCGTGGTCATCGGCGCCGTCCGCGAGGTCACCGACGCCGACGAGCGCTCCCGCGCCCTCGACCTCGTCGTCGACCACATGGTGCCCGGACGGGCAGCGACCCTGCGTCCGCACCTGCGCAAGGAGCTCGCCGCGACCGTCGTCCTCGCCGTCCCCCTCGTCGAGGCCTCGCTGAAGGTGCGAGCCGGCGGGCCGAAGGACGACCCGGTCGACCACGGGAAGGGCGTCTGGTCGGGTCACGTCCCGGTGCGGACGGTCCTCGACCCGCCCGTGCCCGACGAGGAGTCGGTCGACCTGCCGGTGCCGTCCGACCTGGCCGACCTGCTCGCCGCGCGCGGTGGCGGCGCGCCCGCCTGACGTCGTCCGGGTGGTCCTCGCCACCTCGTGTGCGATACTCCGAGCAGGAGGACGAAACGGGACGAAGGCCCCGCGGAGTCCACCCGACGACGTTCTCGCCGTCCCGCCAGGTGCGGGAGGCACGGTGGGGTGACGATCGTCGTGCGACCGCGACGCGGCAGTGCTGGTGACAGCAGCACGGAGCCCGGCGACCGCGGTCGGCGACGGACGACGCCTCAGTGACGCACACCGCGGAGGGTGCCGTCGACACCAGGAGGCTTTGCGCCGCCCCGGTCGACGACCGGGTCAGCGCCGGACATGGACCCGACCCGCAGTCGGGCCGAAGGGCAGCACCGCGTGGCTGAGCAGCAGGACACCGACACCCCCACCGAGACCGCCGAGCAGGCGGCCCCGACCGAGGCGTCCACCGTCGAGACCCCCGCCTCGGACGCCGCACCCGCCAAGAAGGCGGCGGCGAAGAAGACGGCCAAGAAGGCCGCCGCGAAGAAGGCGCCGGCCAAGAAGGCCGCCGCCAAGAAGACCGCGGCGAAGAAGACCACCACCAAGAAGGCCGCAGCCAAGAAGACGACGGCCAAGCGCACCACGAAGAAGGCCGCAGCGGCCGCAGCGGCTTCCGAGACCGCGGACGCGCAGCTCCCGCTCGAGGAGAGCGCCGCTCCGGTCGAGGCCGCGGCGGAGACCCCGGTCGAGGCTCCGGCCGATGCGGCGGCAGTGCTGTTCCAGGCGCCCGAGGTCGAGAAGCCCAAGCGCACCCGCAAGCGTGCCGCGGCGAAGAAGGCCGCGCCGAAGCCGGCGGAGACCGAGGCGCCGACCGAGGACGAGACCCCGGCCGCCGAGAGCGACGAGGACGTCGAGGCTCCCGCCGAGGAGCAGCCCGAGCAGCCCGAGCAGCCCGAGCAGCCCGCGGCCGAGACGGACGCCGCCGCGCAGGCTGACGACATTCCGGCCAGCACCGACGACTCCGCCGACGACAGCGACGACGCGGACGACGACGCGGACGACGACGCCGACGACTCCGACGACGCCGACGACAGCGAGGACGGCGAGGACGGCGACCGGCCGCGCCGACGCCGTCGTCGCGGTGGTCGCCGTCGCCGTCGTCGCGGTGGTGGCGGGGGCGGTCAGTCCGACGACACCCAGGACAACCAGGACAACCAGGGCGGCCAGGGCAACCAGGGCGGCCAGGGCAACCAGGGCGGCCAGGGCAACCAGGGCGGCCAGGGCAACCAGGGCGGCCAGGCGCAGGCCGACGGCGGCTCCGACACCCAGGCGAAGAACGCCAAGAACGCCAAGGACGCCAAGAACGACTCCGGCGAGTCCGACGGGGACGACTCCGACGGTTCCGGGTCGGGCCAGGGCGGACAGTCCGGCGACGGCAACCAGGGTGGCTCCAGCGGCTCCTCGCGCCGCCGCCGTCGTCGTCGCCGCGAGGGCGACTCCGACTCCGGTGGCTCCGACGACCCGGCCAACACGACCACCAAGGTCCGCAAGGCCCGCTCGCCCGAGGACGAGATCACCGCGGTCAGCGGCTCCACCCGTCTGGAGGCGAAGAAGCAGCGCCGTCGCGAGGGCCGCGAGGCCGGCCGCCGCCGCGCACCGATCGTGAGCGAGGCGGAGTTCCTCGCCCGCCGCGAGTCGGTCAAGCGGACGATGGTCGTCCGGCAGCGCGACGAGGACCTCACCCAGATCGGTGTCCTCGAGGACGACGTCCTCGTCGAGCACTACGTCGCCCGCGAGTCGCAGGCCTCGATGATCGGCAACATCTACCTCGGCCGCGTCCAGAACGTCCTGCCCTCCATGGAGGCGGCGTTCATCGACATCGGCAAGGGACGCAACGCCGTCCTGTACGCCGGCGAGGTCAACTGGTCCGCGCTGGGCCACAAGGACGGCCAGCCGCGCAAGATCGAGTCGGTGCTGAGCTCTGGCCAGACGGTCCTGGTGCAGGTCACCAAGGACCCGATCGGGCACAAGGGCGCCCGTCTGACCAGCCAGATCAGCCTCGCCGGTCGCTTCCTCGTCTACGTGCCCGACGGCACCAACTCCGGCATCTCCCGCAAGCTCCCCGACACCGAGCGGTCCCGTCTCAAGGCGCTGCTCAAGGAGATCGTCCCCGACTCCGCCGGCGTCATCGTCCGCACCGCGGCCGAGGGTGCCGCCGAGGACGAGCTCACCCACGACGTCGAGCGGCTCAAGGCGCGCTGGGAGGACGTCGAGAAGAAGGCCAAGGGCAGCGCCCCGCAGCTGCTGTACGGCGAGCCCGACCTCACGCTCAAGGTCGTCCGCGACCTGTTCACCGAGGACTTCGCGTCCCTGGTGATCCAGGGGCAGGAGGCCTGGGACCTCGTCAGCGACTACGTCGCCCAGGTCGCTCCCGACCTCCAGGAGCGGGTCACCCGCTACGAGCCGTCGGAGCACTCCGGCGTCGACGTGTTCGCGGCGTACCGCGTCGACGAGCAGATCGCGAAGGCGCTCGACCGCAAGGTCTTCCTGCCGTCGGGCGGCTCGCTGATCATCGACCGGACCGAGGCGATGACGGTCGTCGACGTCAACACCGGCAAGTTCACCGGCAGCGGCGGCAACCTCGAGGAGACCGTCACCAAGAACAACCTCGAGGCGGCCGAGGAGGTCGTGCGCCAGCTCCGGCTGCGCGACATCGGCGGCATCATCGTCGTCGACTTCATCGACATGGTCCTGGAGTCCAACCGCGACCTGGTGCTGCGCCGCCTCGTCGAGTGTCTGGGGCGCGACCGCACCCGTCACCAGGTCGCCGAGGTCACCTCGCTCGGCCTGGTGCAGATGACCCGCAAGCGGATCGGCACCGGCCTGCTCGAGGCGTTCAGCGAGAACTGCGAGCACTGCTCGGGCCGCGGCCTGATCACCCACGACCTCCCCGTCGAGCCCCGCAAGGGCGGCGGTGGAGGCGGCGGCTCCGACGACGACGGCGGCAAGCGTGGTCGTCGCCGCGGCAAGCGCGGTGGCAACGGCTCCTCCGGCTCCGGCAACGGCGGCCAGGGCAGCGGCTCGGGCAGCGGCGGCGACCAGGGGCAGGACTCCAAGGAGCAGCACAAGCCCACGCCGGCGGAGTTCGCGGCGATGGCGCGCAGCGAGAAGGCGGAGGCCGAGGCACGCGCGGCCGAGGACGAGGCGGCGAGCACGCCCACCGACGCCGAGCCGAGCACCGAGCCGAGCACCGAGTTGAGCACCGGGCCGAGCACCGAGACCGCGGCGGAGCCCGTCGCGGAGCCGGTGGCCGAGCCGGCCGCCGACGCCGAGCCGGCCACGGCCGCGGAGACCGCCCCCGAGCCTGTCGAGCCGGCGGAGCCCGCAGAGCCGGCAGAGCCGGCGGCGCCCAAGCTGGTCACCCGCTCGCGCCGGGGCGTCTCGCGCACCACGGTGAGCACCGGCGCGGCCGTCCAGATGACCGCGTCGACGCCGGCCGAGCCGGTCGAGAGCGCAGCCACCTCGACGCCCGAGCCGCCCAAGGTGGTCACCCGGACGCGCGGCCGCGGCGCTGCGACGCAGCCCGCGCCCGCCGAGGACGCGCCCTCCGACGAGGCGCCCGCCGACGAGGCGCCCGCCGACGAGGCGCCCGCCGACGAGGCGCCCGCCGACGAGGCGCCCGCCGACGAGTCGCCCGCGCAGGACGGTCCGCCGGCGACGGTCGGGCACGTCGGCGAGGTGCCGACCGACGGCATCGTCGAGCCGACGCCGGTCACCGTGGAGCCCAGCTCCGGGAGCTGACGCGACCGCCGGGGAGCGCGCATTTTGCGGGCACCCCGGCGGGTCCGTACTATTGCCTGTCGGTGTGGTTGCGGGCTCGTCGTCCGCGTCGCGCGGCGTCGGCCAGCAGGCCGTCCTGACCGCCGAGGGCCGCACCACCCAGACCACCGGGGCGACCGGGCCACGCACGGCACGCCCCCGACCACGCAGTGCAAGGACAACGAAGGAGACCGCGGTGTACGCGATCGTGAAGGCCGGCGCCAAGCAGCAGAAGGTCGCTGTCGGCGACGTCATCGAGATCGACAAGGTCGCGACGGCGCCCGGTGAGACGCTGACCCTCCCCGTCGTCATGGCCGTCGACGGCGAGACGGTCACCGCGACCGGCCTCGACAAGGCCGCTGTCACCGTCGAGGTCGTCGGCGCCGCCAAGGGCCCGAAGATCATCATCCAGAAGTACAAGAACAAGACCGGCTACAAGAAGCGCCAGGGTCACCGCCAGAAGTACACCCAGGTCAAGGTCACCGACATCTCCCTCTGAGCCACCCGCTCAGCCAGGCAGAAGACCAGCCAGACGAGAAGGAATCCTCATGGCACACAAGAAGGGCGCGGCGTCCACCAAGAACGGCCGCGACTCCAACGCCCAGCGCCTCGGCGTCAAGCGCTTCGGCGGCCAGGCCGTCAACGCCGGCGAGATCATCGTCCGCCAGCGTGGCACCCACTTCCACCCGGGCGCCGGCGTCGGCCGGGGCGGCGACGACACGCTGTTCGCGCTCGTCCCCGGTGCGGTCGAGTTCGGCACCCGCCGCGGTCGTCGCGTCGTCAACATCGTCCCGGGGGAGTGACCTCCGCGACGTAGGCCGCTTCCGCAGCCACACTTCCACGAAGGGCGTCCCGGTCACCCGGGGCGCCCTTCGTGCGTCCCCGCCCCGTCCGGTCACCAGCCGGTCGGACCCAGCCCGATCCCCAGGAGCACCCCATGGCCGTCCCCACCTTCGTCGACCGCGTGACGCTGCACGTCAGTGCGGGTCGCGGCGGCAACGGTGTGGCCTCGGTGCACCGCGAGAAGTTCAAGCCGCTCGGCGGCCCCGACGGCGGCAACGGCGGGCCCGGGGGCTCGGTGATCCTCCAGGTCGACCCCGACGTCACCACGCTGCTCGACTACCACCACAGCCGACGCCGCAGCGCCGAGAGCGGCGGGCAGGGCGCGGGCAGTCACAAGAGCGGCTCGCACGGCGCCGACCTGGTGCTCCGCGTGCCGGACGGCACCGTCGTACGCCGCAAGGACGGTGAGCTGCTCGCCGACATGGTCGGACCGGGCACCGAGCTCGTCGTCGCCGAGGGCGGCCGCGGTGGCCTCGGCAACGCCGCCCTCGCCTCCTCCAAGCGCAAGGCCCCCGGCTTCGCGCTGCTCGGCGAGCCCGGCGAGGAGCTCGAGATCGTCATGGAGCTCAAGATCGTGGCCGACGTCGGCCTCGTGGGCTTCCCGAGCGCCGGCAAGTCGAGCCTGGTCGCCGCGATCTCGCGGGCCAAGCCCGCCATCGCCGACTACCCGTTCACGACGCTGGTGCCCAACCTCGGTGTGGTGACGGCGGGCGAGACGACGTTCACCGTCGCCGACGTCCCCGGTCTCATCGAGGGCGCCAGCGACGGCCGCGGCCTGGGCCACGACTTCCTGCGTCACGTCGAGCGCTGCGCCGCGCTGGTGCACGTCCTCGACACCGCGACGATGGAGCCCGGGCGCAACCCGGTCGACGACCTCGACGTCATCGAGCGCGAGCTCGAGCGGTACGGCGGCCTCGAGGACCGCCCGCGCCTCGTCGTGCTGAACAAGGTCGACGTCCCCGACGGTCGCGAGATCGCCGCGATGGTCGTCGAGGAGCTCAAGGAGCGCGGCCTCGACGTCTTCATCGTGTCCGCGGCGACCGGCGAGGGCACCCGCGAGCTCTGCTACGCGATGGCGACGCTGGTGCTGCGCGACCGGGCCGCCCGCGAGGAGGTCGTGCCGCAGCGCATCGTGCTCCGTCCGCCCAGCGTCGACGGGGCCGGCTCCTTCACGGTCAAGCGCACCGGTGCCGGCTGGCGGGGGCGCGGCGACAAGCCCGAGCGCTGGGTCCGCCAGACCGACTTCTCCAACGACGAGGCCGTCGGCTACCTCGCCGACCGGCTCAACCGTCTCGGCGTCGAGGACAAGCTCGTCGAGCTCGGTGCGGTCGAGGGCGACGACGTCCTCATCGGCCACCCCGACGACTCCGTGGTCTTCGAGTTCAAGCCGAGCATGGACGCCGGCGCGGAGATCCTGGCCCGTCGTGGCGAGGACCAGCGCTTCAACGAGTCCCGTCCTGCCGCTGCACGCCGGCGCGCGATCCAGGAGGCCATGGCCACCCGCGTCGATGGTGAGACCCGCGCCGACGTGGCCCGGCGTCTCGACCAGGCCGCCCGTGCGGCGGGCATCGACTGGGACGACGACGACGCGGACATGGAGGCGGTCGCGGCGCTCGTCGACGGCGTGGGCGACTCCGCCCCGCCCGCCCCGACCCGGGGTGCGGGCAGCGTCGAGGTCCAGCACGGCTCGGGCCACGGCCCGATGTCCTACGAGATCGGCGGCGACGACGACCCCGACGCCGTCCGCGAGGACGACTGAGGTGACCGCGCGGGCCGAGGTGCTCGGCGCGCGTCGCGTCGTGGTCAAGGTCGGCTCGTCCTCCCTGACCACCGTGGGTGGCGGGCTCGACCACGCCCGGCTCGCCGCGCTCGTCGACGTCCTGGCCGCGGTGCGCGCCCGGGGCGCGGAGGTCGTGCTGGTCTCCTCCGGCGCGATCGCGACCGGCCTGGCCCCGCTCTCGCTGGCCCGGCGGCCGCACGACCTGGCCACCCAGCAGGCGGCCGCGTCCGTGGGCCAGGGCCTGCTGGTGCACCGCTACACCGAGGAGCTCGCCCGGCACGGCGTCGTCGCCGCCCAGGTGCTGCTGACGGCCACCGACGTCGTGCGGCGCACGACGTACAAGAACGCCCACCAGGCGCTCGCCCGGCTCCTCGAGCTCGGCGTGCTGCCGGTCGTCAACGAGAACGACACGGTGGCGACCCAGGAGATCCGGTTCGGCGACAACGACCGGCTGGCGGCGCTGGTCGCCCACCTCGTGCACGCCGACCTGCTGGTGCTGCTGTCCGACGTCGACGGGCTCTACACCGGCAACCCGGCCGACCCGGACTCGCGGCTGGTGCCCCTGGTGCGCTCGGCCGACGAGCTCTCCGGCCTCGACATCGGCTCGACCGGCGCCGCCGGTGTGGGCACGGGTGGCATGGTGACCAAGGTGGAGGCAGCACGCATCGCGACCGGGGCCGGCATCCCCGTGGTGCTGACCTCGGCCGACCGGGCCGTCGACGCGCTGACCGGCGCGGAGACCGGCACGCTGTTCCGCCCGACCGGGCGACGTCGCCCGGCGCGCCAGCTCTGGCTCGCGCACGCGACCCAGGCGCAGGGCGCGCTGGTGCTGGACGCCGGCGCGGTGCGGGCCGTCGTGGAGCGTGGCGCCTCGCTGCTGGCCGCCGGCGTGACCGGCGTGCAGGGCACCTTCGTCGAGGGCGACCCGGTCGACCTGGTCGGCCCGGACGGCGCCGCCGTCGCCCGCGGCATCGTCGCCTTCGACGCCGACGAGCTGCCCCGGCTGCTCGGCCGCTCCACCTCCGACCTCAAGCGCGAGCTCGGCGACGGCTACGAACGCGAGGTCGTCCACCGCGACGACCTGGTGCTGCGGTGAGCCGCGCCGGCTGGGACGCACGCCCACGGGTCCCGTGGCGCGCGTGCCTGGCCGGTGGTGTGCTGGGCTTCCTCGCCGTCCCCGCGCTGCTGGTGACGGTGCTGCGGCTGACCGAGCCCGGCGCGGGGTGGGCGGTGCGGGTCGTCTCCTTCACGCCGTACGCCGTCCCGGTGCACGCGGTCGTGCTGCTCCTGCTCCTGCTCGGTGCGGCCCGCGCCCGCCGGCACGGCCGGGGCGCGGGCTGGAGGATGGTGGCCGCGGTCGTCGTGGTCGGGGCGCTCGCCCTGCACACCGTCTGGATCGCCCCGCTCTACGTCGGCTCGGCCCCGCCCGCCGCGGCCGCCGAGGGCCGCCAGGTGACCGTGCTCGCCGCCAACGTGCTGCAGGGCGGGGCCGACGCCGACGTGCTCGTCGACGCCGTACGCCGCCACGACGTCGACGTGCTGGTGGTCGGCGAGATCACCCCGGCGTTCCTCGCCGCGATGGACGCCGCCGGCCTCGACGACCTGCTGCCCGACCGCGCGGGCGAGCCGGACACCGACGTCAGCGGCACGATGGTGTTCAGCGACGCCGCGGTCGAGGTCCTCGACCGGCCGGCCACGCTCTTCGACTCCCTCGTGGTGCGCACCGACGGCCTCACCGTGCTCGCCACGCACCCGTCGCCGCCGGTGCTGCCGGCGCAGTGGCACACCGACCTGGCCACCGTGCTGACGGCCGCGAAGGAGCACGACGTCGACGTCGTCGCCGGCGACCTCAACGCCACCCTCGACCACGCGCCCGTACGCCGCCTGGTCGTCGCCGGGTGGCGCGACTGCGCGGAGCTCGCCAACGCCGGGCTCCAGCCGACCTGGCCCGCGCACGGGGAGTATCCGCCCTTCCCCGGACCGGTCGTGCGGATCGACCACGTGCTCGTGGGGGAGCGGTGGACCGCGCTCGACGCGTCCACCCTGGACGTGCCCGGCACCGACCACCGGGCGGTGCTGACCACGATCGCGCCGGCGGCCTGACCGGTCGGGCAGCATGACCGGCCTGAACAGCGCCGCAACACGTCCGAAACCACGCCCGCTCCCCGGTCGGGCAGGCTGAGGGGATGGACGTCCCCGTCGTCGACCTCACGCCGTACACCGCCGGAGGCAGCGAGAGCGAGCGTCGCGCCGTGGCCGACGCGGTCGACGCCGCCTGCCGCGAGGTGGGGTTCCTCCAGGTGCTCGGGCACGGCGTCCCGGACGCGGCGGTGGCCGGGCTGGCGAGCGCGATCGACGACTTCTTCGCTCTCGACGACGACGCCAAGCGCGCCTGGGTGCGCCCCGGCTGGGAGAACCGCGGCTACACCCCACCCCGCTCGGAGTCGCTGAGCCTCAGCCTCGGGGTCGAGCAGGCGTCGCGGATGAACGACTTCTTCGAGGCCTACAACGTCGGTCGGTCGGCCGCCGACTACCCCGCCGCCGACCTGGCCGGGGTGGCCGAGCACTACGCGGCCACCACCTGGCCCGACGTCGCCGGCTTCGACCTCCGGGTATCGACGTGGCTGGAGGAGGCGTCGCGGGTCGCGCGCACCCTCACCCGGGTCTTCGCCGACGCGCTCGGCCTGGCGCCGACGTACTTCGACGACCTCACCGGGCACTCGATCGAGGTGCTGCGGATGAACCACTACGCGCTGCCGCCGGGCACGGAGGTCGCCCTCGACGGCGACCTCGTGGGGATGGGCGAGCACACCGACTTCGGGATCGTCACCGTGCTGTGGGCCGACGACGAGAAGGGCCTCCAGGTGCTCGGCGACGACGGGCGCTGGCACGACGTCTCGCCGCTGCCCGGCGCGCTCCTGGTCAACCTGGGCGACCTCACCGCCCGGCTCACCAACGAGCGCTGGCGCTCCACGCTGCACCGGGTCAAGCCGCCCCTCGTCGACGGGACCGTACGACGGCGACGCTCGGCCGCGCTGTTCCACGACGGCGACGCCGACGCTGTGGTGGGTCCGCTGGCCTCCTGCGTCGACGCCGAGCACCCGCCGCTCTACGCCCCGGTGACCGTCGACGAGCACGTGCGGGCCAAGCTCGCCGGCTCCCGCGCGGGCGTGCTCAACACCGCCGCCGAGCGCGAGGGCGCCCGGGTGCGGGCCGCCGTACCGGCAGGTGAGCCCCGCATGTGAGCCCGGCGGGTGAGCCCGGCGGGTGAGCCCGGCGGGCACCCGCGCCGTACGCTGGTTCCTGCCATGTCCGCGCCCTCCGAGCCCGTCTACCTCGACCACGCCGCCACCACGCCGATGGCGCCCGTGGCGGTCGAGGCCATGACCCGGCAGCTCGCGGCCGTGGGCAACGCCAACTCGCTGCACGCCTCGGGCCGGCGGGCGCGGCGGGTCGTCGAGGAGTCCCGCGAGACCCTCGCCCAGGCGCTCGACTGCCGTCCGGCCGAGATTGTGTTCACCTCGGGCGGCACCGAGGCCGACAACCTCGCGGTCAAGGGCATCTTCTGGGCCCGGCGCGCCGCCGACCCGCGCCGGGTGCGGGTGCTCACCACCGCTGTCGAGCACCATGCCGTCCTCGACCCGGTGATGTGGCTCGCCGAGCACCAGGGCGCCGAGGTCGAGCTGCTCCCCGTCGACCGCACCGGCCGCCTCGACGTCGACGCCCTGCGCGCCAGCATCGAGCGCGACCCGGAGTCGGTCGCGCTGGTGTCGGTGATGTGGGGCAACAACGAGGTCGGCACCCTCCAGCCCGTGGAGGAGGTCGTCGCGGTCGCCCGGCCGCACGGCGTCCCGGTGCACTCCGACGCCGTGCAGGCGCTCGGCTCTGTGCCCGTCGGGTTCGCGGCGTCCGGCGTCGACGCGCTGACCGTCACCGGTCACAAGGTCGGCGGACCGTACGGCGTCGGCGCGCTCGTCTGCCGGCGCGAGACCGACGTGCAGCCGCTCGTCCACGGGGGCGGCCAGGAGCGCGACGTCCGCTCCGGCACCCTCGACACGCCCGCCATCGCCGGCTTCGCCGCCGCGGTCGAGCTGGCCGTCAAGCAGCGGACCGAGCACGGCCAGCACGTCGCGGACCTCCGCGACGACCTCGTACGCCGGGTGTGCGCCGCCGTCCCGGAGGCCCACCCGCACGGCCCGGACGACCCCGGCCTGCGCCTGCCCCACGTCGCCCACCTCGGCTTCCCCGGGTGCGAGGGCGACTCCCTGCTCATGCTGCTCGACGCCCGCGGCATCGAGTGCTCGACCGGCTCGGCCTGCTCGGCCGGCGTCGCCCAGCCCTCCCACGTGCTGCTGGCGATGGGCTGCGACGAGGAGGCCGCCCGGCACTCGCTGCGCTTCTCCTTCGGGCACACCTCGACCCGGGCCGACGTCGACGCCGTCGTCGAGGCGATCGTGCCGGTGGTCGAGCGGGCCCGCGCGGCTAAGCGGGTCGGATAGCGCCGATGAGGGTCCTCGCCGCCATGTCCGGTGGCGTCGACTCCGCGGTGGCCGCAGCGCGTGCGGCCGAGGCGGGGCACGACGTCACCGGGGTCCACCTCGCGCTGTCGCGCAACCCCGCGTCGTACCGCTCGGGCGCGCGGGGCTGCTGCACCATCGAGGACAGCAACGACGCCCGGCGCGCCGCCGACGTCATCGGGATCCCGTTCTACGTCTGGGACCTCTCCGAGCGGTTCCACGCCGACGTGGTCGAGGACTTCATGGACGCCTACGCCGAGGGCCGCACCCCCAACCCGTGCCTGCGGTGCAACGAGAAGATCAAGTTCGCCGCGGTGCTCGAGAAGGGCCTCGCGCTCGGCTTCGACGCCGTCGCGACGGGCCACTACGCCCAGCTGGAGACCGCCGGCGACGGCATGATCGAGATGCACCGCGCCGTCGACCACGGCAAGGACCAGTCCTACGTGCTCGGCGTCCTCGACCAGCACCAGCTGCGGCACTCGCTGTTCCCGCTCGGAGGGTCGACCAAGACCGACGTGCGCGCCGAGGCGGCCGAGCGCGGCCTGCGGGTCGCTGCCAAGCCCGACAGCCACGACATCTGCTTCGTCGCCGACGGCGACAACGCCGGCTGGCTGGCGGAGAAGATCGCCGACCGCGCCCCGACCGCCTCGGGGGAGTGGGGCGGCGCGATCGTCGACGACGCCACCGGCGAGGAACTCGGCCGCCACGACGGCACCTACGGCTACACCGTCGGCCAGCGCAAGGGCCTGCGGCTGGGGCGGCCCGCCGCCGACGGCAAGCCCCGCTACGTGCTCGACATCGAGCCGGTGTCCGGCACCGTCCGGGTCGGCGGTCGCGAGCGGCTGGCCGTACGCCGGATCGACGCGTCGCAGCCGCGCTGGTGCGGCGCCCCGCTCGACGGCGTGCTGAGCGGCCCGGCGGTGACCGTGCAGCTGCGGGCGCACGGCGGCGAGCTGCCCGCGACGGTGCACCACGACGCCGCCACCGGGGCGGTCGGGGTCGACCTGCACGAGGCGGCGTACGGCGTGGCTCCCGGGCAGACGGTCGTCGTCTACGACGGCACCCGGGTCGTCGGGTCGGCCGTCATCGACGTCGCGCACCGGGTGCCGCCCGAGACGCCCGAGACGGCCGAGGCGTCCGAGGTGTCCGCGTGACCCGCGCGACCGGCGTCGGTTCGCACCCCGGCGACGACCAGGCGGCGTACGACGAGGCGTTGCGGGTGGTGCTCGGGCTGCTCGCCGAGGACGGCGACGTCGGGCTGCCCTACCTGCCGGAGGTGCCCGGTCGGGGCGCGCCGGCCGGGATGGTCGGCCGCACGCTCGCGCTGGTGCGTGACCTCGGCGTCGACCTCCAGCCCGCCGGCTGGCGGGTCGTCGGCGAGTCCGCCGGCAGCGGGATCGACCACCGCCGCGCCCGCAGCCTGCTCGCCCAGGACCTCGACACCCTCGAGGAGCGCACGCAGGAGTACGCCGGCGACCTGAAGGTGCAGGTCACCGGTCCGTGGACCCTCGCCGCCGTCGTCGAGCGCCCGCGGGGCGACAAGGTGCTCGGCGACCGCGGCCTGCGACGCGACCTCGCCGACGCGCTGGCCGAGGGCGTGCGCACCCACGTCGCCGACGTACGCCGGCGCGTGCCCGGCGCCGCGCGGCTCGTCGTCCAGGTCGACGAGCCGGTGGTGGGCGCCGTCGCCTCGGGCGAGGTGCGCACGGCGTCCGGCTTCCACCGGCACCGCACCGTCGACCGGCCCGAGCTGTCCGAGACCCTCGGCCGGGTGCTGAGCGCCGTCGACGAGGCGGGGGGTGAGCCGTGGGTGCACTCGTGCGCGCCCGGCGTGCCGTGGGACCTCGTGCGCGCTGCCGGCGCCCGCGGGCTGCTCACCGACCCGGGGCTGCTCGACGGCGCCGGTCTCGACGTGGTGGCAGCAGCCCTGGAGGCCGGCGACGTCGTCGGCCTCGGCGTGGTGCCCACCACCGGCCCGGTGCCCGGCGACCAGGCCGTCGTGGAGCGCGTGGAGCGCTGGCTCGACATGGTCGGCCTCGACCCCGAGACGCCCGGCCTCCTGCTCACCCCGGCCTGCGGCCTCGGCGGGCCGGGAAGCCCAGGGCAGTCGGCGGGCGACGCCCGCACCCGGTTGACCCGGGTGCGCGACGCCGCCCGCTCGCTGCGCTGAGGCGCGAACCCTACGCCTCAGCCGACGTGCACGCCCTCCGGGCCGTCGGTGGCCAGCTCGGTGTGCTTGACCCGCAGGAACGCCCAGACGACGGCGGAGGCGGCGACCATCATCACCGAGCCGACGAGGAACGCGTGGGTCGCGCCCTCGGCGAACGAGGCCTGGAAGACCGCGGCGTCGAGGTAGCTGTACCCACCGGTGCCGGGCACGATCGCGGTCGGGTCGACGCCGGCGGCGGTCAGGCCGTCGCTGAGGTCTCCGGCCACCGAGGCGGCGCGGTCGTTGGTGAAGTGCAGCGCCACCGTGGACAGGGTCGCCAGGCCGAGCGCGCCGCCGACCTGCTGCATGGTGTTGAGCACGCCCGAGCCGATGCCGGAGTCCTCGGCGCGCACGTGGTGCACGGCGGTGAGGGTCAGCGGCACGAAGGTCAGGCCCATGCCGATCGACATCAGCACGACCCACGGGAAGATCGCGGTCCAGTAGTTGATGGTCGACCCGGCGGTGTCGCCGGCGGCGATCGCCTGGAGCACGCCCGCGGCGCTGTCGTCGAAGGACAGCCGCGAGAACATGAACAGGCTGACCGCGGCCAGGAGCGTGCCGGTGCCGGCCAGGAACCGCGGCGCGATCCGGTTGACCAGGTTGGACGACAGGCCGGCGCCGATGACGATGCCGAAGGAGAACGGCAGGAACGCGAAGCCGGCGTGCAGCGGGGAGTAGCCCATGATCTGCTGCACGGTCAGCGACAGGAAGTAGAACATCGCGAACATCGCGGCCGGGGCGATCATCATCGCCACGAACGACGAGGCGCGGGTGCTGCTGGCGAAGATCCGCAGCGGCAGCAGCGGGTGCTCGGCGCGGGGCTCGAGGAACACGAAGACCGCGAGCAGCGCGGCACCGACGGCCAGGCTGGCGATGGTGCCGGCGTCGCCCCAGCCGTGGGCCTCCTCGCCGGCGCGGGTCAGGCCGTAGACCACGCCGAGCAGACCGAACGTGCCGGTGATGGCGCCGGGGACGTCGAGCGTGCCGTGGTTGCGGTCGGACTCCGGCAGCAGGCGCGGGGCGAGGAACGCCGCGGCCAGCCCGATCGGGACGTTGATGAGGAAGGTCAGGCGCCAGCCGCTCATCTCGATGCCGAGGAAGGAGTCCCAGCCGGTGAGCCAGCCGCCGAGGATGAGGCCGACGGCCGCGCCGGCGCCGGACATGGCGGCGTACACGGCGAAGGCGCGGTTGCGGGCCGGACCGGCCGGGAACGTCGTGGTGATCAGTGCGAGCGCGGCCGGGCCGGCGAGCGCGGCGCCGAGGCCCTGGAAGGCCCGCGAGCCGAGCAGCATGGCCTCGTTCTGCGCGACTCCGCCGATGGCCGAGGCGATGGCGAAGAGGACCAGGCCGATCATGAAGACCCGGCGACGGCCGTAGAGGTCGGCCAGTCGGCCACCCAGCAGCAGCAGGCCGCCGAAGGCCAGGGCGTAGCCGGTGACGATCCAGGTCAGGTTGGCCCCGGAGATGCCGAGGTCGGCACCGATGTAGGGGAGCGCGATGTTGGTGATCGTGCTGTCGAGCACGACCATCAGCTGCGCGATCGAGATCAGGACGAGGGCCCAGCCGAGGTGGCGGGCGCCCGGGGTCGGCTCGGCCGGGGCCGAGCTCATGTCGTCGGGAGCGTGGCTCCCGGACAGGGTGGCGTCGGACATGCGTGATTCCTTCTGGAGACGATCGAGGCGGTGGTCTGCGCGGGCACCGGGGCACGGCAGGGCCGGCCCGGGAGGGTCCCGGGGAGGTCTGGTTCGGTGTGGGTTTGCGGAGCGGAGAGTCAGGTGACGGGGTGCCGGACGCCGACGGCCGGCAGGATGATCTGGTCGACGATCCGGGTGACCAGCTCGGGGCTGGGGTTCTCGCCGAGCAGGAACTGCCGGTGCAGCACCATCCCGGCCAGGGCCGGCGCGACGAGCTCGAGATCGACGTCCTCGGCGATCTCACCCCGCTGCTGCGCCCGCTCGTAGAGGAGCATCGACTTGGCCTCCTTGGGCCGGAGGAAGTCGCGGCGGAACGCCACGGCGAACTCCTCGTCGCGGGCCGCAGCGCTCATGAGCGCACCGAGCACCCGCATCTGGCGGGTGTCGGTGACCCCGCCCATGCCGCAGTACGCCGCGAGCAGGTCGCCGCGCAGGGTGCCGGTGTCGGGCACCTCGCGCGGACCCTTCTGGGAGAGGACGGCCTCGATGACGAGGGCCGGCTTGCTGCTCCACCGACGGTAGAGCGTCGCCTTCGACGCGCTGGCGCGCTTGGCCACGGCGTCCATGGTGAGGCGGTCGTAGCCGACGTCGGCGAGCACGTCGAGCGTGGCGGTGAAGATCTCCTGCTCCCGCTCGCCCTCGACGCGCGGGCGGCTGCCCTCGCCGTCGCCTGCCGGTGGTGGTGTCATGTGCCCCTCGTCACTGGATGGTACGAAACGGTTTCGTTCCATCCAAAGCATGCGCCTGCTCGATCCATTCCCGCAAGCGGGAAAAACTTTCGGGAGGCGCTGCCTGCGCGAGGAGCGTGGTCAGAGCTCCAGGAACCGGCGGGCGCGGGACGAGGCGAACGACTCCCACGCGCCGGTACGCCGGAGCAGGTAGTGGCCCACCCGCCCCATGTCCTCGTACTCCGTCGTGGCCGCCACGGTCGCCGCGCGCTCGAGGTAGCGACGGGTGGCCCGGGCCGAGGTGATCTTGTCGCTGCGGCCGTGGGCGGCGGCGACGTGCCGCCCGCGCAGGCCGTGCACCGGCTCGTCGAGCCACCAGGGGGCGAGGGCGACGACGCCGACCACGGAGGCGTGCCCGGCCACGTGCACCGCGGCGCGGGCGCCCATGGAGTGACCCAGCAGCACCACCGGTACGTCGGGCAGCTCGCGGCGGGCCTGCTCGAGCGCCCAGTGGACGTCCGCGACCGGGGCGCCGGCGTTCCAGCCGCGCACGCCGTACCGCAGCAGCCAGGTGCTCGCACCGACGGCGTGCAGGTCGGGCGTGACGGCGCGCTGGACCGCCGCCATCCGGTGCCACGAGGCGCTGCGCCGGCCGACGGGTGCGGTGCTCGACGGGGTGCCGCCGTGCAGCATCAGCACCAGTCCGGAGGGGCTGTCCACGTCGCGGCGCAGGAGGCCGCGCGAGGTCGTCGTCGGTCCGGCGGTGGCGTCCTGCTGGGGCGCGTCGGTGCTCACACGTCCAGATTCGCAGCCGAGCGGAGATCCGGATGGGTGAGCGTCCGGCTCACGATTCGGTCACGACCGTGCGCGTGCCGGGTGCGGACGGGCGGTCGCGGGCGACGATGCTCGTTCCCCGAGTCCCAGGAGGCAGCGTGCGCACCACCCTGACGTCCCTCACGGTGGCACTGCTGGTCCCGCTCGCCGGGTGCGGCACCGTCACCGGAGCGGCCGACGACGGCGCGGGCGGCGAGCCGATCACCCAGCGCGCGATCGCGGCCGTGACGCTCGAGCACCTCCCGGGCGACACCATCAGCCGCGCGGCGTCCTACACGGACGTGGACGACCCGCAGGGAGCGCTGGGGGCCGATCTCCGTTACCCCGACCCCGACGACCCCCAGAGCGACGGCTACCTGGTGCGGGTCTTCCTCACCCCCTCCGACGCGGTGGAGGAGCAGCTGTGCGCCCAGGAGTGTGTCGAGGTGGAGGTCGACGGCACCCCGTTGGTGCTCCGGTGGGACGAGCTCGTGCCCGAGGAGGACCCCGGGCTCGTCGTGGTCGAGCGGACCGGTGCGCAGGAGCAGGTCCGGGTGCTGTTCGCCGGCCCCTCGATCACCGGCGACCCGCGCGACCTGGACCTCCCGGTGAGCGTGGAGGACCTCGAGGCCGTCGCCACCGACCCCCGGCTGGGCCTGACGACCTCGGCGGCCACGATCGCGCTGGGGGATGACCTCGACGACTGGGAGGGCGGCGAGCCCGATCAGGGGTCCTACGAGCGGGTCTCGTCCACCCCGACCTCGCTCGCGGCGTACTGGCGCTGGTCGCTCGACGCGTACGGCGACGACGTCCCCGACATCGTCTCGGCCGAGCCGACGCCCCTGACGGCGGCGGACCTCGGCGGTGACGTGGGCGTGAGCGTCGGCGTGCGGGTCGTCAAGCGACCCGTGCGGACGAGCCCGTACGACACCATCGACCTGCTGGTCAGCGAGCAGCGGCCACCGCTGTTCGGCGAGCGACCGTGCGAGGACGCTGCTTTCGCGCACTGCTGGCGCGGTGACGTGACCGGCGACGGCGAGCCCACCTTCCTGGTGTGGGACGACGGTCCCGACGGCGTCGTCTGGGCGACCCACCCGCAGGCCGAGCAGGCCCACCTGACCGCCCGGCTGACGGGCTGGGACGTGCCGGCGGAGTTCGACGACCCGATGATCGACCAGATGGACTGGTCGGGCCTGGCGTTCGGCACCTTCGGGGAGCCGGACTACTTCGGCTTCGGCACGACGCGGGAGTGGGTCGAGACGCCGGTGCCGTGAGGCGGCTGTCGGTGGCGTTGGGCAGGATGGGCCTGTGCCCGACGCCGTGCCCGACACCCCGATCGACGCAGCCACCGACGCGACCACCGACGCGACCCCGGGGGCCCGCGAGGAGCACCGCCTGCTCGCGGAGGAGATCGAGGACGCCCGCTGGCGCTACTACGTGCTCGACTCCCCGACGCTCGACGACGGTGAGTTCGACCGGCGGATGCGGCGGCTGGAGGAGCTCGAGGAGTCGCACCCCGACCTGCGCACGCCCGACAGCCCCACGCAGAAGGTCGGGGGAGCGGTCTCGACCGACTTCACCGCGCACGACCACCTCCAGCGGATGGAGTCGCTCGACAACGCGTTCTCGTTCGACGAGCTCGGCGCCTGGCATGCACGGCTGGCCCGCGACGGCGTCGAGAGCCCGGCGCTGCTGTGCGAGCTGAAGGTCGACGGGCTGGCGATCAACCTGCTCTACGAGGAGGGGCGGCTGGTCCGCGCGCTCACCCGCGGCGACGGCACCACCGGCGAGGACGTCACGCCCAACGTCCGCACGATCGACTCCGTGCCGACCCGTCTGACGGGCACCGACGAGTTCCCCGTGCCGGCGCTCGTCGAGGTGCGCGGCGAGGTGTTCCTCCCGGTCGCGGCGTTCGAGCGCCTCAACGAGGCGATGACCGACGCGGGCAAGCCCGTCTTCGCCAACCCCCGCAACGCCGCCGCCGGGTCGCTGCGTCAGAAGGACCCCCGCGTCACCGCCACCCGGGCGCTGGACATGGTCTGCCACGGCGTCGGCGCCCGCGAGGGCTTCGAGCCGACGGCGCAGTCCGAGGCCTACCGCGCGCTGGCCGCGTGGGGCCTGCGCACCTCCGACCGGGTCCGGGTGCTCCCGACCCTGGCCGAGGTGCAGGAGTTCGTCGCCCACTACGGCGAGCACCGCCACGACGTCGAGCACGAGATCGACGGCGTGGTGGTCAAGGTCGACGACGTCGCTCTCCAGCGCCGGCTCGGCTCGACCAGCCGCGCGCCCCGCTGGGCGATCGCCTACAAGTACCCGCCCGAGGAGGTCAACGCCCGGCTCCTCGACATCCGGGTCAACGTCGGCCGCACGGGCCGCGTCACGCCGTACGGCGTCATGGAGCCCACCCGGGTGGCCGGCTCGACGGTCGAGAACGCCACGCTGCACAACGGCCACGAGGTCCGCCGCAAGGACGTCCGTCCCGGCGACACCGTCGTGCTCCGCAAGGCCGGTGACGTGATCCCCGAGATCCTCGGCCCCGTGCTCGCGCTGCGGCCCGAGGGCCTGCCCGAGTGGGTGATGCCGACCGAGTGCCCCGCCTGCGGCACCGCCCTGGCCGAGCAGAAGGAGGGCGACAAGGACCTCCGCTGCCCCAACCACCGCGACTGCCCCGGGCAGGTGCGCGAGCGGCTGTCCTTCGTCGCCGGGCGCTCCGCCCTCGACATCGACCACCTCGGCTACGAGGGCGTGGTGTCGCTCCTGGAGGCCGAGGTCGTCGCCAACGAGGGCGACCTGTTCGACCTCGACGAGGCCGCCCTGCTCCGCACCGACCTCTACACGAGGGCCGCGAAGAAGGGCGAGGTCGAGGGCGACCCGGAGGGCCGACGCGTGCTCAACGCCAACGGCCAGGGCCTACTGGCCAACCTCGAGGCCGTGCGCACCCAGGAGCGTGACGTGCCGCTGTGGCGCGTGCTGGTCTCCCTCTCGATCCGCCACGTCGGCCCCACCGCCGCCCGCGCGCTGGCGACCGAGCTCGGGTCGATGGCCGCCGTCCGCGAGGCCGACGAGGAGACCCTCGCCGCCATCGACGGCGTCGGCCCGACCATCGCCGCCGCGGTCATCGAGTGGTTCGCCGTCGACTGGCACGTCGAGATCGTGGAGAAGTGGGAGCGCGCCGGCGTCTCGATGGCCGACGAGCGCGACGAGTCCGTGCCGCGCACCCTCGAGGGCCTCACCGTCGTCGTCACCGGCTCCCTGGAGCGGTTCAGCCGCGACTCCGCCAAGGAGGCGATCCTGTCCCGCGGCGGCAAGGCGGCCGGCTCGGTGTCGAAGAAGACCAGCTACGTCGTCGTCGGCGACAACGCCGGCTCCAAGGCCGACAAGGCCGAGCAGCTCGGCGTCCCGGTCCTCGACGAGGAGGGGTTCGAGCGGCTGCTGGCCGAGGGACCGCCTCCCGCCGAGGGGGCCGACGACGACGCCGAGTGACCTGACCCACCCCGGGGTTTGACGCCGTACGACGGCGGGCAGACCGACCCGATGCTTTCCTTCCTGTCCGGTCTCGTCGTGGTCATCGTCGCGCTGCTCGTGCCCGCGACCCTGCTCGCCCTGACCGTGCGCGGGTCGTCCCGCCGGTCGCTGTCGGCGCTGCGGGCCGTCACCGCCGCCCTCGTCGTCGCGCTCGGCGCCCTGGGGGTGTCGGCACTGCTCGGCCGGTCGGCGGTCACCGCCACCGCGACCGCCGTCGGTCTCGGAGCGTGGGTGCTCCTCTGGGCGCCGGTGGCGCGCTCGTGGGCCGCCCGCGGCCTGGCCGCCTGGGCGCTCACCCTCGCCGCAGGGCTGTCCTACCTCGCCTACGTCATCGCCTGGACCGTCACCGCCGACCTGGGTCCGCTCGGCCTCGCCGCCGGGCTGCTGCTGTGGACGCTCGAGGCGTTCGTGCTGCTCGTGGGCCTGGCCTACGTCTGGGAGTTCGTCGACGTGGTCGCCCGCCGCCGCTGGGACGCGGAGGTCGACCCGGTCGCCGCGCCGGCCGGACCCGACGCGCCGCGGCCGTTCGTCAGCCTGCACGTGCCGACGCACAACGAACCGCCCGACATGGTGATCCGGACCCTGGAGCGGCTGCTGGAGCTGGACTACGACGACTACGAGGTGCTGCTGGTCGACAACAACACCACCGACCCCGCGCTGTGGCGGCCGGTGGAGGAGTTCTGCGCCCGCCACGACCGGCTCGTCTTCCTGCACCTCGAGGACTGGCCCGGCTACAAGTCCGGCGCCCTCAACCACGCGCTGACCGTCACCGACCCGCGCGCGGAGGTCATCGGCATCGTCGACGCCGACTACCTCGTCGACCCCGACTTCCTCGCCGACTGCGCGCCGCTCTTCGCCGCCGACGACGTGGCGTTCGTGCAGACGCCGCAGGACTACCGCGACGTCGACGCGGCGCCGTACTTCCGTCGGCTCTACCACTCCTACAACTACTTCTTCGACGTCTCCCAGCGCTCGCGCAACGAGCGCAACGGCGCGATCTTCGGCGGCACCATGGGTCTGATCCGCCGCTCGGCGCTCACCGCCGCCGGTGGGTGGGACGAGTGGTGCATCACCGAGGACGCCGAGCTCTCGCTGCGTCTCCTGCGCGACGGCGGCCGCGGCGTGCACGTGCCCCGCGCCTACGGTCGCGGCGTCATGCCGCTGAGCTTCGAGGCGCTCAAGCGGCAGCGGTTCCGCTGGTGCTTCGGCGGCGTGCAGATCCTGCGGATGCACGCGCGGACCCTGCTCCAACCCGGTCGCGGAGGCTCGCTCACCCTCGGCCAGCGGTGGGCCTACCTCACCGGCGGCCTGCAGTGGTTCGGCGACCTCGCCGCGCTCGCGTTCACCGGCTTCCTGCTGCTGGGGGCGGCCGACGCCGCCTTCGGTGACGGGCTGGCGATCCGGCGGCTCTCGGGCCTGCTCCTGGTGAGCGTGCTGCTGGTGCTGGTGCTGGGCGTCGTCCGCGCGCTGGCGCTGCTGCGCCGTACGGCCGACGTCGGCTGGCGCGGCGCGCTCGGGGCGCTCGGCATCTGGATGGCGCTCGGACTGACGGTCGCCCGTGCCTCCGCGCAGGGCCTGGTCGCCCGCGAGGGCGCCTTCCTCCGCACGCCCAAGACCCGCGGCGAGCTCGGCTGGCGCGACGCGCTGCGCGGCAACCGTCCCGAGCTCGCACTGGCCCTCCTCACCACCGTGGTCGGCCTGCTCTCGTTGTCGGCGGCCACCCTCGGCTGGCCCGGAGGCGCGCGCGACGGCGGCGCCTTCGGTGCCACCGCGGTCGGCGCGATGCTGCTCCTCCAGGCCGTGGGGTACGCCGCCGCGCCCGCCAACTCGTGGCCCGCCATCCGAGCCGACCTCCCGGCCGACCTGCGTGCCCGCCGTCGTCTGGGTCTGCTGTCGTGGGAGCGCCTGGCGGTCCCCGTGCGCCGCAGCGGGCAGCTGGTGCTGGGCCTGGGCGTGGCCGGAGTCGTCGTCGTGCTGCTCGCCGCCCCGCTCGGCGCGCCCGCGCTCTCCGAGCTCCCGGCCCTCGCGGGCTCCCGCGACCGCGACTACGCGCCGACCACCGCCGACCCGACCGAGGACGCCACCGACCCGGCCCGGCCGACCTCGCGCGGCGTGCGCTCGGCGACCATCGACCCGACGACCGCAGCCGTGCCCTCGTCGGTGCCCGCGGTGCCGGTCGGCTCGTCGTCCGCACCGACCCGGACACCGGGCAACGCCCCCGGGACCCCCCCCGCCGGGTCGACACCGTCGAGCAGCGATCCCGCCGGGCCCGGGTCCAGCACTGCGTCCAGCGCCCCGTCGACCACACCCAGCACCACACCCAGCACGACCCCGTCGACCCCGAGCGCCACCCCGACGACGACGCCGACCAGCGTCCCCAGCGGCTCGGGCAGCCCCACCGCCAACCCCGGTCAGGGCAGCGGCAGCCCGACCGCCAACCCGGGTCAGGGCGGCGGCAGCCCGACGACCAAGCCCGGCAACGGCAACGGTCGCGGGTGACCCACCCGCCTCGCGGGCGGACGGTCGCTCGGTACCGTTCTCGGCACCATGACTGACCGGTCTCCCCGCGCCTCCCGCGCCGGCCTGATCCTCGTGCCGCTGCTGCTCCTCGCAGCGCTCACCGCGTGCGGGTCCGAGAACGACCCGTCACCTGTCGCGCCGACGGCGGCGTCGTCGAGCAGCGACCCCGCCGACGACACGGCCGCCACCGAGCCACCCGCGGACGCCGAGCCGGCCGTCACGCTCGTCGACCCGTGGGTCGCCGCGGCGCCGCAGGGCGTCACCGAGGCGTACGGCGTCCTGGTCAACCGCTCCACCCAGGCGCGCACCCTCGTGTCGGTGAGCAGCGACGTGACCGACGTCGTCGAGCTGCACGAGACCGTCGTCGTCGAGGGCGGACAGATGCTGCGCCCCGTCGACGGGCTGGAGGTGCCGCCCCAGGACGGGCTCGCGCTGCTCCCCGGCGAGGACGGGATCACCCTGGTCAACGTCGAGCGCCCGCTGGAGGACGGCGACGAGGTGGCGCTGACGCTCACCTTCGACGACGGCAGCAGCCTCGACGTCGTGGCACCGGTCCGCGGCTGACCCGACGCCCGGGACGCCGAGGACACCCCCGGTACGATCGGCGCGTCGCGAGGCCCGAACGACGGCCCGGACCCAGGGGGTGAACCGCGTGCACGACGTACCCGCGTCGACGTACGGCGGCGACCCCGACCGCACCGCGCCCCGCTGGCAGGCCCCCCGCGGCGTGCTGCTCGGGCTGCTGTGCGGCACCGGCGGCGTCGTCGCCCACACCGCGGTGCTCGGGCACGACGTGGGCGTCCTGGGCGTGCCCGTCGTCGGGATCGCGCTCGCGGTCTGCCTCGTGCTCGCTCGCGAGCACCTCACGATCGGACGCGCCCTCGCCGCGATGACGGGCGTCCAGCTCGCCGGGCACGCGCTGATGTCGGCGCCTCACGCCGAGCACCTGATGCCGGGGGAGTGCGCGCCGCTGCCCTTCCTCGACGTCGCCACCGACCCGCGAACGCTGCTCGCGCACGTCGGCGTCGCGGTCGTCACGGCCCTCCTCGCGGTCGGTGCCGACCGGATGGTGCTCGACGCCCTCCGACGGCTCGCCGACCGGGTGCTGGTGCACCTGCCGGCCGGCCCGCGCCCGGCCGTCGTCCTCCGTCTCCGCGCGCTCGGCGCGCCCCGGTCGCTCCACGAGCGGCTGACCTCCTGCGGTGCCGCGATCCGCGGCCCACCGGTGTCCCTGGTCGGACCCGTCACCGCCTGAGCGCCACCCGGCGCGCAGGACTCTTCGCGCGCACCAGCGCGCACCCGGACCAGAGGAACCACCTTCATGCGCACCACCACCCTGCGCGGGCGCGCCGCGCTCGCCGTCACCGCTCTCTCGCTCACCGTCCTGCTCGGCGCCTGCGGCACCGACGACACCACCGCCGTCGCGGACACATCGGACACCTCCGAGGCGTCCGCCGACTCCGCGGCCGAGGCGACCGCCGACCAGGCGTCGTCGCTGTCGGTCGAGGACCCGTGGGTCAAGACCGCCGAGTCGGGCATGACCGCCGCCTTCGGCACGTTGGTCAACACCGGCGACACCGACGTCACGGTCGTCTCGGCCACCACCGAGGCCTCCGCCATGACCGAGCTGCACGAGACCGTCGACGCCGACGGATCGATGTCGATGCAGCAGGTCGAGGGCGGCTTCGTGGTCCCGGCCGGGGGCGAGCTCGTCCTCGAGCCCGGCGGCAACCACCTGATGATGATGGACGTCGTCGAGCCGGTCGAGGCCGGCGCCGACGTCGCCTTCACCCTGACCCTCGACGACGGCTCGACCCTGGACTTCACCGCGTCCGGCCGCGACTTCTCCGGCGCCGACGAGGAGTACGCCGACGGCTCCGACTCGGACATGGGCGGCATGGACATGGACGACGACATGGACATGGGCGCGGGCGAGGACTCCACGGAGGCGCCGTGAGCGCCGCCGACCAGACGACCGGACGCGGGCTCGGCCGACGTCGGCTCCTCCGGTCCGGGGCGGTCGCCCTGGCCGGGGCCGGCGCCGGCTGGGCCGGCAGCGCCGCGGCACGTGCGGCCGACGGCGCGGCACCGCCGGCGGCAGCGGACGACGTCCTCACCATCTCGCCGCCGGACGGCGCCGAGACTGTGCCCTACCTGGGCCCGCACCAGGCCGGTGTCGCCACCCCGCCGCAGGCCCACCTGGTGCTGCTCGGGCTGGACCTCGTCGACGGCACCGACACCGACGACCTGCGGCGCCTGCTGCGGGTCGTCGGCGACGACGCAGCCCGGCTCACCCAGGGCGAGCCCGCGCTGTCGGACACCGAGCCCGAGCTGGCGCCCCGCCCGTCGCGGCTCACCGTCACGATCGGCCTCGGGCCCCGCGTCGTCGACGAGCTCGTGCCCGGGGACCTGACGCTGGCCCCGCTGCCGTCGTTCTCGACCGACCGGTTCGAGGAGCCGTGGGGCCAGACCGACCTGGCCCTCCAGCTGTGCGCCGACGACCCGACGACGCTGGCGCACGCGCGCCGGATGCTGCTGAAGGACACTGCGTCGTTCGCGACCGTGCGATGGGTGCAGACCGGCTTCCGGTCCGCCCGCGGCTCGCAGCCCGACGGCACCACCATGCGCAACCTCATGGGCCAGGTCGACGGCACCGTCAACCCCGCACAGGCCGACGGCGACTTCGCCGACCTGGTCTGGGCCGACGGTCCGGGCGCCTTCGCGGGCGGCACCGTCATGGTCGTACGCCGCATCCGCTCCGAGATGGACACGTGGGACAAGGTCAGCCGCCAGGGCAAGGAGCTCGCCGTCGGACGGCGCCTCGACACCGGCGCCCCGCTCACCGGTACGGCGGAGCACGACGAGCCCGACTTCGACGCCGTCGACGACAACGGCCTCAAGGTCATCGACGCCGCGTCGCACATCGCGCGGGCCCGCAGCGACGACCCGGCCGAGCGGTTCCTGCGGCGCGGGTACAACTACCAGGTCCACCGCGACGACGGGACCGACGACGCCGGGCTGGTCTTCACCGTCTTCTGCGCCGACGCCGAGCGGCAGTTCGTGCCGGTGCAGCGGCGCCTCGCCCAGCAGGACCGGCTCAACGAGTGGATCACCACGATCGGCTCCGCCGTGTACGCCGTACCGCCCGGGGTCGCCTCGACCGACGACGCCCCGGGCCTGGCGCTGCTGGAGGAGTCGTGAGCGCCGCGCAGCGGAACCGGGTCGCGCTCGCCGGAGCCGTGCTGGGCCTCGCCGCGCTCACCGGGTTCGTCGGGCTCGCCCCGCCGGCCTCCGCGCACGCCAGCCTGGTCGGCACCGACCCGGAGCAGGGCGCGCTGCTCGACGCCGCACCGGCCGCCGTCACGCTGACCTTCACCGAGCCGATGGACGACCTCGCCGAGGTCGTCGTCAGCGGTCCGGACGGGGCCGACCTCGCCGACGGGGCGCCGGTCGTCGACGGCGCGGTGGTCCGTCAGTCCGTCGTCGCGACCGGTGCCGCACGGGCCGCGGGGACGTGGAGCATCGCCTACCGGGCGACGTCGGCCGACGGGCACCCGCTCACCGGCCAGGTGACGTTCTCGGTCGGTGCTCCCACCGAGCCGACCTCCGAGACCATCACCGAGCCGACCTCCGAGCCGACCTCCGAGCCGACCTCCGAGCCGACCTCCGAGCCGACCACCGAGCCGACCACCGAGCCGACCACCGAGCCGACCACCGAGCCGACCACCGAGCCCAGCACCGAGGCGGCGACCGACGCGGCCGCGCCCGAGGAGACGGCGTCCGCCGCCTCGTCGTCCGGACCGGGCCTCCCGACCCGGGACGTCGTCGTCCCGCTCGCGCTGCTCGGCGCCGCCGTCGCGCTGTGGCTGCTGTCGCGCCGGCTCCCTGCCGGACCGCCGTCGTAGCGCTCGTCGCCGGCCCGCCACCCCACCGACCTCACCCACCATCCGGCGCCCGCGGGCGCCGAGTCAGGATCACCACCCATGAGCAATAAGAAGAAGTCCAGCACCGGCCCCGGGTCGAAGGCCGCCGCTCGAGCGCGGGCCGCGGAGGTCGTCGCCGCGGAGCGCCGGAAGGCCCGTCGGCGCTCGCTGCTCTGGCAGGCAGGGATCGGCCTGGGCGCGCTGGTCATCATCGGCGGCGCCGTCGTGGTCGTGCTCCAGCAGCGCGCGGAGCGCGCCGAGAACGCCGTCGGCCCGGCTGCGGTCCCCTCCGACGGCGGCTTCCTCGTCGGCGACCCCGACGCGCCGGTGACCGTGCAGGTCGTCGAGGACTTCCAGTGCCCGGCCTGCCAGGCCTTCGAGGCCGCCGCGAGCGAGCAGCTCGAGGGGTACGCCGAGGGGAGCGAGGTCAACGTCGAGTACCGCGGCGTCGCGTTCCTCGACCGGATGTCCAGCACCGACTACTCCAGCCGCGCGCTCAACCTGTCGGCGTGCACGATGGAGGACGGCCCCGACGTCTGGAGCGAGCTGCACCGCCAGCTCTACCTCCAGCAGCCCTCGGAGGGCGGCGCCGGCCTGACCGACGACGAGCTCGTCTCGATCGCGGTCGCCGCCGGCGCCGACGAGGACCGGGTCGCGGCCTGCCAGGAGGCCGACACCTGGGGTGCCTGGGTCGAGGCGACCACCGACGCGGCCACCGACGACGGGGTGCAGGGCACCCCGACGCTGTTCGTCAACGGCGAGCAGCTCGACTCAGGCGACCCGGCCGACCTCCAGGCCGCCGTCGACGAGGCCCTGGCCTCGTGAGCGGCGACCCGACGACGCCCGCCGACCAGGTCGACGAGGGGCCCGACGACGAACTCGACGACGAGCTTGACGGGGCGGTCGCCCCGCTCGTGCGCGAGCTGCCCACCCGCCTCACCGGGGCGGCGTACGTCGTGCTCGGTGGGGCCGGGCTGTACGCCGCGCTCGCGCTGGCGATCGACAAGGTCAAGCTCCTCGAGGACCCCACCTTCGTGCCGGGCTGCAACCTCAACCCCGTGCTGTCGTGCGGTTCGGTCATGGAGACCGACCAGGCGTCGGTGTTCGGGTTCCCCAACCCCTTCCTCGGCCTGATCGGGTTCGGCGCGGTGGTGGCGTACGGGCTGCTCGTGGTGACCGGTGCCCGCGTGACCAACGCGGCGCGGTGGGGCATGGCGGTCGGCACCGTGGCCGGTGCGGTGATGGTGCACTGGTTGGCCTACCAGTCGATGTTCGTGATCGGCGCGCTGTGCCCGTGGTGCCTGCTGGTGTGGACCGTGACGCTCCCGCTCACGCTGTGGTCGGTGCTGATCGCCGCGCGGACCGTGCCCGCGCTGGCGAGCGCCGCCGAGCTGCTCTGGGACGCCCGGTTCCTGCTGCTGTTCCTCTGGTACCTCGGCTTCATCGTGACCGCGCTCGTGCAGTTCTGGTCGTACTGGCAGACGCTGCTCTGACCGCGGGGCCGGCGGCCCTGCCGGCCTCCTAGGCTGGGCCGGTGCGGTGCGGCTACTTCGACGCGGACCTGTGCCGGTCCTGCTCGGAGCTGGCGACGCCGTACGACGCCCAGCTGGCCGCGAAGGACGCCGCCGTCCGCGACGCCCTGGCCGACCACCCGGCCTACGACCGGATCGGGTGGGAGGCGCCGGTGGCCTCCGCGCAGCAGGCGTTCCGCAACAAGGCCAAGATGGTCGTCTCGGGCAGCGTCGACGCGCCGGTCCTCGGCATCTGGGACCCCCGCACCGGCGGCACCGACCTGCGCGGCTGCCCGCTCTACTCCGAGGCTGTGCACGGTCTGCTGGAGGTGCTGGCGGGGTTCGTGACCACCGCGGGCCTCACGCCGTACGACGTGGGGGACCGGCGCGGCGAGCTGAAGCACGTGCTGGTCACCGAGTCGCCCGACGGCGAGCACTTGGTGCGGCTGGTGCTGCGCTCGACCGAGGCGCTGCCGCGGGTCCGCAAGCACCTGCCGGGCCTCCTGGCGGCCGCCCCGTCGGTGCGGGGCGTGTCGGTCAACCTGCTGCCCGAGCACAAGGCGGTGCTGGAGGGCGAGGAGGAGGTCGTGCTGACCGAGGCCGAGACGCTGCCGATGCGGCTCGGCGCGGTGACCCTGCACCTGCGCCCGCGCAGCTTCTTCCAGACCAACACGGCCGTGGCGACCGCGCTCTACGAGGAGGCGGTGGCGTGGACCGCCGACCTCGACCCGGCGTCGGTGCTCGACCTTTACTGCGGCGTCGGAGGCTTCGCGCTGCACCTCGCGGCGCCCGGTCGGAGCGTCCACGGCGTGGAGGTGAGCGAGGACGCCGTCGCCAGCGCGCGTCGCAGCGCGGCGGAGGCCGGGCTGGACGCGACCTTCGCGGCCGGGGACGCGACCGCCGGTGACCTCCCGGCCGCCGACCTGGTGGTGGTCAACCCGCCGCGACGGGGGATCGGGGCCGACCTCGCCGCACGCATCGACGCCTCCTCGGCCCGTGCGCTGCTCTACTCCTCCTGCCACGCCGGGTCGCTGGCCCGTGACCTGAGGCACCTCCCGTCGTGGACGCCACGCCGGGTGCGGGTGCTCGACATGTTCCCGCACACGCGGCACTACGAGGTGCTGACGCTGCTGCTCCGCGACTGACGCGGACCCCGTTCCGGGTATCCCCCGGGTGGGGTCTTGCCTGCGGCGCGTGATGTCCGTACATTCGGACTCATGGTCCCGACGCCGCGTCCGTCCCTCGACCGCAGCAGCCCGCTCCCGCTGTGGGCGCAGCTCCAGGAGGACATCACCGCCCGGATCCGGCGCGGCGAGTTCGACGCGGCGTTCCCGGGTGAGCTCCAGCTCGTCGAGGAGTACGCCGTCAGCCGCCACACCGTCCGCGAGGCCCTCCGCGCGCTGCGCGAGAGCGGGCTGCTCGAAGGTGGCCGTGGTCGTCAGACCCGCGTCGCCGGGCCGAGCATCAACCAGTCGTCCGGCACCCTCTACAGCCTCTTCGCCGCCGTCGAGGCCTCCGGGCGGCGGCAGCGCAGCGTCGTCCGCGTCCTCGACGCCCGCGCCGACGGGGTGGTCGCGAGCCGGCTCGGGCTGGAGGAGTCGACGCCGCTGGTCTACCTCGAGCGGGTCCGGCTGGCCGACGACGTGCCGCTGGCGCTCGACTGCGTGTGGCTGCCCGCCCAGGTGGCGGCCCCGCTGCTGGAGGCCGACTTCACCGAGACCTCGCTGTACGGCGAGCTCGAGCAGCGCTGCGGCGTCCGGCTGACCGGGGGGCAGGAGCGCGTCCGCGCCGTCGTGCCGACCCCGGCCGAGCGGCGCCTCATCTCGCTCCCCGAGGGCGAGGCGGCGCTCTACCTGGAGCGTCTCGGCGTCCAGCGCGGGCGCCCCGTCGAGTGGCGCCGCACCTTGATCCGCGGCGACCGCTTCGCCTTCGAGGCCGACCTGACCAGCCCCGACCGCATCACCGTCGCGGTCGGCAACGACCGAGGAGGTCACCGATGACCGACACCCCGATGCCCGAGATCGACGTCCGTCAGGCGCAGCAGCGGCTCGCCGGCGGCGCCGTGGTCATCGACGTCCGCGAGACCGACGAGTGGGACGCCGGCCACGCCGAGGGTGCCGTGCTCGAGCCGCTGAGCGGCCTCGACGCCGGTGCGCTCGCCGCCGCCCACGCCGACCGCCCCGTCGCCGTGCTCTGCCGCTCCGGCAACCGGTCCGGTCAGGCCACCTGCGCCCTCCTCGAGGCCGGGCACGCCGACGTCGTCAACGTCGCCGGCGGCATGCTCGCCTGGACCGAGGCCGGCCTGCCGGTCGTCACCGGGCGCTGACGGAGGCCGCGCGAGATGACCGGGATCGGAGAGCTGGCGCTGCTGCTGTCGCTCGGGCTGCTCATCGGGCTCGTGCTCGGCGGCCTCGGCGGCGGCGGAGCCGTACTCACCGTGCCGCTGCTCGTCTTCGTCGTCGGCCAGGAGCCGCTCGCGGCCACCTCGTCCAGCCTGGTGATCGTCGGCCTGGCCGCGCTCACCGGTGTCGGGTCGCACCTGCGCGCCGGCACCGTCCGGTGGCGCACCGGCCTGGCGCTCGGCGCGGCGGGCGTCCCCGCGGCGTACGTCGGGTCGCTCGTCGGCGCCGCGGTCGAGCCGGACCTCCTGCTCCTGCTGTTCGCCGTCGTCATGGTCGTCGCCGCGGGCGCGATGGTGCGCCGCCGGGGCCCGCGACCCGGGGCGCTGCCGGTGGAGGGCCCGGAGGCGGGACCCGCGCCCGCACCGCCGCCTGCCACCGGGACCGGCGGCACCCAGGTCGTCGACCGCACCGAGACCGACGCCGACCGCCGCGCCGGCGTGCTCACCGTGGCGGGCGGCGGGCTCGGCGTCGGCCTGCTCACCGGCTTCCTGGGCGTCGGTGGCGGCTTCGTCGTCGTCCCCGCGCTGGTGGTGCTCCTCGGCCTCCCGATGCGGCTGGCGGTCGGCACCTCGCTGGTCGTCGTCGCCGTCAACTCCGGCGCCGCGCTGCTCTCCCGCATGACCCACACCGAGCTCGAGTGGTCCGTGGTGCTGCCGTTCGCGGCCGCCGCCATGGTCGCCACGCTCCTCGGCAGGCGTGCGTCCGGCCGGGTGCCGCAGGCGTCGCTCCAGAAGGCCTTCGCGGGCCTGCTGGTGCTCGTCGCCCTCTACACCGGGGCCGAGGCCGTCCTCGCGCTCGCGGCATGACCCCCAGTGCTTAACTGAACCAATTCACTAGACAATTGATCGACCTGATCCAGGAGGTCCCGATGACCACCACCGTCGTCCCCCTCGACACCAGCGGCCTCGGCGACCGCAGCTACGTCGCCCACGACGGCACCGTCGCGCTCGTCGTCGACCCGCAGCGCGACTACGACCGCGTGCTGGCCATCGCCGACGAGGCCGGCGTCCGGATCACGCACGTGTTCGAGACCCACATCCACAACGACTACGTCTCCGGCGGGCTGGCCCTGGCCCGCGAGGTCGGCGCCGCCTACCACGTCAACGCCGACGACCCGGTCGACTTCGAGCGCACCGGCGTCAGCGACGGCGACGTGGTCGAGGTCGGCGAGATGCGCCTGCGCGTCGTCGCCACCCCGGGCCACACGCACACCCACCTGTCCTACGTGCTCGAGGACGCCGACGGCGCCGCCCGCGGAGCCTTCACCGGCGGTTCGCTCCTGTTCGGCTCGACCGGCCGGCCCGACCTGCTCGGCCCCGACCACACCGACACGCTGGTGCGCGACCAGTGGCACTCCGCGCACAAGCTCGCCGACACCCTCCCCGACGAGACCGAGGTCTTCCCGACGCACGGCTTCGGCAGCTTCTGCTCCGCCACCCAGTCCGACGCCGACTCCAGCACCATCGGCCAGGAGCGCACCACCAACCCGGCGCTCACCCAGGACCTGGAGCAGTACGTCGACGAGCTGCTCGCCGGGCTCGACGCCTACCCGGCGTACTACGCCCACATGGGCCCGGCCAACAGCGCCGGCCCGGCCGCGCCGGTGCTCGACGCCCCGGCACTCGCCGACACCGGCGAGATCCGCAAGCGCATCGAGGCCGGCGAGTGGGTCGTCGACCTGCGCCACCGCGAGGCGTTCGCCGCCGGGCACGTGCGCGGCACGCTCAACTTCGGCCTCGACGGCCCGATGGTGACCTACCTCGGCTGGCTGATCCCGTGGGGCACCCCGATCACGTTCCTCGGCGAGACCGCCGAGGACGTCGCCGAGGCGCAGCGCGAGATGGCCCGCATCGGCCTCGACCGCGACGTCGCGGCCAGCGGCACCGGCGGTGTCGACGACTGGGCCGACGGCGAGGAGCTCGACTCCTTCCCGCGCTCGGACTTCAGCGGGCTCCAGGCCGCGATGTCGCGCGGGGACGACCTGGTCGTGCTCGACGTGCGACGCGCCTCGGAGTACGAGGTGAGCCACGTCGAGGGTGCGGTCAACGTGCCGATCCACCACGTCCTGGCCCACCTCGACGACGTGCCGCGGCGCACGCTGTGGGTGCACTGCGCCGGTGGCTACCGCGCGTCGGTCGTGGCCGGCATCCTCGCCGCGCACGGCCACGACGTGGTCGCCGTGGACGAGGCGTACGACGGCGCGGCCGAGGCCGGGCTGCCGCTCGTCGCCGCCTGACCTCGACGCCCTGCGGTGCGGGGGTCAGTCCTCCTCGGTGACCCCCGGCCGCAGACCGAAGCGTCGCCCGGTCACCGCGACCGGCACCAGCTCCACCACCTCGTCCTTGCGCGTAGGCACCCACGGCTCGTGCGGGTCGCCGTCGAGGCGGTGCTGCTCGTCCTCCTCCAACCGACGCAGCGAGCCGCGCACGACCACCGACCAGGCCCGCTCGGTGTCGTGCCAGTCGATCTCGAAGGCCACGTCGGAGCCGAGGGCGGCGGCGAAGAGCTTGTTGCCCGGAGCGGTGCGCATCAGCAGCGTGTCGGTGCCGCTGCCGCCGGCGGCGACGTAGTTGATCGGCACCAGGTGCACCTCGTCGACGACCCGGTAGGCCAGCCGACCGAACTCGTGGTCCCGCAGGAGCTCCCAGCACTCGTCGAGGGTCATCTCCGCGACGGGGTTGTCGATGCTCATCATGGCGCTCCTCCTGCGGGTGGCGGCCGGTACGGCCGGGGATGAGTCACCTCCACCCTCCGCCGGGGCCCGACCCCCTGACAGGGCCGTTGGTCACCCCCCGTGGGGTCCGTCCGGACGGCCGGACCGCCGGACCGCCGGGAGGTCAGCCGCGGGCCAGCGCCAGCGAGCCGTCCAGCACGCGCACCAGCCCGAGCAGCCCGTCGACGTACGGCGTGGGGACGCCGACCCGCTGGCCGAGCTCGCTGACGACGCCGACCATCGCCTCGTGCTCCAGCGGCCGGCCGGCGTCGCGGTCCTGGAGCATCGAGGTGCGGAAGGCGCCGAGGGCGCGGGCCAGGTCGAGCCGCTGCTCGCCGTCGGCGTCGACCGGGCAGCCGACCTGCGCGCCGACGGCTGCGGCCTCGGCCATCGCGGCCACCATGAAGCCGCGCAGGTGGTCGTCGGCCAGAATCCGGTCGGTGGCCGCCTCGGTGAGCGCGGAGACCGGGTTGACGGTCATGTTGCCCCAGAGCTTGAACCAGATATCGCCGCGCACGTGGTCGCTGCCCTCGGCGGCGAACCCGGCCCCGGCGAGCAGTCGGCCGACCTGCTCGGCGCGGTCCGACGTACCGCCGGCGGGCTCGCCGACGATGAGCCGGTCGCCGGAGTCGTGCAGCACCACGCCGGGTTCCGGCCGGCTGGCGGCGAGGTGCACGACGCAGCCGAGCGTGGCGGCCAGCGGGAGCGCGGCGCCGACGGCGCCGTCGGGGTCGACCGAGTGCAGGTGGGCGTCGTCGCCGGTGAGTCCGCTGTCGGGTGTGCGGGCGAACCACCACGGCACGCCGTTCATCGCGGGCAGCACCGTGGTGGCCGGTCCGACCAGCGGCGCGAGCGTGGGGGCGAGGTCGACGAGGGCGGGGGCCTTGAGCCCGACGACCAGCAGGTCCGGGTGGCCGGTGTGCTCCAGCAGCGAGGCGACGTCGGGCTCGGCGTGCACGGGCGCCACCTGCTCGGCGCCGTCGGGGGTGCGCAGCCGCAGGCCGTCCCGACGTACGGCGTCCAGGGTCGCGCCGCGGGCCAGCGCGCCCACGGTGTGACCGGCGAGCGCGAGCCGGCCGGCCAGCAGCCCGCCGACCGCGCCCAGCCCGACGACGGCGACGGTGCGGGGCTGCTCGGGAGTGCTCACCGCGGCAGCGTGGCACACCGTTGCGAGCGGGCGCCGTGCGGCCGGGTCGGCCCCGGCGCGGATCAGCGGGCGGTCGCGGCGTGTCGCCAGTGCTCCCCGTGCAGCTCGGCGAGCAGCGACTCCCCGAGCCGCGTGCCGTAGGCGTGCGCCCGGTCGAGCTCGCCGGGCACCAGCGGCCCGGCGACGTCCTCGACGAAGAACGCCTCCGGCCGCAGCAGCGTGGTGAAACCACGGGACGAGGCCAGCCGGAGCGCGCGGCCGGCGGCCGACCTCGGCAGCGACCGCAGCCGGGTCACCCGGGTGTCGAAGGCGGCGCACGGTACGCCGGCCGCTCGCGGGCGCGCGCTCGACAGCCACTCGCGCACCCCGCGCGCGGTGGGCGGGGCGGCCGCGCCCTTGCGGGAGGCCTCCGCCCGGGTGGCGGGGCGGGGGAGGGAGAACGCGTGGGTCGGTGCGCCGAGGACGAGCAGGTCGGCGTCGACCGTCGCCTCGCCGGCGGTGTCGGCGGCGCGCAGGACCTCCACGCGCAGGCCGGCGGCGGTGAGGCCCTCGGCGACGGCGGCCGCGACCCGGCCGGTGTTGCCGAACATCGACTCGTGGACCAGGAGGACGGTGGGTGGGTGGGTCAGGTGCGGGACGGGCGTGGTCACCCCTCCATCGAAGCCCGAGCCGGGCCGGCTCACGGGAGGAGCGCGTCACCCGGGGCGAGGTCCGTGCAGCCCCCGGCCGGTGGGACCTCCGGCCCCCACGGGCCGCGGCCCGTGCTGGGTAGTCTCGGTGGCAGGTCGACGTACCCGACGTGGAGGAGCGCCCGATGAGCCACGGACCCGGCGGCACGCTGCAGGAGCTGAGCGAGGAGCAGTGCCGCGACCTGCTCGGCGAGCACGTGCTCGGGCGGCTGGTGTGGAACGGCTCGGCCGGCATCCACGTCGCGCCGGTCAACTACGCGCTCGACGGCGACCGGGTCGTCGTACGGGTGTCGGCTGCGTCGTCGGTGGCGCGGGAGGCCGAGGACAGCCCGGTCGCGTTCGAGGTCGACCACCTCGACCACGAGACCCGCACCGGGTGGAGCGTGCTGGTGCGCGGGACCGCGCGCATCGACTTCCACGAGCACGAGGAGATCCCCGAGGTCGACGTGTGGCCGGCGGGGCCGCGCACCCTGGTGCTGCTGGTCGAGATCGCCCAGCTCACCGGGCGCGAGGTCACGGAGCCCTAGGTGCGGGCGAACGCGACGATGTCGTCCTCGAACTCCCGCACCATCGCGGTGGTCAGCGTCGGCCGGATGTCCTCCACGACCTCCAGGTAGTCGCCCACCTCGGCCGGCCGGCGGGCGCCGTCGTCGACGGTCCGCTCGAAGCTGCGCTGGGCGACCGTGCGGGCGGCGTGCGCGATGTCGGCCGGGGTGAAGTGGCGTGACGCCTCGACCAGCGGGACCGGGTCGAGCTCCTCGCCGGCGGCGTCGAGGTGGGTGCGCCACATGGCCGTACGCGCCTCGTCGTCGGGCGGCCCGATCGGCAGCACGTAGTCGAAGCGGCCGTGCCGCAGGAACGCCTGGTCGATCGCCGACACCGAGTTGGTCGCGCAGACCAGCAGCCGGCCCTCCCGCTCGCGCAGGCTCACCAGCGCCTTCAGCAGCTCGTTGACCACCGCGACCGACTCCCCGCCGCCGGTGCGGGCGGCCGCGATCTCCTCCACCTCGTCGATGAAGACCACGACGTTGTCGAGCTCGGCCACCATGTCGAACGCCGCCGCGATGCCGGCCGCGAGGCCGCCGTCGGCGCCGGCCAGCCGGCTCGGGAAGAGCTCGACGAACGGCCACGCCAGCCGGGAGGCCACCGCCCGCGCGAACGTCGTCTTGCCGGTGCCCGGCGGCCCGAACAGCATCACCGCACGCGGCGGCTGCACGCCGTGCGCCCGGGCCTGCTCGGCCTGCGCGAGCGGCAGCACGAGGCGGCGCTCGATGAGGCGCTTCTCGTCGTGCATGCCCGAGATCGACTCCCACAGCCGCGCCGGCGGGACCGCCCCGCCGAGCCGGCGCAGGATCGGCGCCGCCCGGGGGCTGGTGAACTCCCGCTTCTCGTAGACCACGAAGTCCGGGCGGGCGGCGAAGTCGCAGTTGAGGAAGGCCTGGGTGCCGGTCTCGTCGGCCGGCAGCAGCGCCCGGATGCGGCGTACGCCGGTCGCCACCAACCGGTGCTCCAGCTCGGTCACCAGGGCGCTGCCCAGGCCGCGGCCGCGCACCTGCGGGGCGAGTGCCAGCCGGATGATCCACGCCTGGTCGCCCTGCACGGTGCTCACGGCCGCGCCGACGAGCTCGTGGCCGGCCTGCGCCACCACGGCCGGGTGCCGGTCGGTCGTCGCGGTGACCACGTCGGCCAGCGGGAAGGCGGGCTCGCGCTTGGAGGTGGTGGAGGCGTCGTCGAGACGGACGAGGTCCTCGAGGTCGGTCGGCTCCAGGTCGCGCAGGGTCCACTCACGGGTCACGGCGTGCTCCTCGACGTCGGCTGCGAGCGCCGAACGCTAGGTGAGGCCCAGGTCACACCGCTATCGGCGATGCGCAGGGCTGTTTGCGCGTCGCCGTACGGTGGCGGCCGACCCGAGGAGGACCCGCGTGACCCACCCCCGCGCCGTACGAGCGTCGCTCGCGAGCATCGCGCTCGCCGTCGGAGCCGGTCTGGCCGGGTGCTCCGGCGAGGACGCCGCCGAGCCCTCGTTCGCGGTCAGCACGGCGGCCGACGGGTCGACGTACAACAGCGCCGACGTGGCGTTCGCGACCGACATGGTCCAGCACCACGCCCAGGCCGTCGCCATGGCGGTCGTCGCCGACGGTCGCCCGCTCGACCCGGAGGTGGAGACGCTCAAGAACGTCATCCGCGAGGCCCAGGTGCCCGAGATCGAGACGATGTCGGACTGGCTCGTCGCCTGGGGCGAGCCGGTGCCGGAGACGATGATGGGCCACGGTGCGGCCGACCACGGTGCGCCGCTCAGCGAGGGCATGGAAGGCATGGACGCCGACATGCCCGGGATGATGACGGCCGACGAGATGGCCGGCCTGGAGAACGCCTCCGACGCCGACTTCCAGGACCTGTGGCTGGAGCTGATGCTCGAGCACCACCGCGGGGCGGTCTCGATGGCCGAGAACGAGGTGACCGAGGGCGAGGACGCCGACGCGGTCGCGCTCGCCGAGGACGTCGTGACGAGCCAGGGCGCCGAGATCGAGACGATGGAGGCGCTGCTCGGCTGACTGCTGCGTCGGGGTGCCCGAGTGGCTCGGGCACCCCGACGTACGCCGTCGCTCAGCCGAGGCGGGCGAGGGCGTCGGTCAGACGCGCCCGGGCGTCGTCGGCTACCTCGCGCAGCGCCTCCGGGACGTCTGCGGAGCCGAGGGAGACCATCGCGGCGGGATCGAACGCCTCGACCACGCAGCGGTCGTCGCCGGTGGAGCGGACCACGACGTTGCAGGGCAGCAGGGCCGCCACCGACGGGTCCGCGAGCACGGCCTGGTGCGCGAGCTGCGGGCGGCAGGCGCCGAGGATGACCTGGGGCGGGAGGTCGGCGCCGACCTTCTCGCGCAGGGTCGAGGCGAGGTCGATCTCGGTGAGGACGCCGAAACCCTCCTCGCCGAGGGCGGCCCGCACGGCGTCGAGGGTCTCCGCGAACGGACGTCCGACCGCGGCGGTCAGTGTGTAGGCGGTCATGGTTCTCCTATCCCGTGGTGGGGTTGTCCGGACAGTTCTATCGTCAGAGGTGGAGGGACCCGGGAGCACCACCCGGAGCGAGGGGGCGAGGACGTGACCGAGCCGGTGCGTGGTGCCGACCGACCGCCACCCCGCGGGGGCGTGACCCGCCGTGGTGTGCTGGGTGCCGGCCTCGCGGTCGCCGCGGCCGCCGGTCTGGGCGCCTGGCGCTGGCGGCCCTGGTCCGACGGCGGCAGCGGTGCCACGACGGGTGGCACCTGGTCGCGTCCCGACGTACGACGCAGCGCGGCCGGCGTGCTGGACACGCGCCTGACGGCGCGCGCGGGTGTGCACGAGCTCGCCGGGGCCCGGGTGCAGAGCCTGGCGTTCGAGGGCGGGCACCCCGGACCGACGCTCCGCGTGGCCCCCGGTGACACGCTGAAGATCGAGCTGGTCAACGAGCTCGACGAGCCCACGAACCTGCACGTGCACGGCCTCCAGGTGTCACCGGGCGCGCCGGGCGACGACGTCTTCACGCTGGTGCAGCCGGGCGCGTCGCGCACCTACGAGTACGACCTGCCGACCGACCACCCGACCGGTGTCTTCTGGTACCACCCGCACGCCCACGAGCGGGTGGCCGACCAGCTCTGGGCGGGCCTGTGCGGCGCCATCGTGGTGTGCCAGGACCCCGCGGCCGACGAGTCGTCGACGGGGGAGCGGGTGCTCGTGGTCACCGACGTGACCCTTGCCGGCGACGCGGTGGCGGCCGTGTCGCAGCGCGACCGGATGAACGGCCGCGAGGGCGATCTCGTGCTCGTCGACGGCCAGTCCGAGCCGGTGCTGGAGGGGGCTCCCGGGGCCACCGAGACGTGGTACGTCGTCAACGCGTGCTGCTCGCGCTACCTGTCCCTCCGCACCGACGGCGACCTCGCTGCCCGGTGCGTCGCGCGTGACCAGGGTGGCCTCGACGCACCCCTCGCGCTCGAGGACCTCGTCGTCCCTCCGGGTGGGCGGGCGGTGCTGGAGGTCGACGTCGGTGACGGCAGCGTGCGCCTGGTGCCGGTCGACCGCGGCGGCATGGGAGGCATGGGAGGCACGGGCGGGATGATGGGCGGCTCGGGCGGCGGCACCGACGGGTCGGTGCGACTGCTGTCGGTGGTCACCGCCGACGCGGTGCCGGCGCCGAGCACCCGGGTCGACGCCCCGGCGGCGCTGGGGGACCTGAGAGACCGACCGGTCGCCGTACGCCGCACGCTCACCCTGGCCTCGGGCATGGGTGGCGGGATGGGTGGCGGGATGCGCTTCACCGTCGACGGCGCGATGTTCGACCCCGACCGCACCGACCAGGCGGTGATCCTCGGCGACGTCGAGGAGTGGACGGTGCGCAACACCAGCTCGATGGCGCACCCGTTCCACCTGCACGTGTGGCCGATGCAGGTGCTCGTGGACGGCGCGGGGGACGTCACCGAGCCGCGGTGGCTCGACGTCGTCGACGTGCCGGCGTACGGCGAGGTCGTGGTGCGGGTGTCGTTCGACCGCTTCCCGGGGCGCAGCGTCTACCACTGCCACGTCCTCGACCACGAGGACCTCGGGATGATGGGCGTCGTCGAGGTCGGCTGACGGACGTGGCTGACGTCGCCCGCCACCCTCAGCGCGTGTGGTGCTCGCCGGCGAGCAGCTTGCGGGCCATCACGAGGCGCTGCACCTGGTTGGTGCCCTCGTAGATCTGGGTGATCTTGGCGTCGCGCATCATCCGCTCGACCGGGAAGTCCTGGGTGTAGCCGTAGCCGCCGAGCAGCTGGACGGCGTCGGTGGTGATCTCCATGGCGACGTCGGAGGCGAGGCACTTCGCCGCGGCACCGAAGAACGACAGGTCGGCGTCCTGGCGCTCGGACTTCGCGGCGGCGACGTACACCATCTGGCGGGCCGACTCGAGCTTCATCGCCATGTCGGCGAGCATGAACTGGATGCCCTGGAAGTCGGCGATGTGCTTGCCGAACTGCTGGCGCTCCTTGACGTAGTCGACGGCGAAGTCGAGCGCGCCCTGGGCGATGCCGATGGCCTGCGCGCCGATGGTGACGCGGGTGTGGTCGAGGGTCTGCAGCGCGAGCTGGAGGCCACGCCCTTCCTCGCCGACCATCCGGGACTCGGGGATGCGGACGTCGTCGAAGAGCAGCTCGCGGGTGGGGGAGCCCTTGATGCCGAGCTTGCGCTCCTTCTCGCCGAAGGTGAAGCCCTCGTCGGTCTTCTCGACGACGAACGCGGTGATGCCCTTGCCGCGGCCGGCGTCGGGGTCGGTGACGGCCATGACGGTGTAGAAGTCCGAGACGCCGGCGTTGGTGATCCACGACTTCTGGCCGTTGAGCACGAAGTGGTCGCCGTCGCGGACCGCGCGGGTCTTCATCGAGGCGGTGTCGGAGCCGGCGTCGCGCTCGGAGAGGCCGTAGGAGAAGCCCTGGCCGGCCGCGAGGCGCGGGAGGTAGGCCTGCTTGACCTCCTCGGAGGCACCGAGCAGCAGCGGCATCGAGCCGAGCTTGTTGACGGCCGGGATGAGCGAGGACGACGCACAGCCGCGGGCGACCTCCTCGATGACGATGCAGGTGGCGAGCGCGTCGGCACCGACCCCGTCGTACTCCTCGGGCACGTGCGGGGCGTGGAAGTCCGACGCGACGAGCGCGTCGTGCGCCTCCTGCGGGTAGCGGGCCTGGTCGTCGACGTCGGCGGCGTACGGCGTCACCTTGTTCTCGACGAGTTCGCGCACCGCGTGCCGCAGCTCCTCGTGCATCTCGTCGGTGCGGAACAGGTCGAAGTCGGCGTTGCCGGCCATGCGGGGCTCCCTCGGGCTTGAGACTGCGGTTCGTCGATGTGATACCCAGTGTCACACGCGTAGGGTCGGGGCACAAACCCGCCCGACCGACGACCTCGCCACCCGCCGTCCAGTCCAGGAAGGACCCGCGTGCCCGGCCAGAGCAGCACCCGCGATCGGATGGTCGACGCCGCCTTCGCGCTCTTCGACGAGCAGGGGTACGACGCGACCACGGTCGACGCGATCGTCGAGCGCGCGGGCGTCAGCCGCTCCACCTTCTTCCGGGCGTTCGGCTCGAAGGAGGACGTGATCTTCCCGCACCACCCCGACCTGCGGGCGCGGATCGAGGCGCGCCTGGCGGCCGGCTCGGCCGAGACCCGGGTGGTCGCCGTGCGGGAGGCGGCCGGCCTGGTGCTGGAGCAGTACCTCAGCGAGGGTGACGTCGCACTGGCCCGCTACCGGCTGACCCGCACGGTGCCCGCCCTGCGCGGCCGGGAGATCGCCTCGATGCTGGGCTACCAGCAGCTCTTCCGGGAGGCGCTGCTCCACTGGCTCGACGGCCCGGACGCCGAGCTGCGCGCTGAGCTGCTCGCCGCCGGCATCGTGACCGGTCACAACGTGATCCTGCGGCGGTGGCTGCGCGGTCAGACCGACGACCCGCGGGGCGAGCTGAGCCACGCGCTGGACCTGGTGATGGAGTCCCGTGGGCTGGCCACGGCGGCCCCGCACGGCGCGCTCGGCACCACGGTGGTCGTGGTCGAGAGCAACCGCTCCGGCGCCGAGGTCGCCGACGTCGTACGTCGCGCGCTCGAGGGCTGATCCGGACGCGCGACGTCGGCGGTCCGAGCGGCGTCGCGGCCCCCGCCGTACGTCCCGCTCGAAGAGGGGTCCGTAGACCCTTCTGCGGGGTCCTGCCCTGGGGTTCGCTAGGTGTATGGAGCTCGACAGCAGCAGTGGCGTCTCGACGCGTCGCGTGGCCGCCGCCGTGGCGGGCAAGCCTGCGGACGCAGCCGTCGTGCGGGCGGCGGTCGACGCCGCGCGCGCCCGCGGCGCCGGGCTCGACCTGATCCACGTCGCGGCCAGCGTCAGCACGGGAGGCTGGATGCCCGCTGCGATCCCCGAGGCCGTGGCTCTCGGGCGTCGGGTGCTGGGGCGGGCCGTGCGCGACGCCCACCGCGACGCGCCCGACCTGGAGGTCACCGGCACGCTGCGCACCTGCGCCGTGGTGAGCGACCTGGTCGACGCCTCGCGCGGGCTGCCGTTGCTGGTCGTCGGCCGGGAGGGCCGGCGTGGCTGGTCGCGGGCGGTGCTCGGCCCGGTCACCACCGCGCTCGCCGCGCACGCGATGTGCCCCGTGCGGGTCGTCCCGCCGGCGCGGCCGGAGCCGTCCGGTCCGGTCGTCGTGGCTGTCTTCGACGTCGACGGTGCGGAGCGGCTCGTGGTGCACGCCGCCCTCGCCACCCCGCGGGGGGCGCGGCTGCTCGTCCACCACCGCCCGGAGGGCCTCACTCGCTGGGGCGCCGTGGCCGACCTCCTCGCCGCGGCCCGCACGGCCCGGCCGGACATCGTGGTCGAGGCCGTCGTCGACCCGCGAGACCGCTCCGAGTCGCTGCTCGACCTGTCCGTGGGAGCGTCCCTGGTCGTCGTCGGGCGTCGGCGCGGGGTGCTGGGTGAGCGACTGGGGCGCACGACCCGGCGTCTGCTCGACCACGCCTACGCGCCCGTCGAGGTCGTCCCGGCCTGATCCTCGCGGGGTGCCGGTCGTCGCCGGTCGTCGAGTAGCCGCGGAGCGACGCAGGAGCGCGGTCTGAGGTGGTTGAGCCCTTCGAGACGCCTCGTCCCTCGGCTCCTCAGGAACCCCCCGACCGAGCCCTCGGCGAGGGAGGTGTCGAAACCACCGCGAGAGGCGCGCCGACCAGGGCGCCAACCGGGGTGCTCGCGGCGACACGCCGTCCCGGGTGTCCGTTCTGTCTCCACAGGTATCGCCGCAGGTCAGACTGGGTGTGGAGGCTGTGAATGGCCGGGGGTGGGTGTCGGTGGTCGGTGGCATCGTGGCCGTCATGGCAGCCACCACCACGACCCTCGTCGGACATCCGGTCACCGACACGGTGACCGGCTGCCGTGCCGCGGTCGCGGACGTCCGCGACGCCCCGTTGTGGGCCCTGGGAGCGCAGGAGACCCGCGACGCCCTCGCCGACCTGGTCGCGCTCGAGGCGCAGCTGACCGAGCTCAAGGGTCGGCTGATCGTGCACGGTCGTGAGGTGGCGATCGAAGCAGAGTCCGGTGCCCGTACGCCTGGGCACCGGACTCTGCTTCGATCGCCACCTCACGACCGTGCACGATCAGCCGACCCTTGAGCTCGGTCAGCTGCGCCTCGAGCGCGA
>PBYI01000040.1 GCA_002729525.1 Nocardioides sp.
CCCGGTTGGTCTGCCGGGCCTGGTGATCCGCCCCGCGAGGCGGGCCCCACCGGGGCCACGCCCTAGGGTGAGACGACCGATCCCCGGTTGGTCTGCCGGCAGGGCCCGCCTGACTTTGAATCAGGACTAGCGACGTAGGTTCGACTCCTACCCGGGGAGCAAGACCGCGGCATCCCCGCAGGTCAGACAGCACTCGACCCCCGCCCCTCATAGCCCGAGGGACGGGGGTCGAGTCTTGGCCTCTCACGGATCTCTCACGAATAGCCCCCGCGAGCGTCCGTCGGCCGCTACTGCGCCACGGTGAACAGGCCCCCCGCGACGGCCGCCGCCTCGCTCGCGCCGCTGTCCGAGGTCGGCACGTAGAACGCCAGGTGAGTGGTCACCTTGTGCCCGAGCAGGCTCGCGGCCTTGCGCGGCTCGACGCCGTTGTCGTGCAGCGCCGTCGCGATCGTGTGGCGCACGTTGTGGATGCTCCCGAGGTCCGGCAGCCCCGCGTCCGTCGAGAGCGCCCGGAAGCGCCGCGAGAAGCCGTCAGGGTCGATCGGCTGCCCCAGCGCGTCCACGACCACCAGACCGGCCTCAGGGCGCCCCTGAGCGAGCCACAGCGCCCGCAGCGCCGCCACCGTGCCCGGGTGGAACACCTCGACCGGCACCGTGCGGTGCGAGTCGTCCGACTTCGCGTCGCCGTGCGCCGTCGCCCGGCCCCGGCCGGTCTTCACCCGCCCCTGCTCGACCCGCACCGTCCCGGCCGCCAGGTCGACGCGCTGCCACTCGAGCCCGAGCACCTCCGACCGCCGCAGCCCGCACAGCGTGAGCCGCATCCCGACCCGCAGCCACGGATCAGCCGCCAGGACGTCCTCCGGCAGCCCGTCCACGTGCGCCCGGAACGTCGCCAGCTCGGCCGGCGACCACACCACCTGGCGCCGACGGTCGCCCGCCTTCGCCTTCGGCGGCCGTACGCCGCTGGCCGCGTTCTTCGCCAGCACGCCCGACTCGACGCCGTGGTCGAGCACCTGACGCAGCGTCCCGAGCGCGTACACGATCGAGCGGTGCGACAGCGGGCGCCGCCACTTCCCGCCCTCGGTCGCCAGGGCCCGCACCAGCGCCCGGACGTCGGCCGTCGTGAGCGCCTGGGCGGGCTTGTCGCCGATGTGCAGCAGCACCGCGTGCAGGGCGCTCCGGTAGCCGTTCACCGACACCTCGCGGATGCCGCCGGGCGACTCGCTCTCGGCCTGTCGGTCGGCCAGCCACGCCTCCGCGAGCGCGCGAACGGTGAGCTTGCTCGGCGCGGTGAAGTTGCCGCGCACCAGGGCGGTGCGGGTCTCGCTCACGAAGTCGCGGGCCTCGCGGATCGTGTCGAACGTGCGCGTCACCTGGCGCCGCCTGGCACCTGGTGGGGCGGTGTCGAGCACGACGCGGTAGCGCACGCCGCGCTCGGTCTCGACGAGCCGGATCGGCTCGCCGTCTCTGGGCTTGGTCACTCTCAACTTGGGTTCTCCTCTCGGTTCGACATGAGGCCGGGAACGGCCTCTGCCTGCTTGCGGTAACGGTCGTAGGTGCGCGTGCTGATCTGGAGGTGACGGCACACCGCCTCCCGGACTCCGGTCGACCGACCGGGGTCGCTCATGGCGGCACGCCACGCCTCGACGAACCGGTCGAGCTGGACGGCGGCACGCGGCCGATGCGGAACGCCGGTCTGCTGCTCCGTGAGCTTCAGTCCGACGTCCTGAGCCAGTCGCTCGCGCTGCTCGGGCGTCAGCTCGGCCAGCAGCTCGTGCGCGGGTCGACTCTCCGTCAACTCGGCGGGCTCGGCGGGCAGGTACGCCAGGGCCTCCCGAGCGAGCCGGAGTACGGGCAGGCGCCGGAGCCGCTGGCTGGTCAGCCCCTCGCGAGAGTCGGGGTCGACGGGCAGGACGGTGACGCCGGTCGCCTGCGCCTCGCCTCGGTGCAGCCGCGCCTGCACGCGGATGACGAAGCCCTCCCAGCCCTCGACCTCGCGGAACTCGACCCACCGGTCGTCGAGCACCGTCGCCGACCCCTCCGTCGTGTCGTCCACCCGAACTCCTCTCGTGATCGGCTGCGCCACTTCACTAGGTGGCGCGTGGCAAGCCTAGCGCACGCCAGGTCACAAGAGCGACAGTTGAGACATGACCAGTGACGACCGGGCCAGCAAGCCCGCAACCCTCGACGACGTGCGCGGGCTCGGAACGATCCCCGTGTGGCACCCCACCAAGCCGGACGCGGCCGACGTGCTCGGCTGCTCCCGGAACCTCGCCTACCGCATGGCCGAGCGCGGCGAGATCCCCACCATCCGACTCGGCTCCCGCGTCGTGGTGCCCGTCCCGGCCCTGCTCCGGATGCTCGGTGAGGACGCTGTCCTGATTGCCGATCGGGCCGAAACCGCAGGTCAGGCGGGTAGCTCTCACGACGGCCCCCGCGTGTCTCTCACGGACGAGCGCGCCTGATGGGCTCCGCGCTGCCCCTGAGCATGGGACCCGACGAGGCCGACGAGATCGCCGCCGACCTGGCGCTGATGGTCGTCAACGGCGCCGACGACGTAGCCCTGTTCGACGCGCTCTCGGCAGCCGTGGGACAGCGCATCGGTGACGGCACCCTCGCGGTGCTGTTCGCGTCCCTCCGCATGGTCGCCGGCCCGTGGATGCCGCCGCCCGACGACGAGAGCCCCTGACGCTCGGGGGCGCCGTCGATCTCCCTCTCTCCGGCGTCTCCGAGCCCCTGAACCCTGAGCGACCGCCAAGCCCACCGCCCACAACCTCAAGCCCTCGATCCCTCAAGGAGTCTGGCCGGTGGAAGACCTCACGGTGGACGGCGCACGCCCCGCCGTCGCCCTCGTGGCCGCACTGCCCGCGAGCTGGACGACCGACGCTGATCGGCTCGTGCTGCTGGCGCTCGCGTGCGACAGCTTCGACGGCTCGACGTCGGCACCAGGCGCCGCGAACCTCGCCGCCTGGACGGGCCTGCACCGCAGCACGATCTACGACGCCGTGCGCCGCCTCTGCGAGCCGACGAGCGAGCGCCCGGCGCTGCTGGTGGTCGACGAGACGACCAAGGGGCGACGTCGCACCCGGTACCGCCTGGCCCTCGGTTATCCACAACCGTCCGGTGAGGACGACGGTTCCGACGACGCCCAACCGTCCGGCGAGGCCGACAGTTCACCCGCTCCAACCGTCGGCCAACCGTCGGGCAACCGTCCGGCCAGCCCGACAGTTAGACCCCCTCAACCGTCGGCCAACCGTCGGGCCAGGGCCGACACTCCCTCTCCCTCAAACACCCCTACCCCTCCCACGCGCGCACGCGGCACCGTCGCCGCCGAGGTGCGGGCCGCGCTCATCGCCGACGGGGTGGGGGAGGGCGAGGCTGACGACCTCATCCGCTACGCGATCGACGACCCCGACACGCAGTCGCCCCGGCGCCTGCTCCGCGCGCCGTCCTACCTCGCCGCAGCCCGAGCCGCCGTCGGCCAGCGGCACCAGACCCGCCGCCGCGATGACGCCGCCCGCCAGCTCGCCGACCTCGCCGCCTCCAGCCCCGAAGCCGCCCGCGTCGTCGACGACCTCGCGTCGTCCTACAGCGCCAGCCCCAGCCAGCACCTCCACCACGCCCGCCAGGCCCTCGCCGACGCCGACGACCTCGCCACCCGGCGCACCTCGCCGGCGCCGGACCCCTGGACCCTCCAGGGCCCACGCCTCGCCGCAGGAGGTGGCCGCCGATGACCTGGCCGCCCGTCTCCAGCGAAGACAGCCGCGAGCTCCGAGAGGCCGAGGCCGAGCAGGCAGCAGCCGACGACGCACGCCCCCGCCACGGCCGCGACTGCGCCGACGGGTGGCTCGGCGAGGACGAGCACGGCCGACCCGTCCCGTGCCTGACCTGCCGCCCACACCTGCGACCCCGAGGAGACCGACCGTGACCGCCCCCCAGCACGCCCCTGACGCCCCCGCCAGCCCCGCGAAGCGCGAGCGGCTCGGCCCCAAGCACCTCCCCGCCGACCTCCGAGCCCAGCGCCGCCGATGGGACCCCGACCTGCCACTCGTCGCGCACGCGCTCGGCCTGGTGCTCTCCATCCAGCTCGACGACCGCGACACCGCCCGCGCCGAGGCCGACGCGCTGCTCGACGCCCTCGCGATCGCCGACCAGGTGATCCCCCACCTGAGCCCACCCGAGGAGGCCGCATCGTGACCCCGCCCCGAGAGTGGGAGCGCCAGCCCGACGAGACCGCGCCCGCGTACGCCGCCCTGCGCTGCTACCTCGACCAGGGCCCTGCCCGCAGTGTCACGAAGGTGGCCGAGGAGTTGGACAAGTCCCGCAGCCTCATTGGCCGCTGGTCCTCCCGCCACCGCTGGCGCCCCCGCGCCGACGCCTGGGACGCCCACCTCACGACGACGTACGTCGCCGAGGCCCGCGACGCCCGCCGCACCCTCGCTCACCGGCACCTCGCGATCTCGCACGCCGCGCTCGAGAAGGTCGCCGCGGCCGTCACCGCCCTGGCCGGCGACGGCCTCACGGTCGCCGAGCTGGTGAAGCTCTGGGACATCGCGACCCGCACCGAGCGCGACGCCCTCCAGCTCCCCGGCCGCGTCGAGATCTCCGGCCCCGGTGGCGGACCCGTCGTCGTGGACGCCATGACCGACGAGGAGCGCCTGACACGGCTGCTCGCCCTGCGTCGCGAGGTCGACGCTCGCATCGGCGACCGCATCGACCCCGACGACCCCGACGACCTGCTCGACCCCGACACCGACGAGGAGCTCCAACCATGACCCGATCCCACCGCCCCGACGCGCCCCGCCTCTCTGCCGACGAGAGGGCCCGCAGGAAGCGCACCGAGGCCCTGGAGCGCCTCGACGCCCTGGAGGCCCCCACGGAGGCGCAGCGAGCCCTCCGGCGCCGTCTCCGTGCACTGGAGGAGACCGACCCGGCCACGGCCAACGAGCGCGAGCTGCGGCGCGTGCTCGGCCTCAAGTAGCACCACGCACCGACACCCACAGGAGCCCAGCCATGACGAAGCCCAAGCCCTCCCAGATCCCGACCGACGCCGTGCTCGCCGAGCGCCGCCAGCGGTACGGCCACCACCTGCCCTCCTTCCCGCTGCGCCGCACCCGCGTCCCGGGCCTGCTGGCCGACCGGCCCGAGCTGGCCGCGCTCGACGCCGAGCGGGCCGCCGTGCAGGCCGCCGAGGCGCGCCTGAGCGGCGAGCACGCCGACTGGCAGAGCCGCGTTCAGCTCGCCCGCGCCGAGCACCAGGAAGCCCAGCGCCGCGCCATGCTCGACGGGACCGAGCCGCCGCCGCCGCTGGTCCCCGAGCCCTGGCCGTACCCCGAGCACACGCGGGCCACCTTCGACGCGATCCACGCCGTCATTGAGGCGACCGAGCTAGGGCTGCTGGAGGACAGCGCCCGCGCCTACGCCGCCGACCTGGCGCAGGAGGCTGCCCCGTCTCGTGCCGAGCTGGACGCTGCCCGCCGACGCGTCGCTGAGCTGGAGGGCTACCTGGTGCAGTTCGATCGGGCCCACGAGATCCTGGAGCAGGTGGCGAGCGGGCGCCTGAGCGACGACACGGCCGCCGACGTGGTGGAGATCCCCCGCGTCAGGTACGACCCCAACGCGAGCCCGGCGTCGGAGGCCGAGCTGCTGGACGCCCTCCACCCGCCGCGACGTCGCCGCCCTCGCCGCTGATCTCTCACACGGCCTCTCACAGATGTCCCGTCACAGCGGGGGACCGGATGACCTGACAGCCGCCGCCTGACCGCGAATCCCGGACGAGAGGCCACCAGCGGGGACCGTGAGACACGTTCCGGCGCGCCTTTGAATCAGGACAAGCGACGTAGGTTCGACTCCTACCCGGGGAGCCCATCCCCGGCGTCTGGTGCCGACTGGCGCCCGGCCTCGGGGGAACGCGCCGTGGCTTCAGCGGAGGTTCCACCCGAGCTCGATGCGCGGCACACTCGACGACGTGAGCGACTTCAACGAGATGGTGCTGACGGAGTTCCGTGCGAAAAACGGCGTGGTGACCGACGCGGCGCCGTTCGGCGACGGCCTGGTGGTGATGCACACCGTCGGCGCGCGGTCGGGCGAGCCGCGGATCAACCCGGTGATGGGGCTTCCCGACGGTGACGGCTGGCTGGTTGCGGCGTCCAAGGCCGGCGCGCCGGACAACCCCGACTGGTACTACAACCTCCTCGCCCATCCAGACATCACCGTCGAGACCGGCGACGGCACCGCCATCTCCAGCGCCGAGGTGAGCGCGGTCGACCTCAAGGGCGCTGAGCGGGACTCCGCGTGGGAGCGGTTCAAAGCCGCCAGCGACGGGTTCCGGGAGTACGAGGAGCGCACCGACCGGGTGATCCCGGTGCTGCGACTCGCACGGCGCTGACCAGGGTCAGCCTGATACGTCGCATCAGGATCGGCGACGTGTCCCGACTCCTGCTCAGGAGCCCTGTCAACGGTTGATGTCGGAGGAGTGAAGCCATGTGGAGCGACAGCGACCTCGAGCGGTTCGACGAGGCTCGGGAGCTGGAGGTGTCGGTCGTCCACCGCAACGGTCGCGCCGGCAGCTGGACACCGATCTGGGTGGTGCGGGTCGGCGACCGCGTGCTGGTGCGCAGCTGGCACCGTCGGACGACGGGTTGGTTCGGCCACGCCGTCGCCAGGGGGCGTGCGCGGGTGCGCGTGCCCGGGGTCGAGGCGGACGTGGCGGTGGCCGATCTCGGTAGCGCAGACCCGGGGCTGCGCGTCGCGACGGACACGGCGTACCGCGACAAGTACGGCCCGCACGGCCACGGCTCGATGGTGACCGACGAGGACGCCGGCACCACGCTCGAGCTGGTGCGGATCGCCGCAGTCTGACTCCTCCGCACGGAGCGGGGATGAGTCCGGCCCGGGCTCAGCCGTAGCGGTGGTTCTTCTCCGTGTGCCCGCTCGGCCGGGTGCAGGTGCGGCCGTTCATCGACCGGTGGCCGCAGGCGCCGTCGTCCGTCGAGGTCTTCGAGGTCTTCGCTGCCTTCGCCGGCGCGGCGACCGGTGCCTCGTCGGGCGCCACCGGCGGGCGGGTGCGGGTCGCGCGCCGCTGCGCAGGTGCACCGGCGGCCTTCTGCTGCGCTGCGTACCGGGCCTCGCGCATCGCCCTCTGGGCGTCCAGCTTGCTCACCGCTCGACTCTAGAGGGCCGCGCCGACACGGCACGGGTGCCGCTCCGCGAGCGCGTCAGCGCCAGAACAGGTGGTGCACCACGCCGCTCGGGCTCGGCACCGCCTCGTGCTCGTAGCGGTCCTCCAGGTCGGCCGGCGACTCCCACAACCACTCGCCGCCGCCGGCCGTCAGCGGGGCGACCACGACGTGCAGGTCGTCGACGAGACCGGCGTCGAGGAACGCGCGGACGGTGGCGACCCCGCCGCCGATCCGTACGTCGAGCCCGCCGGCGAGCTCGCGGGCCTCGGCGAGCACGTCGGCCGGCTCGCCCGAGCGGAAGTGGAAGGTCGTGTCGGCGAGCGTGAACGACGGCCTCGGGTGGTGCGTCATGACCACGACGGGGGCGTGGAACGGCGGCTCGTCGCCCCACCAGCCGCGCCACTCCTCGTCCGGCCAGGGCCCGCGGACCGGGCCGAACTTGTTGCGGCCCATGACCTCCACGCCGATGCCGTGCTCGAAGTCCCGCACGAACAGGTCGTCGAGGCCGCGGCTGCCACCGGGCCCGTCGCGGTAGGTCCAGCTCGCGGTGCCGCCGACCCAGGACATCAGCCGGCCGACGTCGAGGTCGCCGAACGGCGCCTCCGCACTCTGGCCCCGACCGCTGCCGTACCCGTCCTCGGTCACCGTGAAGTTCTGCACCCGCACCCGCTGCTGTCCCATGGGTCTCCTCTCGTCGCCGTGCCTGTCCATCCGTGCCGACCCGGTGCGGGCGGCCTACTCATCGGTGGTGCACAGGATCCGGGGGCGCGCGGTCCGGTGCCCCACCCCGTGGAACCATGGAGCACCGACGTCCGGCCGCCGCTCGGCGGCCGCGACGGCCCGGTCCACCACCACGGAAGGTCCCTCGTGCTCCGACGCCCCTGGCGCTCCGTCCCGTCCGCGCTCCTGTGCACCGCCCTGCTGGTGCCGACGCTCGCCGCCTGCGGCAGCGAGAACGACGCGGCCGACTCCTCCACCAGCTCGGAGTCCTCCTCCGAGAGCGCCGACAGCGCCGACGGCGCAGCCGGGGGCGAGGCCACCGGCGAGAGCATCGAGGGCGTCACCTTCACCGGCGACGTCGGCGACTCGCTCACCGCGGAGTGGTCGGCGGCCGTCGAGGCGCCGTCGGAGACCGAGACCTACACGCTCGTCGAGGGCGACGGCGACGCCATCGACGACGGCGACACCGTCAACGCCTACCTCTACCTCGGCGACGGCACGGCCCAGTCCGACCTCTACAGCGACTACGACCAGGGCGCCGCGCAGGCCGTGCCGGTCGACCCGTCGTCCGGCGAGGTGCTCTACTCCCTGATGTCCGGCGCGACGTACGGCTCGCGCGTCGCCGCCGTGACCACCGCCGACATCCTCTTCGGCGGGTCTGCCGACGGCAACGCGCTCGGGCTCGACGGCGACGCCCCTGTGGTCGTCGTCGCCGACCTCGGGTCCGCGCAGGAGGCCTCGCCGACCCCGTCGTCGGACCAGGTCGAGGACGCCGACCCGTCGACCCAGCCGACGGTCGTCGAGGAGGGCGGCGACCCCGTCGGTCTCGACTTCAGCGGCCTCGACGAGCCTGCGCTCGACACCCCGGTGCAGCGCGTCATCCTCTCCGAGGGCGACGGTGCGGAGCTCTCCGCCGACAGCACGGTCACCGTCAACTACCTCGGCTCCGTGTACGACGCCGACGCGCCCTTCGACGAGAGCTACTCCCGCGGCGAGCCGCTCGAGTCGCCCCTCAGCGGCCTGATCCAGGGCTGGGCCATCGGCCTGGACGGCGTGAAGGTCGGCAGCCGGGTGCTGCTGCAGATCCCGCCGGCGTACGGGTACGGCGCCGCCGGCAGCGGGTCGGCCATCCCGGGCAACGCGACCCTGTGGTTCCTCATCGACGTGGTCGACGCGCAGTAGTGCGCTCACACCTCTCGACAGCGGAGGATCGTCGGCACCGGGTGCCGGGGATCCTCCGCTGTCGCCGTTCGAGCAGGGGACGGGCCGGGCTCAGCCGCCTCAGCCGCCTGAGATCACCGCGTGCGTCGCGCTCGCCCGGGCCAGCACCCGCCTGTCCTGCACGACCTCGGCCTCGGTGGCCCGGATCCGACCGCCAGCCTTCGTGCACCGCGCGGTGCAGGTGACCGTCGATCCGGCGACCCCGGCCCGCAGGAACTGGGTGCTGAGCTGCACGTGCGGCGCGACGACGCCCTCGGGCCCGGCGGCGTGCACCGCCCAGCCCGTGGTGCTGTCGATCAGCGCGCCGAGGTAGCCGCCGTGCAGGATGCCGCCGCCGTTGAGGTGCTCCGGGCCCGGGTCGGCCTCCACGACCGCCCCGTCGGCGTCCGCCGAGACGACCCGGAAGCCCAGGTGGGCGGCGAACGGACCAGGACTGCCGACGGGGTGCATGCGCGTCACAGTAGGGGGCCGACGTGCCAGGATGCGCGGGTGCGCCGGAGACCTCTCGCCCCGCTCGGCCGGCTCCTGCGTCTGGGAGCCCGACGCCGTGCCCGCCGCCCGGTCGGCGCCGGTGGCGGCGGCGTCGCGTCGTACGCCCCGCGCGCCGACGGCCGCCCCGACCCCGGCGAGGTCGTGTGGGCGTGGGTGCCGTTCGAGGAGGACGCCTCGCATGGCAAGGACCGGCCGGTGCTGGTGCTCGCGGTGCGCCGTACCGAGGTCGTCGCCCTCATGCTGACCAGCAAGGACCACGACCGCGACGCCGCCGACGAGGCCCGCTGGGGTCGGTTCTGGATGGACGTCGGCACCGGCGGCTGGGACCGGCAGCGGCGTCCCAGCGAGGTGCGCCTCGACCGTCTGCTCGCGCTCTCGCCCGCCGCCGTACGACGTGAGGGCGCCGCGCTCGACAGGGGTGTCTTCGACCGGGTGGTCGGCGAGGCACGGCGGTTCCACCCGCACCTCTGACCGCACTGACCCCGGGGCTGACCCCGGTGCCCTGACTCAGGAGCCGGTCGCCTGCTGCGGCTGCTCGTGCTGCTGGGGCTGATCGGGCTGCTCGAGCCCGGTGAGCGCGGACGGCCGCGCCCGGGTGCCGGACGCCATCTGCTGGGCGACGCGGCGTACGACGTCGCGCATCTCGGAGGTGTCCATCGGGGCGGGCGCGTCGGCCGGCAGCTCGGGCGCCACAGTGGTGGGCAGCGCCAGGACGAAGGTGCTGCCCCGGCTGAGCTCCGACTCCACCGACAGCGTGCCGCCGTGCTTGGCGACGATCGCCTTCACGATCGCCAGCCCCAGACCGGTGCCCTGCGCCTGGCTCTCGACGACGTTCGAGGCGCGGTGGAAGCGCGTGAAGACCTTGTCGAGGTCGGCGGCCGGGATGCCGACGCCGGTGTCGCGCACCTCGACCTCCAGCGACCACAGGTCGCGGCGGCGCACGGTCAGGTCGATCCGGCCGTGCGCGGGGGGGAACTTCACCGCGTTGCTCAGCAGGTTGATCAGGACCCGCTCCATCTCCTGCGGGTCGCCCTGGACCGTCGTCGACTCCTCCGGCAGGTGCAGCGCCAGGCCGATGTCGCTGGCGCGGGCGAGCGGCTGCAGCACCGCCACGGCGCTGCGCGCGACCCAGGCGACCTCGAAGGGCTCGTGCTTGAGGGTCAGCGACCCCGACTCCAACCGGGAGAGGGTCAGCAGGTCGTCGACCAGGGCGAGCAGCCTTCGTCCGTTGGCCTGGATCCGCTCGACGATCGGACGGCCACCGGGTCCGAGCACATCGCCGAAGTCGTCGACGAGCAGCTCGGAGTAGCCGAGCACGCTGGTCATCGGGGTCCGCAGCTCGTGGGAGACCGAGGTGACGAAGTCGGACTTCAGCGCGTCGGCCGCGCGCAGCCGCTCGGCGAGCGCGCGCTCCTGCTCCAACGACTGCACCAGCAGCTGCTCGACGCGGCGCTGGGTCTCGACGTCCTCCGCGATCGCGAGGAACCCCATCGGGGTGCCGTCGGCGTCGTCGACCCGGCTGACCACCTGCGACACGCGGCGTCGTACGCCGGCAGCGGTGACGTAGGTCCAGTCGCGACGGTCCGACTCCAGCAGGCCCGTGCGCACGGTGTGCACCATCGCCTCGAAGCCGCGGGTCACGCCGACGTCCTCCGCGCGCTGGCGGAGCTCCTCACGGGCGACGAAGAGCTCGGGGGTGTGCTTGCCGACGACGTCCTCGGCCGGGTAGCCCAGCAGGTTGACCGCGCCGGCGTTGAAGACCCGGATCACGCCGTCCAGGTCGGTCTGGATGATCGCCGTGGAGGGGGCGGCATCGATGACGGCGCCGAGGTGGCGGCGGGCCCGGTCGGCGTCGGCCAGCGCCTGGAGGCGGGTCTCGACGCTGACGCGCAGCACGTAGACGGTTGCGGCGGAGGAGGCGATGAGTGCCTGGAGCACCGCGCCGGCCGTCTCCAGCGGGATGCCGGAGACCGACACGGCGGCGTGGATCGGCCCCCAGCCGAGCGAGGTCGCGACCGTGGCGACCGTGTTGACGACGACGAGCTGGAGCGCGCAGGTGCGCAGCGTCTGCCGGAACGCGGTGACGACCAGCAGCGGGAAGAGCATGAAGACGACCGGCAGCGACTGGTGCGGCGCGAAGAGCGCGACGGTCAGCAGCGCGAGTCCCGAGCCGGTGAGGACGACCTCGAGCCGCCGGGCGCGCGGTCGCCGCCGCTCGCGCTCCAGCGCGAACGGCAGGAACAGCAGCACCGCGGAGAAGTGGGACGTCGAGACGGCTCTGGCCGTCACCCACCAGCTGCCGTCGGTGTGCATGCCGACGGCCACCGCCGCGACGGCGCCCGCCGCGCCGGCCCCCAGCAGGGTCGCCGCCACGACCCCGGAGAGGTCGCGGACGGTCAGCATCGGGCGACGTCCGACCCAGCGCAGCACCAGGCTCGCCGTCACCAGCACCTCGAGGGTGTTGGCGAGGGAGAACAGCAGGGTGGTGTCGAGGGGGCGGCCCCCGAGCTGGTTGGCCACCACGCTGGCCCCGTAGGTGACCACGGCCGCCCACGGCAGGCCGCGGCGCCCGAAGCGCACGCCCACCGCGACGGCCAGGCCGGCGGCCGGCCACCACGCGGCGACGTGCGTGCCGGCGGGAGCGAGACGGATCGCGAGGTCGCCGAGCACGATGACGCCCACGGCGAGCACGGCGAGAGCCACCAGCCCGCGACGGGTCGGCACCAGCCGGCGCGAGTGCGCCGACGGTCGAAGCATCCGTCCACCTCCGTCCGGACTGCCGGGGCTCCCCTGCGTGGACCTTCGGCCGGTCGCGGGCCGGTCTGAGGGATCGGGGTGGTCGGATCGCCCGTCCGGGTGAGGTGGGGGTCCTGAGACCGGACTCAGTCGAGCAGCGCCAGCACCGCGGGGGAGTCGAAGAACGGGGCCAGCTCCTCGCGGGCCAGCCGCTCCAGCTCGCCGGCGTCGCGCAGCCCGCGCACGGCTCCCACCACGAGCGGGGTCACGTGCGCGGTGAGCTCCTCGGCGTCCACGTCGAGGTCGTCGAGCAGCACGGCCAGCGGCTCCTCGGCGTACACCTCCAGCACCCCGCGTACGACGGCGCACACCAGCTCGGCGGCGGGGTCGCCCGCGGCGGCACCGATGACCGCGTCGTGCACGACGCCGGCGACCCGGTGCACCTCCTCGCGGTCGGCGCGGGTGCCGAGCCCCTGCAGCGGGGAGTCGGCGTACAGGTCGTAGACCTCGAGCACGGCCTCGCGGGCGACAGGGTCGCGCAGGGTGTCGACGAGCACCTTGTTGAGGCGTCGTACGGCGAACGCGGCGCCCTTCGACGCGGTGTCGCCGAAGAGCCCGTCGAGCTGCTTGTCGGCCGCCCCGATGACCCGGCCGGCCGTGCTGGCGCCGAAGGACACCAGGGAGCCGAAGCCGGGCACCTTCTCGGCCACGGCCCGGTTCGACTGCACCACCTCGGTGACGACGCGCCCCATGAACCGCGACGCCAGCGTGCCGACCGCGGGGCTCCGGCTGGCGCCGTCCAGCCCGCGCTCGACGTCGTCGAGCCGCCCCAGCGCCTCGTCGACGAGCCGCTCGACCACATCGCGGGCCACCAGCTCGCCGAGGGTGACCTCGAGGTCGGGCCCGTCGTGCAGCAGGTCGGCCACCGTGGCCACGACGGTGCTGCCGACAGTGCTCGCCGGTGCCCGTCCGAGCATCAGCCGCACCAGCGCCAGTACCGCCTCGGTGTCGACCGCGGACCCCACGGTGACCCGCTCCAGCACTGTGCGTGCCTCGGCCGTACGGGCCGCCGCGGTGGCCGCGAGACGCTCGTCGGAGACCTGCTCCAGCACCCACGCGACCTGGGCGTCCAGCAGCCGTCCGGCGCGTTCCTGAGGCGTCATGGGGGCCAGCCTAGGAGGCCGGGGCAGCGGGCTGGCGCGCTCCGCGGCCGCCACTACAGTGACCCGGTGCCCGCAGACCTGACCGTCGTCGTCCTCGCCGCCGGCGGGGGCACGCGGATGAAGTCCAAGAAGCCCAAGATCCTGCACGAGGTGGCCGGCCGCAGCATGGTCGGCCACGTGCTCGTCGCCGTCGCCGAGCTCGACCCGGCGCAGGTGGTGGCCGTCGTCGGCCACCAGAGCGACGTCGTCGGGCCCCACCTGCTCGAGCGTGCCCCCGAGCTGCTCCTGGCCCACCAGGCCGAGCAGCTCGGCACCGGCCACGCCGTCCGGGTCGGGGTCGAGGCCGCCGAGGCAGCCGGGTCCGGCGCCGGTGTCGCCGGCACCGTCCTGGTGGCGTACGGCGACACGCCGCTGCTGACGGGCGCCACGCTGCGCGAGTTCGCGCACCAGCACGCCGCCAGCGACTGCGCGGTCAGCCTGCTCTCGGGCCTGGTCGACGACCCGTTCGGCTATGGCCGGGTGGTCCGCGACGCCGAGGGCGACGTGCTGGCGGTGGTGGAGGAGAAGGACGCCACCGCCGCGCAGCGCGAGATCGGCGAGATCAACTCCGGGATCATGGCGTTCGACGCGTCGTTCCTGCGCGATGCGCTCCCGCGGCTGAGCAACGACAACGCCAAGGGCGAGTACTACCTGACCGACCTCGTCGGCCTGGCCCACGACGCCGGACTCTCGGTCGGCGCGCACGTCGTCGACGACGTCGCCCAGACCGAGGGTGCCAACGACCGGGTCCAGCTCGCCGCCGTCGGCCGGGTGATGAACCAGCGCATCGTCGAGGCCTGGATGCGCGAGGGCGTCACCGTCATGGACCCCGCCACCACCTGGCTCGACGCCGACGTGGTGCTCGCCTCCGACGTGACCCTCCTGCCCGGCACCCAGCTGCTCGGCGCGACCGTGGTCGCCGAGGACGCCGTCGTCGGCCCCGACACCACGCTCAAGGACTGCGAGGTCGGCGCCGGCGCGCGCGTGGTCCGCACCCACGGGGAGCTGGCCGTCGTCGGCGCGGGCGCGACGGTGGGCCCCTGGAGCTATCTCCGCCCCGGCACCGAGCTCGGCGCCGACGGCAAGATCGGTGCCTTCGTCGAGACCAAGAACGCCCGGATCGGCGAGGGCGCGAAGGTGCCCCACCTGTCGTACGTCGGCGATGCCGAGGTCGGCGAGGGCACCAACATCGGCGCGGGCACGATCGTGGCCAACTACGACGGCGTCGCCAAGCACCGCACGGTCGTCGGCCGGCACGCCCGCACCGGCTCCAACAACACCTTCGTCGCCCCGGTCCGCATCGGTGACGGCGCCTCCACCGGGGGCGGCACGGTCGTCCGCGAGGACGTCCCGCCCGGCGCGCTCGCGGTCAGCGCGGGCCCCCAGCGCACCATCGAGGGCTGGGCCGCCCGGCGCCGCGCGGGCACCCCGCAGGCGCAGGCCGCCGAGGAGGCCTCCTCCGACGCGTCCACCCACCCGTCCACCCAGCCGTCCACCGACGACCCCGGGGTCGCCGCACCGCACCCCGATGGGGGAGACTCCTGACGTGACCGGCATCCTCAGGACCACCGAGAAGAACCTGATGGTCTTCACCGGACGGGCGCACCCCGTGCTCGCCGAGGAGGTCAGCGACCTGCTCGGCACCCCGCTGGTGCCGACCTCGGCGTACGAGTTCGCCAACTCAGAGATCTACGTCCGCTACGAGGAGTCCGTCCGCGGGTGCGACGCCTTCGTGATCCAGAGCCACACGGCTCCGATCAACGAGTGGATCATGGAGCACCTGATCATGGTCGACGCGCTCAAGCGCGCCTCGGCCAAGCGGATCACCGTCGTGATGCCGTTCTACGGTTACGCCCGTCAGGACAAGAAGCACCGCGGCCGCGAGCCGATCTCGGCCCGCCTGGTCGCCGACATGTTCAAGACCGCCGGCGCCGACCGCCTCATCACCGTCGACCTGCACGCCGACCAGGTCCAGGGCTTCTTCGACGGCCCCGTCGACCACCTGATGGCGCTGCCCGTCCTCGCCGACTACGTGAAGTCCAAGTACGGCGGCCAGAACCTCGCCGTCGTCTCCCCGGACGCCGGCCGCATCAAGGTCGCCGAGCGCTGGTCGGCTCGCCTCGGTGGCGCCCCGCTGGCCTTCATCCACAAGTCGCGCCGCACCGACCGGCCCAACGAGACCGTCGCCAACCGCGTCGTCGGCGACGTCGAGGGCCGCATGTGCGTGCTGGTCGACGACATGATCGACACCGGCGGCACCATCGTGAAGGCCGCCGAGGCCCTCATGGCCGACGGTGCCGCGGGCGTGGTCATCGCCGCCACCCACGCGATCCTGTCCGACCCCGCCGTCGAGCGCCTCAAGGGCTGCCCGGCGGAGGAGGTCGTGGTCACCAACACGCTGCCGATCCCGCCCGAGCGCGAGTTCGAGGGACTGACGATCCTCTCGATCGCCCCGCTGGTCGCCCGCGCGATCCGCGAGGTCTTCGAGGACGGCTCGGTCACCTCGATGTTCGATGGGCACGCCTGACCCGCCCGACCCCGCCTGTCAGGGGCGTCCCGGTCGGTCCAGAGCAGGGGTCGCCCCGCCGCGCGCTGCCCTAGGTTCGCGCGCATGGGTCTGTTCGACCGCATCAAGCAGGGCCTCCAGGGCCTGAGCGCGCCGCCCGACGAGGAGCGGTTGCGGGAAATGCTCGCGGGCCTCCCGCCGGAGAAGCGGGCCGCGGTCGAGGCCCAGCTGGCCCGCGTCGAGCGTGAGCAGTCCACGGCGCAGGAGCGGTGGGAGCAGCAGTCGGCCGCCCAGGACGCCACCCGCGTGCTGGAGAGCCCCGCCGGGCGCCACCGGTACGGCGCCGCCGCCTCCGACGGGCTCTCCCCGGACGAGCTGGTCGCCCGGATCAAGGAGGTCGGCGTGCTGCGCGCCGAGCACGAGGCCGAGCAGCGACGCCGCGGCGACCTCCGCGGCACCGTCGAGCAGGGGCTGGAGCGTCCCGCGGTCGCCCAGGAGCACGACCCCGTACGCCGCCGCGAGACCGCCGCGGCCGAGCGCGCGGCCCGCGACACCGCACGGGCGGCGTACCGCGACGAGGAGGCGGTGACGCCGGTCGTCACCCGGCTGGCCACCCGCGGCGGGGTCCAGCTCGACGACCTCGCCACCCACCTCGCGCGCCCCGGCCTGGCCGCCCGCCCCGACCTCGTCTGGGGCGTCTACCGGGTGCCCGACCGCATCTCGCCCGCGCGGACACCGGACTCCGAGGGCGCCCGCGTCGTGGAGTGGGAGGTGGTCCACCTCCCGGTCGAGGGGCTGCCGCCCGCCCCGCCGTCGGCGATCGCGGTGCTCGCGGCCGACGAGCACTGGGTCGCTCGCGGCCCCGGCGACCCCGTCGGTCGCCGACGAGGACCTCGGCCGCGCCCTCGCCGAGGAGGGCGGGCTGGGCCCGCAGAACGTCCTGGGTGTTACGCGGCTCGGCGCATTCCGGGCGGTCGCCCGGGGTGGCGACACCGCCGACGGAGGCGGGCTCGGGGTGCCGTAGTCGATGGTGGTGGGGTGCGTCGTGCTGCACCCGGCCGCCTCGGCGGAGGCGGTGCTCGGCGCACGTCGACGGATGGCCGACGCGGCTCCGCTGGACCTCCCGCACGACAGCGAGGACGTGATCTCGGTGGCCCTCGACTGGGACTCCGTGGCCCGGGTCGTCCACCCGCACCCGCACCACCCGCCGCTCGTGCCGTCGCCGTTCGCCTACCTGCCGAGCAGCCCGCAGGAGCTGCTGACGGCCTACCTCGAGGTCGTCGGGGTGCGCCCCACCGACTGCTGGTCGGCGCAGTGCACCGTCACCGGCCTCGGCGCGCTGCACGCCGGCGGTGCCCTGAGCCTCGAGACCGGACCGAGGCAGCCCTGCGCCGACGGCACGGACCGGCGTCGGGTGCACGGGTGCGAGCTGGTGCTGGTCACCTACCGCGACCGACCGGAGTACGCCGCCGGCCGCGAGCGCTGGGAGGCCTACCAGCGCGAGGTGCTCCAGGCGCACCTGGAGCGCGGCGTCGAGCTGCGTCCCGTCGTCCCGGCCGGCTGGGCGCCGGACCGGTTCCGGGCGCTGCGTGCCGTCGCCGCCGCGGTGGAGGCGGTGCAGCGGTTCGCCGGGTGGTCGGGCGAGGAGACGCCGCCGCGCTACCGCTACTGCGCGCCGGGGGAGTCGCCGGCGGACCGGCCGGGCTGACCGCAGGGTCGCCGCGCGCCTCCGGGATCAGCGCACGTCGTCGAGCGCGTCCTCCCAGTGCCGCCGCAGCACGGCCGGCCCCTCGTCGCCGGCCAGCACGCCCGCCACGTCGGCGACCTGCGCCGGCGTCAGGGGGATCGCCGGGAACGCCCGACCGACCACCTGGGAGAACGCCTGGCCCCGCCGGACCGCGATCTCCGGTCCGCGGGCCAGGTAGCGGTCGACGATCGGGCCGAGCAGGTCGACCTGCTCGGGCTGCCACAGCCCGGACGCGGCCGCCTCGAAGCGTCGGTTGGCGACGTCCGGCTCGACCATGACCGCCCAGGCCGCCTCCTTGGCCTCCCGCGACGGCCGCGCCGCCAGGGCCCGTACGGCGCCCAGCTCGCCGTCGACGCCACCGTCGCGGCGTCGCTCGGCCTCGACGAACGCAGCGTCCGCCTCGCCGATCGCCGCGAGCCGGGTCACCACCCGCCAGCGCAGCGCCGCGTGCAGGGGCAGCCCGAAGACCGCGTCGGCGTCGAGCCAGCCGCGCATCAGGCCGGCGTCGCGCGAGCTCGCGGCCAGCGCCTCGCAGAACGCCACCCGCAGCTCGCCCTCCGCGTCGCCCCCCGGGTCGCCCTCCGCGTCGCCCTGCGCACCCGCACCAGCCGTGTCGAGCCGGGCCAGGCCGTCGAGGCAGGTGCGGTCGAGCAGCGCGACCGCCCGCGGCACGTCGCCCGCGGCCACCCGGTGCGGCAGCACCTTCACGTGCGCGCGGGACAGCACCGACGTCACCAGGGTGGGTGCGGTCTCGGCCGGCAGCTGGTCGGCGACGACCGCGAGGTAGTCGAGCGGGTCGAGGGCGCGGGTGCGGACGGCGTCGTACAGCTGGCCCCACACGACCGCGCGGGCGAGCGGGTCGTCGAGCCGGGAGACGCCGGCAGCCAGCGCCGCGCGCGACGCCTCGTCGAGCGCCAGCGCCGCGAAGGTCTCGCCGCCGGAGTTGGGCAGGACGACCCGGCCGGCCAGGTCGTCGAGGCGCACCGGGTCGGCCCCGAGGTCGACCAGGCGCGAGCCCACCGGCGCCAGCCCGTCGTCGTACGCCGTGACGGTGAAGCGGTGCGGGCGGGTCCCCTCGCGGACCAGCACCGGCACGTCGCCGTCGCGCTCGACCCGCACGGTGTCGAAGCCGCTGCTGCGCAGCCACGCCGTCGCCCAGCCGCGCACGTCACGGTCGGAGGCGGCGTCCAGCGCGTCGAGGAAGTCGGCCAGGGTCGCGTTGCCGAACCGGTGCCGCGCCAGGTAGCCGTTCACCCCGGCGAGGAAGGTGTCCTCGCCCAGCCAGGTCACCAGCTGGCGCAGCACAGCGTTGCCCTTGGCGTAGCTGATCATGTCGAAGTTGCCGGCCGCGGCGTCGACGTCCGGCACGTCCTCGGCGTCGGGGGCGACCGGGTGGGTCGAGCGACGGGCGTCGGCCTCGTAGCCGGTCGCCTTGCGGGTGCTCTCGAAGGTCACCAGTGCCTCGGGGTAGCCCGCGGCGCGGGCGGCGACGGTGTAGCCGAGCATGTCGGCGAACGACTCCTGCAGCCAGGTGTCCTCCCACCACGTCATCGTCACCAGGTCGCCGAACCACATGTGCGCCATCTCGTGGGCGATCGTGGTGGCGCGCGAGGCCCGCATCCGGTCGGTGAGCCGCCCTCGGGGGAGGTACTCGTCGCGGTAGGTCACGCAGCCCGGGGTCTCCAGGGCGCCCCAGTTCTGGCCCGGCGCGAAGACCTGGTCGTAGGAGTCGAAGGCGTACGGCTCCTCGAACACCTCGGCGTAGTGGTCGAAGCACGCCTCGGTCGTACGCCGCAGCTCGTCGGCGTCCCGGTCGAGCTCGGCGGCCAGCGAGGCGCGGGCGTGCCAGCCGAACGGCAGGCCGGCGTGCTCCCAGGTCACCGAGTGCCACGGCCCGGCGCACACCACGAACATCACGACCGGGACCGGCGGCGTCGTCGCGAACTCCCAGCGGCCGCCCTCGCTCGCGGTGGTCCGGCCGTTGGCGAGCACCGTCCAGGTCGGGTCGGCGGTCACCCGGAGCGTCACCGGCGCCTTGAGGTCGTTCTGGTCGAAGCAGGGGAGGACCTTCTGCGCGACGTCCATGCCGACGTACGCCGACGCGTACACGGCCCCGTCGGCGGGGTCGGTGAAGAGGTGCATCCCGTCGCCGTCGTTGACGTAGGGCACCCGCGCCTCGACGACGACCCGGTGGTCGCCACCCAGTCCGGTCAGCGCGATCCGGCGGCCGTCGTAGCAGGCGTCGTCGAGGCGTACGCCGTCCAGCTCGACGACGACGTCCTCGGCGCGGGCCAGCTCGAGGAACGTCTCCGGCTCGCGGCAGGTGAACGACACGACCGCCCGGCACCCGTAGGTGCCCTGCGCCGGGTCCGTCAGGTCCAGGTCGAGGTCGTAGGAGACGTCGGAGACGGCGGCGGCGCGCGCCCGGGCTTCGGCGAGGGTCAGGCTCACCCGGCGAGCCTACGGACGGGCCCGCTGCCGGCGCCCACGCCCCCGGGAGGGGTGGCGGGCGCCCGATTGGCCGGTTCGGCACCCCGCGCCGTAGGATCGTGCAGTTGCCTCGGCGAGGGAGTGAACGCTCCGTGATCGACAGGGCCGGTTCGTGCGCTGCACGCCGCCGTCGACGCGGCGCCGCCGAGCCGGGGCCCTGAGAGCACCGCCCGCCGGTGGCACGCCGCCGCGAGCGCCAGCACGACCCGCCGACACCGGCAGCACGTCACGAACCAGCGACATAAGCAGCGACACAGGAGAGACGCCACCATGGCCGACAAGATCAAGGCTGAGACCCGCACCGAGTTCGGCAAGGGCGCCGCCCGCCGCATCCGTCGCGACGACAAGGTCCCCGCGGTCGTCTACGGCCACGGCGCCGAGCCGCGCCACCTGACCCTCCCGGGCCACGAGACCTGGATCGCGCTCAAGAACGGTGGCGCCAACGCGCTGCTCGAGCTCGACATCGAGGGCGAGACCCAGCTGGCGCTGACCAAGCAGGTCCAGACCGACCCGATCCGCCGCACCCTCGAGCACATCGACTTCGTCGCGGTGAAGCGCGGCGAGAAGGTCACCGTCGAGATCCCCGTGCACCTCGTCGGCGACGCCGCCCCCGACACCCTTGTGGTCACCGACCTGGCGACCGTCGAGGTCGAGGCCGAGGCGACCCACATCCCCGAGTACGTCGAGGTCTCCGTCGAGGGCCTCGAGGCCGGCACCCAGACCCTCGCCGGCCAGCTCCAGCTGCCCTCGGGCACCGAGCTCCTCACCGACCCCGAGTACCTCGTGGTCAACGTGACCGAGCAGATGAGCGAGGAGGCCATGGAGGCCGAGCTCGAGTCCGCCGAGGCCGACGCCGGCATCGAGAAGGACGACTCCGACGAGGACGCCGAGGGTGACTCGGAGGGCTCGGAGGGCTCCGACGACGCCGAGGGCTCCGACGACTGATCGGACCCACCCGTAGCGTGTGAGCGCCGGTCGGCCACCAGGCCGGCCGGCGCTCTGCTCGTCCCAGGCCCGTCCCAGGCACCCCAGGAGCACCCGTGAGCACCGACACCGACGCCGTGTGGCTGGTCGTGGGCCTCGGCAACCCCGGACCGTCGTACGCCGGCAACCGGCACAACATCGGCTACCTCGTCGTCGACGAGCTGGCCTCGCGGATGGGCGGCCCCTTCCGCGCGCACAAGACCGGCCGCGCCGACGTCGTCGAGGGCCGTCTGGCGCCCCCGGGTGCCCCGGCGCCGCGCGTGGTGCTCGCCAAGCCGCGCTCCTACATGAACGAGCTCGGCGGGCCGGTCAAGGCGCTCGCCACCTTCTACAAGGTCCCGCCCGCCCGGGTCGTGGCGATCCACGACGAGCTCGACATCGCCTTCGGCACGCTGCGCGTCAAGCTCGGCGGCGGCGACAACGGCCACAACGGTCTGAAGTCGATGCGCTCCTCCCTCGGCACCGGCGACTTCCACCGGGTGCGCGCCGGCATCGGCCGGCCCCCGGGCCGCCAGGAGGTCGCCGACTTCGTGCTCTCCGACTACAGCCGCACCGAGCGCAAGGAGCTGCCGTTCCAGGTCGACTCCGCCGCGGACGCGGTCGCCTGCCTCGTCGAGCAGGGCCTCGAGCGCACCCAGCAGCAGTTCAACTCCTGACGTCGCCCACCCGTGGCCCGTCCGCGGCCCACCCCTGTCGACGGGGCGCCGTAACAGCAAACCCTCGCTCCGGTAACGACCTCCACGGGCCACCGCGGGCGGGGGTAACAAGTGTTCACCAAGACCGGTGATCCGGGTCGCGACCCCGTGACGGGCGCCCATGGTGGGACTAATGTCCATTGCTGTAGCGAGGGGTTCGTCGGCTGACCTCGCCACCGCTTGGGGGAACCTGCCGACACAGCTGGGGGGCTGTTCCTGATGGCTTCTTGTCATCTCACGACGTCCGAGCGCGCCGTCGGCGCGCTGCGGCCCCTGCCGGGCGACGGTGCCGAGCACCGCGCCCCGGCGGCCCCTGTGCTCCGCCGGGTAGGGACGACGCGTGACGCGTACCGTCCGGCCCCCTGGATGGTCGCGCTCTGCGCGATCTGGCTCGTCGCCGCGTGCTCCGCGGAGGCCCCAACTCCTCAGGACGAGGCGACGAACGGACCCACGGCTACGGAGAGCCCGGCCACACCGGGTGCCCGGGACCCGCGGCTGTGGCCCTACCCGGCGGACTCCATCTGGAACGTCGCGCGGGGCGACGCCGCCTCCTTGGTGCCCTTCCCGCTGGCGCCCAGCGCGCTGACGGTGCAGGCCGAGGAAGACCTCATCATCGCGACGCCGGACGCGCCGCTGCGCCCGGTGCTGGCCACCGACGCCGCCTGGGACGCCGACCGCACCCGGTGCGGCGCCACCACCGGGGAGACGCTCCTCGAGGGGCTCCCGATCGCCGAGGACTGGACCACCGACCCCGGCTACACCGGTACGACGCCCAACCACGCCGCGGCCGTCCTCCTGCCCGACGACACCCTGGTCGAGACCCAGCCGCTGCACGTGTGCGCCGACGGCACCGTGGTCTCCCAGTACGCCCCGGACGACTGGCGCGGCAGCTCCATCCGCACCGGTGGCGTGCCCGGCGACGTCGGCGAGGGCGCGCACGGCGGCTCCGGCATGACCGCCTTCGGCGGCACGATCCGACTCGGCGAGTGGACCCCGGGTAGCACGATCCGGCACACGCTCAAGCTGACCGTCGACGGCACCCTGCTCTCGCACGCCGACGGGGGGTTCCGCTGGCCGGCCACCCGCGCCGACTCCTACGCCGCCGAGCAGTACGCCGGCGACGAGCCCGCCGCCGCGATGGGCTCCCTGCTCACCGTCGCGCCCGACTTCGACGTCGCCGGCCTCACCACCGAGCCCGCCCGCATCCTCGCCACCGCCCTGCGTGACCACGGCGCGTACGTCGTCGACGACTCCGGCTTCTCGGCCGTCGGCATCGCCGTGGAGTGGGGTCCGGCCGGCCGCGTCCTCGACGAGTTCGAGCAGACCTGGGGCTTCCCACTGGTCGGGCTCGCGGCGGACGACCGGGCCGGCGCAGCCACCGGCGGACCCGAGGGCGACCAGCAGGACTTCCTCGCCGACATGCAGTCGGTGTGGTCCGCGCTCGCCGTCGTCGACGACAACGGCCCCGAGTCCGTGGGTGGCGCGGGAGAGCGGATGGCCGAGCAGGCGCCGCCGCTGGCCCCGGCCGAGGGGGAGGGCGACTGATGCGCATCCTCCACGTCAACAAGTTCCTGTACCGCCGCGGCGGTGCGGAGTCCTACATGCTCGACGTCGCCGCCGAGCAGCGGGCAGCGGGCCACCACGTCGGGTTCTTCTCCATGGAGCACCCCGACAACGACGAGGACCCCAACGGCGACCTGTTCCCGTCGCGCATGGAGCTCAACCCGCCGCCCGACGGCGCGGCCGCTCGGGCCCGCACGGCCGCACAGGTGCTGTGGCGTCGCGACGCCCGCAAGGCGATGGAGCGGGTGCTCGACCGCGAGCGCCCCGACGTGGTGCACCTGCACAACGTCTACCACCAGCTCTCGCCGTCGATCCTGCGCCCGCTGGCCCAGCGCGGCGTACCCGCCGTGATGACGCTGCACGACTACAAGCTCGTCTGCCCGACGTACCAGTTCCTCGACGCCGACGGGAAGATCTGCGAGGCCTGCCTGCCCGCGACCCCCGGTGGCCGGCCGCGCTTCGAGGAGGCCACCAAGCGGCGCTGCAACGGCGGCTCGCTCGCCGGCAGCGGCCTGGCGACGCTGGAGCTCACGCTGCACCGCAGCACCGACGCCTACGGGCCCGTGCGCACGTTCCTGTGCCCCAGCGCCTTCCTGCGCGACAAGGTCGCCGCCGGCGGGATGCACCCCGACCGGCTGGCGCACCTGCCGAACTTCTGCGACGTCAGCGGGGTCGTCCCCGCCACCGAGCCGGGGGCCGGCGTGCTGTTCGCCGGTCGCCTGTCCCACGAGAAGGGCGTCGACACCCTGGTCGACGCGGCCGCGCTGCTGCCGGCCGACGTCACCGTCACGATCGCCGGCGACGGCCCCGAGCGCGAGCGCCTGGAGAAGCGCGCCGCCGACCGGGGTCTCGCCGCGAAGGTGCAGTTCCTGGGTCGCGTGCCCATGGCGGAGCTGCACGACCGGATGCGGGCCGCGGCGGTCGTCGCCGTGCCCTCGCGCTGGTACGAGAACCAGCCCATGAGCGTGCTGGAGGCCTACGGGTGCGGACGCCCCGTGGTCGCCAGCGACCTCGGCGGGCTGCCGGAGATGGTCGAGGACGGGGTCACGGGGCACCTGGTGCCCCACGACGACCCCGCTGCCCTGGCCGAGGCGCTCGGGCGCCTCGCGGGCGACCCGACCACCGCGCACGCGATGGGCGAGGCCGCCCGCCGCCGTGCTGTCACGACGTACTCCATCGGCGCCCACGTGGCGGCGCTGGAGGACCACTACCGGCGAGTGCGCACCTAGCGGACCGCTGGATCTACTGGGGGGTAGAGAACGAGATGAAGATCGCGATGCTGGGGACCCGCGGGGTCCCGGCGACGTACGGCGGGGTCGAGCACCACGTCGAGCAGGTGGGCCGTCGGCTCGTCGAGCGCGGGCACCAGGTCACGGTGTTCACGCAGAGCGAGTACGCCGGTGAGCAGCCCGGTGGTCGGATCGCCGAGCACCTCGGCATGGGGGTCGTCACGCTGCCGACCGTCCGCGCGCACGGCCTCGAGGCACTGGCGCACTCCGCCATGAGCACGATGCACGGACTCGGCCACGGTCACGACGTCTTCCACTACCACGCCGTCGGCCCGGGCCTGATGGCCCCGCTGGCCCGGATGAGCTCGCGCACCGCGATCGTGCAGACCGTCCACGGCCTCGACGCCGACCGCGCCAAGTGGGGTGGCGGCGCCCGCCAGGTGCTCAGCCTCGCCACCTGGATGAGCGCCCGGGTGCCCGACCGCACCGTGACGGTCTCCCAGACCCTCGCCGACCACTACCGCACCCGCTACGAGCGCGACGCGACGTACGTGCCCAACGGCGTCAACCCCAAGAGCTCCCGTGCGCCGCGCGAGATCACCGAGCGGTGGGGCCTGCGCGGGCAGGACTACGTGCTCTTCGTGGGCCGTCTGGTCCCCGAGAAGTGCCCCGACGAGCTCATCAAGGCCTACCGCCAGCTGCGCACTGACCAGAAGCTCGTCATCGCGGGCGGCTCCAGCCACACCGACGAGTACGTCGCCGAGCTCGAGCGGCTCGCCGCCGACGACCCGCGGGTGATCCTCACCGGCTACGTGTACGGCGACGTCCTCGACGAGCTGTTCACCAACGCCACCGTCTTCGTCCAGCCGTCCGCGCTCGAGGGACTGCCCCTCACGCTGCTGGAGGCCATGGGCGGCGGCGTGCCGGTCGTCGTCAGCGACATCGCGCCGCATCTCGAGATCGTCGGCGAGGACCGCCCCGGCGCCCGCGTCTTCGAGCAGGGCGACGCCGAGAGCCTGCGCGGTGCGATCCGGCGCGCGCTCTTCTGGCCCTCGCACGAGCGGATGAGCGCGGTCCGTCTGCGCGACGCCGTGCTCGGCACCTACGACTGGGACGCCTGCACCGATCGGCTGGAGACCGTCTACGTCGACGCCGTCGAGGAGGTGTCGCGCCGCCGCGTGCGTCGCGGCCTCGCCCCGCACCCGGCGGCCCGCACCGCCACCACCCTGACCCTGACCGGCCCGGTCCGGGCCACCCGCTCCAGGCGCAGCACCGAGAGGCTCTCTGCATGACCCGCACCACCCAGGCCCGCCCGGCCACCAGCCGGGCGGGCCTTCTGGGCGCCGTCACCGCCGTGGCGGCCATGGCCCCGATCCTTCTGGGAGCCGTGCTCGTGCCGGCGTCCGCGCAGGACGTCCTCGTCAGCCCGCAGCCGGTCGACGACCAGCCGCGGGTGATGAACGGTCGCGTGCTCGACCTCGACACCCACGGCTCGACCGTGGCGGTAGGAGGGTCCTTCACCCGGATCCGTCCGGCCGGCGGCTACCCGGAGACGACCCGGCAGTGGCTGTTCGTCTACGACTCCACCACCGGTGAGGTCGACCAGGACTTCCTCCCCGAGCTCCGCGGCCCCGACCCGGTGACCACCGGGCTGGTCGACGAGCAGCCCGGCGTCGAGGCGGTCGCGTTCTCCGCCGACGGCGAGTCGCTGTACGCCGCCGGCTGGTTCACCAGCGTCAACGGAACCACGGCCAACCGCGTCGTCAAGCTCGACGTCGCCGACGGCTCGATCGACCCGACCTTCACCGCGTCGGTCGACTACATCGTCAAGGACATGAAGCTGGTCGGCGACCGGCTGGTCCTGGCGGGCAAGTTCAACCGTGTGAACGGTCAGCCGGTCAGCAAGCTCGTCTCGCTCGACCCCGACACCGGTGCGACGCAGACCGACTTCAACCTGCCGGTGACCGAGTCGCGCGACGAGTACGCGCCGTACGTCGCCGAGCTCGCCGCCTCACCGGACGGCCGCTGGCTCGCGCTGTCGGGCTCGTTCGAGAAGGTCGGCACCCTCACCCGCAACCAGCTCGCGGTCATCGACCTCGAGGACCCGTCCGGCCGGCCGCGGGTGGCCAACTGGGCCACCGACGCGTTCGCCGGCGACTGCTTCGACGTCTACGACGACACCTACATCCACGGGCTCGCCATCGACCCGACAAGTTCCTTCCTGGTCGTCAGCGGCACCGGCGGTCACACCGGCGCGGAGACCATGTGCGACTCGGTCTCGCGGTGGGAGCTCCCGCCGACGGTGACCGGCGAGCACGTGCAGTACACCTGGAAGGACATCACCGGCGGTGACACGCTCTGGGCGTCGTACATCACCGACGCCGCCGTGTACGTCGGCGGCCACCAGCGGTGGATGAACAACTCCTACCCGACGCCCGGCGGCGACAACGACGGTCCCGGCTCGGTCGTGCGGATGGGCATGGCCGCCCTCGACCCCGCCAGCGGCGTCCCGCTGTCGTGGAACCCCGGCCGCGACCGCGGCCGCGGTGCCGAGGCGATCACGGGCAACGACCAGTACGTCTTCTACGGCCACGACACCGACCTCGTCGCCGGTGAGCCGCACGAGCGGCTCGCGGCCTTCCCGGTCGCCGGCGGCACCGCCGTGCCCGAGCCCGCGGACGTCGAGCTGCCCGTGCAGTTCCGCTACGTCACCGGCTCGAGCACCTACCAGCGCACCTTCACCGGCAGCAGCTTCGGCTCCCGCACCACCGTCAACGGTGGGAGCTCGTGGAGCGACTTCCGCGGCGGCTTCGTGCAGAACGGCGTGCTGACCTACTTCGGTGGCAACGACAACTACTACCGCCGCACCGTCAGTGGTTCGTCGTACGGCACGGCTGAGAACCTGTCGGAGTCCGTCGGGTACGTCGACACCAACGACAACTACACCGCCGACGACCAGCCCTGGGGCGTCTCCGAGACGACCGCGGCGGCGTACCAGGACGGCTTCGTCTACTACACCAAGTCGAACGACGACCGGCTCTTCCGCCGCGGCTACTCGCAGGAGTCCGGCATCCTCGGCTCGTACGAGGAGGTCGTCAACGACCGCAACTGGTCGGGCACCAAGGGCCTGACGTTCGTCGGTGACTGGCTCTACCTGGCCTGGTCCAACGGATACCTCTACCGGATGTACGCCCCCGACGGCGAGCTGCACTACGACACCGCCACGGTCGTCGACACCGGCTCGGTCACCAACTGGGCCACCGTGCGCGGCATCTACACGATGCCCACCACCGGCACCGCGAACCCGCCGACCGCGCCCGACACCAGCTGCTCCGGCAGCACCCCGTGGCGCGCGCAGTACTGGGCCAACAAGACGCTCTCCGGGTTCGCCGACACCACCAGGTGCGAGGCGTCGATCGACTACGCCTGGGGCAGCGGCGCGCCCACCGGCGCCAACGTCGGCACCGACAACTTCTCCGTCGCGTGGACCCGAGAGGTCGACGTGCCGGCCGGCCAGGCCGTCCGGATCTCGGCGTACATCGACGACGGCGTGCGTGCCTACGTCGACGGCGTCCGCGTCATCGACGACTGGCGTGACTCCTCGCCGGCCACCCGCACCGGCACCTCGCAGGCGCTGAGCGCCGGCGCTCACGATGTGCGCGTGGAGATGTACGAGAACAGCGGCGACTCGACCGCGCAGGTCTCGGTGAGCACGGTCAGCGCCCCGGCGGCGCCGGTCGAGTACGACAACGTCCCCGGGAACACGACGGTGACGTCGCCCGCGGCGGAGGCCACCGTGCGCGACACGACCTTCAGCGCCACCGGCACCGCCACCGACGACCGCGCCGTCGGTGCGGTCCGCGTCGCCGTCTACGACCGCGACAACGCCGACGCGCGGTGGCTGCAGTCCGACGGCACCTTCGGGTCGGCGTACGCCTCGCGGATGGCGAGCGTGGCCAGCCCCGGCGAGACCACGACCGACTGGTCGATCCCGCTCGACCTGCCCGAGGGGCGCTACGCGCTCAGCGTGACCAGCGTCGACGAGACCGGCAACAGCGACGAGACGCCGGTGTGGCGCCAGTTCACCGTCGACACGACGCCGGAGGACACCACCGACCCGACCGTCGCGGTGACCGCACCGACCGGCGAGCAGGTCGTGCGGACCGACCCCGTCACGGTCACCGGCACGGCCACCGACGACCAGTCGGTGACCGCGGTCCGGGTCGCGGTCTACGACCGTGACCAGCCTTCCACCCCGTGGCAGCAGGTCGACGGCACCTTCGGCGCGCAGTACTACGCCCGGACCGCGACCCTCGCCTCGGCAGGGTCGACGAGCACCGACTGGTCGATGGACGTGACCGTGCCCGAGGGCCGGTTCGCCGTCGACGTGAAGGCCGTCGACGCCGCCGGGCACGTGAGCTCGTCGACCTGGCGCCAGTTCTCCGTCGACCGCGGGCCGGTGGACAGCGCCGACCCGACCGTCACGGTGTCCAGCCCGACGGCGGAGCAGGTCGTCTCGGCCGACCCGTTCACGGTCACCGGCACGGCGTCCGACGACCTGTCGGTCGCCTCGGTGCGGGTCGCGGTCTACGACCGGAACAACCCCGACAAGCCGTGGCTGCAGGCCGACGGCACCTTCGGGTCGGCGTACGCCTTCCGCACCGCGACGCTCGCCTCGCCGGGCGCCGCCTCGACCAGCTGGACCCTCTCGGTGCCGCGCCCCGCCGACGGGTCGTACGCCGTGGACGTCAAGCCGGTCGACGGCAAGGACAACATCGGCGGCAACGTCTGGCGCCAGTTCTCGGTCGACGCGGCGGGCAAGGACACCACCGACCCCGACACGACGGTGACGGCGCCGACCAGCAACCAGCAGGTCACCAGCCCGTTCACCATCACCGGTACGGCGACCGACGACCGCGGGGTGAAGCGCGTCCGGGTGGCGATCTTCAACAAGGGCGACTCGACCAACCGCTGGCTGCAGGCCGACGGCAGCTGGGGCCCGACGTACGCCTCCCGCACGGCCACGCTCGCCTCGGCGGGGGCCGCCACGACCAACTGGTCGCTGCCCCTGTCGCTGCCGGCCGGTCTCTACGGCCTCGACGCGGCCTCCGACGACACCTCCGGCAACTACGACCACTCCTCGGTGTGGCGCGAGTTCCAGGTCGGGTCGGACACCACCGCGCCGACCGCCCGGACCACCGGCACGCAGACGACGTCTGCCCGGTCGGCCCGGTCAGCGGGCTCGTTGCGGCCCGTCACCGTGGTCGGTCGGGCCACCGACGACGAGTCGGTGCGCACGGTGCGGGTGCAGGTCCGCAAGGTGGGTGCGAAGGGCAAGCGCTTCGTGCAGGCCGACGGCCGTCGGCTCGGCAAGCGGGGCGTCCGCATCGAGTCGGTGCTGGCCGACCCCGGGCGCCGGGCGAGCCGGTGGACCACCTCGCTGCGGCTGCGGCCGGGTCGGTACGTCGTGAAGGTCTACTCCTTCGACGCGACGCTCAACGCCGGTCGGCCGACCACGCGGCGCATCCGGGTGCGCTGACCCGGCGAGCAGCCCACGAGCAGCCGGACACGGCGTCGGTGGTCCACCCGGACCGCCGACGCCGTGGTCCGTCACGCCCGCGCACGAGAGGATCCACCCGTGAGCTCCCGACCGTCGCTGCTGCGCGACTCCGGCCGCACCCTGGTCGGCACGGTCGTCAGCAACGTCGCCAACGTGCTGGTCGTGCTGCTCCTCGCCCGGCTGCTCGGTGGCGCCGCGGTCGGTGAGTACACGCTCGCGTTCGCCGCGCGGGCCATCCTGTTCCTCGGCTGCGCCCTCGGCATGCGCAGCACGATGACGCGCTTCGTGGCGACCTACGACGAGCGCGGCGACCACGGCGGCCTGCGCGGCTCGCTGCTGGTCGGCGTGCTGGCGCCGCTGGCGCTGTCGACGCTCGTCGCCGCCGGGTGGGTCGCGGCCGCCGGCCCCCTGGTCGCGTCGGTCTTCGACGACCCCGGACTCGCGACCCCGATGCGCTGGTTCGCGCTGAGCCTGCCGTTCCTCGTGCTGATGGAGTGCGCGCTCGCCGGCACCCGCGGCCTGTCCACGATGGGGCCCTACACCTGGCTCGCGCTCGTGCTGGAGCCCGGCCTGCGCGCCGGTCTGACGGTCGTGGTGCTGCTCGCCGGCGGCGGGGTCGTGGGGTCGTCGGTCGCGGTGGCGGTCTCGGCCGCGGTCGCCGCCCTGGCCTCGGTCGTCGTCCTCGTCCGGCGGGTAGCGCCGCTGCCGCGGACGCCCGTGCACGTGCCGCTGCGGGAGCTGGTGGCGTTCGGCCTGCCCGCGTGGATCGCCTCGTTGGCGACCCAGGGCCTGCTGTGGGCCGACGTGCTCGTGCTGGGAGTCCTGGTGACCAGCCAGGAGGTCGGCGCCTACCAAGTCGCCACCCGGGTCGTGCTCATGGCGATGATCGTGGTCACCCCGCTGGGCACCGCGATGGCGCCCCGCGTCGCGGCGGCCTGGGAGCGCGGCGACCGGGACCTCGTCGCACGGCGCTTCGAGTCGGTCGTGGGCGCCACCTCCCGGCTGACCTGGCCGGTGCTGGCCGGTGTGGCGGCGGTGCCCGCGCTGGTGCTCGCCCTGTTCGGTCCGGGGTTCCCGGAGGCGGCCTCGGTCGTGCAGGTGCTCGCGGTCGGTGCGGTCGCCGAGGTCGTCGGCGCCCCCGCCGCGGTCGTGCTCAACCAGATCGGGCGCAACCGCCTCAACATGTGGCTCAACAGCGCGCTGCTGGCCCTCAACCTGCTGCTGAACATCGCGCTCGTGCCGTGGATCGGCATCGACGGCGCCGCCGTCGCCTGGGCGACGACCATGGTGCTCGGTGCGGTCGCCCGCGCCCTCGCCGTACGACGGTTCGCCACCGGGCGGCTGCCGTGGCGGCGTACGACGACCGCCGCGCTGGTGGCCGCCGTCGTCGCCGGACTGGTCGCCGGACTGGGCGTGCGCCTGCTGCCCGACGTCGACTGGCTCCGGCTGGCCAGCGCGGTGCTCGTCGTCCCGGCCGTGTACGTCGTCCTGCTCGCCGCCCGGGGCATGGAGCCGGAGGAGCGCCGGGCGGCCGCACGCTGGCTGTGGCGGCGGCTGCCGGCGCTGCGCCGCCTGAAGGACCGCCGGGCGCTGCGCGGTGCCACCGAGGGCACCGAGCCGCTGCTCCTGGACGAGCTTGTGCGCCCGCTCCGCCTCGACGTCGACCTGCGCGCCGACCTCTACCGGCTCGCCGACGCCCACCCCGACCTGGCTCGCAGCGACCTCGCGGCGTTCACCGCGCTGGTGCGCGACTCGGGCTACCGGGTGTGGTTCGAGGAGGTGCTGCTCCACCGCGGGCACCTGCCGTCCGAGCCGGCACCCGCCCGCGAGCGCGCCTTCGCCGACGTCGTCCACGGGGCGCTGGAGCACTGGCGCCGCGAGGACGCCGCGGTCGACCCGGTGACCGTCACGCGGGCCGTCGTCGACGGCGTCGACAGGTGGGTGCTCCTCGACGGCGGCCACCGGGTCGCGCTGGCGATGGTGCGTGGGCGCACCGTGCTCGAGCCGTCCGACTACCTCGTCGTCGACGCCACGCCGCCGGACAACACCGCGCGCCTCGTGGAGTCGGGCCGTCTCGACCCCGCCCGGGTGCGGGCCTTCCTCGACCCGTCGTGAGATCGACCCGGCGCACATGTGCGCCGGGGCGACGTCACGGGGCCGTCGACCAGGCGGGCAGCGGTGTGCGGGGGAGCAGGTCGGGGAGAGTCGCGAGGTCGTCGGCGACGGCGGCACGCACCCGTGCCGCGAACTCCTCGGGCACGGGCTGGTTGCGCGGCGTCGGCTTGTGCGCCGGGTACCGGTCGAGGTGGTGGGGCGGGAGCCCGAGGTGCTCGAGCGCCCGGGCCACGGTGTCGGCCGGGCGGGTGAAGACGTCCTCGCTGGCCAGCACCAGCAGCTGCGAGGGGTCGAAGTGGGCGTGCAGGCGCGCCACCTGCTCGGCGTACCGGCTGCGGGCGACGTAGGAGAAGTGCCGGTGGGCGTGCCAGCGGGCCTGCTCGTCGGGAAGCGCGAGGCGGTCGGCCTCGGCGGCCAGGGCGTCGACGGGGGAGAGGTCCTCGAAGCCCCGGGCGACCTCGTACTGGTAGTGCGACCAGGCGCGCGCGACCGGGTCGCGCAGCACCAGGAACAGCCGCGCAGCCGGCAGCTCGGCGGCGATCCGGGCCGGCGCCTCGGGGTGGAAGCAGTAGTAGGGGCTCGACTCGCCGAGCACCGGGCGGGTTCCGAGGCGCTCCTCGAGCCGGTCCACGTCGGCGCTCAGCGGCAGGTGCCGCCGGAACCACGCCGGCCCCCTGTCGTAGTTGACGTCGAAGTAGCGGCAGCCCTTCTCGACGAGGCCGCGCAGCACGAGCGGGTGCGCGGTGAGGTACTCGTCGAGGCTGGTGGTGCCGCCGCGCTTCACGCCCGCGACGACGTACGTCGGCAGCTCGCGCTCGCCGCGACGCAGGCCCTGCAGGGCGCGGTTGACCCGGTGGCCGACCCGCCGGGACACCGGTGGGAGCAGCCCGGCCGCCCGGCTCACAGGTCGAGGTCCTCGTCCGGCCCGGCCGTGCGGACACGCTGCGCCATCGCCAGGAGCGGGAGCGTGCTCCACAGGTAGGTCACGTTGTCGATGAGGTTGTCGCCGAACGACGCCAGTGCCATCGAGGTCACGTAGCCGGCGATCGCGGCGCAGGTGGCGGGGAGCATGACGCTCGGCCCGTGCCCGCGGGCGGTGTGCGAGCCGCCGCCGGCCACCGCGCCGGCCGTGAGCCGGTCGTAGCGCTCCAGCGAGCGGGTGAGCGCGCTCCACGCGACGTACGCCATCGAGCCGACGACCCACAGGTAGAGCACCAGCCCGAGCACCCCGGTCTCGATGAGCGCCTTGAGGTAGTCGTTGTGCGGCTCCTTGCCCGTGTGCAGGAGGCTGAAGTCGGGCCCGCCGCCCAGCACGGGTGAGGTGCGCAGGTCCGGCAGCAGGCTGGCCCACTGGTCGAAGCGCCAGGCCAGCGAGCTCTGGGTCCGTGGGTCGTCCGGATCGGGGATGAGGTCCAGGAGGCGCGCGTTGACCTCGGGCACGAACACCGCGACGAGGACGCCGCCGACCATCGCGACGAGGGCGTAGCGGCGGTCGTAGACGGTGGCGACGATGAACATGCCGAGCGCTGCCGCTGCCCACGCGCCCCGGGTCTGGCTCAGCATCAGCTCGACGAGGACCACGATCGTCCAGGCGCTCGCCAGGAGACGGGTGCGGCCGCGGGTCCACAACGCCCAGCTGGTGCCGAGGATCGCCAGCGGCACCAGGAAGAACGCGAACTGGTTGGACAGGTAGAAGACCGACTTCAGCGCGGTGACGTCGTCCTTCACGTGGGTGACGGTGACCCCGGCGAGGCCCAGCAGAGGGTAGGCGAGCGGTACGATGCTGGTGGTCACCACGAGACCGACCACCTGGCGCAGCGTCATCCGGTGGGTGACCAGGAGCAGGTCGACCACGAGGTACGCCGCCACGCCGGTGGCGACGCGCAGGGCTGCGACGGCGCCGCTGACCGGCGCCATGCTGCCGGCCGCCGCGAGCACCCAGCACAGCACGAGCGAGATCAGGGCCAGGGGCAGCGAGAACCACAACCTGCGCACCAGGTCGTCGCGGTTGAGCCACAGCCACACCGACATCGCGCCGAGGATGGCGATGCCGAACAGCTCGGTGGCCGAGACCCCGCCGCCGTCACGCTCACCGGCGGTGAGGTCGAGCAGCGGCCGGATGACGGCGGCGAACATGAAGACGTGCGCGAAGGTGCGGAAGCCGGTGAGGACCGCCGCCGCGACGAGGCCGATGAGCAGCAGCACGCCGAGCCACAGGTCCATGTGTCGCGAGAGCGACGCCACGAGCACCGCGGGCGGCACCACCCAGGCGCCGGTGAGGCTGACGGCCAGCGGGTCGCGCAGGAACCGGCCCGGGGTGAGGGGGGCGTTGGCGGCAGCGCCCGGGGTGCCGGGGCGGGCGACCGGGCGGGCGGCCCGCTGCGCGGCGAGCCGCTGCTTGTCGGGGACGCCGGCGCCGAACCCGGACAGGTCAGTAGCCATGGGTCCTCCGTCGAGGGGCGGTGATGGCCGACACGAGCGCTCGCTGCGCCGACGACATGTGGCGGTCCCACTCGTCGTCGCGGGCGAGCACCAACGGGCCCGAGCGTACGCGGGCGGGGTTGCCGGCGACCGCGTGCGACGGGCGGAGCTGCAGCGTCGTGCCGTCGACGAAGGACACGTCGGGCTCCAGGCCGACGGCGCGTGCGACGCGGGCGAGCTCCTCTGCGGGCCGGGTGACGAGGTCCTCGTAGCGGACGACGGTCACGTCGCGCTGGGTACGCCGCGCGACGAGGGACGTGCTCACCGACGACTCCAGCCACATCAGGCTGGCCTTGGTCGGGCCGATGTGCTCCATCCGCTGCTCGAAGCCGCTCACCTGGTGCGAGGCGGTACGCCGCTGCCACGACCAGGCCACGGCCCGCGGGTCACGCACCGCGTGCACGAGGTGCACGTCCAGCAGCGGGCTGCGGGCGAGCAGGGCGGCGTACCCGGGGAGCTTGGAGGAGTCGACGACCACCTCGGCGCCCGCGGCCGCGGCCAGGTTGACCGTGAGCCGCCCGAGCGTGTCGACCAGGTCGCGCACCTCGGGGGTGTCGTGACCGGCCAGCCAGCCCGGCACCCGTCGGGTCCGGACGGCGACGTCGAGGCGCCGGTCGAACGCGAGCGCCTCCTCGACGCTGGGGAAGGACCCGAACGTCTTCACCAGGGCGGGGCCCCAGACCGGGCACTCGGGCAGCGGCAGCCGGCAGCCGCAGAAGCCGCCGCGCGCCAGCGTGTGGCGGAAGCCGTACTTGACCTCGCCCACCGAGGTTGCGCCGGGCAGCGACCCCAGGGCGTTGCCGAGCAGTGTCGTGCCACTGCGCCCGGTACCCGCCACGTACACGACACGGAGCGGACGCCGGGCGGTCTGCGCGTCGTGATCCATGACGCACCCCCATGTCCGCTGGTTTCCAGCCAGTAGCATAAGGCCCGGCCGGACCCCCTCCATCCGGCCCTGACCTGCCGAGACCAACGGCACAACAGCGCCGAGACCTCGGCCACAGGCACCTGAGAGGTGAGGATGAGCTCGACCGACGAGCACACGTCGTCCGGCGACGTCATGGGGGACTCCGAGCAGGACGTGGCGGACGACCGTCGCCCGGTCGTGCCCGGGTCCGCGGACGCCGACGACGACCGCCCCTGGTACCGCCAGATCCCGCTCGCCACCGTCATCGGGGTCCCGCTCGCCGTCGGCATCCTCGTCGGCTCGGTGGTGGGCTTCTTCACCGAGCAGGAGCAGACCGCGTCGAGCTCGGTCGTGCTCGGCACGCGACCGACGTCGCAGTACTCCGGCGAGCGGCTCGAGCTCATCAGCGACATGCAGACGACCCTGGGCCTCGCGCCCGTCGTCGACGAGGTCGCCCAGACCCACGACCTCGATCCCGACGTGCTCGAGGCGGCGGTCTCGCTCGATCGCATCGAGGCCTCGTCGTTCGCCCGGCTGACCTACACAGCCAATGCGCCCGAGGCCGACCGTCGCGAGGTCCTGGCCGATCTGGTCGCCGCCATGCAGGACTACCTCACGCCCCCGTCGCCCTCGCCGGCGCTGGAGGAGGCGCAGCAGGACGAGAAGGCCGCCACCGACGCCTACTACGAGGCCCTGCGCACCAACGGAGGCATCAGCCCCGAGGTGACGCTGGAGGACCTCCAGGGTCGGCTGCAGGCCGCCGTCACCTCCGGCAATGCCGCCCAGGTGCAGCGGCTGCGGCGCCAGGTGCTCGCGCAGGTCAACGAGGCCCGCAAGTTCTCCCTGCTCGAGGCCGACCGCACCCGCGCCCAGGACGTGCTCTCGTCGGTCTCGCAGAACCAGGCGACCTCCGACGGCGTGGACGCCCGCGCGCTCACCACGTCGTACCTCGACGGCGACACCAGCCAGTCGTCGCTGACGTCCTCGGCGCCGCTGCGCCGGGGTGCCGCCGCTGGCGTCGCCACCGCGCTGGTGATGGCCGGCTTCATCCTCGCCTTCGCCCGCGGCAAGCGTCGCCGCCCGGCACCGCAGGTCGAGCGGCGCAGCTACCCCGGCACCTGACGGGGTCCGGCACGGGCTCGGGCACGGGGTCAGTAGGGTTCCCACGTGACGTCGTGGACCCCTGGCACCCCGTCCGAGGAGACCCTCGCGGACGACCACCTGCTCGCCGCCTGGCTGGCCGACGAGGCCGGCCGCCGGCTGCTCGCCGTCCGGGAGGAGGGCCTGGAGGGCAAGGCGCTCAAGGACGCCGGCGACGCCGCCGCGCACGAGCTGCTGATGGACCTCCTGGGGCAGTACCGCCCCGGTGACGCCGTCCTGTCCGAGGAGGGCAAGGACGACAAGGCGCGCCTGGAGGCCGACCGGGTCTGGATCGTCGACCCGCTCGACGGCACCCGGGAGTTCTCCGAGCCGCCGCGCGACGACTGGGCCGTGCACGTGGCGCTCTGGCAGCGCGGTGCCGGCGACGGCAGCACCGGTCCGGGCGACCTGGTCGCGGGCGCCGTGGCGCAGCCCGCGCTCGGCGAGACCTTCACGACCGGCGCCGCACCGGTCGTCCCGCCGCGTACGTCGGACAAGCCGCGCATCGCGGTCTCCCGCAGCCGCCCGCCCGAGTGGGCCCACGGCCTCGCCGAGGAGCTCGGCGCCGAGCTGGTGCCGATGGGCTCCGCCGGGGTCAAGGTCATCTCGGTGACCCGCGACATCACCGACGCCTACGTGCACGCCGGCGGCCAGTTCGAGTGGGACAGCGCCGCCCCGGTGGCCGTGGCCCGTGCCGCCGGACTGTTCACCAGCCGCATCGACGGCACGCCGTTCGTCTACAACGCCGACGACGTCTACCTGCCCGACCTCATCGTGTGCCGCCCCGAGCTGGCCGACCAGGTCGTCGCCTGGGTGACCAGCAACGGCGTCGGCCAGGACTGAGGCGGGCGTGCCCGTCCAGCACGTCCTCCTCGACGCCGACGGCGTCATCCAGGGCGTCTCGCCCCGTGGTGAGCAGATCGCCCGCGCCCGGCTCGGTGACCGGCTGATGCCGGTCCTCGAGGACTTCTGGGTCGCCGAGCAGGCGGCGCTCGTCGGCGAGGCCGACGTGGTCGACGTCCTCGCCGAGGCGCTCGGTCGCCACGACCTCGGTCACCTCGACGTCGCTGAGCTCTACGAGCGGGTCTGGCTCGACAACAGCGTCGACGCCCAGTCGATCCGGCTCGTGCACCGGCTGCGCGAGGCCGGCTACTCCGTGCACCTCGGCACCAACCAGACGGCCCGTCGGGCCGCCCACATGCGCCAGGACCTGGGGTACGACGACCTGTTCGAGGTCGGCGTCTACTCCTGCGAGATCGGCGTCGCCAAGCCCGACCCGCGCTACTTCGAGCGCTCGGTCGAGCTCATCGACGCACCGGCCGACTCGGTGCTCTTCGTCGACGACCGGGCCGACAACGTCGAGGCCGCCCGGTCGGTCGGCCTCGCGGGCGTGCACTGGCACCTCAAGGAGGGCCACGCCGCGCTGCTGGAGCGGCTCGCCGAGCACGGCGTCGCCGTCGCCTGACGTCGTGGGTGGGCGGCACCAGAACTCGGGTGCGGCCGTCGGCACCGACCGGCACGATGCGGGCATGACCAGCCGCATCGCCACCGTCACCGTCGACTGCCACGACGCCTACGCCCTCTCCGAGTGGTGGAAGCCCGTCCTCGGGTACGCCGACGTGCCCGACGACCCCAACGAGCCCGGGCACGAGGAGTGCCTGATCGTCGACCCGGACGACCCCGGGCACGGGCGGCTGCTGTTCATCGAGGTGCCCGACGACGAGCTGCCCGCGAAGCGGCTGCACCTCGACCTCGAGGCTCGCTCCGGTACCCGCGACGAGGAGGTCGAGCGGCTGCTCGCGCACGGCGCCGTGCAGGTCGACGACCAGCGCGGCTGCTACGGCCCCGGCACCGGCTGGGTCGTGCTCGCCGACCCCGAGGGCAACCTGTTCTGCGTGGTGCGCAGCGAGGCCGAGCGCGCCACAGGCTGAGGCCCCCCGCTCGCTCACGGGGACGCCTCGCGTCAGGCGCGCGGGTCCTGCGGGTGGTTGCGCACGTAGCGGCGTACCGGCACCGGCTCGTCGTGGTCGTACCCCACCGGCAGCAGCACGTCGCCCGCAGCGGAGAGGTAGTAGACCTCCCACGCGCGGTAGCCGAGGAAGGCCCGCGGCCGCTGCTGCATGACCTGCGCCAGGTGCGTGACGCCGCGCACGTAGGCCATGTGGTTGTTGTAGCGGTAGAGCGCCGTGGCGCGTGCGCCGGCGCCGCCGGGGCCGGACCGGAAGCCCATCGCCTGCAGGTAGCGACCGGCGGCCTGGATCGCGTCGTGCGGGTCGTCGACGTCGCCGCGGCCGTACGCCGCCCACGTCGCGGGCATGAACTGCATCGGCCCCTGCGCGCCGGCGACCGAGGTGCCACGGATCCGCCCGGTGGCGGTCTCCACGACGTTGATGGCGGCGAGGTACTCCCAGTCGACGCCGAAGCGCCGCTCGGCCTCACGGTAGGACCGCATCAGCACCCGCGCGGGGGCGGGCTCGACGATCCGCCACGCCGGGAGCGTGTCGCTCAGCGTGTAGTGCATCGAGCGGAACTCCCGCCGCGAGGCGACGTTGTGGTCGAGCACCCGGTGCAGCCGGCGGGGCACGGCGGCGTGGACGCGCCGGTCCCAGCCGGGGTGCTCGCCGATCTCGCGGTAGACGACCTGCGCGAGGTGGCCCGCCGTGCGCAGGCGCGCCGACCCGGTCGCGGGGCCGGCGATCGCGTCCTCCGCGGCCACCAGCATCCGGGCGGCCTGACGCGGCCCGGCGGGGCGGCGTACGCCGTCGGCCAGCGCGAGCGCGACGGGGTCACGGCCGGTGGTCCCGCCGGCCTGTCCCGTCCGGTCGGCACTCCCGGCGCCGTCGGTCCCGGCGGCGTCCGCCGGAGGAGCGGTGGGGTCGGACGTGGCCGCGCACCCGGACACGCCCAGGGCGAGGGCGAGCGCGGCGGCGGGGAGGAGGCGTCGGCGGCTCATCCCGCTCCACGCTACGTACGGGCTGGTGAGCCGGTGACTCAGCCGGGCGGGAGCAGGGAGCCCGGGACGCTCGTGGTCTCCAGCGAGACCCCGTCGACCAGCGGCTCCTCGGTGCCGTCGTGCACCCAGGTGAGGTCCCACAGCAGCGGCTCACGGTCGAGGGCGACGGGTCGGGCGACCACCCGGTCGTCGCCCTGCCACCAGGTGAGCTCCTCCTCGCTGCCCTCGAGGAGCGACCAGTCGCCGTCGTAGACCCAGGTGCCGCGCAGCACGGTCTCGTAGTCGGTCGTGCTGCGGTACTGCACGGCCACCCGGTCGCCCACCTTGTCGATCGCCTGCACCCGCCAGCTGCTGTTGTAGCCGTCGGGCACGCCGTACTCCGCCAGGTCGCCGGTGGCCGGGTCGATCTCGACGAGCTCCTGCTCGCGCTGACCGCCGCTGGAGGTGTTGCCCTCGGGATCGACGAGCAGCACCAGGGCGGCGCCGTCGGAGGAGAGGTACATGCCGTCGACGCCGCCGTCGACGAGGACGTTGGTGACCTCCTCGCCCTCGATGCGGGCGACGCCGTACTGGCCGTCGAAGTACTCGCTGGAGTCGTGCCACTTCGCGAACGTGACGCCCGCGACGGTCGGCACCGCGCCGTAGTAGTTGCGTACGCCGCCGTTGTCGGCGGTGGCCTCCGGGTCGTCGATCTCGGGGAGCGCGGGCACCTCGACGGGCGTGCCGTCGACCGTCCACGCCTCCAGCGAGGCGGGGTCGTCGAAGCGCTGGAGCAGGTTGACCTGGGTGACCGAGCGGCTCGGCTGGTCGCCGACAGCGTCGGTGCTCAGGGTCGTCACCGTGCCGTCGGGGGAGAGGATCTCCAGCCGCTCGCCGTCGGTGCGGCGCAGCACCCGGTCGCCGGGGAGCCAGCCGGTCACGGCGCGGTCGTCGTACGTCCTCTGCTCGCCGCCGACGACCACAACGGTGCGCCGCCCGCGCTGGGTGGCGTACGCCGGCGCGGTGACGTCGAGGTCGACCGACTCGCCACGTGCCTCCAGGACCGGGTCGGGGCCACCGATGAACGGCACGTCGACGCCGCAGCCGGCCGTGGTGAGGGCGCACACGGTCCCCACCGTCCCCACCAGTCCCGCGAGCACCCGAGATCGCATGGGATGAGGCTACGTCGGCGGCCCGACCTAGACTCGTGCCCGCAGGAACGACCCACCCCGCCACGCCTGCGTGCGGGGCTCTCGTGCTGCGCCCTGCTCCTCCTGCGCCCCGTTCGTCCTCCCGAAGGAGTCCCGTGAGCCTGACCGCGCTCGCCGACGCCGTCCTCGCCTCGCCCAGCCTCTCCGTTGTCCTCGCCGACGCCGCCAACGTGCGGGTCCGCGAGCTCACCGGCCCCGCCTCGCTGCGCGCCTTCGTCGGCACCGGCCTGGCCCGCGCCGAGCGCACCGTGCTCGCGGTGACCGCGACCGACCGCGAGGCCGAGGAGCTCGTCGCCGAGCTCGGCGACCTCCTCGACGACGACGTCGTCGCGCACTACCCGAGCTGGGAGACGCTGCCGCACGAGCGGCTCAGCCCGCGCAGCGACACCGTCGGGCGCCGGCTCGCGGTGCTGCGCCGGCTGTGCCACCCCGGCGACGCGCCGGGCACCGGCCCGCTCCAGGTGGTCGTGGCGCCGGTCCGGTCGCTGCTCCAGCCCCAGGTCAAGGGACTCGGCGACCTCGTGCCCGTCGAGCTGCGGCCCGGCACCACCGTCGGCCTCGACGACCTCGTCGCCTCGCTCGCGGGCGCGGCGTACACGCGAGTGGACCTGGTGGAGAAGCGCGGCGAGTTCGCGGTGCGCGGCGGCATCGTCGACGTCTTCCCGCCCACCGAGGAGCACCCGCTGCGCGTGGAGCTGTGGGGCGACGAGGTCGAGGAGATCCGGTCGTTCTCCGTCGCCGACCAGCGCACCCTGGAGGCCGTCGACCGGCTCTGGGCGCCGCCGTGCCGCGAGCTGCTGCTCACCGACGAGGTGCGCGAGCGGGCCGCCGAGCTCGGTCGCGCCCACCCGCAGCTGGTCGAGCTCACCGACAAGATGGCCGCCGGTATCGCGGTGGAGGGCATGGAGTCGCTGGCGCCCGCGCTCGTCGACGACATGGAGCTGCTCGTCGACCTGCTGCCCGAGCGCACCCACGTGCTCGTGTGCGACCCCGAGCGGGTCCGCACCCGCGCCCACGACCTGGTCGCCACCAGCGAGGAGTTCCTCGGCGCGAGCTGGGCGGCCGCGGCGAGCGGCGGCAGCGCGCCGATCGACCTCGGTGCGGCGTCGTACCGCACCCTCGGCGACGTGCGCGAGCACGTCCTCGACCGCGGGCAGGCCTGGTGGGCGCTGAGCCCGTTCGGCATCGGCGGCGACGCGGACGGCGACCCGGCCGCTGCTGCCGCCGGCGACGTCGACCTCTCCACCGCGCTGTCCGCCCAGCCCGCGCCGACGTACCACGGCGACGTCGAGCTGGCGATGAAGGCCCTCGACGCCTGGCGCTCCGACGGCTGGACCGTCGTCGCCCTGCACGCCGGGCACGGTCCGGCGTCGCGCATGGTGCAGGCGCTGGGGGAGCGCGACGTTCCCGCGGCGCTCGTCGACGACCTCGGCGAGGACGCTCGCGAGGCCGGCCTCCCGCCCGGTGTCGTGCAGGTGTCCTGCGGCGCGCTGGCGCACGGCCTGGTCGACGAGGCCGCGCGGCTCGCGGTCGTCACCGGCGAGGACGTCTCGGGCCAGAAGGCCTCCACCCGCGACATGCGGAAGATGCCCGCCCGGCGCAAGCGGCAGATCGACCCGCTCGAGCTCAAGGCCGGCGACTACGTCGTGCACGAGCAGCACGGCGTGGGTCGGTTCATCGAGATGAAGCAGCGCGCGGTGCAGGGCGCGGTGCGGGAGTACCTCGTGCTGGAGTACGGCTCCTCCAAGCGCGGCGCGCCGCCGGACCGGCTCTACGTGCCGGCCGACGCGCTCGACCAGGTCACCCGCTACGTCGGCGGCGAGCAGCCCAGCCTCGACCGGCTCGGCGGCGGCGACTGGACCAAGCGCAAGGCCCGCGCCAAGAAGGCCGTCCGCGAGATCGCGGCCGAGCTGATCAAGCTGTACGCCGCCCGTCAGGCCACCAAGGGCCACGCGTTCGGCCCCGACACCCCGTGGCAGCGCGAGCTCGAGGACGCCTTCCCGTTCACCGAGACCCCCGACCAGCTCAGCACGGTCGAGGAGGTCAAGGCCGACATGCGCCAGACCGTCCCGATGGACCGCCTGGTCTGCGGGGACGTCGGCTACGGCAAGACCGAGATCGCGGTGCGCGCGGCGTTCAAGGCCGTGCAGGACGGCAAGCAGGTCGCGGTGCTCGTGCCGACGACCCTGCTGGTCAACCAGCACCTGTCGACGTTCGCGGAGCGGATGACCGGCTTCCCGGTCAACATCCGCCCGCTGAGCCGCTTCCAGTCCGACGCCGAGGCGAAGAAGGTCGCCGAGGGCCTGGCGGACGGATCGATCGACATCGTCGTGGGCACCCACCGGCTGCTCAACCCCGACATCCGGATGAAGGACCTCGGGCTGATCGTCGTCGACGAGGAGCAGCGCTTCGGCGTCGAGCACAAGGAGCAGATGAAGCGGCTGCGCACCTCGGTCGACGTGCTGTCGATGTCGGCGACGCCGATCCCGCGCACGCTCGAGATGGCGGTCACCGGCATCCGGGAGATGTCGACGATCACCACCCCGCCGGAGGAGCGGCACCCGGTGCTGACCTACGTCGGCGCCTACGAGGACCGCCAGGTCGTCGCCGCCGTACGACGCGAGCTGCTGCGTGACGGCCAGGTCTTCTACATCCACAACCGGGTGCAGTCGATCGAGAAGGCTGCGTCGAGGATCCGCGAGCTGGTGCCCGAGGCGCGGGTCGCCGTCGCGCACGGGCAGATGAACGAGAAGCAGCTCGAGCAGGTGATGGTCGACTTCTGGGAGAAGCGCTTCGACGTGCTCGTGTGCACCACGCTCGTCGAGTCGGGCCTGGACGTCTCCAACGCCAACACGATGGTCATCGAGCGCGCCGACACCCTCGGCCTGTCGCAGCTGCACCAGCTGCGCGGTCGCGTGGGCCGGTCGCGGGAGCGGGCCTACGCCTACTTCCTCTACCCGGCCGAGAAGCCGCTCACCGAGACCGCGCACGAGCGGCTGGCGACGCTCGCGCAGCACTCCGACCTCGGCGGCGGCATGGCGATCGCGATGAAGGACCTCGAGATCCGCGGCGCCGGCAACCTGCTCGGCGGCGAGCAGTCGGGCCACATCGCCGACGTCGGCTTCGACCTGTACGTCCGCCTCGTCGGCGAGGCCGTCGCCGACTTCAAGGGCGGCGGGGCCGGCGACGACGACCAGCTCGACGAGGTCCGCATCGAGCTGCCCGTCGACGCCCACCTGCCGCACGACTACATCCCCACCGAGCGGCTGCGCCTGGAGATGTACAAGCGGCTGGCCGAGGCGCGCTCCGACGCCGACGTCGACGCGATCGCCGAGGAGCTCGACGACCGGTACGGCGAGCCACCGATCGAGGTCGTCTCGCTGATGCTGGTCGCGCGGTTCCGGGCGCGGGCGCGCCAGGCGGGTCTGCGTGAGGTCACGGTCGCGGGCAAGAACGTGCGGATGGTGCCGGTGTCGCTGCCGGAGTCGCGCACGATCCGGCTGGGCCGGATGTACCCCAAGTCGGTCTACAAGGCGCCCGTCGACACCCTGCTGGTGCCGCGCCCGGGCACCCCCGGCAAGACCGGCACGTCGCTCACCGGGGTGGCCCTGCTTGAATGGGCGCGCGGTGTGATCGACAGCATCATCGACCCCAAGGAGTCCGCGTGAGCAGCCCGCTGAGCGTCCCGGCGTCCGGCCCCCGACCGGCCTCCCGTCGCCTTCGCCGTCCTCTCGCCCTCGTCGCTGCGGCCGGTGTCGCCGCGGCGCTGACCACGGGCTGCTCGGTGGCCGGCACCGACTTCCACCCCGGCACGGCCGCGGTCGTCGACGGCTCCCGGGTGACGCTCAACGAGGTCGACGAGGTCGCCTCGGCCACCTGCGTCAACAACGCCTACTTCGTCGAGAACGGCCAGTCCGTGCCGGTCAACGGCGGACTGCTGCGCGAGGACTACGTCAAGATCGCGGTCCGCGAGATCGCCTACGAGGCGCTCGTCGACGAGACCGACGCGGTGCTCGGCTCCGACTACACCGCGGCGGTCGCCGACGCCGAGAAGCAGGTCGGCCGGGTCGACTACCTCGACGAGGACGAGCGCGCGAGCCTGCTGGAGATCGTCACCAAGGCGACGTACGCGCAGTACGCCTCGCTCGCCGTCGGCCAGGCCGTGCTGGCCGCCGAGGGCGAGACCTCGGTGACCGACGAGGACGCCCAGGCCGCCGGCCAGGAGGCGCTCACCGACTGGCTGACCTCGCACGACGTCGACCTCAACCCGATCTTCGACCTCACCACCGACGAGCTCGTCGGCACCGCCACCGTCGACGTGCCCGACGGCGTCGACGCGCTGCCCGACAACCAGCGCTGCGGCTGACGGCGGGCACGTGACCCAGGCGTCGGGGGACGAGCCGCTGCTCGACTTCCTCGACGTCATGCGCCGGCTGCGCCGGGAGTGCCCCTGGAAGCGCGGGCAGACGCACCGCACGCTGGTGCGCTACCTGCTCGAGGAGGCGCACGAGACCGTCGAGGCGATCGAGACCGGCGCGCCCGACGACCTCCGCGAGGAGCTCGGCGACCTGCTGCTCCAGGTCTACTTCCACGCCGTCGTCGCCGAGGAGGCCGGCGACTTCACGCTCGACGACGTCGCGCGCGGCATCACCGAGAAGATGGTGCGCCGCAACCCGCACGTGTTCGGGCCGGACGCCGGGGCCGACGCGCCGTCCGACGCCGAGGCCGTCAACGAGCTCTGGGAGTCGGTGAAGGCCGCCGAGAAGCAGCGTGACGACGTCACCGAGGGGATCGCGCCCGCCCTGCCTGCGCTGCTGTACGCCGACAAGGTGCTCGACCGGCTCGGCCGCGCGGCCGGCGCCCCCGTCGTACCCCCGGGCGGTGACGGGGTGGGCGACCGGCTGCTCGCCCTCGTCGCCGAGGCGCGCGCCGACGGGGTCGACCCGGAGCAGGAGCTGCGCGACGCGGTGCGGCGGCTGCTGGGCTGACGGTCGTCGGGCGAGTTTCACCGGGTACCCGGTGGTTCTCACACTCCGGGGCGAAAGGATTCTGCGGGAAGCGCGAGTTCCTGCGACCAGTCGCGGCCCCACCACGCCGAGCCGTCGTACATGTACGACGGCTCGGCCTACGGGCGCCGGGCGAGGACGACGGACCGCCCGAGCAGCCCCACCCCGAGCACCACGACACCGGCGACGACGGCCGCGCCGGGCAGCGTCACCACGAGCACCACGCACCCGACGAGCCCGAGCACGTTGAGCGCGCGGGGCCAGCGCCGCTGCTCGTCCGGCTGGGCGTACGCCGACGCGTTGGCGACGGCGTAGTAGACCAGCACGCCGAACGACGAGAAGCCGATCGCCCCGCGCAGGTCGGCGGCGAGCACGAGCACGACCACGGCGGCGCCGACCGCCAGCTGGGCATGGTCGGGCACCTGGTGGCGCGGGTCGACCGACGCCAGCCACCCGGGCAGGTCGCGCTCGCGGGCCATCGCCAGCGTGGTGCGGCCGACGCCGGCCAGCAGCGCGAGCAGGGCGCCGAGGGATGCGGCCGCGGCACCGAGCCGCACCACCGGCTCCGCCCAGGAAGCCCCGACCGCCGACACCGCGGCGGCGACGGGCGTCGGTTCGTTGGCTAGGCCGTCGCCGAGCACGAGCAGCAGCGCGACGGCGACGACGGCGTACAGCACGACCACGAACCCGAGCGACACCAGCACCGCGCGTCCGAGCGTGGCGGGGGAGCGGACCTCCTCGGCGAGCGTGGCGATCCGGGCGTACCCGGCGAACGCGAAGAACAGCAGCCCGGCCGACTGGAGCACCCCGAGCGCGCCGCCCGCGACGGTCCAGGACCGTGCGACCTCCACGTCGGAGGCGCCGCCGAGCACCACGACCAGGGCGACCACCAGCACCAGGAGGACGACCGCCAGCAGCACCCGGGCGACGTACGCCGTCCGGGTCACGCCGCGCAGGTTGGCCCAGGTGAGCGCGACCACCGCGAGCGCCCCGACGAGCCGCTGCCCGAGCGTCGACCCGGGCACGGCGTACGCCGCGAACGTGATCGCCATCGCCGCGCACGACGCGGTCTTGCCCACGACGAAGCCCCACCCGGCCAGGAAGCCCCACCACGGCCCGAGCACGACCCGGCCGAACAGGTAGGTGCCACCGGACGCCGGGTGGCTGGACGCCAGCTGGGCGGAGGCGACGGCGTTGCAGGACGCGACGACCGCCGCGACGACGAGGCCGACCAGGAGGCCGGCGCCCGCCGCCGCGGCGGCCGGTGCGAAGACGACGAAGACGCCGGCGCCGATCATCGCCGAGAGCCCGACGACGACGGCGTCACCGGTGCCGAGCCGGCGCGCGAGGGTGGTCACGGGACCAGCCTCGCGCGCCGGACCGGCGTACCGGCGCAGGCGGGACCGCTCAGCGCCGCACCGTCACGACCGCGGCCGGCGACTGCGACGGCAGCGAGGTGGTGTCGCCGAGGTAGCGCGCGCGGAGCACGTGCTTGCCCGTGCCGAGACGGACCCGGACCTTCGTGGGGCCGTCGACGGAGATCCGGCGCACCAGGGTGCGACGGTCGAAGAGCGCGACCGTGCCGGCCTCGTCGGCGGGCAGGACGTTCACCGTGACCGGGACGACCCGGGAGCGGGACTTCTTCGGCGCCCGGATCCGGGTCGCGGTGCGCAGCGACGGACGGAACAGCTGGCGGGCGGTGCCGAGGCGGAAGAAGTTCGTCTCGCCGGTGGCGTCGTCGAGACCGTCGTTGTCGGTCACGACGTACACCGAGCCGTCGGCGGCCAGGCCGAGGCCCTCGAGCTTCTCCTGGGTCCAGCCGTTCGTGGAGCGCAGGGTCGGCAGCACGTCGACGGCGAGGCGCTTGGTCAGCGTCGTGGGCGACTCAGGCGTCGACGGGGAGCCGGCCGGCAGGTCCACGGTGTAGATCCGCTTGAGCGCGGCCGCCGGACCGTTGAGCTTGTCGCGCTCGATCACCGCGAAGGTGTCCTCGTCGATCGCGGTGATCTCGGACAGGCCGATCCAGTCGCCCTCGACGGTGGTGGTGGACAGCGGGTACAGGAACCACGTCCAGGTCCCGTCGGCCACGGAGTACCGACCGATGCGGGCGTAGTCGCCCTCGAGCGGCTCCACCGAGCCGGCGCCGACGAACGGGTCGACCCACAGCGGCCGCTGCACGACGACGGTGACGACCTCGTCGGCGCCGCTGCCCTGCACCGTGACGCCCTCGAGGCCCCAGTTGCGGACGTGGTCGGTGACCTCGGTCGGCAGGCTGACCGTCTCCTGGATCACGCCGCGACCGTTGGTCCGGATGATCCGGTTGGCGTCGCCGGTGCCCTCGATCGCCAGCCAGAAGCCGCCGTCGGGACGAGCCGCGAGACCCTCGATGTCCAGGCCGGGCAGGTCGCCCTCGGCGTCGCTGACGTCCATCGCGCGCTTGATGACCGCGGGCGCCTCGCTGACGTCGACCTTGTAGATCCGGCCGGTGGCGTACGCCGAGTCGCTGGCCGCCCAGAGCACGTCCGGGTCGGCGAGGTCCCCGGTGAGGGCGCCCAGGGCACCCCAGCCGACGGGCGTGCCGTCACCGAGCGGCGTACGGGAGTAGATCTGCGGGAAGTCGGGCTGCTGCGCCGACGGCGAGCCGAGCTGGTAGAGGCTGACCGTGGCGCGGACTCCGGCCTCGGCGTCGTCGGTCTCGGAGGAGACGACGAACAGGTCGCGGTCGGGCACCGGCAGCAGGCCCTCGGGCCCGTTGGTCGTGGGCAGAGCCTGGCGGAACTGCGGGCGGGTCGGGTCGGTCATGTCGTAGACCGCGACGAAGTTGGACCGCTCGGAGCCCACGAAGGCGGTGGGGACGCCGTCGATGACGTCGAACGCGATGCCCTCGGGCTCGGCGCCCTTGTTGTCGGCGCGTCCGTCGTTGAAGAGGCCGAGCGCCAGCGCGGTGTTCTCGAACGCGGTGCCGGCGTCCCAGACGACCGAGCCGTCGGTGACGTCGAAGACGCTCCAGCCGCGGCTGCCGCCGAACAGGTCGCCCTCGTTGGCGGTGGCGACGAGGTCGTCGCCGACCCAGGCGACGGCGTCGGGCTCGCGGGGGACGTCGATGGAGTCGTAGGCGTTGAAGACACCGTCGTCGGTGGTGTCGACGTTGGAGACCTTCGCGTTGCCGGCGGAGAAGGCGTGGGTGATGGTCAGCGTCGGCAGGTCGACGACCACGAGGCCGTTGTTCTCCTGCAGGGTGAGGACGAGCTGGTCCTCGTCGTTGATGTCGACGTACTCCGGCTCCGGGTCGGTCGGCGCGTAGATGCCGGCGTCGACCATGACCGGCAGCGCGTCGCCGCCGGCCTGGGTCAGCGGGACCTCGTCGAGGGTCCAGTCGGCCGGGTCGGCGGCCGAGGTGCCGAGCACCTGCAGCGTGCCCGCGGGCAGCTGCGGCAGGTCGCCCTCCTCGTCGGAGCCGACCGGGGTGACGTCCTCGTCGCGCTGGTTCTCCATCGCGATGGCGGCGTAGTCGCCGTCCGGGCTGACCGCGATCGAGTCCGGCTGACCGCCGAGGTCGATCGAGCGGACCACGGTGCGGTCCGAGAGGCGTACGACGTCGACGCGGCCCGAGGGGTTCACGTAGTCGCCGCCGGACTCGTCGATCACGACCATCACGTAGTCGCCGAGCGCGGCCACGGACGTCGGCTGGTCGTCGGCGTCGCCGAGCTGGGTGAGGTCGATGGTGCCGTCTCCGACCGGGGCCGACGGGTCTGTCACGTCGACGAAGCCGATCCGCTGGCCGGCGGCGTCGGTGTAGATGACCGTGTTCCCGTCGGGGGTGATCGTCGAGATCTCCGCGACGGTCTCGTCGGCGAGGTCGACGCCCTCGGGGACGTTCAGGTAGACGGGGTAGGTCGCGGTCCTCTCGAACCACGGCGCCTCCGGCTCGGCCGCGACCGAGCCCGAGGGGTGGACGGCGAGCAGGGACAGGGGCAGGGAGCAGACGGCGGCGACGGCCAGTCCACGGCGTACGAGCATGTCGGGGTACCTCTCACGCCGGTGAGCGCCGGCGTACGGGTGTCGGGGGTGGATGGGTGACCCACCGACCCAACTGACCGCCGACGACCGGACCGGGACCCCGTGGGGTCACGCCGGTGAACGATCAGTGACCGGCTCCCGCCGCCTGCCGGAGATGGGGACGACGACGGACGAGCCCTCGCTCAGACCTCGACGGTCGCGCGTACGTCGTCCCAGGGTGCGGCCTGCTCGAGCTGTGCGGCGAGCTGGAGCAGCAGGGCGTCGGTGCCGAGCCGGCCCACCAGCTGCACGCCCATCGGCAGCCCGTCGTGCGTGCGGTGCAGGGGCACGCTCATCGCCGGACGCCCGGTGAGGTTGGCGAGCTGCGTGAACGGCACCCAGCCGAGGTTCTGCTTGATCATCTGGTCGACGATCGGGGTGTGCCGCAGCAGCCCGCCGGCGCGTGCGGTGAGCAGCCCCTTCTGGAGCAGCTGCACCGGCAGCGGCATGTCGAAGGCGCCGACCCGCGGCGGCGGGGTCGCGGTGGTGGGGGTCAGCAGGAGGTCGTAGCGGTCGTGGAAGGCCGCGAGCCGGCGGACGTGCTCGTGCCGCGCCTCGACGGCGTCGAGGAACGCCACCGGCGTGGTCGCCCGGCCGAGCGCGGCCATCACCAGGGTGTCGGGCTCGAACCCCTCGTCGCCGCAGCCGGTGAGCCGCTTGGCCTCCTCGACCTGCTGGGCGCAGTAGGCGAACCACGTGGTGAGGAAGCTCTGCGCGAGCTGCTCGTCGTCGACCGGGGGCGTCTCGATCTCGGTGACGTCGTGCCCGAGCTCCTCCAGCAGCCGGGCCGCCTTGGCCGCGGCGGCCTTGGCCTCGGGATGGACGTCGGGGTTGATGGCGCTGCGCGTGCAGACGCCGATGCGCAGCCGACCCGGCTCCTGGGCGAGGGCGGCCGCGAAGCCGCCCGGCCCGGGCAGCTCGCCGGGGAGGTACGGCGACACGTCGGTCGGGCCGACGAGCACGTCGAGCATGGCCGCGCTGTCGCGGACCGAGCGCGACAGCACGCCGTCGGTCGCGGTGCCGCCGAGCGGCTCGCCCCGGCCGGGGCCGTGCGGGATGAGGCCGCGGCTGACCTTGAGGCCGAACAGGCCGTTGGCCGAGGCCGGGATGCGGATCGAGCCACCGCCGTCGCTGGCGCCGGCCACCGGCACGATGCCGGCCGCGACCGCCGAGCCCGACCCGCCCGACGACCCGCCGGGCGTGTGGTCGGTGTGCCACGGGTTGCGGGCCGCGCCGAACAGGTGCGGCTCGGTGATGCCCTTGGCGCCGAACTCCGGGGTGTTGGTCTTGCCGATGACGCGCAGGCCGGCGTCGAGCCAGCGCTGCACGACCGTGGCGGTCTCGTTGACCACGTGGCCCGACAGCGACCTCGAACCGCCCGAGGTGGCGTGGCCGGCGAGGTCCTGGTGGAGGTCCTTGAGGAGGAACGGCACGCCCTCGAAGGGCCGCGGCCCGTCGTCGGCGCCCGCGCCGGTGGTGCCGCTGCCCGCCGAGGTCCAGGTCTGGTCGGGGTCGACGTCGGCGACCACCGCGTTGATCGTCGGGTTGACCGCCTCGATGCGGGCCCGGGCGGTGGCGACGAGCTCGTCGGCGGTCACCTCGCCGTCGCGCACCAGCGCGGCGAGACCCGTGGCGTCGTACGAGCGGTACTCCTCGAAGTCGAGCATGTCCGCACCCTAGTGCCGCGCGGTCAGAGGGCACGAGCATCGGACTAGGCTGGCTCGCGGAGCGACGACGTGCCCCGCACGCGGCTCCTCACCCGACCCCGACCTGCACAGGGAGCACCACACGTGGCCAGCATCGAAGCCGTCGGCGCCCGCGAGATCCTCGACTCGCGCGGCAACCCCACCGTCGAGGTCGAGGTCGTCCTCGACGACGGTGCGTTCGCCCGCGCCGCCGTCCCCAGCGGTGCGTCGACCGGCGCCTTCGAGGCGGTCGAGCTCCGCGACGGCGGCGACCGCTACCTCGGCAAGGGCGTGCGCCAGGCCGTCGACGCCGTCATCTCCACCATCGGCCCCGCCCTGGTGGGCGTCGACGCCGACGACCAGCGCGTCGTCGACCAGGTGATGGCCGACCTCGACGGCACCCCCAACAAGGCCGAGCTCGGCGCCAACGCGATCCTCGGCGTCTCGCTCGCCGTCGCCCGCGCCGCGGCCGAGTCCGCCGGCCTGCCGCTCTACCGCTACGTCGGCGGCCCGAACGCCCACGTGCTGCCGGTGCCGATGATGAACATCCTCAACGGCGGCTCCCACGCCGACTCCAACGTGGACATCCAGGAGTTCATGATCGCGCCGGTCGGCATGCCGACCTTCAAGGAGGCCCTGCGCTGCGGCGCGGAGGTCTACCACGCGCTCAAGAAGGTCCTCAAGGACCGCGGCCTGGCCACCGGCCTCGGCGACGAGGGCGGCTTCGCGCCCGACCTGGAGTCCAACCGCGCCGCGCTCGACCTGATCGTCGAGGCCATCGGCAAGGCCGGCTACGAGGCCGGCACCGACGTCGTGCTCGCCCTCGACGTGGCGGCCACGGAGTTCTGCGAGAACGACCTCTACACCTTCGAGGGCCAGCAGAAGACCGCCGCCGAGATGAGCGCCTACTACGCCGAGCTCTGCGACGCCTACCCGATCGTCTCCATCGAGGACCCCCTCGACGAGGAGGACTGGGAGGGCTGGAAGACGCTCACCGACGCCATCGGCGACAAGGTCCAGCTCGTCGGCGACGACCTGTTCGTCACCAACGTCGAGCGCCTCCAGCGAGGCATCGACGGCGGCCAGGCCAACGCCCTGCTGGTCAAGGTCAACCAGATCGGCTCGCTCACCGAGACCCTCGACTCCGTCGAGCTCGCCCACCGCAACGGCTTCCGCTGCATGATGAGCCACCGCTCGGGCGAGACCGAGGACACCACGATCGCCGACCTCGCCGTGGCTACCGACTGCGGCCAGATCAAGACCGGCGCCCCCGCGCGCTCGGAGCGCGTGGCGAAGTACAACCAGCTGCTGCGCATCGAGGAGGAGCTCGGCGACGCCGCCCGGTACGCCGGAGCCGGCGCCTTCCCGCGTTTCCAGCGCTGATCTCGACCTCCCTCGGGGGAGGATGAGCGGCATGCCGTCGCGTTCTACAGGCTCCTCCGGAGCGCGCGGGCCCGACAAGCGGCGTACCGGCCGTGGCCAGGTACGTCGTGGGCCCGCGCGCCCGGCGACCTCCGCCACCGGCCGCACCACGCGGTCGGCGCGCCCGTCCGGGCCCACCGGCTCGCGCGGGGGCGCGACCCGCTCCACCCCGCGCCCGTCCTCGGCCCGGACCGGCACCGCTACCCGTCCGGCTCCCGCTGCCGGTGCGGCCGCTTCCGGCGGGCGCACCCGCCTCACCGGCCGGGCGGCTGTCCTGGTGCTCGTGGTCGCGGTGCTGGCCGTCTCCTACGCCTCCTCGCTCAAGGCCTACCTCCAGCAGCGCGCGCACATCACCGACCTCCAGTCGACGATCGCCGAGCGCCAGGACGAGATCAGCGACCTCACCCGGGAGAAGCGCCGCTGGGACGACCCGCAGTACGTCGAGGCCCAGGCACGTGAGCGGCTCGGCTACGTGATGCCCGGCGAGACGCCCTTCGTGGTCGTGCAGGACGGCCAGCCGCTGCAGTCCGAGAGCGAGCTCGGGGACCCGGTCGTGGCGTCCGAGGCCGCCCCGTGGTGGCAGGACGCCTGGGACTCCGTCCAGGTCGCCGGCGACCCGCCGACGAAGGCCGACCCGCTGCCGGCGCGCAAGGTCGCCGACCCCGAGGGCGCGCCCGACGACAGCACCGACGACGAGGACGGCGAGTGACCGGACCCGACACGACCGACCTGGAGGCCATGCGCCGCCAGCTCGGCCGGCCGATGCGCGGCGTCGCCGCCGTCGGCCACCGCTGCCCCTGCTCGCTGCCCGACGTCGTCACCACCGAGCCGCGGCTGCCGGACGGCACGCCGTTCCCCACGACCTACTACCTCACCTGCCCGCGCGCGGCCTCGCGGATCGGCACCCTCGAGGGCTCCGGGCTGATGAAGGAGATGCAGGCCCGCCTCGGGGAGGACGAGGAGCTCGCGACCGCCTACCGCGCCGCGCACGAGGCGTACCTCGCCGACCGCGCCGCACTGGGTGACGTACCCGAGATCGACGGTGTCAGCGCCGGCGGCATGCCCGACCGGGTCAAGTGCCTGCACGTGCTGGCCGGGCACGCGCTGGTCGCCGGCCCGGGCGTGAACCCGCTCGGCGACGAGGTGCTCGCGCTGCTGGGCGACTGGTGGAGCGAGGGCCCGTGCGTGGACCCCCCCGGCGAGCCGGAAGATGTGGGCGGGACCGATGGCTGAGGCCTCCGGGCCGGTCGCGTCGGTCGACTGCGGCACCAACACCGTCCGGCTGCTCGTGCTCGACCCCGCCACCGGCGCCACGCTCACCCGCAAGGCGCGCATCGTGCGGCTCGGCGAGGGTGTCGACGCCACCGGCCGGATCACTCGCGCCGCGCTGGACCGGGCCGACGAGGTGCTGCGCGAGTTCGGCGAGGTCGCCGCGGCGTACGGCGTACGACGGCTGCGCGTCGGCGCCACCTCGGCCACCCGCGACGCCGAGAACGGCTCGGAGTTCGTGACCGCCGTCGAGCAGCGGCTCGGGGTGACGCCCGACGTGCTCAGCGGCGCCGAGGAGGCGCAGCTGACCTTCGGGGGCGCGCTGCGCCACCTCGACCCCGACCTGCCCGGTCCGGTGCTCGTCGCCGACGTCGGTGGCGGCTCGACCGAGCTGGTCCTCGGCGACGCCCACGACCGGTCCCGGATCGTGTCGGCCGACTCGCTCCAGGTCGGGTCGGTGCGGCTGCACGAGCGCCACCTGCACGACGACCCGCCGACCGCCGCCCAGGTCGCCGCCGTGCGGGCCGACCTCGACGAGGCGCTCCGGTCGTCCCCGGTCGACGCCGCCTCCGCCGCGACCGTCGTCGGGGTCGCCGGCACCGCGCTGACCATCGCCGCCGGAGCACTCCGGCTGTCGCCCGAGGGCCTCGAGGACGACCTGACCCCGCTGCGCGGCGCGGTGCTCGACGCGGAGGCCGTGCACGCCGAGGTCGACCGGATCGTCGCGCTGCCCGTCGCCGACCGGCTCGGCGGGCCGCTGATGAGCCCCGGCCGCGCCGACGTCATCGGCGCCGGCGGGCTCGTCCTCTCCTCGGTCCTCCACCACGCCGAGGCCGAGCGCCTCGTGGTCAGCGAGGCCGACATCCTCGACGGGCTCGCCTGGTCCCTCGTCCGCTAGGCCGAGCCGTCGTACATGTACGACGGCTCGGCATCGACCCGGCGCAAACGTGCGCCGGGTCGATCCAGCGGGGCGGCCCGGTCGTAGGGTCGGCGGGGTGAGCGCGACCGACTCGTTCGCCCGGCTCGACGCCGAGATCGCCGACTGCCGGGCGTGCCCGCGACTGGTCGCCTGGCGCGAGCAGGTGGCGCGCGAGAAGCGGGCGTCGTACGCCGAGGAGACCTACTGGGGCCGGCCCGTGCCCGGGTTCGGCGACGAGCAGCCGGCCGTCCTGGTCGTCGGCCTGGCGCCCGCCGCGCACGGGGCCAACCGCACCGGGCGCATGTTCACCGGCGACCGCAGCGGCGACTGGCTGTTCGCCTCGCTGCACCGGGTCGGCCTGGCCAACCAGCCGACCGCCACCTCGCTCGACGACGGCCTGCGGCTGCGCGGGGTGCGGCTCGCGGCGGCCGTGCGGTGCGCGCCACCGGAGAACAAGCCGACGCCCGCCGAGCGCGACCGCTGCGCGTCGTACGTCGACCGCGAGCTCGCGCTGGTCGCCGACGGGCTGCGGGTCGTGGTGACCCTGGGCGCCTTCGGCTGGGACGCCGCGCTGGGCGCCGCCCGGCGCGCGGGGTGGGACGTGCCCCGGCCCAAGCCGCGGTTCGGGCACGGCACCGAGGTGGCGCTGAGGACGGCCATGGGGGAGGAGCGCCTGCTGCTCGGCTGCTACCACCCCAGCCAGCACAACACCTTCACCGGGCGCCTCACCGAGGAGATGACCGACGACGTCCTCGGACGGGCTGCCCGGGTGGCCAGCCTGACCTGAGACGATGCGCGGGTGACGCTGCACGCCATCACGGTCCTCGGCCACGACCGGCCCGGGATCATCGCCGAGACCACCGCCCGCCTCGCCGACCTCGGGCTCAACCTCGAGGACTCCTCGATGACGTTGCTGCGCGGTCACTTCGCGATGACGCTGGTCTGCGCCGGCGACACCCCGGCCGCCGCGATCGAGGAGGCGCTGGCGCCGCTGGCCGCCGAGGACACCCTCGCGGTGACGGTGCGCGAGGTCCCGAGCTCGCAGCACGGCGACGCCGGGGGCACCGACTGGGTGCTGACCGTGCACGGCGGGGACCGGCCGGGCATCGTCTCGACGCTGACCGCCGAGGTCGCCTCCGTCGGCGGCAACATCACCGACCTCACCACCCGGCTCGCCGGCGACCTCTACCTGCTGGTCGCCGAGATCGCGCTGCCGGCCGACGCCGACGCGGCCGCCCTCGAGCAGGCCGTCGCCGCCGCGGCCGAGCGGGTCGGCGTCGGCGCCACGCTGCGCCCGGTGGAGGCCGACGAGCTGTGAGCGCCCCTGACACCCCCACCGACGAGGCGCTCGAGGAGGGGTCGGCCCGGCTGCGCGCCTGGACCGAAGCCGAGCTCGGCGTCACCGGCGAGGTGCGTCCGGTCGTCACCGCCCCCGCCGCCGTGCTCTCCACGGCCGGCGAGACGGTCGACCCGACCAGCCCGGACGTCGTACGCCTCGCCGCCGACCTGCTCGCCACCCAGCGCGTCAGCCCCGGCTGCGTGGGTCTCGCCGCGCCGCAGGTCGGCGTCAGCGCCCGGGTGTTCAGCGTCGACGTCTCCGAGCACCCCAAGACCCGCACCCACCACGGCGCCTACGTGCTCTGCAACGCCGAGGTCGTGGAGTCCTCGCGCAACGAGAAGGCCCGCGAGGGCTGCATGAGCGCCCCCGACTTCACCGGCGACGTCAAGCGCGCGTCGCGGCTCGTCGTACGCGGCCGGCTGCCCGGCACGGGGGAGGAGGTCGTCGTCCGCACCGACGCGTTCGAGGCCCGCTGCCTCCAGCACGAGATGGACCACTGCGCGGGCTACCTCTTCCTCGACCGCGTGGCCGGTGCGCACGCGGTCTACGCTCGCCGCACCTACCTGTAGGGACTGCGCGCGTCCCTCGCCGCCCCGGTATCCCAATGGCAGAGGAAGGCGTCTTAAACACGTTTCAGTGTGGGTTCGAGTCCCACCCGGGGCACCTCCGCCTCCGCGCGTACCTCCGCGTGTACCTCCGCGTGACCGTCGCCCGGCGGTGAGCAGGCAACCGTTCGACATCGCCGATGGGTTGACCACGCACCGCCCGGCGGCACCGCCCGCCCGCAGCGGTGAGCAGGCAACCGACGTACGCCGGGCACGGGTTGACCACGCACCGCCCGGCGGCACCGCCCGCCCGCAGCGGTGAGCAGGCAACCGACGTACGCCGGGCACGGGTTGACCACGCACCGCCCACGCACCGCCCACGCACCGCCCACGCACCGCCCACGTCACCGCCCACGTCACCGCCCGGCGGCACCGCCCACGTCGCCGCCCCGGCGGGCGGTACGCCGGCGAGTGACCCCCGGGCAGAATGGACGCCGTGAGCATCCACGAGTTCGACCCGAGCCAGCACTTCACCGCGGCGTTCTGGGACGAGCGCTACGGCACGGGCGACCGGGTGTGGTCCGGCAACCCCAACCGCCGCGTCGTCGAGGTCGTCGAGGCGATGACGACGGCCAGGGAGGACGCCGGCACCCCGCCCGGACGGGCGCTCGACGTCGGGTGCGGCGAGGGCGCCGACGCCATCTGGCTCGCCGAGCGCGGCTGGGAGACCACCGGCGCCGACGTCTCCCAGCGGGGCCTCGACAAGGCCCGCGTCCACGCCTTGGAGCGCGGCGTCGACGACCGCACCACCTGGGCCCGCGTCGACCTCGTCGCCGGGGATCCCCTCCCGGGCGGTCAGGACCTGGTCACCTGCGCGTTCCTGCACCTGCCGAGCCCGCACCTGGAGCACGCGTACGCCGCCGTCGCGGCCGCCACCGTCACTGGCGGCACCTTCGTGGTCGTCGCCCACCACCCGCACGACGCGCGCACGGGCCTGCGCAACCCGGGTCTCGCCGCGCTGCTGCTCTCGCCCGAACGGGTCGTCGAGGCGCTGGAGGAGGTCGGCGGCTGGGAGGTGCGCCAGGCCGACGCCCCGACCCGGGAGCAGAACGACGCCGACGGGCGGGCGGTGACGGTCACCGACACCGTCGTCGTCGCCGTACGCCGCTGACGGCCGCGCCCGGCGCCCGACGCCCGACGCCCGGCGTCAGGCCTCAGAGCAGGTCGAGCGCGCGCCCGATCTCGTCGGCGAGGTCGCCGGCGTACGTCGCCGTCAGGTGGCCGCGGTCGCGGTAGGTGATGGTGTCGCCGACGACCATCGGACAGGTGCCGTCCCAGCAGACCCACTTGCCGGGGTCCAGGTGCTCGGTGCCGGTCGCCTCGGCGGCCGCGACCGAGGCGTCGGAGTCGGCCTCCTGCTCGGGCAGCGGGGTGAACGCGCACGTGCCGAGATCGACGTCGCTGCCGGTGAGGCACGGGCCGGGGTCCTCGGGGTTCTTGGGTACGTCGCGCAGCAGCACCACGCGGTCGGTCAGCGGGGCGATCCGCTCGAAGCTGGACTCCCAGCCGTCCTGGGTGACCGTCATCCGGTCCGGGTCGGCCTGGCGGACCGCGCGCCCGTCGGCGGTGTAGATCACCGGGTTGGGGCCGCTGGAGGCGAGCACGGTGAGGTCGGGGTGCAGGGCGTCGATCTGGTCGATGGCCCACTCGCGGAAGTCCGAGCACGCCGTCCACGGGGCGTTGTTGTTGTCGAGGTCGCTGACGAGCAGGTCGGCGGCCGTGCAGTTGGGCTTCACCAGGTAGTAGGTGCGCCAGCCGGCCTCCTCGGCGATCCGCTCGAACGCCGGGATCCACATCCGCCCGTGGGAGTTGCCGAGCACCACGAGCGTCCGGTCGGCGTCCGGGTCGCCGCGCGGGCAGAGCTCGCGGACGGTGTCGTCCTTGTAGTCGCACGGCGCCACGTCGGGGATGTCGTCGCGCAGGTCGGCCAGCGCCGGTCGCAGCGTCGCGGGGAGTTCCTCGCCCTGGCGGGCGGCGTACACGGAGGCCTGGACGAGCGCGATCGTGTCGTCCTTGCTGAGGCGTACGCCGGACGACTCCACCCCGGAGCCGGCCACGGTGATCTCGTCGCCGTCTCCGCCGATGCGGCTGTTGCCCCACAGGTTGCCGGCCACGCAGACGGCCACCACGAGCACGACCGACGCGGGGTACAGCGCCAGCGCGCGGGGCCGCGGCACCCGGCGGGAGTCGCGGAAGGGCGTCTCGACGTAGCGGTAGGTCAGCGCCGCGAGCACGAACGTCGCCGACACCGCCGCCGTCGCCTCGGTCACCGAGAGCGAGCCGCCCTCGGTGTAGCCGCGCACCAGCGGGATCGTCAGCAGCGGCCAGTGCCACAGGTAGAGGGAGTAGGACCAGTCGCCGACGACGCGCATCGGGCCGACCCCGAGCGCACGCTGCACCCACGTCTCGCTGCCCGACGGGCCGGCGCCGGCGAGCAGCACCGCCGCCGAGCCGAGCACCGGCAGCGCGGCCCCGACGCCGGGGAACGGAGGCGTGCCCTCGCCGTACGTCAGGCAGGCCACCGCGATCGCGGCCAGGCCGGCCAGCGCCAGCCCGCCCCGAGCCCACCCGGGCAGCCGGCCGGCGACCCGGGCCGCGACCAGGGCGGTGAGCGCGCCGGCCGCGAGCTCCCACGCGCGCGCGGGCGTGGAGAAGTACGCCGCCGACGGCGAGGAGGAGGTGTACAGGACCCCGAAGACGAACGACGCCGCGCCCACGACGACCAGCACGCCCAGCACCGCGCCCCGGGGGAGCCCCTGGGAGGCGCGGCGGCCGCGCCGCCCGACCCGCCACAGCCACACCGTGCCGATCAGCAGCAGCGGCCAGACGACGTAGAACTGCTCCTCGACCGCCAGCGACCAGTAGTGCTGCAGCGGCGAGGGCGCCTGGTCGGCGGCGAAGTAGTCGGTGCCGACGCTGGCGAAGCGGATGTTGGCGGCGAAGAACGTCGCCCACAGCGCGTCCGTGACCGTGCTCAGCGCGTCCAGCGCGCTGGTCCACAGCAGGGTGGCGACGACCGTGACGACGGTGACGACCGTGGCCGCCGGGAGGATCCGGCGCGCGCGCCGGGCGTAGAAGTCGCGCAGCGACACCTGGCCGTCCCTCTCCACCTCCCGGTAGAGCAGGTGGGAGATGAGGAAGCCGGAGATCACGAAGAAGACGTCGACGCCCACGAAGCCGCCGGGCACCCAGGGGACGCCGGCGTGCCCGGCGATGACGGTGAGCACCGCGATCGCCCGGAGCCCCTGCACGTCTCCCCGGAACCCGCGCTGCTGCTCGGGTCGCGGCGTCTGCCCCGGTACGTCGGGCCCGTCGGGCCCGCGCTGACCGGTCGGGCGGGCGTCGGTGGTCGTCATCGCCCCCCTCGTCGATCGTGGACGCCGGGCGCGTGAGGCCGGCGGTGCTGCCGGAGGGCGAGGCTACCAACGCGCCGGTCGGCGGACGGCGTACAGACCGGGGACAGAAAGCGTGTCGACCCGGGAACGTCGGAGAAGCCCTGGTCGTTGAACCCTGTGAGCCCACTAGAGTGGGTACGCCAGTGCCGTCGACCGACGGCCGTCCCGGCCTCCAAGGAGAGACCCACCCATGCAGAGCAACAACCCGGTGTTCCGCCGCTCGGAGGAGTTCCAGCGCACGGGCGCGGGCGGCTACGGCAACCCGTCGACCTGGTCGACCGGTCAGGGTCAGCAGGACCCCTACGGTGCGCCCCAGGGCTACGAGGGCTACCAGCCGCCGCAGGCCCCCGCCCAGACCGGCCGCATGACGATCGACTCGGTCGTGCAGACGACCGCGATCTCGCTGGCCGTCGTCGTGGCCTTCGCCGCCGCGACCTGGATCATCACCCCCGACCTGACCTCGACCGACGCGCTCGGCCCGCTCTACGGCGCGCTGATGATCGGCTCGCTCGGCGCCTTCGCGCTGTCGATGGTCAACTCCTTCAAGCGCGAGGTCAGCCCCGCGCTCGTGCTCGCCTTCTGCGCCCTCGAGGGCGTGGCGCTCGGTGCGTTCTCGAAGGTCATCCAGTCGGTCTACGGCGGCGAGGACAACATCGTCGTCCAGGCCGTCATCGGCACCTTCGCCGCGTTCGCCGGCACCCTGGCGGCGTACAAGTTCTTCGAGATCAAGGTCGGCGACAAGTTCCGTACCTTCGTGATCGCCGCGATGTTCGGCATGGTCGCCCTCGGTCTGCTCGAGATGGTGCTGAGCCTGTTCAGCGCCCAGCTCGGCCTCTTCGGCTTCGGCGGCATCGGCCTGCTGTTCGCCATCGGCGGCCTCGTGCTCGGTGTCTTCATGCTGATCCTCGACTTCGACTTCGTCGAGCAGGGCGTGCGCAACGGCCTGCCGGAGAAGGAGTCGTGGCGCGCGTCGTTCGCGCTGACCGTCAGCCTGGTCTGGATCTACACCAACCTGCTGCGGATCCTCGCGATCCTCAACCAGGACTGACCGTCCAGCACGTCCGACCCCGCTAGGTCGGCGCGGGCACGTCCCGCAACCACGAGAGGCCCCCGGCTGTGCCGGGGGCCTCTTGTCGTGTCGCACGGCGGGGTGCCGGTGCCGGATGCGTCAGGTGCCGGTGCCGGACGGCGCCGCGTCGTCCACCGGCTCGTCGGTCGCGGGCTCCGGGTCGTGCGCCTGCTCGTGGGCGTCGGTCTGGGCGTCGGTGTCGTCGTCCTCCGGCGCGACGCCCTCGGTCTGCGGCCGGCGGCGACGGTGACGCAGCTCGACCCACAGGCCCCGGATGCCGAGCCGGCTGCCGCCGACCTCGGTGCCGTCGAGCTCGGTGCCGGTCTCGTTGACGGCCTGGATCGCCGCCCGGGTGACCGGCAGGATCCCCTCGCCGCGGATCTTCACGGTCTCGGTCTCGTCGTCCGGCGCCAGGCCCAGGGCGGCGAGCACGGACGGCAGCAGGAGCCGCACGAGCGCGCGGTAGCCCGCGGCCGACGGGTGGAACTGGTCGGGGCCGAACAGCAGCGCCGGCGCGGCGGCGAACTCCGGGCCGAGGATCGAGCCGAGCGAGATCGTGCGCCCGCCCTCCTCGATGACGGCGATCGTCTGGGCCGCGGCCAGGCGGCGCGACCAGGCGCGGGCGACCTGCTTGAGCGGGGGAGCGATCGGCTTGATGGTGCCCAGGTCGGGGCACGTGCCCACGACGACGGCGACGCCGGCCTCGCGCAGGCGGCGTACGCCCTCGGAGAGGTGGCGCACCGACTGCGACGGCGGGGTCACGTGGGTGACGTCGTTGGCGCCGATGAGGATCATCGCCACGTCGGGCTCGATGAGCAGGGCGCTGTCGATCTGGCTGGACAGCTCGGCGGTGACCGCGCCGACCACGCAGAAGGTGCGCAGGTAGACGCGACGGTCGCCCTGCTCGGCGACACCGCTGGCGAGCAGCGCGCCGGGGGTCTCCTCGACCCGGTCGACGCCGTAGCCGGCCGCGGAGGAGTCGCCCAGCAGCGCGATCTTCTTCGCCGGCCCCGGGCGACCCCGGCCGTACCAGCCGGTCGGGTCGGGCACGGGGTCGGGCAGCGGGTCGCCGATGATCTTCCGCGCGACCTTGGCCTCGGTGCGCAGGACGCCGTACAGGCCGGCGCCGATGAGCGACAGACCGCCGCCGCCGTACGCCGCCGCGGCCGCCAGCTTGCGGGCTGCACCGGCTCTGCTCATGCCGCCCATGCTACGAAGCGCGTCATTGCCCCTCGGGCGCGCCTCCCCATCCATGGCGGCGCCGGACGTCGCCCCGGCCGCACGCTGACGGGCGCCCCAGGTGCTCGGAGGACACCCGGTACGCCGTCGCACCCGCGGCACACCGCCATCGCACGACCGGAACGACGC
>PBYI01000041.1 GCA_002729525.1 Nocardioides sp.
CAGCGCGTCGATGGAGACGAGGCCGTGCTTGGCGTTGTCGAGGTCGACGATCACGTCGCGGTGGTCGGACGGGGCCTCGGGCAGGAGGTCGGGTGCGAACCGGACCATGGCCTCGTCCACGGTGCGGTCGATCTGGGCGAGCGTGGTGCGGCCGGCGGCCCAGGCGAGCTGGGCGTCGACGTACGCCGCACCAGCCTCGGGGAGCGTGCACGTGGCGGCGGCGATCTTGCGGGCCTTCCACAGCGGCAGGTCGAGGGCGGTCACGCGGGACCAGATGCGGGGCCGGCGGTAGCGCAGCTCGATCAGCTCACCGACGTACCGCGACCCCGACTGGCGAGAGAGTCCTAGCGCTGCAGCGATCTCGTACGCCTCGTCCTCCTCGACCACCGGTGCGCCTGGACCGGCGAGGTGGAGCGCCTGGGACCCGAACCGGTCCTTGGCCATCTCATCCAGGTGGTCGTCCGCCCACTCCTCGGCAGCGCGGTCCTCAGGAAGCTGGCGGGCGGCGACCCACTCCAGCACGGCGTACGCCTCAGTGAGAGCGGCCTGCTTCTTGACCTCAGCAGCAGCCCTGACGGCGGCGACGAGGCCGACCGGAGTCGGTGAGTCGTCGCAGGTCAGGAGCGCTTTTCGCATGCACCGATTCTAGGTGCGACCACCGACAACCGACCTGGCTCGGAGGGCCGGTTGTGGATGCGGTTGGTGGTCGGCTGTCCGGGGTTTCGACGCGGACTCGCTGGCGCTCGCCCGGCTCAACCACCGGAGCGGGCTGGCGCTCGGTCGGGCTCAACCACCGGAATCGCTCGGGCTCGACCACCCGAGCGGGGAGGCTCAGCCGTCGAAGTCGATGGCCGAGAACGGCCGCAGCTTCTCCAGCTTGTGGTCGGAGTGGATGGAGCGGATCGTGCCGCTGCGCGAGCGCATGACCAGCGAGTGGGTCGAGGCGCCGCCGGAGCTGTAGCGCACGCCGCGCAGCAGCTCGCCGTCGGTGATGCCGGTGGCCACGAAGAAGCAGTCGTCGCCGGTGACGAGCTGGTCGGTGGTGAGCATCGCGTCGTCGGACAGGTCGTGACCCGCGTCGATCGCCTTCTGCCGCTCCTCGTCGTCCTTGGGCCACAGCCGGCCCTGGATGACGCCGTCCATGCACTTCATCGCGCAGGCGGTGATGATGCCCTCGGGCGTGCCGCCGATGCCGAGGAGCAGGTCGATGCCGGTCTCGGGGCGCGCAGCCATGATCGCGCCGGCGACGTCGCCGTCGGAGATGAACTTGATCATCGCGCCGGTGGCGCGGATCTCCTGTGCGAGCTGCTCGTGGCGGGGGCGGTCGAGCACGACGACGGGGACGTCGTGCGGGCGCTTGCCCTTGGCCTTGGCGACGGCGTGGATGTTGTCGGCGACCGGCTGGCGGATATCGACGACGTCGGCGGCCTCCGGGCCGGTGACGAGCTTGTCCATGTAGAAGACCGCGGACGGGTCGTACATCGACCCGCGGGGAGAGACCGCGAGCACCGAGACCGCGTTGGTCATGCCCTTGGCGGTCAGCGTGGTGCCGTCGATCGGGTCGACCGCCACGTCGCACTCCGGACCGGTGCCGTCGCCGACCTCCTCACCGTTGAACAGCATGGGCGCCTCGTCCTTCTCGCCCTCGCCGATCACGACGGTGCCGCGCATGCCGATGGTGGACACCATCACCCGCATCGCGTTGACCGCGACGCCGTCGGCCCCGTTCTTGTCGCCGCGGCCGACCCAGCGGCCGGCGGCCATGGCGGCTGCCTCGGTGACGCGCACGAGCTCGAGCGCGAGGTTCCGGTCGGGCCGGGAGGGCGGGGTCGAGAAGGCGTCCAGCGGCGAGTCGGTGCTCATGGGGCGGAGCCTAGTGCGTCCCCACCCCTGCTGACCGGTCCAGTCGACCTGTCAGGATCGGGTCGTGGCAGGTGAGCAGTCCGAGACCGGCGCCCAGGGACGTCCCGGGCGCTACCAGCGGACCCCGGGGGGACTGGTGGCGTCGATGGTCGTCATCGTCCTCGTGCTCGTGGGCGTCTACTTCGTCGGCGGTCTGATCTACAACCGCGACGTCGACACCACGCCGGAGTCCGTGGAGTACCTCCCGACGGTGCGTGACCTCCAGGACGCGGGCGCCGACGTGGTCTACCCGGAGTCCCTGCCGGACGGCTGGTTCGCCACCACCGTGGAGTACCGGCCCGGCGACGAGCCGCGCTTCAAGCTCGACCTGTTCACCGACGGCAGCAGCTTCGTCGGGCTGCGCCAGGAGAGCGAGGACGTCGACGACATGGTCGCGACGTACGTCGACGAGGACGCCGTGGAGGAGGACCCGCTGGCGGCCACCGGCAGCGGTTCGCGGATCGCCGCCGAGTGGGGGGCTTGGAGCGACGAGGGCGGCGACCACGCGTACTCCGCCGAGCTCGGCGAGACGTCGGTGCTGGTGTTCGGAGACGTCTCCGCGGAGGACCTGGCCGACCTGGTGTCGCGACTGACGACCGACCCGGCGCCCACCGACGACCCGGCGCCCACCGACGCCCCGGCGCCCACCGACGACCCGGCGCCCACCGAGGGCGCTACTCCGAGTCAGGCTCCTGGTTCATGACCTCCTCGAGGCGCTCTCGCGCGCCGTCGAGGAAGTCCTGGCAGGTGCGGGCGAGGGTCTCCCCGCGCTCCCACAGCGCCAACGACTCCTCCAGGGTCGTGCCGCCGGTCTCGAGGCGGCGTACGACGTCGACGAGCTCCTCGCGGGCCTGCTCGTAGGAGAGCTGCTCCTGCTCGGCCTCCGGAGCGGCCTCCGCAGCGGCCTTCTTGGCGGTCTTGTCAGGCACGGTCGGCCTCCTCGTCGGCGGGGTGAACGGTGTCGGTCGGATCGGCGAGCGCGGTGGTGCCGGTGACGTCGGCGTGCACCCGGCCGTCGGCGACGCGTACGTCGACCGCGGCGCCGGCGGCGAGCCCGGCGACCGAGGTGAGCACGTGGCCGTCGGCGTCCTGCAGCACGGCGTAGCCGCGGCGCAGGGTCTCCAGCGGCGACAGCGCCCGGGCTCGGGCACGGTGGTGGGCGACGTCGTCGGCGGCCCGGTCGAGCGCGTGGCCGACGGTGCGACGGGCGCGGTCGCGCAGCAGCACCAGCTCGTCGGAGCGCTCGTCGAGCAGCGTGCGCGGGTCGGCCAGCGCCGGGCGGGTGCGCAGCGCGTCGAGCGCGGACTGCTCGCGGTCGAGGAGCCCCAGCACGCCGGCGCGCAGCCGCTCCCGTGCGGTGGCGACCCCGTGCGCCTCGGCGGCCACGTCGGGCACGACCAGCTTGGCGGCGTCGGTCGGGGTGGAGGCGCGGACGTCGGCGACGAGGTCGAGCAGCGGCTGGTCGGGCTCGTGGCCGATGGCCGAGACGACGGGGGTGGCGCAGGCGGCGACGGCGCGCAGCAGGCCCTCGTCGGAGAAGGGCAGCAGGTCCTCGACCGCACCACCGCCGCGGGCGACGACCACGACGTCGACCGCGGGGTCGCGGTCCAGGCGGCCCAGGGCCTCCATCACCTCGAGCGCCGCGCGGGTGCCCTGCACGGTGGCGTGCTCGACGCGGAAGCGGACGCCCGGCCATCGACGCCTGGCGTTCTCCAGGACGTCGCGCTCGGCGGCCGAGCCCGGAGCGGTCACCAGGCCGACGGTGCCGGGCAGGAACGGCAGCGGACGCTTGCGGGCGGGGTCGAACAGCCCCTCGGCGGCGAGGAGCTGCCGGCGGCGCTCCAGCCGCGCCAGCAGCTCGCCGAGGCCGACCATCCGGATGTCACGGGCCTGGAGCGAGAGCGTGCCGCGCACCGCGTAGTAGGACGGCTTGGCGTGCACCACGACGCTGGCGCCCTCGACGAGGGGCGGGTTCATCGAGTCGACGAGCACCCGCGAGGCCGTGACCGAGATCGAGAGGTCGGCGAGGGAGTCGCGCAGGGTGAGGAAGACGGTCTGCATGCCCGGGCGCTTGTTGAGCTGGGCGACCTGGCCCTCGACCCACACCGCGCCCAGGCGGTCGACGTAGCCCTGGATGAGCGTGGCGATCTGGCGGACCGGGGCCGGCTTCTCGACGGAGGTCTCCAGGGGCACGCGGCGAGGGTAGTCGGGGCGGCCGACACCAGGGGCGGCGCCGGGGCGCGGGGTCAGGACCAGCCGCGCTCCACCAGCCGGGTCGCCTCCGTGAGCGACAGCCCGAGCCGGCGGCAGGTCGCCACGAAGTCGGCCGCGGCGTCCACGGCGTCGGCGGGTGCGGTCGCCGACGCCACGAACGTGCCGCGCCGACCCTCGGTGACCACGACCCCGTCGGCCTCCAGCTCGACGTACACGCGCTGGACCGTGCGCACGCCGATGCCGAGCTGGTCGGCCAGGGCACGGACCGTCGGCAGCCGGGTGCCGGGCGCGAGGTCACCGGCGGCGACCCGGGTGGCGACCTGCGTGCGGACCTGCTCGTAGAGCGGCACGTCGGACTCGGGGTCGACCGGGTGGATCGTCGCGGGCTCGCTCACCCGCCTCACCGTAGTGGGGCGTCCGCGCCGCGGACGTCTGGTAGGCAGGGGCGCATGACGCACGTGCTGGTCGTGGGGGAGTCGCTGGTCGACGTCGTGCAGGAGGCGGACGGTCGCACCACCGACCGCCCGGGCGGCTCGGCCGCCAACGTGGCCGTGGCGCTGGGCAGGCTGGGCCGGCCGGTGCGCTTCGCGACGGCCTGGGCGGACGACGAGCACGGCCGGCTGGTCGCCGACCACCTCTCCGGTGCAGGGGTGGCGCTCGCCGCCGACCCGCTGGTGCTGGAGCGGACCGCCGTCGCGCGGGCCGTGCTGGGCGCGGACGGCGCGGCGACGTACGACTTCGACCTGGCGTGGCGCCTCGGGGAGGTGTCTCTCGCTGCCGCCGACGGTGCGCTGCCGGCGTACGTCCACGTCTGCTCGTTGGGCGCCGTGCTCGAGCCCGGTGCGGACCAGGTGCTCGCGCTGCTCGACCGGGTGCGTGAGGAGACCTCCGCGACGGTGACGTACGACGTCAACGCACGGCCCGCGATCGTCGGGCACGGCCCGGAGGTGGTCGGCCGGGTCGAGAGCGTGGTGCGGCGCGCGCACCTGGTGAAGGCCAGCGACGAGGACCTCGCCTGGCTCTACCCGACCCTGTCGGTGGAGGAGGCCGCCGCGCGGCTCCAGGAGCTCGGACCGGCGACCGTGGTCGTGACCCGCGGTGGCGACGGGCTGTCGTGGTACGCCGCCGGCACGGCGCTCGACCACGCGGCGCCGAGCGTCGAGGTCGTCGACACGATCGGCGCGGGCGACACCGTCTCGGCCGCCCTCGTCGACGCGCTCTGGGACGGGCTGGGGCCGGCCGACGCCCTCGTCCACGCGGCCCGGGCGGCAGCGGTCACCGTGTCGCGCCCCGGCGCCGACCCGCCGACCCGCGACGAGCTCGGCTAGGGCAGGTCAGCTCAGGTCGGGTCAGGTCAGGGCAGGCCAGGTCAGCTCAGGGCGCGAGGTAGCGGTGCACCAGCGGCACCACGCTGGCGCCCTCGCCGGACGCCGAGGCGACGCGCTTCATCGAGCCCGAGCGGATGTCGCCGACCGCGAAGACCCCCGGCACCGTCGTGGCGAGCTCCACCGGCGGCAGGTCGTCGGTCCAGCGCTCGCGCGGCACGTCGCGACCGGTCAGCACGAAGCCGTGGTCGTCGCGGGCGAGGCCGTCGGGCAGCCAGTCGCAGTGCGGCTCGGCACCGAGGAGCAGGAACAGCGCCTGCGCGTCCCGCCGTACGACGTCGCCGGTGGCGAGGTCGCGGACGTCCAGCCACTGCAGCCGGCCGTCGCCGCCGCCGTCGGCGACCTCCGCGCAGGTCTGCACCCGCACGACGGGGTTGTAGGCGATCTCGCCGATCAGGTAGTCCGACATCGTCTCGGCCAGTGAGGAGCGGCGAACCATGATCGTCACCGAGCGGGCGAACCGGGCGAGGTGCAGCGCGGCCTGGCCGGCGGAGTTGCCGCCGCCGACGACGACCACGTCGGCCCCCTCGGTCTCCCGGGCCGCCGACATCGCCGAGCCGTAGCTGACGCCGAGGCCGACGAGCGCGTCGACGCCCGGCACGCCGAGGCGGCGGTAGGCGACCCCGGTGGCCACGACGACCGCTCGCGCGGTGACGTCGCCGGCGGACGTGCGCACGACGTGCGTGCCCTCGGGGCCGGCGTCGAGGGCGGTGACCTCCCAGCCGGTGCAGAACTGGGTGCCGAAGCGCAGTGCCTGGTTGCGGGCGCGCTGGGCCAGCCGCATGCCGGAGATGCCGCGCGGGAAGCCGAGGTAGTTGCGGATCATCGAGGAGGTCCCGGCCTGCCCGCCGATCGCCTCGGCCTCCAGCACGACGGTGCGCAGGCCCTCGCTGGCGCCGTACACCGCCGCGGCGAGGCCTGCCGGACCGGCGCCGACGACGGCGAGGTCGACCACCCCGGCGACGTCGGTCTCGGTGGGGGCGCCCAGCAGCATCCGGGCGACCTCGCGCACCGACGAGACCGCGACCGGGTCGCGCCCCATCGCCTGGAGCAGCGGGTAGGTGACGGTGCCGCCGAGCGACTCGTGCTCCTCCACGACCGCGCGACCACCGTCGCTGGCCGGGTCGAGCACGCGCGTCGGCATGCCCATCCGCTCGGTGTACTCGCGGACCGCCGCGGTGAGCGCGTTGCCCGGCTCGGACACGATCCGCACGGTCTCGACCACCGGCGCGGCGACGGTGCTGCCCCAGTCGGACAGCAGCTCGCAGACCGCGCCGTGGAACTCCTCGTCGCGCACGCCGCGCGGCATCAGCAGGTAGGCGTCGTACTTGCCCTTGGCCAGGCCGGGGCGCAGCTCGGCGGCCTGCTCCAGGAAGCGCTCGTACGGCGCCGCGATCAGCCGCCGGGCCGTGGGCACCCGCGCGCGCCAGTCGCCGAAGGCCTCCAGCGGGTGCGCGTCCGGGAGGTCGCCGTCCTGCACCATCAGCGCGACCGTGCCGCCGCCCGCGCGCACGTCGTCGATGACCGCGAGCGCGTCGGCGCTGCTGCGGGCGCAGCGGACGTCGTAGTCGCGGGCGTAGCGCCCGAACTCGTCGAGCAGGTGGTCGGCGTGGTGGGCCGACACGAGCAGGATCGTGGGGTCCGGCGTCCCTGCCGGCCGGGGCGAGTCCGTCACGACGGCGAGTATGCCGTCGGGCCGTTAGCGCGGTCGACGCGTTTCGAGCACCCGGAAGCCCTTGGCGCTGGCCAGCCGCATGGTCGGCCAGCCCTGCTCGCCCAGCCAGCGCTGGAGCGAGTCGGCGCCGAGGTTGCGGCCCACGACCATGACGGCGCGACCGCCGGGCGCGAGGAGCGGCAGCCAGGTGAGCAGCAGCTCGTGCAGCGCCTGCTTGCCGATGCGGATGGGCGGGTTCGACCAGATCTCGTCGTACGTCGTCCCGCTCGCAGCCGCGGCGGCCAGGACCTCCTCGGGCGTGCCGGCTTCGTACCGGTCGGTCAGGCCCAGGGCGGCGGCGTTCTCCCGGGCGAGCAGGACGGCCCGCTCGTTGACGTCGACGCCCGTGACCCGCACGTCGGTGGTGGCCGCGACGGCGAGGCCGATGACGCCCCAGCCGCACCCGAGGTCGAGCACGTGCTCGGCGCCGGAGGGCGGCTGGGTCTCGCGCAGGAGCACGGCGGTGCCGTGGTCGAGGCCGTCGTGGGAGAAGACGCCGCTGCCGGTGGTCATCGTGAGCCGCTCGCCCCACACGTCGACCTCGACCCGGTGCCGCTCGAAGGGCACGGCGGGATCGGCGGAGAAGTAGTGGTCGCTCACGGGGCGGTCCAGGTGGGTGAGTCGACGTCGTCGGCCGCCCGCTTGGCCCGGGTCTGCTCGGCCCGCTCGGCCAGCTCGGCGTCGCCCGGGTAGACGACCTCCTCGAGCGTGAGTCCGTGCGCGTGCACGACCGCCACGGCCGGGTCGCGGCGCTGCGCATGCAGCATCTCGCCCGCCCAGGCCGGCTCCTTGCGGCCCTCACCGACGGCCAGCAGGCAGCCGACCAGCGCCCGCACCATGGAGTGGCAGAAGGCGTCGGCGCGCACGGTCGCGGTGGCCACCCCGGCGGCGTCGCGCGTCCAGTGCAGGTCGAGCAGGGTGCGGATCGTGGTGGCGCCCTCGCGCTGCTTGCAGAACGACGCGAAGTCGTGGCGGCCGACGAGGTGCTCGGCGGCGGCGTTCATCGCGTCGAGGTCGAGCGGGCGCGGCCAGGCGAGCACGTGCCCGCGCGTCAGCGGGTCGAGCAGCGAGACGTCGTCGGCGACCCGGTAGGCGTAGCGCCGCCACAGCGCGCCGAACCGGGCGTCGAAGCCGTCCGGCGCCACCCGGACGCCGCGCACCCGCACGTCGGGCGGGAGCACGCCGTTGAGGCGACGGGGGAGCCGGTCGACCTCGTCGGTGTCGAGGTCGCGGACGTCGGCGTGCACCACCTGGCCGCGGGCGTGGACGCCCGCGTCGGTGCGGCCGGCGCAGACCACCTCGCGAGGGCCGAGCGGCTCGTCGTCGGGCACCCGCAGGACGGTGCGCACGGCGGCGACCAGCTCGCCCTGCACGGTGCGCAGGCCCGGCTGGGCGGCCCAGCCCTTGAAGGCGCCGCCGTCGTAGGCGAGGTCGATCCGCAGGCGCACCGGCCGATCGTCCCACGGCGCGACGAGCCGACGCCCGCCCGGGCGGGTCACCCGTCAGGGTGTGCCGCGAACGGCTGACGGCCGGGGCGGGCCGTCGTACCGTCGGCGCATGACGCACCGGCTGGTGCAGCCGCACCACGTGCTCCGCGCCGTCCTCGACGACGTGCTGGTGCGCGACGTCCTGGCCCGCTGCGACGTCGACGTCGCGATGCTGCGCACCGACCTCGACCTCGCCTGGTGGTCGTCGGTGGACTGTCCCGACGTGCTGGGCGAGGCTTCGGCCGGCCTCGACCTCGAGACGGTCCGCGCCGCGCTCGAGCCGTCGCGAGGGTGGGCCGCCGCCTGGGGCGACCGCCGTCCGTCCGAGGGCACCCGCACGCTGCTGCGTGCTGCCCTCGTCCGCCGCAGCCGCACCGGCTGCCGGCGCCCGGTGGCCGGGCACGTGCTGCTCGCCGCCGCCACGTCGGAGGACCCCGTGCTGCGCGCCGCCCTCACGCCGTACCGCAAGCGGCTGCGGCCCGCGTCGCGCCTGGTCGCGCAGTGGGGCCGACGGGCCGCCTGATCCCAGGCGGGCCGCCGGCCCCGTCACTGCTGTCACTGCTCTCCTGCGGTGTCCGCCGCAGGTCTCACGTCACTCCGGGATGCCGCTCTCCGGCGGGGCGTCGTCGGCCTGGCCCGAGTCGTCCGTGGTGATCTCGGCGTCGCCGATGTCGGTCACCAGGATGTCGGTCTGGGCCTCGCCCTTGCCGCCCGAGAGCTGCACGACCCGCATGCCCGCGATGCCCATGTGGCTGTCCGCGGAGAAGCGGTACGGCGCGAGGTTGGGGCCGGCGAAGTCGCCGCCCTGCTCCTCGACCGCGTCGCGCAGGCCCTCACGGGTGAGGTCCTCGCCGGCCGCGAACAGCGCCTGCACGAAGGTGTAGGCCTGCGACATGCCGTAGATCCGGTAGTTGGTGAGGTCGCCGTCGGACCCGTTCTCGTCCCAGACCTTCTGCCACAGCTGCACCCACGGGTCGTCCGGGGCGTCGACGCCCGGGATGTACTCGGTGGTGAGCACGCCGTCCAGCGAGCTGGACGACCCCTCGACCGCGCCCTCGGAGAAGTTCGAGAGCAGGCCGCCGACGAGCGTCGGGTCGGAGCCGACGTTGGAGTAGAACCACTGCGGGGAGTACCCCAGCGAGAGCGACACCAGCTGGGTCAGCGCGGTGTACGCCGGGGTGTCGAACGCGATCACCAGGTCCGCGCCGTCCGCCTGGAGCGCGGCGACCTGCGGGCCGACGTCGGTGTTGCCCGAGGTGTACTTCTGCACGCTGACGATCTGGGAGTCGAGGTACTGCCGGACGCCCTTCTCGCCGTCGGCGCCGAAGTCGTCGTCCTGGAGGAACAGGCCGACCTTGGCGTCGGGGAGGTTCTCGGAGATGTACTGGCCGATCACCTTGCCCTCGATCTCGTAGTCGGGCTGCCAGCCGAAGGTCCACGGCTTGGCCTCGGGGTCGTCGCCCCACTGCAGCGAGCCGGAGGAGACGAAGAGGTCGGGGACCTCCTCCTCGTTGAGGGTGTCGACGACCGCGCGGTGGGTCGGCGTGCCGAGGCCGCCGAGCATCGCGAAGATCTCCTCCTGCAGCACCAGCTCGTCGGTGACGCTGGTGGTCTGCGACGGGTCGTAGGCGTCGTCACGCACCAGGTAGTCGATCTGGCGGCCGTAGACGCCGCCGTTGGCGTTGACGTAGTCGAAGTACGCCTGCGCCCCGGTCGGGATCTCGCTGTACCCGGGCGCCGCGACGCCGGTCAGCGGGTAGTGCGCGCCGACCTTGATCGAGTCGTCCGTGACGCCGACGGTGCTGCCGGCCTCGGCCGGCTCGTCGCCGCCGTCCTCACGGCCGCCGGCGCCGCAGCCGGCGAGGACCAGCGTCCCCGCCAGCAGACCGACCGCCGCGGTCGTCGAGCGCACCACCCAGGGTGCGCGCTGCTTGTTGGTCATGGAGTTCCCTTTCCGGTCGGGGTGGAGACGGCTGTGCTGGTGCCGGCGGAGCCCGAACCCGCCGGCGTGGAGGACGAGGGCGGGCTGCCCCCGTCGGAGGACGGAGCGGAGGTGTACGCCCGGCGGGCGCGCCGGGCGGCGAGCCGGCCCTGCGCGATCCCGGCGAGGCCGCGGGGGGCCAGCAGGATCACCGCGACGGTGACCAGGCCGGCGACGAGCGGCGCGACCTGCTCGGAGGCGAGGTCGTCGAGGCCCAGGGAGCGCCCCAAGCCAGGGCCGAAGCTCACCAGCAGCGTGAGCACGGCGGCGCCGATGATGGCGCCGGTGAGGCTGCCGAGCCCGCCGAGCACGACGACGGCGACGAGGGTCATCGACAGGTTGAGGTTGAACGCGCCGGGGGCAACGTTGCGGTCCGCGATGGCCAGCATCGCGCCCGCAGCACCTGCCGCCGCCGCACTGACCGCGAAGGCCGAGACGCGGGCCCGGCCGAGGTGGATGCCGGCCAGCTCGGCGGCGACCTCGTCGTCGCGCACGGCCGCCCACCGGCGACCCGTGCGGCTGCGGGCCAGGTTGGCCAGGAGCACCAGGCCGAGCAGGAGGGTGGCCCACGCCAGGAATGCCACGTAGGTGCTGCGCGAGGGGTCCGAGCCGGTCAGGTAGTACGCCGCGTCGGCGGCCCAGCCGGGGATCTCCGGGGTGTAGGTGCGCAGGCCCTGCTCACCGCCGAGCTGGTCGCGGAAGTGCACCGCGATGCCGGGCACCGCGACTGCCATCGCCAGGGTGGCGCCGGCCAGGTAGGGGCCGTGCAGCCGGGCCGCGGCGACGCCGACGACCACGCCCACGGCCAGCGTCGCGGCGACGGCGGCCAGCACGACGAGCACCAGCGGCGGGCCCGCGTCACGCTCGTCGAGCAGCAGCGCCGTGGTGTAGGCGCCGACCGCCATCAGGGCGCCGTGGCCCAGCGACAGCTGTCCGTTGAGACCGGTCAGCACGGTGAGCCCGGCGGCGGCGAGCGCGATGTAGGCGAGCTCGGTGAGCTGCGTGGCTCGGAAGTCGCCGACCGCGGGCAGGGTGAAGGCGACCAGGACGAGGCCGATCGCGGCGAGCACGAGGTGCCGGGCGAGCGGGACCTCGCGCCAGGTGGTGCGCAGACGCTGCGGGACGCCGGCCATCAGACCCTCCTCGCCGTCGTCGCGGAGAACAGTCCGCCGGGTCGGACCATGAGGACCACCACGAGGACCACCAGCGCGGCCAGGGCGACCAGGCCCGAGCCGACGTACCCACTGACGAAGCTGAGCGTCACGCCCAGCAGCAGGCCGCCGACCACGGCGCCGGCCGGGCTGTCCAGGCCGCCGAGGACCGCGGCCACGAAGCCGAAGACCACGACCGACTCCATGTAGTGGGGATGGACGAGGCTGCCGCCGCCGATGAGGAGGCCGGACAGCGAGCCGACGACCGCGGCGAGTGCCCAGCCGAGGGTGAGCATCCGGCCGACCTTCACGCCGAGGAGCCGGGCGACCTCCTGCTGGTGGGCGGCGGCGCGCATCCGCAGACCGATGTCGGTGAACTGGAAGAGCGCGAGCAGCAGCCCCATGGTCACCAGCACCGCGACGACGGTGAAGATGTCGAAGCCGGTGAGGGCGTACGTCGTGCCGCCGATCTCGGTGCCGCTCAGGCTGAACGGCACCGGGAAGGACCGGTAGTCGCTGCCGAAGACGATCTCCGCGCCGGCCGTCAGCACGATGAACAGGCCGAGGGTCAGGATGACCGCGTTGAGCTCGGGTCCGCCCTCGACGCGGCGGACGAGCGTGCGCTCGATGACCGCGCCCAGCACGAAGCCGGTGGCCAGCGCGGCGAGGAACGCCGCCCAGTAGGACCAGCCGCGCTCGATCAGCGACAGGGCCAGCATCGTGGTCACCATCGCCATCGCGGCCTGGGCGAAGTTCACGATCCGGGTGGACCGCCAGATCATCACCAGGGCCAGGGCGAACGCGGCGAAGACCATGCCGAGGGTGATGCCGCCGAGGGCGGTGTTCACCAGCTGCTGCACGCGGGGCTCCTTCGGGAGTGGTGGGTGGAAGGGGAGTGGTGCCGGGGGTGAAGCGAGGGCGGGTCGGCTCAGAAGCCGAGGTAGGCGTGGCGCAGCTGGTCGTCGCCGGCGAGCACCGCGGCGTCGTCGTCGGCCACGACCCGGCCGAGGTTGAGCACGACGCCGCGGTCGGCGACCGAGAGGGCGCTGCGGGCGTTCTGCTCGACGAGGAGCACGGCGAGGCCCTCCTCGCGCACCAGGCCGCGGACCAGCTCGAAGATCTGGGTGACGATGCGTGGGGCCAGGCCGAGCGACGGCTCGTCGAGCAGCAGGACCGACGGTCGACTCATCAGCGCGCGCCCGACCACCAGCATCTGCCGCTCGCCGCCGGACAGGGTGGAGGCCGCCGCCCGGCGCCGCTCGTCGAGCGGCGGGAAGAGCGACCAGACCCGGTCGAGGTCGGCGGTCTTGACCCGGCCGCGCGCCAGCCCGCCGAGGCGGAGGTTCTCCTCGACGGTGAGCTCGGTGATGACGCCGCGACCCTCGGGGACGTGCGCCATGCCCAGCGCCGGCATCGCCTCGGCGGAGTGTCGGGTGATGTCCTGCCCGCCGAGCCGGACGGTGCCGGTGCGGGCCGGGTGCAGACCGGAGACGGTGCGCAGCAGGGTGGTCTTGCCGGCGCCGTTGGCGCCGAGGACGGCGGTGATCCGTCCCTCGTCGGCTCCGAGCGTCACGTCGTGCAGGGCGGTGATCGGGCCGTAGCCCGCGCTGAGTCCCTCGACCTGGAGCATCAGGCGACGTCCTCCCCGAGGTAGGCGGCCAGCACGGCCGGGTCGGTCTGGACCTCGGCCGGCGTGCCGTGGGCGATGACCTTGCCGAAGTCGAGGACGGTGATCTCGTCGCAGACCCGCATGACCAGGTCCATGTGGTGCTCGACCAGCAGCACTCCCATCCGGTCGGTGAGTCCCTCGACGAGGCCGGCGAGCTCGTCCATCTCGTCCGACGACAGGCCGCTGGCCGGCTCGTCGAGCAGCAGCAGCTCGGGCTCGGAGACGAGAGCGCGGGCGAGCGCGACGCGCTTGCGGACGGGGTAGGGGAGGCTCGACGGGTAGCGGCCGGCGTGCTGGGCGACACCGAGCTCCTCGAGCTGGGCCATCGCCCGGTCGCGGACGGCGCGCTCGTCGCGCCAGCTGCCGGGCGTGGAGAGCAGCCCGCCCCAGAACGTCGACCGGGCGGTGCGGTCGGCGCCGACCATCACGTTGTCGAGCACGGTGAGGCGGTCGAAGAGTCCGAGGCCCTGCAGGGTGCGGGCGACGCGCAGACCGGCGAGCTGGTGCGGCAGGAAGCGGGCGCGCGGAGCGCCCCGGTGCAGCAGCGTGCCCGAGGTCGGACGCACGAAACCGCAGGCGACGTTGAAGAGCGTCGTCTTGCCGGCGCCGTTGGGGCCGATCACGCCGTGCACGACGCCGGGCCGTGCGGCGAGCCCGACCGAGTCGAGCGCGGTGAGGCCGCCGAAGCGTACGGTCACGTCGTGGAGCTCGAGGACGGGTGCGCTCGTGTCGGCCCGGCTGTCGGGCGCAGTGGTGCTGCCGCTGGCGCTCACGGTGTCCCTCCCAGAACGGCACCGCCCCTCGTTGGGCGGTGTGACCGGCACCACCTTGGTGCGCCGGTGCTACCGGGGGCACTGGGCGCAGAGCCCAAAGTGCGCAGGACGTTGTGACCTGAGTCACTGGCCCGGGTGGCGGGCTCGTGCTCGGAGTGGGACGGTGTGCCCGTGCGTTCCGTCCTGAAGTCGTCCCGCTGCACCACCGGGGCGGCGCGATGACCACCGAGGCCCTGCGGGGTCGCACGCTGGAGCCCGAGCTGCGCCTCAAGCTGCGCGAGGCGTGGGCCCAGCTGCTCGACTCCTCCGACGCGATCGCCGACAGCATCACGCTGAGTCTGTTCGAGCGTGAGCCGGACATCTACGACCGCGCCGACCCCGAGCTGCGGGCCGAGATGCGTGCGAGCTCGCGCCAGCACATCCGACGCGGGCTCACCATCCTCGCCGGGCGCCCGGAGGCGGCCCAGGTGGTCGAGCTGTGGCGTGAGACCGGGCGGCGGCGGGTGCGTCAGGGCGTGCCGCTGGAGTCGGTGCTGCACGCCTACACGCTGGGCGCACGAGTGCTCTGGGAGGCGCTCGTCGAGCGCGCCCACCGTCCGGGTGGCGCCCACGTGGACGAGTCGGTGCTCCTGGAGGCCGCCCGCACGGTGTGGTCCAACCTCGACGTGCAGAGCGCCGTGCTCATCGACGCCTACCGCCGTGAGTCGGCCCGTCTCCAGCGACGCGACCTCCAGCGGCAGCACGCCGTCATCGAGGACCTGCTCACCGGGCGCGGGTCCGATCCGGCGTACGTCGACGAGGCGCGCTCCGCGCTCGGCGTCACCGTGGACGACGCGATCGCGGTCCTGGTCGTCCTGCACGACGGAGACTCCGCCGAGCACCTCGGCGACGTCGAGGACCACCTCGAGCGCACCGGCACCCCGGTGCGCTGGTACGTCCGCACCGGCGTCCACGTCGGCCTGGTGTCGGGGGAGCTCCCCGCCGACCATGAGCTGGCCGCCGCCCTCAGTGCCGTGGTGCCCGCCCGCACCGGCGTCGCCCGGGCCACCGGCGGCCTCGCCGGCGTGGCGACCGCCCACCTGCTCGCCTCACGCGCGGCGGAGACGCTCGGCCGTCGCGAGCGGCGCGCGGTCTCGGTGGGGGAGCGGCTGCCCGAGGTCCTGCTCGTGGGCAGCCCGCAGGTCGCCCCGCTGCTGGTCGAGGAGACGCTCGGTGCGTTGCTGGCCCAGCCGGAGGCGCAGCGGGAGACCCTGCTGACGACGCTCGACGCGCTGCTGCGCCACGACGGCTCACCCACGCACGCCGCGACCGAGCTCTACTGCCACCGCAACACCGTCATCTACCGGCTCAAGCAGATCGAGAGTCTGACCGGCCGGTCGCTCACCGACCCGCGCGACAAGCTGCTGCTGAGCCTCGCCGTCGTCGCCGCCCGGCACCAGTAGCCGGCACCAGGAGGGGGACCCGCGGCGGACGGCGGGCGGCGGGCGGCTCAGACGAACGCGCTGACGCCGGTCTCGTCGCGGCCGATGATCAGCTTCTGCACCTGGCTGGTGCCTTCGTAGAGGGTCATCACGCGCGCGTCGCGGAGATACTTCGCGGCCGGGTACTCGTCGACGTACCCCGCCCCGCCGTGCACCTGCACGCACAGGTTGGCCGCGCGCACCGCCGCCTCGGAGGCGAAGAGCTTGGCCTTCGACGCCGCCACCCGGAAGTCGCCGCCGCGGTCGACGAGGTCGGCGGCGCGCCAGACCAGCAGCCGCGCGGCGTCGGCGTCGAGGGAGATGTCGGCGATCATGTCCTGCACCAGCTGGAAGCCGGCGATCTGCCGGCCGAACTGGGTGCGCTCGGTGGCGTACTGCACCGCGGTCTCCAGGCAGCCCTGCACGATGCCGACGCAGCCGGCGCCGACCGCGATCCGCCCCTTGTCCAGGCTGGACATGGCGATCTTGAAGCCCTGGCCCTCCTCGCCGAGCACCGCCGACGCCGGGACGCGTACGTCGTCCAGGAAGAGCTCGGCGGTCGCCTGGCCCCGCAGGCCGAGCTTGCCCTTGACCTCGCGGGCCTCGAAGCCGGGCGCGTCGGTCGGCACCAGGAAGGCGGTGACGCCGCGCGGGCCGTCGTCGGAGGTGCGGGCGAAGACGAGCGCGACGTCGGCCCAGGTGCCGTTGGTGATGAACAGCTTCTGGCCGTTGAGCACGTAGTCGTCGCCGTCGCGGACCGCGCGGGAGGTGAGGTTGCCGGCGTCGGAGCCGGTGCCGGGCTCGGTGAGCCCGAAGCAGCCGAGCACCTCGGCGCGCGCCAGGCGGGGGAGCCACTCCTGCTTCTGCTCCTCCGAGCCCCAGAGGAGGATCGACTTGCCGACCAGGCCGCTGCTCACCGACACGATGCCGCGAAGGGCGGAGTCGGCGCGGCCGAGCTCCTCCATGCCGATCGCGTAGGTCACGTAGTCGCCGCCGACGCCGCCGTACTCCTCGGGGATGGTGAGCCCGAAGAACCCGAGCTCGGCCATCTTCGGCACGATCGCGAGGTCGACCTGCTCGTCGCGGTCCCACCGGGTGCGGTGCGGGACGGCCTCGCGGTCGAGGAAGTCGCGGGCCAGGGAGCGGAACGCCTCCTGCTCGTCGCTGAGCGTGAGGTCGACCATCGGTCCTCCTACGGGGTGTCGGTGTCGGGGTCGGCTGGTTCCGTCGTCACCGGTCGGACTGGTCGGACTGGTCGGACTGGTCGGACTGGTCGATGAAGCGGTCGACCTTGGCGCGAAGCCGGCGCATGCCGCCCAGCCACCGGTCGGTGTCGGCGGCGCGGGCGGCGTAGTAGGGCCCGACCTCCGGGTGCGGGAGCACCAGGAACGGCGACGAACCGTCGTCGGCAATCGAGTCGACCCAGGCGGCGGCCACGTCGGCGGGGGCCAGGGCCTCGTCGTGGGAGAGCAGGTCCTTCAGCGGGCCCGCCTGCTCCAGCATCGCGGTCTGCACGCCCTGCGGACAGATCGCCTGGACGTCGACCCCGCGGTCGCCGTAGGTCACCGAGAGCCACTCGGCGAAGCCGACGGCGGCGTGCTTGGTGGTGGAGTACGGCGCGGCGCCGATCATCGTGAGCAGGCCGGCCGCCGAGGCGGTGACGACGAACCGGCCGCCGCCCCCGTCGCCGGTGCCGGGCAGCCAGCGCGGCACCAGGGCCCGGGCCGCGCGCACGTGGCCCATGACGTTGACGTGCAGCATCTGCTCCCACACCTCGTCGGAGGCCTGGAGGCTGTCGGCGATGGTGCGGTCGATGCCGGCGTTGGCGCAGTAGACGTCGATCCGGCCGAGCGCCTCGGTCGCGGCGTCCAGCAGCGCCTCGACGCCCGCGGTCGAGGCGGCGTCGCCGGGCACGGCTGTCGCGCCGATGTCGTCGGCGACACGGCGTACGGCGTCGGCGTCGACGTCGTTGACGACGACCCGGGCGCCCTCCTCGACGAGTCGCCGCGCGAGTGCCTCACCGATGCCGCCGCCGGCGCCGGTGACGACCGCCCCGCGTCCGTCCAGCTGCGGGTGTGCCACTCAGACCCCTCCGGTCAGGCTGACGCCGCCGTCGGCGACGACGGTCTGCCCGCTGATCCACGACGACTCGTCCGACAGCAGCCAGGCGACGAGCGCACCGATGTCCTCGGGCTCGCCGAGCCGCTTCATCGGGTACGCCGACGCGGCCTCCTCCTCGCGGCCGACGTACAGGGCCTCGGCGAACTTCGTCTTCACCACCGCCGGCGCGACGGCGTTGACCCGGACGCCCGGTCCGAGCTCGAGCGCGAGCGTCTCAGTGATGCTGATCAGCGCGGCCTTGCTGGCGCCGTAGAAGGAGATGAACGGCGCCGGGCGCACGCCCGACAGCGACGAGACGTTGACGACGGCGCCGCCGTGCTCGCCCATCCAGACCCGGTGGGCCTCCTGGACCATGCCGAGCGCGGCGACGACGTTGACGTCCATGATCTTGCGCGCGGCGTCGAGGTCGAGGTCGACGAGCCGGCCGAACGCCGGGTTGATGCCGGTGTTGTTGACCAGCAGGTCGAGGCTGCCGAACGTCTCGACGGCCTTCTCGGCGACCTCGGCACGGTGGTCGCCGTCGCCGGCGTTGCCGGGCACGCCGAGGGCGTGCTCCGGCCCTCCGAGCGCCGCGACCGCGTCGGCCAGCGGCTCGGGCTTGCGGGCGGTGACCACCACGCGCACGCCCTCCTCGACCAGCCGGTGGGCCACGCCGAGGCCGATGCCGCGGCTGGCTCCGGTGACGACCGCGACCCTGCCCGTCAGACCCCTCAGGCTCATGCGCCGACCGTCAGCGGGTCGATCGCGCCGTGGTCGGTCAGTCGCTCCGACAGGGTGCGCTGGTGGTGCGCGCCGTCGCCGTAGAGGTGGTCGAGCACCGTGAGGTGTGCGGTGACCATGCCGACGCGGTACTCCGCGGTCATGCCGATGCCGCCGTGCAGCTGGATCGCCTCCTGCCCGACGTGCCGACCGGCCCGGCTGACCTGCAGCCCGACCTGCGCGGCGGCGTCGGCGACGGCCGAGGTGTCGCCCGACTCCTGCGCGGCCGCGACGACCATGGTCGCCCAGTCGACGAGGCTGTGGGTCAGCTCGAGGCTGGTGTACATGTCGGCGGCCCGGAAGGTCAGCGCCTGGAAGGTGTTGAGCGTGACGCCGAACTGCTTGCGGCTCTTGAGGTACTCCGTGGTCGCGCGCAGCTGGGTCTCCATGCCGCCGAGCGCCTCGTTGGCCGCCATCACCCGGGTGATGTCCAGGACGGTGGCGATGCTGGAGGTCACGTCGAGACCGACCTGGCCCAGCGGCGTCGCGGGCGTGCCGTCGAGCACGACCCGGGCGGCGCGCCCGCCGTCGAACACGGCGTACGACGTGCGCTCGAGGCCGGACGCGTCGCCCTCGACCAGGAAGAGACCGGTGCCGCCGTCGGGCAGCACGGCGGAGACCACCAGCCGGTCGGCGCGGGCGCCGGCGATGACGGCGTCCTTGGTGCCCGTGAGGGTCCAGGAGTCGCCGTCCGCCGCGGCCTTCGTGGCGTGGGCGCCGGGGCTCCAGCGGGGTCCGCCGGCCTCGGTGTGGGCGAACGCCAGCACGCTCTCGCCCGCGGCCACGGCGCCGAGCACCTCGGCCCGCTGCTCGGCGGTCGCGACGGCCGAGACCAGCCCGCCCGCCAGCACGACGGTCGCGAGGTAGGGCTCGGGTGCGATGACCCGGCCGAGCTCCTGGCAGACGATCGCGATCTCGACCGGTCCGGCGCCGACGCCGCCGTCGTCCTCGCCGAAGGGCAGGCCCAGCAGGCCCATCTCGGCCATCTGGGCCCAGACCTTCTCGTCGAAGCCGGGGTCGTCGCCGACGGTGCGCCGGCGGTTCTCGTAGTCGGAGTAGGCCTTGCCGATCAGGCCGCGCACGGCGTCGCGGAGGGCGTCCTGCTCGTCGTCGTAGGTGAAGTCCATGAGGGTGCTCCTGTCCGGCTCAGAGGCCGAGGATCGTGCGGCTGATGATCTGGCGCTGCACCTCGTTGGAGCCGCCGTAGATCGAGGCCTTGCGGAGGTTGAGGTAGGTGCGCGGGGCGCGGGCGAACCACGCGGCGACCGTGTCGTCGTCGTCGAGACCGGCGCCGGAGGAGACCGCGGCCGGACCGCCGAGGTCGACCACCAGCTCGCTCACCGCCTGCTGCAACTCGGTGCCCTTGAGCTTGAGCACGCTGGACGCCGGGTGGGGCGCGCCGTCGGAGGAGTGCGCGACCACGCGCAGCGCGGTGAGCTCGAGCGCGAGCAGCTCGTTCTCCAGGTCGACCACCCGGGCCCGCAGGAGCGGGTCGTCGGCGAGCAGGTCGGCCGCGCGCTGCTTGGCATTGGCCAGCACCCGCTTGGTCGCGCCCACCGGGGCGACGCCGACGCGCTCGTTGCCGAGCAGGAACTTCGCGATCGTCCAGCCGCCGTTGAGCTCGCCGACGAGGTTCTCCGCCGGGACCCGCACGTCGGAGAACCACACCTCGTTGACCTCGTGGCCGCCGTCGATGAGCTCGATCGGCCGGACCTCGAGGCCCTCGGACTCCATGTCGATGAGCAGCATCGAGATGCCGGCCTGCTTCTTCACGTCCGGATCGGTGCGCACCAGGGTGAAGATCCAGTCGCCGTACTGGCCCAGCGTGGTCCAGGTCTTCTGGCCGTTGACGACGAAGTGGTCGCCGTCGCGCACGGCGGTGGTGCGCAGGCTCGCCAGGTCGGAGCCGGCGTCGGGCTCGGAGAAGCCCTGGCTCCACCAGATGTCGATGTTGGCCGTCTTGGGGAGGAACTCCTTCTTCTGCTCCTCGGTGCCGAACTGCGCGATGACGGGGCCGATCATCGAGGCGTTGAACGCCAGTGGCGTGGGCACCCCGGCGGCCTGCATCTCCTCGTTCCACAGGTGGCGCTGGAGCTCGGTCCAGTCCTTGCCGCCCCACTCGACGGGCCAGTGCGGCACCGCCAGGCCGGCCTCGTTGAGGGTGCGCATCGCCTCCACGATCTGGTCCTTGGTCAGCTCACGCCCCTCCAGCACGGTGGTGCGGATGTCCTCGGACACCTCGGTGGTGAAGAACGTCCGCATCTCCTGACGGAACGCCTCCATCTCCTCCGACAGCGCCAGCTCCATGCGGTCCTCCTGCTCTCGACGACTCCGGGGCGCGAGGCCCCGCGGTGCGGTGTGCACCGGTCCCCTGCATTCAACTCCGCCGACGGTGACGCGCACCACCCGGTCGTGCACCGCACCCGCTGTGCGCCCCGCACAACTCGGGGTCCGGGCGCCGTGCCCACGGGAGGGTCCGCCGGAAACCCGGGTGACCCGACGGGGCGGGGGCGGGAGAATGGCGTCCCGTGGGTCACGTCGAGGTCAGCGGTGTCAGGTACGAGCTCCCGGACGGCCGGGTGCTGCTCGACGACGTCTCCTTCCGCGTCGGCGAGGGCGCCAAGGTCGCGCTGGTCGGCGCCAACGGTGCCGGCAAGACCACGCTGCTGCGGATCGTGACCGGCGACCTCGTGCCGCACGCGGGCGCCGTGGTGCGCTCCGGCGGCCTCGGGGTCATGCGTCAGGACGTCAAGGCCGGGCTGGGCGACCAGGCCACGGTCGTCGACCTCCTGCGCAGCGTCGCCCCGCCGCGGGTGCGCGCGGCCGCCGAGGAGGTCGACCGGCTCGAGCTGGCCCTGATGGACACCGACGACGAGAAGACCCAGATGCGCTACGCCGAGGCGCTCGCGGAGTACGCCGACGCCGGTGGGTACGACGTCGAGGTCACGTGGGACGTCGTGTGCACCGCGGCGCTGGCGGTGCCCTACGAGCGGGCGAAGTACCGCGAGCTGTCCACGCTGTCGGGCGGCGAGCAGAAGCGGCTGGTGCTGGAGTTCCTCCTCGACGGGCCCGACCAGGTGCTGCTGCTCGACGAGCCCGACAACTACCTCGACGTGCCGGGCAAGATCTGGCTGGAGCAGCGGATCGCGGCGTCCGACAAGACGGTCCTGATGATCAGCCACGACCGCGAGCTGCTCGACAACACCGCCACCCGGGTCGTCACCGTCGAGCTCGGCTGGGCCGGCAACACCGTGTGGACGCATCCCGGCGGGTTCGCGTCGTACCACGAGGCCCGGCGCGACCGGTTCGCCCGCTTCGAGGAGCTGCGCCGGCGCTGGGACGAGGAGCACGCCAAGCTCAAGGCGCTGGTGCACCGGCTGAAGGTGAAGGCGGAGTTCAACGACGGCATGGCCAAGGCCTACAAGGCCGCGCAGACCCGGCTGCGCAAGTTCGAGGAGGCCGGCCCGCCGACCGAGCAGCCACGCGAGCAGCAGGTGCGGATGCGCCTGACCGGCGGTCGCACCGGAAAGCGCGCGGTGGTCTGCGAGGACCTCGAGCTCACCGGTCTCATGCAGCCCTTCGACCTCGAGGTCTGGTACGGCGAGCGGGTCGCGGTCCTGGGGTCGAACGGCTCCGGCAAGTCGCACTTCCTGCGGCTGCTGGCCGCAGGCGGCTCCGACCCGGACGTCGGCAACCGCCCGGTCACCGAGAACCCCGTCGCACCGGTCGACCACACCGGTCGCGCCAAGCTCGGCGCGCGGGTGCGGCCGGGCTGGTTCGTGCAGACCCACGACCACCCGGAGCTGGCCGGTCGCACGCTGCTCGACATCCTCCACCGCGGCGACGGCCACCCCGACGGCCGGCACGGCCTGGGCCGCGAGCAGGCCGCACGGGTGCTGGACCGCTACGAGCTCAGCGCGTCCGGGGAGCAGACCTTCGAGTCGCTCTCGGGCGGCCAGCAGGCGCGGTTCCAGATCCTGCTGCTGGAGCTCTCCGGGGCGACCCTGCTGCTGCTCGACGAGCCCACCGACAACCTCGACGTGCAGTCGGCCGAGGCGCTGGAGGAGGGCCTGGCGGCGTTCGAGGGCACCGTGCTGGCGGTGACGCACGACCGATGGTTCGCCCGCGGCTTCGACCGCTTCCTGGTCTACGGCGCCGACGGCGAGGTCTACGAGTCCGACGCGCCGGTGTGGGACGAGGGCCGCGTGGAGCGGGCCCGGTGAGCCCCGTGGGTGCCGCGGGTGCTGCAGGTGGTGACGCGGTCGCGCTCGTCGTCGAGCCCGTCGACTTCGACGACCCGGCGACGTTCGACGCGTACTACGAGGTGTTCGCCGGGGCGCTCCTCGCCGACCTCGGCGACCTGGCGATCGTGATCTCCGCCGCCGAGCTGCGCGCCGAGGTGCTGCGCCCGACGGGCCGCTACGACTTCGCGGGCTGGCTGGGTCGGGTGGACGGAGCGCCGGCCGCGCTCGGCTGGGTGCAGACGCCGCTGCTCGACAACCCGACGCAGGCGGCGGTCATGGTGGCCACCCTGCCCGGGCACCGCTCGCGTGGTCACGGGCGGAGGATGCTCGCGCTCGCCGAGGCGGAGGCGGCTGCGCGCGGACGCACGGTGCTCCAGGGCACGGTGCGGTGGTCGGGCGACGCGTCGCCCGACGGAACGGGCGTGCCGGGCTGTGCTCTCGCGGTCTCGGCCGGGTGGTCGTTCGGCCTCGGCGACGTGCAGCGGCGGCGGTACGGCCCGGTCGACGACGACGTGCTCGACGCACTGGCCGACGAGGCCGCGGAGCGCCACGCCGGCTACACGCTGCGGTCGTGGGAGGGCGCGGTGCCCGACGAACTGGTCGACGGCTGGCTCGCGCTGCAGTCGCAGGTGATGCTCGAGGCGCCGCGCGGCGACGTCGACCGCGGCGCCACCACCGTCGACGTCGCCGCCCACCGGGCGCAGGAGAAGAGCCTCGACCGGCAGGGGCGCCGCGCGTTCCACACGGTCGCGCTCGCCCCCGACGGCACGCCGGTCGGCTTCACCCACCTGCAGGTACGACGCGCCGACCCGCCGTACGGCACCCAGCTGGGGAGCCTCGTCGACCGTGCCCACCGGGGCCGCCGTCTCGGGCTCGCGGTCAAGGTCGCCAACCAACGCCTGCTGCAGCGCCGCGCGCCCGAGGTCGCCTGGGTGGACACCGTGAACGCGGAGTCGAACGCGCACATGGTCGCCGTCAACGACCGCCTCGGCTACCGTGCGGTGGCGCGGCAGGGCGAGTTCCAGAAACGCCTGTGAGCAGCACGAAGGAGTGCCCGTGAGCGACCTGCACGTCTCCGTCGTGCGACCCGAGCAGGAGGCCGACTTCGAGGCCTGGCACCGGGTGCTCGTCGAGGCCGACCGGCACGCCCTCGGCGACGCGTCCTGCACGTGGACGCTGCCCGAGCTGAGGCTGGGCCACGCGACCCCGCCGCCGCTGCCCAGCCAGCGCGACGTGGGGTACGCCGGCCGCCTGGGCGGGCCCGGCGGCGAGATCGTCTGTGCCGGGATGATCACCTTCCCGCTGCGCTCCCACCTCACCAGCGCCGAGGTGTGGGTGTCGGTGCTGCCGGCGCACCAGCGGCGCGGCCACGGCTCGGCGATGCTGGCCCGGCTCGCGGCGGATGCCGCCGCGGAGGGCCGCACGCTGCTCCAGGGCGAGGCGGGCTGGGCGTGGTCGCACGGCGCCGACCCGACCGGCACGCCGGCGCACGGCTTCGCGACCGCGCACGGCTTCGAGCTGGGCCTCGGCGACGTGCAGCGGGTGCTGCGCGGGCAGGTGCCCGTCGACGTGCTCGACGCGCTGGTGGCCGAGGCCGCCGAGCGGCACGAGGGGTACGACGTCCGGGTCGTCGTCGGCGCGCTGCCGGACGACCTGGTCCGCGGCTACCTCGCCCTCGACGGCACGCTGATGACCGAGGCGCCCGCCGGGACGATGACGCGGGAGGCCGTGCCGGTCGACGTCGACGCCTGCCGCGCCCGCGAGGCCCTCAACGCAGCGCAGGGACGCACGACGTACCACGCCCTGGCGCTGGCGCCGCCCGACGCTGGCGACCCGGCGGGAGAGCGGGAGGTCGTCGCCTACTCGACCGTCGTCACGACCGTGCACGAGCCCGGCCGGGCCTACCAGTGGGGCACCCTGGTGCGGCGCGACCACCGCGGTCACCGGCTCGGCCTGGCGGTGAAGGCCGCCAACCACCGGGTGCTCCAGGAGCGGCAGCCCGAGGTGGACCGGGTGGTGACTTGGAACGCCGACGAGAACGCGCACATGATCGCTGTCAACGAGCGGCTCGGCTTCGTGCCGGAGGCCCGGCTCGGCGAGTACGAGAAGCGCGGGGCCTGAGCCGTGGCCGGGTCCGGGAGCGACGCCGCACCGCCCGAGGTGCTCGCCGACCTGGTGACGCTCCTGGCCGACTGCCCGGCGTACGCCGACGCATCCCGCGACGTCCTGCTCGCGCTCGCCCGGGAGGCCGAGGTCGGGCGGGTGTCCGCGCCCGCACCGCCGGTCACCGGCGCCGGGGTCGTGTGGCGCGGCGGGCTGCTGGTGCACAACGCCGACGGTCGGGTGTCGGACGTGGTGACCGCCGGTGAGCTGCTGGCCGCCGACCCGGGCCAGACGCTCGAGCCGGCCGAGCCGTCGCTGGTGGTCTGGCTGCCCGAGCGGGACCGGGCGCTGGCGTGGTCGGGCGGCGAACGGCCCGGCGACCCGATGGAGGTCCCGGCTCGGGCCGGGGCCGCGGGGCTCGCCGGCGCCGACCTGGGCGGCACGACCGTGCGCGAGGTGATGCACAGCCCGGTCGCCTCGATCCCGCTCGACGCCACCTGCCAGGAGGCCGCCGTGCTCATGCGCGACCTCGGGGTGTCCTCGCTCATCGTCGAGGCGTCCCCGGCGCCGGGCATCGTCACCGACCGCGACCTGCGCACCCGACTGGTCGCCGAGGGGCTGCCGCCGTCGACGCCGGTCTCGGAGGTCGCCACCGTCCCTGCCCGCACCATCGACCCCGGCGCCACCGTGCTGGCCGCGCTGCTGGAGATGGTCGGGCGCGGCATCCACCACCTGCCCGTGCGCGACGGCGAGCAGGTCGTCGGCATGCTCAGCTCCGGCGACCTCCACCAGCTCGGCGCCCGCTCTCCGATGGGGCTGCGCGTCGCCGTCGACCGGGCCACCGACGTCGACGCCGTCGCCGCGGTCGTGGCCGGCCTGTCCTCGACCGTCGAGCAGATGCTGGAGGGCGGCACCCGCCCCGAGGCCGTCGCCCGCGTGGTCGCGACGTTCACCGACCGGGTGCAGGCCCGGGTGCTGGAGCTGGCGTTCGCCGCGCTGGAGGCCGACGGGCACGGCGGCGTGCCGTCGGCGTACGGCTGGCTCGCCTTCGGCAGCCAGGCGCGCCGCGAGCAGACGCTGCACACCGACCAGGACACCGGCCTGCTGCTGCCCGACGGGCTGTCGGAGCAGGCGCACGCCTGGTGGGCGCGGTGCACCGCGTGGGTCGTCGACGCGCTGGAGCGGTGCGGCTACCCGCGCTGCCACGGCGGCGTGATGGCGTCCGAGCCGCTGTGGCGCCACGACGTGTCCGGGTGGCGCGACCGGCTCGGCGGGCTGGTGCACCACCCGAGCGAGCACCACCTGCTGGAGTCGGCGATCGCCTTCGACTGCCGCACCGTGGCCGGCGACCTGGACGCCGTACGGCTGCTCGGGCCGGTGGTGTCGCAGGCGCGTGGCAACGAGGTCTTCCTCGCCCGGCTCGCGCGGGTGGCGGTCTCGCACCGTCCGCCGCTGGGGTTCCTGGGGCGGGTGACCGTCGAGCGGTCGGGCGAGCACGTGGGTCGGTTCGACGTGAAGAAGGGGGCGATGCTGCCGATCGCCGACCTGGCCCGGCTGGTGGCGCTCGCGCGCGGCGGGCACGAGGTCGCCACCGACGAGCGGCTCGCCGCGGCCGTCGCGGACGGCGTGCTGTCGGCCGACCTCGGCGCCACTCTGCGGGCCGGCTACGAGCTGGCCACCGGGCTGCGGCTGGAGCACCACGTCGCGCAGCGGGCCGCGGGGGAAGAGGCCGACAACTGGCTCGACCCCGACGCCCTGTCGCCGCTCGACCGCTCCCAGCTGCGCGAGACCTTCAAGGCGGTGCGGACCGCCCAGGAGGCGATGGCCTCCCGCTACCGCACCTCGATGCTCGGCTGACGGCGCGGGGACCGACGTGGCGCTCGGACGACGCTCGCCCTCGTGGCGCGAGACCACCTTCGTCGCGCTGGACGTGGAGGCGACCAGCGCCGACCCGCGCAGCGCCGTACCGCTGTCGGTGGGCTGGGTGCCGGTCCGCGCCGGCCGCGTCGTGCCGGCTGCGGGTGGCTACACGCTGGTGCGCCCGCCGTCCGGGGTGCGCCTCGACGAGGCCGAGACGGTCGAGGCGCTGCGCGTGCACCGGCTGCTGCCCGAGGAGGTCGAGGCCGGTGCGGACGCCGCGTCGGTCGGGGCGACGCTGCGCGACGTGCTGGCCGACGCGGTGCTGCTCGCGCACGGCGCCGACCTCGAGCGCGCGGTGCTGCGTGGCTGGGGCGTCCCGGTCGGGCGGGTCGTCGACACCCTGGCCGTCGTACGACGCCTCGACGAGCGGGCCGGCCGGCCGCGCGCCTCCCCGCGCCTGCCCGACGTCGCCCGCCGCTGGGCGCTCCCACCGCTCACCGCGCACCACGCGCATACCGACGCGCTCACCACCGCGCTGCTCCTCGTCGCGCTCGCCGACGACGTGGAGCGCGAGCGGGGGGCGTGCACGCTCCGGGACCTGGAGCTGCTCGGGCGGTGAGACGCCCCGGGCTGATTCCCCGCTCCAGCGGGGATCCCGTCGCGAGTGCCACGGATCGGTGTCAGCCGGCGGCACCGATCCGCGGCACTACGTCGCCCGGCCGACACTCAGGGCAGGTGCGTGGCGAGCCCGGCCAGCCCGACACCTGAAGCAGGGTGCCGATCCTTCCTGCCGTCCGACACGCTCGCCGGAAGACCTGCCCCCACCCGACGCGGACCGTCGTACGTCGGTCGAGCGCGGTCGCGAGGTCACGCTCGAGGTCGTCGTCGTGCTGGGCGAGGTCAGCGTGGAAGGTCCGCCCGTCGAGCTCGACGACCACCCCGTACGGCGCGTAGTCGACGTCGCGGTACCGGCTCCGGCCGTGCTCGACCACTTGCAGCTGGCGCGCTGCCGGAGGCAGTCCGTGCGGCTCCTCCACGCGCACGCGGTACTCGCGCTCGAGCACCGAGCAGGTGCCGTCGGCGATGTCGCGGAGGAGGCCCTCGACGAGCTCCCGACCTGCATGGCGCGGGCGGGAGCCGAGCGCGTCGAGGAGACGCGCGGCCGTCGTGTGGCGTGAGCGGACGACGGAGGCGAGCACCTCCAGGACCTCCATGTCCTCCGTCAGACCCGCCGCCACGTCGAGGCTCGCGTGCTCGACCCGGACCCGAGGTGGAGATGCCGACCACCGCACCCGTTGCGCCAGGTCGCTGGTGTGGTGGAGCCGCACCCAGGGCGGGGTGACCCGCGGGCTCCGCTCCCGTTCGACCGACACGTGGACCGGGTGCTCCGTGCCGGTCGCCTGCGGCAGCGCGCTGCCGTGGCTGAGGGCGGCGGGCCACACCGAGAGGACGCCCGCCCATCGACGCTGCTGCGCAGTGAGCGGCCCGGTGTGGTCGACGTAGACGCCCGGGTGCACGGGCGTGAGGTCGCGACGCCGCAGCTGCCGGCGTACGTCGTTCGGGCTGAGGCCGGAGGTGAGCAGCTGTCGACGGGTGAGGACGCCGTCCTGGCGGACACGGAGATGGGCGATGGGTTCCACCCCGGGACGGTGCTCGGACTGGGTGGGCCTCACACCACGAGCAATCGGGGCCTGTGGACAGGCACTGCCGTGGATCGGTGTCGTCCGGCGACAGCGATGCGCGGCACAGGCGCGGGAGCCCCCAGTGAAGCGGGGACTCCGGCGAGCACGCAGACGCGAGAGGGCCCGTGCCTCCACCCCCTGGAGGCACGGGCCGGGGAACTCTCACATGCACTGCACCTGGGAGCTGCGAGAGCCGCCGGTGGTCACGACAGGGTGGGATGGACGTGACCACCGGCAGCATCGCGGCACCCCCCGGTGCCGGACCCACTCGGAGGGTCCTCGGATCAGGAGTCGCTCATCTCTTGATCCGAGCCAAGGGTGAGCGTGGCGGTCTTCTCCTGACCGTCGCGCTCATAGGTGACGGTGACCTCGTCGCCCGGCCGGTAGGACCGGACGGTGGCCACCAGGGAGTCCGAACCGGTGATCAGGGTGTCGTCCACCTTGGTGATCACGTCGCCCGACTGGAGCCCGGCCTCGCTGGCAGCGGAGCCGTCGTTGATGTTCTGGATCTCGGCGCCGTCGATGACGGCGGCGCCGGACTGGCCCTGGACGTCGGACACCGAGACGCCGATCTGGGCGTGGGTCGGGGTCTCGCCGTTCTTCATCTGCTCCACGATCGGCAGCACCTCGTCGATCGGGATCGCGAAGCCGAGCCCGATGGAGCCGGCCTCGCCGCTGCTGCCGGAGTTCGACCGGATCGAGGAGTTGATGCCGATGACGTGGCCCTCGAGGTCGACCAGCGGACCGCCGCTGTTGCCGGGGTTGATCGCGGCGTCGGTCTGGATCGCGGGGTAGACGGTGGCGTTGCCGGCGGAGTCGGAGCCGACGTCGACCGGCCGGTCGAGGGCGCTGACGATGCCGGAGGTGACCGTCGACTGCAGGCCGTACGGCGACCCGATCGCCACCACGTCCTGCCCGACCGAGACGCCGGACGACTCGCCCAGCGTGGCCGGGGTCAGCCCGGACACGCCCTCGGCCTGCACCAGGGCGGTGTCGGTGAGCGGGTCGGTGCCGAGCACGGTGCCGGTGGCGTGGGTGCCGTCGTTGAAGGAGACGGTGACCGACCCGCCGCCGTCGGCAAGCTCGACCACGTGGTTGTTGGTCAGCACCAGTCCGTCGGAGCTCAGGATGATGCCCGAGCCGGAGCCCGCGCCCTGCGAGCCGGAGACGTCGAGCTCGACGACGGAGGGGAGCACGGTCGCGGCGACCTGCTCGACCGAGCCGTCGGCGGCCGGGGTGTCGGAGCTGGGGACGACCTGGCTGGTGGACACCGAGGTCGAGCCGGCGCCGCCCTCGTCGGACGCGGCGGAGTAGACGGCCGCGCCTCCGACGCCGGCGCCGGCGCCCACGACGAGCGCGGCGGCCACGACGGCCGCGGCGAACCCGACGCGTCCGCGACGGTGGGAGTCGCGGGCCGGCGGGGCGAGGGTGCCGATGGGGGTGGTGGACGAGGCGGGTGCTGCGTAGGGGGTTCCGGTCGGCGGCGTGGTCGGCGGCGGGTAGGAGTGTGCATACTCCTCGAACCCCGGACGCTCACCCGAGGAGCGGTGCCCGCCGGGCGGCGGAAAGGGCGGCGTGTCGTTCATGTCCCCGACTCTGACGAGCGCGGCTGTGACGACGCTGAGACGATGCTGGTGGCCGACGAAGAACGACGCGGACAGCAGCCGGGTGACCTGTGGCGTGGCTCACACATCCTCGGCATGATGAGCGGATGACGGAACACCTCCTGGCCCGGCCACGCTTCGTCGACGAGCGCATCGCCCACTGGGCGCGCGCCACCCCGGACGCCGAGGCGGTGTCCTACCTGGGTCGCACGTTCACCTGGTCGCAGTGGGACGACCGGGTACGCCGCAACGCCGGCGGGCTCCAGGCGCTCGGCGTCGGGCGCGGCGACGTGGTGGCGTTCCTCGACAAGAACCATCCGGGGTGCGTCGAGACCTCGCTGGGCGCCGGGTCGCTCGGTGCGGCCAACGCGATCATCAACTTCCGTCTCGCCGGCGACGAGATCGACTACGCCGTCAACGACTCCGGCGCGACGGTGCTGTTCGTCGGCACCGAGCTGGTGCCGACGATCGAGAAGGTCCGCGACCGGTTGACCAGCGTCCGCACCGTCATCGAGGTGACTCCGGAGGGCGTCACCGCCGACGGCGAGCCCGACGCGTACGAGGCGTGGCTGGCCGCCGCGACGCCCGTCTCACGCCCCGACGACGTCACCGAGGACGACGTCTGCCTGGTCATGTACTCCTCGGGCACAACCGGCCGGCCCAAGGGCGTCATGCTCAGCCACCGCAACATGGTCAGCCACACGGTCAACGCCCACGACGGCTGGGGCTTCGAGCCGGGCGACAAGTCGATGGTCTCGATGCCGCTGTTCCACGTCGGCGGGTCGTCGTACGTGCTGTTCGGCATCCACGACGGCGTCCCGAGCGTGATGACCCGCGACCCCGACGGCGCCTCCCTGGCCGGCGCGATCATGGCCGGCGCCAACCGCACCTTCCTGGTGCCGGCCGTCCTCGCGCAGGTGCTCGACTCCGGCGAGGACGCCGTCCGGCTGTTCGGGGCCCTGAAGACCTACACGTACGGCGCCGCGCCGATGCCGCCGCCACTGCTGCGCGCGGCGATGAAGGCCTGGCCCGACACCGACTTCATCCAGGTCTACGGACTCACCGAGGTCGCCGGCGTCGCCACGCACCTGATGCCCGAGGAGCACCGCACCGCGGAGTCCGACGGCCACCCCGAGCGGCTGGTGTCGGCCGGTCGGCCAGTGCCGGACATGGAGGTGAAGGTCGTCGACCCGGCCACGCAGGACGAGGTCGGCACCGGCCAGCCGGGCGAGATCTGGATGCGCTCGCCGCAGGTGTTCGTCGGCTACCTCGGCAAGCCCGAGGCGACCGCAGAGGTGATGACCGACGACGGCTGGTTCCGCACCGGCGACATGGGGCGGGTCGACGCCGGCGGCTACGTCTTCGTCGAGGACCGGCTCAAGGACATGATCATCAGCGGCGGCGAGAACATCTACTCGCCCGAGGTCGAGCGGGTGCTCTCGGAGCACCCGGCCGTCGCGGAGGTCGCCGTCATCGGCGTGCCCGACGACCGCTGGGGCGAGTCGGTGAAGGCCGTCGTCGCGCTCAAGGAGGGCGCCTCGGCCACCGAGGCCGACATCGTGGAGTTCTGCCGCGACCAGCTCGCGCGCTACAAGTGCCCGCGATCCGTCGACGTGGTGCTGGCGCTGCCGCGCAACCCCACCGGCAAGATCCTCAAGCGCGAGCTGCGCAAGCCGTTCTGGGAGGGCCGCGAGCGCCAGGTCTGAACGGCGCGCCAACACGCGGCGAACAGCGGACGCCGGGCGGTCCTCGCCACGAGGACCCCCGGCGCCTGCTGCCAGACTGCGGTCCGTGACCGACCCCCTGCGCCGCGGCCACCTCGCCCCCGACCCGCGCACGCTGGTCGCGGTCTTCCGGGAGACCGTCGCGCAGGTCGGCGACGAGCCCGCCGTCGACGCCGGCACCGGCGTGCTCACGTACGCCGAGCTGGCGGAGGCCGCCGACGGCCTGGCCCGCGAGCTCGCCGCGCTCGGCGTCGGGCCGGGCGACAAGGTCGGCGTCCGGGTGCCGTCGGGCACCACCGACCTGTACGTCGCGATCCTCGGCGTGCTGCTCGCCGGCGCGGCCTACGTGCCGGTCGACGCCGACGATCCGGACGAGCGCGCCCGCCTGGTCTTCGGCGAGGCCGACGTGGCGGCCGTCGTGGGCGCTGAGCTGACCGTGTCGTGGCGGCGTACCGGGCCGATCGAGCCCCGCGACGTCGAGGACCCCGACCTCGACGACGACGCGTGGGTGATCTTCACGTCCGGCTCGACCGGCACGCCGAAGGGCGTCGCGGTCACCCACCGCAACGCCGCGGCGTTCGTGGACGCCGAGTCACTGATGTTCTGCGTCGACGCCCCGCTCGGCGTGGGCGACCGGGTGATGGCCGGCCTGTCGGTCGCCTTCGACGCCAGCTGCGAGGAGATGTGGCTGGCCTGGCGGTACGGCGGCTGCCTGGTGCCCGCGCCGCGCGCGCTGGTGCGGTCGGGCGTCGACGTCGGGCCGTGGCTGGTCGCCAACCGGATCACCGTCGTCTCCACGGTGCCGACGCTGGTGGCGCTGTGGCCGGCCGAGGCGCTGGAGCGGGTGCGGCTGCTGATCATGGGCGGCGAGGCGCTGCCCGCCGAGGTCGCCGCCCGCCTGGTCGCGCCGGGCCGGGAGGTCTGGAACACCTACGGACCGACCGAGGCCACGGTCGTCGCCTGCGGGGCGCCGTACGCCGGCTCCGGACCGGTGCGCATCGGCCTCCCGCTCGACGGCTGGGACCTCGCCGTCGTCGACGCCGAGGGGCACGAGGTCGCCGAGGGCGAGACCGGCGAGCTGATCATCGGCGGTGTCGGCCTGGCCCGCTACCTCGACCCGGCCAAGGACGCCGAGAAGTACGCCCCGATGCCGACGCTGGGCTGGGACCGCGCCTACCGCAGCGGTGACCTGGTCGTCCGCGACCCCGCGGGGCTGCTGTTCGGCGGCCGCGCCGACGACCAGGTCAAGCTCGGCGGGCGCCGGATCGAGCTCGGCGAGGTCGACAGCGCCCTGCTCGCGCTGCCCGGCGTCAACGGCGCCGCCGCGGCCGTGCGGCGTACCGAGGCCGGCAACAGCCTGCTGGTCGGGTACGTCGCCGTCGACGACTCCTTCGACCAGCCCGCCGCGCTCGAGCGGCTGCGCGCCTCGATGCCGGCCGCGCTCGTGCCGCGCCTCGCCGTCGTCGACACCCTCCCGACCCGCACCTCCGGCAAGGTCGACCGCGACGCCCTGCCCTGGCCACCCCCACGCCGTACGACGCCCGGTGCCGCGGGCGGGGCCGGTGCGGAGGCCGCGGGCCTCACCGACACCGAGGCCTGGGTCGCCGACCTGTGGCGCCAGGTGCTCGGCGCGGACGTCGACACCCCGTCGGCCGACTTCTTCGACCTCGGCGGCGGCAGCCTCACCGCCGCGCAGCTGGTGTCGCGGCTGCGCACGCGCTTCCCCGAGGTCGTCGTCGGCGACCTCTACGAGCGCCCGCTGCTCGGCGCGCTGGCCGGCCACCTCGACCGGCTCGACCGCGTCGGACCGGCCGCGGACCGCACCGTGCGCCCGATCCCGTTCAAGTCGCAGGCCGGCCAGGTCGTCGCCAGCCTGCTCTCGCGCTGCCTGGCCGCGCCGCGCTGGGTCTTCTGGACCGGTCTCGTCGCGCTCCTGCTCGGCGGTCCGCTGGGCCCGCTGGCGCAGGACGAGCTCGGCTGGCTGCCGACCCCGCCGGCCTGGCTGCTGGTGCTGCTCGGCCTGGTGTTCGTGACCCCGCCCGGGCGGATGCTCGTCGCGGCCGGCGTGGCCCGCCTGCTCGTCGGCGGCATCGAGCCCGGGGACCACCCCCGCGGTGGCAAGGTGCACCTACGGCTGTGGCTGGCCGAGCTCGCCACCGACCAGCTGGGCGCCACCGCGCTGTCCGGGGCGCCGCTGATGACCTGGTACGCCCGGCTGCTCGGCGCGAAGGTCGGCCGCGACGTCGACCTGCACTCGCTGCCGCCCGTCACCGGCATGCTGCGGCTCGGCAAGGGCTGCTCGGTCGAGCCCGAGGGGGACCTCACCGGTCACTGGGTCGACGGCGACGTGGTCCACGTCGGCGAGGTCCGGGTCGGGGCCCGCGCCCGCGTGGGCGCCCGCTCGATGCTGTGCCCCGGCTCGCACGTCGGCGCCGACGCGGAGATCGGCGCCGGGTCGGCGGTCTTCGGTGAGGTGCCCCAGGGGGAGTACTGGTCCGGCTCACCGGCCGTGCGCACCGCCCGCTCCGCCCGCGGCCCCTGGGAGGACCGACCCCGCGGCCACGGGCTGGGCGCCCGCGGGTGGGTGACGGCGTACGTCGTGACGGCGCTGCTGCTGTCCGCCCTGCCGCTGGTGGCGGTCGTCGTCGGTGCGCTGCCGCCGCTGCTCCTCGCCGACCTGCCCTCGTCCCTCGACGACGTCGACGCCTGGGTGCTCCTCCTGGCCTGGGTGCCTGCGGCGAGCCTGCTCGGGATGCTGGTGCTCGCGCTGCTGGTGCTCCTCGTCGTGCGGGTGGCGGGGCGCCGGATCACCGCCGGCGTCCACCCGGTGCGCAGCGGCCCGGCCCTGGCGGTGTGGACGACGATCCGGGTGCTCGACGAGGCCCGCACCTGGCTCTTCCCGCTCTACTCCTCCAGCCTCACGCCGGTCTGGCTCCGACTCCTCGGCGCCCGCATCGGCACCGACGTCGAGGCGTCGACCACGCTGATGGTGCCCAGCCTGACCCGCGTCGGCGACGGCGCGTTCCTCGCCGACGACACCCTCATCGGCGGCTACGAGCTCGGCGGCGGCTGGCTGCGGGTGGAGAGGGTGAAGGTCGGCAAGCGCGCCTTCGTCGGCAACTCCGGCATGGCCGCGCCGGGCCGCAAGGTGCCCAAGGCGTCGCTGGTGGCCGTGCTGTCGGCGGCCCCGCGCCGCACGAAGGCGCGGTCGGGGGAGTCGTGGCTGGGCAGCCCGCCCGCACCGCTGCGTCGTACGGCCGACGCGGCAACCGACGACCACCGCACGTTCCACCCGCCCACCCGGCTGCGGGTCGCCCGGGCCGTTGTCGAGGCGTGCCGGCTCGTCGCCGTGTGGGTGTCGCTCGCCCTCACCGGCTCGGTCGCCGTCGCCCTGCTGGCGCTGCTCGACGTCGGTCCGTCGATCGTGGGCACGCTGCTCGCGATCGTCGTCGCCGGCCCGGCCCTCGCCGTCGCCGGCGTCGTCGCCGCCCTGGTCACGGTGCTCGCCAAGTGGGCACTCGTCGGCCGGGTGAAGCCGGGCACGCACCCGCTGTGGAGCGCTTTCGTGTGGTGCAACGAGCTCGCGGACACGTTCGTCGAGGTCGTCGCCGCGCCGTGGTTCGCCCGACCCGCGACGGCCACCCCGCTGCTCAACGCGTGGTTCCGGCTGATGGGTGCCCGGATCGGCCGCGGCGTGTGGTGCGAGACCTACTGGCTGCCCGAGACCGACCTCGTCGTCCTCGGCGACGGCGCGACGGTCAACCAGGGCAGCGTGGTGCAGACGCACCTGTTCCACGACCGGCGGTTCGCCCAGGACGTGGTGTCGCTGGAGACCGGCGCCACGCTCGGCCCGAACAGCGTGATCCTGCCCGCGGCGACCCTCGGTCGTCACGCTACGGTCGGCCCCGTGTCGCTGGTGATGAGGGGCGAGTCGGTGCCCGACAAGACGGTCTGGATCGGCAACCCGATCGGTCCGTGGGAAGGCCGGTGACCCGCCCGTGAGCCACGGCCACCTGCCCACCGGCGACCCCTACCTGCCGGGTCATGGCGACCCGTCCTGGCGCGCGACGCGCTACGACCTCGACCTCGACTACGACCTGGTCCGCAACCACCTCTCGGGCCGCGCGACCGTCGGCGTCGAGCTGCTCGAGGCCACCGACCGGGTCGTGCTCGACCTGGCCGGGCTGAAGGCCTCGAAGGTCACCGTCGCCGGCCGCAGCCCCAAGAAGTACGCCGCCCGCGGCGACCGGCTCGTCGTCACCCTGCGCGACGAGCAGCCCGTCGGCGCCCGCTTCGACGTCCGGGTCACCTACGCCGGGAAGCCGAAGCCGCTGGTCGAGAAGCACCACGGCGACGCCGGCTGGGAGGAGCTCACCGACGGCGTCATCGTCGCGGGTCAGCCGCACGGTGCTCCGACCTGGTTCCCCTGCAACGACCGCCCCGACGACAAGGCGCCGTACCGGATCAGCGTCACCGCACCGGCCGACTACATCGTCGTCGCCAACGGCACGCGCACCGCCCGCACCCGCGGCTCCGGCTCGGTCACCTGGACCTACGAGCAGGCCGAGCCCATGTCGACGTACCTCGCCACCGTCCAGATCGGCCGGTACGACGTCCGCCGCCTCGGCACCGCGGGCCGGGTGCCGGTGCACGCCGCAGTCCCGGCCGACGTCGGCGACGGGTTCGAGGACGCGTTCGGCCGCAACGTCGAGATGCTCGAGGTCTTCACCGAGCTCTTCGGGCCGTACCCGTTCCCGGCGTACACCGCCGTCGTCACCGACGACGACCTCGAGATCCCGCTGGAGTCGCAGAGCATGGCGACCTTCGGGCGCAACCTGTGCACCGGCGACTGGGACTCCGTGCGGCTCGTCGCGCACGAGCTGGCGCACCAGTGGTTCGGCAACGCCGTCACCCTGCGCCGGTGGAGCGACATCTGGCTGCACGAGGGCTTCGCCTGCTACTCGGAGTGGCTGTGGTCCGAGCGCTCGGGCGGCGACGCCGCCGACGTGCACGCCCGGCGCCACCACGAGCGCCTCTCCGGCCTCGACCAGGACCTCCTGCTGTCCGACCCCGGCCCGGAGCTGATGTTCGACGACCGCGTCTACAAGCGCGGGGCGCTGACCCTGCACGCCCTGCGCGGGACGCTCGGCGACGACGCCTTCTTCGACCTGCTGCGCGCGTGGGTCGCCGACCACTCCGGCGGCACGGTCGAGACGGCCGACTTCGTGGCCGCGGCCGTCGAGGCGGCCGGTGACGAGCAGACCCGCTCGGCCGTCGTGCACCTGATGGAGGCGTGGCTGCACGCCACGGCGCTGCCCGACCTGGCCTAGCCCGTCTCAGGTGAACGAGCCCGCTCAGGTGGTCGAGACCACGGTGACGCAGGCGCCGGGCTCGACCGCGAGCGCCACGTGCCCCACGAGCGTGCCGGGCAGGGCGAGCGCCGCCGACCACAGCCGGGGGAGCGGACCGTCGAGCGCCCCGGGGGAGGCGACGCCCTGACCGGTCGCCTTGAGCAGCGCCTCGGTCCGCGCCCAGTCCTCCAGCGGCCCGAGGGCGCCGGCGTCGCCGGACGTCCTCGACGCGAGGTCGACCCCGACCGGTGTGGTGGCGCACCACGCCACCAGCGCCGCGCCGCCGGCGTACGACTCGGCGTACGACAGCGACGCGTGGCCGCGGGGGAGCACGGGCCGCCCGTGCTCGGCCGACCCGCAGCGCGGGCACAGCCGCCCGACCCTGGCGCCCGACGCGGCCCCCGACCAGAGCGCGAGCACGTCGTGCGCCCGCAGACGCAACGAGGCCCGGGCGCCCTCCGTGAGGAGGGCGACCCGGACCTCGGTGACCGGTACGTCCGGCTCGGTCAGGTGCTCAGGCCCAGCGCTGCGACGACGGCGTGAAGTCGAGACCACGGCCGCCGGTGTAGATCTGCTTCGGACGGGCGATCTTCTGCTCCTTGTCCTGCACCAGCTCGTTCCACTGGGCCAGCCAGCCCGGGGTGCGGCCGATGGCGAACAGGACGGTGAACATCTCGGGCGGGAACTCCAGCGCCTCGTAGATGAGGCCGGAGTAGAAGTCGACGTTGGGGTAGAGCTTGCGCTGGACGAAGTACTCGTCCTCGAGCGCGATCTTCTCCAGCTCCTGGGCGATCTCCAGCAGCGGGTTGACCCCGGTGACCTCGAAGACGTCGTCGCAGGCCTTCTTGATGATGCGGGCGCGCGGGTCGTAGTTCTTGTAGACCCGGTGTCCGAAGCCCATCAGGCGCTCGTCGCCGTTCTTCACGCCCTCGATGAAGGCGGGGATGTTGTCCTTGGTGCCGATGCGCTTGAGCATCCGCAGGACCGCCTCGTTGGCGCCGCCGTGCAGCGGGCCGTAGAGGGCGCCGACGCCGGCCGCGACCGCGGAGTACGGGTCGACCTGCGAGGAGCCGACGGAGCGGACGGCGTTGGCCGAGCAGTTCTGCTCGTGGTCGGCGTGCAGGATGAACAGCGTGTCGAGCGCCTTCACGATGCGCTCGTCCGGCTGGTACTTGATCTCGCTCATCTTCCACAGCATCGAGAGGAAGTTGGCGGTGTAGGACAGCTCGTTGTCGGGGTAGACGAACGGCTTGCCCTGCGCGTTGCGGAACGACCAGGCGCCCAGCGTCGGCATCTTGGCGATCATGCGGACGGTCTGGATGTGCCGGTTGGCGGGGTCGTGGATGTCGACCGCGTCGGGGTAGAACGTCGAGAGGGCCCCGACCGACGCCATGAGCATCCCCATCGGGTGCGCGTCGTAGCGGAAGCCCTCCATGAACGACTTGATGTTCTCGTGCACGAACGTGTGGTACGTGATGTCGTGCACCCACTGCTCGTACTCCGTCTTCGACGGGAGGGCGCCGTGGATGAGGAGGTACGCCACCTCGAGGAAGCTGGAGCTCTCGGCCAGCTGCTCGATGGGGTAGCCCCGGTACTCCAGGATGCCCTTCTCGCCGTCGATGTAGGTGACGGAGGAGCGGCAGGAGGCGGTGTTGACGAAGCCGGGGTCGTACACGGCGAGCCCCGGGTTGTCGTCGTCGACACGGATCTTCCCGAGGTCGGCGGCTCGGATGGCGCCGTCGGCGATCGGGACCTCGTACTCCTGTCCGGTGCGGTTGTCTCGGACGGTCAGAGAGTCAGTCACGTGAGTCAACTTAGTCCGCCCACCTGTGGCGTGCGACCTCGGTGTCCGAGGAACGGGCTCACGCGGCCGCGCACGCGTCCTTTTGACCCTGCTCGCGCGGGCATCGTATCGTTCCTGGTTGCGTCTTCTGCCGCATCGCCCTGCCCCTCGTGGGTCGCGGTGCAGATCCGGACGTGACCACCCGCACCTGGCTCCTCGAGCCGGGTCGGGCAGGGCGACCCGGGCCGTGTTCGTCAGTGGACGCCGCACCACCCGCACGGCACGCCGCCGCGCGGGACACCACGAACGAAGGCTGCACACTCATGCGCACCTACACGCCCAAGCCCGGTGACATCACCCGTGCCTGGCACGTCATCGACGCCGAGGACATCGTCCTCGGCCAGCTCGCCGTGGCGACCGCCAACCTGCTGCGCGGCAAGCACAAGCCGATCTACGCCCCGAACACCGACACCGGTGACTTCGTCGTGATCGTCAACGCCGAGAAGGTCGCCCTGTCGGGCAACAAGCGGACCCAGAAGCTGGCCTACCGCCACTCCGGGTACCCCGGTGGTCTGTCGGCCACCCCGATCGGCGAGGTCCTCGACAAGGACGCCCGCAAGGCCATCGAGAAGGCCGTCTGGGGCATGCTCCCCAAGAACCGCCTCGGCCGTCAGATCATCAAGAAGCTGAAGGTCTACTCGGGCCCCACCCACCCGCACCAGGCCCAGAAGGCCGTCCCGTTCGAGATCAAGCAGGTCACGCAGTAAGGCGCCCGGCGCCCGCTGACCTCACGACCACCTGACGTACCGAGAGCAAAGAGGAACCACCGTGGCTGACGAGACCACCACCGGCGAGGAGACCTTCGCCACCGACGAGCAGGGCGTGGCCTACACGTCCGAGAGCGCCGCGTCCGAGGACGCCGACCGCCCCGCCACCATCGCCCCCGCCGCGGCCACCGGTCGCCGCAAGGAGGCCGTGGCCCGCGTCCGCATCGTGCCGGGCACCGGCGAGTGGACCGTCAACGGTCGCACGCTCGACTCCTACTTCCCGAACAAGCTGCACCAGCAGGTCGTCAACGAGCCCTTCGTGGCCGCGCGCCTCGACGGTCGCTTCGACGTCATCGCCCGCGTGCACGGCGGCGGCATCACCGGCCAGGCCGGCGCGCTGCGCCTCGGCGTGGCCCGTGCGCTCAACGCCGTCGACACCGAGGCCAACCGCCCGGTCCTCAAGAAGGCCGGTCTGCTGACCCGCGACGCCCGCGTGATCGAGCGCAAGAAGGCCGGTCTGAAGAAGGCTCGCAAGGCGCCGCAGTTCTCGAAGCGCTGATCCGGACAGATCAGCACGTGCCGAGCATCTTCGGCACCGACGGGGTCCGGGGCCTGGCGAACGGCGATCTCACTGCCGAGCTGGCCCTGGACCTCGCGGTCGCTGCCGCCCGGGTACTCGTCCGACACGGCGAGTGCGCCGGGCGTCGCCCGTTGGCGGTCGTCGGCCGCGACACCCGCGTCTCGGGTCAGTTCCTCGAGCACGCGGTGGTCGCCGGCCTGGCGTCCGCCGGCGTGGACGTCCTGCGCCTGAGGGTCCTGCCGACCCCGGGCGTGGCGCACCTGACCAAGGCCCTCGACGCCGACCTCGGCGTCGTCATCAGTGCCTCGCACAACCCGATGCCCGACAACGGCATCAAGTTCCTCGCGCGCGGTGGGGTCAAGCTCGACGACGCCCTCGAGGCCGAGGTGGAGCAGGTGTACGCCGAGCGCGGTGCGGGCTGGGAGCGGCCCACCGGCGCGGCCGTCGGCCGCGTCACGCCGTACGGCGACCCGGTCGGGGAGTACGTCGACCACCTGCTGTCGACGCTCGACGACCCCACCGGTCGTCCGCTCGACGGGCTGAAGGTCGTCCTCGACTGCGCACACGGAGCCGCCCACGAGGCCGGGCCCGAGGCGCTGCGCCGTGCGGGAGCCGAGGTGGTCACCCTGGGTGACGCCCCCGACGGCCTCAACATCAACGACGGGGTCGGCTCGACGCACCTCGGTCCGCTGCAGGCGGCCGTGCTGGAGCACGGCGCCGACCTGGGCATCGCGGTCGACGGTGACGCCGACCGGTGCCTGGCCGTCGACCACACCGGCGCCGACGTCGACGGCGACCAGATCCTCGCGGTCCTCGGCATCGCGCTGGCCGAGCACGGTCGCCTCGCGCACGACACGGTGGTGGCGACGGTGATGAGCAACCTGGGCTTCCGCCACGCCCTCGCCGACGCCGGCCTGAGCGTCGAGACGACCGCGGTCGGCGACCGCTACGTCCTCGAGGCGATGCGCGAGCACGGGTTCGTGCTCGGCGGCGAGCAGTCGGGCCACGTGATCATGAGCGAGCACGCCACCACCGGCGACGGCCTGCTCACCGCGCTGCACCTGCTCCAGCGGATCGCCGCGACCGGCCGCTCGCTCGCCGACCTCGCCGGCGTCGTGACCCGGCTCCCGCAGGTGCTGGTCAACGTGCGCGACGTCGACAAGGACCGCACCCACGACGACGCCGAGCTGGCCGCGGCGGTCGCGGCGGAGGAGAAGGAGCTCGGCGACCACGGCCGCGTGCTGCTGCGTCCGTCCGGCACCGAACCGGTCGTGCGGGTCATGGTGGAGGCACCGACGCAGGACGGCGCCCAGGAGGTCGCCGACCGCCTCGCCGACGTCGTCCGCACCCGCCTCCGCCTCTCCTGACCCGCCCTCCGACCCGCCCTCCGACCCGCCCTCCGACCCACCCTTCTGACCCCGGTCACACTCGGGCACACTGGGGCGCGTGCGACGGGTGGTGCAGGCGCCGATGCTGCGCGCCGAAGGGCTCACCAAGCTCTTCGGGCCGGTGATCACGGCGGTCGACGACGTCTCCTTCACCGTGCTGCCCGGGCGGGTCACCGGCTTCCTCGGGCCCAACGGGTCCGGCAAGACCACGACGCTGCGGATGCTGCTCGGCCTGGTGGCTCCGACGTCCGGTGCGGCACTCGTCGGCGACCGCCCGTACGCCGCGCACGATCACCCGGCGCGCGTGGTCGGCGCCGGCCTGGAGCCGTCGTTCCACCCGGGGCGCACCGCCCGCGGTCACCTCCGCGCCTGCGCGCCGCAGGTCGGGGCGAGCGACGCCCGCGTCGGCGAGGTGCTGGAGCAGGTCGGCCTGGGCCAGGCCGCGGACCGTCGGGTCGGCGGGTACTCCCTCGGCATGCGCCAGCGGCTGAGCCTGGCCTCGGCGCTGCTCGGCGACCCGCCGGTGCTGGTGCTCGACGAGCCCGCCAACGGCCTGGACCCCGAGGGTGTCGTCTGGCTGCGCACCCTGCTGCGCGACTTGGCGGCGGAGGGGCGCACCGTGCTGCTGTCCAGCCACGTGCTCGGCGAGGTCCAGAGCACCGTCGACGACGTGCTCGTGCTGTCCCGCGGCCGGCTGGTGCACGCCTCGCCGCTGTCGGAGCTCGTCGCCCGAGCGGGCGACGCCACCGTCGTCGACGGACCGGACCGTCCCGCCCTCGGCGGGCTCTGCGCCGAGCAGGGCTGGGGCCGCCGGATCGAGCCCGACGGCGCGATCGTGGTCGAGGGGGCGACGCCCGCCGAGGTCGGCGCCGCCGCGTTCGCCGCCGGGCTGGAGCTGCACCGACTCGGGGAGCGGGGCATCTCCCTGGAGGACGTGTTCCTGCGGCTCACCCAGCCGCCGGCGCCGGACCCGGAGGAGGCGCCGTGAGCGCCCGGCTGCGGGCCGCGGTGCTCGCGGAGGTCCGCAAGACCACCGGGGGGCGGCTGTGGTGGCTGCTGGCGCTCGGCATGCTCGGATACCTCGCGCTGGTCGGCGGCGCCCTGGCCGCCTCGATCGCGCTCGCGCCGGAGACGTCGGCGGCCCCGTTGGCCCCGCGCGACGCCGCGCTCACCATCTACGGCTCGCTCAACGCGCTCGGCTACGTCTTCCCGCTGGTCGTCGGGACGCTCTCGGTGACCTCCGAGGTGCGCCACCGCACGCTCACCCAGACCCTGCTGTCGGAGCCGGCCAGGGGAGTGGTGCTGTCGGCGAAGCTGCTCGCCGCCCTCCCGTTCGGTCTCCTGTACGGCGTCGCCGGCGCGCTCGGCCTCGTGCTCGCCGCCGGTCCGGTGCTCGCCGTCGCCGGCGACGGGGCGTTCCTCGGCGACGGGGAGGTGCTGCGCACGCTCCTGCTGGGCGTGCTGGTGACCGGGCTGTGGGCGGTGCTCGGCGTCGCGCTCGGCACCCTGGTCACCCACCAGGTCGCCGCAGTGGTCGTGGTGCTCGGCTTCACCCAGCTCGTCGAGCCGGTCGCGCGGGCGGCGCTCTCGGCCGTCGAGGGCCTCGACGTGGTCGGCCGGTTCCTCCCCGGCGCGGCGGCCGACGCGGTGGTCGGCACGAGCGTGTTCGACCAGGTCGGCGGTGGCTCGCTGCTGCCGGTGTGGGCCGGCCTGCTGGTGCTGGCGGCGTACGCCGTGGTGCTGGCGGTGGCGGGCTGGCGCACGACCTGGGCCCGCGACGTCACCTGAGGCGTCACGCCGCCAGAGGTCCGCAACCTCACCTCAAGCGTTCCTCAAGACCGTGCCGCCGCGGCCGACGGAGGTATCTAATGAGCCTGTCAGCACACCGGCCTCCCTCCTGAACGGTCCCCCACCATGACGCGCACCCCCCGGCGCTCCTCCGCCGCCCACGCCCGCGTGGCGCTGCTCCTCGTGCTCGGCCTCGTGCTGGCCCCGCTGGCGCTCCTGATGCCGGCCTCCCCGGCGCAGGCCGTCGAGACCGGTCGGGTCCGCGGCGCGATCGTCCAGCAGGGCACCGCGACGCCGAAGACCCGGCTGAGCTGGTTCGCCTCCGACTGGACCTACCTGGGGTCGAAGAAGGCCGACGGCGGCGGCTACTCGCTGGCGCTGCGCCCGGGCACGTACTGGCTCCAGTTCACCGACCGCGCTCCGGTGTACGACGTGAAGCGCAACGCCCCCACGACCGTCAAGGTCGTCGTGCGGGCCGCCAGCACGACCGTCAAGAACATCCGGATGCGCCGGGGCGGGGCGATCGGCGGGGTCGTGAAGGTCGGCAAGGGTGCGAGGACCAAGGTCGGTGCCGCCGCCCGTGTGGTGGCCGCGAACACCGACGAGGTGAGCTTCGAGACGACCGCCGACAAGAAGGGCCGCTTCGCGCTCGGCGGGCTCCCGGTTGGGAAGTACTCCGTCTTCACCTACGACCGCAAGAAGGCCTGGGTCGCCAAGTCGGTCTACCTCGGCAAGGTCAAGGCCGGGTCCTACACCGACGTCCAGCCGCGGCTGCGCACCCGCGCCGGCTCGCTGCTGGTCGACGTGTACGCCGGCTCCGCGACGTACCCCGGCCGTGGCACCGTCACCGCCGTCAGCACCAAGACCGGCCAGTGGTGGAGCGCGAAGGTCAAGCGCGGCAGCGTCACCTTCGCCGGACTGCACCCCGGCGGCTACAAGGTGATGGTCCCCGGCGCGGGTGACTACGTCGGGCAGACGCTGAAGGTGCGCTCCTCCGTGCGCTCCGGCCGGGCCGCCTTCGGGTCGGTCCGGCTCACCAAGCGCGGTGCCTCGGTGGGTGGCCGCGTGGTCTCCGCCGCCGACCCGACGTACGCGCTGTCCGGAGCCCTGGTGCAGCTGTTCGACCGCTCCGGTGACGAGCTGGCCCGCGCCACCTCGGACGCCGACGGCCGGTTCGTGCTGTCGGGGCCGATCACGACCGCGTCCGGGCTCACCGTGAAGGTCACCGCCCCGGACGCCTGGCTCGGCTCGGGCGAGCACCGCTGCCAGTACACCGCCGGTCGCGTCACCGGCGTCTCGGTCACCACCGGCCGTCGTACGGCGGTCGGCGACGTGCCGATGCGGCTGGCCGCAGAGCAGGACAACCCGCAGTGCTGACCCCTACGCTCGTGCTCACCCCCCACCAGGAGCTCCCGTCGTGACCGACCAGATCCCCCCGCCGGTCGTCCCGCGGCACCTCGCGCCGCTCGACGACTCGCCGTACATCCGGCGCCCCGACCCCGACCTCGCCGCGCACGCGGAGACGATGCTCGAGCAGCTGGCCGAGCTCCCCGAGCAGCGGGCCACCGTCGGCGCGATCATCCCGGCGTACAACGAGGCCGAGACGATCGGTGGCGTCCTCGACTCGCTGCTCATGCAGACGCGCCTGCCCGACGTCATCCACGTCGTCATCAACAACACCTCCGACGACTCCGTGGAGATCGCCGGCCACTACGCGGGCCCGCACACCCGGATGACGCCGTCGGGGGAGCAGCACACCGTCATCTACGTCCACGACATCGGCAAGAACCCCGACAAGAAGGTCGGCGCGCTCAACTACGGGTACTCCCTCGTCGAGCACATGGACTACCTGCTGGGCGTCGACGGCGACACCACGCCGGAGCCCGACGCCATCGAGCACCTCGTCGACGAGATCACCTCCGACGACCGCATCGGCGGCATCTCGGCGATCTACTCGATCGACGACTCCGCGCTCGACGGGCCGATCGCGAAGTTCCTCATCGCCGGCCAGCGCGCGCAGTTCGCGGCGTTCAACATGCAGAACCTGCTCAAGGGGCGCAACATGGCGGTCCTCGGCGGGCAGTTCTCGATCTTCTCCACCCAGGCGCTGCGCCAGGTGCTCGAGGACAGCCACCAGCGCACCCCGTGGGTCAACGACTCCGAGGTCGAGGACTCGCTGCTGTCGCTGCAGATCAAGTCGGCCGGCTACCTGACCAAGATCTCGGCCCGCGCTCGTGCCCACGTCGGCGGCATGACGACCATGCGCAGCCTCGACGCGCAGCAGGTGAAGTGGAACTTCGGAGCCATCGATCTGATGTGGCCCGGTCAGCGTGGCGACACCCGCGGCCAACCGTTCCACCCGAACCTGCGGCTGCGCTGGTTCGAGCACATGTCGATGGTCATCAACATCATCACGCGCCTCGGGTTCGTGCTGCTGCTGCTCGGCTCGCTGTCGATCAGCGCGTTCGTGTTCCAGGCCTGGTGGGTCATCCCGCCGCTGGCGGCGGTGCTGCTGAACTGGAAGGTCGCGCGCTCGATGGAGTTCGTGAACCGGCGCGACTACTTCTTCGCGATGCTGCTGTGGCCCGCTGAGCTGTACATGTGGATCCGCATGGGCCACTTCGTGCGCGCCTGGCTGAAGTTCTTCAGCCGCCAGCAGACCGACAACTGGGCGGCGCAGGCGAAGGCCGAGCGCGGCAAGGGCATCGCCTGGACCTACCCGTTCCTGACCCTGGCCCTCGGGCTCGTCGTCGGCGCGGCGGTCTGGCTCCAGCTGCCGGTGGCGCTGCGGTCCGACGTGCTGGCCGTCGGATGGCCCATCCTGGGTGTCGTGACCGTGCTCCAGACCGCGTGGATGTTCGTGAAGATCCTCAAGAACCAGCGGGGGTACAAGGCGTGAGGACCCGCACCGCCGCCCGCACCCGCACGGGTGCGGCGGCCCTCGCGCTCGCCCTGCTCGCGACGCCGCTGCTCTCCGGCTGCTCCGCGCTCGGCATCGGCGGCGACTCCGGTGACGGTGCCGGGGTCGAGGCCCCGACCGCCGCGGGCGGCGCCACCGAGGCGGCCCTGGAGGTCGACTCGCAGTTCACCGACGACGGCACCTTCCAGAGCCACCTGTCGATCGACGGCGCCGACGGCCTCGACTTCGTCTACACCCTCTACCCGACGAAGGCGACGCCCCGCACGAACGAGTGGTACCCCAAGGGCTCGAAGTACTTCACCTTCACCTTCCAGGCCTACGACCTGTCCCGGAAGATCCGCGACCCGTTCGCCACCAAGCGCGAGGTCTACCTCGACACCATCAAGGTGACGTCGAAGACGATCACCGACGGCAGCGCAACCAAGCGGCCCTTCAAGCTCAAGGCGGACGCGCAGAAGATCACCTGGGACCCCGAGCCGCTCACCCTCGACGACTACGGGATGCTCATCACCAACCCCAAGGGCTCCTTCGAGCTGCGCAACAACGAGATCGGCGACATGGCCGACGACACCGTCGGCCTCGAGCTGACCTTCATCTCGAAGGTGTGGATCGAGACCAAGGCCGGCTCCGAGGACTTCGTGAAGCGCACCGTCAAGCAGGTCGTCCCGATCGCGATCTTCGCCTCCGACACCCCCACCGAGGCGCAGAAGATCCCGGTCGACGCGAGCTGATCCGGGCGCGCGACCACGGTGGTCGCGCGTCGCGGTCGGGTGCGGGCGACGGTCCTATAGGTCGTCAAGGGGTCATGAGGTCGGTTCGCAGGGCTTGGTAGACGCCGCGGGCGAGGTGTCGTTTGAGGCAGCGGATGATCTCGGGGTTGGACAGTCCTTC
>PBYI01000042.1 GCA_002729525.1 Nocardioides sp.
CAACCCCGGTCGGTCTCGTCGCTGCCGTCAGGGCTGCTGCGGAGGTCAAGAAGCAGGCCGCACTGACCGAGGCGTACGCCGTGCTGGAGTGGGTCGCCGCCCGCCAGCTCCCCGAGGACCGCGCGGCCGAGGAGTGGGCCGACGACCACCTCGACCAGATGACGCGCGACCGGTTCGGGAGCCAAGCGCTGCACCTCGCCGGCCCGGGCGCGCCGGTGGTCGAGGAGGACGAGGCCTACGAGATCTCCGCAGCCCTCGGCCTCTCACGGCAGTCCGGCAGCAGGTACGTCGGTGAGCTGATCGAGCTTCGCTACCGACTGCAGCGTGTCTGGTCCCGCGTCATCGCGCTCGACCTGCCGTTGTGGAAGGCGCGCAAGATTGCCGCCGCGACCTGCACGCTGCCCGAGGCTGGTGCGGCGTACGTCGACGCGCAGCTCGCCTGGGCCGCCGCCCGGACCACGCTCGCGCAGATCGACCGCACCGTCGACGAGGCGATGGTGCGGTTCGCGCCGGAGCTGCTGCCGGAGGACCCGTCGGATCATCGCGACGTACTGATCGACCTCGACCCAGGCCAAGCACGGCCTCGTCTCCATCGACGCGCTCCTGGACCTGGACGACGCCCTCGACCTCGAGGACGCGCTGCGCGCCGGCGCCGCAGCCTTGAAGGAAGCGGGCTCGGACGACCCGCTCGGCGTCCGCCGTGCCAAGGCCCTCGGCGACCTCGCCCGCGGCCAAGGCTCGTTGGACCTGCAGCAGAAGCGACGGCCGCTGGTCGTGAGTGTGGTGAATGGGCATGCCACGTCGAGCCCTACGCCGACGGCGGCCCGACCTCGACGGCGAATCTCGCGCCGCTGTGCAGGACGCATCACCGGATGAAGACCCACGCGAGATGGCGCTACGGGCGCAGACCCGACGGCGTCTTCGTCTGGACCGGCCCGATGGGCCAGGTCTTCACAGTCGACGACCGCACCCATCCGGACGTCGAGTAGCCCGGTCCCGAGGAACGAGGGACCGGGGGGTATCGAGACGCCCGCCCCCGACCAGCAGCCGCGCCCACCGTCGTCATCCGCCCCTGTCGTCTCGCTGCGTCTCGATACGGAGCTCCGCTCGTGCCTCGCTCCGCACCTACTCGACGACCGGGGGCACCCGGTGCGGTTTCGACTCCGCCCTCGCCGAGGGCTCGGTCGGGCTCAACCACCTGAGGAGTGCGCCTAGTAGCTGACGGTCGGCGCGTCGCCGGGCTCACCGGTGCCGTCGGAGCCGCCGTCGGGCGGGTCGACCAGGTCGCGCTCGCGCTCGGTCTGCGAGCGGAGACGTTCGCCGCGGTCGTTGCGCTGGGACAGCTGGTCGTCGGGGTCCGGGTCGGGTGACGATGACTGATCGGGCGAGGGCGTGGCCTCAGGCTGCTGGTCGGGCGGTGGGACGTCGGCGAGCTTGTCGGCCAGACGTTCGTCCACGACCCGCGCGGCGCGGACCTCCCGACGCCGGGTGCCCTCCGGTGCCGAGGTGCGTGCGTCCGTCACGGACTCCGGGTCGGTGTCCGGGTCGGTGTCCGGATTGCTGTCCTGCTCCTCGTCCGACGACGTCGAGTCGTCGGCCGGGGCGAGCTCGGGAGGCACCAGGCAGCCGCCGTCGGCGAGCACCTCCCGCCCGGTGGTCCACTCGTCCCGCGCGGCGGCGAGATCGGCGGGTGAGGCGGCGGCGTACGCGTCGCCGACGGCCTCGTGCGCGACGGCCAGGTTGACCCGCACCCGGCACTCCTCGTCGGGCGGTACGACGACGAGCGCGTCCTCGAAGGCCGTCACCGCGAGGCTGGGCTCGTCGAGGCCGTAGAGCGCGATGCCCTCGTCGTACGGCGCCACCCACCGCTCGACGAGGTTGAGCGTCCGGTTGGCGGCGAAGTGGTCCCGGGCGTCGGCGTACCGCTCCTCGGCGAGCGCGTCGCGACCCTGCCGGTCGTGCCACAGCATCAGCCCGACCTTGCCGGACAGCACCAGGGCGGGCAGCAGCAGGAGCAGGCCGAGCAGCAGCAGGCGACGGCGGGTACGACGTGCGACGTGGACGCTCACGCGCGCTCACCCCGCAGCCGTCGGGCCTCGCGCCACCCGCGCCACCCGCCGCGCAGGTCGACCAGCACCAGCGCGCCCAGCAGCAGCGCCCACAGCCACGCGACCTGGCGCTCGGCCTCGACGGGGGGCTCCTCGCCGAGCGCGTCGGTCACCAGCCGGTCGGCGACCTCGTCCATGCCGCCGGGGGCCGTGCGGTGCTCCAGCCGCAGGTCGAGGGTGTCGGCGATGGCGCCGAGCGTGTCCAGGTCGATCCGCGAGCGCAGCGGGTCGCCTGTTGCGGGGTCGGTGAGGACGACGGCCGGGTCGGGGTCGCGCGGGGACACCGGCATCTCGGCGCCCTCCTCGGTGCCGTAGCCCAGCACCACACCGGCGTCGAGCTGCGCGGCCAGCGCGTCGAACTCCTCGGCCACGTCGTCGACGGTCGCGTCGGCCTCGTCCCCGGTGTTCTCCCCGTCGGTGACCAGCACCACGACCCGTCGTACGTCGCCGCGGTCGATCTCCGACAGCGAGGCGAGCTCCAGCGACACCGCCGCCACCGGCCGGGTCACCGACGAGCCCGACCCTTGGAACGGGTCCTGCAGCGTGACCCGCTCCAACGACCGGCTGAACGCCTCGAGGTCGCTGGTGAGGGGGAGCGCGAGGCCGATGTCGGAGTCGAAGGTGAGCAGGGTGAAGGCGGTGCCGGTCGGCATCGCCCCGGCGAGCGCGTCGAGGTCGTCGACGGCGCCCGCGAGCCGTGAGCCCGCCGGATGGTCGAAGGCCGCCATCGACGTGGTCCGGTCGAGCGCGACGACGACCTGCAGGTCGGGCTCCTTGCGGTCCTCCGGCGCGTCGACGTCGCCGACGCGCAGCAGCAGCGCGACCAGCACGGCGACCAGCGCGAGCCGGCGCACCACGGTCACGAACCGGACGACCCGCGCGCTCACGAGGCACCCCCGCGCCGCCGCGGACGACGTACGACGTCCTGGGCACCCCACCCGACGCCGAGCAGCACCACACCGGCGGCGGCGAGCAGCGCGCCGGGCACCGGGTCGTCGCGCCGCACCGGCTCCGGGTCCTCCTCGACCCGCTGCTGCTCCAGCGCGTCGATGCGCGCCACGATCTGGTCGACCGACCCGTCCTGCCCGGCCACGGCGACCACGCCTCCGGTCGCCTCCACCGCGGTGGAGAGCGTGCCGAGCCGGTCGCGTTCCTCGGCGGAGCCCTCACCCAGCTCGGGGGCGCCGATCGCGTGCACGACCACGTCGCGCTCGGTGGCGAACGCCGCGGCCGCTGTGAGGTCGTAGACCGACTTCCCGCGCGGCTCGTTGTCCGACGACAGCAGCACGACCCGCGACCGCTCCTCGGTGGGCAGGTCGAAGCGGCGCGCGCACGACACCACACCGTCGCCGATGAGCGAGGAGCCGCCGCTGAGCTGGACGCCGGCGAAGTACCGCTCGTCGCCGCCCTCGAAGGCCTGCTGGGCCCGGTCGAGCTGCTCGCGGACGTAGTCGAGGTCGCCGGTGAGCGGTACGACGGTCACGGCCGCGCCGCTCCAGAGCGTCAGGCCGACCCGGTCGCCGTCCAGGCCGTCGAGCACGTCGCGCACCGCCCCGACGACGGCGGCGTTGTCGTCGTCCATCGAGGTCGAGGCGTCCAGGCAGAGCATCACGTCGCGGCTGCGCTCGTCCGGCGGCAGCACCTCGACCTGGGTCGGCCGGGCGACCACGAGCGCGACGCCGGCGAGGGTCACCAGCGCGGCAGCGGTCACCCACGCACCGACGAGCACGCGGCGGCGCACCAGGCCGGCGTACCGGGGGAGCCGCCGGAGGCGGTCGAGATGGGCCAGCAGCACCGGGTCGCCGGAGCGCCCGCGGTCGCGACCCCGACGCGACCACCAGGCGAGCAGGACGACGACCAGCACCACGGCGGCCGGGAGCACCCACGGCCACCGCAGCCCGAGGTCGAGCACGCCGCTCACCAGCGCTCCACCAGCTCGCGGGCGCGGCGCACGGCCTCGGGGAACCCGTCGCGCCCCGGCTGCTCCTCGGGCGCGAACTCCGGCGGGTAGACCAGCGCCACCAGGTCGGCGAGGTCGGCCGGCCCCTCCCGGCGCAGGTCGGCCAGGGTCATCCGCGGGGCGGGCAGCCCGGCGACGGCGGCGGCGTACGACCGGGCCGTCTCGCTGACCTGCTGGTGGCCCTCGCGGGCGCTGATCGTGCCGGAGGCGACGGCGCGCTCGACCTCGGCGAGCCGGTCGAGGTGCGTACGTCGTGCGCCGGCGGGCGCGCGGGACGGGCCCGCCCCGGCCGGCCGCTCCCGCTCGGGCCGGCCGAGCCAGAGCACGACGGCGTAGTAGAGCGCGGTGACGGCGAGCGCGGCGACGGCCACCCAGAGCCACGGGCCGTCGTACCCCACCGGTCCGCGCAGGGACCCCGTGCCGCCCACGTCAGCGCCCCCTCGCGTGCCGGTGCTGCTGGAGCAGCGCCAGCACCGACCGCACGGCACCGTCGGCGTCGACGACCCGCTCGTGGGCGATGCCGAGCCGGGCGAGCGCCTCGTCGAGCCGGCCGTGCCGGGCGGTCGCCTCGTCGGCCAGCTCCGCCGCGAGCACCGGGTCGTCGCGCAGCCAGGCCGGCAGCGCGCCCGCGCCACCCGCCACGTCGACGTCGTACGCCGCGGACCCGGCGGGCACCGTGGTGGGGTCGAGGTCGCCCAGCGAGGCGACGAGCACCTCGTGCTGCACCGCGAGCCGGCGCAGCAGCGCGACCACCTCGGGCGTCGGCTCCTCGTCCTCGCAGACCAGCAGCAGGATCGTGCGACACCGCACGGTGCGGGCGACGTGGCGCAGCAACGCGACGAGGTCGCCGGCCGCGGCGTACGGGCTGCACGCCTCGTGCACCTGCTCCAGGGCTCGCTCGACGTGCAGCTCGCCCCCGCGCGGCGGCAGACCGTGCACGCCGTCGGCGTCGCCGTGCAGCAGCCCGACGAGGTCGCCGTGCTGCACCGCGAGCCAGCCCACGACGCCGGCGACCGTGACCGCCAGGTCGCGCTTGGGCGTGCCGACCTCGGCGTGCGCGGCGAGCCCGCGGCCGGTGGCGACCACGAGGAGCACGTGGTGCTTGCGCTCGGCGGTGAACCGCTTGACCAGCAGCGCGCCGGTGCGGGCCGACGCCTTCCAGTCGAGGTCCTTCACGTCGTCGCCGCGGACGTACTCGCGCAGGTCGGTGAAGTCGGTGCCGCGCCCGGTGGTGACGGCGGCGTACTCGCCCTCCAGCAGCCCGCGGACCCGCCGGTGGGCGTGCAGCACCACCCGGGCCTTCACGCGGGGCAGGAGAGAGGTCACGACGCGGGCGTTGGCGCGGTCAGGCGCGGTCAGGGGGTCGGCACGGCGTCGAACACCGCGTCGACCACGGTCTCGGGCGCGACCCGGTCGGCGAGCGCCTCGAACGACAGGTGCAGCCGGTGGCGCAGCACCGCGTGGCGCAGGGTCCGGACGTCCTCGGGCACGGCGTAGTGGCGTCCGTCGAGCAGGGCGAGCGCCTTGGCCACCTGGAGGAACGCGATGGTGCCGCGCGGGCTGGCGCCGGTCTCGACGTACCCCGCCAGGTCGGGGAGCAGGGTGTCGACCCGACGCGTCGCACCGACGACGGACACGATGTACCGCTTGACCGCCGGGTCGACGTAGACCCGGTCGACCAGCGCCTGGAGCTCGACGACGTCGGGGGTGCCCACACTCGCGGTCACGTCGGTGGTGGAGCGGCCCAGGGTGCCGGCGTCGACCCGGTCGAGGACGACGAGCTCCTCCTCGTCGGTCGGGTAGTCGAGCACCTCCTTGAGCAGGAACCGGTCCATCTGCGCCTGGGGGAGGACGTGCGTGCCCTCGTCGTCGAGCGGGTTCTGGGTGGCCAGCACCAGGAACGGGCGGGGGAGCCGGTGCACCTCGCCGGCGATCGAGGTCTGCCGCTCCTGCATCGCCTCGAGCATCGCCGACTGGGTCTTGGCGCTGGCGCGGTTGATCTCGTCGAGCAGCACCACGTTGGCGTGCACCGGACCGAGCTGGGTCTCGAAGAGGTGGTGGCGCGGGTCGTAGACCTGGGTGCCGACGATGTCGCTGGGCAGCAGGTCCGGCGTGCACTGGATGCGGGAGTAGCGCGCCCCGACCGCGTGCGCGAGCGTCGAGCTGGCCAGGGTCTTGGCCAGCCCCGGCACCGACTCCACGAGCACGTGCCCCTCGCTCATCAGCGCCACGAGCAGGGCGGTGCGCAGCCGGTCCTGGCCGACCACGCGACTGGCGAAGGTGGTGGTCACGGCGTCGACGACGGAGGCGGCCCGCTCGAGCTCCGGCGGGCTGAGCGGCCGGTGGGTCGCGGCAGGGCTGTCGGTCGGTCCGAGGGTCAACGCGTGCTCCGGGCGGTCGACGGGTGAGGGCGCCCATTGTCCACGGGTGGTGCGGCGGGCAGGTCGTCGGGCGAGGTCGTCGGGCGACGCACGCGGTGGCGCCCGGTCGGGTGGGGCCCGGTGTGGCACCGTGACCACGATGAGGGGGACGCCGGCCGAGCGCGTGCGCTTCGAGCGCGCCGTGCACGAGGTGGTGGAGCCGCTGCGGCGGTACCTCGCCCGGCGTACCGACCCCGACACCGCCGAGGACGCGCTCGCCGAGACCCTGCTGGCACTGTGGCGACGACGCGACGTCTGGCCGGGGGAGGCGGCCGAGGAGTCGCTGCCCTTCGCGTACGGCGTCGCGCGGCGCTGCCTGGCCAACGCCCACCGCGGCGAGCGCCGGCGCGAGCGGCTCGCGGCCCGGCTGGCCGTCGCCGCGCCCCCGGAGACCGTCACGACCCAGCCGGCCGACGCCGACGACGAGGCCGCGCTGCAGGTCCGCGACGCCCTGGACACGCTGCGTCCGGACGACGCCGAGGTGCTGCGCCTGTGGGCCTGGGAGGGCCTGGAGGCGCGCGAGGTCGCGGTGGTGCTCGACGTCAGCGCCAACGCGGCCGGCGTACGGCTCCACCGCGCACGGGGGCGGCTGCGCGAGGCTCTCGAGCAGACCGGTAAGAGCAGGCCCGCTGCCGGACATGAACAGGTCGAAGGAGGGACGCCGTGACCGATGACGTGACCGATGACGAGCGCGACCTGCGGGCGCTGCTGCACGCAGCCGACCCGGCGTCCACCCTGCCGCCCCTCGGGGGACGGCAGATCGACCGGATGGTGGAGGAGACCATGACCGACGACACCGACACCCAGCCCGTCCCCGCGCGCAGCCGACGGCTGACCTGGCTCGTCGCCGCGGCCGCCGCGGTGGTGATCCTGGCCGTCGTGGGCGGCTTCGCGCTCACCGGTGGCACCGACCAGGTCGACAGCGCCGGGGACACCCCCGGCGAGGTCGTCGACAGCGTCGCCGAGGACCCCTCGGCCGACGCGGGCGAGGAGGCGGACGCCCCGACCGTCACCGAGCTCAGCGTCGGCGACACCGGTACGGCGGGCCGCTGCCTGCCGCCCGACCGGGCGCCGCAGGTCATCGCCGGCCAGGACGTCGTGGTCGACGCGGTCGTCGAGTCGATCAGCGGCTCGACCGTCACCCTGCGGCCCACCCGCTGGTTCTCCGGCGAGGAGACCGACCTGGTGACCGTCCAGGCGCCCGACGAGCAGCTCCAGCAGCTGCTGGTGGCCGTCGACTTCGCCGAGGACGAGCGCTACCTCGTCGCCGCCACCGAGGGCCAGGTGACGCTCTGCGGCTTCACCGCCCCCTGGACGCCCGAGCTCGAGCAGGTCTACGAGACCGCGTTCGACGCGGCCGGCTGAGGTCGGTCGCCCCCATGACCTACGTCGCCGGGCTGCTGCTCGCCGCCGGCGCCGGCCGGCGGATGGGTGGGCCTAAGGCCCTGGTGCGTCACGACGACGGCACCCCCTGGGTGGCCGGGGCGGTCGGGGTGCTCGTCGACGGCGGCTGCGGCGGGGTGACCGTCGTGCTGGGCGCGTCCGCCGAGGAGGCCCGGCCCCTCGTGCCCGCCGCCGCCGACGTCGTCGTCGCCGACCACTGGGCCGACGGCATGGGCGCCTCCCTGAGAGCAGGGCTCGCGGCGCTGGAGTCCGGGCCGGCCGATGCGGCGCTGGTGCTTCTCGTCGACCTGCCCGACCTGGTGCCCGCCGTGGTCGCCCGGCTGCTCGCCGACGCGAGCGGGCCCGCCGCCCTCGCGCGGGCGGCGTACGAGGGCGTGCCGGGGCACCCGGTGCTGCTCGGTCGTGACCACTGGGCCGGCGTGGCGGACACCGCCGTCGGCGACCGGGGCGCGCGCGACTACCTCGCCGCGCACGCCGCCGTCGTACGACCGGTGGAGTGCGGTGACCTGGCCACGGGCGCGGACCGGGACCGCCCGGAGTGAGCGGCCCCCGCCTCCAGCCGATGGTCCGGCAGCGCCTGGCCGGGCTGGGGCCGGCCGGCGCCGCCTGGCAGGCCGGGCTCGACGGCCTGCTCGCCGCGCTCGAGCGGCGTTGGGGGATCACGGTCGAGCGACGCTCGCTGCCCGGCGGCAGCGGCTCGCTGGTGGCGCCCGCGACCACGGCGGCCGGCGAGCCCCGGGGGGTGAAGGTCGTCGTCCCCGGTGAGGGCGTGGCCGAGGCGCTCGCGCAGGAGGCGCGCGTGCTCGGCGCCGCGGAGGGCCGCGGCTACGCACGCCTGCACGCGTACGACACCGAGCTCGGTGCGCTGCTGCTCGACCGGCTCGGGCGCTCGCGCGAGCAGACGCCGGGCGCGCCCGAGGCCGTGCTCACCGACCTCGCGACCACGCTGCGCGAGGCCTGGGGGACCGACCCCTCGGTAGCCCCGCACCCGGAGCCCGGCGAGGACAAGGGCAGCACGCTGCACGCGCTGGTGAGCCGGCTCGCCGAGCGGCTCGGCCGCACAGGGGCGGCGGACGCACTCGACCCCCGCGCGCTGGCCCTGGCACTGGAGTACGCCGGGCGCCGCGCCGCTGCGCACGACCCGGCTGACTGCGTCGTCGTCCACGGCGACCCGCACGCCGGCAACCTCCTGCGCGACGAGCGCTCGCCCACCGGCTGGTCGTACGTCGACCCGGACGGCTTCGCCGCCGACCCGGCGTACGACGTGGGGGTCGCGCTGCGCGACTTCTCCGGCGCGCTCCTCGCCCTCGACCCCGCCACCGCCCGGGCGACCCTCGAGCACTGGTGCGCCCTCGCTGCCGACCTCACCGGCACCGACCCGCAGGCCGTCTGGGAGTGGGCGTACGTCGAGCGGGTCTCGACCGGGCTCTACGTCACCGACTTCGGGGCCGCCCGGGTCGGGGCGCCGTTCCTGCGCACCGCCGGCCACCTGCTGGGCTGACGGCGAGGCGGCACCGGGCCAACCCCGCGCCAACACCACCCACCTACGGTGTGACCGTGACCACACCGGACGCCGGGGCCCTCGACGTGCCCACGCCCGACGCCGTCGCCGAGCGGCTCGCGAGCACGGGCTACCTCACCGACCCCGACCTCGCCACGGTCGTCTTCCTCGCCCTGCGCCTGCAGCGCCCGGTGCTGCTCGAGGGCGAGCCCGGCACCGGCAAGACCGCCCTTGCTGAGGCGCTCGCGCAGAGCTTCGGCCTGCCGCTGGTGCGGCTGCAGTGCTACGAGGGAATCGATGCCACCCAGGCGCTCTACGACTGGGACTTCCCGCGCCAGATCCTCCACCTGCGCGCCCTGGAGGCCGCGGGTGCCGTGCGCGGCGAGCAGAGCGTCGCCGACGCCGAGAAGAGCCTGTACGACGAGCGCTTCCTGCTCGCGCGCCCGGTGCTCGCCGCCCTCCAGCAGAGTCCGGCGGTGCTGCTCGTCGACGAGGTCGACCGGGCCGACGACGAGTTCGAGGCCTTCCTGCTGGAGGTGCTGTCGACGTACCAGGTCTCGATCCCCGAACTCGGCACCGTCGCCGCAGCGACCCCGCCGCTGGTGGTGCTGACCTCCAACCGCACCCGCGAGCTGCACGATGCCCTCAAGCGGCGCTGCCTCTACCACTGGATCGACCACCCGGGCCTGGAGCGCGAGGTCGCCATCGTGCGCAGCCGGGCGCCGGAGGTGTCGGAGACACTGGCCCGCCAGGTCGTCGGCGTCGTCCAGGGCCTGCGCGACGACGCGCTGTCGCTGGAGAAGCCGCCCGGCGTCGCGGAGACCCTCGACTGGGCCCGGGCGCTCCAGCAGCTCGGCGCCACCGAGCTCGACCTCGAGGTCGGCGCCCGCACGCTCGGCGCGCTGGTGAAGTACCGCGAGGACGGCGAGAAGGTGCGCCACGCCCTCGATCAGGTGCTCCGCTCGTGACGGTGTCGATCTCGGCGCTCGCCGACGACCTCGCCCGGCCCGACCACCAGCCCGACGAGATCCTCCTGGCCTTCACCCACGCACTGCGTGGCGCCGGGGTGCCGGTCACGCCCGACCGCGGCCAGGCCTTCCTCGACGCCGCGGCCGCCGTGGGCGCCGACGACGCCACCGCCGTCCGGGTCGCCGGCCGGGCCACCCTGTGCGGCTCGCCCGACGACCTCGCCCGCTTCGACCAGGTGTTCGTGGAGTTCTTCGACCACCGCACCGTGCTGCCGCGCCGCCGCGACGTACCGCCCCGCGCACCCGCGCCGACGTCGCTCCCGCTGAGCGACGAGACCGGTGACGGCGACGGTCGGGAGGATGCCGACGAGGACGTCGTCCGGGCCGCCGCGAGCGCTGTCGAGCGCCTGCGGCACCGCGACGTCGCCGACCTGTCCGCCGGTGAGCGCGAGCGGCTCAACGCGCTGCTCGCAGGCCTGCCCGTGCGGCCCCCGCTGCGTCGCGTCGCTCGGCACGAGCCCTGGCGCCGCGGCACCCTCGACGCCCGCCGCACCCTGCGCGACTCGCTGCGTCGGGCCGGCGAGCCCGGGCGGGTCGCCTGGCGGCGTCGCGCCGTACGGCCTCGCCGCGTCGTGCTGCTCGTCGACGTCTCCGGGTCGATGGCGCCGTACGCCGACGCGCTGCTGCGGCTCGCGCACCGGCTCACCAGCGGCTGCGCCGCCGGTGCCGCTGGTGGCGGGCGGGTCGAGACGTTCGCGCTCGGCACCCGGCTCACCCACCTGACCCGTGCGATGCGGCTGCGCGACCCCGAGCGGGCCCTGGTTGCCGCGGGCGACGCCGTGCCCGACTGGTCGGGCGGCACCCGGCTGGGGGAGACGCTGCAGGCGTTCGACCGCCGGTGGGGCCGTCGCGGCCTGGCCCGCGGGGCGGTCGTCGTGGTGCTGAGCGACGGCTGGGAGCGCGGCGACTGCACGCTCCTGGCCGAGCAGGTCGCCCGCCTCCAGCGGGCGTCGCACCGCCTGGTGTGGGTCAACCCGCACCGCGGCAAGGCCGGCTACCAGCCCGTGCAGGCCGGCGTACGGGCGGTCCTGCCGTTCGTCGACGACTTCGTCGCGGGACACTCGGTGGCGACGTTCGCCGCGCTGCTGCGGATCGTGGAGGGAGACCGACGTGCGTGAGGTGCTGCCGGAGCTGCTGGCCTGGTGGGAGGCGGGGGAGGCCGTCGGGGTCGGCACGGTGGTCGCGACCTTCCGGTCCGCGCCGCGCCCACCTGGGGCGTCCATGCTCGTCGGCCCCGACGGTGAGGCGGTCGGGTCGGTGTCGGGCGGGTGCGTCGAGGGCGCGGTCTACGAGACGGCGCAGATGGTGGTCGCGGACGGCACGCCCGTGCTCGAGCGGTACGGCGTGAGCGACGACGACGCGTTCGCCGTCGGGCTCACCTGCGGCGGCATCCTCGACGTCTACGTCGAGAAAATCTCCCGCGAGACGTTCCCCGAGCTCGCCGAGGTCGCCGCCGACGTCGAGGCAGGCCGGCCGGTCGCCGTCGCCAGCGTCGTCGAGCACCCCGACCCGGCCTGGCTCGGCCGTCGCCTCGTGCTGCGCCCGGACGAGGACCCGTCCGGCACGCTCGGCTCGCCCCGCGCCGACGACGCGGTCCGCGACGACGCCCTCGGCCTGCTCGCGCAGGGCAGCAGCGCCACCCTCACCTACGGCCCCGACGGCGAGCGCCGGGGCGAGGGGATGCGGGTCTTCTGCTGGGGCTTCGCCCCCAAGCCGCGGATGCTGGTCTTCGGTGCCATCGACTTCGCCGCCGCCGTCGCCCGGGTCGGCTCCTTCCTCGGCTACCACGTCACGGTGTGCGACGCCCGGCCCGTCTTCGCCACCACCAGCCGCTTCCCGCACGCCGACGAGGTCGTCGTCGACTGGCCGCACCGCTACCTCGCCGCCGAGGTCGAGGCCGGCCGGATCGACCCGCGCACCGTGCTCGCCGTCCTCACCCACGACCCGAAGTTCGACGTACCCCTCCTCGAGGTCGCGCTGCGCCTGCCCGACGTCGCGTACGTCGGCGCGATGGGCTCGCGGCGTACCCACGACGACCGCGAGCAGCGCCTGCGCGAGGCCGGGCTGACCGACGAGGAGATCGGCCGGCTCTCCAGCCCGATCGGGCTCGACCTCGGTGCCCGCACCCCGGAGGAGACGGCGGTCAGCATCGCCGCCGAGATCGTGGCCCACCGCTGGGGCGGCACGGGCGAGCGGCTGGCCGGGCGGGACGGCCGGATCCACCACGACGCACCGCGCTGACCGGCGGGGCCGGGGTCGACCGGCCCGGACCGTGGTCCCGGTCGGCCGAGTCGAGCGACCGGGACTGGTACGGACGCACTGCCTGGTACGTGGTGCGCATGTACCAGGCCGTTGTGCCCGTGAGGCCGTCCCGTGGAAATCCACAGAACGGCAACATTGTCCTCATGAACGACACCCCCCACACCCCCCGCACCGCCACCCGTACCACGCGCAACGCCGCCGAGATCGCCACCTTCTGGGCGCTCGTCGAGGGCATGGGTCGCACCGAGACCGTCGAGTCCGTCGAGACCGGCGCCAACGAGATCGCCGCCCTCGAGGCGCTGATGGACGCCCCCGCCGCCCCCACGATCCTCCCGAACGGCCTCGTCATCCACGAGCCCGGCGACTGGAACGGCGTCCTCTGAGACTGCTCCACCACCCCCACCACCCGGCTCCAGCAGCTGGACCCGCTCCACGGCACCACCCGCGCCACCCCACGCGCACCACCCGGCACGCCCAGCACCACCCCCACTCCGGCCCGCGGTCGAGCAGCGTCGCTCCCGCCCTCCGGGTCCGCACCGTTGCGGACGCGGACCGACCGGATCCCTGCCTAGCGTCAGCGTCATGACCGACGAGACCACCCCGTCCTCACCGCCCGCCGACCGCTCCCTCACCCCGCCGCCGTGGGACCCGCCCCCGGCCGGCACCGAGGTCGAGCACCTGCTTGGTGCCCTCGAGCGCCAGCGCGTCACCTTCCGCTGGAAGCTCGAGGGCCTCACCGCCACGCAGCTCGCCACCACCGTCGGCGCCTCGACGATGACCGCCGCCGGCCTGCTCAAGCACGTCGCCGCCGTCGAGGACTGCAAGGTCGTCACCGCCCTCGGCGAGATCCCGCCCGAGCCCTGGCGCTCGGTGGGCGAGGACGCCCAGGACTGGGCGTTCTCCTCGGCCGCCGACGACGCCCCCGACGACCTCTACGCCTTGTACGACGCCGCTGTCGGCCGCGCCCGCGCCCGGACGGCTCGCGCGATCGAGGAGGGCGGACTGGACACCCCGACCGTCTTCACCTGGCCCGACGGCACCCGGGCGTCGCTGCGCCGGCTGCTGTTCGACCTGCTCGAGGAGTACGCCCGCCACACGGGCCATGCCGACCTGATCCGCGAGGCTGTCGACGGACGCGTCGGGGAGGACCCCGACTGGGACGGCTGGGCCTGACGCCCAACGGCTCACTCGTGAGCCACGTCACACCCCGGTGCTAGGTTGGCCTCCGCCACCGCGGCAGGGGTCGCGGGTCGCCGACCATGGGTCCCAGGGAGGGTCGATGTCGCGCCAGGAGCTGCACGCACGCCGGGTCGCCGCACTGCAGGCGTGGTCGAGGTTCGTCGAGCACGGCGACGAGGCGGCCGAGGCCGTGCGGCCCGAGATCCTCAGCAGCTGGGCTCGGTCCTTCGGCGCGGTCGGCACCGACGTGGTGGCCGCGCCGATGGGCGACGAGGACGAGGCGCAGTCGCTGTGGCGCGACTCGCCGCTCCAGCGCGCGGTGCGCGCCGTCGAGGACGACCTGCGCCGCACGGCCGAGGACGGCGAGCTCGTGCTGGCCGTCACCGACACCGACACTCGGGTGCTGTGGACCTACGGCGGCCGGGTGATGCGACGCCGCGCCGAGACCGTCAACTTCGCCCCCGGCGCTCGGTGGGACGACTGCTCCGTCGGCACCAACGCCCTCGACCTCGCCGGACGCACCGACGCCCCGGCGATGGTCTTCTCCGCCGAGCACTACGCCCCGATCGTGCACAACTGGGTCTGCTGGGCGGCGCCGGTGCACGACCACCAGGGCAACCGGCTCGGCGTCATCGACCTCTCGACCACCTGGGACCGCACGCACCCGATCGGGCTGGCGACCGCACGCGTGATGGCTCGCCTCATCGAGGGTGCGCTGCCGCGCTCGGCGCACCACCCGACGGTCGACGCGGCGACGTCCGACGCCACCGGCCTGCGACTGCGACTCCTCGGCCGGGCCGAGGCCACCCTCGACGGCCGCCGGCTCCTGCTCAACCGTCGCCAGACCGAGGTGCTCGCGGTGCTCGCCCTGCACCCGGACGGTCTCTCCCTGGAGCGGCTGCACGCCCTCGTCTACGGAGACCACCGGGTGACGCTGTCGACCCTCAAGGCCGAGGTCAGCCACCTGCGCTCGGCGCTCGGCGGCCGGCTCGCCTCGCGCCCGTACCGGCTGATGCTCGACGTCTCGACCGATGTCGACGAGGTGCTGCGCCACCTCGCCCGCGGCCGGGTGGCGGCAGCCGTCGAGGGGTACGGCGGCGACCTGATGCCCGGCACGGACGCCCCGCACCTCGTCGAGCTGGGGGAGTACGTCGCGGTGTCGGTGCGCGAGGCGCTGCTGGCCGACCCGCAGCCCGACGCGGTCCTCGGCTACGCCGAGAAGGCGCCGCACGACACCGAGGTGGTGCGGCGCTGCCTCGCGGCGCTCGGCGACCGGGCGCACCCGGCCAAGCCGCTGCTCAAGGGCAGGGTGGCGGCGTCCGAGGCCTGAGCCGGTCGTGACGCGACGACGCCGCCGGACCCCGGAGGGCCCGACGGCGTCGGTGCGGATCGTGCGGCTGCGTCAGAGCAGGCCGACGTCCTTGAGGTAGTCCTCCGCGACCTTCTCGGCCGGGATGGCGTCGATGTCGACCTGCTTGTTGAGGTCGGCCATCTTCTCCTCGTCGAGGTCGGCGAGGATGGTGTCGGCGATCTCGTCGTACGTCTCGGCGTTGGCCTCGTAGACGTCGTTGTCCATGGTGAAGGACACGTTGTAGAGGATCATGACGCCCGGGTCGTCGACGAGCTCGAGGTTGAGCTCGAGGATGCGGCCGTCGGTGGTGAAGACCTCGCCGAAGTCGCAGGCGCCGTCAGCGGTCTCGGTGTAGATCAGACCGGTGTCGAGGATCTGCTGCTGGCTGGTCGGCAGCTCGTAGCCGGTGGCGTTCTCCCACAGCACCAGACCGTCGGGGCGGTCGGGGAACTCCGTCTCCATGCACACCGTGGCGTCGGGGTTCGACTCCAGGTAGGCGGCCATCGAGTCGAAGTCGAAGCCACCCTCCTGCTCGGCCAGGTCACCGTTGGCGGCGAAGCCGTAGGTGTCGTTGAACGGCGAGAGGCCGATCCACTTGATGTTGTTGTCGGCCAGGTCCTGCTCGGCCGTCACGTCGTACAGCTCCTGCGGGTCCTGGCTCGGGTCCTCGTTGCCGAGGTGCACAGTCCAGCCGGTGCCGTTGTACTCCGGGTAGGTGGTGCTGTCACCGCTGGTCAGCGCCTGGCGGTTCACCTCGGTGCCACCCAGGTTGGTGTCGTTGGTGACGTCGGCGCCGGCGGCGGAGAGCGCCTGCGCCCACATCTCACCGAGGAGGATGTTCTCGGTGAAGTCCTTCGAGCCCACGGTGATCGAGACGCCGGACAGCGGGTCGCCGCTGGCGGCACCGCTTCCACCGTCGTCGCCTCCGCAGGCGGCCATGCTCAGGCTCAGGACGGCGCCCAGGGAGGCAGCCGCCAGTTTCGTACCACGTCGCATCGATTCGTCCTTCAGCTCGCGTTCAGGTCCCACCCACGAGTCGCGACCAGCGGACGAGCGACGTCCGACCGGCCCCGATGCCGCGTGTGCCTGAGGCAGCACGAGGCGTCGCGGGGCCCGTCCACCCTAGGTAGTGATGCGCGTGCTCAGGGGTGAACAGCCTCCTCGGGAGGTCACGATCCGGTATCACTGCCCTGCCTCTGACCTGCGGAGACGTCGTTCGGGCAGGCCAGATGCCCCCGGGGGCGACGGCCGCCGGGGGCACCGGGAGTGGTCTGGACCGGCGCGCCGGGTCAGAGGCCTCGCGGCTTGAGGAAGCGCTCGGCGAGGGCGCCGGCGTAGTCGAAGACCAGCGCGATCAGGATGACGATCGCGGCCCCGATGAGGAGCACCGGCGTCTGGTTGAGCTTGATGCCGGAGAAGATCGTGATGCCCAGCCCGCCGCCGCCGATGAGCGCGGCCAGCGCGGCCATGCCGATGGTCAGCACGACGGCGGTGCGGACGCCGGCGATGATGACCGGCACCGCGAGCGGCAGCTCGATCCGGCCGAGCACCTGCAGGCGGGTCATGCCCATCCCCTTGCCGGCCTCGAGCAGGTTCCGGTCGACGCCCTCGAGGCCGACCATCGTGTTGCGCAGCACCGGCAGCAGGGCGTAGATCGCCAGCGCGACGATCGCGGTGCGCTGGCCCTGGCCGCCGACGGTGATGCCGATGACCAGCAGGCCGTACGCCGGCAGCGCCTGGCCGGAGTTGGCCACCGCCAGGACACCCGGGGCGATCTTGCGCAGGCCGGGACGGGTGAGCATCACGCCGATCGGGATGGCGATGACGATCGTCAGCAGCGACGACCAGAAGGCGATCGTGAGGTGCTGGGTGATCTGCGGCTGGAGGCGGTCGGACCAGTCGAGCGCACTGCGCTGCTGCGTCGGTGCGTTCTCCAGGTCGAGACTGCGGTAGTAGACGAACACCAGCACGCCCAGTCCGGCGATCAGCACCGGCGCGATGACCAGGCTGAGGGAGTTGATCACCTCGCCGGGGCTGCGGCGTACGCGCTTCGGTGCGTCGTCGGGCTCGGGGACGCCGGCGGCGGGAGCGTCGTCGCGCTCGAGGGTCTGGGTGTCGCTCATGCGCGCTCCATCTCCTCGTAGTGGCGCTGCGCCTCGTACTGCGCGCGCCGGATCGCCTTGTTGAGGTGCGCCATCTCGACGACGCCGGCGAACCTCCCGGACTCGTCGACGACGCAGCTCTTGCCGGCGGCGCTCTGCACCATGTGCTCCAGTGCGGTGAAGAGGGTGTCGTCCTGGTTCAGGGTGTCGCCCACCTCCTCGCCCTTCTCGCCGTACGTCGACGGGCCCGCGGCGACGTCGTCGGTCGACAGCCAGCGCTGCGGGTGGCCGGCGTCGTCGAGCAGCACCAGCCACTCCTCACCGGCGGCGTCGAGCTTGCCGCGCGCCACGTCGGCTGAGTCCTCGGGCCGGATCGCCGGGTAGTCCGGCAGTGTCAGCGAGCTGACCTGCTGGAAGTTGAGGCCCTTGATGGTCGAGCCGGTGCCGATGAAGTCGTTGACGAAGTCGTCGACCGGGTAGGCCAGGATCCGCTCGGGGGTGTCGTACTGGCGGATCGTGCTGCGCTCGCCGAGGATCGCGATCCGGTCGCCCATCTTGATGGCCTCGTCGATGTCGTGGGTGACGAAGACGATGGTCTTGTGCAGCTCCTCCTGGAGGCGGAGGAACTCGTTCTGGAGCCGGTCGCGGGTGATCGGGTCGATCGCGCCGAACGGCTCGTCCATCAGCATGATGTCGGGGTCGGCGCCGAGCGCCCGGGCGACGCCGACGCGCTGCGCCTGGCCTCCGGAGAGCTCCTTGGGGAACCGGTCGCGGTACTGCTCGGGGTCGAGCCCGACGGTGGCGAGCAGCTCGTCGGCGCGGGCCGCGATCTTCTTCTTGTCCCAGCCGAGCATCTTCGGCACCGTGCCGATGTTCTGCGCGATGGTCTGGTGCGGGAAGAGGCCGATCTGCTGGATGACGTAGCCGATGCGGCGGCGCAGCTTGTCCGGGTTCGCCTTGGTGACGTCCTCCCCGTCGAGCATGATCCGGCCGCCGCTGGGCTCGATCATCCGGTTGATGAGGCGCAGCGTGGTGCTCTTGCCGCAGCCGGAGGGGCCGACGAGCACGAGGATCTCGCCCTCGAGGATGTCGAGCGTCAGCTCGTCGACGGCGGGCACCTTCGAGCCGGGGTAGGTCTTGGCTACCCGGTCCAGGTGGATCTTCGCCTTCGAGGTCATGGGGTCCTTCTCTCTGGCAGTCGTTCGCGGGGTCGGGCTGGTGGTCAGACGCGCAGGCCGCGCGGGGTGGTGAAGCGCTGGACCGTGGCGAGCACGGCGTCGAGCGCCAGGCCGAGCAGCACGGTGAAGATGACGCCGGTCCAGACCGACTCCTCCGAGCGGGGCAGGCCCAGGCGGGTCAGACCGGCCTGGATGAAGTCGCCGAGGCTCTCGCCGCCGACGAGCGTGGCGATGGCGGCGATGCCGACCGCCATCAGGGTGGCGACCCGGATGCCGGTCATGATCACCGGCCAGGCCAGGGGCAGCTTGACCCGGAACAGCTGCTCCCAGCGAGTCATCCCCATGCCCCTGGCGGACTCGACGATGGCCGGGCTGACCGCGTCGAGGCCGGTGACGGTGTTGCGCATGATCGGCAGCTGCGCGTAGAGGAAAAGCGCGATGATGGCGGGCGTGTTGCCCGTGCCCACCAGTGGGATGAAGACCGCGAACAGCGCCAGGGACGGGATCGTCAGGAAGATCGCGGTGGTGCTGAGCACCAGCGAGCGGGCGATCGGCCGGCGCTGGATGAAGACGCCCATGAGCACGGAGTAGACGGTCGCCAGGCCGACTGCGATCAGGGTGATCCGCAGGTGGGCGAGCAGCGCTTCCCAGATGTACTCGAGGTTGTCGTTGACGTAGGTGAACCAGTCGGTGATCGCTAGCACGGGTTCCTTCCAGTGGCGAACAGCCCGTCGACCCTATGCGCTGCGGGGGACCAAAGGGGTGGATCGGTCGGATCCGTCCAGGACCAACGGGTGACCAACCTCACACGCTTAGCGTGAGCCGGGCCACACCCGACGAGGCCGCGCCCGGTCGTCGCCGGACCCACCGCCTCACGGATCGCGAAGGAGCGTCCATGGCCCGGATCACCCTGAAGGTCGACGGATCGACCGTCTCCGACGACGTCGAGCCGCGCATGCTGCTCGTGCAGTACCTGCGCGAGAAGCTCGGCAAGACCGGCACCGTCATCGGCTGCGACACCAGCAACTGCGGCGCCTGCACCGTGCACCTCGACGGCACCAGCGTGAAGTCCTGCAACGTCCTCGCCGTCCAGGCCGACGGTCGCGAGGTCACCACCATCGAGGGTCTCGCCGACACCGTCGACGACGAGCTGCACCCGGTGCAGGAGGCCTTCCGCGAGTGCCGCGGCCTCCAGTGCGGCTTCTGCACGCCGGGGATGATCATGCAGTCGGTCGACCTGCTCAAGGACAACCCCGACCCGTCCGAGGAGGAGATCCGCCTCGGGCTCGAGGGCAACCTCTGCCGGTGCACCGGCTACCACAACATCGTGAAGGCGGTGCAGCAGGCGGCCGGGCAGTCCGGGGCCGCAGGTCGCCACCGCGCGGGCGCCACCACCGCGGGCGCCCCGGCCGAGGAGGTGGCCGAGTGACCGCCGTGCAGGAGCCCGCCGTGGGCGCCGACCGCGAGATCGGACGCGAGCGTCGCCGCAAGGAGGACGCCCGCCTCATCACCGGTCGCACGCGCTGGACCGACAACATCGTGCTGCCCGGGATGCTGCACCTGGCGATGGTGCGCAGCCCGTTCGCGCACGCCTCGATCGTCTCGATCGACACCAGCGAGGCCGAGGAGGCACCCAACGTCGTCGCCGTCCTCACCGGTGCCGACCTCGGCGAGGCACAGGGAGCCTGCATCAACGCCTGGGCGATCACCGAGGACCAGGTCACCCCGCCGCACCTTCCGATGCCCAGCGACCGGGTCGCCTTCGCCGGCGAGATTGTCGCCGTCGTCGTCGCCCGCAGTGCGGCCGAGGCGCGTGACGCCGCCGAGCTCGTCGACGTGGAGTACGACGAGCTGCCGGCCGCGCTCGACCTCAAGGAGGCGGCGGCCGACACGGTGCTCGCGCACCCCGACCTCGGCACCAACAAGTCGGCGTTCTGGAAGTTCGACTCCGCCGAGGCCGGCACCGGCGGCGACGTCGACGAGGCGATCGCTGCGGCCCGCACCGACGGCGTCGTCATCGAGCGGGAGTACCGCCAGCAGCGCCTGATCCCGGCCTTCATGGAGCCGCGCTCGGTGGTCGTCGACCCGACCGGCGAGCAGCACACCATCTGGTCGGCCACCCAGGTGCCGCACATCCTGCGCTTCGCGATCGCAGCCACCACCGGCGTACCGGAGTCGAAGATCCGCGTCATCGCCCCCGACGTGGGCGGCGGCTTCGGCGGCAAGCTGCAGCAGACGCCGGAGGAGATGATCGCCTTCGCCGTCGGCCGCCGCCTGGGCAAGCCGGTGAAGTACACCGAGACCCGGTCGGAGTCGCTGCTGGCTGCCCACCACGGACGCGACCAGTGGCAGAAGCTGACCCTGTCGGCCGAGAAGGACGGCACCGTCACCGGCTTCAAGGTCGAGCTGCTCGCCGACCTCGGTGCCTACGTCGCCATCGTCGGCGGCGGCGTCCCGGTGCTCGGCGCGTTCATGTTCAACGCCATCTACAAGTTCCCGGCGTACCAGTTCAACTGCCAGACGGTCCTCACCAACAAGACCTGGACCGACGCCTACCGCGGCGCCGGGCGGCCCGAGGCGACGTACGCCGTCGAGCGGATGATGAGCGAGCTCGCCGCCGAGCTCGGCATGGACCCGCTGGAGCTGCGCGAGAAGAACTGGATCAAGCACGAGGAGTTCCCGTTCACCACGGTGGCGGGCCTGGAGTACGACACCGGCAACTACGAGGCGGCCACCGCCAAGGCCAAGGAGCTCTTCGGGTACGACGAGCTGCGCGCCGAGCAGGCCCGCCGGCGCGAGTCCGGCGACCCCGTGCAGCTCGGCATCGGCGTCTCCACGTTCACCGAGATGTGCGGTCTCGCGCCGTCGCGGGTGCTCGGCCAGCTCAACTACGGAGCCGGCGGCTGGGAGCACGCCAGCGTCCGGATGCTCGCCACCGGCAAGGTCGAGGTCGTCACCGGTGCCTCCGCGCACGGGCAGGGCCACGAGACGGCGTTCAGCCAGATCGTCGCCGACCGGCTCGGCGTGCCCTTCGACGACGTCGAGGGGCTGCACGGCGACACCCAGATCGCCCACAAGGGCCTCGACACCTACGGCTCGCGCTCGCTGGTCGTCGGCGGCGAGGCCCTGGTGAAGGCCGTCGACAAGGTCATCGAGAAGGCCCGGCCGATCGCCGCCCACCTGCTCGAGGCGTCGGTCGACGACCTGGAGTTCGCCGACGGCCGGTTCAGCGTGCGCGGCACCGACTCCGGCGTGGCGATCACCGAGATCGCCACCGCGGTCTTCGCCGCGCACGACTACCCCGAGGGTGTCGAGCCGTCGCTGGACTCCGAGGCGACGTACGACCCCGTCAACTTCAACTACCCGCACGGCACCCACCTGTGCGCGATGGAGGTCGACACCGAGACCGGGGCCGTGCGGATGCGCAAGTACGCCTGCGTCGACGACATCGGCACGATCATCAACCCGTTGATCGTCTCCGGGCAGGTGCACGGCGGACTGGTGCAGGGCATCGCTCAGGCGCTGTGGGAGGAGGCGGTCTACGACGACGCCGGCACGCTGGTGTCGGGTTCGTTCGTCGACTACCTGCTGCCGACCGCGGCCGACACGATCAGCTTCGACGTCGACCACACCTCCTCGCCGTCGATCACGAACACGCTCGGCACCAAGGGCGTCGGCGAGGCCGGCACCATCGCGTCCACGCCGGCGGTCATCAACGCCGTCGTCGACGCGCTGCGCCACCTCGGCGTCGACGACGTCCGCATGCCGGCGACACCGTCGCGGGTGTACGCCGCCATCCAGGGCGCGTCGGCGGGCGGTGCCACCGACGGTGCTGCCATGCCCCACTTCGACCCGGCCGAACCCGGTCGCTCGAGCACGGAAGGAGCGGGAGCATGATCCCCGCAGCGTTCGACTACGTCGCCCCGACCTCGGTCGAGGACGCGGTGGCCGCCCTGGCCCAGCACGGCGACGAGGCCAAGATCATCGCCGGCGGGCAGAGCCTGCTGCCGGTGCTCCGGATGCGGCTCAACGCCCCGGAGATGGTGATCGACCTCGGCCGCATCGACACCCTGCGCGGCGTGCGCGACGACGGCGACGCGATCGTCATCGGCGCGATGACACCGCACTCGGTCGTCGGCTCCGACCCGCTGGTCGCGCAGCACGCCGGCCTGGTCGCCGCGGCCGTCGAGCACCTCGCGGACGCCCAGGTGCGCCACCGGGGCACGTTCGGTGGTGCGCTCGCGCACGCCGACCCGGCGGGCGACCTCGGTGCGCCGGCCCGGGCGCTGGGGGCGGAGTTCGCCATCGCCGGCTCCGGCGGCACCCGCACGGTCTCGGCCGACGACTTCTTCGTCGACCTCTTCGAGACCGCCATCGGCGAGGACGAGATCCTCACCGAGGTGCGGATCCCGAAGCACACCGGCTGGGGCTCGCACTACGAGAAGTTCGTGCGGGTCGCCCACCAGTGGCCGATCGTCGCCGTCGCCGCGAGCGTCCGGATGGAGGGCGGCACCATCGCCGAGGCCCGCGTCGGACTCACCAACATGGGCTCCACGCCGCTGCGGGCACGTCAGGTCGAGGACGCCCTCGCCGGCCAGCCGGCGACCCCGGACGGCGTACGGGCCGCGGCGGAGCTGGCCGCCGACGGCACCGAGCCGCCGTCCGACCTCAACGGCGACGCCGGCTACCGGCGCCACCTCGCCCGGGTGCTGACCCGGCGGGCGGTGCTGGCAGCCGCGGGTGCGGACGGGGCCTGACGCGTGGAGCTGACCCACACGTTCACCGTCCCCACCTCGGTCGAGGACACCTGGGCGCACTTCCAGGACATCGCGGCAGTCGCGGAGTGCTTCCCAGGAGCCGTGGTCGAGTCGGTGGAGGGCGACACCTTCACCGGCTCGGTCAAGGTCAAGCTCGGTCCGATCGCGCTCACCTACAAGGGGTCGGGCACGTTCGTCGACAAGAACGAGTCCGACCACGTCTTCACCGTCGAGGCCAAGGGCAAGGACAAGCGGGGCAACGGCACGGCCGGTGCCGACGTCGTGCTGTCCATGAGCGAGGCCGCCGGCGGTGCGACCGACGTCAAGGTCGTCACCGAGCTCGCGATCACCGGCAAGCCGGCGCAGTTCGGGCGCGGCGTCATGCAGGACGTCTCCGACAAGCTGCTGGGCCAGTTCGTCTCGTGCCTGGAGCAGCGGCTCTCCGCCGGGGACGCCGACGCCGAGGAGGTGCCGGCCGACGAGCCCGTCGCCGCGACCGACGGCGCGACCGCGGGCGAGGCCCCGCCGCAGCCCACCCCGATCGGGACGGCCGCCTCGGCCGCCGCGCGCCCGACAGCCCCGCCGCCCCGGGTCACCACGGCGTCCGGGTCCGCGGGCACGTCCGCCCCGGCCGGCGCCGAGGAGCTCGACCTGGGCGCGACGGTGCTCCCGGTGCTCGCCAAAGCCTACTGGAAGCAGGGCCTCGGCGCGCTCGTCGTGCTGCTCCTGGTGTGGCGGCTGGTCCGCCGCTGACGGGTCGCGCTGCGAGATAGTCCCTCACGCAGATCAAGGTTTCCGGCACCGTGCACGTGATGTGCGTGAGGGACTACCGCCGTCGGGCCGATCCTCCGTCGGCCGCTGTCACCGCGTACGACGAACCCGGATCGGGCCGCGGGCGGTGCTGGGATCGACGACCGAGCCCTGCTGGGTGATCTCGACCTCGCCGGCAGCGACGAGTCGCCGGGCAGCGCGACGGGCGGGCTCCATCAGGTCGCGCCACTCGTCCCCGCCGACCTCGCGCGCCGCCTCGGACGGGCAGATGGTCGCGCCGCCCGCGCGCCGGTCGAGCAGGTCGAGGATCGAGCGCTCGAGGCGCTCGTCGGTCGGGTCGACCTTGTGTCGACGGCACGCCTTCGAGCAGTAGCGGACCTCGTCCCAGTCGCGCTCCCACTTCTTGCGCCACTCGATGCGGCGTCCGCAGGTCGCGCAGGTCTTCTCGTCCCCGGGTCCGCCGGCCATGCCGCCATCCTGCGCCGCGGCGGCACCGCCCTTCGGGTGGCTGCCTAGGTTCGTGGCATGCGCCGCACGCTGCTCGTCGTCCCGCTCGTGCTGCTCGCGGGCTGCACCTCCGACCCCGACCCCGACCCCGACCCCGACGGCGGTACGGCGGGCGGCTCGACGTCCGCGTCCGCCGAGGCCACCTCGACGCCGTCCGCGTCGAGTGAGGCCGAGTCGAGCGCGTCGGCCGAGCCCACGGAGGCCGAGCCCACCGACGACCCGACCGAGGAACCGGCCGACACCCTCCCGCCTGTGCGCGCCCGCCCGTCGCTCGCCGGGATCATGCGCAGGCCCCTCGACGGTGGCCGGATCGTGCGCACCGGCTACATCGGGGAGAACGACGCCTACACACGCCGGACGGTCACCTACACCAGCGACGGCCGCACCGTCTCCGGCGTGCTCTACCGACCGAAGGGCGCGGGGCCGTTCCCGGGGATCGTGCTCGCCCACGGCTACATCGACCCGGCCGTCTACACGACCGGGCAGGGCCTGGCCCGCGAGCAGGACTGGCTGGCCCGGCAGGGGTACGCCGTGCTGCACACCGACTACCGCGGTCACGCGGCGTCCGACCCGGCGTCGGCGCGCGAGCGGGAGCTGCGGCTCGGCTACGTGCGCGACGCCGCCAACGCCGTACGGGCCCTGGCGCGCGAGCCGTGGGTCGACGGTGACCGGATGGCGATGCTGGGCCGCTCGACGGGCGGCGGGGTCGCCCTCGGCGTCGCGGTCGCCTACCCGGGCCTGGTGGACGCCCACGTCGTCTACGCGTCGGTGAGCTCGGACTTCGTCGACAACCTGCGGCAGTTCACCGAGCCCAACCGGCCCGACGGTGCCGCGGCGTTCTACGACCGCTACGGCACCCCGGAGGAGCGTCCGGTGTTCTACGAGGGGCTGTCGCCACGCACCTACATCGACCGGGTCACCGAGCCGGTGCTGATCCACCACGGCACCAGCGACGACGTCTGCCCGATCCGCTGGTCACGCACCACGCACCGGCTGCTCCAGCGGGCCGGCGCCGACAGCAGGCTGGTCGAGTACGACGGCGAGGAGCACGCCTTCGTGCCGCAGTGGCAGGACTCGATCGAGCGCACGGTGCGCTTCCTCGACCGCCGACTGTCCTAGCGCCCCGGACGAAGCGGGCCCTAGCGGAACCGGGGGACCGGCTGCTCCTGCGACGCCCGCACCACCACGACGACGAACCACACCGCGACGCCGAGCGCCACCAGCACCAGCCCGGCGACGGTCAGCGCCAGCCCGTCGTCGCCGGTCGACCCGGAGTCGAGCGCGAACGCGAACGACGCGGAGACCAGCATCAGTCCCAGGTCGGCCCAGCGGAGCACGTCGGCGCTGCCGCGGACTCGCGGCACCGTCGCGACCAGGGCGGTGCACGTCGCGAACACCACCACCGTCTGCGCCACGGCCGCGAGGGTCGCGAGCAGGCCGGTCGGCTCGCCGAGCACCGCAGGGACGCTGATGAGCACGCCGAGCGCACCCGCCGCCGCGCCGACGCCGTACGCCGGGTGGTGGGCGCGCACCTGCGCCAGCCCCGCGGCGACGAGTGCGAACCCGAGCGGGTCGGGCAGTACGTCGAGGCCGTCGAAGCGGAGGTCGGCGATGACCACCACGAAGCCCCACGCGACCAGCGCGAGCGGGCGCAGCGGTCGGTCGGTCGTCGTCGCCGGCTCGGTCACCCGGCGGACGTTAGCGGCTGCGCTGGGCGATCTTGCGTTCCTTGCGCACGCGCCGGCGCAGCTGGAGGATCCGCAGGCTGCCGACGGCGACCACGATCGCCATGCCGAGCGCGGTGGCGGCCAGCAGCGCCGCGGCGAGCGGCATCGAGACGTCCCAGCCGAGGAACGCGACCGGCACGCTGGTGGTGTTCTGCACGATGAAGACGACGAGGAGCGCGAGCAGCACGACGACCGCGACCACGGCGGCGTACGCGCCGCTGGTGCGCGAGCCGCGCAGAGGGTCCTTGCCCGGGTCGTCGGTGTGCGTCGTGCTCGGCGCGGCGCCGGCCGGCTCTGTCTGGCCCGTGCCGGACGGCGCCACCTCGCCGCTCGGCGGCGGGGGAGGCGGAGGCGTGGCGTCACCCGTACCACCGGCGGCGCTGCTCGGCTTCGCGGACTCCTGGCTGCTCATGGCTCGAGCCTAGGTCGCGGCGGACCCGGACGGGCCACCCGAGCGACGAGGTCCGCGTGCCCGAAGCTCAGAAGACGTTGAACGGGCGGAACTGCACCGAGATGCGCGGGCCGGCCGAGGCGACCTTGGGCACCGCGTGCTCCCAGGTGCGCTGGCAGGAGCCGCCCATCACCACCAGGTCGCCGTGGCCCATCTCGACCGAGATCGACGCGCCGCCCCCGCGGGGCCTCAGGGCCAGGCGACGCGGGTCGCCGAGGGAGACGATCGCGACCATCGTGTCGTGGGTCGAGCCGCGGCCGATGGTGTCGCCGTGCCAGGCGACGGAGTCGCGGCCGTCGCGGTAGTAGCAGCAGCCGGCCGTGCGGAACGGCTCGCCGAGCTCGTCGGCGTAGTGCGTGCTCAGCCGGTCGCGGGCCTGGGTGAGCAGCGGGTGCGGGAGCTCCTCGCCGATCATGTAGGTGTAGACGAGCCGTGGCACGTCGACCAGTCGGTCGTACATCTGACGCCGCTCGGCACGCCACGGCACGGTCCTCACCAGCGTGCCGAGCACGTCGTCGGGGGCGGGCACCCAGCCGCGGCGGACGTCGATCCAGGCGCCGTGCGAGAGTTCGCGGCGCTCGAGGCCGTCGAGCGGGCCGACGCCGTCCGCCGCCGCGGGCGGCTCGAAGAGGGTGCTCTGGAAGTCCACGCGAGCAGCGTACGCCGACAGTCGAACACCTGTTCGACAGCGCGGGCGTGCTGGCGTGTCGCGACCCCGGGACGCACTCGGGGACATTCCGGGTGGCGGGCCGTCGGCGGTCACCGGCAGGCTGGGGTGCATGACGGTCCCCCCGACGCCGGCCCCCACCGACCCGCCCGCACCCGCTGCGCAGATGACCGCGGCGGCCGACGTCGCCGCGCGCGTGGTCGGGCTCCGCAAGACCTACGGCCGCGGCGAGGCCGTCGTGCGCGCACTCGACGACGTCACCCTCGAGCTGCGCTCGGGTGAGTTCACGGCGGTGATGGGCCCCAGCGGGTCCGGCAAGTCGACCCTCATGCACATGTGCGCCGCGCTCGACCGGCCCGACGAGGGCGAGGTCTGGATCGGCGACACCGAGATCGGCCGGCTCGGCGACAAGGCGCTCACCCTGCTGCGACGCGAGGAGATCGGCTTCGTCTTCCAGTCGTTCAACCTGGTGCCGACCCTCACTGCGGAGGAGAACGTCCTCCTGCCGCTGTCGATCGCCGGGCGCAGGCCCGACCCGGAGTGGTTCGACGCCGTCGTCGACACGGTCGGCCTGCGCGAGCGCCTCGGCCACAAGCCCAACGAGCTCTCCGGCGGGCAGGTGCAGCGCGTCGCGGTCGCCCGCGCCCTGGTCAGCCGCCCGCGCATCGTCTTCGCCGACGAGCCGACCGGCAACCTCGACTCCCGCTCGGGCGCGGAGGTGCTGCGCCTGCTGCGCGGGGCCGTCGACGACCACGGACAGACCGTGGTGATGGTGACGCACGACCCGGTGGCGGCGGCGTACTGCGACCGCGTGGTGTTCCTCGCCGACGGCCGCGTCGTCGACGAGCTGCGAGCGCCCGACCGTGACGCGGTGCTGGAGATCATGACCCGGATGACCGACGCCGGGGAGGCGTCGGCGTGATCCGCGCAGCCCTGCGCAGTCTGCTCGCCCGCAAGCTACGCCTGGTGATGAGCACGTTCGCGATCGTGCTCGGCGTGGCCTTCGTGGTCGGCACGCTGATCTTCTCCGACACCCTCAACCGCAGCTTCACCGCGCTGTTCGCCTCCACGGTCGGCGACGTCGTGGTGCGCCCGGTCGGCGGCACGACCGAGGCCGGCGGCCCCTCCTCGGCGACCCTGCCGGCCGCCCTGGTCGACGAGCTCGCCGCCCTGCCCGGCGCGGCCCGCGCCGACGGCAACGTCACCGCGATCGGCGTGTACGTCGTCGACAGCGACGGCAAGGCGGTCGGTGGCTACGGGCCGCCCGCCCTCGGTCTCAACGACAACGACGCCCCGGCCGCCGGGGGCGAGGGACTGGCGCTGGTCGCCGGCGAGTCCCCGGTCGGCCCGGACGAGCTCGCGCTGGACCAGGTGACCGCGGAGTCGGCCGGCTACCAGATCGGCGACACCGTGCCGGTCCTCCTGCCGCGCGGCGACCCCGACCGGATCGAGGCGACGCTGACCGGCCTGGTCGGCTTCCCCGAGGGCGGGTCGCTCAACGGCGCCACCCTCGTCGTGCTCGACACCCCGACCGCGCAGGACCTCTTCCTCGACGGCGAGGAGGCCTTCAACGACATCTGGGTCACCGCCCGGGACGGGGTCTCCCAGGAGGAGCTCGCCGCCGAGGCGTCCGGGCTGCTGCCCGACGGGGTCGAGGCCGTCACCGGCGACGCCGCGGCCGACGAGAGCGCCGACGAGCTGCTCGACGCCATCTCGTTCCTCACCACGTTCCTGCTGATCTTCGCTGGCATCTCGCTGGTGGTCGGCTCGTTCCTCATCGTCAACACGTTCTCGATGCTGGTGGCGCAGCGCAGCCGCGAGCTGGCGCTGCTGCGGGCCCTCGGCGCCTCCCGCGTCCAGGTGGTGGCGTCGGTCCAGGCCGAGGCGGCGGTGCTCGGCGTGGTCGGGTCCACGATCGGCCTCGGACTCGGTGTGCTGCTCGCGGTCGCGCTGCGGGCGCTCTTCGCCCAGGTCGGCCTCGACCTGTCCGGGCAGTCGCTGGTGTTCACCCCGCGCGTGGTCGTGGCGGCGTACGCCGTCGGCATCCTGGTCACCGCGGTCGCCGCGCTCGCGCCGGCCCTGCGCACCGTGCGGATCGCCCCCGTGCAGGCCCTGCGCGACGACGTCGCGCTGCCGGAGGCCTCGCTGGCCCGGCGGTTCCGCGGCGGCCTCGCGCTCTTCGTGCTCGGCTGCCTCTCGCTGGTCGCCGGGCTCACCGACCTGCTGGACGACGTCGTCGACGCCGGCGGCTGGTTCACCGGCGCCGGGGTGCTCCTCGTGCTGCTCGGCACCACCGCGATGAGCCCCGTGCTGGCGCAGCCGTTCCTCGGCGCGACCCGGCGCGCGTACGCCGCCGTCTTCGGCTCCGTGGGCAACCTCGCGGGCCAGAACTCCCTGCGCAACCCACGACGCACGACCGCCACCGCGTCGGCCCTGATGATCGGGCTGACCCTGGCCTGCACGATGGCGATCGTCGGCGACTCCGCGAAGGCGTCGACCGACCGGGCGATCGAGCAGAACTTCGTCGGCGACTACGTCGTCAGCAACCCCTTCGGCGGCGAGCTCAACCCTGCCCTGGCCGACCAGGTGGCGGCCGTCGACGGCGTCGCGTCGGTCGCACGGGAGCGGTTCGCGCTGGCCCAGGAGGACGGCGACGCCCGGGCGCTGGCCGCCACCGACCGGGCCGGGCTCGCGCTGTTCGACCCGGTGTTCGTCGAGGGCGCGCCCGACGATCTCGTCGACGGGACGGTCGTGCTCAAGGAGGACTTCGCCGCCGACCGCGACCTCGGCGTCGGCGACGAGCTGACCGTCACCGTCCCGGCGGGGGAGCAGACCTGGACCGTCGCCGGCGTCATCGAGGACAACCCGGTGATCTTCACGCCGGTGCTGACCACGATCGGCACGCTGGAGGCGGGTGGCTTCCCGGCCGCCGACTACGTGCTGTTCGTGACGGCCGAGGATGAGGCCGGAGCCACGGCCCGCGACGGCCTCGACGACCTCGTCGCCGACCTGCCGGTCGTGTCGGTGAAGGACCAGCAGGAGTTCGCCGCCGACCAGCGGGCGCAGATCGACCAGTTCGTCCTCATCATCTACGCGCTGCTCGGCCTGGCGCTGCTGATCGCCGTCCTCGGCATCGTCAACACCCTCGCCCTCTCGGTCATCGAGCGCACCCGTGAGATCGGTCTGCTCCGGGCCGTCGGCCTCACCCGTGGCCAGCTGCGCCGGATGATCACGCTGGAGTCCGTCGTCATCGCGGTGCTCGGCGCGCTGCTGGGCGTCGTGCTCGGTCTCGGCTTCGGCGTCTCGCTGATGTACGCCGTGCGCGACCAGGGCCTGGAGGTCATCAGCGTCCCGTTCGGGCAGGTGGCGGTCTTCCTGCTGCTGGCCGTGGTGGTGGGCGTGCTGGCCGCCTTCTGGCCGGCGCGACGCGCGGCGCGGCTCGACGTGCTGGAGGCCATCGCCACCGAGTGAGCGGGGCGCCGGGCCGCTGCCCCGGGCCCGACGGCGCCGACGACACCGCCGACACCCAACCGGGCATCGTCTGCTCACACGATCGTGACCTTCCCGTTCTTGTCCGGACGACGTGCCGGGGGTAAAAGGTGGTCTAATCAGGCGATTTCGCTGCCGTTGCTGTGAGACCTCCCTAGCCTGACGGACATGGAAGAGGCCCTGCTCGACGGTCGGACGCTCAAGCACGTCGCGGTGCGCGAGTACGTACGCGACCTCCTCGCCGGACAGGCGCCCGGGTCGCCGGCACCCTCCGAGCGCGAGCTCGTGCAGCGGTTCGGGGTCGCCCGGATGACCGTCCGTCAGGCGCTCGACACCCTCGTCTCCGAGGGCCTCCTCGAGCGGATCCCCGGTCGCGGCACGTTCGTCGCGCGCCCGAAGCGGATGCCCTCGGCCATCACCGGCTTCACCGAGGAGATGCAGCGCCGCGGGATGCTCGCGGAGTCGCAGACCCTGCTGGCCCGACGCGAGCAGGCCGGCCCCGGTGTCGCCCGGGCGCTCAGCCTCACCGAGGGCGACGCCGTCCTGCACTGGCGCCGGCTGCGCCGCGGCGACGGCGTACCGGTGTGCGTCGAGGACGCCTACCTCAACGAGGTGCTGCTGCCCGGCTTCCTCCAGGGCGGCATGCCCACCAGCCTGTACGACGCCCTGGCCGCGCGCGGTCTGCGCCCGACCTGGGCCGAGGACTCCATCGCCGCCGACGTCGCCATGGCCGAGGAGGCCGCGCTGCTCGAGGTGGCCACCGGCGCGGTCGTGCTGCGCCACTCCCGCCGCGGCCTGGTCGGCGACAAGACCGTCGAGGTGTCGCGCAGCGTCTACCGGGCCGACCGGTTCACGCTGTGGGTGCAGCTCGGCGCCGAGGGCTGAGCCCCGCCGCGAGCCACCTGGCGGGTCCGGCACCGGCCGGTCAGCGTCGCTGACCGGCGAGGTACCCGAGCGCCGCCGCGATCTCGCCGGACTCCTCGCACACCCACACCGGGTCCGGCCCGCCGAGGTCGGGATGGATGTAGAGCGAGTGCACCGGCTCGTCGGCGTCGCACTCGGTGCACGCCGGCCACCGGCCGACGGTCTCCAGCAGGGCGTCCTGGACGTCCTGGGCGACCAGCCCGGCGACGTACACCTCGCCGGCGGGCCACTGCTCGGCCCACCACTGCCGCGACGAGCAGGCCTCCTCCAGCACCGACACCGCGTCGGCCGTGGCACACCCGCGGGCGGCCAGGTCGGCGAGCACGCGGGCGCGCGCGTCGAGGAGAAGCCGGTGGTCCACCCGTCCATTAGTAGCACCGCCCCGGCGTGGCCCGCGGCGACCTCGCGCCCGCACGGGCCGGGCGTCCCTACGCTGAGCGCATGACCGGCTCCGCGCGACCGCTCCTGGAGGTGGCGGTCCACCACGCCCGCGACGTCCGCGGCGCGGTCGAGGGCGGCGCCGACCGGCTCGCGCTGGTGGCGCCGGGGGAGCACGCCGCACTCTCGCCGGACGTGCCGACGGCCTCGGCGGTCATCCGCTCCAGCGAGGTGCCGGTGCGGGTGCTGCTGCGCCTCGACGAGAGCCTCTCGGTCACCGGCGGGCAGTTCGTGCGCCTGGTGGGCCTGGCGAAGGAGTACCTCGAGCTGGGTGCCGAGGGTGTCGTGATGGGGTTCCTCGACGCCGACCTGCGCGTCGACGTCGACACCTGTCGCGCCTTCGCCGACGCGCTGCCGGGCGTGCCGTGGACCTTCCACCGCGCTGTCGACCGGGTGCTGGAGCCCGCCCGGGCCTGGCACGCGCTCGTCGGGCTCCCCGGCCTCGACGCGGTGCGCACCGCCGGCTCGGCCCGCGGCCTCGCGGAGGGGTACGACGACCTGCTGGCGCTCGTGCGCGGCGACGCGGCGATCGCCCGGCTGGCGATGCCCGGCGGCGGACTGGCGCCCGAGCACGTGCCGTGGTTCCTGCGGGCGGGCGTGCGCCAGGTGCACCTCGGCCCGCAGGCCCGTCCGGGCGGCAGCTACCGCGCGTACGTCGACGCGGGGTTCGTCCGCTCGTGGCGCCGGATGCTCGACGAGGAGAGCGCCCGGCTCGGGCCCGGGCGCGGGGGCAACGCCCGATGACCGTGCTGGTCGACCCGCCGCTGGTGGAGTCGCGCGGACGACGCTGGTCGCACCTGGTCAGCGACGAGTCGCTGGCCGAGCTGCACGCCTTCGCCGAGCGGGTCGGGCTGCCGGCGGGAGCCTTCGACCGCGACCACTACGACGTGCCCGGCGAGTGGTACGACGACCTGCTGGCCGCCGGCGCCGTGCCGGTGCGACCGCGCGAGCTGGTGGCCCGGCTGCGCGCGGCGGGGCTCAGGCGACCGTCAGGTCCCGACCCAGCCGGGTGAGCTCGGCGCCGGCGTTGGCGCGGGCCCGCTCCTCCCACTGCCGCCCGTGGGCGGTGTGGAAGAGCCGCTCGGCGTCGAGCAGGTGCGCGAGCACGGCGTAGCGCCCCTCGCGGAACTCGTCGTCCTCGAGGTGGGCGAACTCGCGGCGCACCGCGGCGACGTACTCGGCGTACCGGGCGTCGTCGGCGGCCAGGATGCCGAGGTCGGCGTCGACCAGCGCGCAGCCGTCGAGGTCGTCGGGCTCCGGGTCGTGGGTCTCGGTGAGGCGCACCAGGCGTACGACGTCGGCGACGGTAGCGTCGTCGACGAGGCCGGGCAGCTCGATCTCGGCCCAGGTGGCCGAGCGCTCCTCGGCGTCGCGCTCGCCGTCGTACACGCTGTCGTGGAACCACGCGGCGAGCTCCACGGTGGTGCGGTCGAAGGCGACGCCGGCGGCGGCCAGCTCGTCGAGCCGGTCGAGCACCTCGGTGAGGTGGCGCTGGTCGTGGTAGCCGCGGGTGGGCTCGGCGTAGGCGGCGAGCAGGCGGTCACGCAGGTGGTGCCCCTCGGTCAGTGGCCAGCGCTCGACGAGCGTGGCGGGCGACGGACGGGGCTCAGGATGGTCGGACGGAGGTTCCACCCGCACTAGTGAACCTCAGACTCGCGTCGAGGGCAGCCTCATGGCCGCACTCGCCGCCGATCGGCGGGCCCAGCGGGCCTCGTGGCCGCTCCACGGGAGCACCACGTCGCCGAGGTGGTGGCGCACGCCGAGGTTGACGCCGACGTCGGCGCGGGCGACCTGGGTGACCCGGAGGGTCTGCGGCCCGGACGTCGCGACGACGGTGAGGCCGGTCAGGGTGCGCAGGCCGACCCCGAGCTCGAAGCCGCCGTCGGGTCGGGTGCGGGTGCGCTCGAGCACCTCGCCGGCGGCGTCCAGCAGGGTGACCACGGCGGCGTACCGGCGGACCGCGCTGGCCGCGTCGGGGCCCTGGCGCTGCACGACCCGACCGGTGACCAGCGCGCCGACGGGCAGCGGCACGTCCAGGACGGCGACGTCGCCCGCCTCGACGTGGGCGAGGGTGCCGGCGCCGAGGTGGCCCAGCGACGGGAGGACGGCCACGAGGGCGGGGCCGGGGCGCAGGCCGCGGACCTCGGCGCAGCCGCGGACGACCGGGACGGTGGTGGTGACGCCGGCGGCGTCGGTGACGACGACCTCGGTGTCGTGGACCGGGCGGGCGCCGGTGCTGCGGACCCGGACCAGGAGGCGGCCGGTCTCGCGGGCCAGCGGCAGGGCGACCTCGGTCGGGGCGGGGCCGGCGGCGACGTGGGCCGCGTGGACGGTCGAGGACGTACGGCGGCCGTAGTCGAGGGCGTCGAGGGTCCAGGCACCCGGCTGCAGGCCGCACAGCAGCGCACGCCCCGTGTGGTCGGTGCGGGCCTCGACCCGGGTGCCGTCGGGGTGGACGGCGAGCACGACGGCCCGGGCGGTCGGGCGGCCGGCGCGCAGCACCTCGGCGCGCACCGACCCGCCCCGGGTCAGGGCGGCCTCGGCGTCGACGACACCGCCGCGGACGACGTCGACCTCGACGGTCGCCGGGGCCAGGCGGCGCGGGTCGCGCAGGTCGCGGGCGTCCTCCACGGTCAGCCGGAGCCTGCCGCTGGGCAGCACCATGGACGTCTCGTGCCCGTGCAGCCGCCGGCGGCCCACGGCCTGCCCCTCGAGGTCGTGGACCGTCAGCGTCAGCGGGCACGTCACCGGCGTCGAGACGCGCAGGGCCACCAGGCCCGTGTCCCCCGGTCGTGTGTGCATGGCGCCCACGCTAGGAGCGAACGACGCAAGAGGTCCCCGGTGGCAACCTCAAGGAACCCGCAAGGTCGGAGGGCGGGGGCTCAGGGCAGGGGCTCAGGCCGGGGGCTCAGGCCGGGGGCTCAGGCCGGGGGCTCAGGCCGCGCGCTCGGGGCCCGGAGCCGGCGTCATGGCCCAGCGGATCGTGCTCGTCGCCAGCGCGCCGCCTGCCCGCACGACGGTGCGCTCGGTGACCGGCAGCCACGGGAGCAGCAGGTGGCGGCGGGTCCAGGCCGGCAGCAGCCCGACGGCGGCGGCGCCGATGACGGCGTACGGCGGCCGCGCGGCCAGCGGCAGCGGGGGTGTGAGCAGCACGTGGCGCACGGCCTCGCGGGCGGCGGGGGAGCCGCGCAGCTCGGGCCGGTACGCCGCCAGCGCGTCGGCGAGCTGCTGCTCGGTGCGGGGCACGTCGGTCGCACCGAGCTCCTCGGCGACCCGGGCGGCCTGGGCGACGTAGGCGTCGCGGCCGGCGGCGTCGAGCGGGCGGGCGCCGTACACCTGGTGGGCGCGCAGGAAGCTGTCGACCTCGGCGACGTGCACCCAGCGCAGCAGGTGCGGGTCGGAGGCGACGTACGGCGTGCCGTCCGGCAGGGTGCCGCGCACCCGCTCGTGGATGGCGCGCACCGCGGCGCAGGCGCGCTCGGCGTCCGCGGCGGTGCCGAAGGTGGTGACGGCGAGGAAGCGGCTGGTGCGCTGGAGCCGGCCCCACGGGTCGCCGCGGTAGCCGGAGTGCTCGGAGACCGCGAGCATCGCCGCGGGGTGCAGCATCTGCAGCAGCAGCGCCCGCAGGCCGCCGACGAACATCGACGCGTCGCCGTGCACCCGCGCGATCTCGCTGTCGGGGCCGAACCAGCGCGGGCCCGGGCTGCCGTGGATGCGCTCGCGCTCGGCCGGCCCGGAGGGGCCGGCCACGCGGGCGAACAGCGCGGCGCCGAGACCGGCGCGCACGTCGGCGAGGGGTCGCGTCAGCGGCGGTGGGAGCACGCCGTCGAGCCTACGAGCGGGGAGTACCCACCCTCAGGTGGTCGGGCCCCAGGTCGTCGGCTCAGGCGGAGTAGGTCCGCACCCACCGGCACTGCTCGGCGCCGGCGAGCCGCTCGACCACGGTCGCGGGGAGCGGCTGGTCGGAGTCGGCGACGACGTACCCGAGCTCGCCGGAGGTGGCGAGGTACTGCGCGGTGACGTTGACGCCGGACTCGGCGAGGAGGGCGTTGACCTCCGCCAGCACGCCCGGGACGTTGAGGTGCAGGTAGGACACCCGCGACCCGGTGCCGAGCGCGGGGGCCTGGACGGCCGGCAGGTTGACCGAGAGCTCGGTACGGCCCTCGAGCACGAAGCCGGCGAGCTTGCCGGACACGAACCAGCCGATCTCCTCCTGCGCCTCCTGGGTGGAGCCGCCCACGTGCGGGGTGAGGATGACGTTCTCGAGGCCGACCAGCGGCGACTCGAAGGAGTCGCCCTGCGCCTTGGGCTCGATCGGGAAGACGTCGAGCGCGGCGCCGGCGATGTGGCCGCTGATGATGTGGTCGTGCAGCGCCTGGGTGTCGACCACCATGCCGCGGGCGGCGTTGATGAACAGCGAGCGAGGCTTCATCGCGGCGAACTGCGCGTCGCCGAAGAGGCCGGCGTTGCCGGGGCGGCCGTCGACGTGGAGGCTGACGACGTCGGCCTCGGCGAGCAGCGCCTCCAGCGTGGGCATCCGTCGCGCGTTGCCGTGCGCGAGCCGGTCGGCGGTGTCGAAGAAGATGACGCGCAGGCCCATCGCCTCGGCGAGGTTGGACAGCTGGGTGCCGATGTTGCCGTAGCCGACGATGCCGAGCGTGCGGCCGCGGATCTCGTGGCTGCCCTGGGCCGACTTGTCCCAGACGCCGGCGTGCATCTTGGCGGTCTTCTCGCCCAGCCGGCGGGCCAGCACGATGATCTCGCCGATGACGAGCTCGACGACGCTGCGGGTGTTGGAGTACGGCGCGTTGAAGACCGCGATCCCGCGCTCCGCCGCGGCCTCCAGGTCGACCTGGTTGGTGCCGATGCAGAAGCAGCCGATCGCCTTGAGGTCGGGGGCCGCGTCCATGATGCGCGCGGTGATCGTGGTGTTGGAGCGGATGCCGAGCATCGTCACGCCGGGGAGCGCGGCGACGAGCTCGTCCTCGCCCATCGACGCGGTGTGCGCCTCGACCTCGAAACCACGACGCTCGAGGTTGTCGGTGGCGACGGTGTGGATGTTCTCCAGGAGCAGGGCCTTCACTCCGTCCAGCCTAGGCCCGTCCGCGCGGTGGCCCCACTCCTGGCCGAGGGGTGGTCATCCCACCGGCAGCGCGATGGCGGCGACGACCAGCGCCACGACCGCCACCATCGCCAGCACGAGGAGCACCAGGCCCAGCACCCCGGGGCGCTGCTGCCTCACGTGCCCCATCGCACCCCGGCTGAACTGGTGGTACGGCGAGGCGTAGAACACCGGCACGACCTGTCCCGGACCGGCGTGGAAGTCGAGGTGGGCCTGCCCGTAGCGGCGCAGCCACTGGTTGGAGGCCTCCACGCGGCACGGCCCGGGCGGCACCGGGAACCGGTTGGCGCCGTAGCGGGCCGGCACGACCCAGCCGTTGAGCAGCACCGTCGGGGTCACCGGGCTGCTGGTCAGCATGCTGCCCTGCACGGTCAGGTCGACCCACGCGGTGCCCGGGGGCAGGGGCGCGCCCTGCGGCCCGTACGACGGGGGCTGCTGCAGGCCGTCCGGGCGGTACGGCGGAGGCGGGGGCGGCTGGTCCACCCCGCCCTCCTGCCACCTCACGCCGTACGGCAAACCCGCCCGGCCCGCCTCGTCGGCGGGTCGGGCGGGTCGGGCGGGTGCGTCAGTCGCCCTTGACGTTGACGACCTGCCGGAGCACGTGGCGCACCTCGACCAGGTCGGCGGCGTCGGCCATCACCCGGTCGATGTCCTTGTACGCCGCGGGGATCTCGTCGAGGAACGCGTCGGTGTCGCGGTACTCGATGCCGACCATCGCCTGCTGGAGCTGCTCGCGCGTGAACGCCTTGCGGGCGGCGGTCCGGCTGTACTCCCGGCCGGCGCCGTGCGGCGCGGAGTTCAGCGCCACCGGGTCGCCCTTGCCGACCACGACGTACGACGCGGTGCCCATCGACCCGGGGATCAGCCCGGGCCGCCCGGCCTCGGCGTTGATGGCGCCCTTACGCGAGAGCCACACGTCGCGCCCGAAGTGCCGCTCGCGCTCGGTGTAGTTGTGGTGGCAGTTGATCCCCTCGGTGCGCACCACGTCGTCGGCCGAGCCGGCGCCCACCCACTCGGCGAACTGGCGGACCACCCGGTCCATCATCTCCTCGCGGTTGAGCAGCGCGTAGGTCTGCGCCCACTGCATCTCGCGCACGTAGGCGTCGAGCTCGTCGGTGCCGTCGACCAGGTAGGCCAGGTCGCGGTGCGGGAGGTCGATCCACCAGCGCTCGCACTGCTCCCGGGCGACCGTGATGTGGTGCTGGGCGATCCGGTTGCCCACGCCGCGCGAGCCGGAGTGCAGGAACAGCCAGACCCGGTCCTCCTCGTCGACGGTGATCTCGATGAAGTGGTTGCCCGAGCCGAGCGTGCCGAGCTGCAGGTCCCAGCGCTTCGCGTAGTCGCCCGGCTCGAAGCCGGCGTCCTGGGCGAGCGCCGTCAGCCGCTCCAGCCGCGAGCGGGTGTGCTCACGGCTGATCGTGCGGTTGGCCGCGCCGGCCGAGAGCGGGACGGCCCGCTCGATGGCCTCGCGGACCGGACGCCGGTCGGCCGGCAGCTGCGCGCGGGGGTACTCGGTGCGGACCGCGATCATGCCGCAGCCGATGTCGACGCCGACCGCCGCCGGCACGATCGCGCCGCGCGTCGGGATGACCGAACCGACGGTCGCGCCGAGGCCGAGGTGGGCGTCGGGCATGAGTGCGACGTGCGGGTGCACGAACGGCATGCTCGCCGTGGTGACCGCCTGCTCGCGCGTCGTGTCGTCGAGGATCGACGCCCAGCTGAGGAGCGTCGGGGTGATCTTCTCCATCGTCCTTTCCCTGTCGTGTCCCCGCGGGGCCCGCGGGGTGGCCCCGCGGTGGTGCGGAGCGGCGACGAGGCTAGGAGCCCGAAAATCGGTGGTGCACGGGATTTCCGGTGTGCGGGTGCGGCTCCGGCTGGTCGGCGCCCCGGTCAGGCGAGCCGGTCGAGCCAGGGGTGGCCGGGGTGCAGGGCGGCCACGGCGTCGCGCAGCCAGGAGCGTCGCTCCGCGTCGAGGAGCGGTACGGCGGCCTCGAGGTCGGCGCGGTCCTTCGGCCGGTCGCCCTTGGCCTTCATCAGCAGCTGCACCTCGGCGGCGAGGTGGGGTACGCCGTCGTACGTCACGACCGCACGGGTGCGAGGCAGCCGGATCGCGTGGTCGCGCTTGCAGACCCACTCCTCGGGCGTGCCGGGGTCGAGCAGCACGTCGTACTCCCACGGGTCGGTGGCGCTGCGGCGGGTCCAGACCTGTCCGGCGCCGCCGTCGGGCAGCAGTGCGTCGGGGTCGCCGTCCGGGTCGTCCTCCAGCAGCGGCACCATCGCGCCCGACGAGACTCCCCAGACGTGCAGCCGACCGGCGAGGTGGCGGCGCAGCAGCGGCAGCTCGGACCGGAGCACCACCAGGTCGGTGTCCTCGTGCGGGCGGGCGACGCCGGTGAACGCCTCCACGGCCCAGCCGCCGGCGACGGCCCAGGTGCCGGGGTAGTCGCGCATCAGCACGGCCGCGTCGGCGGGTGTGCGACCGGCCCAGCCGCCGTACAGCGCGGTGAAGGCGTCGTGGTCGAGGTCGTTCACGCCCATGGGTGCCGTCAGCCGAGGTCGCGTGGCGTGACGCTGACGGGGAACGGCTGGTCGGTCGCCCAGGTGTCGTCGGGGCCGACGTCGGTGCGCGGGTAGTCGCCGTCGACGAGGCGGTGGGCGAGCAGGTGCGGTCCGTCGGGGTCGACGACCCAGTAGTGCGGGACGCCGGCGTCGCGGTACGCCGCGAGCTTCTCGCCGAGGTCGCGGCGGCGGGTGCTGGGGGAGAGGACCTCGACGACGAGGACGGGTGGAGCCGGGAGGTCGCGGCTGGTGAAGTCGGACAGGCGCGCGACCAGGAGGTCGGGCACGACGACGTCGCCCGACGGCAGCGCGACGTCGAAGGGCGCGGGCAGCAGGCGCAGGTCGGCCGGGACCGCGGCGTCGAGCAGGCGGAACATCGACGTCACTACCGACTGGTGCGCGAAGCCCGGTGACGGGCTCACGATGATGCTCCCGCCGAGCAGCTCGTGGCGGCGCCCGTCATCCGGCATCGCGTCCAGGTCGGCGCGCGTCAGCCGGGGCTCGGTGGAGCGGGCGGCGGTCACGGCTCCCATGGTGCCTCACCTCTCGACGTCGGGGCATGCCTCGATCGTCGTCGGCTGGCCGGTCGGACGCGACCGGCTCTCCACAGGCGTCAGGCCGAGAGGCCGCCCAGCTCCTCGGCGTCGACGATCCGGTAGGCGTACCCCTGCTCGGCGAGGAACCGCTGGCGGTTCTGCGCGAAGTCGGCGTCGACGGTGTCGCGGGAGACGACGGTGTAGAAGTGCGCGGACTTCCCCTCCGACTTCGGCCGCAGCAGCCGGCCGAGGCGCTGGGCCTCCTCCTGGCGCGAGCCGAACGAGCCCGAGACCTGGATGGCCACCTCGGCGGACGGCAGGTCGATGGAGAAGTTGGCGACCTTGGAGACGACCAGCAGGCCGATCTCTCCTGAGCGGAACGCGTCGAAGAGGCGCTGGCGCTCCTTCACGCTCGTGTCGCCCTTGATGACTGGTGCGTCGAGCTTCGCGGCCAGCTCGTCGAGCTGCTCGATGTACTGCCCGATCACCAGCGTCGGCTGCCCGGCGTGCCGGTCGACGAGGTCGCGCACGACCTTCACCTTCTGCGGCGTGCACGCCGCGAGCCGGTAGCGCTCCTCCGGCTCCGCGGTGGCGTAGACGAGGCGGTCGGAGTCGGGCAAGGTCACCCGCACCTCGACGCAGTCGGCGGGCGCGATGTAGCCCTGGGACTCGATGTCCTTCCACGGGGCGTCGTACCGCTTGGGGCCGATGAGGGAGAACACGTCGCCCTCGCGGCCGTCCTCGCGCACCAGGGTGGCGGTGAGGCCGATGCGGCGGCGGGCCTGGAGGTCGGCGGTCATCCGGAAGATCGGCGCGGGGAGCAGGTGCACCTCGTCGTACACGATGAGGCCCCAGTCGCGGGCGTTCAGCAGGTCGAGGTGCGGGTAGGCGCCCTTCCGGCGGGTCGTCAGCACCTGGTACGTCGCGATGGTGACGGGCCGGACCTCCTTGACCGCACCGGAGTACTCGCCGATCTCGTCCTCGGTGAGGCTCGTGCGACGGACCAGCTCGTCCTTCCACTGCCGCGCGCTGACGGTGTTGGTGACGAGGATCAGCGTCGTCGCCTGGGCGTGCGCCATCGCGGCCGCCCCGACGAGCGTCTTGCCGGCCCCGCAGGGGAGCACCACGACGCCCGAGCCGCCGTGCCAGAACGACTCCGCGGCCTCGCGCTGGTAGGAGCGCAGCTGCCACTCGGTCTCGTCGAGCGCGATCGCGTGCGCCTCGCCGTCGACGTACCCGGCGTAGTCCTCGGCCGGCCAGCCGATCTTCAGCAGCGCCTGCTTGAGGTTGCCGCGCTCGGACGGGTGCACGGCCACCGTGTCGGCGTCGATGCGGTCGCCGAGCATGCCCTGCACCTTCTTGGCGCGCAGCACCTCCTCCAGCACCGGCCGGTCGTTCGTGGTGAGGACGAGCCCGTGCGTGGGGTGCTTGTCGAGGCGCAGGCGGCCGTAGCGGGCCATCGTCTCCGCGACGTCGACCAGGAGTGCGTGCGGCACCGGGTAGCGGCTGAAGGTGAGCAGGGTGTCGACGACCTGCTCGGCGTCGTGCCCCGCGGCGCGGGCGTTCCACAGGCCGAGCGGGGTCAGCCGGTAGGTGTGCACGTGCTCGGGCGAGCGCTCGAGCTCGGCGAACGGCGCGATCGCCTTGCGGCAGTCGTCGGCGGCGTCGTGGTCGATCTCGAGCAGGAGCGTCTTGTCCGACTGGACGATGAGGGGGCCGTCGGTCACCGGTCCACTGTACGGAGGGGGTGCGTGTCTGCGTCGGTCGGCAGTTTCACCGGCCGGCCGGTGAAACTGATCCTCGTCGTACAAAACTTCGTACGACGAGCGACACATTCACCGGCCGGCCGGTGAAACTGCGCCGAAGGGGCCTGCGCCGAGCCGCCTACCCCTCCACCACCCGCACCGACCGGATCCGGTGCACCGCGAAGGACCGCTCGTCGTCGCTGCGGTGGTCGTGGGCGCGCAGCGAGCCGTCGGCCACCCCGAGCGGGTCAACCATCCGGTCGGCGACGGTGCCGTGGGCGTCGACGTACCCGATGACGACGGTCGTGCCGGTCTCGACGGCCTCGCGGAGCGCGGTGAGCGCGCCGGACGGGGTGAGCGCCGGACCGCCCGACGAGGAGGCCGAAGCGGCCGACGGACGCGACGTGGCCGCCCGGTCACCGGCGCGCACGGCGGTGACGACCTGCGCGACCCGGGCGGTGTCGGAGGCGGCGGCAGCCCCCAGCGGACGCCGCTCGCGCGGGGTGCGGGCGCGCAGCGCGTCGGGCCGCACCACCTGCACGGTGCCGTCGGCGGCCTCCAGCACCGGGGCCGAGCCGAGCTCGCGGAGCCGGTCGAGCAGCACGTCGACCGGCACGGTGCTGACGAGCACCGTAGGCGCGATCCGGCGCAGCCCCAGCGAGCCCGCCCGCGGGTGGTGCAGCAGCTCCGACAGCGCGGTCTCGTCGTCGGCGCGCAGGAACGCCTCGGCCGCGCCGATCCGCACGGTGCCGTAGGTGCGCACCGCGTCGTCGACGAGGTAGGTCAGCGGCTGCGGCACGGGAGTGCGCGAGACCGAGGCGAGGAAGGCGTGCACCTCCGCACCCGACCAGCCGACGTCGAGCGCGCGGCGTACGGAGGAGCTGGAGAAGCGGTACGTCGTCGCACCGCCGCGCGACTCCACGTCGGCGACGAGCGCGAGACGGCGGGCCAGCCCGGCCTCGAGCGGACCGGGCGCGACCGCCGTCAGGTCGGCCTGCACCAGCACGTGGTCGACCGGCTCGGGCAGCAGCGGCGCGAGCACGGCGACGGCGTCGTCGCCGGCGAGCAGCGCGCGGGTGGCCGCGGGGGCGCCGTCCAGCCCGAGCACCCCGAGCAGCCCGGCCTCCCGGACGGTCCACGCGACGTGGTCGGCCCGTGACGCCGGCCGGCGGGGCCGGTGCCAGGCGACGTGGTCGACCAGCGACGGCAGCCCGGTGCCGGCAGCGAGGACCTCGCCGGCCGGCAGGCGGGAGAGCGCCTCGAGCACGTCGTGCCGGGTCTCGACGATCCACGGCGACCCCAGCTCGGGCACGAGCGGGTTGAGGCCCTTGCCGCTCTGGTCGCGACTGCCGACCAGAGCCGGGAGCCGGGGCATGTCGAGCCACGCCCGCACCAGCCGCAGCCAGCGCTCGGCGGGCGGCGCGTCGGTCCAGGCGTCGAAGGCGTCGGTCGGCACCCACACCGGATCGCCCTCGGCGTCGGCGCGGCTGCCGAGCAGACCGGCCGCGGAGGCGACCTCGACCAGCAGGGCCGCCACCGGCTCGTCGACCTGGAGCAGGGTCGCTGCCGCCTTGAGGTCGCGGACGCCGAGCCCGCCGCTGCGCAGCACGCCCGGCGGGTCGGTGCCCCACAGCTCCAGCAGCAGCTCGACGTGGCGGACGGCCTCGAAGGCCGCCCCGGACGCGGCGGAGTCGACCAGCCGCGCTCCCCGCTCGGCGGTCGCGACCTCCGGCACCGCGTCGACGGCGTCGTACGTCGTGCGCCCGCCGCGCAGCGCGAGCCCGACCTCGCCGGGCGCGTGCACGCGCGAGCCTGACCCGCGCGGCACCAGCAGGCGGCGGGCCAGGAGCTCCTCGGCGGGCGTGCTCGCCTCCTCGGGCAGCAGCGTGTGCCGCGACCCGGCGGTCGTGGCCTCGCCGCCCTCGGAGACCACGTGCTCGAGCATCGCCCGGGCGCGCGGGGACAGCTCGGCGACGCGCTGCTCCACCAGGTCGGCCGGCGGCGGCTCGGGGGACCGGGGCTGGAGCCCGCTCACGCCGGGGCCGGTGCCCATCGCGTCGGCGACCCCGGTCAGCGGTCGGAGCCCGGCGACGGCGTGCCAGGCGAGCGCGAGGTCCTCCAACCGGTCCAGGGCGGCGTCGACGGCGGCGGGCTCGGCGTGCACGATGGTCCGCACGTCCTCGGCGGTGGTTTGACCGGCCACCACGAGGGCATCAAGCACCGACAGCTCCAGCAGGGTCAAGGTGTCGAGCGCGCGCGAGATCGACGCTCGCACGGCGGCCCGGGAGGCCAGGTGACCGACGTCGTGGGGGGCAGGTGTGGTGAGGTCGAGCCGGGCGGCGAGCAGCCGCGCGAGGCGGTCGTCGGACCACGCGCGCAGCTGGTCGGCGAGCGAGCGGAACCCCGCGTCGTCCCTGGACGTCGACACCACCCGCCCCACGCTACTGAGGTCGGCCGACACGCATCGCAGAGGCGTCGAGGAAGGATCCGCATGACCCGCGTCGAGCTGCACCACGGCGCCTCCACCGACGTCGGCAAGGTCCGCGAGGTCAACGAGGACTCCTACCTCGTGGCGCCGCCCGTCTTCGCCGTCGCCGACGGCATGGGCGGCCACGACCGCGGCGACGTCGCCAGCCGGATCGTCGTCGAGGAGTTCGCCGGCCTCGCCGAGCGCGGCTACGACCCCACCCGGGGCGCGGAGGAGGTCGCGCAGGTGCTGCGCCACGCGCAGGAGCGCGTCGCGGCGTACGACGACGAGCAGCGCGCCGCGGGCGCCCGCGACTTCGCGGCGGGGACGACCGCCGTCGCCGCGCTGCTGGTCGAGCAGTCCGGCGAGCCGCGCTGGCTGCTGGCCAACCTCGGAGACTCCCGCGCCTACGTCTACGCCGGCGGAGCGCTCGACCAGGTGAGCGTCGACCACAGCCTCGTCCAAGAGCTCGTCGACTCCGGTGCCATCACGCCCGACGACGCCCTGGTCCATCCCGAGCGCCACGTGATCACCCGCGCACTCGGCGGACGCGGCAGTGCGGAGGCCGACTTCTTCGTGCTCCCGCTCTCGGCCGCCGAACGGCTGCTGCTGTGCAGCGACGGCGTCAGCGGCATGGTCGACGACGCCACCATCGCCCGGGTCCTGGCCGAGACCACCGACCCCCGCGACGCCGCCGACCGGCTGGTCGCCGCCGCCCTCGAGGCGGGCGGCCACGACAACGCGACGGCCGTCGTCGTCGATGTGGTGGGATTGATCGACGACGCCCACGACTCTGACGGCGACCGTCGGAGCCTCGAGCAGAAGCTGGGAGCCCTGCCGTGACCGAGCCCGTTCTGGACCGCTGGACCCTCACGAGCGGCGGCTGGTGCTGCGTGCTCGGGAGCGACGTCCTCGTGATGCTGCCCGCCGACCAGCGCGACCGGGCGGTCGCCCTGTGGTCCGCCGTCGACGAGGGTGCGCCGCTGCCGCGGCTGCTCGACCTGCTCCTGGCCGACGGTCTGGCCGCGCTCGACGACCTGGTCGTCGTCGCGACGGGCGGGTCGGTCACCACCGCCGTCGTCCGGGGCGCGACCGCCCGGGTCGAGCTCGCGACGCCCGACGGCCCCGTCGAGGTCACCGGTACCGGCGCCCGCACCTGGGTCGAGCGGACGGTCACCGACGTCACCGGGGGGCGCGTGACGACCGGTGACGACGACGGCGACACCTTCACGCTGCCGGCCGGTCTGGTGCGTGCGGCCGGTGCCACCTGGGGCGACGCCGCGGCACCCGTCGTCGACGACGGGCCGGCGGACGCCGCGGCGCCCGCGTTGCCGGTGGCGGCACCGGCCGCCCCCGCGCTGCCGGGTGAGCCGGAGCCTCCGGAGCCCTCCCCGCTGGACGTCGACGACGAGACCTCCGACCAGCCGACGCCGGGCTACGAGCCCGAGCCCACTCCCGAGTCCACTCCCGAGCCCGAGATGGCGGACGAGCCCCTCGACGCGCCCGAGCCCGCCGACGAGGAGCCGGAGCTGCTCGCCCCGGCCCCGCCGGCGGCCCCGGCGATGGCGCCGCCGATGGGAGCACCGACCCCCGGTCTGCCGCCGCCTCCGGCCCCGCCGGCCCCGGTCGACCCGGCAGCCGCGGCGCCTGCACCCGACCACGACCACGACGGTCGCGCCGAGGCGCCCGCCCACCGCTGGCGGGTCGCCTTCGACACCGGCCAGGACCTCGTGGTCGAGGGGATGACCCTCGTCGGCCGTGACCCGGAGCCGCGCCCGGGTGAGCCGGTGCGTCACGTGGTGCCGCTGGGCAGCGACGACATGTCCCTGTCGAAGACCCATGCGCAGTTCCAGGTCGTCCCGGACGGTGCGCTGGTCGTGATGGACCGCGGCTCGACCAACGGCACAGTCGTGCTGCGCCAGGGCGTCGCCCGGTCGCTCACCGCCGGCCGCCCCGCGACGCTCGTCGACGGCGACGTCGTCCGGTTCGGCGACCGCACCATGACGGTGCGCCGCGAGCCGGTCTGACTGGGCTCGAGGGTGCGCGTGGCTACTGCGGGTCGGGCACCGCGTCGAAGGCGTCCGGCGTACCGATGAAGTGCGCGTGGTCGAACGGCCACACCAGCACGAAGACCTTGCCGACGATCAGGTCCAGCGGCACGAACGGCCGGTCGGGGTCGCAGGAGGCGTTCTTCGGCCCGCACAGCCGGTCGGAGGAGTCGGCCGAGGCGGCGCGGTTGTCGCCCATCACGAAGATGCGGTCCTCGGGCACCGTCACCGACCAGTCACGTCGGCAGCCGTTCGGCATGGGGCCGTCGCAGTCGGCCTGGGGACGGATGAAGGCGTCCTCGTCCACCGAGACGCCGTTGACCTGGAGCTGTCCGAGGTCGTCGCAGCAGGTGACGGTGTCGCCGGGCAGCCCGACGACGCGCTTCACCAGGTGGCCGCCGGTCGGGTAGAGCCCGACCTTGGCCATGGCCTTGGCCAGCACGGTCTGCGGGCCAGGCTCCGGTCCGGCCAGCCACCCGCCCGGGTCCTCGAAGACCACGACGTCGCCGCGGGACGGGGTGTCGTCGAACCAGCTGCTGACCTTCTGCACCAGGATCCGGTCGTTCTCGACCAGGCCCGGCTCCATCGAGGCCGACGGGATGTAGAACGCCTGCACCAGGAAGGTCTTGATGATCAGGGCCATGCCCAGCGCCACGGCCAGGAGGATGATCGTCTCCAGCCACAGCGGCGTACGCCGTCGCTCGCGCCCGGTCGCCCCGCTGTCCCCGGAGGCGTCCGCGGAGGTCGCCTCGGCGTCGGACGGCGGGGGGGTGGCGTCGTCGTCGGGCACGCAGGGGAATGTACGCCAGGGTGTCGAGCCCGGGCAGCGTCCCTCCGGGGCGGTGCGGCTCAGCGGGCGACGACGACCGGCAGACGGAGGGTCGTGCCGTCGCTGCCGCGCCACACGACGTGCCCGTCGTCGACGCCGCCGCGCTGCGGCACGGGCGCGCTGACGCGGAACCTCGCGGTGGCGCCGGGTGCGAGCTCGAGGCGGTCCGGGCGCACCCGCACGTCGGAGCGCAGACCGCGCACCGTGGCGGTGTACGTCACCCGGCGGTCGCTGGTGCTGGTGAGACGTCGGGTGGTGCTCGCCCCGCCGGCGCGCAGCACCACCGAGGTCTCGTCGAGACGGGTGACCTCGCCGTCGTACCAGGCGCGGAACCGGCCGGCGGACACCAGCAGCGCCAGCGAGGAGCGGCGCCCGGGGCGGACCTCCCCGGCGCCCGCGCGCAGCACGGGAGCGCCCGGGACCGCGGACGTCGTGGTCACCAGGTCCGAGCGCACCCGGGCGGGCCGGTCACCGCGGCCGAGGTGCACCGCCGCCACACCGGCGACGTACGCCGCCGCCACGGCCGTGCCGCTGGCGAAGTCCCACCCGGAGCCGTCCGGGACCGCGCCGAGCAGCCCGCTGGCGGGGGCCACCAGGTCGGGCTTCACGACGCCGTCGCGGGTGCTGCCGGTCGGGGACCACGGGGCCGGACGCGCGCGCCGCGCGGGTGTCGCGCTCGGGGCGAGCACGACCCGGGCGGCCGGGTGCTCGGCGAGCCAGCGGCCGAACCGGACGCCGTCGTCGGCGTCGAGGTGGATCGTCGGCACGTGGTGCGGGTCGGCCTGCACGTCCGCGCCGGCCCGGGAGCCCGGGCGGGCCCGGTTGACGAGCACCATGGCGGCGCCGTCGGCGAGGGCGACGGCGCGGGACTTGTCGACCCGGCCGATCCGGCCGCGCTCGCACAGCACGGCGGCGCCGGCGACCTGCGCGGCGTCGAGACTGCCGGGTGCGCAGACCCGGGCGTCGGAGGACCGGGCGGCGGTGGTCGCGACGTCGGCGCCCCGGACGACCCGGACGGGTCCGACGCGCCCGCGCGACAGCATCGCGCCGGTCAGGGTCGGTCCGTCCGGCAGCAGCAGTCGCCCACGGGGCTCGGTGCCGGCGAGCGCACCCACGGTGGTCACCCATGGGACGGGGTGCGCCGCGCCGGCGTCGTCGGTGCCGCGGTCGTCACCCGCGGCCGCCGCGACGACCACCCCGGACTCGGCCGCGCCCAGGAGGGCCAGGTCGAGCGCGTCGACGGTGGCCGGCCCGCCGACCGAGAGGCTGAGCACGTCGACGCCGTCGGCGGTCGCGTCGTCGACGGCGCTGACCAGGTCGGTGGTCGAGCAGCCGTCGTCGTCGGGGTCGGGGGCGCTCCAGCAGGCCTTGTAGACCGCGAGCGAGGCGTCCGGTGCGCGGCCGCCGTGTCGGCCCAGGTCCGTGCCGGCGACGGACGCGGGCACTCCGGCGTTGCCGGCCGCGACCGAGGCGACCAGGGTGCCGTGGCCGTCGGTGTCGAGGGGCGAGAGCGCCGCCGACGAGGCGACCGCGTCGGCGCCGAACCCGTCGACGTACCACCGGGCGGCCACGACCTTGCCGCCGCAGTCGGAGGCCGACCAGCCGGGGCCGTCCTCGCAGTGGTCCGGGTCGAGCGGAGCGGGTCCGGCCGTGACACCGGCGAACGACGGCGCGTCGACGTCGATGCCGGTGTCGACGACGCCGACCACCACGCCGCTCCCGCCCCGGGCCGCGCCGGTCGTGCGCGCTCCTCCCGGCACCGCGCCGGCCGCGGCCCGACGCGACCCGGCGAGCGGGCGCACCGAGTCGGCCTCGACGAGCTGCACGTCGGGCTGCGCCCGGAGCACGTCGGCCTGGTCCTCGGTGACCCGGACGGCCAGCCCGACGAGCGCGTCGCTCCACCGGGCCACCACCTCGACGTCCGAGCCCTCGTCGTCCACCGCCGCCAGCACCCGGTTCTGCCGGGCCAGCGCGGTGTAGCGCGCCAGTACGCCGGCGGCGTCGTTCGCGGCCGCCGCCACGCCGGGGCCGTCGAGCACGACGACGTACAGCCGGGTGGTGTCGCGGGCCTGCGCGGGCGCGCCGAGCGGGGCCGCGACCAGCGCGGTCGCGGCGACCAGGGCGGCGACCAGCGCGGTCACCACCTGCCGTCCCCCGGCACGGAGCCCCATGTGCCCTCCTTCGAGCGAACGTCCATCCTCTCTCACCCCGCCAGGTGACGCCACGGGTGCGTCCAGACCGGGCCGTACGCTCGCCGCCGTGGCACCAGTCATCGGCTTCGACCTCGACCTCACCCTCATCGACACCCGCCCCGGCGTGGCCGCGGTGCTCGAGGTGCTCGGCGAGGAGCTCGGCGTGGACCTGCCGGTGGCCGACCTGGTGCACCAGCTCGGCCCGCCTCTGGACGTGATGCTCGCCCCGCACCTGCCGGCGGACGCCGTCGGGCCGGCGGGTGACCGCTTCCGCGAGCTCTACCCGTCGCTGGCGATCAAGACGGTCCCGCTGCTGCCCGGAGCCCGCGACGCGGTCGCGGCGGTCAAGGAGGTCGGCGGTCGGGTGCTCGTGGTGACCGGCAAGTACCCCGCCAACGCCCAGCGCCACGTCGACCACCTCGGGCTGGCGATCGACCACCTCGAGGGCTGGGTGTGGGGCACCGGCAAGGCCGACGTGCTGCGCCGCGAGGGCGCGCTGGCGTACGTCGGCGACCACGTCCACGACGTCGAGGGCGCGCTCGCCGCGGGGGTCACCAGCGTGTCCGTCCCGACGGGCGGCAGCAGCCGGGCGGACCTCGAGGCAGCCGGCACCCACGTCGTGCTCGACAGTCTCCTCGAATTCCCCTCCTGGCTGGCGGGGGTCGTGGCCTAGTCTGTGACGCCGGCCCGACCAGGGCCGGTCGCGAGCAGCAGACCCGGTACGACCAGCAGGTGAGGAACGCAGTGCCCAACGGCAAGGTGAAGTGGTACGACGCCCAGAAGGGCTTCGGCTTCCTGTCCCGCGAGGACGGTCCGGACGTCTACGTGCACGCCGACGCGCTGCCCGCCGGCACGACCTCGCTCAAGCCCGGCACCCGGGTGGAGTTCGGCGTCGCCCAGGGCCGACGCGGCGACCAGGCGCTCCAGGTGAAGGTCCTCGCCGCCCCGTCGTCGGTCAGCCGCAACCGCTCGCAGGCCCGCCGCAAGCCGCCCGAGGAGATGGCCTCCATCGTCGAGGACGTCATCCGGCTCCTCGACGACGTCGGCGAGACCTACCGCCGCGGTCGTCACCCCGAGGCCCGCACCGCAGCCCCTGCGGCCAAGCTGCTGCGCGCGCTGGCCGACGAGCTCGAGCTCTGAGGCGCTAGCCCCACCCGGCGCCGCTACGCCGTACGACGTGCGGTGCGGCGCGGGCGTGACGAGAGCACGAAGAGCGTCCAGGCCGCGAGCACCGCGAAGCCGACGCCGAGCCCGAGGTGCGGCACCTGCGGCATCGCGATGCCGACGAACCCGCCGACCACCCAGGCGAGCTGGAGCGTGGTGTCGCTGCGGGCGAACGCCGAGGCCTGCACGTGCACCGGCACGTCGCTCTGGATGGTCGAGTCGAGGCTGACTTTGGCCAGCGCCTGGGCGAGGCCCGCGCCGAGGCCGAGCAGGGCGAGCGTCAGTACGCCGTAGAGCAGCGCGCCGAACAGCACTGCGGCCAGGTCGATGAGCAGGGCGACCGTCACGGTGATCGCCGGGTTGACCTTCTTCAGCATCGAGGCCAGCAGGATGCCGATCGCGTTGCCGGCGCCCGCGCCCGCGACGACCACGCCCAGCAGCAGCTCGGGCCGGTCCTCCCAGCCGGCGAGCGGCTCGTCGCGCAGCAGGAAGGCCATGTACATGGTGAGGAAGCCCGACAGCCAGCGCGGGCCGAGGTTGGCGCGCAGGGCGTAGGCGACCGAGGCCGGGATGCGGGTGCCCCGGCGGCGGCCGGGCTCCAGCGGACCGCCGCGCAGCGACTGCTCGCCGGCCGACGAGTCGACCTTGGGCGGCAGCAGGATGGCTGCCACCGTGCCGATCACGAAGACGGCGAATGCGTACCGCAGCGTCCAGTCGGGCCCGGCCAGCGCCGCGGCGCCGGCGATCGGCGCCGACAGGCTCGCGCCGACGATGCCGGCCAGCGACACCCGCCCGTTGGCCTTGACCAGGGTGATCTGCTCCGGTCGCAGCCGCGGCACCGCGGCGGCGCGCGTCACGCCGTACGCCTTGGACGCCACGAGCACGCCGAGCGCGGTCGGGTAGAGCAGCGCGGACTCGTCGACGACGACACCGGCGAGCACCCAGCACAGGAACGCCCGCAGCGCGAAGGTCGATCCGATCGCCCAGCGACGGCCGTGGCTGAACCGGTCGAGGAACGGTCCGATCAGCGGCGCGACGATCGCGAACGGCAGCATCGTCAGACCGAGGAACAGTGCGGTCTGGCTGCGGGCCTCCGCCGTGGCGCCGGCGAAGAAGACGGTGGTCGCCAGCGAGATCGCGACCGCGGCGTCACCCGCGGCGTTGGCGGCGTGCAGGTAGATCAGCCGGTTGAGGCCCGACTGCTCGGCGCCCTGGGCGCCGGCTGCCCGCTTCGCCTGCCCGACGGCGTACCGGCCCGCTCGACCGGCGCCCCGGGCCGCGGCCCTCGAGCCGACGGCTGCGCCGTGCGCGGTCGCCCGCGCCCCGGTGCCCAGTGACCGGCCCACCGCGGCGGCGCGACGCGCGGCGTCGCTGCCGCCGGTGTCGGCGGTCCCGTGCGGTTCCTCCGGGGCCGTCGTGCCCGCCGGCCCCGGGGGTGGGGGCGGCGGCCAGCCGCCCGGGGGCGGCGGCGGGGGAGGGGACGAGGTCACGGGCGTCATCCTCTCCCGCCACCGGTCACGACACGGCACGACCCGCCCCGGTCTGACAGACGACGGTGTCATCGGTCATGCTTGGCGGTCGTGAGCCCGTCGTCCCGCACGCAGCCCGACTCCGCCGCCGCCGCCGCGGTCGACGACGCGCGGGCGGCGCTCCTGCAGGAGGTGCCCGCCTCCGAGGTGGGCGACCACCTCGGCGCCGTCGCCGAGGACACCCGCGTCGTCAGCCACCTGTTCGGCTGCGATCGGCCCGGCTACCGCGGCTGGCACTGGTCGGTGACCGTCGTGCGCGCCTCGCGGCAGCGCAAGGTCACGGTGCTCGAGGTCGTGCTCCTCCCGGGCGACGAGGCCATCGTGGCGCCCGCGTGGGTGCCCTACCGCGAGCGGATCCAGCCGGGCGACATGTCGCCTGGCGACCTGCTGCCGGTCGACGACGACGACCCGCGACTGGTGCCGACGTACGCCTTCGGCGACGACCCGCTCGACGCCGACGACAAGGCGCAGGTCCGCGAGGTCGCCAAGGACCTCGGCCTCGGCCGGGTCCGCACCCTCTCGCCCGAGGGCCGCGACGCCGCCGCGCAGCGCTGGTACGACGGCCAGGGTGGCCCCGCGAGCCCGCTGGCCCAGCAGGCGCCGGAGCCGTGCTCGACGTGCGGGTTCCTCCTGCGGATCGCCGGCCCGCTGAGCGAGACCTTCGGCGTCTGCGCCAACGGCGACGCCAACGACGACGGCCGGGTCGTGGCGCTCGGCCACGGCTGCGGCGCGCACTCCGAGGTGCGCCTGGCCAAGAAGCACCAGCCGCAGCCGCTGCCCGACCACGTGCACGACACCCTCAGCGCGGGTCCGGTCGAGGAGTTCTGAGCCGGCCCGGCCGTCGCGGCCGGGTCCTCAGGCGGAGGCGTCGCGCTCGCGGCGCGCCTTGCGCCGGCGGCGTACGTACTCCAGGCCGAGCAGGCCCAGGCCGGTGCCGGCCGCGCAGGTCCACAGCCACCACGTGTGGCCGTCGTCGACGAGACGGTCGTAGAACGGCAGCAGCGCGATCCCGGCGAGGAAGAACAGTCCGGTGCCGACCTCCACGGTGCGCACGCCGTCGACGTCGAGCGGCTGCACGGGCGCCACGACGTAGGTCCGGTCGCCGATCTCGTGCTGGGTCGGCTGCTCGTCGCGCAGCTCCACGGGCCTCACCCTACCGACCCGGCGTCCGGGACGGTCCCGGCGTGCGACAGGGCGGTGGCCAGCTCCGCCTCCGTCGCCGCGACCCGCCACCACGCCGAGCGCCAGGTGAGCCGCACGCCGTCGGCCTGGACCATCCGGACGGTCGACTCCTGGCCGTCGCAGAAACAGTCCCAGCCGACGCGGTCCCCGGCCACGCCACCGTACGTCGGCACGTCCTCGTCGAGCCTCAGGTGGAGCACCGCGTCGTCGCCGTAGGACTCGCCCTCGTCCACCGCGTACGGCGCCTGGGCGTCGCGCACGCTGTCGAGGCCGTCGTCGGCGGCGACCAGGGAGACCTCCTCGTCGGCGACCTCGCCGGCACCGCCCGGCTCGGGCCGGCCGCGCACGGTCCGGGTCCAGGTGCACCGCCGGTCGCCGGCGCTGAAGCCGGCCGGCAGGTCGACGGCGACCGTCACCGGTCCGTGCCCGGATCGCACCTCGCAGGTCGCCCTCGTGGTGCCGGGCGGTGCGCCGCCGGCCGCGGGCAGCGCGGCGGGCTGGTCGGCGGCGCACGCGGTGACCAGCGCGGCCGAGACCACGCCGGCGAGCAGCGGTGGGACGGACCGTCGGGGGAGCACGTGCCCAGTGTGCGCGTCTGCCCGCCGCCCGGGAATAGTTAGCAGAGGTAACGAGTTCACCTGGCGTGCCCACCGTGCAGTCCGTCGTCCGCACCGACGCGGGGCTCGCCTCCGAGCTCCGCGTGTCGGTGATGCGCCTGCGCCGCCGGCTGGTCTCCGAGCGCAGCCCCGACCACGCCCTGAGCCTCACCGCCGCGGCCGTGCTCGGAGCGCTCCACCGCTGCGGCGACCTCACCCTCGGTGCGCTCGCCGCCCGCGAGCGGGTGCGCCCGCCGAGCATGACCCGCACCGTCACCGCCCTCGAGGAGCTGGGGTACGTCGTACGCCGCCCCGACGAGCGCGACGGCCGCGCGGTGCTGGTGCACCTCACCGACCTCGGACGCTCCACCGTCCTCGACGACCGGCGCCGCCGCGACGAGTGGCTCGCCCGTCGCTTGCGCGACCTCACCCCCGACGACCGCGACGTGCTGCGTCGCGCCGCCCCGATCCTGGAAAGGCTGGCCGACATCGATTGAGCCCCACGTTCCGCTCCCTCGCCAACCCCAACTACCGCCGCTACGCCCTCGGCTCGCTGGTGTCCAACACCGGCACCTGGATGCAGCGCATCGCCCAGGACTGGATGGTCCTCGCCCTGGGCGGCGCCGGCACCGGCCTGGGCATCACCACCGGCCTGCAGTTCCTGCCGGTCCTGCTGCTCTCGCCGTACGCCGGCGTGGTCGCCGACCGGTTCGCCAAGCGCCGGCTGCTCCAGGTCACCCAGGGCACGATGATGCTCTCGGCGCTCGCGCTCGGCCTGCTCGCCGTCACCGGTCAGGCGCAGCTGTGGCACGTCTACGTGCTCGCGCTGGTGCTCGGTGCGGGGTCGGCCTTCGACGCGCCGGCGCGCCAGTCGTTCGTCTCGGAAATGGTGGGGCCTGACGACCTGACCAACGCCGTGGGGCTCAACTCCGCGTCGTTCAACGCCGCCCGCCTGGTCGGCCCGGCGCTCGCCGGTCTGCTGATCGGGGCGTTCGGCGGCGGGGTCGAGGCCACGGGGTACGTGGTGCTGCTCAACGCCGCGAGCTTCCTCGCCGTGATCGGTCAGCTCCAGCGGATGGACGTCGCGCGACTGCACTCCCCGCGCCCGGTGGCCCGTCGACCGGGCGCGCTGCGCGAGGGCGTCTCCTACGTGCGCAGCCAGCCGCGGATGGTGATGGTGCTGGTGATCGTGTTCTTCGCCGGCACGTTCGGGATGAACTTCCAGATCACCTCGGCGCTCATGGCGACCGAGGTCTTCGGCAAGGGCGCGGGGGAGTTCGGGCTGCTCGGCTCGGCGCTCGCCGTCGGGTCGCTCACCGGCGCGCTGCTCGCCGCGCGCCGGGTGCGGGTCCGCCTACGTCTGCTCGTCCTGGCGGCCCTGGCCTTCGGCGTCGCCGAGCTCGTGGCGGCCGCGGCGCCGTCGTACTGGACCTTCATGGCGGTCTCGCCGTTCATCGGGCTGTTCACGCTGACCCTGCTCAACTCCGCCAACGCGACGATGCAGCTGAGCGCGGCCCCCGAGCTGCGCGGGCGGGTGATGGCGCTGTACATGACCATCGTGATGGGCGGTACGCCGCTGGGCGCGCCCCTCATCGGCTGGGTCGGCGAGCACCTCGGCGCCCGGTGGACCCTGGTCGCCGGCGGTGCCCTCACCATCGCCGGTGCGCTGCTCGCCGCGGCCGTCTACGCTCGCCTCACCGGCGGTCGTGACCACCTCGTCGAGGTGCTCCGGGCCGAGCGCGCGCAGCGCCACCCGGCCGGTGCTGCCCGCGCATTTTGACCCCCCTCAGGGGCCCGGGTAGATTTTCACCTCGTGTCTGGCCTGCCCAGGCACGCGCGTGCGCCCGACCGGCAGCCGTCCCGGCCCGGTTCGCGCACCGCGGCACAAGCAACAACGAAGCACACCCGTGCCCGGCAGAGCGCCGGGCCGTGATGACGAAAACCGAGAGGGAACCACCCGCGTGCCCACAATTCAGCAGCTGGTCCGCAAGGGCCGCCAGGACAAGGTGTCGAAGAACAAGACGCCTGCCCTGAAGGGGTCTCCGCAGCGCCGTGGCGTCTGCCCCCGCGTCTACACCACCACCCCGAAGAAGCCGAACTCTGCCCTGCGGAAGGTTGCCCGTGTGCGCCTGTCCAGCGGCATCGAGGTCACCGCTTACATCCCGGGTGTCGGTCACAACCTCCAGGAGCACTCGATCGTGCTCGTCCGCGGCGGCCGTGTGAAGGACCTTCCCGGTGTCCGCTACAAGATCATCCGCGGCTCGCTCGACACCCAGGGCGTGAAGAACCGCAAGCAGGCTCGTTCCCGCTACGGCGCCAAGAAGGAGAAGAGCTGATATGCCGCGCAAGGGTCCCGCACCGAAGCGGCCGATCGACGTCGACCCGGTCTACGGGTCCCAGCTGGTCACCCAGCTGGTGAGCAAGGTGCTGCAGGACGGCAAGAAGCAGGTCGCCCAGCGCATCGTCTACTCCGCCCTCGAGGGCTGCCGCGAGAAGACCGGCACCGACCCGGTCGTCACGCTCAAGCGCGCGCTCGACAACGTCAAGCCCGCCATCGAGGTCAAGTCCCGCCGCGTCGGCGGTGCGACCTACCAGGTCCCGATCGAGGTCAAGGGCGGCCGCGGCACCACGCTCGCGCTGCGCTGGCTCGTCGGCTACGCCGGTGAGCGCCGTGAGAAGTCGATGCACGAGCGCCTCATGAACGAGATCCTCGACGCCTCCAACGGCCTCGGAGCGGCCGTAAAGAAGCGCGAGGACACGCACAAGATGGCCGAGTCCAACAAGGCCTTCGCCCACTACCGCTGGTGACCGCGTCCCCCGGGCCGAGCAGGCCCGGGGGACCGCACCCGGTGGACCACCACACTCCGCTCCCGACGTAAGGAACGCTGACCAACCGTGGCAGTCGACATCACCACCGACCTCAAGGTCGTCCGCAACATCGGCATCATGGCGCACATCGACGCCGGCAAGACGACCACGACCGAGCGCATCCTCTTCTACACCGGTATCTCCTACAAGATCGGTGAGGTGCACGACGGCGCTGCCGTCATGGACTGGATGGAGCAGGAGCAGGAGCGCGGCATCACCATCACGTCCGCCGCGACGACCTGCTGGTGGAAGGACCACCAGATCAACATCATCGACACCCCCGGCCACGTGGACTTCACGGCCGAGGTCGAGCGCTCGCTGCGCGTCCTCGACGGTTCCGTCGCGGTCTTCGACGGCGTCGCCGGTGTCGAGCCCCAGACCATGACGGTGTGGCGCCAGGCCAACAAGTACTCCGTGCCCCGGATGTGCTTCGTCAACAAGCTCGACCGCACCGGCGCGGACTTCTTCCGCTGCGTCGACATGATGGTCGAGCGCCTCAACTCCACTCCGCTGGTCCTGCAGCTCCCGATCGGTGCGGAGTCGGACTTCCTCGGCGTGGTCGACCTGGTCGGCATGCGTGCCCTCACCTGGCGCGGCGAGACCAAGATCGGTGAGGACTACGACATCGAGGAGATCCCGGCCGAGCTCGCCGACCAGGCCGCGGAGTACCGCGAGAAGCTGCTCGAGACCCTCTCCGACGCCGACGACGCGATCATGGAGAAGTACCTCGAGGGCGAGGACTTCACCGTGGAGGAGATCGAGGCCGCGATCCGTCGCGCGACCCTCGCCGACAAGCTCAACCCGGTCCTGTGCGGCACCGCGTTCAAGAACAAGGGCGTCCAGCCCCTGCTCGACGCGGTCGTGAAGTACCTCCCGTCCCCGATCGACGTCGAGGGCATCATCGGCCACGCGGTCAACGACGAGGAGAAGGAGATCGTCCGCAAGCCCAGCGACGACGCCCCGTTCTCCGGCCTGGCCTACAAGATCGCCTCCGACCCGCACCTCGGCAAGCTGACCTACGTGCGCGTCTACTCGGGCGTGCTCGAGGCCGGCGGCACCGTGCTGAACTCGGTCAACGGCCGCAAGGAGCGGATCGGCAAGGTCTACCAGATGCACTCCAACAAGCGTGAGGAGATCGCATCGGTCGGCGCCGGCCAGATCGTCGCCGTCATGGGTCTGAAGGACACCAAGACCGGCCACACCCTGTGCTCGCAGTCCGACCCGGTGATCCTGGAGTCGATGACCTTCCCGGCCCCGGTGATCGAGGTCGCCATCGAGCCGAAGACGAAGAGCGACCAGGAGAAGCTGTCGCAGGCGATCCAGCGTCTCTCCGACGAGGACCCGACCTTCACGGTCAAGACCGACGAGGAGACCGGCCAGACCATCATCGCCGGCATGGGCGAGCTCCACCTCGACATCCTCGTCGACCGCATGAAGCGCGAGTTCCGCGTCGAGGCGACCGTCGGCAAGCCGCAGGTGGCCTACCGCGAGACCGTCCGCAAGGAGGTCAAGAGCCACAGCTACACGCACAAGAAGCAGACCGGTGGCTCCGGCCAGTTCGCGAAGGTCGTCATCTCCCTCGAGCCGAGCGTCGACCCCGAGACCGGTCTCGGTGCGGGCTACGAGTTCGTCAACAACGTCTCCGGTGGCCGCGTGCCGAAGGAGTACATCCCCTCGGTCGACCAGGGCGGCCAGGAGGCCATGGAGTTCGGCGTGCTCGCCGGCTTCCCCATGGTCGACGTGAAGTTCACGCTCGAGGACGGCCAGTACCACGACGTCGACTCCTCGGAGCTGGCGTTCAAGATCGCGGGCAACCAGGCCTTCAAGGAGGCCGCCCGCATGGCCAAGCCGGTGCTGCTGGAGCCGATGTTCGCCGTCGAGGTGACCACGCCGGAGGACTTCCTCGGCACCGTCATCGGTGACATCAACAGCCGCCGTGGCCAGATCCAGGCGCAGGAGGAGCGGCACGGCGACCTCGTCGTCAGCGCCCTTGTGCCTCTGTCCGAGATGTTCGGGTACGTTGGCGACCTGAGGTCCAAGACCTCGGGCCAGGCTTCGTACTCGATGGAGTTCGACTCGTACGCCGAGGTTCCGACGAACGTCGCCGACGAGATCATCAAGAAGGTCCGCGGCGAGTGACCCGGTCGCCCTCGGGCGACCCACTCACGCAGGCCCTCGGCCGCAACACCCACCAGTACGAGTCAAGTAACAACCACACCAGGAGGAGCCCACAGTGGCTAAGGCGAAGTTCGAGCGGAACAAGCCGCACGTCAACATCGGCACGATCGGTCACATCGACCACGGCAAGACCACGCTGACCGCGGCCATCTCGAAGGTTCTGCACGACAAGCACCCGGACCTGAACGAGGCGTCGCCGTTCGACTCGATCGACAAGGCTCCCGAGGAGCGCCAGCGCGGCATCACGATCTCGATCGCGCACATCGAGTACCAGACCGAGAACCGGCACTACGCGCACGTCGACTGCCCCGGTCACGCCGACTACATCAAGAACATGATCACCGGCGCGGCGCAGATGGACGGCGCGATCCTCGTGGTCGCCGCCACCGACGGCCCGATGCCGCAGACCCGCGAGCACGTGCTGCTCGCCCGCCAGGTCGGCGTGCCGGCCCTGGTCGTGGCGCTCAACAAGTGCGACATGGTCGACGACGAGGAGCTCATCGAGCTCGTCGAGATGGAGGTGCGCGAGCTCCTCAGCGAGTACGAGTTCCCGGGCGACGACATCCCCGTCGTCCAGGTTGCCGCCTTCCCAGCCCTCCAGGGTGACGAGAAGTGGGGCCAGTCGGTCGCCGACCTCATGGACGCCGTCGACGAGTACATCCCGACCCCGGAGCGCGACACCGACAAGCCGTTCCTCATGCCCGTCGAGGACGTCTTCACGATCACCGGTCGTGGCACGGTCATCACCGGCCGCATCGAGCGGGGCATCGTGAAGGTCAACGAGGAGGTCGAGCTCGTCGGCATCCGCGACACCTCGCAGAAGACCACCGTCACCGGTGTCGAGATGTTCCGCAAGCTGCTCGACGAGGGCCAGGCCGGTGAGAACGTCGGTCTGCTGCTCCGCGGCACCAAGCGCGAGGACGTCGAGCGCGGCATGGTCGTGGTGAAGCCGGGTACCACCACCCCGCACACCAACTTCGAGGCCTCGGTCTACATCCTCTCGAAGGAGGAGGGCGGCCGTCACACGCCGTTCTTCAACAACTACCGCCCGCAGTTCTACTTCCGCACCACGGACGTGACCGGCGTCGTGACCCTCCCCGAGGGCACCGAGATGGTCATGCCGGGCGACAACACCGAGATGACCGTCGAGCTCATCCAGCCGATCGCCATGGACGAGGGTCTGCGCTTCGCGATCCGCGAGGGCGGCCGCACCGTCGGCGCCGGCCGGGTCACCAAGATCACGAAGTGATCCCTGGGCTTCGGCCCTGATCCACTGCACGAGGCCCGCACCCCCGCCAGGGGGTGCGGGCCTCGTCGTCGTCCCGGGCGGGTGCGATGATGCCGCGGTGACCCAGGACCCCTACGGCGAGCAGCCCTCCGGCCAGGACCCGTACGGCCAGCAGCAGGGCGGCTACCAGAGCTACGGCAGCCCGTCGGGCCCGCAGGGCCCGGGCGCGCCCAACCCGTACGCCGGCAACCCCTACGGCGGCAATCCCTACGGCGCCCCGGCACCGGACCACCCACAGGCCACCACGATCCTCATCCTCGGCATCCTCAGCCTGATGGTGTGCCCGGTGACCGGCCCCTTCGCCTGGGTGATGGGCGGGCGCGCGAAGCGCGAGATCGACGCCGCGCCGCACCGGTACGGCGGCCGTGGCCAGGTCGTCGCGGGCTACGTGACCGGCATCGTCGGCACCCTCCTCATGCTCGGCATCGTGCTCGTCTTCGTCGTCGCGGTGCTCGCGGCCATCGCGAGCGCCTCCTGACGTGGGCAACGGACTCGCACGGGGCCAGGACGGTCCCGGCCACCGCCACGCCCGACCGGTCACCGGGTCGGAGCAGGCCGACGACGGCACCCAGCTGCGCCGGGTGCTCACCTACGCCCGTCGCGGCAGCCGGCTGACCCCCCGCCAGGCTGCCGCCTGGGAGCGCCGGGCCGAGGCCTGGGCGGTCGGGCCCGAGGTCGCGGAGGACCCGACGGTCCGGTGGGCCGAGGTCTTCGGTCGCGACGCGCCGCTGACCGTCGAGATCGGGTCCGGCGTCGGTGAGACCGCGATCGCGGTGGCGGCGGCGCGGCCGGAGCACAACGTCCTCGCACTCGAGGTGTGGCACCCCGGCCAGGCCGACGCGCTCGCGCGGGCCGAGGAGGCGGGGATCGAGAACCTCCGTGTGTGCGGGCTCGACGCCGTGTGGGCGGTCGAGCACCGCTTCGCCGACGGCGAGATCGACGAGCTCCTCACGTTCTTCCCCGACCCGTGGCCCAAGACCCGGCACCACAAGCGCCGGATCGTGGCGCCCGACTTCGCCGCCCGCGCGGCCACGCGGCTCGCGGTGGGCGGGTGGTGGCGGCTGGCGACCGACTGGGCGCCGTACGCCGAGGTCATGCGGGAGGTGCTCGACGCCGAGCCCGCCCTCGACGGCGGGCCGGTCGAGCGCTGGGACCTGCGCCCGCTGACGCGGTTCGAGCGCAAGGGCCACGCCGCCGGCCGCGAGGTCGCCGACCTCGCCTACCGCAGGGTCTGACCCTCGCCCGCTGCCCCGGGCTCGAGGGTTTCCTCCGTACCGCGGCCCCACCCTGCCTCGGCAGGGTCGGCCGGGACGTCGCACGACCGTGCGGCGTCCCGCTCACGGAGGGATCCCACCCATGCAGCACCGCAGGACGGCCGCGATCGCGGCTGCGGCGACCGCGACCCTGGCCACGGCCGGCACCGTGCTCGGGGCCGCCCCGGCGAGCGCGGCGCCGGCCGCGCCCGACGGCCCGGCGCTCGTGAGCGCCCCGGACGACGACCGGGCGCCGCTGATGACCACCGAGGACGCCGTCGACGGCGCGTACGTCGTCATGCTGGAGAAAGGCGTCAGCCGCCAGGCCATGGGGCGGGAGGTGCGCCAGACCCGCGCCGACGGCGGCCGCGTGACGGCGCAGTTCGGCACCCTGCGCGGGTATGCCGCCCAGCTCACCACCGCCGAGCTCGACGCCGTGCGCAGCGACCCTCGGGTCGCCTACGTCGCCGAGGACGGCCGGGTCTCGATCGACCAGGAGGGTGCCACCTGGGGCCTGGACCGCATCGACCAGTCGTACCTCCCGCTCGACGGCAGCTACGACGCCCCCGGGACCGGCGCCGGCGTCACCGTCTACGTCATCGACACCGGCATGAGGTCGACCCAGGTCGAGTACGCCGGTCGCACCGCGTCGGGCTACGACGCCGTCGGCGACGGCTACGGCACCGAGGACTGCAACGGCCACGGCACGCACGTCGCCGGTACGGTCGGCGGTACGACGTACGGCGTCGCCAAGCAGGTCACCCTGGTGCCCGTCCGCGTGCTCGACTGCGGCGGCAGCGGCACCAACTCGGGTGTCATCGCCGGCATGGACTGGGTCGCCTCCCGGGGCGGGCCCGCGGTCGCGAACATGAGCCTGGGTGGCGGCGCGAGCACCGCCATCGACTCCGCGATCGCCCGGATGACCTCCGCCGGGGTCACTGTCGCCGTGGCGGCGGGCAACTCCTCGACCGACGCCTGCTCCAGCAGCCCGGCCCGGGCCTCCTCGGCGATCACGGTCGCGGCGTCCAACCGCTATGACGAGCTCTCCTATTTCTCCAACTACGGCTCGTGCGTCGACGTCATCGCGCCCGGCGAGGACATCACCTCGTCCTGGATCGGTGGCAGCTCGGCCACCAACACGATCAGCGGCACCTCGATGGCCAGCCCGCACGTGGCCGGCGCGGCCGCGGTCTACCTCGGCAACCACCCGGGTGCCTCGCCGAGCCAGGTGACCTCGGCGATCGAGAGCGCCGCGACGTACGGCGTCGTCTCCTACACCTCCGGTACGCCGAACCTGCTGCTCGACGTCACCGGGCTGGGCTGACACCAGCGGGTCGCTCCCACCGGCCCTCCGCCCCGTCCGGTCCTGCCCGGGCGGGGCGGAGTCGTGTCCGGACCCGGCCACTGGCCGCATTCGCTCCCCCGATCTGGCTATTCACCGGCTGTGCGCCGCACACGAGAGTGGACGGACTGCCGGCGTGCCGGACTCGGGTGGCCGGACGACCCCTGAGGAGCACGCCCATGCCACGTCCGTCCCACCGCCGCGCCCTGCGCGCCGTCGTCGGCGTCAGCGCCGTCGCACTCGTCGCCACCGGGCTCGGCCCGGCCGCCGCCCTCGCCCCCGAGCCCTGGGAGACCGAGCTCTCGTTCGCCGCCGACCCCGGGACCGTCGGGGCGGCGTCGGACTCGCCGGGCACCCCTTCGCTGTGCGGGACGGCCGGCGCCCCTCTCGACGTCGAGGTGCCGGTCAGCGATGTCCCGGACGGCATCGTCACCGATGTGGAGGTCGGGATCTCGTTCAGCACCGGCGCCTGGGGCGGCGACGCCGCCGTCACGCTGGTCGCCCCCGACGGCATGACCTCGTCACCGGTGTTCGGCCGCACCGGTGCGGCCACGCCGACCGGCTGTGGCTCCCCGAACGACCTCGTCGGTGACTACGTCTTCTCCGACCGCGCCGTGGCCGACTGGTGGACCTCGGCCCTCTCCGCGACGCCGATGCCGTCCGGCGAGTTCCGGGCGCACTCGATCGGTCCGACCAACGAGCAGGTGCTCCTCACCCCGACGTTCGCCGCGGTCGACCCGAACGGCACGTGGGTGCTGCGCGTCACCGACTCGGGAGGCGGCGACATCCTCACCGTCACCGACGCGGCCGTCACCATCACGGTCGACGAGCCCCCGGTGCTGAACCTCTCCGGGCCCGGCAACGGCGCGCGCCTGCCGGTGCGGCCGACGTACACGATCAGCTCGCCGGACGCGGACGTCGCGGGATTCACGTGTGCCATCGACGGCGGTGCCGGCGCGCCGTGCACGAGCCCGTTCGTGCCCGCGGTCGAGCCCGGTGACCACGTGCTCGCCGTGACGGCCCTCGACGCCGCCGGTCAGACGACCACGGCGACCCGGTCCTTCACGCTGCGCGACATCGCCTGCGAGCAGGCGACGAAGAAGCTGGCCAAGGCCAAGAAGGCGAACAAGAAGGCCGTCAAGGCGCTGAAGAAGGCCACCAAGAACCTCAAGGCCCTCAAGAAGAAGGACGCCTCGAAGGCCAAGATCAAGAAGGCCGCGAAGAAGGTCGAGAAGGCCACAAAGGTCAAGACCTCGAAGGGCAAGGCGCTCGGCAAGGCGAAGCGGGGCTTCACCAGCGCCTGCTGAGCCGGTCGCGTGACCTGGCCCGCTCACCGAGCCGGGCCAGGTCACGCTCCCGTCGGGTCGCGAGCACTGCGGCCAGGAACGTCTCCGGGTGGGTGCCGGGCGGGGGAGCGGGCGACACGTACGGCCCGACCTGCTCGGCCAGCCGCCCCGCGACGGCGTACCGCGCGCCGGGGGCGAGGGTCGCGGCCCGGCCGAGGTACTGCCGGCACGCGAGCGCCAGTCCGGTCGGCAGCGCGGCCACGTCGGCCGACCTGGCCCACGTCGCCAGGGCGGGCGGCATCGGCACCGGCGGCGGGAGGCGCAGCGGCACGCGGGTGCGGACGACGTACGTGCCGGCGGCGTAGTCACCCAGCCGCTTGCCCTTCGCGCTGACCAGCATCGAGAAGAACGCCGGCGTCGCCAGGGTCGTCCAGATCTCGACCACGCCCACGAGGGCGCGCACCAGCGCGTGGTGGAACGAGATCGGGCCGGCGTCGTCGCGGACCACGCGCAGCCCGAGGGCGTAGCGCCCGGGTGAGCGGCCGCGGGTGAGCGTCTCGAACGTCGTCGACCACACCACGAGAGCGCCCACCACCACGCCGATGCCCACCACGGTCGCCAGCGCCTCGTCGGCCCGCGCCGCTGCCCAGGCGCCGAGCACCGTCAGGAGGGTCAGCACGACCAGGGTGGCCAGGACGTCGAGCATGCCGGAGACCAGGCGCGAGCCGATCCCCGCCGGCGGCAGGTCCAGGGCGACGGCCTCGCCGGTGACCAGGTCGTCGCGGGTCAGCGTTGCGCGGTCCCGGTCGGCCATGCCCGGCAGCGTACGTCGCGGGCTACCGTGACCGCGTGGACCTGGACGCCTACGTGCTCACGCACGCGCAGTCCTGGGTGCGCCTCGACGAGCTCGTCAGGCGTCGCCGCCTCGACGGCCCCGCTGCCGACGAGCTGGTGAGCCTCTACCAGGAGGTCGCCACCCACCTCTCGGTCGTGCGCACCAGCGCCCCCGACGGCGCGCTGGTCGCCCACCTGTCGTCCCTGCTGGCCCGGGCACGGGTGCGCCTGGTCGGGGCCCGGACGACGACGTGGGCGCAGGTCGGCTCCTTCTTCACCCACCGCTTCCCGGCGGCGCTGTACCGCCTGCGCTGGTGGTGGCTCGCCTGTCTGGCGGTCAACGTCGTCGTGGCCGCGGTCGCGATGTGGTGGCTGCTGGAGCACCCGGTCGTCGAGCAGTCGCTGCTCACGCCGGCCGAGGTCGACCAGCTCGTGCAGAACGACTTCGAGGGCTACTACTCCGAGTACGCCGCCAGCCACTTCGCCGCGCAGGTCTGGGCGAACAACGCCTGGGTCGCTGCCCGCGCCATCGTGCTGGGTGTGCTCGGCTTCCCGGTCGTGCTGCTGCTCGGCGCCAACGTGCTCAACCTGGCGGTCGTCGGGTCCGTGATGACCCGGGCCGACCGGGCCGACCTGTTCTGGGGGCTGATCATCCCGCACGGGCTGCTGGAGCTGACCGCGGTGTTCGTGGCCGGCGGGGTCGGGCTGCGCCTCTTCTGGTCCTGGGTCGAGCCGGGGGAGCGCACCCGCGCGGGGTCGTTCGCCCACGAGGGGCGCACCGCGATCACGATCTCGCTGGGCCTGGTCGCGGTGCTCGCGGTCAGCGGCGTCATCGAGGGCTTCGTGACGCCGTCCGGCCTGCCGACGTGGGCCCGGATCGCGATCGGCGTCCTGGCCGAGGTGGCGTTCCTGCTCTACGTCTTCGTGCTCGGCCGGCGCGCGGTCGAGCAGGGCCACACCGGCGACCTGGACGCCGGCCTCCTGGAGGACACCGTCGCCGGGCGCGCCTGACGCCGGACCGCAGACGGCCCGCAACCGCCCGTCAGACCGTCGGACCGTCAGAGCAGCCCGCGCGCCTTGAGTGACAGGTAGTGGTCGGCCAGCGCGGGCGGCAGCCGCTCGGCGTCGGCGTCCACCACGTCGACCCCCAGCCGCCCGAGCAGGGCGGCGACGTCGTCGCGGCGGGCGAGCGCCTGGGCCGCCGCGGCAGCGGTGTGCACCGCCGAGGCGTCGCCGCGCTCGTCGCGCAGCCGCTCCAGGCCGGGATCGCGCACGGAGGCGACGACCACCCGGTGGTGCCGGGTCAGGGCGGGCAGCACCGGCAGCAACCCCTCCTCGACCGCGGCGGGCTCGAGCGGGGTGAGGAGCACCAGCAGGGCGCGGTGGCGGCCGAGCTCGGCGATCCCCGCCGCGAGGGCGTCCCAGTCGGCCTCGGCGATGACCGGCTCGAGGTCCGCCATGGCGTCCTGGAGCCGGCGGGCGACGTCGCGGCCGGCGGCGGCGCGTACCCGGGTGCGGACCCGGTGGTCGCCGGCCAGCAGGTCGACCCGGTCGCCGGCCCGCGAGGCCAGGGTGCCCAGCAGCAGCGCGGCGTCCATCGCGGAGTCCAGGCGGGGTACGTCGTCGACGCGCCCCGCGGCGGTGCGGGAGGTGTCGAGCAGCAGCACCACGCGCCGGTCCCGCTCGGGCTGCCAGGTGCGCACCACGACGTCGGTGCTGCGGGCCGAGGCCCGCCAGTCGATCGAGCGCACGTCGTCGCCGCGGACGTACTCACGCAGGGAGTCGAACTCCGTGCCCTGGCCACGCACCCGCACGGCCGCGCGGCCGTCGAGCTCGCGCAGCCGGGCCAACCTCGACGGCAGGTGCTTGCGCGACTCGAACGGCGGCAGCGAGCGGACCGTCCCCGGCACGTCGAGCGTGCGCTGGCGTCCGGCGAGCCCGAGCGGCCCGCGCAGCCGCACGGTGAGCCCCGCCGTACGCAGGTCCCCTCGTCGAGTCGGGCGCAACCCCGTCACCAGGACCGTACGACGACCCGCCGCGAGCCGCAGCGGGTGCCGTTCGCCGCTCGCGCCGGCGCTGGGCTGCCAAGCGTCGCGCAGCACGCCGCGCACCCGCCGCCGCTCGGGCGCGCCCACCCGCAGGACGCTCGTCGTCGCGTCCCCCAGCCGGGTCGGGCCGGTCGGCTCGCGCTCCACGCGCAGCGAGGCCGGGCGGGCGGTGGCCAGCAGGTCGATCGCGCACAGCACCGCCACGAGCAGCACCCACAGCCAGACCGTGCCCGCCGACGGGCGCAGCACGACGGCCACGACCCCCAGCAGCAGCAGGCCCACGGCCCGACCGGTCACCACCACGACGTACGCCTACCGCGGCACCGGCACGGAGTCGACCGCCGAGGCCAGCACGGCCCCGACCTGGACGCCCTCGAGCTCGGCCTCCGGGCGCAGCCCCAGCCGGTGCGCCCAGGTGGCGTGCGCCAGCGCCTTCACGTCGTCCGGGGTCACGAAGTCCCGGCCCGAGAGCCACGCCCACGCGCGTGCCGAGCGCAGCAGCGCCGTCGACCCGCGCGGGCTGACCCCGAGCGACAGCGACGGCGACGTCCGCGTCCCGCGGGCGACGTCGACGACGTACCCGACGACCTCGGGGGCGACCTGAACCGTCGCGACCGCGCGCCGGCCGGCGGCGACGTCGTCCGGGCCGGCGACGGCCGACACGCCCGCTCCCGTCACGTCGCGCGGGTCGAAACCGCGCGCGTGCCGGGTGAGCACCTCGACCTCGTCGTCACGCTCGGGCACCGGCAGCTCGAGCTTGAGCAGGAAGCGGTCGAGCTGCGCCTCCGGCAGCGGGTACGTGCCCTCGAACTCCACCGGGTTCTGGGTCGCGGCGACCAGGAAGGGCTCGGGCAGCGGTCGGGTGGTGCCGTCGACCGACACCTGGCCCTCCTCCATCGCCTCCAGCAGGGCCGACTGGGTCTTCGGGGGCGTCCGGTTGATCTCGTCGGCGAGCAGCAGGTTCGTGAAGACCGGCCCCTCGCGGAACACCAGGTCGCCGCGGTCGCCGCCGTGCCCGCCGATCACCATCGACCCGGTCAGGTCCCCCGGCATCAGGTCGGGGGTGAACTGCACGCGCCGGGTGTCGACGTCCAGCGCCGCGGCCAGGGTGCGCACCAGCAGCGTCTTCGCCGTGCCGGGCACGCCCTCCAGCAGCACGTGGCCGCCGGTCAGCAGGGCGACCAGCAGGCCGGACACCGCGGCGTCCTGGCCGACGACCGCCTTCGCGACCTCGCGGCGTACGGACTGCAGGCGGGCGCGGGGGTCGTCCGCGGAAGCCGTGGGTGCGGCGGACGCCGCTGGCGGCGGTGGCGGGTAAGTCGGGTCGGTCACGGCTGGCGTACCTCTCTCTCCAGGTCGGCGAGGCTGCGGGCCAGGGCCACCAGGCCTCGGTCGTCGGTGGGTGGGGGAGCGTCGGGGTGCAGGAGTGCCGCGACCTCGTCGGGGTCGCGCCCGGTGCGCGTCGCGACGGCCCGTACGACGGTGTCGGCGGTGACGCCGCGCCCCAGGTGCAGGTGGTCGGCCGCCGCGCGGCGGGTGTCGGCGCGCAGCACCCGCGTGGTGTGGGCGCGGTCGCCGGCGCGGCGGTAGAGCCGGCCGCGGCTCAGCGTGGTCTCCAGCGCCCGTACGACGACGGGCAGCGGCTCGACGGCGAGCGGACCAAGTCGGCGCCCGCGCCACACCATCGCCACCGGCACGGCGAGGGCCAGCAGCAGCAGCGCGGGGAGCAGCCACGCCGGCAGGAGCGACCGGGCACCCACACCGTCGTCGGCGACCAGGTCGTCGTACGACGGGACGTACCAGACCAGCTCGTCCTGCTGGCCCAGCAGCCGCAGTGCCACCGCCGCGTTGTCGGCGCGCAGCACCTGGTCGTTGGTGAGCACGTCGCCGGCGGTGAGCACGACGAGCGTGCCGCGGCTGCCGGTGTCCAGCAGCAGCGCGCCGTCGAAGCACGAGGTGCCCCGGTCGGCGGTCACGGTGCGCGCGGTGTCGACCTCGATCCGCAGGTCGTCCAGCGGCGGCACGGTCCCCGAGCACCCGGCGGCGACCGCCCGCCCCGCCGGCAGGCTGCCGGCGCCGTCGACGCCGAGGTCGTCGAGGAGCAGCGGCGGCGGGTCGACGAGCACCAGCGTGCGGTTGCCGGCGGCGTCGAGCAGGCGCCGGGTCGTGGTCTCGCCGAGCCGCTCGGTGGCGGTCACCACGACGAGTCCCTCGGTCCGACCGGCGACCTCGGGGAGCCGCTCGTCGAGCGCGTCGGCCGAGCGCACGACGTCGATGTCGACGCCCGCGTCGGCGAGCACCCGGGCCACCGCCTGCGCGCCGTCGCCGCCGGGGTTGCCGGGGTCCAGCGGGTCCGAGCGCGACGGCGACGACCCGAGCAGCACCCCGACCCCGGTCGCCACGACCAGCGCGGCCGCCACCAGCACCCACGTACGGCGTGAGGTGCGCGTGGGTGCGTCCACGGCGCTCACCGGCGACCCGCCAGGGCACGGTCGAGGTCGAGCACCCGGTGCGCGGTCGCGGCGTCGGCCACCCGGTCGCCGTACAGCACGGCGTCGAAGTCGTCGGCGGAGCGCGCGAGGTCCCCGGCGTGCGCGGGGTCGGCGTCGGCGGCGAGCCGGGCGGCGACCTCGTGCGCGGTCGCGCTGGGGGAGTCGGCGAGCCGACCGTCCTCCACCGCGGCGACGGCGAGCGCCCGGAAGCCGTCGACCACCGCGTCGTCGTACCTCTCCTGCGCGAGCGCCGACCGGGCGCGCTCGCGCAGCTCGGCCGCGGTCAGCCGCTGGTCGAGGACGGCGGCGGCGCGGTCGGTGCGGCTGCGACCGCTACGGCGCGCGCGGGTCGCCAGCGCGACGACGGCGGCGACGAGCAGGACGGTCAGCGCCGTGACGGCGAACCACGTGAGCGGCGGGCTGCCGGCCGCCAGGTCGCCGGCCCCCTCCAACCGTCGCGCGATCCAGTCGAGCACCCGCTGGAGGAGGTCGTCGCGGGCGTACTCGGGGGACAGGAGCTCACGGCGCACCGCTTCGCGCGCCTCCTGCGGCGAGGGGTCCAGCGGGGCGGCGACGACGGTCCCGGCCGCGCCCGGCAGCCACGCGAGCGGGGTCACCGCTCGAGGATCCCGGCGCGGGCCATGAGCTCGACGTCGTAGCCCTCCTTGCGGATGCGCTGGTCGACGTACTGCAGCGCCGCGACCGCGCCGGAGAAGGGAGCGACGAAGGCGGTGGAGACCACGGTGGCCAGCGCGTTCGTGCCGAGCAGCAGCACCAGGGCGTACTGCGGTACGGCGACCGCGGCGAGCTGCCCGCCGATGGTGAGCGGGAACGACAGCAGGTTGCCGGCGAAGCCGGTGATCAGCGCGGTCAGCACCGCGATGCCGAGAGTCCGCCAGAACTGGCCGCGGGTGAGGGTCCACGAGCGCCGGACCGCCGCGACGACCCCCTGCCGCTCGACCACGAGCGCCGGGGTCGCCAGGTAGTAGGCACGCACCCACAGCCAGGTCCCGAGCGGTACGACGACGAGCAGCCCCGTCGCGGCGCCGTACAGGATCCCGGCCACCTCGGACAACGTCGCCACCACCACGACGGTGACCACCCACAGCCCGAGCGCCAGGGCGCCGACCAGTGCCAGCAGGAGCGACAGCCCCACCAGGCGCCAGCGCACGCCGCGGGTGGCGGCCCACGCCTGGCCCAGCGACAACCGGCGGCCGACCGCCGCCTCGCTGGTCACGTGGGTGACCATCCCGGTCACCAGCACGAGCCCGACCTGGAGGCCGACCAGCCCGAGGAGGAAGGCGCCGACGGCGGCGAGGAGGGCAGCGACCTGGGCGGCGTCCGCGCCGACCGCCGGGTCCTCGGCCGCGAGGTCGAGACCGAGGTCGACGGTCAGGGAGAGCAGCAGGGTGAGGAGGGTCGGCACCGCCATCGTCACGGCGGCGACGAGCACGGCGGCGCCGACGGTGGCCTGCGGGTTGAACCGGATCACCCGGAACGCGGCGTCCAGGACGTCACCCAACCTCAGCGGGCGCAGCGGCACCGCTCCGGGCTTGTGCACGGCACCCGGCAGCCACGACGGCGGCCCCGAGGGGCGGTACGTCGGGAGGGGGCCCGGTGGTCCTGCCGCAGTGCCCGGCGGCCCGGCGTACGGCCCGGGCGGGGGCGGTGCCGCGGGCGTCCAGCCCGTGCCCTGCGGCCGACCCGGCTGCGCGCCGCCGGGCGGGGGCGCGCCCGGCGGCGGGTACCGCTCCTCGTCCGACATCCGCACACCTCCGCTCCGCCGACGCGCCCGGGATCGCGACGACGGAGCCATCCTGTCAGCCGGGCCGGTACCGTGGGGCACGCTCCACCGGTCGTAGCCGGTGCCGGCCCGGTCGTCCGACCGGGTCCTGCACCACCCGCACGGACGGCTCCCGGGGAGGGGTGCGCGCCGAATTTGGTACGCCCGGCGATGTCTGCCAAGATAGCCAGGTTGCTCCGGCGGGTTGCCGGGGCGTGGCACGGCTTGAATCCTGAATCGCGTCTCCTTCCACGTGGCCCGTCGGCTGCGTGCGCAGGGGTGTGGAGCGGGCTGAGTCCGATCGCCACGCCGCACCTGGAGACCCGATTCACCCCGACCGCCGTCGGGGGCCGGCCCGACACCGCGAACGACCCCGTTCGTCGGCGTGCCCAGTGCGACACGCCCGACCGCGGGGGTGGGCGGGAAGGGGTCGGAGGAGCGAGGCGGGGTCCCACGCCCGGGGCCCTGGACCGCGGTACGAGTACTGACGAGAAGGACGAGAGAGACCTATGGCGGGACAGAAGATCCGCATCAGGCTCAAGGCCTATGACCACGAGGTGATCGACACCTCGGCGCGCAAGATCGTGGACACCGTCACCCGTACGGGTGCTCAGGTGGCCGGCCCCGTGCCGCTGCCCACCGAGAAGAACGTGTACTGCGTCATCCGCTCGCCCCACAAGTACAAGGACTCGCGCGAGCACTTCGAGATGCGCACCCACAAGCGCCTCATCGACATCATCGACCCCACCCCGAAGACCGTCGACTCGCTCATGCGTCTCGACCTCCCGGCGGGCGTCGACATCGAGATCAAGCTCTAAAGCGTCGCGAGGAGCACAGGAAAACGCCATGACCATCGAACGCAACGTCAAGGGCCTGCTCGGCACCAAGGTCGGCATGACCCAGCTGTGGGACGCCGAGAACCGGGTCGTCCCGGTCACCGTCGTGTCCGCCAGCACCAACGTGGTCACCCAGATCCGCAGCGCGGAGACCGACGGCTACCACGCCATCCAGGTCGGCTTCGGCGAGATCGAGGGCCGCAAGGTCACCAAGCCGCTCGCGGGCCAGTTCGCGAAGGCCGGCACCACGCCGCGCCGCCACGTCGCGGAGATCCGTACCGCCGACGCCGCGACCTACACCGTCGGCCAGGACCTCGGTGTCGACACCTTCGCCGAGGGTGACGTCATCGACGTCACCGGCACCAGCAAGGGCAAGGGCTTCGCCGGAACCATGAAGCGTCACGGCTTCTCCGGCGTCGGCGCCTCCCACGGTCCCCACCGCAACCACCGCAAGCCGGGCTCGATCGGCGCGTGCGCCACGCCGGGCCGCGTCTTCAAGGGTCTGCGGATGGCCGGTCGCATGGGTTCCGACACCGTGACCACCCAGAACGTCACCGTCCACGCGGTCGACGCCGAGAAGGGCCTGATCCTGCTCAAGGGTGCCGTCCCCGGCCCCCGCGGCAGCCTCGTGCTGCTCCGCTCGGCCGCCAAGAAGACCCAGGAGGCCTGATCCGATGACCGCCAAGACCGTGTCGGTCGACCTCCCGGCCGAGATCTTCGACGCCAAGGTCAACGTGCCCCTGATCCACCAGGTCGTGGTGGCCCAGCAGGCCGCCGCCCGCCAGGGCACGCACGCCACCAAGACCCGCGGCGAGGTCCGCGGTGGTGGCCGCAAGCCCTACAAGCAGAAGGGCACCGGCCGCGCCCGCCAGGGCTCGACGCGTGCGCCGCAGTTCGCCGGCGGTGGCACCGTCCACGGCCCGCAGCCGCGTGACTACAGCCAGCGGACCCCCAAGAAGATGAAGGCCGCCGCCCTGCGCGGTGCCCTCTCCGACCGGGCCCGCAACGAGCGCATCCACGTCGTGGAGTCGCTGGTGACCGGCGACGCGCCGTCGACCAGGACCGCGCTCGCCGCGCTGAAGGGCCTGACGCCGCGCACCAAGTTCCTCGTGGTGCTCGAGCGCACCGACGAGGTCACCTGGCTCTCGCTGCGCAACGCGACCGAGGTGCACCTGGTGCACGTCGACCAGCTCAACACCTACGACGTGCTGTCCAGCGACGACGTCGTGTTCACCCAGGGCGCGTACGACGCGTTCGTCGCGAAGGCGACCGGCGCCGCCACCACCGAGGAGGCCGACCAGTGAGCACCCTGCACAAGGACCACCGCGACGTCCTGATCGCCCCGGTCGTGTCGGAGAAGAGCTACTCGCTCCTCGACGCGAACAAGTACACCTTCCTGGTGCGCCCGGACGCCAACAAGACCGAGATCAAGATCGCCGTCGAGAAGATCTTCGACGTCAAGGTCGTCTCGGTGAACACGCTCAACCGCCCGGGCAAGAGCCGCCGTACCCGTTACGGCCTCGGTAAGCGCAAGGACACCAAGCGCGCCATCGTCGGCCTGGCCGAGGGCGACCGCATCGACATCTTCGGAGGCCCGGTCTCCTGACCGGGGTGAGAGGACAGACACCATGGCCATCCGCAAGTACAAGCCGACCACCCCGGGCCGTCGCGGCTCGTCGGTCGCCGACTTCGTCGAGATCACCCGCACCACGCCCGAGAAGTCGCTGACGCGCCCGCTGCCCAAGAAGGGCGGCCGCAACGCCCAGGGCCGGATCACCACCCGGCACCAGGGTGGCGGTCACAAGCGCGCCTACCGCGTCATCGACTTCCGTCGCTACGACAAGGACGGCGTGCCCGCCAAGGTCGCTCACATCGAGTACGACCCCAACCGCACCGCACGCATCGCGCTGCTGCACTTCGTCGACGGCGAGAAGCGCTACATCATCGCGCCGAAGGGCCTCGAGCAGGGCACCGTCGTGGAGTCCGGCCCCACGGCCGACATCAAGACGGGCAACAACCTGCCGCTGCGCAACATCCCGGTCGGCTCGACCGTGCACTGCGTGGAGCTGCGGCCCGGCGGCGGCGCCAAGATCGCCCGCTCCGCCGGCATCAGCGCCCAGCTGGTCGCCCGCGAGGGCTCGCGCGCCACGCTGCGCATGCCCTCGGGCGAGATGCGCTTCGTCGACGTGCGCTGCCGCGCCACGATCGGCGAGGTCGGCAACGCCGAGCAGTCGAACATCAACTGGGGCAAGGCCGGCCGCATGCGCTGGAAGGGCAAGCGCCCGACCGTCCGCGGTGTCGTGATGAACCCCGTCGACCACCCGCACGGCGGTGGTGAGGGCAAGACCTCCGGTGGTCGCCACCCGGTCTCGCCCTGGGGCAAGCCCGAGGGCCGCACGCGCAAGCGCAAGGCCTCCGACAGCCAGATCATCCGTCGTCGCAAGACCGGCAAGGGTAGGAAGTAACCGACATGCCTCGCAGCCTGAAGAAGGGCCCCTTCGTCGACGACCACCTCATGAAGAAGGTGGACGCGGAGAACGACAAGGGCAGCCACAACGTCATCAAGACCTGGTCGCGCCGGTCCATGATCGTGCCGGCGATGATCGGTCACACGATCGCCGTCCACGACGGCCGCAAGCACGTGCCGGTGTTCGTGACCGACTCCATGGTCGGTCACAAGCTCGGCGAGTTCGCCCCGACCCGCACCTTCCGCGGGCACGTCAAGGACGACCGGAAGGGTCGCCGGCGCTGAGCGCCGGCACCTTCCAGCGGTACTAAGGAGTTCACCAGATGAGCGTCACCGAGCGCCGGCGCACCAGCGCCCGCCGCGAGTCGCTGCTCGGCACCGAGCCGGGCGCGTTCGCGAGCGCCAAGTTCGCGCGGATCACGCCGATGAAGGCCCGCCGCGTCGTCGACATGGTCCGCGGGATGCCGACCGAGGAGGCCCTGGCGCTGCTGCAGTTCGCGCCCCAGGCCGCCGCGGTCACCGTCCGCAAGGTCCTGGAGAGCGCGATCGCCAACGCCGAGACCACCGAGGGCCTCGACGCCGACGACCTCGTCGTCAGCGCGTGCCTCGTCGACGAGGGCCCCACCATGAAGCGGTGGCGGCCGCGTGCGCAGGGCCGGGCCACCCGGATCAACAAGCGCACCAGCCACATCACCCTCGTGGTGCAGCCCGCCGAGGTCGTGGCTGCCCGCAAGTCCGGCCGCAAGAGCAACGGAAAGAGTGCCTGATGGGTCAGAAGATCAACCCGAACGGATTCCGCCTCGGCATCAGCACCGACCACAAGTCCCGCTGGTACGCCGACAAGCTGTACAAGTCGTACGTCGGCGAGGACGTCGCGATCCGCAAGCTGCTCTCCAAGGGCATGGACCGCGCCGGCATCTCGAAGGTGGAGATCGAGCGCACCCGTGACCGCGTGCGCGTCGACATCCACACCGCGCGTCCGGGCATCGTGATCGGTCGCCGCGGCACCGAGGCCGACCGCCTGCGCGGCGAGCTCGAGAAGCTCACCGGCAAGCAGGTCCAGCTGAACATCCTCGAGGTCAAGTCCCCCGAGGTCGACGCCCAGCTCGTCGCCCAGGGTGTCGCCGAGCAGCTCGCCGGCCGCGTGCAGTTCCGCCGCGCGATGCGCAAGGCGATGCAGACCACGATGCGCTCCGGTGCCCAGGGCATCCGGATCCAGTGCTCGGGCCGCCTCAACGGCGCCGAGATGTCGCGCACCGAGTTCTACCGCGAGGGTCGCGTCCCGCTGCACACGCTGCGTGCCGACATCGACTACGGCTTCCACGAGGCCAAGACCACCTTCGGCCGCATCGGCGTGAAGGTCTGGATCTACAAGGGCGAGGTCGCCGGCACCCGTGCCGAGCGCCAGGCCCAGGCTGCCGCCCGCGCCGGTGTCCCCGGTCGCGGCGGTCGCGGTGGTCGGGGCGGCGAGCGCCCCGGTCGCGGTGGCCGTGGCGGCGAGCGTCCCACCCGCGAGTCCCGCTCCGGCAGCACCGCCGAGCAGGGCGCGCCCGCCAACGAGTCCGGATCGGAGGCCTGACCCCGATGCTGATGCCCAAGCGCGTCAAGTACCGCAAGCCGCACAGCCCCAAGCGCAGCGGTGTCGCCAAGGGTGGCACGTCGCTCGCGTTCGGCGAGTACGGCATCCAGGCGCTCGAGCACCACTACGTGACGAACCGTCAGATCGAGTCGGCCCGTATCGCGATGACCCGTCACATCAAGCGTGGCGGCAAGGTCTGGATCAACATCTTCCCGGACACGCCGCTCACCAAGAAGCCCGCCGAGACCCGCATGGGTTCCGGTAAGGGTTCGCCCGAGTGGTGGGTCTCGAACGTCAAGCCCGGCCGCGTCATGTTCGAGCTCTCCGGTGTGGAGGACGAGATCGCCCGCGAGGCGATGCGGCGTGCCATCCACAAGCTGCCCATGAAGTGCCGGATCGTCACCCGAGAGGCTGGTGAGTTCTGATGAGCACCGGGACCAAGGCCCACGAGCTCGACGAGCTCAACGACGTGGACCTCGAGGCCAAGCTGCGCGAGGCCAAGGAGGAGCTGTTCAACCTCCGTTTCCAGGCGGCCACCGGCCAGCTGGAGAGCCACGGCCGTCTGCGCACGGTCAAGAAGGAGATCGCCCGGATCTACACCGTGGTGCGTGAGCGCGAGCTCGGCATCCGGACCGCGCCGGGCTCGAGCGACGAGGACGGTGCCGCATGAGCGAGCAGACCGAGACCGAGACCACCGCGACCGAGCGGGGCTCCCGCAAGGTCCGCGAGGGCCTCGTGGTCAGCGACAAGATGGACAAGACCGTGGTCGTGTCCGTGGAGGACCGGGTCAAGCACCCGCTCTACGGCAAGGTCATGCGCCGCACGAGCCGTCTGAAGGCCCACGACGAGGCCAACGACTGCGGTACCGGCGACCGCGTCCTGATCATGGAGACCCGTCCGCTCTCGGCGACCAAGCGCTGGCGCGTGGTGGAGATCCTCGAGCGGGCCAAGTGAGCCCCCAGACCGACCAGTAGTTCTCCCAGGCTCGCGCCGCGGTGCGAGAACCAGGTGACAAGGAGTAGGAACAGTGATTCAGCAGGAGTCGCGACTGAAGGTCGCCGACAACACGGGTGCCAAGGAGATCCTCTGCATCCGCGTGCTCGGTGGCTCCGGCCGTCGCTACGCGGGGATCGGGGACGTCATCGTCGCCACCGTGAAGGACGCCATCCCCGGCGGCAACGTCAAGAAGGGTGACGTCGTCAAGGCGGTCGTCGTGCGGACCGTGAAGGAGCGCCGTCGTCCCGACGGCTCCTACATCCGCTTCGACGAGAACGCCGCCGTCATCCTCAAGGCCGACGGCGAGCCGCGTGGCACGCGCATCTTCGGCCCCGTCGGCCGTGAGCTGCGCGAGAAGAAGTTCATGCGCATCGTCTCGCTCGCCCCGGAGGTGCTCTGACATGGCGAAGAACCCGTCCGTGAACATCAAGAAGGGCGACACCGTCAAGGTGATCGCCGGCAAGGACAAGGGCGCCGAGGGCAAGGTGATCCGCGTGCTCCGCGAGGAGCAGCGCGTCATCGTCGAGGGCGTCAACCGCATCAAGAAGCACACGAAGGTCGTCGACCAGGGCGGTCGCTCCGGCAGCACCGGCGGCATCGTGACCACCGAGGCCCCGATCCACGTCTCGAACGTGATGCTCGTCGAGGGCGACGGCGTGACCCGCATCGGCTTCAAGCGCGAGGAGGTCACCAAGCGTCGTCCCGACGGCTCGACCTACGTCTCGACGCGCTCGGTGCGCATCTCGCGCAAGACCGGCAAGGAGATCTGAGGATGACCACCGACTCCGCCACCGCCGTGACCGAGAAGGTCACCCCGCGGCTGAAGACCCGCTACCGCGAGGAGATCCTCCCCTCGCTGAAGAGCGAGTTCGAGATCGCCAACGTCATGCAGGTGCCCGGCCTGACCAAGATCGTGGTCAACATGGGTGTCGGCGAGGCCGCGCGCGACTCGAAGCTCATCGAGGGCGCCATCCGCGACCTCACCGCCATCACCGGCCAGAAGCCGGCGGTCAACAAGGCCCGCAAGTCCATCGCGCAGTTCAAGCTGCGCGAGGGCATGCCGATCGGTGCGCACGTCACGCTGCGCGGCGACCGGATGTGGGAGTTCCTCGACCGCCTGCTGTCGCTCGCGCTGCCGCGGATCCGCGACTTCCGCGGCCTGTCCCCGAAGCAGTTCGACGGGAACGGCAACTACACCTTCGGTCTCACCGAGCAGGTCATGTTCCACGAGATCGACGCCGACAAGATCGACCGCTCGCGGGGTATGGACATCACCCTGGTGACCACCGCGACCAACGACGAGCAGGGGCGCGCGCTGCTGAAGCAGCTCGGCTTCCCCTTCGCCGAGCGCTGAGTCAGGGACGAGGAGAGAAGACATGGCTAAGACCGGTCTCAAGGTCAAGCAGGCCCGCAAGCCGAAGTTCGCGGTGCGTGGCTACACCCGTTGCCAGCGCTGCGGCCGGCCCAAGGCCGTCTACCGCAAGTTCGGGCTGTGCCGCATCTGCCTGCGCGAGATGGCGCACCGCGGCGAGCTGCCCGGCGTCACCAAGTCCTCCTGGTGAGCAGGACCCCACACCACATCCGCTGAAGGTCGTCCCGGTCCGCCGGGGCGAAACCGCAGAAGAGAGAGAAGCACGCATCTCATGACGATGACCGACCCGATCGCAGACATGCTGACCCGTCTGCGCAACGCCAACCAGGCGTACCACGACGCGGTGTCCATGCCGTACAGCAAGCTGAAGCAGGGCGTCGCGGAGATCCTCCAGCAGGAGGGCTACATCACGTCGTTCGACGTGGCCGACAACGACAACGGCGTGGGCAAGACCCTGACCGTGACGCTCAAGTACGGCCGCAACCGCGAGCGCTCGATCGCCGGTGTCCGGCGCATCAGCAAGCCCGGTCTGCGGGTGTACGCCAAGCACACGGGTCTCCCGAAGGTGCTCGGCGGCCTGGGTGTCGCGATCATCTCGACGAGCCAGGGCCTGCTCACCGACCGCCAGGCCAACCAGAAGGGCGTGGGTGGGGAAGTCCTCGCCTACGTCTGGTGACGACGGAACCGAGAGGAGACTCAACATGTCGCGCATCGGCAAGCTGCCGGTCCCGGTCCCGTCCGGCGTGGACGTCGCCATCGACGGCGCCCTGGTGACCGTCAAGGGCCCCAAGGGCACCCTGTCCCACACCGTCGCCGCTCCCATCACGGTGGAGCAGGGCGACGCCGTCCTGGACGTCAAGCGTCCCGACGACGAGCGGAAGTCCAAGTCGCTCCACGGCCTGACCCGCACCCTGGTCAACAACATGGTCGTGGGCGTCACCGAGGGCTACGAGAAGAAGCTCGAGATCGTGGGCGTCGGCTACCGCGTCCTGTCCAAGGGCCCGACCGAGCTGGAGTTCCAGCTGGGTTACTCCCACCCGATCATCGTGAAGGCGCCCGAGGGCATCACCTTCGCGGTGGAGGGTCCCACCAAGCTCGGTGTCCAGGGCATCGACAAGCAGCTCGTGGGCGAGGTCGCGGCCAACATCCGCAAGCTCCGCCTGCCCGAGCCCTACAAGGGCAAGGGTGTCCGGTACGCCGGCGAGCACGTCCGCCGCAAGGTCGGAAAGGCTGGTAAGTAGTCATGGGCAACTCCCTGAAGTACCGCAAGCACGCGTCGGCCCGACTGCGGTCGCGCCTGCGTCGTCAGGTCCGTGGCCGCAAGAAGGTCGCCGGCACCGCCGAGCGCCCGCGCATGGTCGTGACCCGGTCCTCCAAGCACATCACCGTCCAGATCGTCGACGACAACGTCGGCAAGACGCTGGTCCACGCCTCCACGATGGAGACCGACCTGCGTTCGCTGGACGGCGACAAGACGGCCAAGGCCACCCGCGTCGGCGAGCTCGCCGCGGAGCGTGCCAAGGCGCAGGGCCTGGAGTCCGTCGTCTTCGACCGCGCGGGCAACCGCTACCACGGGCGCGTCGCCGCCCTGGCCGACGGTGCCCGTTCCGCCGGCCTGGTCTTCTGACCCGACCCGAGCAAGAACTTCCGAGGAGAGAACACTCATGAGCGGACCCCAGCGCGGACAGCGCGGAGACCGTCAGGGTCGCGGTCGCGACGGCGGCCGCGGCGCGGAGAAGAGCCCGTACCTCGAGCGCGTGGTGGCCATCAACCGCGTGGCCAAGGTGGTCAAGGGCGGACGCCGCTTCAGCTTCACCGCCCTGGTCGTCGTCGGTGATGGCGACGGACTGGTCGGTGTCGGCTACGGCAAGGCCAAGGAGGTGCCGGCGGCGATCGCCAAGGGCGTCGAGGAGGCGAAGAAGAACTTCTTCCGCGTCCCGCGCGTCCAGGGCACCGTCCCGCACCCCGTCCAGGGCGAGAAGGCGGCCGGCGTGGTCATGCTGCGTCCCGCCGCTCCCGGTACCGGTGTGATCGCCGGTGGTCCGGTGCGCGCCGTCCTGGAGTGCGCCGGCATCCACGACATCCTCAGCAAGTCGCTGGGGTCGTCGAACCAGATCAACATCGTGCACGCGACCATCGAGGCGCTGAAGATGCTCGAGCAGCCAGAGACCGTCGCCGCCCGTCGTGGCCGCCCGGTCGAGGAGATCGCTCCGGCGGCGCTGCTCCGGGCCAAGGCCGAGGGCGAGCAGGAGGCGCGCGACGCCAAGGCAGCCGCGGGGGTGAGCTCCTGATGGCGCAGCTCAAGGTCAAGCAGGACAAGTCCACGATCGGCTGCAAGCCGAAGCAGCGCGAGACCATGCGCTCGCTCGGTCTCAAGCGGATCGGCGACGTCGTCGTCAAGGAGGACCGACCCGAGATCCGGGGCATGGTCCAGGCCGTCCGTCACCTCGTGACGGTCGAGGAGGTCGAGTGACATGACGCTCAAGCTTCACAACCTCAAGCCCGCCAAGGGCGCCAAGACCGCCAAGACCCGCGTCGGTCGCGGTGAGGGCTCCAAGGGCAAGACCGCTGGTCGCGGTACCAAGGGCACCAAGGCGCGCTACCAGGTGCCGGTGGCCTTCGAGGGTGGCCAGATGCCGCTGCACATGCGGCTGCCGAAGCTCAAGGGCTTCAAGAACCCCTTCAAGGTCGAGTTCCAGGTCGTCAACCTGGACCGGATCGGCAGCCTGTTCCCCGAGGGCGGCGAGGTCTCCAAGACCGCGCTCGTCGAGCGGGGCGCGGTCCGCAAGGGCCAGCCCGTCAAGGTGCTCGGCCAGGGCGAGATCTCGGTCGCCGTGACCGTCACCGCCGACGCCTTCTCGGCCTCGGCCAAGGAGAAGATCGAGGCCGCCGGCGGCACCGCCACCGTCGCCTGACCCACCACCAGGTCTGACCACTCACCGAGCCCTCGTGACCACCCGTCTCCGGCAACTGCCGGCGCGACGTGGGTCACGGGGGCTCGGTGTTAGGCTCTCCCGGGCCTGCCGGCCGGTGCCGCCCCGCGCGCGCACGGCCGGACCACTCGGGGAAGTCGGCAGAAGAGAAGAGGAACTGTGCTCAGCGCGTTCGTGAACGCCTTCCGGACCCCGGACCTGCGGCGCAAGCTGCTGTTCGTCCTGGCGATCATCGTGATCTTCCGGGCCGGTTCGCAGATCCCCGCGCCCGGCGTCGACGTCGCCGCGGTGCAGTCGTGCCTCAGCGACACGGCGAACAACCAGGGTGTCTACAACCTGATCAACCTGTTCTCCGGCGGTGCGCTGCTCCAGCTCACCATCTTCGCGCTGGGGATCATGCCGTACATCACCGCGAGCATCATCCTGCAGCTGCTCGTGGTCGTGATCCCGCGGCTGGAGGCCCTCAAGAAGGAGGGCCAGGCCGGCCAGACGAAGATCACGCAGTACACCCGCTACCTCACGCTGGGCCTGGCGCTGCTCCAGGCGACCGGCATCGTGGCGCTGGCCCGCTCGGGCAACCTCCTGCAGAACTGCACCGAGCCGCTGCTGCACGACCCCGACAGCCTCGGCGTCTTCCTGGTCATGGTGATCACCATGACCGCGGGCACCGCCGTCATCATGTGGCTGGGCGAGCTCATCACCGAGCGCGGCGTCGGCAACGGCATGTCGATCCTGATCTTCACCCAGGTCGTCGCGACCTTCCCGACCGCGCTGTGGGCCGTGGGCCAGACGCAGGGCTGGTGGGTCTTCGGCGTCGTCATCGCCATCGGTCTGGTCATCGTGGCCGCGGTCATCTTCATCGAGCAGGCGCAGCGCCGCATCCCGGTGCAGTACGCCCGTCGGATGGTCGGTCGCAAGATGTTCGGCGGCTCCTCGACCTACATCCCGCTGAAGGTCAACCAGGCCGGCATCATCCCGGTCATCTTCGCCTCCTCCCTGCTCTACCTCCCGGCGATGGCCGTCCAGTTCAACCAGAACCCGGACTCCCGGTGGGCCGTGTTCCTGAGCAACTACTTCGTGACGGCCGACCACCCGCTCTACATGGCGGTGTACTTCGGACTGATCATCTTCTTCACCTACTTCTACGTGTCGATCACCTTCAACCCGCAAGAGGTGGCCGACAACATGAAGAAGTACGGCGGCTTCATCCCCGGGATCCGGGCGGGCAAGCCGACCGAGGACTACCTGTCCTACGTCCTGTCCCGCATCACGCTGCCGGGTGCGCTCTACCTGGGTGTCGTGTCGCTGATCCCGCTGATCGCGCTGGTCCTCATCGACGCCAACCAGAACTTCCCGTTCGGTGGTACGTCCATCCTCATCATGGTGGGCGTCGCACTGGACACCGTGAAGCAGATCGAGAGCCAGCTCCAGCAGCGCAACTACGAAGGATTCCTACGCTGACATGCGCCTGATCCTCATGGGCCCGCCGGGAGCCGGCAAGGGCACGCAAGCCACGTTCGTCGCTGAGCGGTTCGGCATCCCGGCCATCTCGACCGGAGACATCTTCCGCGCCAACGTCTCGCAGGGCACCCCGCTCGGGGTGGAGGCCAAGCGCTACATGGACGCGGGCGAGTACGTCCCCGACGAGGTCACCAACTCGATGGTGCGCAACCGGATCGCCGAGCCGGGACGCCGAGCCGGGCTTCCTGCTCGACGGCTACCCGCGCACGACCGCTCAGGTCGCCGAGCTCGACGGCATGCTGGAGGCCGCGGGGCACAGCCTGGACGCTGCGGTGGTGCTGACGGTGGACAACGAGGAGGTCGTGGCGCGGCTGCTCAAGCGTGCCCAGACCGACGGGCGCAGCGACGACACCGAGGACGTCATCCGCAAGCGCCAGGAGGTGTACGTCGAGCAGACCGCACCGCTCATCGACGTCTACCGCTCCCGCGGGCTGCTCGTCGAGGTCGACGGCATGGGCGAGGTCACCGAGGTGACCGACCGCGTCATGTCCGCGCTCGACGGCCGCGGCTGATCCTGCACGACCCGCACCGGACCGGACCGTGCTCGGACGCCCGCGCCTGGAGCTGAAGTCTCCCGACGACCTGGTCGGCATGCACCGTGCCGGCCAGGTCGTCGCACGCACGCTCGACGTGGTGCGCGACCTGCTGCGCCCGGGGATCTCGACGCGCGAGCTCGACGCGGCCGCGGAGCGGCACATCCGGGACCTCGGTGCGACGCCGTCGTTCCTCGGCTACCACGGGTTCGTCGGGTCGATCTGCGTGTCGGTCAACGACGAGGTCGTCCACGGTGTGCCCGGTGACCGGGTGCTGCGCGACGGCGACCTGGTCTCGGTCGACTGCGGCGCGATCCTCGACGGCTGGCACGGCGACGCGGCGTTCACCGCCCCGCTCGGCGAGGTGCCCGCCGACGTGGCCGCGCTCGACCGCGCCACCGAGGCCGCGCTCTGGGCGGGGATCGCGGCCGGCGCGCTGGGCGGGCGGCTCTCCGACATCTCGCACGCCGTGGAGACCAGCGTGCGCTCCGCCGGTCCCTTCGGCGTGGTCGAGGAGTACACCGGCCACGGCATCGGCACCGAGATGCACCTCCCGCCCGACGTGCCCAACGTCGGCCGACCCGGTCGCGGCCCTCGGATCGTGCCCGGCCTGGCCCTCGCGATCGAGCCGATGGTCACGCTCGGCGCGGCCACCACCGACGTGCTCGACGACGAGTGGACCGCCGTCACCACCGACGGCTCCTGGGCCGCGCACCACGAGCACAGCGTGACCTGGACGACCGACGGCCCCTGGGTGCTCACGGCGCTCGACGGTGGCCGCGAGCGGCTCGGCGCCCTCGGGGTGCCCTGCGGAGCTCCCTGAGGGACGGACTTTTGTCCCAGCGGGTGACTTCGGTGAACAACCCGTGGGGGCCGTCGGGGCTCCCTACGTTGCCCGCATGGCCCGACCGTCGGACACGATCGTCGACAGCACCCCGCTGACCACGGGTCGCGTCGACGTCGGCGCCCGGATCGGTTGGCTGCTGCGCGGTCACCGGGTGCTCGCCGGTGTGGGGCTCTCGGAGATGTCCGACCGCCTCGCTGCCCACGGCGTACGTCGTGGGGTGCCGGCACTGAGTGGGCTGGAGCGTCGCGGCGACCGGCAGGGGCTGGTCATCGACGCCTACGAGGCGTCGCTCGGTCTGGGGTCCGGCTGGCTCCGGGGGCCGATCGACCAGGTGTGCCGCAGCGTGCCCGACGCGCCGACGGACGAGCGTGCAGGCGTCGAGCAACCGTCCGACGTGGCGTCGTTCGACGCGGTGCTGGAGCCTCTCTGGGCGCCGGGCGCCTCCGGCGGGGAGTGGCTGCACGCCGCCCGTGTGCTGGCCGACGGCCGGTTGTGGGGTCTCCCGACGCGGGTCGTCGAGCCGCTCGTCGACCGGCTCCTGCGCGAGATGGTGCGATCGGTGGGCCCGGCGTTCCCGTGCCGCTTCGAGGCGCTGTGCCTGCTGCGCACCAGCCGGTACGCCGACGTCGTGGAGGACGCCGTGCGCGGCCTGCTCGACCAGCCGGGCAGCGACATCGTCGCCGCCAACGCGCTCGGTGTGCTCGGTACCCGTCCCACGGCGCGGTCGACGGCCTGGGTCGCCGGTCTGCTCACCGACCCGTCGGTGTGGGTGGTCGCGGGTGCGTCGTACGCCCTCCAGCAGGTGCGGGTGGCCGACACCGCCCGCGAGGTCGACTGGTCCGTGGTGGTGGAGCCGTTCCTCGCCGCGCACTCGCGGTGTGCGCCGGGGTCGTCGGTGTCGCTGCGGCTGACCCGGCTGCTGAAGAGCCTCCCCGCCTCCGCCCGGGCCGAGGTCGTCGCCGGTCTGACCCGGCCGCCGGACGCGGTCGGCGGTCCGGCGTCGTGGACCGCCGACGAGGACAACGCCCACTGGGCGGCGTGCGTCGCGGTCGCCGACGACGCGGTGGCCCGCACCGGCGGACCGGCGCAGCCGATGCTGGCGCGCCTGGTCTTCGAGGCCGCCTTCGACTTCCGCGAGACCGTCGCCGAGGCCGGCTCGAAGACCCTGATGGCGAGTCCGTACGTCGCCGCCACCAGCGCCGTGCTGCTCGAGCTGGCCGACGCGACCGACGACCCCGCGGTCCGCGACGGAGCGATCCGCGCCGTGCACTTCTCCCAGGTCCCCGTCGCCGAGGAGGACCTGGTGGCCTGGGTGTCCACCAGCGACCTGGCCAGCAGCCCCGGTGCGTACGTCGTCGCGGCCAACGCGGGCGCGCCCGTCCCGGTGCAGGCGCGGGCACGGGTGCTCGAGGGCGGCGAGACCGCGCTGCGGGTGGTGGAGTGGATGGGCATGTCGCACGATCCGGGACTGGCCGAGCTCGCCGACTGCACGCGGGTCGACGCGGAGGTGCGCGCCGCCGCTGCCTGGTGGGCCGCGCACCCCGGCCGGGTCGTGCGCTGAGACACGGGTCTCCGTCACCGCAAATCGGCGTACAGGCGCTCCACAGGTCCCTAGCCTGTGCCGGTGGCCCGCCCCTCGGAGACGATCGTCGACCGGACGCCGCTGACCACCGGCCGGGTCGACGTGGGCTCACGGATCGGTTGGCTGCTGCGTTCGCACCGGGTCCTCGCCGGGGTCGGCCTGGCCTCGATGTCACGGCGGCTGGCCGACGTCGGCGTACCGCGCGGTGTCTCGGCGCTCAGCGGCCTGGAGCGCCGCGGTGACCGCAACGGGCGGATCATCGACGGCTACGAGCAGGCGCTGGAGCTCGCGCCGGGCAGCCTGCGGGCTCCCATCGACATGCTCTGCCGCAACCTGCGCGACGCGCCGGTCGACGACGAGCCGAGCACCCCGCCGCCGGTAGACCTGCGCGAGTTCGACGCGGTGGTCGAGCCGCTGTGGAGCGGCAGCCCGAGCGGCGGGGAGTGGCTGCGGTGGGCCCGGGTGCTTGCGTCGGCGGGACGGTGGGGCCTGCCGACCAGGGTGGTCGAGCCCCTGGTCGCCGAGCTCCTGCACGAGATGGTCCGCTCGGTCGGACCGGCGTTCGCCACCCGCTACGTCGCGCTCACGACCCTGCGCCGCAGTGACTACGGCGGCGTCGTCGAGGACGCTGTCCGATCCCTGGTGGCGACGCCGGGCACCGAGCCGTTCGCGGTCAACGCCCTGACGATCGCGGTGGAGGAGCCGACGCCGCAGGTGGTGGCGTGGGTGGCCTCGCTGCTCTCGCACCCCTCGGAGTGGGTCGTCACCGGGGCGTCGTACAGCCTCCAGACGCTGCGGGTGGTCGACGCGCTCGACGAGGAGACCTGGGCGGTCGTCGGTCGGGAGGTGGTCCGGGCGCACCGGGCGGCCACGGGCGGGTCCGCGACGTCGCGCGCCCTCACCACGCTGCTCAGGACGCTCCCGGCCACCGAGCGCCGGGAGGTGCAGCAACGACTCGATCGACCCGTCGACGCGGTACCGGGTCCGGCGTCGTGGACCGCCGACGAGACCAACGTCCACTACGCCACCTGCGTCGACCTCGCCGCGCGGGCGGTCGAGCGCACCGGCGGCGAGGCGCAGCCGATGCTCGCCCGGCTGTTCTTCGAGGCCGTCTACGACTTCCGCACGCCGGTCTCGGAGATCGGCGCCAAGTCGCTCATGGCGAGTCCCTACATCCTGGCGGCGCAGGACTGCCTGATGGAGCTGGCGCTCGAGGCCGACGACGCCGCCAGCCGGCAGGGCGCCGTCCGCGCCCTGGTGCGCTGCCAGGTGCCCGGGCGCGAGCAGCAGGTCGAGGAGTGGCTGCCCCGGGTCGACACCGACGCCGTCCCGGCCGCGTTCACCGTGGCCGCGAACGCCGGCATCGCGGTGCCCGACGCGCACCTCGCCGCCGTCGACGGCCCGGACGAGGACGTCAGCCTGCGGGTGCTGGAGTGGGTCGGCATGGCCGGCGGGCCGGCGCTGGCCGGCCTGGTCGAGACCGCCACCCGACCGGTGGTGCGGGCAGGCGCTCGCTGGTGGCTGGACCACCCGGGCAGAGTGGTCCTGTGACCTCCTCCGGCCCGACCGCCCTCGACGACCTCACGGCGTACGACGCCCGCGCGCTGCTGCTGTCGTGCGCCGACGTCCCGCGGTGGGCCGACGAGCTCGTCGCCGCCCGCCCGCTCGGCAGCGTCGACACCGTGCTCGCCGAGGCCGACCGCCGCGCGCGGGGGTGGACGGACGAGGAGGTCGCCACAGCGCTGGCCGACCACCCGCGCATCGGCGAGCGGCATGCCGGGGCGGGCGCGTCGGCCGACCACTCCGCCCGCGAGCAGGCGGGCGTCGACCCGGCCGACGCGGAGGTCGCGCGCCGGCTGGCCGAGGGCAACGCCGCCTACGAGCAGCGCTTCGACCGCGTGTTCCTGGTGCGGGCCGCCGGACGCGACGCCGCGGAGATCCTCGGGCTGCTCGAGCAGCGCCTCACCCACGACGACGCCACCGAGCGCGCCGTCGTCCGCGACCAGCTGCGCGAGATCGCGCTGCTCCGACTCCAGGGGGCCCTCACGTGACCGGCGCCGGCACCACCCTCAGCACCCACGTCCTCGACGCCGTGCTCGGCCGACCGGGCGCGGGCATCGAGGTCGTCCTGACCGACGCGAGCGGCGCCACGCTCGGCACCGGTACCACCGACGACGACGGGCGGGTACGGTTCCCAGACCCGGTCGCGGGCGGCGTGCACCGGCTCACCTTCGCCGTGGGCCCGTGGTTCGCCGCGGCCGACCGGGACACCTTCTACCCCGAGGTCACCGTCGCCTTCGTGGTGGACGCGGACCAGCAGCACTACCACGTGCCGGTGCTGCTCGGCCCGTACTCCTACACGACCTACCGCGGGAGCTGACATGAGCGACACCTCCGGGACCCCGACCGGCCGAGTGGTCCTCGGCGCCAACCAGTACGGCAAGGCGGAGTGCCGCCTGGTGCGCATCACCCGCGACACCCCGGTGCACGAGATCGACGACCTCACCGTCACGTCCCAGCTGCGCGGCGACTTCACCGCCTGCCACACCGACGGCGACAACGCCGGCGTCGTGCCGACCGACACCCAGAAGAACACCGTCAACGCCTTCGCCCGCGACGGGGTCGGGGCGCCCGAGGACTTCCTGCTGCGCCTGGCGCGGCACTTCACCGAGGGGTTCGAGCAGGTGTCCGGCGGTCGCTGGGAGGCGCAGCGGCACGCCTGGCAGCGGATCCCCGTCGACGGCGCCCCGCACGACCACGCCTTCGTGCGCAGCGGCACCCACACCCGCACCGCGATGGTGCTCGTCGAGGACGGCGAGACCCACGTGCTCGGCGGGCTGCGCGACTGCACGGTGCTGAAGTCGACCGGCTCGGAGTTCCACGGCTTCCCGCGCGACCGGTACACCACGCTCGCCGAGACCGACGACCGCATCCTCGCCACCTCGATCACGGCGTGGTGGCGCTACGGCGCAGCCGACCCGGACGCGCTCGACTTCGACGCGCTGCACGCCGCGGTCACCGCGACGATCCTGGAGACCTTCGCGCAGGTGCACTCGCTGGCGCTGCAGCAGACGGTGTTCGAGTGCGGGAAGGCGGTGCTCGAGGCCTTCGACGAGGTGGCCGAGCTGCGCATCTCCTGCCCCAACAAGCACCACTTCTCCGTCGACCTCGAGCCGTTCGGCCTCGACAACCCCGGCGAGGTGTTCTACGCCGCCGACCGGCCCTACGGCCTCATCGAGGCGTCGGTCGAGCGGGAGGGCGTGACCCCGCCGGCAGCGGTCTGGGCGGCCGTGCCGGGCTTCGTCTGACGACGACCCGGAGCGCCACCGTCACGAAACACGCGGGCAACGGGTGATCCCGTAGCCTGCCGAGGTTCCCCACCCGGAGCACCCGTACTCAGCCCCTCGGAGGTCCTGCCACCCATGTCGTACGCGCCCGTCGACCCGCCACCGCGCCTGCTCATGGGGCCGGGGCCGATCACGGCCGACCCGCGGGTGCTGCGTGCGATGTCGTCGCAGCTGGTGGGCCAGTACGACCCCTGGATGACGGCGACCATGAACGAGACGATGGCGCTCTACCGCGACGTCTTCCGCACCGCCAACGAGCAGACGTTCGTCGTCGACGGCACCTCCCGTGCCGGCATCGAGGCGGCGCTGGTGTCGCTGCTGGAGCCGGGCGACCGGGTGCTGGTGCCGGTGATGGGCCGCTTCGGCCACCTCCTCGTCGAGATCGCCGAGCGGTGCCGCGCCGAGGTGCACACCGTCGAGGTGCCGTGGGGCGAGGTCGTGCCGGCGGAGGGCGTCGAGGAGGCCGTCGTCCGCGTCCGCCCGACGCTCGTCGCGACCGTCCAGGGCGACACCTCCACCACGATGAACCAGCCCCTCGCCGACCTGGGCGAGGTATGCCGCCGCCACGACGTCCTGCTGTACGTCGACGCCACGGCGTCGCTGGGCGGCAACGCGCTCGAGGCCGACACCTGGGGTCTCGACGTGGTGACCGCCGGCCTCCAGAAGTGCCTCGGCGGTCCGTCGGGCAGCGCGCCGATCACGCTCTCGCCGCGGGCGGTCGCGGTGGTCGAGGGCCGCAAGCACGTCGAGGCCGGCATCCGCGCCGCCGACGACACCGACGCGGCGGGGGAGCGGATCGCCTCCAACTACCTCGACCTCGCGCAGGTCATGGACTACTGGGGCCCGCGCCGGCTCAACCACCACACCGAGGCCACGACCATGCTGTACGGCGCCCGCGAGTGCGCGCGGCTGCTGGTCGAGGAGGGCCTCGACGCCGCCGTCGAGCGGCACCGGCTGCACGGCGCGGCCATGCTCGCCGGCGTACGCGGTCTGGGACTGCGCGTCTTCGGCGACGTCGCGCACAAGATGCACAACGTGGTCGCCGTGGAGATCCCCGAGGGGATCGACGGCGACGGTGCCCGTCAGGCGATGCTCGACGACTTCGGCATCGAGATCGGCACGTCGTTCGGTCCGCTGCACGGCAAGGTGTGGCGCATCGGCACGATGGGCTACAACGCCCGCAAGGACGCCGTGCTCGTCACCCTGGCGGCGCTCGAGCAGGTGCTGCGCGCGGGCGGGGCACCCGTCACCGCCGGTGGTGGCGTGGGTGCGGCCCGCGAGGTGTACGCCGACGCCACGACGTCCGGGACCGACGCGTGAGCGCCACCGAGGCCCCGGCCGGCGGCAGCGCCGCCGAGGTGCTCGACCGCTGCACCGAGCTCGACACGATCAGCGCGCGGCCCGACGGTCTCGAGCGTGCCCACCTCACCCCCGAGCACGCCCGCGCCAACCGGCTCGTCGGCCGCTGGATGGAGCGCGCCGGTCTGCGCACCTGGGTCGACGCCGCCGGCAACCTGTGGGGGCGGCGCGAGGGCCGCGAGCCCGGGCTGCCCGCGCTCGTGCTCGGCTCGCACCTCGACACCGTTCCCGACGCCGGGTCGTACGACGGCATGCTCGGCGTGGTCATGGCGGTCGCGGTGGTCGAGCGGCTCGGCGACCGGGTGGCCGACCTGCCGTTCGCGCTGGAGGTCGTCGGGTTCACCGACGAGGAGGGCACCCGCTTCGGCAAGGCGCTGCTCGGCTCGCAGGCCGTCGCCGGCCTGTGGGACGAGGACTGGTGGGACCTGCGCGACCGCGACGGCACCACGCTGCTCCAGGCCTTCGAGGACTTCGGGCTCGACCCGCGCCGCGTCGGCGAGGCCGCACGCCGGTCGGAGGAGCTCGTCGGCTACCTCGAGGCGCACATCGAGCAGGGCCCCTACCTGGAGGCTGCCGACGCGTCCCTCGGCTACGTGACCACGATCGCCGGCGCCCGCCGGTTCCACCTCGCGGTGCACGGCGAGGCCCGCCACGCGGGCGGGACGCCGTACTCGCGTCGCAAGGACGCCCTCGTCGGCGCGGCCGAGGCGATCACGACGATCGAGCGGATGGCGCGCGAGTCCGACTGCATCGCCACGGTCGGCCGGATCGAGGTGCGGCCGGGCGGCGTCAACGTCATCCCGGGCCGCACCGACCTGAGCCTCGACCTGCGCGCGGCGACCGACCCCGAGCGCGACGCGATGTGGGAGGCGATGCACGCCGAGGTCACCGCGCTCTGCGAGCGACGCGGACTCACCTTCACCGCCAGCGAGAACCACCGCGCCGCCGCCGCACCGTGCGCCGCCTGGCTGCAGCAGGCCGTCGTCGCGGGCATCGGCGTCACCGGCGACCACGCGCCGATGGGGCTGTGGAGCCGCGCCGGCCACGACGCGATGGCGATGGCCGAGATCACCGACATCGGCATGCTCTTCCTGCGCTGCTTCGACGGCATCAGCCACCACCCGGCCGAGGACGTACGCGCCGTCGACGTGGAGCGGGGGCTCGACGCCTTCGAGGCCACCGTGCTCGAGGTCGCCGACGCCGTGCGCGGGCGCGAGGGCTGAGGCGTGGACCTCTCCTCCGTGACGTCCTGGCGGGCGGCCACGCAGCGCGCCGACCTCGCGACCCTGGCGACGACCGCCGGCGAGACCGTCGTCGCCGGCGGCACCTGGCTGTTCTCCGAGCCGCAGCCCGACGTGACCGGGCTGGTCGACCTGACCACGCTCGGCTGGCCGGCGGTCGAGGCGGCGCCGGGCGGCGGCGTCCGGGTCGCCGCGACCTGCTCGATCGAGGAGCTCGTCGCCGCGGCCGAGGACGGCAGGCTCGCCGCCCTGGGTGCCGGCCCGTCGGTGGCCGCCCTCGTGCGCGACGCCGCCGAGTCGCTGCTCATGTCACCGAAGATCTGGCACACCGCCACCGTCGGCGGCAACGTCTGCCTCGGCCTGCCCGCCGGCGCGATGACGTCGCTGGCCGTCGCGCTCGACGCCGAGGCCGTGGTGTGGACCGCCGACGGGGGAGAGCGGCGCGAGCCCGTCGCCACCTTCGTCCAAGGCGCCCGCGTCACCGCGCTGGCCCCGGGCGAGGTGCTGCGCGGGCTCGACGTGCCGGCCGCCTCGCTCGCGGCGACCGCCGTGCTGCGGCGCGTGGCCCTCACGACGTACGGCCGGACGGCGGCGCTGGTCACCGCCCGTCGCGACCCCGACGGCACCGTCGTGCTGGGCGCGACCGGGTCGCTCCCGCGGCCCGCGGTGCTGCGCTCGGCCGGCACCCCCGGCCCCGCCGAGGTCGACGCCTGGGTGGACGGGCTCGGCGCCGACCCCGGCTGGTACGACGACGCCCACGGCGCGCCCGACTGGCGCGCGGCGATGACCCGGCGGCTCGCGCACGAGGCGGTGGCGGCGCTGTGACCACGCCCGACCCGTCGACCGGCCCGTCGACCGGACCCGTCGTCAACGGCACGCCGCAGGACGCCGTCCCCGCTCCCGGCCAGTGCCTGCGCACCTACCTGCGCGGCACCGGGCACCTCGAGGTGAAGAAGGGCTGCGACGCCGGCGACTGCGGCGCCTGCTCGGTGCTCCTCGACGGGCGCGCGGTGCACTCGTGCGTCGTCCCGGCCGTGCGCACCGCCGGCCGCGAGGTCACCACCGTCGCCGGCCTCGGCATCCCCGACGACCCGCACCCGGTGCAGCGCTCGTTCGTCGAGGCGGCCGGTTTCCAGTGCGGCTTCTGCACCGCCGGCTGGGTCGTCACCGCCAGCGAGCACGCCGGGCCGGACGGGTGCGTGGTCGAGGGACGCGACGTGTCCGACGTCGACCGCGCCTTCAAGGGCAACCTGTGCCGCTGCACCGGCTACCGGTCCATCCGCGACGCCCTCGCCGGGCGCACCAACGTCGAGCGTCCGGCGGCGGGGGAGCCCTCCTTCGGCCGGTCCGTGCCCGCCCCGGCCGGACCTTGCGTGGTGACCGGCACCGAGCGCTACACGCTCGACGTACCCGACGGCGACACCGCGACCCTGCACGCCCGGCTGGTCACCAGCCCGCACCCGCACGCCCGGATCCGCTCGATCGACGTTTCCGCCGCGCTGGCGCTCGACGGCGTCCACCTCGTGCTCACCCACGCCGACGCCCCCGACGTCCTCTACTCCACCGGGCGGCACGAGAGCCGCCTCGACGACCCCGACGACACCCGGCTCCTCGATGACGTCGTGCGGTACGTCGGGCAGCGCGTCGCCGTGGTGGTCGCCGAGACCGCCGTGCTCGCCGACCGCGCGACCCGGCTCGTCGAGGTCGACTACGAGGTGCTGCCCGCGGTCCTCGACCCGGAGGAGGCCCGCCGCCCCGGCGCGCCGCTCGTGCACGGGGAGAAGTCCGCGGCGCTCTCGCGGATCTCCGAGCCGCAGCGCAACGTCGTGGCCCAGACCCACGGCGAGGTCGGTGACGTGGACGCCGCACTGGCCGACGCGGCCGTCGTCGTCTCGGGCACCTGGCGCACCGCCCGCGTTCACCACGCGGCCCTCGAGACGCACGGCGCCCGCGGCTGGCTCGACGACGACGGCACCCTGGTGCTGCGGACGTCGACCCAGGTGCCGTTCCTGGTGCGCGACGAGCTCGCGCACGTGCTCGGTCGCGACCCCGCGACGGTCCGGGTCACGACCGGTCGCGTCGGCGGCGGGTTCGGCGGCAAGCAGGAGCTGCTCGTCGAGGACGTCGTCGGGCTGGCCGTCCTGCGGCTCGCCGAGGCCGGCGTACGTCGTCCGGTGCAGCTGGAGCTCACCCGCTCGGAGCTGATGGCCGGCACCCCGTGCCGGCACCCGATGCGGGTCGGGGTCACCCTCGCGGCCGACGCCGACGGCACCCTCACCGCGATGGCGGTCGACGTGCTCAGCGACACCGGTGCTTACGGCAACCACGCCCCGGGCGTGCTCTTCCACGGCACGCACGAGTCGATCGCGGCGTACCGCTGCCCGGCGAAGCGGGTCGACGCCGAGGCGGTCTACACCCACCACGTGCCGTCCGGCGCGTTCCGCGGCTACGGCCTGGGCCAGGTCGTCTTCGCGATCGAGTCGGCGATCGACGACCTCGCGGCCGCGCTCGACCCGGACCCCGTCGACGTACGCCGCCGCAACCTGGTCCGCCCCGGCGACCCCTTCGTCGTCAACGCCCCGCCGGCGCCGGGCGACGACCTGGAGTACGGCAGCTACGGCGCCGACCAGTGCCTCGACCTGGTCGAGCGGGCCCTCGCCGCGCCGCCGCACGACGACGAGCCGGAGGCCCCCGCCGGCTGGGCCGTCGGCACCGGCGTCGCCGCCGCCATGATCGCGACCGTGCCGCCGCGCGGGCACCACTCCGAGGCCTGGGTGACCGCGCTGCCCGACGGCACCGTCGAGGTCGGCGTCGGCACCGCGGAGTTCGGCAACGGCACCGCCACCGTGCACGTGCAGGTCGTCGCCGAGGAGCTCGGGGTCGAGCCCGGCCGGGTGCGGCTGGTCACCGGCGACACCGCGACGTCCGCGCACGACACCGGCGCCTACGGATCGACGGGCTCGGTCGTGGCGGGCCTCGCCGTCGCCCGGGCGGCGGTCTCGCTGCGCGAGCAGCTCACGGCGCTCGGGCTCGCGCCGGGCGAGGCGCCGCCCGAGCCGGTCACCGCCGTCGGCACGCACGACGGCACGCCCCGCTCGGTCGCCTTCAACGTGCACGGGTTCCGGGTCGCCGTCGACCCCGCCACCGGCGAGGTCCGCGTCCTCCGCTCGGTGCAGGCCGCCGACGCCGGAGTGGCGATCAACCCCGAGCAGCTGCGCGGCCAGATCGAGGGCGGCGTCGCGCAGGGCCTCGGGTCGGCGCTCGCCGAGGAGCTCGTGCTCCGTGACGGCCACCCGCAGGTCACGACGTTCCGCGACTACCGGGTGCCGCAGATCGGCGACGTGCCCCCGACGCAGGTGCTGCTCGCCGACACCCACGACCGCCTCGGCGTCCGCGGCGCGAAGTCGATGAGCGAGGCGCCGTACAACCCGGTCGCGCCGGCCCTGGCCAACGCGGTCGCCGATGCCACCGGCGTCCGTCCCCACGAGCTGCCGATGAGCCGCGACCGGCTCTGGCGGCTGCTGCACCCAGAGGAGAGCGCATGACCGACGACCGCTGGCTCGCCCGAGCCGTCGACCTCGCGACCGCCAACGTCGCCGCCGGCGGCGGTCCCTTCGGCGCGCTCGTCGTGCGCGACGGCGAGGAGGTCTCCACCGGCGTCAACCGGGTCACCCGCGACCTCGACCCGACCGCGCACGCCGAGGTCGTCGCGGTCCGCGAGGCCTGCCGGGTGCTCGGCGACTTCTCGCTCGCCGGCTGCACCCTCTACACCTCCTGCGAGCCGTGCCCGCTGTGCGTGTCGGCGTCGCTGTGGGCCCGCCTCGACCGCGTCGTGTACGCCGCCGACCGCGACGACGCCGCCCGCGGCGGCTTCGACGACCGGGCGTTCTACGAGCTCTTCGAGACACCGCGCACTGAGTGGTCGATGCCGGTGGAGAGCCTGCCCGCCGGCACCGCCCCGACCCCGCTCGTCCCGTTCGCGCCGTTCGAGGCCTGGCTCGCCAAGGCGGACCGCACCCACTACTGACCGCCACCTGGATCGACCCGGCTCACGTGTGCGCCGGGTCGATCCGGAGTCACGCCTGGGGGCCGTCGGGCCAGAGGCGGCGCGCGCGGCGGGTGAGCTCGCGGTGCAGCTCGTCGAGGTCGGCGTGCACCAGGTGCCCGTCGCGGACCACCTCGCGGCCGGCGACGAGCACGTGGCGGGCGCGGCGCTCGGGCCCGAGCACGAGTCCGGCGAGCGGATCGAGCACGTCACCGAGGTCGTCGCCCGGCCACACCACCAGGTCGGCCGGGGCGCCGGGGACGAGCGCGCCGAGGTCGGGGCGGCCCAGGCAGTCGGCGCCGCCGCGCGTCGCCAGCGCGAGCGCGTCGGCCGGCCCGAACGACGTCGGGTCGAGCGAGCGCTGGCGGGCGAGGGAGACGGCCTGCCGCAGCTCGGGCAGCAGCGTGCCTACCTCGTTGGAGGCCACGCCGTCGACCCCGAGCCCGACCGGAGCGCCGGCGTCGACGAGGTCGCGCACCCGCGCGATCCCCGACCCGAGCCGGCAGTTCGACGACGGGCAGTGCGCCACGCCCGTGCGGGTCGCGCCGAGCCGGGCGACCTCGTCGTCGGAGAAGTGGATGCCGTGCGCGAACCACACGTCGGGCGCCACCCAGCCGAGGTCGTCGAGCAGCTCCAGTGGTCGTACGCCGAACCGCTCCAGGCTGTCGCGCTCCTCGTCGAGGGTCTCGGCCAGGTGGGTGTGCAGTCGCAGCCCGAGCGAGCGGGCCAGCGTCGCCGACTCCGCCATCAGCTCGCGGGTCACCGAGAACGGGCTGCACGGGGCGACGGTCAGGGTCACCCACTCGCCGTCGTGGAGCCGGTCGTGCACCGCCACGGTCGAGGCGAGGATCGCGTCGAGGTCCTCGACGACCGAGTCGGGCGGCAGGCCCCCGCGGCTCTCGCCGAGGTCCATCGACCCGCGCGACAGGTGCAGCCGGATGCCAATGCGCTCCGCGGCCCGCGCGACCGCGTCGAAGACCGAGTCGTCGCCGCCCGGCACCAAGTAGGTGTGGTCGGAGGCGGTGGTGCAGCCGGAGAGCGCGAGCTCGGCGAACGCCACCGCGGCCGCGGCCTCGACGTCCTCCGGCGTGATCCGCGCCCAGACCGGGTAGAGCGTCCGCAGCCAGCCGAAGAGGGTCTGGTCGACGGCCCAGCCGCGGGTCAGCCACTGCGACACGTGGTGGTGGGTGTTGACCAGGCCGGGCGTCACCAGGTCGCCGTCGCAGCGTCGTACGACGTCCGCGGGCGCGACCTCGACGGCGCCCGCCGCCTCGACCCGACCGTCGACGAGGGCGACGTCGCCACCGTGCCGCGCGCCGCGCAGCCCCAGCCGCTGCGTCGAGCCGGTCCCCCCGGCGGACTCCACCACGGGGTACATCAAACCGGTTCGGACTGGCCCGCAGAGGGGAGGGTGACCCGCGGTACGCGCTGCACCCTCCGGACCAGCGCGGATGCCACTAGGTTGATCGCCGACCGCCCGCCGCGCCGGGCCGCCGAGGAAGGAATCCCGTGACCCCGACCCCCGCCCCGCGTCTGCGCGTCGTGGTCGACGGCCGCCCGTCCGAGCACGACGCCGACCGGGTGGTGCTCGGTCGTGACCTCGCCTGCGACGTGGTGGTGGCTGACCCGCGGGTGTCGCGGCGCCACGTCGTGCTGCAGCGACGGGCCGACGGGTGGTGGCTGAGCGACGAGAGCAGCAGCGGCACGTGGGTCGACGGCGCCCGGACCGGCACCCGTCCGCTGCCCGGGCCGGTGGTCGTGGCGCTCGGCGACGTCGCCGGGATCCGGGTGGAGCTCGCCCCGCTCCCCGCGCGTGCCCCGGCCCCCGCGCCCGCCGCGGCGCCCGTCGGGGCGGCACCCCGCGTCGTACCGCCCGGGCAGCTGGGCCCCGGCCACACCCTCGTCCCGCAGGGCGCCGTGCCCGGCGCGACCGTCACGATCGGTCGCGAGCTCGGCAACGACGTGGTGCTCGACGACCCCCTCGTCTCGCGCCGTCACGCGCTGCTCCACCTGGCCACGCCGACGGCGCCGGCCCGCCTGGTCGACCTGCGCAGCTTCAACGGCACCTTCGTCGACGGCCGCCGGGTCCAGGGCGAGGTGTCGCTGCACCCGGGGACGGAGGTCGTGCTCGGGCACCAGGCGTTCCGGTGGGACGGCCAGCAGCTGGTCCGCGCCGTCACCCGCCAGGACCTCACCCTGCGCGCCGAGGGTCTCTCGGTCGTCGTCGACGACGGCCGCAAGCGGCTGCTGGAGAACGTCTCGCTCGCGCTCGAGCCCGGCTCGCTGACCGCCGTCATCGGCCCGTCCGGAGCCGGCAAGTCGACCCTGCTCGGTGCCCTGACCGGGCTCCGGCCCGCCACCCACGGCCGGGTCGTCTGGCAGGGCCACGACCTCTACCGCCACTACGACCAGCTGCGCCACCAGGTCGGCCTGGTCCCGCAGCAGGACATCCTGCACCCGCAGCTGCAGGTCCGGCAGGCCCTGGGGTACGCCGCGGAGCTGCGGCTGTCGCCCGACACCGACGCCGGTGAGCGTCGCCGTCGCGTCGACGCCGTGGCCTCCCGCCTGGGCCTGTCCGAGCGGATGGACAACCGGATCGGCACCCAGCTCTCGGGAGGCCAGCGCAAGCGGGTGTCGATCGCGACCGAGCTGCTCACCGCCCCGCCGCTGCTCTTCCTCGACGAGCCGACGTCGGGCCTCGACCCGGGGCTCGACCTGGAGGTGATGCGGCAGCTGCGCACGCTCGCCGACGACGGCCGGGTGGTGGTCGTGGTGACCCACTCGGTGCTCGCCCTCGACGTGTGCGACGACGTCTGCGTGCTCGCGCCCGGTGGCCGGGTGGCCTACCTCGGACCGCCCGCGGGCGTGCTCGCCCACTTCGGGGTGGCGAGCTACCCCGAGGTCTTCGACCTGCTCGACGAGCCCGACCTGTGGCAGCGGATCCCCCGCCCGGCCGTGCCGGACACCGGGTCCCTGCCCGCGACCGCCGCGCCCGTCCCGCCGGTGCCGCCGCGCTCGGTCGGACGACAGCTCGGCACGCTGGTCCGCCGCAACGCCGCCGTCGTGCTCGCCGACCGCCTGCTGCTGACCATGCTGCTCGCGCTCCCGCTCGTGCTCGGCGGCCTCTCCCGCCTGGTCCCGGGCTCCCACGGACTGTCCCTCGACGCCGGCCGGAGCTGTCCGCAGCGCCCCGGCGCCGACGTCACCGCCCTGGGCGGCGGCACCTGCGAGGTCGTCGACCGGGCGACCGGCGCCGTGAGCAGGGTCGACGCGCTGTTCGACGTGGGCGAGCCGCTCCAGCGGATCACCGTGCTGGTCGTCGCCGCCTGCCTGATGGGCGTGGCGCTCACGATCCGCGAGCTCGTGGGGGAGCGGCCGGTCTTCCGCCGCGAGTACGCCGTCGGCCTCTCGCCGGGCGTCTACCTCGCCAGCAAGGTGCTGGTGCTCGGCAGCGCCGCGTTCGTGCAGGGCCTCGTCGTCACCCTCATCGCCACGGTCGGGCTGCCCGGCGCAGACGGTCGCCTCGGCACGCTGCGGGTGGCGGTCGTGATCGGCCTGCTCACTCTCGTCATGGCGGTCACCGGTCTCGCGCTCTCGGCGGTCGTCACCAGCACCGAGCAGACGATGCCGGCGCTGGTCGGCGTGATCATGGTCCAGCTGGTGCTGTCGGGTGCCCTGTTCCAGGTGCACGCCCGGCCGCTGCTCGAGCAGGTCGCCTGGCTGGCCCCGGCCCGCTGGGCATACGCCGCCTCGGCCGGCGCCATGGGGCTCGACAGGATCCCCGACCCCCGGTTCTCCGGCGACACGGTCGCATCGGCCGGCGCCGGCGCGGCGCTCGGGTCGCTGGTCGCGATCGGTCTCCTCGGGGTGCTGACGCTGGCGGCGGCGTACGTGCTCGTACGCCGCAGCGCCACCCGCCCGGAGTGAGTGGCCCGGGCGCGCCGGAACAAGCCGTCCGGGCACGGCGTTCCACCGTCGATGAGCGACACCACTGACACCCGTGCCCTGACCCTGTCGGTGCTCGACCTGGTCCCCGTCCGGTCGGACCAGACGTCGTCCGACGCGCTCGCCGCGACCGTCGGGCTGGCCCGCGCGGCCGACGACCTCGGCTACCACCGCTACTGGCTGGCCGAGCACCACAACATGCCGGCCGTGGCGGCGACCAACCCGCCCGTCCTCATCGCGACGATCGCCGGCGCCACCCGCCGGATCCGCGTCGGCAGCGGCGGCGTGATGCTGCCCAACCACGCGCCACTGGTCGTCGCCGAGCAGTTCTCGCTGCTCGAGGCCGCCTTCCCCGGCCGGGTCGACCTCGGCCTGGGGCGAGCGCCCGGGACCGACCAGATCACCGCGTGGGCCCTGCGCCACGGAGCGGGTGGCGTGACCGACGACGCCGCCGAGCGGTTCCCCGACCACGTCGACGAGGTGCGCGCGATGATGTCGCCCGACGGCGTCGGGGTCGCGCTGCGCGGCAGCACGCACCCGCTGCGCGCCACCCCGCGCGCCGCGTCCGTGCCCGACGTCTGGCTGCTCGGGTCCTCCGACTTCTCCGCGCGCCTCGCGGCCTCCCGCGGGATGCCGTACGTGTTCGCGCACCACTTCTCCGGCCAGGGCACCGCCGAGGCGCTGGAGCTCTACCGCTCGCAGTTCGTGCCCTCGCCCGAGCTCGACGCCCCGCGCACCTTCCTCACCGTCAACGTGGTCGTCGCCGACACGACCGAGGAGGCGCGGCGCCTGGCCGAGCCGCAGCTGCGCACGATGCTGGCGCTGCGCACCGGCCAGCCCCTCACCGCCCTCGGGCTGGTGGAGGAGATCGAGAAGTCCGAGCTCGCCGAGCAGCACCGGAGCCTCGTCGGGGCGATGGCCGCCCGGTGGGTCATCGGCGACCCGGCCTCCGCACGCGCCGACCTCGCGCGCCTCGCGGCGACGTACGGCGTCGACGAGGTGATGGTGAACCCCGTCGCGAGCGCCTGGACCGGCACCGACCCCCGCCGCTCGCCGGCGCGCGAGGAGACGCTTCGGCTGCTCGTCGAGGGCTGACCCCGGCCGTCGGACCCCTCCCACGGTCGCGGACTCCCTGCCCCGCACCGGCAAGCAACCGCCAGGAACGGCGCGGAATTCGGACGATTCCGAACAGGTGGTCCAGACCGGCATGACCCCGTGCATGACACAGGAGTTACTCAGTCAGACGGGTGTCTGCCGAAAGATTCCCGGCTGTCGGCGCGAGCATTTACGTTACGCGGGTGGCACGACCTGCAGGACCTGTGATCGATCCGACCCCACTCACAGGACCCCGCGTCAGTGTCACCGCCCGGATCGGCTGGCTGATGCGCTCGTGGCGCACCGCTCAGGACCTCTCGCTCGGCGAGATGGCGAGCCGCCTCGGCGAGGTCGGCCTCACCACCTCCGTGCCGGCGCTGAGCACGGCCGAGCGCGAGGGTGCCCGCGACGGCCTGCTCATCGACGCCTACGAGCGCGTGCTCGGTCTCGACGAGGGCCGGCTGCGGGCGACCGTCGACATCCTGTGCCGCCGCTTCTCCTACGCTCCGCTCGACCGACGGCCCGAGCGACCCGAGCTGCTCGGCCAGGCCGACCTCGACGCCGCCGTCGAGCGGGTCGTCGACCCGGGTCGTACCGGGGGAGCGTGGCTCTGGCTGGCCCGGGTGCTCGACCGCACCGGTCCGGTCCCGAGCCGGTTCCTGGAGCCCCTGGCGGTCGAGCTGGTCGAGGAGCTGGTGCGCTCGGTCGGCCCGGCCTACCTCACCCGCTACGAGGCCGTCGCCCGGATGCGGCGCGGGTGGGCCGGCGACCTGCTCGATCACGTCCTGCGCAGGATGGTCGACGACCCCGGAGCGCGGCCGTGCCTGCCGGACGCCTTCACGGTGCTCACCGAGGCCGGTTCGCCCGACCTGCTGGTCTGGCTGGCCGACCGGCTGGCCGACCCCGACCCGGTCGTGGTCGTCTCGGCCGGTCTGGGCGTGCAGAGCCTGCGGAGCATGGACGCGGTCGAGGACGATGCCTGGCACCTGCTCGCCGAGCCCTTCCTGCGTGCCGTGGAGGCGGCCGCGGCCGACCCCGACGGGCGCGACCCGCGCGCGGAGCGGGGGCAGGCGCTCACGTCGCTGTTCAAGAACCTGCCGCCCGGCCTGCGTGAGCAGGTGCGCCCGCGACTGCCCCGACCCCTGTGGCCGGTCCCGTCGCCGGTGTCGTGGTCCGACGACGAGCACAACGTCCACCTCGCGCGCTGCGGTGTCGTCGCCGACGCGCTCACCGACGCGGTCGGGATCCCGCGCCAGCCGCTGCTGGCCCGCCTGCTGTTCGAGGCGGTCTACGACTTCCGCAACAGCCGGGTCGCGACGTCGGGCTTCCTGCTCCAGTCGAGCCCGGTCGCCGAGCTGCTGCCCGAGGGGCTGCTGCCCCTGGTGGAGCGCGGACCCGACGAGGCGACCCGGATCGGGGCGATCCGTGCGCTCCTGCACGCCCAGGTGCCGCACGCGAGCACGGACGCCGTACAGGCGTGGGTCGACCGCTCGTGGCCGCTCACCACGCCGCGCACCCTCGCGGTCGCCGGCAACGCCACGGCCCGGCTGCCCCAGGACGCCGTCGACTCCCTCCGGGCCGGCACCCACCCGCACCCGCTCTCGGTGGTCGAGGCGCTCGGGCTCGCCGGCGACCCCGCGATCGCGCGCCTCGTCGCCGACGCGGGCGTGCCCGACGACGTCCGTGCCGTGGCACGCTGGTGGCACACGCGTGGCGCACGCGTCGTGCGCTAGCATCGCTGCGCCGCACACCCCGCGTCGTGCGGGCCGCCCCGGTTTGGGGTTTCGTGCCCCCGACTGCCTATACTCGTCTGTCGGCCCAACGTGGGTCTGTGTCGTGGCGCCTTGCGGCTGCCCGGTCCGTGCGTGGCCTCTCCCGAAGGAGCAGGTCCGGCGTGTGCCGGGAGGAGGCTCCCCGATGCGGCCGCACGAGGTCCACGGTCCCGCAGGCGCAGCGCGTCGTCGTGGCCGGAGGTTCCCGGGTCACCGGTAGACAAACGCGAGCAGATTGATAGGACATGCCGAAGAAAGAAGGCGTGATCGAGATCGAGGGCACCGTCGTGGAGGCCCTGCCGAATGCCATGTTCCGCGTCGAGCTGAGCAACGGGCACAAGGTTCTCGCCCACATCAGCGGCAAGATGCGACAGCACTACATCCGGATCCTCCCCGAGGACCGTGTGGTGGTGGAGCTCTCGCCGTACAACCTCACACGAGGTCGGATCGTCTACCGCTACAAGTAGCCCGCCGCACACAGAGAGGCCCTTCCATGAAGGTCCAGCCGAGCGTGAAGCGGATCTGTGACAAGTGCCAGGTGATCCGTCGCCACGGCCGCGTCATGGTGATCTGCTCCAACCCGCGCCACAAGCAGCGCCAGGGCTGAGCACCAGCCCCGGGGACTGCCCCCACAACTGAACACACCACCACCGTGGCCGCTAGGCACGCACCGACCCCGCGTCGTACGCGCTGAAGCCCCTCCGGAGCAGACGGCCGGAGCCCCGCCGATCCCCTCGGGGACGGGGACGCACCACGGACGAAACCGCTGCAGACACGAAAGGCCATCACATGGCACGCCTCGTCGGCGTCGACCTCCCGCGTGACAAGCGCGTGGAGGTGGCGCTCACCTACATCTACGGCATCGGCCGTACCCGCTCCCAGAAGCTCCTCGAGCTCACCGGTGTCGACCCCAACACGCGGGTCCACCAGCTGGGGGACGGCGAGCTGGTCAAGCTCCGCGACGAGATCGAGCGTCTGGACTTCAAGGTCGAGGGTGACCTCCGCCGCGAGGTCCAGGCCGACATCCGCCGCAAGATCGAGATCGGCAGCTACCAGGGTCGCCGCCACCGCCAGGGCCTCCCGGTCCGCGGTCAGCGCACCAAGACCAACGCGCGCACCCGCAAGGGTCCCAAGCGCACGGTCGCCGGCAAGAAGAAGGCCAAGTGACCCGCTGCCTCACGGCGCGGTCCTGACCTCCTCGATCACCCAGACCAGCTCAGCACAGGAGTAACGCATGCCTCCCAAGGCTCGCGCGGCACAGGCCAAGAAGGTCCGCCGCAAGGAGAAGAAGAACGTCTCGCAGGGCGAGGCGCACATCAAGAGCACGTTCAACAACACCATCGTGACGATCACCGACCCGACCGGTGCGGTGATCTCGTGGGCCTCCGCCGGCACCGTCGGCTTCAAGGGCTCGCGCAAGTCCACCCCGTACGCCGCCCAGATGGCCGCCGAGGCCGCCGGCCGGCGCGCGATGGAGCACGGCATGAAGAAGATCGACGTCTTCGTCAAGGGTCCGGGCTCGGGCCGCGAGACCGCGATCCGTTCGCTGGGTGCCATCGGCCTCGAGGTCGGCACCATCCAGGACGTCACGCCCTCGCCCCACAACGGATGCCGCCCGCCCAAGCGCCGGCGCGTCTGACCCGACCCGAGACGATAGAAGGAGACTGAATCATGGCCCGTTACACCGGCCCCATGACCAAGAAGTCGCGCCGTCTCGGTGTCGACCTGGTCGGCGGCGACGCCGCCTTCGAGAAGCGCCCCTACCCGCCGGGCCAGCACGGCCGCGCGCGGATCAAGGAGAGCGAGTACCGCTCGCAGCTGCAGGAGAAGCAGAAGGCTCGCCTCACCTACGGCATCCTCGAGAAGCAGTTCCACAACTACTACACCGAGGCCTCGCGTCGTCAGGGCAAGACCGGCGACACCCTCCTGCAGATGCTGGAGGCCCGCCTCGACAACGTGGTCTACCGCGCCGGCTTCGCGCGCACCCGTCGCCACGCCCGCCAGCTCGTGACCCACGGTCACTTCCTGGTCAACGGCAAGAAGGTCGACATCCCGTCCTTCCAGGTCAGCCAGTACGACATCATCGACGTGCGCGAGAAGTCGCTGGAGATGACGCCGTTCATCGTCGCTCGTGAGACCCACGGCGAGCGCGTGGTGCCCGCCTGGATGGAGGCCGTCCCGACCCGGATGCGCATCCTGATCCACCAGCTCCCGGTCCGCGAGCAGATCGACATCGCGGTGCAGGAGCAGCTGATCGTCGAGTTCTACTCCAAGAAGTAAGCACCTCCTCCACCCACTTCCGCATGTTCGGACCCGTCAAATAGCGGTCGGGTCCGGAAAGGACTCATTCAGTGCTCATCGCACAGCGCCCCACCCTGTCGGAAGAGACCGTCGACGACTTCCGCTCCCGGTTCGTCATCGAGCCCCTGGAGCCCGGCTTCGGTTACACCCTCGGCAACTCGCTGCGTCGCACCCTGCTGTCGTCCATCCCGGGCGCGGCCGTGACCAGCATCAAGATCGACTCCGTGCTCCACGAGTTCTCGACGATCGAGGGCGTCAAGGAGGACGTCACCGAGATCATCCTGAACCTCAAGTCGCTGGTCGTCTCCTCCGAGCACGACGAGCCCGTCACCATGTACCTGCGCAAGTCGGGTGCCGGTGACGTGACCGCGGCGGACATCGCTCCGCCGGCCGGTGTCGAGGTGCACAACCCCGACCTCAAGATCGCCACCCTGTCCGACAAGGGCAAGCTCGAGATGGAGCTGGTCGTCGAGCGCGGCCGCGGCTACGTCTCGGCCGTCCAGAACAAGGGTGCCGACAACGAGATCGGTCGGATGCCGGTCGACTCGATCTACAGCCCGGTCCTCAAGGTGACCTACAAGGTCGAGGCCACCCGAGTCGAGCAGCGCACCGACTTCGACAAGCTCGTCATCGACGTCGAGACCAAGCCGTCGATCCTGCCGCGCGACGCCATCGCGTCGGCCGGCAAGACGCTGGTCGAGCTCTTCGGCCTCGCCCGTGAGCTCAACGTCGAGGCCGAGGGCATCGACATCGGCCCGTCGCCGGTCGACGAGCAGCTGGCCGCCGACCTCGCCCTGCCGGTCGAGGACCTCCAGCTCACCGTCCGGTCCTACAACTGCCTCAAGCGCGAGGGCATCCACACCGTGGGTGAGCTCATCAGCCGCTCGGAGCAGGACCTCCTCGACATCCGCAACTTCGGTGCGAAGTCGATCGATGAGGTCAAGGCCAAGCTCGTCGAGATGGGCCTGTCCCTCAAGGACTCCGCCCCGGGCTTCGACCCGCACGCCGCCCTCGCCGCCTACGGCGACGATGACGACGACGCCTTCGTCGAGGACGAGCAGTACTGATCCTGCGCGCGGGGGCACGCACCTCGCGGCGTTGTCGTCGGTCGACGGCCAACCCCGGGCCGCCTTCCCTCCTCCGCCTTGCGAGGCACGCACCCCCGCACGCAGGACCGCACCACCCCAGTAGCAACCTCTGACCCGAGTACCTTGTACGGCTCGGGAGAATCGAGAAGCACGATGCCCACTCCCAAGAAGGGCCGCCGGCTCGGCGGCAGCGCCGCGCACCAGCGCCTCATCCTGTCGAACCTGGCGACCCAGCTCTTCGAGCACGGCCGGATCACGACCACCGAGGCCCGGGCCCGCACGCTGCGTCCGTACGCCGAGAAGCTGATCACCAAGGCGCGCAAGGCGCACGCGGGCGACAACCCGCTGCACCAGCGCCGCGAGGTGCTCAAGGACATCCGTGACAAGTCGGTCGTCCACGAGCTGTTCACCGAGATCGGCCCCGGCTTCGCCGAGCGCCCGGGTGGCTACACGCGGATCACCAAGATCGGCCCCCGCAAGGGCGACAACGCCCCCATGGCGGTCATCGAGCTGGTGACCGAGGCCTACGAGCCGAAGGCGTCGACCGCCAAGGCCGCGCCGGCCACCGCGGCCGCTCCGGCCGAGGAGTCGACCGCCGAGGAGCCCGCCGCCGAGGAGACCCCGGCCGTGGAGTCCGACGTCGACACCGAGGCGGACGCCGAGGCCGAGCTCGAGGCCGAGGCCCCGACCGCCGACGCCAACGCCGAGGCCACCGACGAGCCGGCCGCCGAGGCCGAGCCCGAGGACGAGGCGAAGGCCTGAGCCAGGCTCACGCACCACGGTCCGCAGGGCCCGTCACCGCGAGGTGACGGGCCCTGCGGCCGTTTTCGGGCTCCGGACAACTTTCCGACGAGGCGGGGCAACCGTCTGCGTGTGCCAGGTGGTCGAAGAGGACATGACCACCACGACGGCTTCTCGGGAGCCGGCTCCCACCCCCGAGCGGAGGAGGACGCGCATGGGGCGCGGCACGGGCGACCGGCCCGACTTCGACGGCTTCGTCGCCGCCCGCTCGACCGCGCTGCTGCGCACGGCGTACCTCCTCACCCGTGACCACGCGCTCGCCGAGGACCTCCTCCAGACGGCACTGAGCAAGGCGTGGTTCGCGTGGGGTCGCATCGACGGCGACCCCGAGGCCTACGTACGACGCATCCTGGCCACGACGTACGCGACGTGGTGGCGCCGCAAGTGGCGCGGCGAGCACCCCACCGAGGAGCTCCCCGAGCAGAGCGGACGAGTGCTCGACGCCGACGGCGCGTTCGACCTCTGGGACGCCCTGGGTCGGCTGCCGCGACGGCAGCGGGCCGTCGTGGTCCTCCGCTACTTCGAGGACCTCACGGAGGCGCAGACCGCCGACGCGCTCGGCTGCTCGGTCAGCACGGTGAAGTCGCAGCACAGCAAGGCCCTGGCGAAGCTGCGGATCGATCCCGCGCTCGCCGCCGACGCACGCCCCGAGGGGGAGCAGGCATGAGCACCACCGACGACCTCCGCGCCACGCTCGACCAGCACGGCCACGACCTCGTGGACACCGGCGTCCGCCAGCGCACGGCGGCGGTGCGCCACCGCGTGCGCGTCGTACGACGCCGCCGTCGCGCCGCTGGTGCCGTCGGCACCGCCGCGGCCGCGGCCGTCGTCGCGGCGCTGGTGCTGGTGCCCGGCGGCCCCCAGCGCACCGACGACCTGCAGCCCGCCGCGACCCTCGCTGGTCACGACGTCGCGCCGGAGATCGAGTCCTACGGGATCACCTACCGACTGACCGGGGTCGTCGGCGGCGACGAGGACGACGTCCACCTCAGCGTCGATCCCTCCGGCACCGACCGGCTGGTCACCTGGGCGACCAGCGGGCCGGACGACACCGTCGAGGTGGAGCCGACGTTCGCCAGCACGGTGCGGATCACCGCGCCCGACCTCACCGACCGCCTGCTGGTGCCGGCCGGTTCCGACGGCGACCTGCACGTCAGCGTGGCCGACGGGACGGTGGGCCTCGCGGTCTACGAGCGGGCACGGTCGGCGCCCGGGAGCGTCGGCGACGACAGCGTCTCGTTCCGGCCCGAGCGCGCCGGCGGGGCGCTCCTGGGCGCGGTCGTGGGCGAGGTAGGCGAGAGCGCGGTCTCGGTGCCGGCCATCGCCGGCGGGCAGGCCGTCGTGGTCGTCACCGAGTGCGTCGGGGGAGACGACGACACGATGCTCGAGGTCGACCTCGGGGGTCAGCCCGGCTTCACGCTCGGCTCCTGCGGAGCCGAGCGGGCTGCGGTGGACCCGGCCGCGTGGGGTGGCCAGACCGTCCCGACCCGGCCCGGACAGGACGTCACGCTCGACGCCCGACTGGTCGACGGTGTCGGACGGCCGGTCGACGACCCCGACGCCCGCCTCGCCGTCGGGCTGTACGACGCCCCGGCCACGGTCCGGACGGTCGTCGGGACCGACCTTCCCGAGCTCGTCGAGCGGGACGGTCGCACCTGGCGCTTCGACCGGGTGGAGGGGAGCGAGGCAGGAGCGGACCGGTTCTACGTCCGCCCGGACGCCTCCGGCACGCCCCACCTGGCCGTCGTGGCCACCCAGGACGTGAGCGGGGCCCGGGTGCGGCTGGACGCCGGCGACACCGTCGTGCTCACCGAGGCCGGAGGCTCGACCACCGCCCGGATCGGCGACGACCAGCGGGCCGGCGGCCGCGTGCTGAAGGGTGCGTCGTCGCGGTCCCGGTTCGCGGTGGCGTTCTACCTGCCGGTCGACTGACGGCGACGGCGCCGGGACGGTCAGCCGTCCAGACGCTCCAGCAGCCCCCGCGCGGACACGCTGCGCGGGGGGCGCCCCTCGCGCACCAGCGCGGCCAGCTCGGCCTGGAGCAACGCGTTGACCGGGACCTCGCGGCCCGCCAGCCGGGCCTGCAGCACGACCTCGCCGTTGAGGAAGTCGGCCTCGGCGTCGCCGGTGCCGCGGCTGACGCTCTGCCAGGTCGACGAGCCGACGTGGCCAGGACCCCGGTCGACCAGGGGCCGCAGCAGCTGCCCGCGGCGCGCCAGGTCGTCCTCCTGGCTCACCACCGGTACGCCGGCCGCCGCGAGCACCTCCTCGCCCTCGGCGCGCGCCCGGCGCACCAGCTCGTCGGCGGCCTCGCCGTCCGCGCCCTCGTCGGGGCACAGCGCGTCGACCGCGTTGCCGAGGTTGAGCACCAGCTTGCGGTGCTTCCAGGCCATCACGTCGGCGCGCGGCACGGACTCGAAGCCCGCCGCCCGCAGGTCGGCGGCCACCTGGTCGTCGACCTGGTCGGTGCCGGCCGGGTAGCGGCCGACGTCGAGCAGGGCCGGGCGGTTCGCGGAGTGCAGCACCACCTGGCCGGGCGCGAGGTGGCTGGCGGGCATCATCACGGTCACGCCGTGGACGTGCGGGTGGTGGCGCAGCAGCGTGCGCTCGTTGGCGACGCCGTTCTGGAGCGAGACGACGGCCCGGGCGCGGTGCAGGTACGGCGCCAGGTCGGCCAGCGCGGTGTGCGTCTGCTGCGACTTCACGCACAGCAGCACGACCGGGGGCTCGCCGTCCCAGTCGACCTCCGCGGCGCTGCCCGCCAGCGCCGGGCGCACGACGTACGACGTGTGGCCGACCTGGAGGGCGAGCCCGTCGCGGCGCATGGTCGCGAGGTGCTCGCCGCGGGCGACGAGGGTGACCGGCAGGCCTGCGCGGTGGAGGAGTCCGCCGACCCCGCCGCCGACCGCCCCTGCCCCGTAGACGACGTAGCGCACGACTCAGGTCTACCAGCCCCTTCCTCGTAGACTGCACGGCATGAGCACCGATCTCGGCACCCCGCCGGTCCTGAGCCCCGACGAGGCCGAGCGCGCCGTGCTGCTGGCCGCCCCGCGCGGCTACTGCGCCGGCGTCGACCGTGCGGTCGTGACCGTCGAGAAGGCGCTCGACCTCTACGGCTCGCCGGTCTACGTGCGCAAGCAGATCGTGCACAACAAGCACGTCGTGTCCGACCTCGAGTCGCGCGGTGCGGTGTTCGTCGAGGAGCTCGACGAGGTGCCGGCCGGCGCCACCGTCGTCTTCTCCGCGCACGGCGTCTCGCCCGAGGTGCACCGCCAGGCCGAGGAGCGCGAGCTCAAGACGATCGACGCGACCTGCCCGCTGGTCACCAAGGTCCACCACGAGGCCAAGCGCTTCGCCAAGGACGACTACGACATCCTCCTCATCGGCCATGAGGGCCACGAGGAGGTCGAGGGCACCGCCGGCGAGGCACCCGAGCACATCCAGCTCGTGCAGGGCCCCGAGGACGTCGCCGGCATCGAGGTGCGCGACCCCTCCCGCGTGGCCTGGCTGTCGCAGACCACGCTCTCGGTCGACGAGACGATGGCGACCGTGCACGCGATCCGCGAGCGCTTCCCCGAGCTGCTCGACCCGCCCAGCGACGACATCTGCTACGCCACGCAGAACCGCCAGCTCGCGGTGAAGGAGATCGCCGCCCGCTCCGACCTCGTGGTCGTGGTGGGCTCGGCCAACTCCTCCAACTCCGTCCGGCTCGCCGAGGTCGCCCTCGAGGCCGGCGCGGGCGCGGCGTACCGCGTCGACGACGCCTCCGAGATCGACGAGGCCTGGCTCGACGGCGTGCGCACCGTGTCGGTCACCTCCGGCGCGAGCGTGCCGGAGGCGCTGGTGCAGGGCGTGCTGGCGTTCCTCGCCGAGCGCGGCTACCCCGACGCCGAGGCGGTCCACTCCGCGGAGGAGTCGCTGATCTTCGCGCTGCCCAAGGAGCTGCGTCGCGACCTCAAGGCCGCGGGCCGCTCCTGACCCGGTCGGCGTCGTCGGGGTCGCCGGGGGCGCCCTGCAGCGGCCACACGACGTACCGGTACGCCGCGAAGTTGGCGACCAGGCTGGCCGAGATCGATCCGAGCTTGATCGCGCCCAGCACGACCGCCCGCTCGGGGTCGAGCCCGACCGCCTCCGCGACCGCGGAGAGACCCAGGATCACCAGCGGCTGGAGCACCCACATCACGGTGCCCGTGGTGGCCAGGAAGAGCAGCGCCTGACGCAGCGTCAAGCGCTGCGCGCGGAAGGTCACCAGCCCGTTGACGACGAAGCTGAACGTCATGCCGGCGCTGGTCGAGACGAAGTTGGCGAGCAGCAGGCCGACCCCGAGCTCGCCGTGCAGGAGCACGAAGAGTCCGAGGTCGAGGAGGGTGTTGACCACGCCGACCGCGGCGAAGCGGACGGCGGTGTGCTGCGCGAGGGACCTCAGGAGTCGCCCCGGGGGCCGCGGGCCGCGAGCTGCAACGAGTAGAGCGGTCGGTCCTTCGCCTCGATGTAGACGCGGCCGAGGTAGGTGCCGATCACGCCCATCATGATGAGCTGGATGCCCGACAGCAGGAACATACCGACGCCGAGGAACGCCCAGCCGGGCACCGACTGGGACGGCATGAACAGGCGGACCAGGGCGACGTAGATCGCCAGCAGCACCGACAGGCCGGAGATGACGAAGCCGAGGCGGGAGATCCAGCGCAGCGGCGCGGTGGAGAAGCCGACGATGCCGGAGGCGGCGAACGAGATCATCTTGCGCAGCGGGTAGCCGGTCTCGCCGGCGAAGCGCGGGTCGCGGTCGAACAGCAGCGCCTCCTGGCGGAAGCCGACGTGCGCGACGATGCCGCGCAGGAAGCGCTCCTGCTCGCGGTAGCGCGAGACCTCGGTGACGACCCGGCGGTCCATCAGCCGGAAGTCGCCGGTGTTGCGCGGGATCTCGATCTCGGCCATCCGGTCCAGCAGCCAGTAGAACCACCACGCGGTGGCCTTCTTGAACCGCGAGTCCTGCCGGGAGCGGCGCTGGGCGTAGATGACGTCGACGCCGTCCTCCCACATGATCACCATCTGCATCGCCACCGACGGGGGGTCCTGGAGGTCGGTGTCCATCACGATGACGGCGTCGGCCTCCCCGACGGTGTCCAGGCCGGCGGTCACGGCGAGCTGGTGGCCGAAGTTGCGCGACAGGCTCAGCACGGTCGCCCGCTCGTCGTCGGCGCGGATCTTCAGCAGCCGGTCGAGGGAGTCGTCGCGGCTGCCGTCGTCGACGTACACGAACTCGAAGACCAGGTCCGGGCGGGTGGTGGTCGCCTCGACGAGGGCGGCGTGGAACGCCTCGACGCTCTCGGCCTCGTTGTAGACCGGGAGGACGAACGCGACCTGACGGCGGGCCTCGCCGTCACCGGACATGGGCCTCGCTCTCGTAGTCATGCGTGAGTCCATGCGGTGTCTTCTCCCATCGGTGCGGATCCACCACCACTTGGTACAGCGCCCGCCATGCGGCGATGCTGTGAAGGAGCCAGTAGACAGGACTGAACACCGCGAAGATGCCGATCCGCCAGTTGTAGCGCCAGGTCGCGGCCGCCGCAGCCGACGCGATCATCAGCGCGTTGCCGGCGATGAATGTCGTCACGCTCGTCGACAGCACCCACGACGGCAGCTGGACGCCGATGAAGCGCACACCGATCCACGTGGTGAGGGTAAGGCCGAGCGCCAGCGGGTAGGCGAGGAAGGCCAGCGGTGTGGCGACGATCAAGCCCAGCAGGCCCACCAGGCCGCCCGGCCCTGCGGTCTGGAGGAAGTGCACCGGTCGGCGGGTGTTGACCGCGGCGGTCATCAGGTAGCCCTTGATCCAGCGGGTGCGCTGCTTGATCCACGACTTCGTGATGGCGCAGGCCTCCTCGCCGGTGGAGGAGTCGATCACGGACACCCGGTAGCCCTCGGTGGACGCGCGCAGGCCGGCGTCGGCGTCCTCGGTGACGTTGTACGGGTCCCAGCCACCCATCGCCCGGAGGATGCCGGTGTCGAAGTGGTTGGAGGTGCCGCCCAGCGGGAGCGGCAGCCCGATGCTGCTCAGGCCCGGGAGCATCGCCTCGAACCAGTGCGCGTACTCGACGGCGAACATGCGGGTCAGCACGTTGTAGTCGGCGTTGAAGTAGTGCAGCGACGCCTGGACCACCGCCAGCGGCGGCTTGTCGGTGAGACCGTGGCGCTGCTCGAAGTCGTCCCGCGCGAACTCCATGACCGCCTTGCGGAGCTGGTCGGGGTCGGGACGGTCCTCGGCGTCGAAGATGACGACGTACTGGCCGCTGGCCAGACCGAGGCCGTAGTTGCACGCGCGGGGCTTGGTCTGGGGCGTGCCCGGCGGCACCACGACGACGCGCATGAAGTCGGGCATCGGTAGCCCGCGGGCAGCCTCGATCGTCTCCTCGTCGTCGGCCTCGAGCAGGAGCATCACGTCGAGCTTGTCGTGCGGGTAGTCGAGCGCGCTGAGGTTGGCGATCACCTTGTGGACCACGTTCGCCTCCTGGTACGCCGGCACGAGGACGGTGTACGGCGGGAGGTCGTCGTCGGAGTCGAACGGGTCCCAGACCGCGGGCAGCCCGGCCTCGGTGCGCAGGCGCATCTCCTTCAGCGTGCGCGCGGCGTGGCGGTACCGACGCACCGGAGCCACCAGGGCTGCGGCCGCCTTGAAGACCACGTTCGTCAGGAAGACCACGTTCGCCAGGGCGAGCACGATGACCAGGGTCGAGATCGGGGTGACCAGGAGGAAACCCACGAGCACCCCGATGGCCACGATGGGCATCGCTCGCTGCCAGGTGGTCAGCCCGGTGGCGGCCGAGGCCTGCGGGTGGCGCAGCGCGAGCTGCTGGGCCGACTCGACGGCGAGGCGGTCGGAGTGAGCGGTCTCGAGCGCCGCAGCGAGCGCGGCCGGCTCGACGGTACGGACCAGGACCTCCTCGGTGCCCGGCACCAGGTCGCGGGCGACCGCACCGGCAGCGGTGAGGGACGCCGGCTCGGCCGCGACGCTCGCGAGCGCTGCGACGGTGAGCACTCCGTCGTGGAGGCTCCACGGCGTCCAGCCGGTCCGGGAGGCTACGCGCGGACTCATCCGGCGTACGACCACGGGGTCGGACGGGTCGGCCGCCAGGTCGAGCGGCCCGCCGACGTCGATCCGCGGAGGCGGTGGGCTGACCGGACGGGCGTCCGGGGCGAGCGGGGACTCGACCAGCAGGACCGATCCCCTGCCGTCGACGAGGCGGAGGTGCTCCTCGGTCTCGGTCGTCGTCATCGGAGTCCCTCCACGATGCGGTAGATGCCGATGTCCTCGACGGCGTAGACGAGCCGGTAGCGGGCGTGGAACTGCGGGTCGAGAGCGAGTCGCGCGGTCACGCGGTCGAGACCGGTGTCGGTGGCGCTGCCCTCGACCTGCGAGCGGTGCATGAAGACCCACCGGGCGTGCCCGTAGGGGTCGGCGATCGCCTCCTCGAAGACGGCGCCCGAGGCCCGGGTGTAGAATTCGTCGATCGGAAGACCCAGGACGGGGGCGACCGAGGACTTGTCGGGTGTCTGGTCCATGAGGATGCCGCCGCCGTCGTAGTGCTCGCGCAGCCAGCGCGCGGCGTCCTTGGTGTCGACGTACGCGAGGTGCTGGACGTGCGCCTCCTGGATGACCGTCATCCGCTCGTACGGGTCGCCGAGCCAGTAGAGGTTCTGGAGGACCGTCGCGACGACCACGCCGCCGAGGAGCACGACGTGGGCCGGCCGACCACGGTCCAGCTGCCCGGCGGCGACCGCCGTCGACGTACGCCGCCGGGTGAGCGCCGCACCGACGTGGGCGAGGCCGATCGCGGCCAGCACCGACAGCCACGGCAGCGCGGAGAGCACGTAGCGGTTGTTGTACGCGCCGGGCGGCATCGCGGCGTCGTTGACCATGATGTGCTGCCCGGTGGTGAGGCTGAACAGCAGGAACGCCGTGGTGCTGCCGCCGAGCCAGGTGACGAGGTTGCGGTCGTCGAGGCGCCACAGCAGCGAGGTGGTGACCAGGCCGACGGCGGCCAGGACCAGCAGCACGATGCCGGAGGTCTCGAGCATCGCCCAGCCGAGGACCTTCGAGGAGAGCCCGAGGTTGCCGGCCGTCGTCAGCTCGCCCTCGCGCTCGAAGACGTCGGCGAACGCCGACGCGGAGTACTCGCCCTGGAGGAACTCCAGCGCGTCACCGAAGACGATCTGGTTGTACGCGACCCACCACAGCACCGCCACGATGCTGGGCACGACGAAGGACAGGGTCCAGACGGCTGACTGCCGCACGCCCCGCCCCCGGCGCAGCGAGACGACCGCGACCAGGAACGCACCCGCGAGCACCAGCGGCCAGGCCTCGTACCGGGTGAGCACGCCGGCCGCGGCCGGGATGCCGGCGAAGACCGCGAGCTCGCCACCGCTGAGCTGCCGCGGGCTGAACGCCCAGCCGGCGAGCCCGGCGATCGTCATCGTCAGGCAGGCCAGCAGCACCGGCTCGGTGAGCGCCGTGCTGCTGACGTAGAGCAGGGCAGGGTTGGCCAGCAGCAGCACCAGACCCGCGAGCATCGCCGGGAGCGGCAGGCCGAGGCGGTGCATCAGTCGCCAGGTGGCGGCCGAGGTCGCGCCCAGGCACAGCGCGCTCACCACGGAGCCGGCCAGGCCGGTGGAGAACAGCCACATGCTCTGCACCAGCGGCAGCAGCAGCAGGTGGGGGAGCGGCAGCCAGACCGACCCGAGCTGGGCGAGTCCGGGATTCTGGTTGTCGGTGATGCGCCGGGCGATGGTCAGGTGGGCCATGGCGTCGCCGTAGTCGAGGTTCGTCCCCGCGTGCAGGGTGTACGCCGACGCCGCGGCCGCGCAGGCCACCCCGAGCAGGAACACCGGCACCGTGCCCGGCACGCGGCGCGCGCGTGACCCGGTCGCGGCCGCGGGTGCCGAGGCTTCCGCGGCCGACGTCGTGCCGACCCGGGTGTCGACGTCGGCGGGCTCGACGACGTCGGTCATCAGACCTCCTCGGTCTCCGACCGCTCCTGCGCCCGCACGAGGTCCCGGATCTCCCGGTCCCGTCGGCCCAGCACCAGGTAGCCCAGCAGCACCAGCAGGACGACCGCAGCGGCGCCGCCGACGATCCACCACATGAAGTCGCGGCTCTCCTCGATCTCGGCGTCCTGCGGGAGGACCGAGTCGGTGGAGACCAGGAACGGCGTGTCCTGCGCCGGGGTGGCCACGAGCAGGTCCTCACGCAGGTTGCGCCACCCGCCGCTGACCGTCGACCCGAGCGAGCTCATCAGGGTCGTCGCTCCCGCCCCGCCGTCGCTCCAGGAGCCGAGCACCAGGACGGCCCGGCCCCCGTCGACGACGGTCTGGAGCGCGGCGAACGGCGAGCCGTCACCCATGCCGAACTCCTGCTCGGCGAAGTCGACGAGACGCATCCGGTCCAGGCGGAGCGGGGCGCCGAGGGCGTCGGTGTCCCCGGTGGTCGCGCCGACCAGGAGACCGGAGTCGGTGCCGTCGACGAGCTCGTCGGCACCGACCACCCGGACGTCGAGCGGTGCGGCCGCGGCCCGCTGGAGCGAGGCGACGACCTGGCCGGCCAGGCGGACCTGGTCGACACCGCCGGTCGCCGCGGTGTCGCGCATGGCCACGGGGAGGTCGTGCCCCAGCACCTGCGGGAACATCCCGAAGCCGGACACCGAGCCGGTGCCGCGGGTGGCCGAGATCGTCGAGGCGTTGCCGTCGATCTCCAGGGTCACCGGGATGCCGCGCCCGTCGGCGAGGCGGCAGGTGCCCTCGGGCGGCAAGGTGGTGAGCACGAGCTCCAGGCCGTTCTCGGCGACCATCGACGCGCGGTCGACGTCGATCGTCATCTCCAGCTCGGGGTCGTCGTCGAGCACGGTGGAGGCGACCAGGCGGTCGTTGACGTAGGCGTCGAGGTGCGAGGTGATCCCGTCGGCAGGCGTGTGCACACCCGACAGGTCGAGGGTCATCGAGTCGACGGGACCGCCGAAGTAGTCCTGGGCCAGTCCGACGTACGCCCGGGAGACGCCCCAGCCGCCCAGGCCGATCGTGGTGGGTCCGAAGTCGGCGAGGGTCAGCTCGGTGTCGGGGTCGCTCGCCGGCTCGGTCAGGTCGAGATCGGTGACGCGGGCGGCGCTGGACAGCTTGAGGCCGTCGGAGCCGAGCGCGCGGGCGGCGTCGCTGAGCGCGGTGCCGGAGCCGGAGACGGTGAGCGTGGGTACGCCGCCCGGTGCCGACACGGAGGTCAGCTGGCTGGCCGAGCCCTCCTCGATGCGCACGACGCGCAGGCCCGGGTAGGCCTGGTCCTCGACCCCGGTGGGCCGGACGACCTCGACCTTGGTCGGGGCGGGGTAGCGGCCGGCGAGCGCGGCCACGGCCGTCAGCGCGGCGTCGACGACGTCGGACGACGGGGCGTCGGGCACGACCACCTGGACGGTGTTGACGAGGTCGGGGAGGAAGGTGCCGGGCGTGGTCGGCCGCTGCTCGCGGCCGGTGAAGTCGAGGACGATGTCGGTCAAGGACACCGTGACACCGCCGAGCACCGAGTCGCAGCCGCGGCCGTCGCCGGGCAGGTACCGGGCGCTGATGCTCACCGAGCCGTCGTCGTCGACGAGGTCGGCGGTGACCGGCAGGACCATCCGACGCTTCGCGCGGTCGGCCGAGACACGACGTACCTCGCGGTCGCCCATCCGGATCGCGACCGCGCCGTCCTCGGCACCGCCGCCCTCCGGGGTGTCGACCACCAGGGTCGCCAGGACCCTCCGGGCCGTGGTGCCGGCCGGTACCGGGATCCGGATGGTGTTGCTGAGGGTGCCGCCGGTGCTCAGCGACTGCGGCACCGGGATCTCGTCGGCGGCCGAGGAGCCCGCACCGGGCCCGACGAGCGCGGCCAGCCCGAGACCGGTCGCGAGCAGTGCTGCGACGCCTCGTCGGCAGGCAGGTCGTCGGTACACGGGCCGTGCGTCGGCACGGCAGGCAGCAGCGCGCTTGGTGCGCAAGGCCATCCCCCCAGGATGCGGTCACCGGCGCGGCCGGGCTTCGGTGCCCAGGGTGCTGGTGAGTCCAAGTGACGGCCGCGAGCCTAGGGACCGGCCGCGCGTCGCACTTGAATTTCCCAGAGAAGATGACTAGTGGAAGTAAAATCGAGGACATCACCCCGACACGAGGTGCGCGTGCTGGTCGTGCTCGCTCTCGTAGTCCTCGGTCAGCCCGTGCGGCGTCTTCTCCCACCGGTGCGGGTCCTTGACGGTCTGGTAGAGCGCCCGCCACGCCGCGATGCTGTGCAGCAGCCAGTAGAGCGGGCTCAGCAGCGCGAATCCGCCGATGCGCCAGCTGTAGCGCCACGAGGCCGCCAGCGCGGCCGACACGATCATCATCGCGTTGCCGAAGAGGAACGTCGTGACGCTCGCGCCGACCACCCACTCGGGCAGGTCGAGGCCGATCCACTGCACGCCGACGTACGTCGTCGCGGTGAAGCCGAGCGCGAGGGGGTAGGCCAGGAACGCCACCGGCGTCGCCATGATGAGCCCGACCATGCCGATGACGCCGCGGACGCCGACCCGGCGCGAGAAGCGGATGGGGTGCCGGGTGTTGACCGCCGCGGTGACCAGGTAGCCCTTGATCCAGCGGGTGCGCTGGCGGATCCAGGCGAAGGTCTCCGCGCAGGCCTCCTCGCCGGTGCCCGACGGCAGGACGTCGACCCGGTAGCCCTCGACGGCGGCGCGCAGGCCGGCGTCGGCGTCCTCGGTGACGTTGAAGGGGTCCCAGGCGCCCATCGCGCGCAGCACGTCGGCGCGGAAGTGGTTGGACGTGCCGCCGAGCGGCATCGGCAGCCCGGCCTCGTCCATGCCCGGCAGCATCGCCTCGAACCAGTGGGCGTACTCGATCGCGAACATCCGCGTGAGCACGTTGTAGTCGGCGTTGTAGTAGTAGAGCGAGGCCTGGACGACAGCCAGCGGGTCCTCGTGGGAGAGGCCCTCGCGGCGCATCAGCTCGTCGCGGTCGAACGCCGCCACGGCCTGCCGGAGCTGGTCGGGGTCCGGGCGGTCCTCGGCGTCGTAGATCACCACGAACTCGCCGCGGGCCAGGGTGAGACCGTAGTTGCACGCGCGCGGCTTGGTCTGCGGCTTGCCCGGCGGCACGACGACGAGGCGGACGTACTCCGGCGGGCGCATCGCGCGGGCGACGGCAATGGTCTCCTCGTCGTCGGCCTCCATCAGCAGCATCACGTCGAGCTTGGACTTCGGGTAGTCGAGCGACCCGATGTTCTCCACGACCTTCTGCACGACGTTGGCCTCACGGAAGACCGGCACCAGCACCGTGTACACGGGCAGCTCGTGGTCGGGCCGGTCGACGGCCCAGCGCGGCGGCAGGCCGCGACGCGCGCGCTCGCGGGTCTCGCGCCACTGCGCGTCGACCCGGCGCCGGTGGCGGAACGGCACCAGCAGCGCCGCGGTCGTCTTGAACAGCACGGCGGCGAAGAAGACGACGTTGGCCAGCGCCAGCATCACCACGAAGGTCTCGGCCGGGTTGGCCACCAGGAGGCCGACGACGACGAGCAGCACGCCCAGCGGCGCCCAGCGCTGCCACTGCGTCAGCCCGTCCGCGGCCGACGCCGCCGGCTGCTCGGAGTGCAGCCGCTCCTGGGACTCGAAGAGGAGGTCGGCGCGGTGGCTGGCCTCGACGGCCTTCCACAGGTCCCAGGGCGTGGTCGTGCGGAAGGCGACGTCGCGGGTGCCGAGGTGGGCCGCCACCTGGGCGCGCAGCGCGTCGGTCGGCGCCTCGGTCGTCGCGACCAGCACCCGCTCGGGGCGGTCCGGGTCGGGGCGCCAGGGCACCCAGCCCTCGCGCAGCGCGGCGTCGTACGGCACCCGGCGTACGAGGCCGTCGTCGGGCGGGTCGGCCACCAGGTCGACCAGCGGGGCGCTCCACTGCTCGGCGAGCGCGCCGTACAGCTCGCGCCGGCTGACGGCGCCGCCGAGCACGAGCTGCTGGCCGAGGTGGCCGCCCTCGGTGCGCTGGCGCTCGAGCGCGGCGTCGAGCTGCTCGGGCGTGACCAGGCCGGCGTCGAGCAGCGCCTGTCCGATCGGCGCGGGCTGGCTCACGAGGCGCTCCCGGCAGCGTCGACGGCTCCGGCGGTGTCCGCGCGGATGTCGCCACCGTCGAACGGCGGATCGGTCGGGTCGGTGACCCGTCGGTAGACGCCGATGTCTCCGGAGGAGAAGACCATCCGGTAGCGCACGTGGAACATCGGGTCGTCGGCCAGCGCCGCGGTGACCTGGTCGGTCGACGACCGGGTGCCGCCGGTGCTGACCTGCTCGCGGTGCATGAGCACCCAGCGGGCGTAGTCCTCGGGTGCGGCGACGGCGTCCTCGAAGACGTCGCCCGAGGCCCGGTAGTAGAGCTCGCGGAGCGGTACGCCGATGCGCGGTGCGACGGCCATCTTGTCGGAGTTCTCGTCCATCAGGATGCCGCCGCCGTCGTAGTGCTCGTGCAGCCAGGTGGCCGCGGCGACCGTGTCGGCGAGCGACACCTTGCCGTCGATGGCCTCCTCGATGACCGTCATCCGAGTGTCGGGGTCGCCGACCCACCAGACGTTCTGCGCGGTCAGGGCGACCGCGGCGACGGCCACCGCGAGGGGTCGCCCGACCTTCCAGGCCCGGCGCGGCACGACGTACGACACGGCGTAGCCGCACAGCAGCGCGGCCCACGGCACGGCGGAGAGGGCGTAGCGGTTGTTGTAGGCGCCGGGCGGCAGCGACATCTCGTTGACCATGATGTGCTGCCCGCCGACCAGGCTGACCAGCAGGAACGCCGTCGACGTGCCGGCCAGCCAGACCACGAGCGCCCGGTTGTCGAGGCCCTGGCGCGCGGTCATCAGCAGCAGACCGATCGCCGCGCCGACGAGCACGACCAGACCGACGGTCTCCAGCATCGCCCAGCCCAGGACCTCGGCGGAGAGCCCGACGTTGCCCTTGGTGGTGAGCTGGCCCTTCTCGATGTAGAGCTCGGTAAAGGCCGCGGCGGAGTACTGCCCGGTGAGGAACTCCGTCGGGTTGCCGTAGGTCGCGGTGTTGTAGGCGACCCACCACCCGATGGCGGCCAGCGGTGGGAACGCGAACGACGCGGCGAGCGCGAGCGCGCGGCGTACGCCGTCACCGCGCCGGAGCACGACGATCACCACGAAGATCGCGCCGCTGATCACCAGCGCCCAGGCCTCGTAGCGGGTGAGCACGCCCGCCGCGGCGGGGACGCCGGCGAACACGGCCAGCTCGCCCCCGGAGAGGCGGCGGCGGTTGAACGCCCAGCCGGCGAGGCCGGCGATGGTCAGCAGCAGCGCGGCCACCAGCACGGGCTCGGTGAGCGCGGTGGTGCTGGCGTAGAGCAGGCTCGGGTTGGCGAGCAGCACGGCCAGCGCGACCAGCCGGCCGGCCGGCGGGAGGCCGATCCGGGCGGTGATCCGGTAGAGCGCGGCGCTCGACGCGCCCAGGCACAGCGCGCCGAGGATGCAGGCAGCCAGGCCCGTGCGGAAGAGGAAGAGGCTCTGCACCAGCGGCAGCAGGAGGAGGTGGGGGAGCGGCAGCCACACCGTGCCCAGCTGGCTGAGGCCGGGGTCCATCGAGTCGGTGACCCGGCGGGCGATGGTCAGGTGCGCCATCGCGTCGCCGTAGTCCATCGTCGTGCCCGCGTGGACGGTGTACGCCGACGCCGCGGCGCCGACGGTCAGGCCGAGGACGAAGGCGGCCGGCGTGCCGGGCACCTGTCGCCCGGTCGGCACGGTCGCGAACGCCGTGCGCAGACGACGCCAGGCGGACGGGGGTGCCGTCCGCGTGGTCGTGCCGGTGCGCTCAGGCGCGCGGGTGGCCGTCGTCATCGTGACCCGGGTCCTCCTCGCCGGCGAGCGTCACCGAGCCGCGGGCGTCGGAGTCCGCGCGCTCCTGCGCGTCGACGAGACGCTTGACCTGGTGGTCGCGGCGGGCGGTCCGGGCGACCTGCCACAGCAGCAGGAGCAGCAGGACGGCGATGCCGGCGCCCAGCCACCACACGAAGCCGGTGCGCTCCTCGACGACCTCCTCCTGCGGCACGACCTCGGCCGAGCTCAGGGAGAACGGGTCGGTGCCGGGCGAGACGACGAGCAGGTCGTCGGCGAGGGTGCCCCAGCCGTCGGTCGCCGCCTGGGTCGCGAGCGCCCGCGGCAGGGCGGGGGCGGCCGAGCCGTCGGCGGTCCAGGTGCCGAGCAGCAGCAGGTGGCGGTCGCCGTCGACGACCGACTCCAGCGCCGCGAAGGGCTGGTTGCTGCCGACGCCGAACTCCGCCTCGGCGTAGTCGAGCAGGCGCATGGAGTCCAGGCGCAGCGGCGCGCCGACGGTGTCGGCGTCCTCCGGCGTGGCGCCGACCAGCAGGCCGTTGCTGCTCCCCTGCACGAGGGAGTCGGCGTCGACGAGGGTGACGTCGAGCGGTGCGACCGCGGCCGCCTGGAGCGAGTGCACCAGGTAGGCGGCGTCGATGGCGGCGTCGACCCGGTCCTCGCCGGTGGGCCGCAGGGCGACCGGCAGCACGCCGCCCAGCACCTGCGGGTACGCCGAGAGGTCCTGGCCGCCGTCGCCGCGGGTGGCGGTCACGGTGGAGGCGCCGCCGTCGAGGTGGACCTCGACCGGCACGCTGCCGTCGTCGTCGGCCTCGCAGGCACCGACGTCGGCGGTGGAGCTGAGCCGGAACTCGATGCCGTTGTCGCTGGTGATGACGTCGGCGGGGACGTCGGCGTCGATCGTGACGGTGTTGCCGTCAGCCTGCGGGTCGAGCAGCTGGGAGTCGACGAGGTAGCCGTTGACGTACGTGCTCAGCTGGACGTCGGTGGTGTCCGGGACGGCGGTGTAGGTGCCCTCGGCGTGGACGGTCAGGCCGTCGACCGGGCCGCCGAAGACGTCCTGCGCGACGCCGACGGTCGCGGTGGCCTCGGCGGGGCCGACGAGCGTGAGGCGCTGGAGGCCCAGGTCGGCGAAAGACACCTCGAGGTCCTCCGTACGCCGCTCGAGGGTCTCCGACAGGCCGGTGCTGGACGGGCCCGAGGCGAGGGTGAGCGCGTCGGAGCCGAGCGCCTGGGCGGCCGTGCGCAGCCCGTCGCCGTTTCCGGTCAGGGTCAGCGTCGGCAGGCCGAAGCGGACAGCGACGTCGGTCGAGGTGTCGCCGGTGCCCGGCTCCAGGCGTATCAGGCGCTGCCCGGGGCCGACGCGGGGCAGCTGCCGCGAGGCGACGCTGAGCTGGACGACAGTGGCGTCGCCGTACCGGGCGGTCAGCGACGCCACCGCAGTGAGCGCCGCGGCCAGGAGGTCGTCGGAGGCGTCGGCGGGCACCGAGACGTCGATGCGCGGGGAGGAGTCGGGGAAGAAGGTGCCCACGGTGCGTGGGGCGGTCTCGTCGCCGGTGTAGACGAGCGTGAGGTTGGTCAGGGCGACGTCGGCCGGACCGCTGCCACCCGGGCACCGTTCGGTCGGGCGGTAGGTCATCGTCAGGTCGATCGCGCCGTCGTCACCGACGTCGGAGGCCCGCACCGGCAGGAAGACCGGTCCGGTCTCGGCCGCGACGGTCTTGAGGGTGCGCCCGCCGACCGAGAAGCGCAGCGGACCGCCGAGCAGGTCGCTGGCGACGACGCGGCCGCGCAGGGCGGTGGGCGTGATGCCGTCGGCCACCGGCACGGAGACGGTGGTCGAGGAGGTCGATGCCAGCGAGGCGGTCGCCTCGACCGCGGCCTCGTCCGCGCTCGCGGGAGCAGTGGGTCCGAGGGCCAGGAGGCTCGCCAGGAGTCCGATCGTCAGCGCGGTCACGGCTCCGGCCGTGCGAGCTCGCGTGGTCGGGGTCCCCATGTGCTTGCGTGTCACGTCCTGCCTCGTTCGTGGTCGAGTCCGGCGGGCTGCCGGGCGGTGCCCCGGAGTGCCGGGGAGCCGGCGCGCGCGGGGAGGTCCGCGGGATGGATTCTCACGAAGCGGCTCGGGCTGGGCAACACGCGAGAGGGTCGTGACGGGTGTTGTCTCCGAGACGTGGCCGGGGTGTGCACCGACTGTGGGGCCCGGGTCACCGCGGTCGTGAGGCCCGCCACGACGTACGCCGCGCTGCCGGTGGGGCGGTGCGCCGGCGCAGGGCGTGAGCGATGATCGGGGCATGGCCCGCTTCCTGGACGTCCACCCGGAGGACCCGCAACCGCGACTCGTCGGACAGATCGTCGACGCGCTGCGCGACGACGCGCTCGTCGCCTACCCGACCGACTCCGGCTACGCCCTCGGCTGCACGGTCGGCAACCGCGACGGTCGCGACCGCATCCTCAGGATCCGCGGCCTCGACGAGCGCCACCACTTCACCCTGGTCTGCCGGGACTTCTCCCAGCTTGGCCAGCTGGTGCACGTCGACAACGCGGCGTTCCGCTCCATCCGAGCGGTCACGCCGGGCCCGTACACCTTCATCCTCGAGGCGATGCCCGAGGTGCCCAAGCGGCTGCAGCACCCGAAGAAGCGCACGGTCGGGGTCCGCATCCCCGAGCACCGGTTCGTGCAGGCGCTGCTCGAGGAGCTCGGCGAACCGCTGCTCAGCAGCACCCTGATCCTCCCGGGCGAGACCGAGGCCCGCACCATGGGCTGGGAGATCAAGGAGGAGCTCGACCACCAGGTCGACGTGGTCGTCGAGTGCGGCGAGACGCTGCCGGAGCCCACGACGGTCGTGGACTTCTCGACCGGGGTGCCCGAGGTCGTCAGGCGGGGAGCCGGCGACCCGGACCGTTTCGACGTGGGCTGAGCCCGCGCCGGACCCGACGTTCGCGCAGCGCACGCTCGGCGACGACGCGGCTGCGGGTGTGCAGCACTGCCAGGCACAGTCCGTAGCCGACGACGAGCGCCACGCTGTGGTGCGACAGCCCGGAGACGACGGCCTGGACGAGACCGTCCTCCGGTCGTGCGAGCACCCCGGGCTGCACCGTGGCGACCACGACGAACGTGCCGAGCATCAGCTGCGGCGGCAGGACGCCGACGGTGAAGAAGTCGGCGGGCCGCACGGCCAGGGCGAGCACCAGGCACAGCAGGACGAAGCCGACGTCGAAGACCCAGCCGATGTCGCCGTGCCAGACGACGTCGAGCGCCGTCAGCGTGAGGGCGAGCGCCGCCCCGAGCGCGACCATCTCGCGGCCGGGCTCGTGACCTTCCTCCCACAGCGTGCGGGTCACGCAGCCACCGTAGGGCGATCCGGCCCGTACGCTGGGGACCTTGCCCGGCGTGCCGGTCAGCCCGAGGAGCGGTCGGCCTCGGGCTCCTCGTCGTCGGTGCCGGCCGAGACGGCGCGCAGCGTGACGGCACGCGGCCGCTCCAGCTCCTCCTCGGTCAGCCCGACCTCGCCGAAGCGGCGGGCCTGCACCAGCACCCGGGACTCGTAGGAGCCGACTGCGGCGTTGTAGCCGGTGACGGCGGCGTTGAGCCCGCGACCGACCTTGTCGAGGTGGGTGCCGAAGCGGACGAGTCGTCCGTGCAGCTCGCGGCCGAGGCGGTGGATGCGGGCGGCCTCCTCCGACAGCGCGGCCTGGGTCCACCCGTGGGCGACCGTGCGCAGCAGGGCGATCAGCGTGGTGGGGGAGGCGAGCACGACCTGGCGGGACGCGGCGTGCTCGAGCAGGTCGGGCGCCGCGTCGAGCGCGGCCGACAAGCAGGCCTCCGCGGGCACGAACAGCACCACGAACTCCGGCGTCGCGTCGAGAGCGGCCCAGTAGGACTTCGAGCCGAGCCGGTCGACGTGGGTGCGCAGCTGGCGGGCGTGCCGCTGCAGGTGCGCGGCGCGCTCCTGCTCGTCGTCGGTCGCCAGGGCGTCGAGGTGGGCGTCCAACGGCACCTTGGCGTCGACCACCACGGACCGTCCGCCGGCGAGGTGGACCACCAGGTCGGGTCGCAGCGCGCCGTCGTCGAGGCGGACCTGCTCGCTGAAGTCGCACCGGTCCACCAGGCCCGCGAGCTCGACGGCCCGGCGCAGGTGCAGCTCACCCCAGCGACCGCGGACCTGCGGCTTGCGCAGCGCGGTCGACAGCGCGAGCGTCTCGCGCCGCAGCGAGTCGGTGCTGCGTCGCATGTCGGACACCTGCTCGTGCAGCTGGCCCTGCCAGGACGCCCGGGCGTGCTCCAGGTCGCGCATCTGGTCGTGCAGCCGCTCGAGGCTCTCGCGCACGACGGCCTCGTCGGCGGCCCGCCGCTCCAGGGCTGCGGTCACCTGCGTCGCCGCACCGTCGTACGACGACCCGTCGCGGCCGGCGCGCGCCGCGCGCAGCCCGAGGAGGACGCCCGCGGCCAGCCCGGCGAGCAGGCAGGCGACGGCGACCAGGAGGAGCACGAGCAGGGTCGGGATCTGCATGGGACGAGCATGGCGTCGACCACCGACAACCCTGATCGCTGCGGGCCGCTCAGCGCGCGGGGGGCTCCTCCGGACCGGGGAGCAGCCACGCGTCCGCCCGCGCCAGCGCGAGCATCGCGTCGGCCTCCAGCGGCGGCGCGAGCAGCCGGCCCTGGGCCAGCCGCAGGCCGGCCTCGCGCACGAGGGCGAGCTCGTCGTGCGTCTCGACGCCCTCGGCGACCGGGGTCAGCCCGAGCTCGGCCAGCATGGCGGCGACGTGGCGAAGCAGGACCCGCCCGCGCTCGTCGCTCGCGCCCGCGACGAGCCCGCGGTCGAGCTTGACCCACTCCCACGGCCAGGTCGTCAGCATGGGGAGCCCGGAGAAGCCGGCGCCCAGGTCGTCGACGGCCAGCCCGACGCCGGCCTCGGCCAGGCGGTCGGCCGCACCACGGATCTCGGGGCTCCAGCGGGCGTCCTGGCGCTCGGTGACCTCGAGCACCAGCGACACGTCGCGGCGTCCGGCGACCCGCTCGACCACCGACTCCAGCAGCGCCGAGCCCGGGCGCAGCTGCTCAAACTCCACGTTGACGCTCAGCACCAGTCCGCGACCGGCGGCCGCCGCCGCGCCGGTCACGGTGTCGAGGGCCGGGCCGAGCACGGCCTCGGTGACCTCGTCGAGCATCCCGAGCCGCGCCGCGGTCTCCACGAGCTGCACGGGCGAGAGGGGGCCCTCCTGGCCGTGGTGCGGCCGCACGAGCGCCTCGCAGCCGGTGAAGCGCCCCGAGTGCAGGTCGACGACCGGCTGGTAGGCGACCTCCACGCGGCCCTCGTCGAGCATCGCCTGGACGGCCGCGCGGTCGTCGTACCAGCGGGGCGGGCGGGGGGCGGGGCCGGTGCGCTTGGCCCGGCGCATGGCGCGCTCGGCCGCCCGCAGCAGGGTGTCGGCGTCTCGACCGTGGACGGCGCTCAGCGCGCCCCCGACGCTGACGTCGACCGACACCAGCCGGTCGCCGACCGTGACCGGTGCGGACAGGGCCGACCGCAGACCCCGGACCAGTCGGGCGAGCGCGTCGGCGTGGTCGACGCCGCTCACCACGGCGGCGAACTCGTCGCCGCCCACGCGTCCGACGACGGCGGAGTCGGGCAGCGCCCCGTCGCGCAGCCGGCGGCCGATCTCGCGCAGCACCTCGTCGGCGTCGAGATGGCCGATCTGCTCGTTGAGCTGCTTGAACCGGTCGAGGTCGCAGAAGAGCACGGCCAGCCGGTCGCCGCCGTCCGCGGTCAGCAGGCCGTCGAAGAGCTCGTGGAACCACGCGACCTGGGTCAGGCCGGTGAGGTCGTCGGTGACGGCGCGGTGCTCGAGCCGGTCCTGGTTGCGCGCGGCGTCCAGGGACGCGGTCGCCATGGTCGCGACAGCGACGAGCAGACGCCGTTCGGCCGGGCTGATCTCCGGTTCGCCGGGGTCGCGTACGACGGTGAGGTAGCGCGCCGGCGCGAACAGCAGGCTGCAGGCGGGCCGCAGCACCGGCTCCTCGGTCACCGACACCCGACCCGGCACCGCCTGCGCGGCCCAGGCGACGAGGTGCTCCTCGAGCCCGTCGACGGGCCAGGGCACGGCGGTCGCGGCCTCGACGAGGACCTCGGTGGTCGAGCGCGCCCCGGTGGCGGGCGCCGCGACGCCGTCGAGGTCCACCTCAGAGCTCCAGGTCGACGACGACGGGTGCGTGGTCGGAGGCGCCCTTGCCGGCCCGCTCGTCGCGGTCGACGAACGCCCCGGTGACACCGGCCGCCAGCGACGGGGAGCCGAGCACGAAGTCGATGCGCATCCCACGGTCGCGCTCGAAGCGCTGCCGGTAGTAGTCCCAGTAGGTGTAGTTGCCCGGCGTCGGCGCGTGCGGGCGGACCACGTCGGTCCACCCGTCGTCGAGGAACGCCGAGAAGGCGGCCCGCTCGGGCGGCGTCACGTGGGTGTCCTTCGCGAAGGCGGCGATGTCGTAGACGTCGTCGTCCTGGGGGGCGATGTTCCAGTCGCCGACCAGGGCGGTCGGGACGTCGCGCCAGCCCTGCGCGGCGTCGTGCAGGCGTGCCAGCCAGTCGAGCTTGTAGTGGTAGTGCGGGTCGTCGACCTTGCGGCCGTTGGGGACGTACAGCGACCACACGCGTACGCCGCCGCACGTCGCGCCGAGCGCGCGCGCCTCGACCTTGTCGGACCAGGCGGGCTGGTCGGGGAACCCGACGGTGACGTCGTCGAGCCCGACGCGACTGATGACGGCGACGCCGTTCCACTGGTCGTGGCCGACGGCCGCGACGTCGTACCCGGCGGACTGCAGGCCCATCAGGGGCAGCTGGTCCTCGCGCGCCTTGGTCTCCTGGACGGCCAGCACGTCGACGTCGTGACGCTCGAGGAACGCCTCGACGCGGTCGATGCGCGAGCGCAGGGAGTTGACGTTCCAGGTGGCGATCCGCACGACGGCCAACCTAGTGCCCGGTGCTCACCCCGACGCGGGGGCGGGCATCGACCCGAACTCCTGGCTGCACTCGGTGGGGCCCGAGCAGGTCACCAGCGACTCCGTACGCCGCCGCAGCTCGGCGAGCACGTCGGCGTACCGCGGGTCGTCGGAGACGTTGTCGAGCTCGTACGGGTCGTTCTTGCGGTCGTAGAGCTCCTCGAGCCCGTCGGCGAAGAAGCGGGCGTAGGTGTAGCGGCCGGTCGTCACGCCGCGCCACCACCAGCCGTAGGGGAGGTCCTCCTCGGTCTGCGGGCCGGCCTGGATGAGGACGGTCTCGCGCAGCGGCGCGTCGGCCACGGCGGTCGGCAGCAGGCTGACGCCGTCGACGGTGACCAGCGGCTCGGCGTCGGCGAGGTCGGCGATGGTCGGCGCGAGGTCGATCATCAGCGCGCGCTGGGCGCGGGTCTCGCCGGCGGGCAGGCCGGGGCCGCGCATGATCAGCGGTACCCGGATCGACTGGCGGTAGGGGACGTTCTTGGTGATGAGGTGGTGCTCGCCGACGAGGAACCCGTTGTCGCTGGTGAACATCAGGTAGGTGTTGTCGAGCTCGCCGAGGCGGCGCAGCTGGCCGACGAGCTGCGAGACGCCCTGGTCGACGGCCTGCAGCGTGCGGATCCGGGAGCGGAAGACGACGTTGACCTTCTCGCGTGTGGGCTGCTTCTTGCGCTGCACGAGGGAGTTCTTGCCGGCGCCGGTGTCGAGGTAGCCCGGGTCGGACAGGCTGGGCGACTGCTCGTTGGCGAAGTCGTTCGCGAACCGGTTGGGCGGCAGCGCCTTGGCGGTCGACGGGATGTCCTTGACCTTGTCGAGGCGGCCGTGCGGCGCGACGTGGGAGGCCCAGATGAAGAACGGCTGATCGCTGGGCGCCCACTCGTCGACCAGCTTGCGGACCCGCATGTTGATGTAGTCGACGTTGTTGAGCTTCTTGTACCACTGGCGGTCGCCGTCGTTGTACATCTCGTACCCGATGTAGGAGTACGGGTTGATCATCGACGGGTCCCAGTAGTCCCAGCCCGGCTGGCGGGGGCCCTTGGTGCCGAAGCCGTTGAGGTACTTGCCGGTGAACGCCGTGCGGTAGCCCGCCTCGTGCAGCCACACCGGCAGCGCGGTCTCCTTCTGGAGCGCGGCGTAGTTGAAGGGGTCCTGGTTGGACTTGACCCCGTTGTTCTGCGCGTACTGGCCGGTGAGGATCGCGCCGCGCGCGGGGCAGCACAGCGGGTGCGGGGAGAGCATCCGGGTGAAGTCGACGCCCTGCTCGGTGAGCACCTTCTTCAGCTTCGGCATGTAGGCCAGGTCGCTGACCGTCATGTCGTCGGTGGTGATGAGGATGATGTTGGGCTGCTCGGCGATGCCGGGCAGCTCCTGCGACGGGTCGGTCCACTCGGTCGCTGCCGGTACGTCGACGCCCTGGGCGAGCGGCTGGTCGACGCCGGTGCCGTCGTCGGTGGCGTCGGCCTGCCCGGGCTCCTCGCTGGCGCCGTCGTCGCCGTCCTGGGCGGCGGCCGTGGCGCTCGCCGTACTGCTCGGGACGGCGCCGCTGAGCGAGGCGGAACCCTCGCCCGGGGCGTGGTTGGCGGGGCGCGCGCCGGCCGCCGTGACGCCGAGCATCACCAGCAGGGCGACACCGAGCGCGACGGCCACGGGGTCACGGCTGAGGAGGCGTCGCATGGGGCGCCATTCTGACCGACGGGGCCCAGGAGCACCGCATCGGGGATCCGCCCACCGGACAGCCGTAGACTGCCCGCCCGTGGCTCTCACCATCGGCATCGTCGGCCTCCCAAACGCGGGCAAGTCGACCCTCTTCAACGCCCTGACCAAGAACGACGTGCTCGCGGCGAACTACCCGTTCGCGACGATCGAGCCGAACGTCGGCGTCGTCGGCGTCCCCGACGACCGGCTGCCCGTGCTGGCCGAACTGTTCGGCAGCGAGAAGGTGCTCCCGGCGACCGTGGAGTTCGTCGACATCGCCGGCATCGTCCGCGGCGCCTCCGAGGGTGAGGGCCTGGGCAACAAGTTCCTCTCGCACATCCGCGAGTCGGCGGCGATCTGCCAGGTCACCCGGGTCTTCCGCGACGAGGACGTGACCCACGTCGACGGCGAGGTCAACCCCGGCAACGACATCTCCACCATCCAGACCGAGCTGATCCTGGCCGACCTGCAGACGGTCGAGAAGGCGATCCCGAGGCTGGAGAAGGAGGCGAAGGGCAAGAAGGAGCTCGCCCCGGTCGTCGCCGCCGCCAAGGAGGCGCTGGGCCACCTCGAGGCCGGTACGCCGGTCATCGACACCGACGTCGACGTCGCGCTGCTGCGCGAGCTGTCGCTGCTGACGACCAAGCCGTTCATCTACGTCTTCAACTGCGACGGCGACGAGCTGGGCGACGACGACCTCAAGCAGCAGATGCGCGACCTGGTCGCCCCGAGCGAGGCGATCTTCCTCGACGCGAAGTTCGAGGCCGAGCTCGTCGAGCTCGGCGACGACGACGAGGCCCGCGAGATGCTCGCCGAGATGGGCGTCACCGAGCCCGGCCTCGACGTCCTCGCCCGCGTCGGCTTCGACACCCTCGGTCTGCAGACCTACCTGACCGCCGGGCCCAAGGAGTCGCGCGCCTGGACGATCAAGAAGGGGTCGACGGCCCCCGAGGCCGCCGGCGTCATCCACACCGACTTCCAGAAGGGCTTCATCAAGGCCGAGATCGTCTCCTTCACCGACCTCGTCGAGGCCGGCTCCATGGGCAAGGCCAAGGAGGCGGGCAAGGTCCGCATGGAGGGCAAGGACTACGTGATGGCCGACGGGGACGTCGTGGAGTTCCGCTTCAACGTCTAGGTGCGATCCAACGTGTACGTGACGCTGGCACGGGGCGGCCTGTTCTCGGAACGTGTCTCGGATGGCCCCTGACCTGCGGACCGGCCGGTGCTGGCAGGGCGAGATACGCCCGTGAGCGTTCCGGCGCTCCTCGACCACATCGGAGCCGGCGGGTACCCGATCCTCTGGGGCAGCGAGCTCGAGCCTAGAGAGTCTCTTGGATGGACGGGAGGCACGGCTTGGCTTCGCGCAGGCGACCCTGCGCGACCCGGACCGCCAAAAATCGTTTCTCATGATTGCCTTGAACGACCAAATGACTATAATGAGAAACATGCCGTCCCCTAGCCCGCACACGAGTCCCGAGCAGCAGGCGGACCTCGAACGCCTGGGCGCCCGGCTGCGCGAACGCCGAAAGGCCCTGGGCGTCACGGCCGTCGCCTGCGCCGAAGCTGCCGGCGTCTCGCGTGTCACCCTGCACCGGATCGAGGCCGGCAACCCGTCGGTCACGATCGGCGCCTACGTCAACGTGGCCGCCGCCCTCGGACTTCACCTCGTCGTCCCGATCCTCGACGCTCCCGCGGCAGAGCCGGCGATGATCACGGTCGGCGACTACCCCGGCCTGCGCACGCTGGCCTGGCAGACCGACGCCGGCACCACCATCACCGAGACCGAGGCCCTCAACCTCTACGAACGCGGTTGGCGACACCTAGACCAGGAGAGGCTGACCGACCACGAGAAGGCGTTCATCCAGCACCTGGCTGACACCTACAGCAACGGGAGGCTGCTTGTTTAGACGGTTGCACCACCAACGGGTGGCCGAGCTGCTGTCGATGCTCGACGCCCCGCTCCTGGCCGAGCACAACTGCTGGTTCGGTGGCGGCACCGCGATCGTCCTCGCCAACGGGGAGTTCCGTGAGTCGGTCGACATCGACCTCCTGGTCTCCGACCTGCAGTCCTACCGAGCTCTGCGACAGCTCGTCAGGGACCACGGGCTCGACGCCCTGGCTACGCGCGAGCTGGACGTGGGTCGAGCACCCTCTGTCGACGGTTACGGGATCAGGAGCTCGGTGCTCGTTGCGGGGGATGCGATCAAGTTCGAGATCATCCATGAAGGCCGCATCAACCTCGACACTCCCTCCCCGGACGATGAGATCTGTGGGTTGCGGATCCTGACGCGAACTGACCAGGTCGCCACCAAGCTGCTCGCCAACGACGACCGTTGGGCAGACACGTCGACGTTCAGCCGCGACCTGATCGACCTGGCCATGATGAAGCCCGACATCACCGCCCTGAGGTCCGGCGCACGCAAGGCAGTCGATGCCTACGGCACGACGGTCGGTGAGAGCCTCAGCAAGGCAGTCACCTACCTCCAAGGTCGCCCGCAACGCCTCGACGACTACCTCCGGGCACTCAAGATCGACGTGCCCCGAGCAGTCGTCTGGCAGAGCATCCGCGAGCTCTCCGAACGGTGCGCGAAGATCGAGGGTCTGGGTCGGCGATCGGACTAGCCCGATGTCCAGGGGTGCGACCGTTCCGCGCCCGGCGCCGCGATCCCCACGTGCCGCTCCCAGAACGCCCGCTCGTCCATCCGCTTGCGGCGCATCCACGACGTCAGCTCGAGGTTGCCCTTGCTGGCGTTGCAGGACCCGCACGCGGGCACCACGTTGGCCAGCGTGTAGCGGCCGCCGCGGCTGATCGGCAGCATGCAGTCCTTCTGGAGCGGCCGGTCGGTGGCGCCGCAGTAGGCGCACCCTGCCCAGGCTGCTCGGAGGTCGGCCCACTGGGTGTCGGTGAGGTCGTGCTCGACCTTCGCCATGCGCCGCTTGCGGCGCCGCGCGTACCGGGCGGTGCGGGTGTTGCTGGGCACGGTCGAAGCCTAGGCGGATGGCGGGCCGGAGTCGTGGTGCGCGCCGACGACCCCTCGGGTGGGTCCAGGTGAAATCTGGGCAGTGCGAGTGACGCCCGGCACACGGCGTCGTTAGGGTCACCAGTCCGGTGAACACTCGTACCGTCTGCTCCCAGGAGTCCCCGAGACCCATGCGCCTGCGCTTCCTGCTCGTCCCGGCCCTGCTCGCCCTCGCCCTGGTGGGCGGGCTGTGCACGACCGTTCCGGTCGCCACGGCTGCGCCGAGCCCGACCGACGGCGTGGTCGCGTCGGCGCCCCCGAACCCGGCGCTCGCCGGCGACGTCGGCCGGCGGGCGTACGACTACGGGTTCCCGCTCATGGAGTTCCTGCGCGTACGCCGCGAGATGACGAGCGTGCGCTGCCCCGACACTCTGGGCAACGCGCCGGTCAACGCCTTCTCCCACCGGCCACTACCGACGGACGCCAGCGACCGCACGGTCGTCGCGCCGAACACCGACACCCTCTACTCGATCGCGCACCTCGACCTGCGGCGCGGGCCGCTGGTGCTCAGCTGGCCGAACATGGGCAAGCGGTACTTCAGCTTCGCCATGCTCGACCCGTTCACCGACAACATCGCGATCCCGGGGTCCCGCGAGGACGGTCCGAAGGCCGGGTCCGTGCTCGTCCGGTGGCGGCAGAGCAAGGGGAAGGCGCGCCCGCGCGACTACGACCGCGTGGTCACCTCGAAGTACCGCCGGGTCTGGGTCATCGGCCGCACCCTGGCCTCGAGCACGCGCGACCAGCGCCGCGCCTACCGCAAGATGACGCAGTACACCCTGACCCGGCCCAGCGGCAGGGCCCGCACCTTCCGCGACGGCTGCCGCCCCGGCAAGCCCGCGTCGTACCCCACGCCCTCGGACGGCGAGACGTTCGTCCGCCGGCTCAACCGGGCCCTCGTCACGAACCCGCCGCCCTTCCGCGACCGCGCGATCCTCGCCGAGCTCGCGCCGTACGGCATCGGGCCGGGTCTCGACCCCGACGACGCCGCGCTCGACCCCGCCACCCGCGAGGCCCTGTACGCCGGCATCGCGGGCGAGGCGGCGTACCTCCCGCAGAGCATCAAGCTGCGCGCGGTCCAGGGTGCGCTGACCCACGACGGCTGGTTCGACCCGCCGGAGGGGCTCGGCGACTACCAGAAGGACTACACGCTGCGCGCCCAGATCGCGTCGGCCGGGCTGGGCGCCAACAAGCGGGTCGAGGCGATCTACCCGACGGGCGTGCTCGACAGCACCGGTCTGCCCTACGTCGGCACCAACACCTACCGCCTCGTGCTGCCCGCCGACGACATGCCGCCGGCCCGCTACTTCTGGTCGCTGACGATGTACGACTCCGACGGCTACCTCGTGCCGACGCCCACGGGCCGGTACGCCGTCGGGCCGACGCACCCGCCGTACGTCACCCGCCCGGACGGCTCCGCGGTCGTCATCATGTCGCCGACGCGACCCGACGACCGCACGGTCAACTGGCTGCCGACGCCGTCGGGCCAGTTCCGGCTCAACCTGCGGCTCTACGGGCCCAGCCGGGCCGCGCTGAAGGGCACGTGGAGCCCGCCCGCGGTGCAGAACCTGGGGCCGCTGCCGGTGGGGCCGCTGGCCCCGTAGCCTGCGTGCGTGACCTCGCTCGTGCTGACCCTCATCGGAGACGACCGCCCCGGCTTGGTGTCGGCGGTCTCGACGCCCGTCGAGCAGGTCGGGGGCAGCTGGCAGCGCAGCGAGCTGACCCGGCTGGCCGGCAAGTTCGCGGGCGTGGTGCTGGTCGAGGTGCCCGACGACGCGGTCACCGAGCTGGCCCGCCGGCTCGCGGCCGTCGAGGAGCTGCACGTCCAGGTCGAGCAGGCCGGCACCCCGCCGGCGACCGCGGCGACCTGGCGCTTGGACCTGCTGGGGGCCGACCGCCCCGGCATCGTCGCGGAGATCTCCCGGGCGCTGGCCGAGCACGGGGTCGGCATCGACGAGCTCGCGACCGAGGTGCGGGAGGCGCCGATGGCGGGCAGCCCGCTCTTCGAGGTGGCGGCGCGGCTGTCCATGCCCGCCGACGCCGACGTGGACGTCGTCCGCGAGGCGCTGGAGCGCCTCGCGGACGAGCTGATGGTCGACCTCACGCTGGGTGAGGACGCGATCGAGGGCTGAGGGTCACCCGTTGGCGTAGAACGCCTTGCCGCCGGCCTTGCGCACGGCCTGGTGGTACGCCGTCGCGTAGCCCTGGCACTTCGTGTACGACTCGCCGCTGTACTTGTTGCACACCCGCCGCATGTCGGCGAGGAACCGGTCGTCAACGAGCTTGCGGACCGCGTCGGTGGGGGCGGCCTTGACCGACCCGTGGCCGTAGTTGGCGTAGCCGAAGTCGTGCCGCTTGCAGGCGGGCAGGAAGTTGAAGCCGCCCGGCTTGTCGGGGCTGTTGGTGCACCCGTTGTCGCTCCAGTTGAACGGCGCCGGCTTGTTCTTCTTCGCCTGCAGGAACTTCTTCATCGACATGGTGCGGTAGGCGTCGACCTTGCTCTTCAGGTCCGAGCGGCGGGCGGTCTCCGGCGGGATCGAGAAGGTCTTCTCCAGGCAGCTGTCCTTGCCGGCGTCGGCGGCGCAGACCCGGATGCGCACGCTGGCCAGGCGCGAGCCGCCGCCCGGGCGCAGCGAGATGCTGGTGATCGAGGTGGACTTTCCCTTGCCGCCGCAGAAGTTGGGTGTGCGGTCGTCGGGGTCGGAGTAGTCGTCGACGGCGAGGACGGCCTCGACGTAGATGCAGTCGCCGTCGGCGCGCTTGTCCTTCATCGTGCCGGTGACGGTGAGCCCCCAGCCGACGCGGTTGATGCGGAGGTCGGCGCGGCCCCACGCGGCGTCGAGGACACCGGTGTACGTCGCGCCGGCGTGCGCGGCGGGGGACGGGAGGAGCACCAGGAGGGTGCCGGCCAGGGCGGTCGTGAGCGCCGTGGCGAGGAGGGAGCGGAGGGTCATGAGCGAGATGTCTCCACCGCTGACCAGGTTCAACCCTCCCGGTGTGATCTATTTCACGACTGGCTGCCCGGGCGGCGGTCGCGGATCTGCTGGGTGGCCGTCCCGGTCGCCACCAGCCGCCCGTCCGGGCCGTGCAGCTCCCCGGCGACGAAGGCGACCGACCCGCCACGACGTACCAGCCGGGAGCGACCCTCGATGCGCCCGAGCAGCGCGGGGGAGAGGAACTGCGCCTGCAGGTCGAGCGTCGGCGCCCACTGCCCGGTATCGAGCGTCGCCACGACGAGCGAGCCCATCACCGAGTCGAGCATCGCGCACAGCACGCCGCCCTGGACGTGGCCGGCGAGGTTCGCGAACTCCGCCCGCCCGTCGTACGCCGCCCGCATGGTGCCGGCGTCGAGGTCGACCTCGAGCAGCTCGAAGCCGAGGAGGTCCATCGCCGGCGGCCGGGCCGAGCGCCCGGCCACGATGTCCCAGAACGGTCCGGTCGGGGTGTCGGGCACGGGCCGCACGCTAGCGCGACCCGCAGGCTCAGGAGAGCTGCTGGGTCATCCCCATCCGAGCCAGCACGAGGTTCTCGACGAGCTGGACGACGTTGTAGAGGACGAGCGTGATGAAGGTGATGATCGCGACCGACGCCCACAGGTTGTCGAACTGCGCGGAGGCGTTGAACTTCTGGATCTGACCGCCCACGCCCTTGCCGGTCGAGAGCCACTCCGCGAGCAGCGCGCCGGTGACGGCGCCCGGCACCGAGACCCGGGCTGCGGCGAACAGCGACGGCAGCGCGCCGGGGATCGCGACCTTGAGCAGGGCGGCGAGGTTGCTGCCGCCGTAGACCTTCACCAGGTCGAGGCTCTGCGGGCTGGCCCGGGAGAGCCCGAACAGCACCGACGCGAGCGCCGGGAACAGCACCACGATGGTGCCGATCGTGGCGACCGAGGCGGCGCTTCCGCGACCGGTGAGCAGGATGATGACCGGCGCGATCGAGACGAGCGGGATGCTGCGCAGCAGCAGCGCCAGCGGCATCACGCCCGCCTCGACGGTCTTCGACAGCGTGAAGAGCACCGCCAGCACGGTCGCGACGACCATGCCGACGACGAACCCGATCGCGGAGTCCTTCAGCGACGTCTGGGTCAGCGCCCACAGCGCCTCGCGGTGCTCAGCGGCGGTGCTGCGGGCGCCCTCCTCGGTGACGAAGAGGAAGTTCCAGACGTCGACCGGGCCCTTGGCGACGTACGGGCTGATGTCGGTGAACGTCAGCAGCGCCTGCCACAGGGCCAGCACGATGACGATGGTGAGGGCCAAATTGAACGCCCAGACACCGGTCGACCGGAGCAGCTGGGTGGCCTGCTCGCGGCGAAGCCGGGCGCTGACGTCCGCGGACGGTGCAGCGGACGCGGACGCGGCCGGGGACGGGGTGACGGCGGTGCTCATGCGCTCCTCCCGGAGACCCACGGGGTGACGAACCGGGCGACCAGGCCGAGAGCGGCGTACCCCAGGAGTGCGACCAGCGCGGTGAGCAGGAAGACCGCCCACACCCGCTCGGAGTCGAGGTTGCCCTGGAGGCGGATCAGCAGGATGCCGACGCTGCGGTCGGTCGCGCCCATGTACTCGCCCAGCACGGCGCCGAGGAACGACGTCGGCACCGCGATCTGCAGGGCGTTGAGGATGCTCGGCAGCGCCGCGACGAGCCGCACCTTGCGCAGCTGGGTGAGCCGCCCGCCGCCGTAGACCGAGACGACGTCCAGGCTGGCCTTGTCAGCCGCCTTGAAGCCGAGCAGCGAGCCGACGACGGTGGTGAAGAAGACCGCCAGCGCCGCCAGGAAGATCGCCGTCGACGACGGGTCGCCCGGCTGGGTCGCCCCGTCGAGCACGACGATCGAGATGCCGCCCACCGCGACCAGCGGCAGGCAGTAGCTCACGACCGCGACCTGCATGATCACCGGCTCCGCGCGCGGCACGAGCAGCACGACCGAGGCCAGCGCGAGCGCCAGCAGGTTGCCCCACAGGAAGCCGTACGCCGCCTCGGTGATCGTCACCGAGAACGACGGCCAGTACGCCGACAGCCCGTCGTCGAGGAGCTGCTGCAGCACCGCGAAGGGCGAGGGCACCGGGGTGTACGCCGTGCCCTCGTCGGGGACGAAGGCCAGGCTGAAGACGTACCAGGCGAACAGCGTCACCGCGACGCCGATGATGCCGGCCAGCCAGCCCGGGACCTTCCGCTCCACGGCGACCTCACATGTCCTTCGCGACGCCGTCGCGGCCGAAGAGCAGCTCGGAGGCCCGGTCGACGAGCTGGTGGAACTGCTCGGTGCGCTGCATCTCCGGCGTCCGCGGACGGGGCAGGTCGACGTCGATGATCTCCTTCACCCGGCCCGGACGCGGGCTCATCACCGCGACCTGGTCGGACAGGAAGATCGCCTCCGCGATGCCGTGGGTGACCAGCAGTGTCGTGGCGGGCTTCTCGGTCCAGATCCGCAGCAGCTCCAGGTTGAGGTTCTGCCGGGTCATGTCGTCGAGCGCGCCGAACGGCTCGTCGAGCAGCAGCACCGACGGCTTGAGCGCGAGCGCGCGGGCGATCGAGACGCGCTGGCGCATGCCGCCCGACAGCTGGGCCGGCTTGGCCTTCTCGAAGCCCGTGAGGCCGACCAGCTCGATCAGCTCCTCGACGTACGCCTTGTCGACCTTGCGACCGGCGACCTCGAAGGGCAGGCAGATGTTCTTGTAGACGCTGCGCCAGGCCAGCAGCGCGTGGTCCTGGAAGGCGATCCCGAGCTGGGAGTCGCGGCGCAGCTCGCGCGGGGTGAGCCCGTCGACCAGCGCCTGGCCGGTCGATGGCTCCTCGAGACCCGCGAGGATGCGCAGGATCGTGGACTTGCCGCAGCCCGAGGGGCCCAGCAGCGCCAGGAACGAGCCCTGGTCGGTGTGCAGGTGGGCGTCCTCGAGGGCGGTGACGGTGCTGCGGCCGGACTTGAAGGTCTTGCCGAGACCGTCGATGCGGATGCCCGTGCCCCCGGCGTGCCCGGGGGGCGCCGCGGCGCCGGCACCCTCGGGGGTGCCGGCGCCGGGCTCGTACGTCGTGGAGTCGTCGGACATCAGGGGAGGTAGTCCACCAGGTCCGGGTTCTCCTCGTACACCTCGTCGATGAGGGTGGTGTCGAACATGTCCTCCACGGACAGGTCCCAGCCGGCCGCGGCCAGCGAGTCGATCGTCTGCTGCTGCAGCTCGTCGGTGATCGTGAACAGGCCGTTGGCCTCGGTGTCCTCGGTGGAGATCAGGTCGGCCTGGGCCTCGAGACCCTGGGCGGTCTTGGCGGGGTCGAGCGCGCCGAACACGGACTCCAGCCCCTCCTCGTTCTCCGACGCCGCCTGGTCGTAGTACTTCGTGATGAGGCTGACGGTGTCGTCGGTGGGCTCGGTGAAGGTGTCGGTCCAGCCCTTGATCTCCGCGACCAGCAGCGCCTTCAGCAGCTCGGGGTTCTCCTCGAGGTACTGGTCGGTGACGGTGTAGGTCTCCGCGACGTAGGGCACGCCGTTCTCGGCGTACGGCAGGTTGGTGATGTCGAAGCCGGCGTTCTCGACCGTGATCGCCTCGTTGGTGAGGTAGGCCATGAAGCCGTCGACGTCACCCTCCATCAGCGGCGTGGGGTCGAAGTCGACCGGCACGACGTCCACGTCGGCGGGGTCGATGCCGTTGGCGTTGAGGATCGCGGAGAACACGCTCGCGTTGGAGTCCTGCACGCCGATCGTCTTGCCGACGAGGTCCTGCGGCGTCTGGATGTCGGCGCCGTCGGCCAGCGACAGGATCGTGAAGGGGTTCTTCTGGAAGGTCGCGCCGATGATCTTCAGCGGGGCGTCCTGCTCGGCGATCGCGGCGCCCACGGAGGCGGCGTCGCTCAGCGCGACCTGGACGGTGCCCGACAGCAGCTTGGCGACGCCGGTGTCGGGGCCCGAGATCCCGTTCACCGCGTCGAAGCCGGCCTCGTCGTAGTAGCCGTTCTCGTAGGCGTAGAACTCGCCGGCGAACTCCTCGTTCTTGATCCAGGAGTACTGCATGGAGATCTCGCCGTACGACGCCTCCCCGTCGGCGCTGCCGCCTTCGGAGGAGTCGTCGGAGCCGCAACCGGCCAGGGCGAGGGCGGCGACGACCGATACGGCCGCGCCGGACAGGAGACGACGCCGGGCGGAACGGCCGGCGATGAGGTGACGAGGCATGAGCGCCCTTTCGTCAAGAGGTGTGCTTCTCGGGATCGCCGCACGCTAGCCCTCCGGACGTTGCAGGCGCTGGCGCCCGTGTTTCGGCCGTGTAACCAATTCCGGAGAGCGGTCCGGCCCCGCGTGCACCGGTCGGGTGAGGTGCGTCGCACCGCCTCGCACGCAGGGTGGTGAGCCCGTCCACCACGACGGCGTCCACGTCGTCACCGAGGAGGTCACCCCCATGCTCAGCAGCATCCTGCGCCACGTCACCGGCTCCGCCACGTCCGGTCGCCGCACCACCGGCGGTCCCGCGACCGGCGGCGCCACCACCGGTTCGCGCCAGTCCCAGGACGCCGCCATCGGCCGCGGCGTCCGCACCGTGCTCACCCGCCTGACCCGCCGCTGAAACCGTCGCCGATCCGACGCCGGCCCGCGCCTCGTGCGCGGGTCGGCGTCAGTGCGCCCAGCGAGCTCAGTGCGCTCCGGAGAGGTTCAGCACGACCACGCCGGCGATGACCAGCGCGACGCCGACCGCCGTCGACACCGTGATCCGCTCGCCGAGGAACGTCACCCCGATGAGCACGATCAGCACGGTGCCCAGGCCGGCCCAGATCGCGTAGGTGATCCCGACGGGCAGCTCGCGCACCACCCGCGACAGGCAGTAGAAGGACGCCGTGTACGCCGCCGCCACGGCCGCCGTGGGCAGCAGCCGGGTGAACCCGTCGGTCGCGCGCAGCAGTGAGGTGCCGACGACCTCGCCGACGATGGCGAGGAGCAGGAAGACGTAGGGCACGCCCGCCAGTCTGGACGGTCGCGCGTTCGGTGTGCCCATCGGGCCCGTGGCGGGTAGAGTGCTGGGCACCGGCCCCGGTGGCGGCGCCTCCCGCAGGAGCGCGTACGCCGTACGCCGACGGCCAGTGCCCCGGTCGCAGGCAGCGACCGGACGTTCCATCGCCGTGGGCGGGCCTCAGGGGCTCGACCCACCGGTCCCGGTGCAGGCCGCCAGCAGGCGGTACCACGCCGGACGTGGCCAGCCGCTCGCGCCTCGGGAGCGCGACGGGCGTGCGCCGCACGAGACCGGACTCCGGCGCAGCCGTACCCCGACGCTCGTCGGGGCCTGAGGAGGAGCCTGTGGGCCGTGGAGGCCAGCGCCGTGGTGGCGCTACCCAGACCGCGTCGCGTCCCCGCCGTCAGCGGGAGCTCGACAACGAGGGGATCATCCCGCAGCTGGCGAAGGCCGTGCGCGAGGTCGAGGGAGCCGTCCAGCGCAACCGCGTGACGACCGAGATCCGCAGCAAGTTCCAGGTCGTGGCGCTGCTGGCCCGCGAGGAGCGCTCGCGGGTCAAGGCGGACACCACCAGCAGCGAGGGCCACCGCTCCGAGCAGATGAAGCGGCTCGACGGCATCGGCACCATCCTCGCCAAGACCGCCGCCCGGCACCCCACCTTCTTCGAGCTGCTCGACGAGGGCGCCGAGCTCTCCTGGGAGGCCCTCGAGGTCAAGCGGGAGATGCAGAAGGCCGCCGGCCTCGAGCCCGAGCCCGACCCGGCCGTCGAGGCCGTCGAGGGCGAGGTCGCCCCGGTCGAGCGCCAGGTCGTGCCCCGCTCCGTGGTCGCCCGCCAGCTCGCCAACCCGTTCATGGCCCCCGACTTCGTCGGCGCCGCCAAGCACCGCTCCACCCACGACGGCCCGCACCGGCTCGCCGGGTGGGAGCTGATCGGCCCGCTGCTGGAGTCGTTCGAGCGTGCCTCCGGTGGCGCGAAGGCCTGCATGCCGCTGCCCGAGCCGACCTCGACGCGCACCGCGTCGGGCCACACGCTCATGCGCCACCAGGCGCAGCTGGTCGCCGCGGCGGCCGCCGGGCACCGCTCGTTCCTGCTCGCCGACGAGCCGGGTCTGGGCAAGACCGCCCAGGCGTTGCTGGCCGCCGAGGCCGCCAAGGCCTTCCCGCTGCTGGTCGTCGTGCCGAACGTCGTCAAGGCCAACTGGGCCCGCGAGGCAGGTCTGTGGACACCGCGTCGTACCACGACGGTGGTGCACGGCGACGGCGGCGACGTCGACGGCTTCGCCGACATCGTGGTGGTCAACTACGAGGTGCTCGACCGGCACGTCGGCTGGATGGCCGAGCACGGCTTCCGTGGCCTGGTCGTCGACGAGGCCCACTTCATCAAGAACAAGACCTCCCAGCGCTCCCAGCACGTGCTGCACCTCTCGTCGCGGATGCGCGAGCGGATCGCCGACCCGCTGCTGCTGGCGCTGACCGGTACGCCGCTGATCAACGACGTCGAGGACTTCCGGGCGATCTGGCAGATGCTCGGGTGGATCGACGACAAGAAGCCGCTGCCGCAGCTGATGGACAAGCTCGAGGAGATCGGGCTGACCCCGATCGACCGTGGCTTCTACCCCTCGGCCCGGGCCGCGGTGATCGACCTCGGCATCGTGCGCCGACAGAAGGTCGACGTCGCCTCCGACATCCCGGCCCGCCGGATCGCCGACATCCCGGTCGAGCTGGACGACGAGATCGGCCGCTCGATCCGCGAGTCCGAGCGCGAGCTCGCCCGGCGCCTCGTCGAGCGCTACGACATGGCGCTGGCGACCCGTACGTCGGGCAGCACGGTCCAGGGCATCGACCACGAGCTGGTCCGACGCGTCGCGACCTGGGAGCGCGAGGACTCCGACAACGGCAAGGCCGCCGAGGGCGAGAACGTCTTCGGGATGATGCGCCGCATCGGCCAGGCCAAGGCCGGCCTTGCCGCCGACTACGCCGCCCAGCTGGCCCGCAACGTCGGCAAGGTCGTCTACTTCGCCAAGCACATCGACGTCATGGACGCCGCGCAAGAGCTCTTCGACAAGCGCGGCATCAGCCACGCGTCGATCCGCGGCGACCAGTCGCGGACCGCGCGGGAGAAGGCCATCGAGTCCTTCACCAAGGGCGACACCCAGGTGATCGTGTGCTCGCTGTCGGCCGCCGGCGTCGGCATCAACCTCCAGGTGGCCTCCAACGTCGTGCTCGCCGAGCTGTCGTGGACCGACGCCGAGCAGACCCAGGCCATCGACCGGGTGCACCGCATCGGTCAGGACCAGCCCGTGACGGCGTGGCGGATCATCGCCGCACAGACCATGGACGGCCGGATCGCCGAGCTCATCGACTCCAAGGCGGGCCTCGCGGCCCGGGCGCTCGACGGCTCGGACGAGGAGGTCGCCTCGTCGGCCGACGTCCAGCTCGAGGCGTTGGTCGTGCTGCTGACCGAGGCGCTGACCGCGCGCGGCGGGCGGTAGCGTCCGCCGGGTGACGACCACCCCGACCCCGAGCACCTTCGACCGGCACACCGCGGTGAGCGCCGCGGGGGAGGGGCAGTACGCCGCCGAGCTCGACGAGGGCTGGGTGGTCGGCGGTGCCGTCAACGGCGGCTACCTGCTGGCGGTCGTCGGGCGCGCGCTGGCCGAGGCCACCGGCCGACCCGACCCGATCTCGCTGAGCGCCTACTACCTCTCGGCCTCACGGCCCGGGCCCGCCACCGTCACGGTCCGGATCCTGCGGTCCGGCTCGACCGTGACCGCCGCGGCCGACGTCCACCAGGACGACGGCGAGGGGCCCGTGCACCGGATCGCCGTGCTGGCGACGTACGGCGACCTCGACCGCGACGCCGACGACGTCCGCACCACCGCGGTGGAGCCCGAGCTCCCGCCGCTGGACACGTGCGTGCCGAACGACCTCGCCCCGCCCGAGCACCGTCCGCCGCTCACCTACCGGTTCGAGCTGCGCCTGCACCCCGACCGGATCGGCTTCGCGCTGGGCGCGCCCGACCACTCCGGCGAGCTGTCCGGCTGGTGGCGGCTCGAGGACGACCACCAGCCCGACCCGATCGCGCTGCTGCTCGCCGTCGACGCGCTGCCGCCGGTCACCTTCACCTTCGGCCACCTCGGCTGGGCCCCGACCGTCGAGCTCACCGTGCACGTGCGCGCCAAGCCCGCGCCCGGCTGGCTGAAGATCCGCCACGCCACCCGCAACGTCGCCGGCGGGATGTTCGAGGAGGACTGCGAGGTCTGGGACTCCGCGGGCCGTCTCGTGGCGCAGTCGCGCCAGCTCGCCCGCTACCCGCGGTAGGGCCCCGCTCGTACCGGACTGGGGGTACTGGCGCCGGTCCGTCGCGTGGCAGGGCGCTGACCTGCGGGGAGGCCGGTGCCGCCGTCGTCGGGTGGGCGTTACCCCCGGTCGGCTACGAGCCCGTCGTGTCGATCCGGTGCAGGCCGCGGCGCCACGGGTGCTCGCTGACGGTCCACAGGTCGGAGCCGGCGAGGTCGAGGTCCTCGCAACCCACCGGCAGGGCGTGCGGATGCTCGACGAGCGCGCCGGGCCGGCCGGTCCACAGCGAGCCGCGGGACGTCGGTCCGCGCGAGGTCGACACCAGCAGCCGGCCGTCCGCGCCGAGGACGGCGCCCTGCATCCCGCGCGGGCCGTCCGGCAGTGACGTGGGGACGGGAGCGCCGGCCAGCGTCCACCGCACCAGCCGGCGCGAGTGCGCGCCCCGGCCGTACTCGCCGACCAGCAGGTCGCCGGCCGGGGTGAGGGAGCAGAAGGAGTAGCGCAGCGGCTCGGTCGGCCCGGTGCGGCCATCGTCGGTGCCGGCCACCCAGCGGGCCGAGACCGGCAGCACCCAGCCCTCGGGCACCGACGGCTCGGGGCGCAGGTCGCGCAGCGAGACCTCGACCAGCCCGCGCGCCGTCGCCGCGACCAGCGCCCGGTCGTCGTCGAGCCACACCAGGCCCCCGGCGTGCCCGACCCACGGCCGCCAGCCGTCACCCGTGAGGTCCGGCTCGACGAGGCGGACGTGCGCGTAGCGCCCCCGTCGTACGTCGTGCAGCGTCAGGCGCGCGCCCTGCGGTCGACGCTCCTCGCCGACCCGGCGCGCGTAGGCGGTCGACGCGACCAGGTCGAGCCGTCCAGGCACGACCGCGACGCCCTGCGGCCACCACCGCCGGTCGCGCTGGTCGGCCAGGTCGAGCCACCACGACGAGCGGGTCGCCAGCCCGGCCACCAGCTGCAGCGGCGCAGCCGGCAGGCGCAGGTGGCGTCGACGGAGACCGGTGTCGAGCAACGGCTCGGGTCCGGCTGCCGTCGGGAGCGCCTCGACGACCGGCACCGGCTCGCGCCGCAGCGTCAGCCCGGGAGTCGACGTCACGTGCTGCTCTCGCGCGGGGCCACCTCGGACCCCGACGCCCGCACCCGGGTCGCGACGGCCACGCCGACCGCGGCGATCACCAGCCCGACGAGCTCCCGTGCCGAGAGCGTGTCGCCGAACCACACCAGCGCCATCACCGCGGTCACCGGCGGCATCAGGAAGAACACGCTGGAGGAGGCGCCCGCGCCGCCGCGGCGGACGAGGGCCTGGATGAGCAGCAGCCCGACGACGGAGTTGACGATCGCGAGGAACAGCAGCGACCAGAGCGCGTCGTGGCCGTCGGTGACCGGCCAGACGCCCTCGAAGGCGAGCCCGACCGCCAGCGTCGGTGGCACCGACACCGCGAACTGCACCGTCGCCGACCACAGGGGCGGCAGGTCGCTGCGCAGGTCGCGCTGCCCGAGCCAGCCCAGCGAGAGGAACAGGGCGCCGAGCGCGCCGAGCACCAGGCCGAGCGGGCCGCCGGCCTCCTCGACGTCGGGCCCGAGCACGAGCAGCACCCCGGCGACGCCGACGACGAAGCCGACGACCTGCACCCGCGAGACCCGCTCGCCGAGGAACGCCCCCGCCAGCAGCACGGTCACCACGGGCGACAGGGAGTGGAAGAGCGCGGCCAGGACGGGCTGGAGGCCGGCCTCGAAGGCGACGTACATCAGCCCGAACTGCAGGGCGTTGAGCATCAGCCCGACGACCGCGATCCGGCCGACGCCCGCCCACGACGACGGCAGCCCGTGCCGCCACCAGGCCAGCGCGCCCGCCGCGAGCGCCGCCAACGCGAAGCGCCAGGCGAGCACCGTGAACGGCGCGACCGACGCGACGCCGATCGGGCCGGCGATGTAGCCCGTCGACCAGACGAGGACGAACGCGCCCGCCAGGACGGGGGGCACCCGCGGGGTGGCGATCGCGGTCGTCGACGTGGTCACCGCCACAACCTGCCACGCGGGCGTCCACCCCGTCGCGCCGCCCCGGCGTCGGTAGCGTCGAGCGGGTGGAGGAGCGCGACGAGCGTCACGGCGCGTCTGACGACACGCCTGATGTCGTGCCTGACGGGACGGACCGACGCGCCGTCGTCGGCGCGGCGATCGTGCGCGACGGCCGCGTGCTGGCCTGCCGTCGTACCGAGCCCCCGGCGCTCGCCGGCGGCTGGGAGCTCCCCGGCGGCAAGGTCGAGCCGGGCGAGACGCCCGAGCACGCCCTGGTGCGCGAGGGGCACGAGGAGCTCGGGCTCGCGCTGCGGGTCGAGCGGTGGCTCGACGGCGTCTCCGACATCGGGGCCGACCTGCGGCTGCGGATCGCCGTCACCCGCCTCGACGGGCCGTTCGCGCCGTACCCGGTCGACCACGACCGGCTGCGCTGGCTCGGCGCCGACGAGCTGCGCGACGTGGCCTGGCTGGAGTCCGACGTGCCGTTCCTCGACCAGCTCCACGACGTGCTCGTCGACGACGTGCGCGGCACCATGGCACCGTGAGCCCGGTGAGCAGGTCCAGCACGCCCCGCGGCATCTTCTTCGACGCCGACGACGCCCGCGCGGCGGTGGCGCGCCTGGTCGCCGAGGGGTACGACGCCCGCCTCGAGCAGGAGCGGTACGCCGGCGAGGACGACGACGAGGACCACGCCTGGGCCGTCGTCACCGACGCGCCGGTCGTGGTGCTGGAGATGCTCGTCGACGCCGTCGACGGGTGGCTCGACGAGGGCGAGCCGGAGACCCCCGCGCCGGCGCCGCTGGACCTCCCGACCGCACCGCGTCGGGTGAAGCGACCCTGACCTAATCTGGGGGTCATGCCCGACCTGCCCGCCCAGCGGATGCTCCTGGTGCACGCGCACCCCGACGACGAGACGATCGGGCAGGGCGCGACGATGGCGCGCTACGTCGCCGAGGGCCGCGGCGTCACCCTCGTGACCTGCACCGGCGGCGAGATGGGCGAGATCCTGGTGCCCGAGCTCGAGCACCTCGCCGACGACCAGCAGGGCGGCCTCGCCGAGCACCGTCGCGGCGAGCTCGAGGCCGCGATGAAGGAGCTCGGCGTCACCGACCACCGCTACCTCGGCGGGTTCGGCACCTACCGTGACTCCGGGATGCAGTGGCACCCCGACGGCCACGCGATCCCCGCCGACGACGTCCACGCGAACGCCTTCTGGAACGCCGACCTCACCGAGGCCGCCGCCCACCTGGTCGCCGTGATCCGCGAGGTCCGCCCGCAGGTGCTGGTCACCTACGACGACTTCGGCGGCTACGGCCACCCCGACCACATCCAGGCCCACCGCGTCGCGACGTACGCCGTCTCGCTCGCCGCGGTGCCGTCCTTCCGCCCCGACCTCGGCGAGGCCTGGGATGTCGCGAAGGTCTACTGGGGCACGATGTCGGAGTCGCGGATGCGCGCCGGGCTCCGACTGCTGCGCGACGCCGGCGACACCACGACGTTCGAGGGCATGGACCCCGACGGCCCGCTGCCGCCGATCGTGACGCCCGACGAGCTCCTCACCGCCGAGATCGACGCGATCGCCCACGTCGACCGCAAGATGGACGCGATGCGCGCGCACGCCACCCAGATCACCACAGACGGACCGTTCTTCGCGCTGTCCAACAACGTCGGCGACACCGCGTGGGGAATCGAGTCCTTCCGGATCGCCAAGGGCACCCCGGCGCCCGGTCCGGACGGGCTCGAGACCGACCTGTTCGCCGGTCTCTGAGGGTCGCTGACACCCGATGACCCGCCGATGACCCGCCGATGACCCGCCCCTGGGTGCGGTACGCCGGCCACACGGCCGCCGCCGTCGGCCTGCTGGTGCTCGGGGTGGCCCTCGGCTGGATCGGCACCGTGACCCACGGTCGGCTGCCCGGCCTGCTGCTCGGCCTGGTGGCCGCGCCGGCGATCGTCCTGGCGCTGCCCGCCCGCTGGTCGGTGCGCCCGTTCTTCGCCCTCGGCTGGGCCGGCCTGGTGCTGTGGTCGAGCCAGTCCCGACCCGCGGGGGGCTACCTCGTGGGCGCCGACGCGGCCGGCTACGTGCTGCTCGCCGCGGCCGTGCTGCTCCTGCCGCTGTCGGTGGTCACCCTCCCGCGGATCGGGTCGCGCGAGCCCGCACCGGACCAGCCCACGGCGCCGACGAAGCCGGTTCGCTAGGGCCGGCTCCCTACACTGTCGCCCCGTGGCGAGCAGCGGGAAGAAGGAACGCGCCGGCGGGCGGCTGGTGCTGGTCGTCGTGCTCGCGCTCGCGCTGGTCGTGGGCGGCGGCTACTACGCCGCCTGGGCGGTCGCGGGCGAGGAGATCCCGCGCGGCACCGAGGTCGCGGGCGTCGACGTCGGCGGGCTGAGCGCCACCGAGGCCGAGGAGGCCCTGCGCGACGGCCTCGCCGAGCGTGCCGCGGCACCGATCCCGGTCGAGGTCGATGGCGAGACCTTCCCCCTCGACCCCGCCGAGGCCGGCCTGTCGGTCGACTACGCAGCGTCCGTCGCCGACGCCGGCGCGGGCTCGTCCTGGCACCCGGCCGACCTGTGGACCCACTACACCGGCAGCAGCGACCGCGACGCCGTCGTCACCGTCGACCAGGCCGCGCTCGACGCCGCACTGGACACCGTCGACGCCGAGGTCGCCATCGCCCCCGTCGAGGGTGCCGTCGGCTTCCGTTCCGGCGAGATCCGCACCCGCACCCCGGAGGACGGCACCGCGCTCGACCGGGCGGCCGCCCGCTCGGCCGTGCTGGCGGCGTACCTCACCGGCGAGTCGGCCCAGCTGACCACCACCGCCGTGGCGCCCGAGGTCGACGAGGACGACGTACGCCGCGCGGTCGACGAGTTCGCCAACCCGGCGCTGTCCGCGGCGGTCGTGCTCCGCTTCGGCGCCAGCCGGGTGCGGCTGGACCCCGAGGACTACGTCACCGCGCTGTCGACGACCGAGGACGGCGGCGAGCTGCGCCCGGAGGTCGACGTCGACGCCCTCGCCGCGCTGGTCGACGAGGTGACCGGCGACGCCGGGGAGCCGGTCGACGCCCGCATCGAGCTGCGCAACGGCAAGCCGCGCGTCGTGCCCGCCAAGCCCGGTGTCACCTACGAGCCCGAGGCCATCGCCGCGTCGTTCCTCGACGCCGTCGTGCTGCCCGAGGGCGAGCGCGTGGTGAAGGTCGACGGCGAGGTCGACCAGCCGGAGTTCACCACCCGCGACGCCAAGCGGCTCGGGGTGAAGGAGAAGGTCTCGGAGTTCACGACGTACTTCCCCTACGCGGAGTACCGCAACGTCAACCTCAGCCGCGCCGCCGACCTCATCGACGGCACCCTGCTGCTGCCGGGCGACACCTTCTCGATGAACGGCATCGTGGGGGAGCGGACCCGTGAGAACGGCTTCACCGAGGGCACGATCATCAGCAACGGCGTCTACAAGGCCGACCTGGGCGGCGGTGTCTCGCAGATCGCCACCACGACGTTCAACGCGATGTTCTTCGCCGGGCTCGAGGACGTCGAGCACAAGCCGCACTCGTTCTACATCGACCGCTATCCGGTCGGCCGCGAGGCGACGCTGGCCTGGCCGGTCGTCGACCTGCAGTTCACCAACGACACCGACCACGGCGTCTACATCGAGGCGTTCGTGGTGAAGTCGACGCCGTCGTCGCAGGGCGAGGCGACCGTGCGGATGTACTCCACCAAGACCTGGGACATCGAGAGCCGTACGTCGGACCGGTACAACTACACCTCGCCCGACACCCGCCGCCTGCGCACCGTCGGCTGCATCCCCAACACCGGCTACTCCGGCTTCACCGTGGACGTCACCCGGGTCTTCCGCAAGCCCGGTGTCGACGCCGTCGACCACACCGAGGTCTTCACCACCGTCTACACGCCCAGCGACTCGGTCATCTGCCTGCCGCCGCAGCAGAGCGGCGGAGGTGGGGGCGGGGAGTAGTGTGAGGTGACATGCGTCACTCCCTCGCGCTGCTGCTCCTGCTCGTCCTCACCCTGACCGGCACCTCCCTGGCCGCCGGTCCGGCGTCGGCCGACGGCGATCTCCCGCCGCTGCCGAACCTGCCGACCGCCCCCGAGGGCGACCTCCCGGGCGTCAACGACTGGTCTTGTCGTCCCAGCGCAGCCCACCCGGTCCCGGTCGTGCTCGTGCACGGCACCTTCGGCGACCGGCGCCACCTCCTCGAGCGCCTCGCGCTCGCCGTCCGCGACGAGGGCTACTGCGTCTACGCGCTCGACTACGGCAACCGCGGCACCCAGCGGATCCAGCGCTCCGCCCGCCAGCTGCGCCAGTACGTCGACCGGGTGCTCGCCGCGACCGGGGCCCGCAAGGTGTCGCTCGTCGGGCACTCGCAGGGCGGGATGATGCCGCGCTACTACATCAAGAATCTCGGCGGTCGCCGCGTCGTCGACGACCTGGTCGGCCTCGCGCCGTCCAACCACGGCACCGCGCTGACCGCCGGCGAGCTCAACCCGTTCGCGCTGCTCGTCGGAGTGCCCTGCCCCGCCTGCACCCAGCAGGGCACCGGGTCGCGCTTCCTGCGCCGGCTCAACGCCGGCGACGAGACCCCGGGCCGGGTGAGCTACACCCAGGTCACCACCCGGTACGACGAGGTCGTGGTGCCGCACCGCTCCGGCTACCTCGCTCGCGGCCCGCGCACCACCAACCTCACGCTGCAGCGCCTGTGCCCGTTCACGCTCAACGAGCACCTGACGATCCCGCTGGCCACGCCCGCGATCGACATCGTGCTCGACGCGCTCTCCCACCGGGGCCCGGCCCGCAAGGACGTCCGGCCGCGCTGCTTCTGAGCGGCTCCACCCTCTCGGGCAGGGTCGTCCGGGAGGACGATGGAGGACGTGACCCTCGCGCCCGGCCTCGACCCCGACGCCGCCCCGTCCGACGAGGAGCAGTCCGGCGGCGACTCCATGCTCACCGTCGTGGTGGCGCTGGTCGCCAACGCGCTCCTCGCCGCCGCCAAGTCCGCGGCCGCGCTGTTCACGGGCTCGGCGGCGATGCTCGCGGAGGCCGCGCACTCGTGGTCCGACACCGGCAACGAGGTCTTCCTGCTGGTCGCCGAGCGCTCCGGGCGCCGACCGCGCGACGAGAGCCACCCGCGCGGCTACGGCAGGGCGACGTACGTCTGGTCGCTGGTGGCGGCCTTCGGCCTCTTCGCCGTCGGCGCGACGGTCTCGCTGTGGCAGGGCGTCAGCGACCTCCTCGGCGAGCCGGGCGAGGACGACACGGTCTTCTGGGTCAACTACCTCGTGCTGGCGATCGCGTTCGTGCTGGAGGGCACATCGTTCCTCCAGGCACGCCGTCAGGTGCACGGCGAGGCGTCGCGCTACGGCCTGCACCCGCTGCGCTATGTGAGCCGTACGTCGGACAGCACGCTGCGGGCGGTCTACTTCGAGGACGCCTCGGCCCTGATCGGCATCGTCCTGGTGGCCGGCGCCATCGGGCTGCACCAGCTCACCGGCAGCGCGGTCTGGGACGCGCTCGGGTCGATCGCGGTCGGCCTGCTGCTCGGGGTCGTGGCGGTCTTCCTGATGCGCCGCAACATGGAGTACCTGCTCGGCGAGGGCACCGGTGAGCGGATCCGCCGCGAGGTGCTCGCCCGGGTCCTGGCCCACCCGCAGGTCGATCGCTGCACCTACCTGCACGTCGAGTACGTCGGCCCGCAGCGGCTGTTCGTCGTGGCCGCCGTCGACCTCACCGGCGACGACGCCGAGTCCGAACTGGCCCTGCGCTTCCGCGCGGTCGAGGCCGACATCGAGCGCTCGCCGGTCGTCGAGGATGCGGTGCTGACGCTCGCGCCGCCCGACGAGGAGGCGCTGACCGTCGACTCCGGGGTCACCCGCCGTCGGCGCTGACCCTGCTGGTCACGCCTGGCCGACCACGCCGCGCTGCGGGTCCCACGGCCCGGGCGCGAGGTAGCGCAGCGCGTGGTGCGTGCGCAGTCCGAGACCCTCGTAGAGCGCGAGCGCCGGGTCGTTGTCGACCTCGACGTGCAGCCACACCGTGGTGGCGCCGTGCGCCGCGCCCCAGTCGAGCAGCTCGGCGGTGATCGCCGAGGCCAGGCCGCGTCGGCGCAGCGACGGCTCCATCCCCAGCGCGTGCACCCCGAGCCAGTCGCCGTCGTACGCCGCCCTGCCGCCGGCGACGACACGCCCGTCGCGGACCAGCTCGACCGACGCCCGCTGACCGTCCTCGTGCAGCACCAGCTGGTCGGCGTCCGGGGGAGCGGTACGACGGCTCGCCGCGCGCAGCGCCCGGGCGACCGACCCCAGCTGGAAGTACGACGCCCCGCCGGCGACCTCGGTCCATCCGGCGGCCGTCAGGTGGGCGTCGACCTCGCTGCCGGTCTCGACCTGGGCGAGCGGGTCGCGGTCGCGGGCGGCGTACCAGGCCACGACGCGGGCGGCGGCGTCGTCGAGGTCCGTGCCGGGGTCGCCGATCGCCAGCGCGGAGCCCGACCGCTTGAACGCCCGGCCGACCGGAGCGGGGTCGCAGCGCAGCACCCACTCGCCCAGCGGCTCGGTGTCGGCGTCCGGCCACAGCACCAACGCGCGGCCCTCGGCCTCGCGCGCGGACACGCGCTGACGCACCGACGGGCGGGGCGGCACCGGCTTGCCGGAGACCAGGTCGGCCAGGTCGATCCGCACCGGCGCGCCGCCGGCGTCCGGCTGCACGACGCAGTGGCCGGGCTCCTCGGCGGTCGAGGGCTCCCAGGCCAGGCAGGTGCCGAGGAGGTCGGTCATCGCGGGGCCGCCCGAGGGCCCGGTCGCGCCCGGCAGCAGCCGGCGGACCACCACCCGCTGCCCGACCACGTGCGGACCGAGCAGGTGCTGACCGACGGGTGGGCCTTCCTCCTCACGAGCCACGTGCGCAGACTAGGCTGACCACGCCCTCGCACCGCCGGACCCCTCTCGAGGAGGAACCCCACGATGACCTACGTCATCTCGCAGCCCTGCGTCGACCTGAAGGACCGTGCCTGTGTCGACGAGTGCCCCGTCGACTGCATCTACGAGGGCAAGCGGATGCTCTACATCCACCCCGACGAGTGCGTCGACTGCGGCGCCTGCGAGCCCGTCTGCCCGGTCGAGGCGATCTTCTACGAGGACGACGTCCCGGAGGAGTGGAAGGGCTACTACGACGCCAACGTGAAGTTCTTCGACGACCTCGGCTCCCCGGGCGGTGCGGCGAAGATGGGCGAGATCGACCACGACCACCCGTTCGTCGCCGCGCTCCCGCCGCAGGAGCACGACGACTGAGGTGACGTCCTCGGTCCTCGGTCGCCGCGACCCGGTCTCCGCGCGGCTGCCGGTCGCGGTGCAGACCACCGTCGCCGCCCTGCGCGAGCGGGCGGCGGCGCACCAGGGGCCGGTCGTCGACCTGGCGATCGGCGCCCCGGTCGACCCGACCCCCGCCGTCGTCCAGCGCGCGCTGGCCGCCGAGGCCGACTCGCCGGGCTACCCGTTGACCGTCGGCCGTCGTGACCTGCGCGAGGCCGCGCTCGGCTGGCTGGCGCGCTGCCACGACGTGCACGTGCTGCACCAGCGGCAGGTGCTGCCCACCAACGGGCTCAAGGAGGTCATCGCCTCCCTCGCGCTGCACCTCGGCCTCGGTCCGGGCGACCTGGTCACCTACCCGCGGCTGGCCTACCCGACGTACGCCGTCGGCGCGGCGCTTGTCGGCGCGCAGACCGCGCACGTCGACGGCCTCGACGACCTGCTCGCGCTCGACGACGCCGCCGAGCCGCCGGCGCTGGTGTGGGTCAACTCGCCGTCCAACCCCACCGGTCGCGTCCTCGCGCCGGAGGAGCTGCGCGCGATGGTCACCTGGTGCCGCGAGCGTGGCGCCCTGCTGGTGTCCGACGAGTGCTACCTCGACCTGGGGTGGGAGACGCGGCCCACCTCGGTGCTGCACGCCGACGTGTGCGGCGGCTCCACCAGCGGGATCCTCGCGCTGCACTCGCTGAGCAAACGCTCCAACCTCGCCGGCTACCGGATCGGTTTCGTCAGCGGCGACGCCGACGTGGTCGCCGAGCTCGTCACCGTCCGTCGCAACCTCGGCCTGCAGATGGCCGGGCCGCAGCAGGGTGCGGCGATCGCCGCGCTCGACGACGACCAGCACGTCACCGCGCAGCGCTCGCGGTACGCCGCCCGGCGTACGGCCCTGCGCGGCGCGCTGGTCTCGGCGGGCTTTCGGGTCGAGCACTCCGAGGCCGGGCTCTACCTCTGGGCCACCCGCGGCGAGGCGTGCGAGGACACCGTCGGCTGGCTGGCCGACCGTGGCATCGTGGCGGTCGCCGGGTCCGAGTACGGCGCCGCCGGGGCCGAGCACGTGCGGTTCGCCCTCACCGTTCCCGACGAGGCCGTCGGCCTGGCCGTCGAGCGGCTGGCCGCCTCCGGTCCCGCACCCGTCACCCCCGCCGCCCCTGCGTCCACCGAGGAGTCCTGATGAGCGTGCTCGCTCACCCGATGGCCGCGACCGTCCGGTCGCTGGCCCACCCGTCCACCGACCCGCCCGCGCTCGTGGCGCGGGTGCGGGCCGCGCTGGGCTGGGAGGGCAGCGAGTTCCTCGTCGGCCTGCGCGGGCACGGCGAGATGATGGCGACCCTCGACGTCGCCACCGACCTCGACGGGCTGATCCGCTGCGGCGACGTCGCCTCGCCCCCGCTGCGGCTGCTGCGGGCGCTGGACGGCTCGTCCGCCGGCCTGCGGCTCACGCGGGTCGTGCTGATCGCCCCGCCGTGGCGCTGGGTGCGCCCACCCGGCGTCACCCAGGAGACCGGTGTCGCCGTACGCCGCCGCGCCTTCCGCGACGTCGAGGAGGCGCTCGAGCGCTCCGGTGCCGGGTTCCGGGTGCTGCCCGACGACACCCCGACCGAGGAGCTGCTCGAGCTCGGCCGCCAGCTCGGTTCGGCCGTCGTCGACGTCGACGAGGTACCCGACGGTGCCGTCGCCGTGCCCGGCTACCTCGAGGACGCCCCCGCGCTGAGCTACGGCCTGCTGACCCGCGCCGACGACGACGCGCTGCCTGCCGGTGGCGCGGCGGTGTGGCTGTCGATGGCCGCGCGCGAGGAGTCCGCCGGCACGCTGATGGCGGCGCTGGAGCAGGTCTCGGCGCTCGACGTCGACCTGGAGTTCCTGCACAGCGACCCGCAGGGCGACGGCCGGCACCACTTCTTCGTCGGGTTCCGCACCGACGCCGACACCCTCGACGCGCTGCGCGCCGGGCTCGGCGGCGCCGGCTTCACGACCCGGGTGCTGGCCGCCTTCGAGCCGCCCGCCCCGCCGTCGGCGTAGGTCGCGCCCGTGACCGACACCGTCGCGTTCCTCGGCCCGGCCGGGACCTTCACCCACCAGGCCGCCGCCGCGCTGCGTCCGGACGCGACGGTCGAGCCGCTCACCAGCCAGGCCGCCGCGCTCGACGCGGTGGTGTCGGGCGCGGCCGCGGCCGCTGTCGTACCGATCGACAACTCCGTCAACGGCGTCGTCGTCCCGACCCTCGACGCCCTGCTGGAGCGACCGGGCCTGTCGATCGTGGAGAGCGCGGTCGTGCCGATCTCCTTCGACGCCTTCCCCCGCGGCGCCGAGCCGCCCCGGGTCGTGGTCAGCCACCCGCACGCGCTCGCGCAGTGCCGCGAGTGGATCACCGCCCACGGGCTGACGACCCGGGAGGCGTCCTCGACCGCCGCGGCCTGCCGCGACCTGGAGCCGGGTGAGGTCGGCCTCGGCCCGGCGATCTGCGGCTCGCTCTACGGCCTCGACCGGATGGCGACCGCCGTCGAGGACCACGCCAGCGCCTGGACGCAGTTCGCTCTCGTCTCGGCCGACCGGCTCCCGGGACGCGGCGCGGGCGACGAGGGCCTGCTCGTGGTGCTGCGTCCGGACGCCAACCAGCCCGGCGGGCTGCGCCGGCTGCTGACCGTGCTCGAGGAGCGCGGCATCAACATGACCAACCTGGTGACCCGGCCCGTCCCGGCCACACCGGGGCTTTTCACGTTCCTGCTGTTCTGCTCCGGGTCGTTCACCGCGGAGGAGTTCGCCGAGATGGCGGCCGCCTGGGCCGAGCTCGGCGCCGAGGCCCGCGCCGTCGGACGCATCAGCCCGCTGCACGAGCTCGCGGGGCTGGCGTGACCCTGCCCCTGAGCCCGCACGTCGTCGTGGTCGGCGCCGGCCTCATCGGCGGCTCGGTCGCGCTGCGCTGCGCCGCGCTCGGGCAGCGGGTCACCGTGGTCGACCCCGACCCGGCGACCCGGACGGCGGCCGCCGAGGCGGGGCTGGAGGTCGGCGCGAGGGTGCCGGCCGACGCCGACCTGGCGCTGCTCGCCGTACCTCTTGACGCCGTGGCGGCGGTGATGCTCGAGGTCGCCGCCGCGGCGCCCGACGCCGTCGTCGCCGACGTCGGCAGCGTGAAGTCCGCCCCCGCCGCCGACGCCGGGCGCGCCGGCCTCGCCGACCGGTACGTCGGGCTGCACCCGATGGCGGGCACCGAGTACGCCGGCTTCGCGCACGCCTCCGCCGACCTGCTCGTCGGCGCCACCTGGGCGGTCGCCCGCCCGGTCGCACCCGACCTGCTGGTGCCGGTCGTCGCGTGGGTCGCCCGCACCTTCGACGCGAGCGTCGTCGTGCTCGACGCCGCCGAGCACGACCGCGCCGCCGCCCTCATCAGCCACGTCCCGCACGTGCTCGCCAACGCGCTCCTCGGCGTCGTCGCCGACGACCCCACCGGCCTGCCCGGGCTCCTGGCGGCAGGGTCCTTCCGCGACACCACCCGAGTCGCCGGCACCCACGCCGTCCGCACCCGCAACATGCTCGCCGACAACGCCGACGCCCTCGACGCGGCGCTCGCCCGGGTGCAGGACGAGGTCGCCCGCTACCGCGCCCTGCTCGCCGCCCGCGACGAGGAGGCGCTGCTGGTGCGACTCGCGCAGGTCGAGCACGCTGCCCCCGACGTACGCGCCCGCGACGTCGCCTGGCTCGACTGCCCCGACCTCGACGCGGTGCTCCGCGCGCCGCTCGACGACGGCGGCGCCGTGCTGGTGCGGTGCGTCGACGACGTGTGGCAGTGGGCGCCGGTGCAGGCGTCCTAGTCGTCGCACCTCGTCTGGGTGCGGCTCTCGGGTGCGTGCACATCGGCCGATGGGCGGTCGATGCGAGGATGCCGAGCGTGGCACCTGAAGACGTGGGCTCAGCGCGCCGGATCGTCGAAGTATCCGAGTACGGCGGCGAGGGTGCGGTCATCATCGCGGCAACGCAGCTCGGGTCTGGATACACCGAGCGGCGCAAGCGCCAGTTGGTTGATGAGTGGGTCGACTTCTTCGCGCAGGGACCGAGTGGGATTCGCGCCCTCCAGTTCACGACGCGCACTCCCAAGAGACTGTTCGACGCGTTGCGATCGCAGAGTCAACTGGTCACGCTCGACATCAAGTGGGGTGACTACCACGACCTCTCGACCCTCGCCACCATGACCGATCTGCGCTCACTGCGACTCAAAGGAGCCTCGAAGGTCAAGGACTTGGCTCCACTTGGCGTTCTTCAGTCCGTCGAGACTCTTCACGTCGAAGGCCTTCAGGGCGTGGTCGATGCAGAGCCGGTCGCAGCCATGAGGTCGGTCACGGACCTCGAGCTGGGCGGCAACTGGGTGACCCCGAAGATTGTCCGGCTGCCGTCGATCGCGTTCCTCGCGCGAATGCCCCAGCTCAAGCGCCTGCTGCTTCACACGTTGTTGGTCCAGGACTTGGACTTCTCGCCGCTCCTCGACCTGCCCAACCTTGAGTGGGTCCGTGTGATGGAGACCCGAGGCATGAAGCCGAGTCGCGACCACCTCATGAGTCAGTTGCCCTGGGTCGGGTGAGTGGGCCATGCCGCGCGCAGGGCACGGCGTGTCATGGGGTACGCCCCTGCTGGGCGACTAGTCGAAGACGTCGACGTGCACGTGGTCGCGGTGCTCCAGGATCGCCCGGTCGCCGCTGCGTGAGGGCGGGTCGTAGTCCCGCCACGAGTCGTCTCGGCCCGCGACCCAGATCCGGGCGTCGAAGATGACGGTGCGGATCTGCAGGCGCTTCGCGTGCGCGACGAGGTAGCTCGCCACCGCCCAGCCCTCGGTCTTGTTCGCGTCGTTGATCGGCCGGAAGAAGACGTCGATGGCCCTGCCGTCGTAGTGGGCCGAGCCTTCCATGTGGCCGTCCTGCACCCCGCCCGGGGCGAACCCGCCCAGCGGTACGTCGCCGAAGCGCTCCACCACGTCCTCGCGCAGCTTCTCGGCCCGTGCGGTCAGGCCGGTGTCGGTGAGCGCGTCGTCGGCCGCCGGCACGTCGCCGTTCACGTGGCACACGAACGCCGCGCGGGAGTTGCCGGTGAGCGCGGACGCGAGCACGCGCGCGTCGTCCTCGTGGTCGGCGTACGCGTCGGGGAAGCCGGAGCGCTGGACGGCCTGCGCCGCCTCGGTGATCTCCATGTCGCGGTAGCCGTCGATCTTCTCCAGCGCGTCGTAGAACGCGTTGGTGGCGTACACGGGGTCCTGCACCTCGGCCTCCGACCCCCAGCCCTGCGAGGGGCGCTGCTGGAAGAGGCCGAGGGAGTCGCGGTCGCCGTAGTCGATGTTCTCGAGCTTCGACTCCTGGTACGCCGTCGCGATGGCGATCGACGCCGCCCGCGCCGGCAGCCCACGGCGTACGGCGATCGCGGTGATCGTGGCGGCGTGCTCGGCCTGCTCGATCGACAGGTCGACGCTGCGGCCGTCAGCGGTGGCCGTGCAGCCCTCCGAGCGCAGGAACGGCACCGTGTCGCGGCCGAGCGCGACCAGCAGCGCGCCGACGAGCACCACGGCGGCACCGCCGGCGACCAGCACCAGCGGCCACGCCTTCCTCATGCGCTCCAGTGTCCGGGGCGGCCCAAAGCGCGTTCCCGCAGCCCGCCCTCCACGGGCTCGACCACTCAGTCCAGCAGGCGGATCGGCGTCAGCTCGACCTCGAACGGCCTGCGTGCGCTGTAGGTCTGATGGCCCCGCACAGGAGCCACCTCCCGGAACTCTCCATCCTCCAGGTGCCAGGCCAACAGGCTGCCCTCGTCGTCCGGATCGATCACCCAGTAGGCGGCACAGCCCGCGCGCTCCCACCGGTCACGCTTGGAGAAGAGGTCGAACGACCTCGTCGACGGGCTCAGCACCTCGACCGCGAGCAGGGGCGCACCAGGCAGGTCACGATCGCCGAACTGGTGACGAGGTGCCACCAGCAGATCGGGCTGCAGGCTCGTGTCCGGTGCGAGGCGTACGTCGAGGGGCGCCGGCAGCACCCGCAGGTCCGGCGGGCACGACGCGTGCAGGGTGAGCAGGAGGTTGGCGACGACCACCTGGTGACGTGGAGTCGGGGCCGGGCTCACCAGCAGCACGCCGTCGAGCAGCTCGTAGCGACGTACGTCACCCGGGCCGACCGGGAGGGCTTCCAGGTCGTCGACCGTCAGCGGCCCTGCTGGTGGCAGCCACGACGGGTGAGTGGTCATGACGTCCATGCTGCCTCACTGGTGTCGTGCCTGTCCTCACACGACGACCCTGCACGATCTCCGCGGACGCTGTCGTCGGCTGTCCACAGGCGTGCCTGCGGCATGCCGGCGGGCAGCGTCAGTTGGCGTGCAGCGCCTCGTTGAGCGCGATGCCGGTGCCCTTCCACGGGACGGCCTCGACGGCGCCGGTCACCGAGTTGCGGCGGAAGAGCACGTTGCTGGCGCCGGAGAGCTCCAGCGCCTTCACCAGACGCTCGCCCTCGGCGTCCTTGAGCAGCACCTTCGTGCCGGCGGTGACGTAGCAGCCGGCCTCGACGACGCAGTCGTCGCCGAGGGAGATGCCGATGCCGGCGTTGGCGCCCAGCAGGCACCGCTGCCCGATCGAGACGACCTGCTTGCCGCCGCCCGACAGGGTGCCCATGATCGACGCGCCGCCGCCGATGTCGGAGCCGTCGCCGACGACCACGCCGGCCGAGATCCGGCCCTCGACCATCGAGGAGCCGGTCGTGCCGGCGTTGAAGTTGACGAAGCCCTCGTGCATCACCGTCGTGCCCTCGGCGAGGTGCGCGCCCATCCGCACCCGGTCGGCGTCGGCGATCCGTACGCCGGTCGGCAGCACGTAGTCGGTCATCCGGGGGAACTTGTCGACGCCGTACACCGCGACGTGCCGACCGGCCGCCTTGAGCCGCATCCGGGTGGTCTCGAAGCCGGCCACCGCGCAGGGGCCCTCGGAGGTCCACACGACGTTGGCGAGCAGCCCGAACTGACCCTCCAGCGACTGGCCGTGCGGACGCACGAGGCGGTGGGACAGCAGGTGCAGTCGCAGCCAGACGTCCTCGGTCGAGGTCGGTGCTGCGGCGAGGTCGTCGAGCACGACGGTGCGGACCTCGCGGGTCACCCCGCGCGCCTCGTCGGCCACCGCGAGGGCGGCCAGCTCGGCCGGCGCCTCGGAGCCGTCGTACGCGCCGGTGGCCGGGGCCGGGAACCAGCAGTCGAGCACGGCGCCGCTCGCGTCGATGGTGGCGAGTCCGTGGCCCCAGGCGGACGTCGGGGCGGTCCGGCCGGGCTGGTCAGGGGCGGTCTCAGGCGTGCTCACGCCGGCCAACGCTAGCCGTTGCGGGCCCTTCCTCCGGAGTCGTGTCCACCCGTGGAGCCCCGGCGCTCGGGCCTGTGGAGAGCGAGGTGCGGTACGCCGCCCGCTGCCGGATGGTGGTTCCGATCCCCGACCCGGGGCCGCAGAATGGGAGGAGCGTCGATGTGTCCGTGCCGCAGCGAGGAGGTGCCGTCGTGCTCGAGCTCGAGCGGGTCCGCATGTCGTGGGACGAGTTCCTGGCCGTGCCGGACGACCGCCGCGCGGAGTGGGTCGACGGCGAGGGGCTGCTGATGGCGCCGGCCACGCCCGGCCACGGCTGGACGATCGCGCAGGTGATCCTGACGGTGGGCCCGCTGTTTCCCGACCTGATGATCACCACCGACGCGGCCCTGAGGCTGCCCCGTGACCGGGTCCGGGCGCCCGACGTCATGCTCGTCACGCCGCAGCAGCACGCGACGGCGATCGTCGAGTCGACGCCGGTGCTGTGCGTCGAGGTCCTCTCGCCGTCGACACGGTCGGAGGACACGATCCGCAAGTCGATGGAGTACGCCGAGGGCGGGGTCGGCCAGTACTGGGTCGTCGACCCCGCGCTGCGCACCGTCGACGTGCTCGCGAACGCCGACGGCGCCTGGGACGTGCTGGCCCGGCTCGACGACGACCACCCACGTGCCGAGGTCGAGCTCGCCGGCGTCACCGTGCCGCTCGACCTCGTGACGCTGCTCGGCCCGGCCCGTGACTGACGCCCGTGACTGACAGCCGCTACTGGCCCGTGCGCCCGTCCACGCACTCGCGGAGCAGGTCGGCGTGGCCGACGTGGCGGGCGTACTCCTCGACCATGTGCACGAGCACGTCCCGCACGCTGACGACGCTCCCGCGGAACGGCACCTCCTCGCCCATCCCGGCGTCGTCGCGGCCGTCGAGCCACCCGTCGGCAGCCCGGACCTCGCGGTGCCAGCTCGCCCACGCCTCGTCGACGCAGGCCGGCTCGCCGACGGCCCCGTTCCAGTCGTGGTCACGGTCGTCGGCGTCCGCGTAGAGCGGCGCCTCGTCGTCCCACCGCTGCTGGAGCACGCGCACGAACCAGTGGTGCTCGACGTACGCCAGGTGCCGCACCATCCCGAGCAGGCTCATCGTCGACGGCGGCACGCTGCGGGTCGCCAGCTGCTCGGGCGTCAGCCCCTCGCACTTGAGCGCCAGCGTGTGCCGGTAGTTGGTGAGGTACTCCCGCACCGTCTCCAGCTCTCCTTGCGGCGTGCCGGCCGTGCGCGGGTCGGTGCCGGAGTCGGGCTGCGACACGTCGCTCATGAGCCCGACCCTCGCAGAGGACCTGGGCGGGGGCGAGCGGATATCCCAGCCGTCGGCGGGGGGCCGCAATCGAGTGGTGAGGCCGTGCGCGCGGCGCCTAGCCTCCGGCCATGTCCTCGGGAGAGCTGCTCGTCGTGACCGGCCCGCCCGCGGTCGGGAAGATGACCGTGGGTCGCGCGATCGCGGCCGCCTCGGACTTCCGGCTGTTCCACAACCACCACGTCATCGAGCCGCTGGCGGAGGTGTTCGGCTTCGGGCACCCGGGCTTCGAGCGGCTCAAGGAGGCGTGGCGGCGTGAGGTCGTCGAGGAGGCGGCCGCCACTGGCATGCGGTTGGTCGCGACGTTCGTGTGGGGCGTCGACCTGCCCGAGGACGCCGACTACGTGCGCCGCTTCGTCGCGCCGTACGCCGACCGTGGCCTGCGGGTCTCCTTCGTCGAGCTGTACGCGGGGCTCGACACGCGACTGGTCCGCAACACCGGCGCCGACCGGGTCGCCGCCAAGCCCTCCAAGAGCGACCTGGAGTGGTCCCGGCGCCACGTCGTGGAGATGGACGCCGAGCGGATGAACACCGACCCCGACCGGCCCAGCCCCGCCGACGCGGTCATCGCCGAGCACCGGCACCTGCGCGTCGACAACACCGACCTCTCCCCGGAGGACGTCGCCGCGCGGGTGCTCGCGTGGCTCGGTCCCTGAGCGGAACCCATTTCCGCTCGAAGGCGGCCGCGCCGTACGATCGTCGGCACAGGCGTTCGAGCCGTCATCAGCGGCGAGCCTCCGGAAGAACGGCGTCCCGGCGCCCAGTAGAACCGGACGGGTGGGCCCGTCACAGCCGCACGAACGAGCGGTCCGGCGCAGCAGCGGCGGGCAAGCAGAGGTGGTACCGCGGTCCCGCAGGGGTCGTCCTCGGCACGAAGCACTGTTCACCCAGAGCAGCCGACGACCCAGCGCACCAGCAGGAGAGCCACCGATGACCTACCCGAAGGTCTCCACCAGCGGCAGCCCCGAGGGCTCCGGCGTCCCGTCGTCCCCGCGCTTCCCCGAGATCGAGGAGAAGGTCCTCGCCTACTGGGACGCCGACGGCACGTTCCAGGCCAGCATCGACGCCCGCGACGCGGGCGAGCGCGGCGAGAACGAGTTCGTCTTCTACGACGGCCCGCCGTTCGCCAACGGCCTCCCGCACTACGGCCACCTGCTGACCGGCTACGTCAAGGACGTCGTCCCGCGCTACCAGACGATGCGCGGCAAGAAGGTCGAGCGCCGCTTCGGCTGGGACACCCACGGCCTGCCCGCCGAGCTCGAGGCGATGCGCCTCAACGGCATCAAGACCACCGACGAGATCGTCGAGATGGGCATCGATGCGTTCAACGACGCCTGCCGCGAGTCGGTCATGAAGTACACCGGCGAGTGGCGCGACTACGTCACCCGTCAGGCGCGCTGGGTCGACTTCGACAACGACTACCGGACCATGAACCCGGAGTACATGGAGTCGGTCATCTGGGCGTTCAAGTCCCTGCACGACAAGGGCTACGTCTACGAGGGCTTCCGCGTGCTGCCCTACTGCTGGAACGACGAGACGCCGCTGTCCAACCACGAGCTGCGGATGGACGACGACGTCTACAAGAACCGGCAGGACCCGGCCGTCACCGTCGGCCTGAGGATGCACGCGACCGGCGCCGACCCCGTGCTCGACGACGCGCTGCTGCTCGTCTGGACGACCACCCCGTGGACCCTGCCCTCGCACCTGGCCGTCATGGTCGGCACCGAGATCGCGTACGTCGTCGTGGAGGGCCCCGTCCCCGGCACCGACCGCACGGCCAAGTACGTCGTCGCCGAGGCGCGGCTGGCGGCGTACCAGAAGGAGCTCTACCCGGACGTCGACGAGCCGACGGTGCTCGGCCGCTACACCGGCGCCGACCTGCTCGGCCGCCCCTACGAGCCGCCGTTCTCCTACTACGCCGGCCACGAGAACGCCTTCCGCGTGGTTGCCGCCGACGATGCCGTCACCACCACCGACGGTGTCGGCCTGGTGCACACCGCCGGCGCGTTCGGTGAGGTCGACAAGGAGGTGACCGACCGCGAGGGCATCGAGGCGGTCATGCCGGTCGGCAAGGACGGGAAGTTCACCGCACCGGTCACCGACTACGAGGGCCTGCAGGTCTTCGAGGCCAACCTCCAGATCATCGACCACCTCAAGGCCGCGACCCGGGGCGAGGGGAAGACCGGCTCGGTCACCCCGGGCACCGTGCTGCTGCGTCGCGAGACCTACGACCACTCCTACCCGCACTGCTGGCGCTGCCGCGAGCCCCTGATCTACAAGGGCGTCTCGTCGTGGTTCGTCGAGGTGACGGCGTTCAAGGACCGGATGCTGGAGCTCAACCAGCAGATCAACTGGGTGCCCGAGCACGTCAAGGACGGCCAGTTCGGCAAGTGGCTGGCCAACGCCCGCGACTGGTCGATCACCCGCAACCGGTTCTGGGGGTCCCCGGTGCCGGTGTGGAAGTCCGACGACCCGGCGTACCCCCGCGTCGACGTCTACGGCTCGTTCGCCGAGATCGAGCGCGACTTCGGCGACCTGCCCCGCAACGCCGCCGGCGAGCCCGACCTGCACCGCCCGTGGGTCGACGACCTGACCCGCCCGAACCCCGACGACCCCCGTCCCGAGGGCGAGCGGTCGACGATGCGGCGCGTCACCGACGTGCTCGACGTGTGGTTCGACTCGGGCTCGATGTCCTACGCCCAGGTGCACTACCCGTTCGAGAACGCCGAGTGGTTCGACGGCGGCGACGGCGCCCGCGAGCCGCACTTCCCGGCCGACTTCATCGTGGAGTACATCGGCCAGACCCGCGGCTGGTTCTACACGCTGCACATCCTGGCCAGCGCGCTGTTCGAGAAGCCCGCCTTCGAGAACTGCATCAGCCACGGCATCGTGCTCGGCTCCGACGGCAACAAGATGTCGAAGAGCCTGCGCAACTACCCCGACGTCTCGGAGGTCTTCGACCGCGACGGCGCCGACGCGATGCGCTGGTTCCTCATGTCGAGCCCGATCCTGCGCGGCGGCAACCTGATCGTCACCGAGCAGGGCATCCGTGACTCGGTGCGCCAGGTGCTGATGCCGCTGTGGAGCACCTGGTACTTCTTCTCGCTCTACGCCAACGCCGCCGACGGCGGTGCCGGCCGCGACGCGCGGTGGTCGACGGCGTCCACCGACCCGCTCGACCGCTACCTGCTCGCCAAGGCACGGGAGTACGTCGAGGAGTCCACCGCCGCGATGGACGCCTACGCCATCGCCGAGGCCTGCGAGGCCACGCGCGGGTTCATCGACGTGCTCACCAACTGGTACGTCCGGCGCAGCCGCGACCGCTTCTGGGGCGAGGACCAGGCGGCGTTCGACACCCTGCGGACCGTGCTCGACGTCGTCTGCCGGGTCGCGTCGCCGCTGATGCCGCTGGTCACCGAGGAGGTCTGGCGCGGGCTCACCGGCGGGCGCTCGGTCCACCTCGCGGACTGGCCGACCGCCGACGAGCTGCCGGCCGACCCGGCGCTCGTGGCGGCCATGGACACCGTGCGCTCGGTCTGCTCGACCACCTCGGCGCTGCGCAAGGCGCGCTCGTTGCGCACCCGCCTGCCGCTGGCCACGCTCACCGTGGTCGTCGACGACCCGGCCGCGCTGGAGGGCGACGGCCTGGTCGACCTGGTGCGCGACGAGGTCAACGTCAAGCAGGTCCGCCTGCTCGCGGCCGACTCCGACGAGGCGGCGTCGTACGGCGTGGAGCAGAAGCTCACCGTCAACGCCCGCGCCGCCGGCCCGCGTCTCGGCAAGGAGGTGCAGCACGCGATCAAGGGCTCGAAGTCGGGCGACTGGTCGGTCGCCGACGACGGCACGGTCACCGCGGGCGGCATCGCGCTGGTCGAGGGTGAGTACTCCCTGGAGACCGTCGCCGGCACTGCCGACGACGACGTCGCCGTGGGCGTGCTCCCCGCCGGCGGGTTCGTCGTGCTCGACACCGCCGTCTCGCCCGAGCTCGCCGCCGAGGGCCTGGCCCGCGACGTCGTCCGCGCCGTCCAGCAGGCCCGCCGCGACGCCGGCCTCCAGGTCTCCGACTGGGTCGCCCTGACCATCACCGGTACGCCGGGCACGCTCGCCGCGGTGCGCACGCACGAGGCGATGGTGCTCGAGGAGGTGCTCGGCACGTCGGTGTCGCTGGTCGACGGCGAGGGCGCGACCGCCGTCGGCGAGGGCGACCAGGTGACCGTCGGCGTGGAGAAGGCTTGACGGCGGTGACGACCCCGATCGCGGTCTGGAAGGACCTGTGCATCGACGCCGGCGACGTGGACGCGCAGTCACGCTTCTGGGCCGCGGTCACGGGGCTGTCCGTCGAGGGGCCGGTCGAGCACCGGCGCCTCGTCGGCCCCACGCCCGGCCACACGATCTGGGTCAACGCCGTCGACCGGCCGCACACCGTGAAGAACCGCCTCCACCTCGACGTCGACGCTGCGCACCGTGACGACGTGGTGGCGCTCGGCGCCACGCTCCTCGCTCCGTGCGAGAAGACCGGCTACGCCTGGTCGGTGATGGCCGACCCGGAGGGCAATGAGTTCTGCGTGTTCGAGCGCGGCCGGAAGGTGCCGGCGTACCGGCTCCACGGCATCGGAGTCGACTGCGCGGACGCCGACGCGCTCGCCGCTTGGTGGGGCCGCGTGCTCGGCACGCGGGTCGTCTACGACTGGGGCTGGTGCTCGCTCGAGGGCGTCGCGGCCGACGACCGGATGACGATCGACTTCAACGTTGTGCCCGAGCCCCGCACCGTGCCGAACCGGGTGCACTGGGACCTCACCGGCGACGTCGACGCGCTCCTCGCGGCCGGCGCGACCCGGCTGTGGGACATGCCCGACTGGACCGTGCTCGCAGACCCCGAGGGCAACGAGTTCTGCGTCTTCCCGGAGTAGGGACCAGTGCCGGTCGTCGAGTAGGTCGCCGAGCAAGGGGCGGTCTTCGGCCCGGTCGTCGAGTAGGTGCGCAGCGAGGCACGAGCGGAGCGCCGTAACGAGACGCGGTGAGACGACCGGCGCGGGTGACCGTCGTGGTCGCGGCTGCTGGTTGGGTGCGGGCGTCTCGATATGCCCGGTCCCTCGTTCCTCGGGACCGGGTTACTCGACGTACGGAGCGTCAACCACCTGGTGGCGCCGGGCGGTCGTCGACCTCGAAGACCTGGCCCATGGGGCCGATCCACTCGAAGACGCCGTCGGGTCTGCGCCTGTATCGCCAGCGGGCGTGGGTCTTCATCCGGTGATGACGCCTGCAGAGCGGCGCGAGGTTCTGTGTCGAGGTAGGTCCGCCGTCGGCGTAGGGCTCGACGTGGTCGAGGTCGCAGCGCTCGGACGCGCGTTGGCAGTGCGGGAACACGCAGGTCGGGTGCAGCCGGCGGACCTGGGCTGCGAGCTTCTCGGGCGGCGCGTATGAGTCGGTCGAGTAGTCCGCGGTCAGGTCCAGCACCTCGCGGACCGTGACGCGGGTAGCGGTCGAGCACCAGTCACGCACCTGGTCGACGC
>PBYI01000043.1 GCA_002729525.1 Nocardioides sp.
CCGAGATCATCCGCTGCCTCAAACGACACCTCGCCCGCGGCGTCTACCAAGCCCTCAGAACCGACCTCATGACCCCTTGACGATCTATAGGACCGTCGCGGCGACTGACGAGACCACCGCAGCCACCGTGGCCACGGCTGCCTCCCGACTCCAGGCGTCTCGGTACACCGGGCCCTCGCTCGTCCCTCGCTCGACCCCGACTACTCGACGATCGGGCGGTCAGCCGCCGACCGGCGCGAGCGAGGCGGCGTACTCGACGGCCTCGTCCCAGTCCCCTCGCGCGGCCACGCGGCGCCGCAGCTTCATCACGTCGCGCGGGCGGTCGATCGTGAACGCGCCCACGACGCGGCCGCTGCGGCGGTAGAGCGCGACGAATCCCGCACCGTCGGCGCCGCCCGGATCGACGACCCGCGCCTCGTCGCCGCGGGGCGAGCCCACGAGCTGCAGCCGGTGGCCGTACCAGTCGGACCAGAAGTACGGGATCGTCTCCAGCGGGCGGGCCGCGTCGGGGTCGAGGGCGTGCCGGGCGGCTGCCGCGCCCTGCTCGGCGGCGCTGGTCCAGTGCTCCTGGCGCAGCGGATCACCGTCGAGGAGCGGGAGGGCCACGTGGGCGACGTCGCCGGCGGCCCACACGTCGGGCACGCCGGTGGACAGCGTCGCGCTGCACAGGACACCGCGGTCGCCGTCGTGGAGGGGTACGCCGGCGCCCTCGAGCCAACCGGTCGCCGGACGGGCGCCGACGCCCACGACCACCAGATCGGCGGGCAGCAGCGTCCCGTCGTCGAGGCGTACGCCGGTCACCCGCCCGCCGTCGCCGTCCGCGACGGTCTTCAGGCCGGCCACGCCGACACCGAGCCGCAGGTCGGTGCCGGCGTCGTGGTGGAGCCGGGCGCAGACGTCGCCGACGTCGGGTCCGACGGAGCGCACCAGCGGCCGGTCGAGCGCCTCGACGACGGTCACGGGCAGGTCGCGGGCCCGGGCCGCGGAGGCGACCTCCGAGCCGATGAACCCTGCGCCGACGACCACCGTCCGCGCACCGTCGTCCAGGGCGGCCCGGATCGCCCGGGCGTCGTCGAGCTCGCGCAGCACGTGCACGCCGGCGACGGGCGACCCATCCGGCGTGATGGCGTCGGGCAGGGTGCGGGGCGTGCTGCCGGTGGCGACGACGAGCGCGTCGTACGGCACCGGCTCCCCCGCGACGAGCACCTCGCGCGTGGCCAGGTCGAGCTTCTCGGCGGGGCTGCCGAGGCGCAGGTCGACGTCGAGATCGCGCAGGTCGGTCTCCGAGCGGAGCACGACGGGCTCGGGGTCCTTGGCGGGGTCGAGGAACGCCTTCGACAGGGGCGGCCGGTCGTACGGCGCGTGCGGCTCGGCGCCGACGAGCACCAGCCCACCGTCGTACCCGGTGCGGCGCGCGGACTCGACCGCGCGGACGCCGGCGAGCGAGCCGCCGACGACGACGAGACGGCGGACCCGAGAGGAGGTCACGACGAGCTCAGACGAGCTTGAGCGCGAGCACCGGGCACGCGTCGACGGCCGCCTGCACGTCGGCGCGGTGCTCCTCGGCCGGGCTCTCGTCGAGGACCGCCACCGTGTCGTCGGCACCCACCTCGAAGAAGTCGGGCGCCATGGCCTCGCACATGCCCAGGCCCTCGCAGGTCTCGCGGTCGGCGACGATCTTCATCGGGTCTCCTCTGACGCAGCGGTGTCGCCCGCGACGGGAGCAGTGACCTCGGTCACCGGCGGGCTTGACAAACGTACGTCATTTGTAAATCCCCACGCAAGAGGTCGGTGCTCGGCGCACCGACCGCGGGTGGCACGATTGCCCGGTGGCGGAGCTGACGTTCTGGACCGGGAGCATGGACTCCGGCAAGTCGACCCTGGCCCTGCAGACCAACCACAACCACGCGGCCCGCGGTCGCGCCGGGAAGATCTTCACCTCCCACGACCGCGCCGGCACCGCGCTGGTCTCCTCGCGGCTCGGCCTGACCCACGAGGCCGAGGAGGTCACGCCCGACCTCGACTTCTGGCGCTACACCGTCGACGCGCTGACCCAGGGCGGCCGCATCGACTACCTCATCTGCGACGAGGCGCAGTTCTACTCCACCGAGCAGATCGACCAGCTCGCCAAGGTCGTCGACGAGCTCCAGGTCGACGTGTTCTGCTTCGGCATCCTCACCGACTTCCGCACCCGCCTCTTCCCCGGCGCGCAGCGTCTCGTCGAGCTCGCCGACCGCACCGAGGTCCTCCAGGTCGAGGCGCTGTGCTGGTGCGGCAAGAAGGCGACCCACAACGCCCGCACCGAGGACGGCGTGATGGTCACCGACGGCGAGGTCATCGTCGTCGGCGACGTCGACTCCCCCGCGGGCCGCGACTCCGGCCCGCCCGCCGAGGTCGCCTACGAGGTGCTCTGCCGCCAGCACCACCGCCGCGGCCTGACCGCCGCGCGCGCCCGCGCGGTCTCGCTGGCGCCCGAGCCGCTCCCCTTCGGCTGATCCGCCACCCCGCGCGAGGACTCCCGCCGCGAGGGAAGTCCCGAGTTCCGCTCGACGACGTACGCCGCTAGGTTCGCTCCTGGCCCGGTCGTTGTGACCGACGTCACTCTCGGAACCCTCCCTCTCCCTCAGGAGCACCATGTCTCGGCTCTCGTCAGCCTGCCTGGCCGCGCTGTCCCTGCTCGCGGCCGCCCTCGTCGTCGTCGCCCCGTCGGCGGCACCCGCCGCCGCGGACGGACCCGGCGTCGGTACGCCGTACGTCGTCACGGTCGGCGACTCCTACATCAGCGGCGAGGCCGGCCGCTGGGCCGGCAGCAGCAACGCCTCATCCAGCCGCGCCGACGCGCTCGGCCCCACGGCGTACTACGACAACCCGTCGGGCACCGGCGAGACCATCAACCGCTGCCACCGCTCGAAGTCGGCCGAGGCGTACATCGGGAGCATCGGTGGCGGCGTCGCAGGCGCCAACCTCGCCTGCTCCGGCGCCAGCACCGCCACCAGCAACGGCAGCAACTTCAAGCCCGGCCTCGACTTCTACGACGACGGCAACGGCCACGTCGGCCAGGCGAAGGCGCTCCAGCAGTTCGCCACCAGCCACAACGTGAAGATGGTCGTCGTCTCCATCGGCGGCAACGACTTCAACTTCGCCGACGTCGTCGCCACCTGCGTCGCCGACTTCCTCTACTCCCCGTCGTGGTGGAAGGACTACTGCCACGACGACTCCTCGGTGACCAAGAACTTCACCTCCTCCAACGTCACCAGCGTGCGCAGCAAGATCGCGGGCGGCTTCCAGAACCTCCGCACCGCCATGCGCAACGCCGGGTACGCCGACTCGTCGTGGACGCTGCTCGTGCAGACCTACCCGTCGCCGATCCCGAAGGCGTCCGGCTTCCGCTACTCCCAGAGCGGCTACACCCGCCAGTCGACCGGCGGCTGCGGCTTCTGGGACGCCGACGCCAACTGGGCCAACGACACCGCGCTGCCGACGATCAACAACACCGTGAAGTCCGCGATCACCCAGTCGGGCCTGACCAACACCCGCACCCTCGACCTGGCCTCGGCGTTCAACGGCCGCCGGCTCTGCGAGTCGGGCGTCGGCCTGTACGAGGAGAAAGGCCTGGCCAGCTGGCAGTCGGCCGGCGCGGTCGACAAGACCGAGTGGATCAACCAGATCCGCACCGTCAGCACCTGCTGCGAGAACAGCCCCTACTACATCCAGGAGTCGCTGCACCCGAACTACTGGGCGCAGCTGGCGACCCGCTCCTGCGTGCGCCAGGCCTACAACGGCGGCAGCCCGCGCGGCGGCACCTGCAGGATCTCCGGCACCGGCATGTCCGGCGGCGAGCCGCGGATGAGTCTGCAGTAGCCCGCCGGCGGCGCCGCCGACGGACGACTCAGCCGGCGCCGTTGATGTCGTAGTCGTGCACGAGGTCGGGGTCGACGACCGCTGCGAAGGCAGCCGTCGCCTCGGCCTCGGTCACACCGTGCTCCTCGAGCAGGGGGCGCAGCGCGGCGTACAGGCTCTGCTCACCGCGCACGAACTCCGGGTAGGCCAAGAAGTACGTCGGGATGCCATGGCGCGCCACGGTGTGAATGAGCTCGTGGAACCGCACTGCGAGCCGCTCCTCCTGTCGACGCGGGTTGCGACCGGCACCGAACGCGAGGCCGCCCGGCTGGCTTCGCGGGTCAAGACCCTGCTCCTGCGCCAGACGTGACGCCGTACGCCGGCTCTCCGCGGCGCCGGCGAGGTCGCGCATCGGTACGATGCACGCCTTCACCGTGGCGCGCCCGGACGTCAGGGCCTCGCCCAGACCCGTCATCAACGACGGCGCCTTCGTCACGTAGGGCACCCGATGGCCGCCGCGCCCCCCGAGCCCGCGCTCGAGGCCGGCGTTGCTGAGGGCGTTCACGCGGCGGCGCGCGGTCTCGGGCGTGAACCCTGTGTCGAACCCCAGCTCGGTGAACCACTGCACGAGCAGCGTCGTGCCGGCGCGGCCGGTGCCGGTGATCACGAGGTGGCCCTCGTCGGACGACGTGCGGCTGGTGGTCATGACGTCATCTCACCCCACCAGCAGCGGGATGCGCATCTCATCGTCGGTCAGCGACCCGTGCAGCCCGACCAGCCGGGTCTCGTAGTCGAAGCGCTCGCTGGAGAAGATCCCGTGGTCGCCGTGGCAGGCGACGACGACGTCGCCCAGCCGCGGGCGTACGGCAGCCGTGGCCGGCCCGAACCAGCTGCGTGCGACGGCGTCGGCCCGGGTCAGCACGTCGGCGCGGTCGCCGAGATGCTCGCGCCACGTCGCGACGACGTCGTCCACGGCGCCCGAGCGGCAGTAGAGGTGGCGGAAGCGGGCCTCGCCGCCGAGCACCGCGACGCCGTCGAGCAGCGCGAGGTGCTGGTCGACGTCGGTGCGCGCCTCGGGCGGGCAGTCGACCATCCCGTGGTCGGCGACCACCAGCAGGCGCCGATCCGGCGAGAGCGCGTCGCGCAGCTGCTCGGCCTCGGCGTCGACCATCGCGAGCTGCTGGAGCCAGGCGCTGGAGGCGACCCCGTGCCGGTGCCCGGTCCAGTCGAGATCGGGATCGTAGAGGTAGGTCAGCGCGGGCGCGCCGCGCGGGGTGGACGACTCGACGGCGGCCGCGATCCGCTCCCCCACCTTGTCGGCGCCGACGAAGTCCGCACCCCGGGCCGAGGCGGTCGTCAGAGGTGACCCGTCGAACTCGCGCTTGTTGACCTGGGTGACCCGCACCCCTGCGTCGGCGAGCGCCGCGAACGTCGTCTCGTGCGGCTGCCAGTCGACCGGGTCGACCAGTGCGGTGTCCCACTGCAGGTGGTTGAGCAGCCGGTCGGTGCCGGGCACCCGCGCGGTGAACCCGACGACGCCGTGGGTGCCCGGCGTCAGTGAGGTGCCGAGCGAGGTGAGGCTGGTGGCGGTCGTGGACGGCACGCCCGCGGTGCCCGAGCCCGCTCCGGTCGCGCCGCCGGACTCCTCCAACAGCGAGGCGAGGTACGGCGCCGCGTGGGCGTGCCGCTCCAGGAGCCGCGCGCCGAGACCGTCGACGAGGAAGACGACGTACGACGGCGCGGACGGCAGCACGAGTGCTCCGTCGACCTCCGGGCCGCCCGGGCCACCACGCAGCGGCGACCCGAGCGCACGCGCCACCGCGGGCAGCACGTCGCCGAGCGACCGGCTGCCGTAGGCGGGCTCGAGGAACGTCATGCCGGCCGGGGCCGCGTCAGTGCTGGGTGCGTGCCGACAGTGCGCCGGCGAAGGTCAGGAGCCCCTGGACGGCGTCGCGGCCGTCGGCGGCCGCGGAGACGCGCAGGGTGAAGTCGTCGGCGGTGAGGCTGCCGGTGTAGCCGTGGTCGGCCTCGCACTGCGGGTCGTCGCACCCGGCCGGCTCGAGGTCGATCCGCCCGACGGCGCCCCAGCCGATCGTCACCACCGCCTCGGCGTGCGGCTGCACGCCCTTGGTCGGGTTGGTGGTCATCCGGGTGACCACGACCGACTTCACCGCGGACAGGCTCACGGCCTCCGTGGAGGTGGAGGCGTACGGCTCGGGCAGCAGGTCGTCGCCGGCGTGCTCGTCGGTGTGGGTGAGGATGAGCCTGCTCGGCGTCAGCACGATGACGCTCTGGTGGCGACGCACCTCGTCACGCTCGAACGTCGGCTCGTGGTGGACGTAGTAGGACAGCACCGGCTCGCCCGCGACGGCGTCCTCGATCGCGTCGTGGACGACCTCGGGGTAGAAACCGGTGCGGTCGAGGGCCTTGCGGAGCGACCGGGACTCGTCGGTGTCGCTCACGGGCGTTCCAGGACGGGGGCTGCGCACGCGTGCAGTGTGTCACGCACGTCGAGGCCGTTCAGAACGTGTACCCGAAGGCCTTGAGGTCGGCGGCGTACAGCTCCGCGACCCGGTCGCGCATGGCCGGGGTGTAGTGGTCGCGGTAGTCGGGGCGCTCGCGGTCGACGTTGCGGGGTCGACCGTCCGGCGGGGTCAGGCCGAACCGCTCGGCGACCGCGGCGAGGTCGTCGTCGAGCCGCTCCTGCCGTGCGGTGAAGTCGACCGTGCGTCCCTGGTCGCCCAGGTAGGCGACCTGCGGTCGCCGGAGCCGCCCAAAGCGCTCGGGACCGTCCATCACGAAGTGCTCGAAGTCGACCATCTCGGTGGCGACCGTGAGCAGGAAACCGTTGCGGGCGAAGCGTGGGTGGTCCTCGACCCTGACGCCGTCGGGGACGTTCTCCAGCCATCGGAGCACCATCCGGTGCCAGGACAGCAACCGCTCCCACGGGTTGCGGACGGCACCGAAGATCCAGTAGTCGGCGAGCTCGGGCTCGGCCGCGAGGATCTGCCGCAACGGCGCGTGCCGGTCGAGACTGCCGATGCGTCGAACGTCAGGCACCGTGTCGGTCAACCAGCGGTCCGTAGTACTGCCGCCTGTCTTCTGGACGTGCACGAACAGCATGCGGAGCGAGTCGGAGATCACCACGGCCTCAGTCTCCCAGCACCTGGTTCAGGCGGTCCGCAGGGCACGACGGATGCCGGCCTCGTGTCGGCCCAGGTCCACGCTCCACGCCGACTGGTGCGCGCGGTAGTCCCGTTCGTGACGCGGCAGCATGTCGGGCTCGCTCCAGAACGTCTCGCTCTCGGCGCCGAGGACGGCGGCGACGAGGTGCTCGTTGCGGGCGTGGTAGCCGGTGTGGTTGAGGACCACGATCTTCTCCAGCCGCGTCGCCAGCGCGGTGTTGAACATCCCGGCGCCGCCGAGGCCCGCGACGACGCGGGCACCGCCGAACAGGGCGGCCTGGTCGGGCAGCGACAACCGCTCCGGCTCCACCACGGTGTATCCCTCCTCCTCGGCGAGGCGCTCCACCTCCCCCACGTTGTGGCAGGTGCGGTTGTGGCCCGCGGCACGGCGGGTGACGAACACCCGCTCGACCCTCGCGGCGTCGCCCGCGCGGTCACGAAGGCCGTCACCGAGCCGCTGCCAGGTGTCACGGATCGCAACGTGCGCTGAGAGCGGGACCGTGTTGTGCCACAGCGGCGTACAGCCGACGAGGGTGTCCACGTGGGTGCGGCCACCGGTCCACACCAGGTCCTCCGGTGCGACGCCGAACGCGATGAGCAGCGTGCGCTCGAGGGCTGCCCGACCTGGTCGGTGCCGGCGAGGGTGGTGACGGCAGAGCACCTTGAGACCGGGGTCGGCTCGCTTGGCCTCCGGCCACGCCCACAGCCTCGACAGCGCCTCCGTCATCAGGTGACCGAAGTGCCCGGGGTTCTCGTAGCCGAAGTGGTAGAACGACCCGGCGAGGTGCTCGTCCTGCCCGGCGTCCGGCGGTGCGCTGCGCGCGTCGTCGTACGCCGTCGGCTCCAGCCGGCCGGTGCCGTTCCCGGTGTCCCGGAGCCCGCTGACCGCCGGGTCGGTGTCGAGGAACCACCGGAAGGACTCAGGCAGCACCGAGCGACCGTGGTGGGCCAACGCGGTGCGCGTGAGCAGCACCCCACCGTCGTAGCGCCGGCAGCTGGCACCTGGGTGGCTCAGGACCGCGGGCACCCGCGGCTCGGGCGCCGCGCCGTGCTCGACGACTGCTGGCGCCACCACACTGCTCGGGGGCAGCGTCGCAACGAGCTCGACACCCAGACCGGGCTCCCGCGCGAGGAGGAGGTCGAGCGCCTCCGCGTCGCCCACTTTGACGAGATGGTCGGGCACACCACGCCGTACGACGACCGACGAGCCGCTCCGCTCGACCGCGCCAAGCCCGCGCCGGTGCTCGCGCCACCGCCGGTCGACGGCCGACGCCCGCTCGGAGGACTCTAGGCGCGCGACGACGCCGTCCGTGGCCCCGCCCAGCGGAGCAGTCCAGGTGTGCCCCGGCGCGAGCAGGAGAAACGCTCGCTCAAACGACGTCGCGTCGGACGCACCGGCGCGCTCCAGCACGTCTCCCGGTCGCCGCCGCAGGTGCGCCACGAGCTCGTCGGCACCGGCGTCGCCGTCGGCCGGCGGCGGGTGACCCGGACCACGCTGCGCACTCACCGGCGCGATGCTACTGGTGCCCGCGTCACTCCCGGACCAGCATGGCCGTGCCGACGGCCACCATCACCGAGCCGCCCGTCGCACCGAGCGCGTCGAGCCGCGCAGGACGGCGGGCGAACCACCGGCGGGCGCGGCTCGCGACTGACACCCACACGCTGTCGGAGACCACCGCCATCGCCGAGAACAGCAGGCCGAGCAGCGCCAGCTGGGGCCCGACCCGCCCGCTCGGGTCGGTGAACTGCGGCAGGAACGCCAGGAAGAACACGATCGTCTTGGGGTTGGTCACCCCGACCACGAAGCCGGTGCGCAGCGCGTGCGCCACCCGCGTCGGCGCGTCACCTCCTCCCGTCTCGAGCGCGAGCCGGGCGTCGGCGCGGTGCCGGACGGCCTGCACGCCCAGCCACACGACGTACGCCGCCCCGAGGACCTTGACGGCGGTGTACAGGTGGGTGCTGGTCGCGACCAGGGCGCCGAGCCCGACGGCGGCGAGCACCGCCTGCACCGCCACACCGACGCTGTTGCCCAGCACCGACAGCAGCGCCTCGCGGTGCCCGACGGTCAGCGCCCGGCCCAGCATGAACAGCAGGCTCGGCCCCGGCACCTGGAGGAACAGCGCGGAGGCCACGACGAAGGCGAGGAGCTGGGCGGTCGTGGGCACCCGCCCAGTGTGCGGCCGCGGACGCCGCGGTCGCGACGGGTTTCCGAGCGGTGGGCGGTCAGCCCGGGATCGTGTCGCCGGTCGGGACGTCGGTCATCCGGCGTACGAAGGAGTCCGAGCGCGGGTCGTCGACCGGCGCGACCCGGGCCGACGCGGTGAGCACGGACAGCCCGTCGGTGCCGACGAGGATCAGCGACAGCTCCAGCGCACTGAGCTCGGGCAGGTCGTCCTGCATCTGCGCGACCCGCGAGATCAGCGACTCCACAGCAGCGACGTCGGCGGGCTCGGCGCCGCGGTAGCCGAACAGCAGCGGAGCGCTCTTGGCCTCGCGGACCATCGCGCGCACGTCGCGATGGCTCAGCGGCGGGATGCGGTAGGTGCGGTCGTTGAGCAGGTCGATGATCGGCCCGGAGATGCCGAAGGAGACGACCGGCCCGAACAGGGGGTCCTCCATGCTGCGGATCGCGATCGGCACGCCCGGCGGGGCGGTGCGCTGCACCACGAAGTCGGCGGCCCGCGGGTCGTGGACCAGCTCGATGAGCGACTCCCACGCGACCTTCATCTCGGCCGGGGTGTCGATGTTGCGCCACACGTGCGCCAGGTCGGGCCGCTCGCGCAGGCCCTCGGCGGTCGCCTTGAGCACGACGTCCCAGCCGAGGTGCTCGGCGGCGGTGACCGCCTCCTCCGGGCTGGAGACGGGCGCGCAGTCCCACAGGTCGATGCCGTAGGCGCCGAGCAGCTCGCCGACCTGGTCGCGGGTCAGCGCCGCGCCCTCGGGGTGCTGGGCGAGGGTCTCGCTGACCAGGCGCCGCGCGGTGTGCAGCGCGACGGCCGACGGCTCCTCGTCCTCGTCGACCTCGGGGCTACGAAGCCAGAGCGCGTACTCCACGACGCTGGCCAGCGCGCGGACGGCCGCCTCCACCGCGGGGTACGACGGCACCGAGCCGCGTCCGGCCGCCGAGCCCGCGACGTCGGGCACCCGCAGCAGCTCGGGGACGCCCTCGGCACCGAGGAACGACGACACCAGCGGCTTGTCGGACTGCTCGCCGACCGCGGCGAGCACGTTGGCGATGTCCTCGCCGGAGACGTTGAGGGGCGGGATGTAGACCGCGACCACCGCGTCGACCTCGGGGTCGTCGATGGCGGCGTCGAGGGCGTCCTCGAAGTCCTCCGCCGACGGCTCGGCGCTCAGCGTGACGCTGCGGGTGACCATCAGGCCGACCGCCGCGGCGGCGTCGGCGGCGAGCAGGCCGAGCGCGTCGGAGTTGCCGACGACCGCGACCCGGCGGCCCTGCGGCAGCGGCTGGTGTGCGAGCAGCTGGGCGACGTCGAACATCTCCTCGAGCGTGTCGACCTGCACGATCCCGGCCTGGCGGAACATCGCGTCCAGCGCCTCGGACGGCGCGGCGATCCGGCGTACGGCGTGGCCCATCGGGACGCCCTGGGTGTAACGGCCGGAGCGCACCGCGATGATCGGCTTGCGCAGCGAGACCCGGCGCGCGATCCGGGAGAACTTGCGCGGGTTGCCGATCGACTCCAGGTAGAGCAGGACCACCTCGGTGGCGTCGTCCTCCTCCCAGTACTGGAGCAGGTCGTTGCCCGACACGTCGGCGCGGTTGCCCGCGGAGACGAAGGTGGTCAGGCCGAGACCACGGTTCTGCACCTTCTCCAGGATCGCCGAGCCGAGCGCACCGGACTGGCAGAAGAAGCCCGCGCGGCCCCGGGGCGGCATCACCGACGACAGCGACGCGTTGACCGAGACGGCCGGGTCGGTGTTGATGACGCCGAGGCAGTTGGGGCCGATGAGGCGCAGGCCGTAGGAGCGGGACAGCCCGACCAGGTGGCGCTGGCGCTTGCGGCCCTCCTCGCCGGTCTCGGCGAAGCCCGAGGAGATGACGATCATCCCGTGCACGCCCTTGGCGGCGCAGTCGAGCACCACGTCGGTGACGGCCTCGGCGGGCACGGCCACGATCGCCACGTCGACGTCGTCGGGGATGTCGTTGACGGTCTTGAACGCCGGGAGGCCGGAGATGGCCGGGGCGTTGGGGTTGACGGCGTACACGCGACCGGTGAAGTCGGCGCTCACCAGGTTGCGCACCAGCACCTGGCCGATGGTGTCCTGGCGGCGGCTGGCGCCGACGACGGCAATCGAGCGGGGGTTGAAGAAACGCTCGATGGACGCCGACTCGGCGCGGTGCTCGCGGCTGCGCATGACGCCGATCGCGGTGTCGGTGGCGTCGATCGGGAACTCCAGGGTCAGCACGCCGTCCTCGTAGCCGCTGACCACCTGGTAGCCGGCGTCGCGGAAGGTGCTGATCATCCGGGAGTTGTCGGGCAGCACCTCGGCGGTGAACCGCTCGATGCCGTGCTCGCGGCCGGCCTGGGCGAGGTGCTCGAGCAGCAGCTGGGCGATGCCGCGGCCGTGGTGGGCGTCCTCGACGAGGAACGCGACCTCGGCCTCGTCGGTGCCGACGACGTCGTACCGGCCGACGGCGATCATCTGCCCGCCGAGCATCACGATGAGCGCGACCCGCTGGTCGTGGTCGACCTGGGTGAAGCGCTTGACGTCGCGGTCGGACAGCCGCGGCATGGGCGAGAAGAAGCGGTAGTACTTCGACCGGTCGGAGACCCGGGAGTAGAACTCCACCAGCAGGTCGGCGTCGGCGGCCCGGATCGGCCGGATGTGCGCGGTGCGTCCGTCGCGCAGGATGACGTCCGCCTCCCAGTGACGGGGGGCGTCCGCGATCACGACCGGCGTGACCGGTTCCGGGAGAGGGTCGACGGGCACGGGAGCAGTCTAGTGAACTCCCTGGTCGGGCGGACCCCGGCGTGGCCCGTGCGGGCTCGTCGGCGGCACAGGTGAGAATGCCGGGCATGGCACGGCGTTCCGGCACGGTCGAACCACCCGACGACGTCGAGGAGACCATCCTCGACACCGATCTCGGCGAGGAGATGCGTACCTCCTTCCTGGAGTACGCCTACTCCGTCATCTACTCCCGCGCCCTGCCCGACGCCCGCGACGGCCTCAAGCCCGTGCAGCGCCGGATCCTCTACACGATGAACGACATGGGCCTGCGGCCCGACCGCGGGCACGTGAAGTCCGCCCGCGTCGTCGGCGAGGTCATGGGCCGCCTGCACCCGCACGGCGACGGCGCGATCTACGACGCCCTGGTGCGCCAGACCCAGGACTGGGTCATGCGGGTGCCGATGGTCGACGGGCACGGCAACTTCGGCTCGCCCGACGACTCCCCCGCCGCGATGCGCTACACCGAGTGCCGGATGGCGCCGCCGGCCGTTGCGATGACCGCGGAGATCGACGAGGAGACCGTCGACTTCCGGCCCAACTACGACAGCCGCGAGCTGGAGCCGTCGGTGCTGCCGGCCGCCATCCCCCACCTCGTCGTCAACGGCACCACCGGCATCGCGGTCGGCATGGCGACCAACTGCGCGCCGCACAACCTCGTCGAGGTCGTGCAGGCTCTGCGCCACCTGATCCTCCGCCCCGACGCCGGCATCGACGACCTGATGCGGTTCGTGCCCGGCCCGGACCTGCCCACCGGCGGCAAGATCGTCGGCCTCGACGGCGTGCGCGAGGCCTACGAGACCGGTCGCGGGTCGTTCAAGATGCGGGCCACGGCGCGCATCGAGACCATCGGACGACGCAAGGGCATCGTCGTCACCGAGCTGCCCTACGGCGTCAGCACCGAGAAGGTCTTCGAGCGCATCAAGGCGCTGGTGACGAGCAAGAAGCTCCAGGGCATCGCCGACCTCAAGGACCTCACCGACCGCGAGCACGGCCTGCGGCTGGTCATCGAGGTCAAGAACGGCTTCGTCCCCGAGGCGCTGCTCGAGCAGCTCTACAAGCAGACGCCCCTGGAGGACTCCTTCGGCATCAACGCCGTCGCCCTGGTCGACGGCCAGCCCCGCACCCTGGGGCTGAAGGAGATGCTCACGGTCTTCCTCGACCACCGCTACGACGTCGTACGCCGCCGCTCGGCCTACCGGCGCGGCAAGGCCGCCGACCGGCTGCACCTGGTCGAGGGTCTGCTGATCGCGATCCTCGACATCGACGAGGTCATCCAGGTCATCCGCTCCAGCGACAACGCCGAGATGGCCCGCGAGCGGCTGCGCGAGATCTTCGACCTCTCCGAGCCGCAGGCCTCCTACATCCTGGAGATGCAGCTGCGCCGGCTGACGAAGTTCTCCCGGATCGAGCTGGAGAAGGAGCAGACCGAGCTCCAGCGCACCATCGAGGAGCTCGACGAGATCCTCGGCTCCGAGGAGCGACTGCGCGAGGTGGTCTCCGGCGAGCTCGCCGACGTCGCCGCGACGTTCGGCACCCCGCGCCGCACCGTGCTGCTGGAGTCCGCCGGCACCACCGTCTCCGCCGCGGCGGCACCGCTCGAGGTGCCCGACGACCCCTGCTACGCCCTGCTGTCCTCCTCCGGCCTGCTCGCCCGTACGTCGGGCACGGCGGCGTCCGGCGCGGTCGGCGCCGGCGGCGACCGCGCCTCGCACGACGTCGTCGTCTCGGCCGTCGCCACGACCGCGCGCGGCGAGATCGGCGTCCTCACCTCGGCCGGGCGGCTCGTGCGGCTCGCGGTGCTCGACCTGCCCGCGCTGCCCCCGTCGGCCAACGAGCCGACCCTCCAGGGCGGCCTGCCGCTCTCGGACCTGGTGCAGCTGGAGAAGAACGAGCGGGTGCTCGGCCTGTGCCGGGTCACCGCCGACGGACCGGGGCTCGCGGTCGGCACCCGCGACGGCGTCGTCAAGCGGGTCAACCCCGAGGTCCTCGGCCGCGACGACTGGGAGGTCGTCGGCCTCAAGGACGGCGACGAGGTCGTCGGGGCGGTCGAGCTGGTGACCGGCGAGGAGACGCTCTGCTTCGTCACCTCCGACGCCCAGCTGCTCCACTACTCCGCATCGCTCGTGCGCCCGCAGGGCCGGGCCGGCGGCGGCGTGGCCGGCGTCAAGCTCGCCCCGAAGCAGCGCGTGGTGTTCTTCGGCGCCGTCGACCCGGCCGCGCCCGACGGATCGGTCGTCGTCACCGTTTCCGGGTCCTCGACCGCCCTGCCCGGCACCGAGGCCGGCGCGGTCAAGGTCGCGCCGTTCACCGAGTACCCCGCCAAGGGGCGCGCCACCGGCGGCGTCCGCTGCCACCGGTTCCTCAAGGGCGAGGACACCCTCCTGCTGGCCTGGGTCGGCACTGCGCCCGCCCGGGCCGCGGCCGCCAGCGGTGCCCCCGTGCCCCTCCCGGAGCCGACCGGCCGCCGCGACGGCTCCGGCGTACCGCTCCCGCAGCCGGTGGCCGCGTGCTCGGGTCCGCTGTCGGCGCGACTGCCCGAGGGGCCGTCCGCCGGGTCGTCCGCGGAGCCGTCCACAGGTGACGGCGCGGAGGAGGGCTCGGCGTGACCTCGTGTGCCACCCTGGCCCGCATGCGTACGACGTCGTCCCGTCCCCGCCGTCTGGCCACCGCGTCCGCGACGGTGCTGGCCTCGCTCGTGCTCGCCGCGTGCAGCGGCGGTGACTCCTCCGGCGGCGGCTCGTCCTCCGACGAGGAGCCGCCGACGCCCGAGGAGGTCCTCGCCTACGCCAAGGAGGCGCTCGACTCGACCTCCGGCGTCCGGCTGTCGCTGGCGACCGAGGACGAGGTCGACTCCGACGCGTTCCTCAAGGCGGCGCGCGGCGTGATCCCCGCCGACCCGCCGGCGTTCGAGGGCACCGCCGACGGCTCGATCGCCGGGTTCACCGCCAACGACATCGAGGTCCGCTCGGTCGACGGCGACTTCTACGTCAACGTCTTCGGCTCCTGGCAGGAGTTCGACCCGGCCGAGCTGTGCGCGCCCGACCCGGGCGGGCTGCTCGACCCCGACACCGGCGTCTCGCAGGTGCTCACCTCGGCGACCGACCTGGAGGCCGGCGAGGCCCAGCGGGGCGGCGCCGACAACAGCGAGGTCGTCACGCCGTACACCGGCACGGTGCCGGGCACCGCGATCACCAACGTGCTCCCCTGCGCCCCCGGCGACACCTTCGACGCGACCTTCACCGTCAACTCCGACGACGGCCGGCTGGTGTCGGCCGAGCTGACCGGTGAGTTCGTCAACGGCGCCGACCCGCTGACCTACACGATCGACGTCGAGGAGTACGACGTCGAGCAGGAGATCGCCGCACCGTGACCACCGACGGGCGCACGCGCACCCTGCTGGCGCTGTGCTCGGTCGCGGTGGCGTTCGCCGCCGTCGACACCTACGTCGTGGTGCTCGCGCTCCCCGACATGATGGCCACGGCCGGCGTCTCGGTCGACCAGCTCCAGCGGGCGGCGCCGATCGTGTCCGGGTTCCTGCTGGGGTACGTCGCGATGCTCCCGCTCATCGGGCGCCTCGCCGACCTGCGCGGGCCCGTGCCGGTGCTCGCCGCCGCGCTGGTGCTGTTCTCGGTCGGCTCGCTGGTGACCACGGCGGCGTACGACCTGCCCTCGATGGTGGTCGGCCGGTTCCTCCAGGGCGTCGGCGGCGGCGGGCTCGTCCCGGCCACGATGTCGCTGGTCGCCGCGCTCTACCCCGTCGAGCGGCGCGGCCTGCCACTCGGACTGGTGTCGGCCGTGCAGGAGCTCGGGTCGGTGCTGGGGCCGCTGTTCGGGGCGCTGGTGCTGGCCTTCACCTCGTGGCAGGGCATCTTCGCGATCAACACCGCCGGCGGGATCCTGCTGTATGCCGCCGTGCGCGCGACGGGTGGCTCGGTGGCGTCGGCCTCCGGCGCTGCAGCTCGTGCGCCCCGGCGCTTCCCGGACCCGGTCGCGCTGGTGCTGCTCGTCGTCGCGCTCGCGTCGGCCGCGCTGGTGGTGCACCCGCCGGACGCGCTCTACCTCGACCTGACCTGGGGCGCCTACTTCGTGCCGGTCGTATCCGGCGGCGGACGCTGGCTGTGGCCGGTCGGGCTCGTCGCCATCGGGGCGTTCGTGCTGTTCTGGGTGCGCTGCCTGACCGCGCGCCGCCCGCTGGTCGACGTACGGGAGTGGTGGCGGACGCTGCGGAGCGTCGACCTGGTCGGCGCAGTGCTGCTGGCGCTGGCACTCGGCGGCGTGGTGCTGGCCTTCGCGACCGCCGACCCCGCGGTGTCGGTCTTCTCGCCGCAGGGGCCGTGGCTGCTGCTGGCCTCCGCGGTCGCCACCGGCGCGCTCGCCGTGCACCTGCGGCGTACCGACGACCCGCTCGTGCCCGGCGACGCGGTCTCCGCGCGTCCGGCCTGGGGCTCGCTGGTGGTGAGCCTGATGGTCGGCTGGGCCCTCATCGCGGCGCTGGTGGACATCCCCCTCTTCGCCCGCACCACCGTCTACCGGGACTCCCAGCTGGACGCCGCACTGGTGCTGCTGCGGTTCCTGGTGGCGCTGCCGGTCGGTGCGGTCGTCGGCGGCTGGCTGACCCGGCGGCTGCCGGCCTGGCTGATCACCGCGGCCGGCATGCTCGCCGCGTCGCTCGGGTTCTGGGTGATGTCGGGCTGGGACGTCGACAGCCTCCGCTCCGCCTGGTCGACCGTCCCTCTCGTCGTCGCCGGCCTGGGCTTCGGCCTGGCTCTGGCGCCCGTCAACGCCGCGATCCTCGCCACCACCCGCGACGACACCCACGGCGTCGCCTCCGCGCTCGTCGTCGTCGCCCGGATGGTCGGCATGCTCGTCGGCATCTCCGTGCTCACCACCTGGGGCCTGCGCCAGCTCTACGAGGCCCGCGCGGACGACCCTTCCCTGTCGGTCACCGAGCTCGGCATCGTGCAGGAGCAGTCGGTGTTCCTCGGTGCGGCCGTCGTCGCCCTCCTCGCCGCCGTCCTCGCCGTCCTGCTCCTCCGCGGCGCGCCCACGCGTGAGGTGGACCTGGCGCGGGCGCTGCGGGCTGCGGGGTAGGCGTTGCATGGCAGTTTCACCGGCCGGCCGGTGAAACTGCCGCTGGTAGTACGAAACTTCGTACGACAAGCGACAGATTCGTTCTGCTCGGCCCGACTATCCACAGGCCTGCGAGCACTCGGTGGCGCCATCCAGCTGCTCTCACCACGCTGGCTCCATGATCGAGGACGTCTCGGACACCCACGGCATCGTGCTCAGACGAGAAGCCGTGGCAGCTGGTTTCACCGACCAGGCGCTTCGGCGGCTCGTGACCGACGGCGTGCTTGTCCGCCTTCGTCAGGGTGTCTACGCGCAGCGTGAGGTCTGGGCCAACCTCTCGGACCCGGCCCGGCACCTCCTCCTCGCGCGCGGCGTGCTGCGTCTGTACGGCCACGACGTAGCGCTGTCGCACCAGAGCGCCGCGACCGCCTGGGGCGCGCCGACGTGGCAGGTACCGCTGGCATCCGTCCACCTCGTCAACCTGCGCGGGGTGGGCGAGCGCAACGGCGCCCGAGTGGTCCACCACCGCGGTCGGTACCCCGGAGCGGTTGAACGCATCCGCGGGCTACCGGTGACCTCGCCAGCGATGTCCGCGGCACAGACGGCGATGACGCTGCCGAGGGATCCCGCCATCGCCGTGCTGGACTGGTTCCTGCACTCGAAGCTCGCTAGCCGCACGGACCTCCTCTCCGCCGCCGACGCACTGATCGGCTGGCCAGGATCGCTGGGCCTGCACCACCGGATCCAGCTCGCTGACGGTGGCTCGGAGTCGGTGGGCGAGACACGCGCCCGCCTGGTGATGCGGGACGAACGCCTACCCGTCCCCGAGACGGCGTACGAGATCCGCTCGCCGGACGGGCGACTGGTCGCGGTGGCCGATCTCGCGCTGCCCGAGCACCGGCTGCTGATCGAGTTCGACGGTGAGGGCAAGTACCTCCGTGACCGCCGCCCGGGCGAGACGATCGAGCAGTGCGTCATGCGGGAGAAGCAGCGCGAGAACCTCATCCGACGGCTCACCGGGTTCAACATCGTCCGCATCGTGTGGTCCCAGCTGGACCACCCGATCGCCACTGCGGCGATGATCCGTGCCGCCATGCTCGAGCCGGCTGCGTGACAGAACTGGCGCTCGTCGTACGAAACTTCGTACGACAAGGGTCAGTTTCACCGGCCGGCCGGTGAAACTGCAGACCCCCGACACCCGCTACCTTGACCTGGTGGCTGACTTCGACGACCTCCTCGCCGCCAACAAGACCTACGCCGAGACCCAGTTCGACTACGCCGGGTTCGACGGCATCGCGAAGGCGGGCGTCGCGCTCGTCACCTGCATGGACTCGCGCATCGACCCGCTGGGCATGCTCGGGCTGCAGCCCGGCGACGCGAAGATGTTCAGGAACCCGGGCGGGCGGGTGACCCCGCAGGCGCTCGAGGCGATCGTGCTCGGTGTGCACCTGCTCAACGTCGACCGCGTGCTCGTGGTGCCGCACACCCGCTGCGCGATGGCGTCGAAGTCGGAGGCCGAGGTGCAGGAGGCCGTGACCGCCTCCAGCGGGGTCGACGCCCACTGGCACCGCTTCCACGTGGTGAACGACCAGCTCGAGGCGCTCGCCGACGACGTGCAGAAGGTGCGCACCCACCCGCTGGTGCCCGAGTCCGTGAAGGTCGGCGGATTCATCTACGACGTCGACACCGGTCTGCTCGACCAGAAGTTCTGACCCGAGGCCGCCACCGATGACCGCCGTGCGTCCGTACGGCGTCGCGCTCGTCCTCGGCGCGCTCACCGGCCTGGTGGCCAGCGGGTTCCTCGCCCTCGTCGCCCTGCTCGTCCACCTCGTGTGGGACGTCGCCCTCGGCGGCAGCACGCACCCGCTCGCGGTCCTGGTCACCTGCACCGTCGGCGGGGTCCTCGTCGGCCTGGTCAACGTCGTACGCCGGGAGGCCGAGCCGGCCTCGGAGGTGCACGACCTCGACACGGCGCTGGAGGAGGACGACGAGCCGGCCACGCCGGTCGGGCTGACCCGCGGCGCGGTCCTGGGCGTCGTGTCGCTCGGGTTCGGCGCCTCGCTCGGTCCGGAGGCGCCGCTCATCGTGCTGGTCGCGGGGCTGGCGGGCCGGATCTCCCGCGCGCTGCACCTCGCCCGCGACGAGGCCGTCCAGCTCTCGATGACCGCGGCCGTCGGAGGTCTCTTCGGCGGCCCGCTCGGCGCCGTCGCGCTGCCGGTCGAGGGCAGCCGCGACCTGCGGACCCGCGTACGCCGCCTCGGTCCCGCACTCGTCGCCGCGCTCGCCGGGCTGTGGGTGCTGCTCGCCGTCTTCCCGGGTGGCTACCTCGAACCCTTCGACGTCCCCGAGGACGCCGTCCCGGACGCCCGCGCGGCCCTCGACCTCCTGCTGTGGCCCCTGCTGGCCGCCGTCCTGGCAGCGGCCGGCGGGCTCGCGCTGCACCGCCTGCTCCCGCTCACCGAGGCCTGGTCGCGACGCCTGACCCCGAACCGCGTCCTCCGCGGCGCCGTCGGCGGGCTCGTGCTCGGCGCCTGCGGTGCGATCACTCCCCTGGTGCTCTTCTCCGGGCACCACGAGATCCAGGAGCTCCTCGACGACACCGCCACGCTCGGCGCGGCCGCCCTGCTCGGCATCGCGGCGCTCAAGCTGGTCGCGACCGTGGGCGTGCTCGCCACCGGATGGGCCGGCGGCGAGATCTTCCCGGCCGCGATGATCGGCAGCGCCCTCGGGCTCGCGGTCGCGGCGGTATCCGGCACCGACGCCGTGGGCGGTTGCCTGGCAGCAGGACTCATCGCCGCGTCCGCGGCCACCATGCGCAAGCCGGTCGCCGCACTGCTGGTGCTGCTCGTGTTCCTGCCGACCGGCACCTTCGTCGCCGGCGCGCTCGGTGCCGCGGTCGCCGCTGCCGCCCTGCGGGCGACGCACGACGAGCCGTCCGACGACCACGAGGCCGCGTCCGCCGATCCCGCCGATCCCGCCGATCCCGCCGGCTGAGCCACGCGCCACGGCGTCCGAGCACTCAGCCCCGTCGGCGCCCCATCAGCACGGCGTCCGACCCCACGCCCGGCCCGATCACGTCCCACCCCTCGTCGGCGTACAGCCGTCGGGCGGGGTCGTCCGGGTCGGCCGAGGTCTGCAGGAGCCACCGCTCGTGCGGGAGCCCGTCGCACAGGGACCGCAGCAGCCGCCTGCCGACACCCGACCCGCGGTACTCGCCCAGCACAGCCAGCTCGACCAGCTCGAAGTGCCCACCGAGCCACTGCGTCGCCACCCGCTCGTCGAGCAGGTCGGCCAGTGCGTCGGGCCACCACTGGCCGCGCTCCCCGGTGTAGCCGTAGGAGAAGCCGACCGGACGGTCCGCGACGGTGGCCACGGCCAACCGGAACCCGGCGCGCGACCGGTGCGGCTCCCAGGTGCGCGTCCGCCACGTCGCCTCGTCCGCCACGTCGCCGAAGACGCTGTCGTAGACGGGCCACAGGTCCTCACGTGGCTGTCGCCCCACGGTCACCCCGACCGACCGGCCCGACGGGCTCATGGCACGACCACCACCTGCACGTCGTCGGCGTACACGACCCGCCCGGGGTCGTCGGACTCCACCCGCTCCCACGCCACGGCGTACCGGTCGAGGAGGTCGAGGTACGGCGGCACCCGCTCCAGCAGGTGCGTCGCCGTGGTCCGGAACCACGCGACCGCGCCGGGGTTGACCGTCCGGTCGTAGACGGACGGGTCGACCGTGCACGGGTCCGGGTACGCCGCGTCGAACCACGCGTTGGCCGTACGCCGGAACGCCTCGTCGTCGGCGGACAGCAGTCCGCCGCGTCCGAGCTGGTTGACCAGCCCGAAGATCCCCACGTGCAGGCCGAGCCGTGGGTCGGCCACCGGCGACCGGTAGCGCACGAAGCCGGCCGGCGGAACCTCGCTCACCACTCGATCGGGTCGACGTCGTCCGGGTCGGTCCGGTCCGGGTCGTGGAGGAGCTGCGCGAAGCCGAGCACCGCGCAGAAGGCCGCGATCAGCAGCCCCCGTCCGTCCTGTCCCCAGACACCGAGTCCCCGGAACACCACCGACACCCACAGCAGCCCGGGGACCGAGCGCAGCACCGCACGCACGGGCGGGACTCCGGAGTGCCGGGACCGACACGCTCAGGCGTCCAGCGCCTCGACGTCCACGTCGTACGCCCCCGCGACGATGAACTCCTTCCGCGGGGCGACGTCGGAGCCCATCAGCAGCTCGAAGACCCCGGCCGCGGCGTCCGCGTCGTCGATCGTGAGCTTGCGCAGGGTGCGGTGGCGCGGGTCCATCGTGGTCTCCGCGAGCTGGTCGGCGTCCATCTCGCCGAGCCCCTTGTAGCGCTGAACGGGGTCCTTGACCTTCAGGTTGCGGCGCTTGAGGTCGGCGAGCGTCCGCTGCAGCTCGGCGTCGGTGTAGGTGTAGACGTACTTGTCCTGGCCCTTGCGCGGGTTGACGATCTCGATGCGGTGCAGCGGCGGCACGGCGGAGTAGACGCGGCCGTCGGCGATGAGCTCGGGCATGTACTTGAAGAACAGCGTGGCCAGCAGGCAGCGGATGTGCGCGCCGTCGGAGTCGGCGTCGGCCATGAAGATGATCTTCCCGTAGCGCCGCGCGTCGAGGTCGAACGTGCGACCCGAGCCGGCGCCGACGACCTGGATGATCGAGGCGCACTCGGCGTTCTTGAGCATGTCGCCGGTCGAGGCCTTCTGGACGTTGAGGATCTTGCCGCGGATCGGCAGCAGCGCCTGGAACTCCGAGGACCGGGCCATCTTGGCGGTGCCCAGCGCGGAGTCACCCTCGACGATGAACAGCTCGGTGCGGTCGTTGTCCGCGGAGCGGCAGTCGGCGAGCTTGGTCGGCAGGCTGGAGGACTCCAGGGCGTTCTTGCGGCGCTGGTTCTCCTTGTGCTGGCGCGCGGCGATGCGGGTGCGGGCGGCGCCCTGCACCTTCTCCATCAGCCGGCGGGCCTGCGCCTTCTCGGCGCGTTTGGTGGAGGTCAGGAAGTCCTTGAGCTCGCCGGCGACGACCTTGCGCACGATCGAGCGCACCTGGGGGGTGCCGAGGATCTCCTTGGTCTGCCCCTCGAACTGCGGCTCGGCCAGGCGCACCGTCACGATCGCGGTGAGCCCCTCGAGGCAGTCCTCCTTCGACACGTCGGGGTCGTTGACCTTGAGCACCTTCGCCGCGCGCATCGCGTCGTTGAACGTCTTGGTCAGCGCGGCCTCGAAGCCCGCGACGTGGGTGCCGCCCTTGGGGGTGGCGATGACGTTGACGAACGAGCGCACCGAGGTGTCGTAGGCGGTGTCCCACCGCACCGCGACGTCGACCTGGAGCTCGCGCTCGACCTCCTGCGGCGTCATGTGGCCGGCCTCGTCGAGCAGCGGGACGGTCTCGGTGAAGACGTCCTTGCCCTGCAGCCGCAGCACGTCGGTGACCGCCTCACCGTGCGAGAGGTACTCCGCGAACTCCGCGATGCCGCCGTCGTGGCGGAAGGTCTCCTCCTTGACGCCCTCACCGTCGAGGTCGCGCTGGTCGCGGATGACCAGCTCGAGCCCCGGCACGATGTACGACGTCTGCCGGGCGCGGCCGAGGAGGTCCTCGAAGACGAACCCGGCCTCCTTGGTGAAGATCTGCCGGTCCGGCCAGAACCGGATCCGGGTGCCCGAGCGCCCCTTGGCGACCCGCTTGCCCTTGCGGCTGAGCCCGGACTTCGCGGTGAACCCGCCGCCGGGGCCGTCGGCGTCGAACACGCCGGGCACGCCGCGCTGGAAGCTGATGCCGACCTCGGACGGCGAACGCTCGACGTCGACGTCCATCCGCGAGCTGAGCGCGTTGACGACCGACAGGCCGACACCGTGCAGACCACCGGTCGCGACGTAGGAGCCGCCGCCGAACTTGCCGCCCGCGTGCAGCTTGGTCGCCACGACCTCGACGCCCGGCAGCCCGGTGCGGGGCTCCTTGTCGGTCGGGATGCCGCGGCCGTCGTCGTGGACCTCGGCGGAGCCGTCGGCGTGCAGCACGACCTCGACGCGACGCGCGGCGCCCGCGAGCGCCTCGTCCACGCCGTTGTCGATGATCTCCCACAGGCAGTGCATGAGGCCGCGGGTGTCGGTCGACCCGATGTACATGCCGGGGCGCTTGCGCACCGCCTCGAGTCCCTCGAGGACCAGGAGGTGCGCGGCGTTGTAGCTGCTGTCGGCGATCGTGGGGCTCCTCGGCCAGGTGCGGTGGGGACGGTCGGGCACGGGCGTCGTCGCGGACCCATCCGCGACGGGCTGTGGCGACGAATCTAGTTCACGACACGCCGAGGCTCGGTGCCGCCACGCCCCGTTCCCGGCTTGTCACGATGTGGACACGATCCGACCGGCGTTCCGTGCTTTGCTTCTCGCACGGGCTTCCCCGGCGTCAGACTCGGGCGTGCACCACGAGGAACACCTGTGACAACTGCAGAACGCCCCGGCTCGGCTCCATCTCCGACGACGAGGTCGGCCCCCATCCCTCAGGAGGGGGTAGGTCCCAGCCGATCCGGGTAGTACCACCTCGAGCACGTGCGACGATCTCGCACACCCATCGCGTGAGGTGTCCCACGTGGCCGCGGGAATCCTTTGACCGCTCGCTACGTTGGACATGGCACCGGACGAAAGTGAGGCCGACATGACGACTGCAACCGCCCCCAGCGCACCGCTGACCGCTGAGGACCGCTGCGACCGCTGCGGTGCCCAGGCCTACCTCCGCGTCGAGCTCCAGTCGGGTGGCGAGCTGCTGTTCTGCGCCCACCACGCACGCGAGCACAGCGACGCGCTCAAGGAGGTCGCCAGCACGGTGGTCGACGAGACGCACAAGCTGCACGGCACCCCCGCTGCCGCGAGCGACGACGACTGATCAGGGACTGACAGCAGCCCACCCGCTTCACGCAGGGCCCCGCACCCCGATGGGTGCGGGGCCCTGCGCGTCCGGGCACCGGTTCGTTCTGGGAGAGTCCGCACCGTGGCCGTCGTCCTCTCCCTGATCGCCGCGGTCTCCTACGGCCTCTCCGACTTCCTCGGCGGCGTGCTGTCGCGCCGCACCAGCGCGTGGCCGGTCGCGGTCACCGCGCAGCTGGGCGGGCTGCTCGCCATGCTGGTCGCCGCGGCGTACGCCGGGGGCTCGCCGACGCGGGTCGACCTCGCGTGGGGCCTCGTGGCCGGTCTGGGCAACGGCATCGGCACGGCGTTCCTCTACCGCGGATTCGCCGGCGGTCGGATCGGCGTCGTCGCCCCGGTGTCGGGCGTGGGCGCTGCCGTCGTCCCCCTCGTGGCGGGCCTGCTCGGTGGCGAGCGGCCCGGTACGACGGCCGCGGTCGGACTCGTGCTGGCACTGCCGGCCATCTGGCTGGTCGCTCGCGAGCCGGCTGCACCCGCCTCCACCCCCTCGCCCCAGGGTCGCGCCGCGCTGTCGTCCGGCGTGGTCGACGGCGTCGTCGCCGGCCTGGGCTTCGGCGTGCTGTTCACCGCACTCGCGCAGGTGCCGGCCGACGCAGGCTTCTGGCCGCTCGCCCTCGACCAGCTCGTCGGGTCGGTCTGCGTGGCCACCGTGGCCGTGCTCGGCGGACACGCCTGGCGCCCGACGGGCCTCGCCTGGGGCGGGCTGCTGCCCGGAGCGCTCGGCGGCGTGGCCACGCTGCTCTTCCTCCTCGCCAGCCAGCAGGGTCTCCTGAGCGTGGCGGCGGTGCTCACCTCGCTCTACCCGGGCGTGACCGTGCTGCTGGCAGCGCTGGTGCTCCGCGAGCGGCTCCGACGCCCCCAGGTCGGCGGGCTCGTGCTGTGCCTGGCGGCGGTCGCGCTCATCGCCTGAGGGGGCCGTGCGGGTGCCCGGCCAGCCCAGAGGACTAGTCCAGGCAGCCGAAGTACGGTGAAATCCGCGGCCACGAGCCGTGCGTGCCGGATCGGCGTGGGAGGATGGCGGTACGCCAGGCCGCGCCGATGGACTGCCCCCCAGCGATCGGAGCGGTCTGGCGTTCCTCGTCCTCGGGCCACGTCGACCGGCCGTCGCGCCGACCCGCCCTCTGTCGTCCAGCACGGGCGGCACCCACACCTGCCGTCCGTCCCGCCGACTTTCGGGACATCGAGGACAAATGTCCGATCGGGCCCTTCACCTGCGGGTACGTCGTGGGCAAGGATGGGCATCGCCTGTTCGGCACCGCCTGTGGGGGGAGGTGCCATCGGGCCGTTCCCGGGGCTCCTCCCCCGGTGAGCACACCGCTGAGGCCTCCGAGTCCTGGCGGAGGGTCCGGTGGCGCCGCCCGTGGGGGGAGGCGCCGCCGGACCCGCGGTGTGCGCCACTTGCCCGTGTCCGATCCCCCGACGCACGAGAGCCCCGCCGCCGACCAGTGGCCGACGCCGGGGCTTCGTGGGAGAGGATCCGGGTACGGGACCCGACCTCGCTCAGTCGAGGTAGTCGCGCACTAGGGACGCATGAGCGCTGTGCGGTTCAGCGAGATAAGCGTGCAGGTCAGAAGCGGTGTGGGGTGCAATATCCCCGACTGAGATCGGCCCCGCAGAGGTGCTGGAACCACCTTGCGAGGCCTAGGCCTCAGTGCCGATAGGAGGCACCGAAAACCATGACCACATCATCCACGAACCGCCTGACCGAGGCGATCTGCCCAAGCTGGTGCGCCGGCCACCGCGACGAGTACCAGGCGTGGGAGGAGCGTCTCGACTCCCGCACCCCCGAGCGTGACCACGCCGACCACGGGACAGTCGTCGGCGATTTGAGCGTGACGCTGCTCCAGACCGAGGTCCCCGACGGGATGCTCGCCCCGCGCGTCGTCGTTGCCAACGACGTCGAGGGCATGCACGAGCTGACCGAGGACCAGGCGCACGAGCTAGGCATGGCGCTGGTGCGTGCCGCCGACCGTCTGCGTCGTCTGCGGATGGAGGGGCAGCGATGACCACCGCACCCACCACCCCGACCGCGCAGCTGCGTGGCAACGCCTGCCCGACCTGGTGCGCCGGCTTCCACGTCCCCCACCGCACCGACCACCACGGCAACCCCGCACACCCCGAAGACGCCGGAGTCGAGCACGGCAGCGCCACCATCGACGAGTGGCACGTCCAAGCCACCATGACCGCGCTCCAGGACGAGGTGACCCGGGTGACGGTCACCGAGTTCCGCCACGACCACCACAACGACGACGAGCTGCCCCTCATCCAGGCCAGCGCCGTCAACCCCGGACACCTGTGCAGCGTCGGCCTCTACCCCAGCGACGCCCGCCGACTCGGCGAGGCCCTGATCCTCGCCGCCGACATGGTGGAGGACCGCATCAGGGCCATGCGCGGCGAACAGTCGATGAACGACTACGAAGCCGACCGAATCGCAGCCGCCATCGGAGTCATGCGCCCCGACTGGCCCGTCCCCAGCGTCCGCACCCTGATCCGCGAGCGCCTCCAGGACCGTCCCCGCCGAGACGTCGCCGTCGCCCTCGCCTGGATCGCCAGCGACTCCGCCACCAAGACCCCCGCCCGCGTGCTGGAGTCCGGACCCTGGTGGCTCGCCGCAGCCGCAGACCTGCACGACACCCGGGAGGAAGGGAAGTGACGACCACCGAGACGACGGCGGCGGCCGAGGGCGCCGATGTCGCCGACCACGTCCCCGACGACGCCGGCAATCTGGTCATCGAGGTGCAGCCCTGCGCCTCCTGGTGCGAGGCCAGCCCCGAGCGGCACGCCATGGAGCACCCGGCCGATCGCGCCTGCTGGTCGGACTGGAAGACCCTCAAGCTGAGCCGCCACCAGCCGGTTCAACTCAGCCGTCAAGGCCCGAACGCCTGGGGATACGACTGGCTCACCGTCAACACCTCCCATCACCCCGACGACGCCGAAGCCGAGGTAGGCGTGCACATCCTCGAGTCCGACGCCGAGATCAGGCTGACCATCGCCGAGGCCCGCCAGTTGGCCGCCTACCTGACCCAGCACGCCGACCTCGCCGAGCAGGGACGCCGATGACCGTCATCTACCCGCCCGGCCGCTCCCCACCGGGCCACCCGCCCACGACGGGCGGGCCACTCCCCTGCCCACACCAACCAGGAGCCCGATGACCAACCCCGAGAAGGGTCCCCACGATCCGGGGACCCCCCACGAAGGTGTCCAATCAGGACGCCTCGACCAGCCGACCGTCGAGATCGTCGATGTGACACCCGCGCTCGCCGAGACCTGGCTGTCACGGAATCCCAACAACCGCAACCTGCGTCGGCCACTGGTCGAGGCCTACGCCCGAGACATGACCGCCGGCCGCTGGCGCCTCAACGGCGAGACCGTGAAGTTCTCCACCACCGGCCAGCTCTACGACGGCCAGCACCGCCTCAACGCCGTCATC
>PBYI01000044.1 GCA_002729525.1 Nocardioides sp.
CGGGCGAGCGAAGCGAGTCCGAGTCGAAACCCAGCGAGCCGACCGGCAACCGCGCCCACCGGCGTGCGGCGCCCTGAGCACAGTCACGGTGGTTTCGACTCCGCCTCGCCGAGGGCTCGGTCGGGCTCAACCACCTCAGCTCGTGGTCGCACGCCCCGGTCGTCTCGCCGCGTCTCGGTACGGCCGCTGCGCTCCTGCGTCGCTCCGCGACCTACTCGACGACCACGACGGGCGCGCGCGGCGTACGGGGTGCGACTCAGAGGGTCGCGGTGTCGATGACGGCGCGGTAGCGCACGTCACCGGAAACGACCTTGTCGTAGTAGTCGTCGACCTGGCCGGCGTCGATGACCTCGACGGTGGCGGTGACGTCGTGCTCGGCGCAGAAGTCGATCATCTCCTGCGTCTCGGGCAGTCCGCCGATCATGTTGCCGGCGAGCGAGCGGCGCTTCACCAGCAGCGAGAAGGCGCTGACGGTGAGGTCCTCCTCGGGGGCGCCGACGTTGTGCAGCACGCCGCCGCGGTCGAGCAGACCCATGAACGCGTCGAGCGGGATGCCCGCGCCGACGGTGTTGAGGATGACGTCGAAGGAGCCGGCGAGCTCCTCGAAGACCGACTCGTCCTCGGTGGCGTAGTAGTGCTGCGCGCCGAAGGACAGGCCGTCCTCCTTCTTGGCGTCAGTGCGCGAGAGCACCGACACCTCGGCACCCATCGCGACGGCGATCTTCACCGCGACGTGACCGAGGCCGCCGAGACCGACGACGGCGACGCGCTTGCCCGGGCCGACGCCGTGCGCCTTGAGCGGGTGGTACGTCGTGATGCCGGCGCACAGCAGCGGGGTGACGGCGGCGTACTCGTCCTCGGTGAAGGAGTCGGGGATCTTGACGACGAAGTGGTCGCGGACGACGACCTGGCCGCTGTAGCCGCCCTGGGTGACCTCGCCGTCGTACCCGACGGCGCCGTAGGTCTGCACGCCGCCCTTCTCGCAGTACTGCTCCTCGCCGTCCTTGCAGGGGGCGCACTCCATGCAGGAGTCGACGAAGCAGCCGACGCCGACGACGTCGCCGACGGCGTGGGTGGTGACCTCGTCGCCGACCTCGACGACGGTGCCGAGGATCTCGTGGCCCGGGGTCAGCGGGAAGGACGCCTCGCCCCACTCCTCGCGCTTGGTGTGGATGTCGCTGTGGCAGATGCCGGCCCAGCGGATGTCGATGCGTACGTCGTCCGGTCGCAGGTCGCGGCGCTCGAGCTGGATGCGCTCGAAGTCGGCGGTCGCGGACGCGGCGGACAGGGCAGGAACCGTGGTGGTCATGCCCTCGACGGTTGCTCGCACAGTCTGCTGACAGGTCACCCCTCCGTGGACCGCGAGCGTGATCCCGGTCAACCTTCAGCGGGCGTTCAGGAACGCCCTGCCACGATCGACCCCGTGCGGGTGCTGGTGGTCGACGACGAGAAGCGCCTCGCCGACTCGTTGCGCATCGGCCTCCAGGCCGAGGGGTTCGCCGTCGACGTCGCGCACGACGGCACCGACGGCCTGTGGCTGGCCCGCGAGCACACCTACGACGCGATCGTGCTCGACCTGATGCTCCCCGGCGTCAACGGCTTCAAGGTCTGCGCCGCGCTGCGCGCCGAGGACGACTGGACGCCGGTCCTCATGCTCACCGCGAAGGACGGCGAGTGGGACCAGGTCGAGGGACTCGACACCGGCGCCGACGACTCCCTCACCAAGCCGTTCTCGTTCCCCGTGCTCGTCGCCCGACTCCGCGCCGTCGCCCGCCGCGGCGCCCGCGAGCGGCCCACCGTGCTCGAGGGCGGCGACCTGCGCCTGGACCCGGCGGCACGGCGGGCGTGGCGCGGCGAGACCGAGCTGACGCTCACCGCCCGGGAGTTCTCGGTACTGGCCTTCCTGATGCGCCACCCCGGCGACGTCGTGTCGAAGCGGCAGGTGATCGACGCCGTCTGGGACGTCGACTTCGACGGCGACCCCAACATCGTCGAGGTGTACGTGCGCCACCTGCGCAACAAGGTCGACCGGCCCTTCGACCGCGCCGCCATCGAGACCCTGCGCGGTGCCGGCTACCGGCTCGCGTCGAACGGCGGCTGAGGCGGTGCGCCCGGCGTGGTCGTCGGTGCGGGTGCGCACCACCCTCGGCGCCGTCGTCGTGGTCGCCGTCGCGCTCGTCGTCGGCGGCACCGCGCTGGTGCTCCTGGTGCGCGACTCGCTGCGCGACGGGCTCGCGAGCCAGGCCGACGCCGTCGCCTCGTCCGTGGTCACCGATCTCGAGGCCGGCCAGGCGCCCGACGTCGCGGTCCCCGCGGAGGACGACGACGAGACCGACCCCGACGACCGGCGCCGCGGCCGCGGACGTGAGCGCGACGAGCCCGACGACACCGTCACCTGGGTGCTCGACGCATCCGGCGCCGTGCTGGCCGCCAGCCAGGACGTCGACCCGCCGACCGGCGCCGCCCGCGAGGGCGACGACCTCGACGACACCGTGGCACTCCCCCGCGGTGAGCACACGTACGTCGTCGCGGCCGAGGAGGCCGAGGTCGCTGGTGAGGGCTCGGACGGGACCGAGCTCCTCGTCGTGGTCGCCGTCAGCACCGAGGAGGTCGACGACTCCACCGCCGCCCTCGTGCCGCTGCTCGCCGGCGGGCTGCCCGCCCTGCTGCTCCTCGTCGCCGGCACCACCTGGGTCGTCGCCGGCCGCGCGCTGCGGCCGGTCGAGCGGATGCGGCAGCAGGTCGCGGCCGTGACCGACGACCGCCTCGGCCAGCGGGTCGGCGTACCGGCGGGACGCGACGAGGTGCACCGTCTCGGCGTCACGATGAACGAGATGCTCGCCCGGCTGGAGGAGTCGCGCGAGCGCCAGCAGCGGTTCGTCTCCGACGCCTCCCACGAGCTGCGCTCGCCCCTGGCGAGCATGCGCCAGACCGCCGAGGTCGCCCGCGCCCACCCCGGTGCGCTGCCCGACGACGCACTCGTCGACGCCGTGCTGGAGGAGGGGGGGGGCGCATGCAGCGCATCGTCGAGCAGATGCTGCTGCTCACCCGGACCGCCGAGCACGGCACCACGACGTACGACGACGTCGACCTCGACGACCTCGTGCTCGCCGACGTACGCCGTCTCGGGCACGGGTCGCTCCGCCTCGACACCACCGGCATCGGGCCCGCGCGGGTGCGCGGCGACGCGGGCGCCCTCGCGCAGGTCGTGCGCAACCTCCTCGACAACGCCGCCCGGCACGCCGCGACCACCGTGGCGGTGTCGGTGCGCGCGACGGGTTCGAGCGTCGTGCTGCTCGTCGACGACGACGGCCACGGGGTGCCCGAGGCGGAGCGGGAGCGGGTGTTCGAGCGGTTCGTGCGCCTCGACGAGGCCCGCGCCCGCGACGACGGCGGCAGCGGGCTCGGTCTCGCGATCGTCGCCGAGATCGTGCGCGTGCACGGCGGCACGACGTCCGTCGAGACGTCACCCGCGGGCGGCGCGCGCTTCGTCGTACGACTGCCCGCCGGCGGCTGAAGCGCCCTTCAGACGCGTTCAGCCTGGCTTCAGCGACCCCGGGCGAGAGTGCGGTCACCGCACCGACGACCACCTCGACCAGGAGGACCCACCGTGAAGAAGCCCCAGCTCCGCCGCCCCGACCTCAGCCGACTGCGCCGTCTGGGCAGCCTGCGCCGCACCGCCGTCGTCGTACCCGTCGCCGTCGCGGCCGTCGCCCTCGGCGGAGGCGCCGTGGCGTACGCCGTCACCTCCGGCGACGACGAGCTGTCCGGCACCACCCTCGAGCAGGCGAGCGCCGCGGCGGTCGAGGCGGCCGGCGGTGGCACCGTCACCGAGGCCGAGTCGACCGACGACCTCGGCGTCGCCTACGAGCTCGAGGTGACGATGACCGACGGCAGCCGGGTCGAGGTCGACCTGGACGCCGACTTCGGCGTCGTCAGCGTGACCGAGGACCGCGACCGGCACGAGCGGGACGGCGACCGCACCCGCGACGGCAACCGCGACAGCGACAGCGACGACGACGGCGACAGCGACGACGACAGCGACGACGACAGCGACGACGTCCCGCTCACCTCCGCCGAGGCCACCGCCGCCGGCGACGCGGCGCTCGCCGAGGTGGGCCCCGGCGCCGTCACCGAGGTCGAGCGCGGCGACGCCGACGACACCGAGGCCTGGGAGGTCGAGGTGGTCACCGACGCGGGCGAGGAGTGGCACGTCGAGCTCGACGCCGACCTCGCGGTCATCGGCTCGCACCTCGACGACTGAGGCCGCCCGCACCAGCCGCAGCACACCCGACGGCCCCGCGCGACACGCGCGGGGCCCTCGACGTCCCACCGCTGGTCCAGACCACTGCCAGGATGGCGTGCTGACCGCCTTCGGATCTCGGACGGAGACGGGCCATCACCAAGAAGAACCTGCTCGTGGCAGCCCTCGTGCTGTTCCTCGGCTTCTGGCTGCTCAACGACCCCGGCGGCCTCGCCGACACCGCCCAGTCCTCGGGCGGCGCCGCATGGAGCGCCACCGAGGACGTCTTCAGCGCGGTCATCGACTTCGTCGACGAGCTCTGACCCCGCGGTGCTGCGCCCGCCGGCGGTCGGCCCGCACCTGCTGCGCGACCAGGACGAGGTCGTCGTCGACGTCGTACGCCGGCACTGGTTCGCCTACGCCCGGCCGGCGGCGGAGGCGGTGCTCCTGCTCCCCCTCCTGGCGCTCGTCGGGGTCGTGCCGAGCGGCGTCGCGTGGGTGCCGCTGCTGCTCGCCGGAGCGCTCGCCGTCCGGGTGGCGGTGCTGGCGCTGGCCCACCACCACGACCTCTTCGTGGTCACCAACCAGCGGGTCTTCCGGATGCACGGCGTGCTCAGCCGCCGTCGCGGCAACCTGCCGCTCACCAAGGTGGTGGACCTGACCGTGGTCAAGCCGCTGCACGGCCGGGTGCTCGGCTTCGGCCACTTCGTCTTCGAGTCGGCGGCCCAGGTGCAGGGCCTGCACGAGATCCGCTACGTGCCGCGCATCGACGTACGCGAGAAGCGCATCCAGGAGATGATCACCCGCGCCGGACTGCGCGGACCCGGCCTGCGCCAGCACTGAGCCGCCCGACTCCCAGCCTGGGACTGGCGTTCCCAGGACAGCCGGTCCGCTGGTGCGCAGGCTCGCGAGGACGCACGGTGGAGGCATGACAGCTCCCACCCACGAGACCAGCCACGACAGCTTCCTCGGCCACCTCCCCGTACGCCGGATCGGCTTCGGCGCCATGCAGCTCGCCGGCCCCGGCGTGTTCGGTCCGCCGAAGGACCGCGACGCCGCGATCGCCGTCCTCCGACGGGCCGTCGAGCGCGGCGTCGACCACGTCGACACCGCGCAGTTCTACGGCCCCGACGTGGTCAACGACCTGATCCGCGAGGCGCTGCACCCCTACCCCGAGGGTCTGCGCCTGGTCACCAAGGTCGGTGCCGTCCGCGACGACCAGGGCGCCTGGCTGCCCGCCGCCCGGCCGGACCAGCTCGTCGAGCAGGTCGAGCAGAACCTCCGCTCCCTCGACGTCGAGCAGCTGGCCCTGGTCAACCTGCGCCGCTTCGAGCGCGACGCCCCCGACGCCGACGAGCCGCCGCTGGCCGACCAGCTCGGCGCGCTCGCCGGGCTGCGCGACGAGGGCAAGATCGCGATGGTCGGCGTCTCCAACGTCACCGCCGACACCGTGCGTACGGCGATCGAGACCGTCGGGATCGGCGAGGTGCAGAACCCGTTCAGCATCCTCGACCGCAGCGACGCACCCGTGCTCGACCTGTGCCGCGAGCACGGCGTCTCCTACGTGCCGTACTTCCCGCTGGGCAGCGCCTTCACCGGTGGTCCGGCCGCGATCGCCGCCGACCCGCACGTCACCGCCGTGGCCGCGAAGCACGGCGTCACCACCAGCCAGGTCGCGCTGGCCTGGCTGCTGGCCCAGTACGACCGGCTCCTGCTGATCCCCGGCACCAGCTCGGTCGCACACCTCGAGGAGAACCTCGCGGTCGCCGACGTCGTGCTCGACGAGGACGACCTGGCCCGGCTCGAGCAGGTCGAGCCGGTGACCGTCGGCCACTGACCGCCTCGTCAGTCGTCGCGCAGCGCCTGCTCCTGCAGGCCCAGCGCGACGGCCTTGCCGAGCGCCTCGGCGTCGGCGGTGCCGGGCTCGGCGGAGAAGACGACGATCTGCACGTCGCTGCCGTGCACCGTCATCACGTCGCAGTCCACGGTCATCCGGCCGACGACCGGGTGGTCGAAGGTCTTGCGGCGAGCACCCCGCTCACGGGCCGGCACGGTCTCCCAGAGCTCGGCGAAGCGGGGCGAGGTCGCCCGCAGGTCGGCGACGAGCGACGCCAGGTCGGGGTCGTCCGGCAGCCGCAGCAGCGCGGCGCGCAGGTCGCCGACGCTGTCCCGCTCGACCGCCTCCTGGGTCTCCTCGACCAGTCGGCCCGGGCCCTCCGGCCCGCCGGTCGACACCGGCACGAACGTCCGCCAGGCACGGTTGCGCTCCCGACCGACCGCGCCGTCGAGGCAGCCGAACACGGCGTCGGCGGCGCGGTTCTGCAGGAGCGTCTGCCAGGACGCGTCGACCACGCTGACCGGCACGTCACCGAGGCGCTGCACGAGTCGGCGCACGCTGTCGGTGACCTCGCGCCCCATCCGGGCCGGCGGCGGGACCGCGAGGCCGGCCAGCCGGTAGAGCCGTCCGCGGTCCTCCGCGCCGAGCACCAGCGCTCCGGCGAGCGCCTCGACGACCTGCGCGGAGGGGTGCGTCGCCCGCCCCTGCTCGAGCCGCACCAGGTAGTCGGCGGAGACCCCCGCCCGCTGGGCGACCTCCTCGCGCCGCAGCCCCGGCGCACGCCGTCGTCCGACCTCGGGCACGCCGACGTCGGACGGGGCGAGCCGGTCGCGCCACGCACGCAGCTGGGCTCCGAGGTCCGAGGGCACCGACCCATGACAGCACGGCCGGTCAACACGGCCCCGCCGCCGCCTCAGCCCCGACACGTGACGGCCGATGGACCAAAGTGGCCACGCCGGACCTCCGGTGGGGCCAGAATGTGCCCGGGAGGGGGTGCGCCGTGACGCACGCCTACGAGGAGGTCGGCGCTCGCACCGCGTGGCGAGCGCCCGTCACGCACGCCCGGACGCGTCCGGGCCCCGCCGAGCCCCAGGTCCACGTGCACCCCGACCACGCCGAGTGGACCGACTTCTCCTCCATGGCGTCGCTCCAGCTCCTCACCGAGTCGGTGGCACGGATGATCGGCTTCGAGGTCGCCTGCCTGTCCGTCGTCATCGGCGAGGACCTGGTGACGGTGGCCTACTCCGGCCCCGAGGAGTTCCGCGACGAGGTCTTCCAGACCGACCACGTCTCGGTCCTCGACCCCGTGATCGCGCAGTCCGAGGCCTGGGGCCGCTTCCACTTCCTCGCCGAGGAGGACCGCCACGGCCACTTCCCGGGCCATTGGGTCGTCACGTCGGAGGGCCCGGCTCGCACCGCCCCGGTCGACGCCTGGCGACCGCTGGACTGCCTGATGGCCTTCCTCCACGACGACGACGGCAACCTCCGTGGCGTGCTGTCGGTCGACTCACCGCTCTCCGAGCGACGTCCGGACGCCACCCAGCGCGCCCTGCTGGAGCGGTACGCCGCGCACGCCGAGCGCAGCGTCGTGGGCGCCTTCGTCAGCGCCGAGCTGCGGCAGCAGATGTCGCACGCGGACGCCGCGCGTCGCGCCGTCCGCACCGCGTCCACGCCCACCCGGCCGATCCTGGAGGTGCTGGCCGAGGTGCACCGGGCCCTCGTCGACGTGCTCGGCGCGTCGGGCACCTGGATCGGCGTGCTCGGCCCCGACGGCCGCCCCACGACCGGCGCCCGCAGCCGCGACGGCGAGCCGGTCGACCTGCCGCCGGACGTGGCCGACCTGGCCGCGGCGGTCGCCGGCCGGCTCTGGCGCGAGCAGCGGCACCTGGTGGTCGGCACCGACGACGTCGTGCCGCAGCGCTCGTGGGGGACGACGGCCCACGACCAGCGCCTGTTCGTGCGCGCCAAGGAGCTCCTGGTGCGGCTGCGGCTCGGCAGCCTGCTCGTCGTACCGCTGGGGTCCGGCGACCAGTGCGTCGGGTTCCTCGCCCTGACCCGCCGCGCGAACGACCTCCCGTGGTCGACGATCGAGCAGACCTCGGCCCGTGAGATCGGGCACGACCTGGGCGCGGCGCTGCAGGTGGCGACGGCGCTGGAGCGCGAGCGCCGGGTGGTGCGCGAGCTGCGCCAGCTCGACGACCACCGCACGCTCCTCATCGCCACGCTCTCCCACGAGCTGCGCAGCCCGCTGGCGGTGATCCGCGGCAACCTCGAGGTGGTCGGCGAGCTCGCCGAGGACCCCGACTCCGACCCGTTCCACCAGGCGATGGTGCGCGGCGCGGACCGGATGCAGAAGGTCGTCGACGACCTGCTCCTCCTCACCCGGGTCAGCGACCCGCGACACCCGCTGGTGTGCGTGCCGGTCGACCTGCGGGCGGTCGTGCTCGACGTCGTCTCCCTGGTCGAGACCCAGGCCGACGCCAAGCAGATCTCCCTCCACGTCGGACTGCCGTCACAGCGGGCGCTGGTGCCCGGCGACGCCGTCGAGCTCGACCGGCTAGTCGGCAACCTCGTCAGCAACGCGGTGAAGTATTCCAACGAGGGCGGCTCGGTGAGCGTGACCCTCGAGCACGTCGCCCACCAGGTCGTGCTCACCGTGACCGACACCGGCCTCGGCATCTCCGAGGAGGACCAGCAGGGACTCTTCCGGGCGTTCTTCCGCAGCTCCAACCCCGACGCCCAGCGCCGCCCGGGCACCGGCCTGGGCCTGTCCATCGTCGCGTCGGTCGCCGAGCGGCACGGCGGCACGATCGAGGTCGACTCGACCCTCGGGCACGGCACGACGTTCACGGTGCGGCTGCCAGCCGAGGGGCCCTGACGACGTACGCCGGCACGACGGCGTACGCCGCGGACGTCAGGCCGAGGCGCGTTCCGGCGCGGTGACCACCCGGGCCAGCCCGGCGAGCTGCTCGTCGGCCAGGGCCGCGACCCGCTCCGGGTCGAAGTCGGTCGCGGACAGCTCGACGCTGCGCAGGTCGTACCAGGCCAGCAGGCGCACCAGGGTGCCGTCGCCGTCGGGCGACAGCTCGAGCTCGGTGCGGTTGCGCAGGGGGCGGGACAGGCCGTCGTACCGCACCCGGACGCCGGGCTCGAGCTCGGCGACCACGGTCAGCAGCACGACGCGGCAGCGACCGAAGCGGGCGACCCGCTCGTAGCGCGAGCCGACTCCGCCGTCGCCCGACAGCCGGGTGACCCGCTCGGTCGTGCGGTCCCACTCCGGACGCCGGCGCAGGTCGCCGACCACGGGCCACACGCGAGCCGGGGCGACGTGCATCCGCAGCGAGCGTTCGACGACGGGCACGGCGAGCACCTCCAGGAGGGCCAGGACGGGTGAGCCGGCGTCAGAGCGCTCGGCAGGCCTGGCGGGCTTGGCGGCGGGGCCGTCCAGGGGGGGCCGGCCCCGCCACTACTCACGATCCCTCGCGGATGTGACGCGCACCACCCCACCCACGGGTGACCGTCACGCCGGCGCGTCGACGTGAGGGAGCATGGGGGCGTGGTGGACGACGACCCCGGCCGCAGGCTGGCCGACTGGCTCGACGGCCTCGGCCTGCTGCCGTTCCTCGACGAGGCCGGCCTGCCGACCGTCGAGCGCACCGCCGACGGCACGGCGACCTGGCGCGACCCGCTCACCGACGCGGTGCTGAGCGACGCCGAGGTCGTCGACGTCGAGCAGCGGCTGCGCGCACACGGCACCGACCCGCGGTACGGCGTACCGGTGCCGCTCGTGCAGGTCGCCCGGCAGGCGCGGGTGCGCGCGGAGCTGCTGGCCTCGCCGACGTACACCTACGCGACGCTGGCCGCGCTGCGCGGCACCACCGAGAACGCCGTGCGGTACGACGTCGCCGCCGCCGCGCGCGACCGCCGGCTGCTGCTGGTGCCGGCGGACCGGTGGACGCCGGAGGCGCTGGTGCCGGGCTTCCAGCTCGTCGCCGACGGGACCCCGCGCGAGGAGCTCGCCCCGGTGCTGGAGCCGCTGCTGCGCGCCGGCGGGGACCCGTGGCTGCTCTGGGGGTGGCTGACCCGACCGGCAGGTCTGCTCGGCGGGCTCGTGCCGGAGCGGGCCGCAGCCGACCGCGACGACCACGAGCTGGTCGTGGCCGCCGCGATCAGGCTGTCCGAGCGGCTCGCCTGAGCCGGTCCGGACCAAGGGTCGGTCAGCGGGTCACGCGAGCGCCTTGGCCTTGAGGGCGTCGAACTCGCCCTGGTCGATCGTGCCGGCGTCGAGCAGCGCCTTGGCCTGCGCGATCTGGTCGGCCGGGCTGGTGCCGGCGACCGAGCGCACGTAGTCCTCCTGCGCCTCGCGGACCTTCTCCGCCGACGCGGCACTGCGCTTGGCCATGCCGTCGCCCTTGGCGATCAGGTAGACGAGCGAGGTCAGGAAGGGGATGAAGATCAGCCCGAGGACCCAGACCGCCTTGAGCCAGCCGGAGGACTCCCGGTCGCGGAACAGGTCGGTGATGATCGAGAACATCACCATCAGGTAGGCCAGCAGGGCGAAGGCGACGATCATCGCCCAGAACACGTCCAGGAACGTCATGGTTCTCCTCCGTGGGAGTCGTACGGGTGGTGAGGATGTCGCCCCACGATCGAGCCGTACGGGCCGCCGCACCCTCACCCGCACCGGGTGAAGCCACCCCTTCGGGTGGTGGCTAGCGTCACCGCGTGCCTCGCGCCCTGAGCCTCGCGCCCGCTCCCGGAGCTGTCTCGTGACCGGGCGGGCCCGCGCGGTCGCCGCCGCCGTCTGCCTGGTGCTCGCCGCGGTGCTGCTGGTGCCCGCGACGCTCGGGTGGTGGGTGCGCACCACCGTCGAGGACACCGCGACGTACGTCGACACGGTGGGCCCGCTGGCCGACCAGGCGCCGGTGCAGGACGCGGTCGCCGACCGCGTCGCCGACCGGGTCGCCGAGCAGGTGGCCGACGCCGCGCTGCTCGACCGGGCAGCGGCGGCGCTCGAGGCGCAGGGCGTGCCGCCCGCGGTCGCACAGGCGATCACGCTGCTGCGCGAGCCGCTCCAGCAGGCGCTCGACGACCGGGTGCGGGCGCTGGCGGACCGGCTGGTCACCAGCCCGGCGTTCGCCGAGGGGTGGCGCGTCGCCAACGAGACCGCGCACCGCGAGCTGCTCGCCGTGCTGGAGAGCGACGACACCGCGCTGGTGTCCGACGACGGCACGATCAGCCTCCAGCTCGCCACCCTCGTCGACGCCCTCCAGGTCGCCCTGGTCGACGCCGGCGTGCCGGGGGCGGACCGGATCGAGCCGGCGGCCGTCACCCTGCCGCTGGTCGACTCCGAGCAGGTGCGCCAGGCGCAGACCGGCTACCGGCTCCTGCGCACCGCGACGCTCGCGCTGCTGGTGCTCGTGGTGGTGCTGACCGCGGCGGGGGTGCTGCTGGCCCGCGACCGCCGCCGCGCCGCCCGGCGTACGGCGATCGGGGCCGCGCTCGGGCTGCTGCTCCTCCTCGGGGTCGTCGCGTTCGCCCGCGGCCACGTCGTCGGCGCGCTGCCGACCGGCACCGACCCCGACGCCGTCGACGCGGTGCTGGAGGTGCTGACCGACCGGCTGCGGTCGTCGGTGCGGTGGACGGTACTACTCCTCCTCGTCACGGCCGCCGTGCTGGGCGTCGACCGCGCTCGCGCCCGGTCGTCGTACGACGCCGCGCGGGCCGCGCTCGAGCGGCTCGGCTCCTACGCGTGGTCGGGGCCCGCGGGCCTGGTGACCGCGGGTGCGGCAGTGCTGCTGGTGACGTTCCTGCCCTCGCCGGGGCCGTGGGTGGTGCTGCCGCTGGTGCTGCTGGCCGCCGCGGGTCTGGGCGTCGCGGCGATCGCCCGCCGCGACACCGGCACCAGCACCGGCACGGGCACCGGCTAGAGCAGGCCCGCCCGGCGCGCCTCGGCGATCGCGTCGCGCCGCGAGGCGACCCCCAGCTTGCGGTAGACGCTGCGCAGGTGGGTCTTCACGGTGTTGACCGAGACCACCAGGCTCTCCGCGATCTCCTCGACCGTGCGCATCGTCGGGAGCTCACGCAGCACGTCGCTCTCGCGGTCGGTGAGCGGTACCGACGGTCCGACCGGACCGCAGGCCCGGTCGAGCACCTCGCCGACCAGGTCCTCGTGCCGGCCCCACCCGCCACGCTGCTCTCGCAGCACCTCGACCACGGGCTCGCCGCCCACCTCCACGACGGGACGCAGCGCCCCGAGGGCGTCGACGTGGGTGAGCGCCTCGCGCAGCGCCGTCACCGCGAGGTAGCGGTCGCCGTCCTCGGCGTGCACCCGGGCGACCAGGAGCTGCGCCTCCAGCCGGGTCAGCGGCACGGTGCAGGGGACCTCGCCGGTCGCTACGTCGCGCAGATCGGACAGCCCGGCCCGCCGCTGCCCGCGGGCGATCAGGCGCAGCGCCTCGACCACGGCCGGCTCGCCGGGCAGCGCGACCCGGCGGCCGAGCACCGCGGCCACCTCGCGCAGCCGCTCGGGCCGCTGGGTGGCGTGGCTGAGGTAGGCGTCCGCCATCGCGACGGCGGCGACGACGTCGGGCGCGACGTACCGGCCCAGCACGGGCTGCCAGAGCCGGTGCAACCGGTCGGCCTCGTCGCCGGCACCGTCGTCGGTGCCGTGCGCGGTCGCCCAGCCGAGCGCCTCGACGCCGGTGCGGGTGGTGAGGTCGTCGCGCTCGCCGACGAGGGCCGCGGCGCGGAGGACGTGGTGGCGGGCGCGGACGTCCTCCAGCGTGGCCCGGGCCGTCCAGCCGGCCAGCAGGTGCAGCATCGTGCAGCGGGCGCTGTCGCCCCACCCGCGCCGCTCGGCGACCGCGAACCCGGCGGCGACGTGCTCCCGACACCGCCGTACATCGGTCCGCGCGGCCGCCGCGGCCCCACGGAAGGAGTGCAGCTCGACCAGGACGGCGTCGCGGCCCCGGCCGAGCGCGAGCCGCAGCGCGTGCTCGAGCTCGACGTCGGCCTCGTCGAGCAGACCCAGCCGCACCAGCGCCGCCCCGCGGACCGTGCGGGCGACCATCTCGACGTCGACGGGGAGGTCGTCCGCGACCGGGGCGGGCACCGCCGCCGCGGCGGGTCGGTCGGACCCGACGGCCGCCCGCGCGTCGAGCCGGGCGACGTACAGCCCGAGCGCGGTGCGCAGCGCCCCGGCCGACGCCGGGGCGACGGTCGGCAGGTCGCCGGGACCGGGCTCGACGAGCTGGACGGCGGCCTCGGCCTGGCGTCCGGTGTCGAGCAGCGCGTAGGCGCGCACGAGTCGGGTCCACGGACCACGCGGCCCTCCCCCGGTGTGCTGGAGGACGTCCAGCAGCCGCGCACCGTGCCCGTCGGCGACCAGGCCGGTGCCGACGACGGCCAGCACGTCGTCGAGGACCGCCCCGTCGCCGCAGTCGCGGGCGTGCACGACGGCCGCGACGTCGTCGCCGCGCTGGAGGTACCACCGGGCGGCGGCGCGGTGCCGGCGTCGGGCGGCCGGCAGGTCGCGGCGCAGCTGCTCGCCCCGGAGGTAGGCCCGCAGGCTGGCGTGCAGCCGGTAGCCGAGGCCGTCCGCAGGGCGGTCCGCGCGCTCGGCCCGCACCAGGCTGGTGGCCTGGGCAACCCCCTCGAGCACGGCGCCCGCGTCGGCACGTCCGCTGACCTCCACCACCAGGTCCAGGGGTACGACGTCGTCGAGCGCGGCCGCCATCAGCACGTCGACGGCCTCCGCCGACTGCCGCCGCAGCGTCTCGACGAACAGCGCGTCGAAGAGGACGCTCTCGCCGTCCCAGACCGCGGCCGGCGCCGAGCCGGCCTCCACGGCGGCCGCCATCAGTCGGGCGAGCGCCGGCCAGCCCTCCGTGGCCGTCCACACCTGACGGCGCTCGGCCGGGCTCAGGGCCGCCGACACCTCGTCGGTCTCCTCGACGGTGAACGCGAGGTCGGTGGCGCGCAGGTCGAGCATCCGACCACTCAGGCGCAGGTCGAGGCAGACCCGCAGCGGAGGCACCGAGCGGCTGAGCAGCGCCGTACGGCAGCTCGACGGCAGTCGGCGCACCAGCAGGTCCAGGTCGCCCAGGACGCCGGGGTCGTGGACGAGGTGGACGTCGTCCAGCACGAGCAGCACCCGGGAGCCGGCGAGGGCGTCGAGGAGCTCGAGCACGAAGTCGAGGTCACCGGCCCGATCGGGCGGGGCGAGGGGCGCGAGGGCGTCGCGGAGCTCGCCCGACCCTCGTCCGGCCGCGACGGACAGCGCGCGGAGGATCTCGGCCCAGAACAGACGCGGGTGGGCGACGGCCTCGGTCAGGTCGACCCAGGCGACCTCCCACCCGTCGTCGAGCGCGTGGCCTGCCCAGGCCCGCGCCAGCGTGGTCTTGCCGAAACCCGGCGGGGCCGCCATGACGACGGTGGAGCAGACCGCGCCGTCCTCGAGCACCCGTCGCAGGAGATCGTCGAGCCGCGACCGAGGGACCACGTCTGCCGTGGCGGGTGCGAGCGTCGTGTGCCGCATCGGGGACCCCTAGCGTTTCCTGGACTTGCCAGCGTAGGGACCCGGAAGGGTGATGTCGCGGGTCCCGCGCCAACTCCAGACAAAGGTCCTGGTATGCGCGTCTCCCCGTCTAGTCGGGCAGCCGCCGCATCTCCACCACGGTCAGACCGAGCGTCCGGAAGCGGTCGAGCAGCCCGTGCAGGTGCGCGTCGTCCTCGACGGGGCCGTAGAGCACGGTGCCGCCGGTGGCGCCCGGGGCGACGGTCAGCTCGGGGAAGGAGGCCGCAGCGGTGTCGGAGATACGCCCCCGTACGTGGAACTCGTAGCGCACCGCGCCGGGCCAGCCGAGCGGGCTCACAGCCGTTCGACCTCCTCGCCGTGCACGAGGATCGCCCAGACCACGAGCGTCTCCATGATCAGGGTGACGGTCGCCGGCAGCGGCGCGGAGGGCAGCAGGGTCAGCTGGACGACCATGTTCGTCACCACGAGGCCGAGAGCGACCCACCGCGCCCAGGCCTGACCCAGCAGGACGGCGATACCGGTGACGAGCAGCACGAGTCCCCAGACCGTGTTGACCCAGCCCCACGCGGTCACGTCCAGCACCAGGACCGCCCCGGGCACGGTCACGAAGACGTCGTCGGACAGCACGGCGGTCAGACCGCGCACGAGGTGGAAGGCGCCCACCAGGAACACCATCACCGCGGCGAACGCGATCCAACCGGTCCACAGGGTGATCGGCCCGGACGGGCGGGTGCGCGACGTCATGCGTGGTCCTCTCCTGCCGGTGCTGCGGCTGCCGCAGCTTGCCGTGAGGAGGTCCAGCGTGGTCAGGCACCGGTGGGCGAGCCTCATCCGTGGCGGGTGAGTCGGCCGGTCGGAGGCCCCGACGACGATGGACGGCGTCGCGGGCCGCCCGGTGCGCGGCGGGGAGGTGACGTCGTGGGACTCGTGCAGAAGATGGTCGGCCACTGGCTGGTGCTGGCCGGAGTGCTGGCCCTGGTCGCAGCAGTCGGGCAGGGAGTGGAGATCGACGGCGGGCCGGTCGCGCTGCTGATCGCGGCAGCCGTGCTCGGCCTGGTCAACGCTCTGCTCGGACCGGTCCTCCGGCTGCTCACCGCGCCGCTGACGCTGGCGACGCTCGGCCTGTTCTCCCTGGTCGTCAACACCGTCCTGCTCTACGTCGCCGCCGCACTCACCGACCGGCTTGACGTCGGCGGGCCGATCCACACGTTCCTCGCGGCCATCGTGATCTCGGTGCTCAACGCGCTGCTCGGGAAGCTCCTGCTCTCCGACTGAGACCCTCCTGGACACCGGGAGTGCACCCGGCGTGCACCCGGAGGCCCGGCCACCAGGACCGGGCCCACCGGGTCACCTCGCTCGGCTCAGCGGCACCGCACCCTCAGCACCAGCCGCACCACGGTGGTGCCGCCGTTGCCGTCGCCGACCACGAAGCGCGACCGCTCCCGTCCGCACCACCTCTTCCCGGGCACGTAGACGGCCCAGGACGCGGTGCCGACCGGTCCCCGCAGCCGGCCGTGGCGGGGGCGGGCGGGCAACTTGTAGGCCAGCGGGTCGCCCTCGACGTCGTACACGCCGATCGGGAGCCGGAACCGCTTCGCCTTGCCGGTGCCGGCCTTGCCCTGACGGGTCACGACCCGTCGCACCGCGGGCGCGAGCGGGGCGTCGTTGACGCAGGCGACCTCCAGCACCACCTGTCCGGCGTACGTCGTGCCGGGCTCGTCGACGACCTCGGCGGCGTACCCCACGGTCTCGGTGCCGCACCAGTTGCCGTCCGGCACCAGTCGTGCGGCGCCGGGCTCGTCGTCGGTCGGGGCCGGCACGAGCGTGCCGTGCTCCGGCGTACCGACCTCGGTGACCGCGAGCGCGCGTCCGACCGGATCGACGTCGTTGGCCAGCAGGTCGACCGTGCCGGGGGTGTCCTCCGCGGTGGTGAGCCGGTCCTCGACGAGTGCCGGGGAGCAGTCGACGACCAGGTCGACGGTGCCCGTGGCGGTGAGTCCGCCGAGGTCGACGACGCGGTAGTCGAAGGAGTCCTCCCCGCAGGCGGTCGGTGTGTAGGTGAAGGAGCCGTCGCCACCGAGCACCAGGTCGCCGCCGGTCGGGTCGGCGCGCGGCGTCGGGTCGACCACGAGCGGTCCCTCGGCGTCCTCGGCGACGCTGAGCAGACCGGGCGCCGGCACGTCGAGCGTCTCGCCGTACCGGGCATCGAAGGTCAGCTCGCCGGTGATCGGGGCGGTGTTGGGGCACTCCACGGCCAGCCCGACGTCGATCGGGTCGGACGTGCCGGTGGCGCCGACGAGCACGAAGCGGAACGTGTCGGTGGCCCCGCACCACCCGGCGTCGGGCCGGTAGGTGAAGCCGCCGTCGGTGTCGACCAGGAGCGCGCCGTGCGCGGGCTCGGTCACCACCTCCGGCTCGGCCGCCTCCGGCTGGCCTGCGGTGAGACCGGACGACGGCGTGACGACCAGCAGCTCGTCGCCCATCGCCTCGTAGAGCAGCGAGCCGGGGGCGAACACCTCGACCGGCGAGGTGACGGTGTCGGTGCTCCACGCGTCGGTCGCGGTGAGCTCGGCGTCGTAGGTGCCCGGGTCGTCGTAGGCGTGCACGACCGTCTGGCCGATCGCGGTGGTGGCGTCGGTCGTGCCGTCGTCGAGGTCCCAGGCGTACGTCGCGTCGACGCCGCCGGTGCTGCGGTTGGAGAAGGTCAGCGCCTCGCCGGTGCGGGCCATCGGAGGTGCGGCGACGAAGCGGGCCACGACGGCGGCGCGGGTGGCGACGTACGACCAGTCGCTGGTGGTGGCGCGGCCGAAGAAGTCGGTCGCGGTGACCCGCCAGCGGTACAGCTTCCCGGCGGTGAGGCCGGTGACCTCGGCCGACTCGGTGCGCTCACCGGAGGCGGCCTCGGACGGGGACTCGGCGACCACCTGGCCGGAGTCGGCGGGGGCGCCGCCGACCTCCTCGATCTCCCAGTCGTAGGTCTCCACGGTGCCGCTGGCCTGCGTCCACTCCAGCGTCAGCGGTGAGGCGACGTCGGCGGGCTCGGTGTGCGCCACCGGCTCGACCGGCGCGAGCGTCTCCAGACCGCCGGTGCCGGCGTAGTCGTCGACGGCGAAGTCCTGCACCCACACGGTGTACGGCGTGCCGTCGGCCGTCTCGACCGTGCGCTGGCACAGGAACGCCGTCCAGTCGTAGGCCTCCCTCTCCAGCCACGCGTTGTCGCCGGGGATGTGCCCGACGACACCGTTGAAGGCGGTGCCGGCTCCCATCGTGGTGGTGACCGCGGTCGAGGCGGACACGCTGGTGGAGAAGCCGCCGGTCACGTAGCCGGCCTTGACGGTCGCCTCGAACCCGAGCGAGCTGGTCGCGACGCGCGAGTCGGACTGCGACTCGTCGATGGAGAACGCCGCCGCCTCGCTGTTGCCGGCGCCCACCAGCACGGTGTGCTCGGCGCTGGTGAGGATGTCGGGCCGGTCGGGCAGCTCGGGCGGGTCGCGGAAGGGGTTCTGGCCCAGGTAGTACGCCGCCGGCTCGAGCTCGCGGTCGCCGCTGAAGGAGCCGTCGCAGTAGTCGTCGATCTCGGTGCTCTCGACGTAGCTGCCGGGGTCGCCGACCTCGTGGGTGAGGACGTCGTCCAGCACCGGTCCGAGCTCGCCGTCCGGTCCGAACAGGTCCGGGTAGCGGGTCCGGAGCACCGACACCCCGGCCGAGCTGGTCACGGTGCCGCGCGGCAGCAGGATCTCGACGTCGTCCCCCAGACCGATGCCCAGGGAGGACGAGGAGATCGCGCCGGTGACGCTGGTGTACCGCTGCACGTTGTAGACGAGCGTGTCCTCCTCGGGGAGGCCGTTGTAGGCGTCGGTCACGCTCACCTCGGTGCTCAGGGAGGTCTCGCTGCCGACGCCGGTGCTCACGGAGGCCGAGAAGCCCGCGCCGAAGGTGCCGGTGGGGTCCTCGACGGACAGGCCGATGCTGCTGCCCAGCTCCATCGAGACGCTGCTGCTGGACCCCGAGCCCGAGCTGGTGCTGCGCGCGAACTGCGTGCCGGTGCTGCCCTGACCGGCACCCGCGACCTGCGGCGGCGCAGCCAGGACGGCGATCGGGACCGGGTTCGTCAGGACGAGCTCCTGCTGCGGGTCGGCGACGCTGATGTCGGAGGCGACCGGCGGCAGCAGCACCGGGGTGCCGGACGCCGAGGTCGGCGCGACCCACACCCGCCCGCCGGTGTCGCTGCCCGTCAGGGCCCCGGTGGTGCGGGCGTTGCCGAAGCTCGCCCACAGCAGGTGGTCGGTGTCCGTGCGCACGGCGACCACCAGGGTCGCGTCGGCCGCGACGTCGGCACAGAAGCTCTCCTGGTGGGAGCCGGCCGCCTGGGCGCAGGAGTCCACGAAGAAGGGGTACAGCTCGGCCACCTCGTTCACCCCTGGAAGGCTCACGGTGCGGTCGTCCTCGTCCGGGACCGTCACCGTGAGCGCGGCGTCGCCGCCGGTGACGGCCTCCGAGGACACGCACGCCTGGTCCTGCTCGGAGATCACGACCACGGCGGGCGCCGAGCACCCGACGTCTCGGAGGTAGGTGCACTCGTAGACGGGCACGCCGATCTGCGTCCACTCGCAGGTCGCCGTGTCCCTGCCCAGGCCACCCCAGGTCACCAGCTGCGGCGCCTCGTTCCCGCTGGTCCGGTCCCAGACCATGTCCATGGTCGCGTCCGGACTGTTCGCCTGGGTGACGGCCGACCCGCCCTGCATCCCGTCCCACTCGGTGTCCGCGGCGCGCGTGACGACGACCGACGGGCCGCTGAACGGGACGTCGTTCGCGCTGGCGACGAGGATCTGGCCGGACGTGTCCACCAGGCCGACGACCGCGCCGATCCGGCTGGTGGAGCCCGGGTCGACGTCCAGCTCGCCGAACTCCCAGGCGGGGTCCCAGTCGGCTAGCCAGGTGTCGTGCTCGGTGGGGTTGCCGCGCTCCAGGAAGCCGCCGTCCACGTTCCATCCCCAGGCCTCGATGCGGTCCGGGAACACGACCATGACGGCGTTCCGGTCGAGCGTCATCGGCACCACACCCAGCACCAGCGGCGTGCCCGGGTCAGTGAGGTCGTCGCCGTCCCACGCCTCGCCCGACCAGGTCTCGGTGAACCCGCCGGCCATGTTGCGGCGCACGACCAGGCGCTTGCCCGCGGTGTCCCAGAGCACCTCGTCCCACTCGTCGTCGTCGTCGACGAGGCCGATCACCGGAGAGGGCCCCTCCGGCGCCTGCTCGACCCCGTCGAGCACGTCCGCGCCGTCCCAGCCGTCCTCGACGAGCATCGTGTCGAGGAACGCCTCGCCGGTGACGTCGACGCCGTCGGCCTGGCTGTAGAGCTGGGTGATGGCGGCGTCGACGCTCTGGCCGACGTAGTGCGGCGAGGCGCCGTCCTCCGCCAGCACCGCGGGCACCGGCGGGAGCGAGCCGTCGAGGATCGGCAGCGGGTCGGTGAGCGCCAGGTCACCCGCGGGCTCGAGGTCGTCGGCGGCCGCGACCGGCGACGACGGCAGGGCGGGCACCAGGAGCAGCCCCGCGAGCAGGGCGAGGACCAGCAGCGCGGCGGGCCGGTGCGAGCGAGGACGAGCGAGACGCATGGGGGACTCCCGAGGTCGTGCGTGAGCGGGCGCCGCTGGACGGGCGGCAGCCAGACCGTAGGCGCGGCCGGGGCCCCGGGTCCGGTGTCCACTACGTAAACCGACTACGTAATCTCGCGCCGCGACCAGCGGTTCCGCGTATACGGTCGGGGGTGATGGCACGCCTGTTCGGGAGGGACGACGTGCGCGGTGCGGCGCGCACGGCCCTTGCCGAGCCCGACGTGCACGGGGTGCTGCTCACCGGTGACGCCGGCATCGGGAAGACCCGGCTCGCCACCTCCCTGCTCGCGGAGGCGGCCGACACCGGCCGCCCCACCCGGGTCGTCCGAGGTTCGCCGCAGGCGCGGCAGGTGCCGGCCGCGCCGCTGCTGACCTGGCTCGCCGACGCGGGCGACGCAGCACCCGACGCGCTCGGGCCGGCGGTCGCGCTGCGCCGGCACCTCGCGGAGGCGGACGACGTACCGCTCGTGCTCGCCGACGACGCCGACCAGGTCGACGACACGACGCTCGACGCCCTGCTCGACCTGGCCGAAGCAGGGCTGCTGACGCTCGTGGTGACCCAGCGCTCCGGCACCCGACGGCTGCCGCGCGTGCAGGCCGCCGCGCAGCGCGGGAGCCTGCACCGCCTCGATCTCGGCCCGCTCGACCGGGCCTCGACCGTCGGGCTCGCCGAGGACCTGCTCGGCCACGCCCTCGCCCCCGACGCCCGCCGACGGCTGCACTCCTTGAGCAGTGGCAACGCGCTCTACGCCCGCGAGGTCGCCACCGCCTGGGCCGAGGGCGACCTGCTCCGGCCCGGTCCCGCGGGCCACCACCTCGGCGGACCGCACGGCGACCGGCTGCGGCAGCCCCGTCTGGTCGACCTCCTCGCCGACCGGCTCGACGGCTGCTCGGAGGCCGAGCGCCGCACGCTCGTCGCGGTGGCCGCCTGCGAGCCGGTCATCACCACCGACCTCGGCGACGTCGCCGACACCGCTTCCGTGGAGTCGTTGCACCGTCGTGACCTGCTGTCGGTCGAGCCCGGACCGCGCGGCCTGGTGCTGTCGTCGGGCCACCCGCTGCTCGGGGAGCTGATCCGGCAGCAGTCGTCGCCGTTCGAGGTGGCCGGCGCCCGCCGTGCCGTGGCCGCCGCCTGGCGCGCGGCCGGGACGGACCTCACCGAGCACCGGCTCCAGGTCGCGACCTGGGCGCTGGAGGGCGGCCTGCCCGTCGAGCGCGCCGAGATGAGGGCCGCCGCCGTGGTGGCGCTCGAGCGGCACGAGGTCGACCTGGCCGAGCGGCTCGCGTTCGCCGCCCAGGACGGCTCCTTCTCCTGCGGCCGCACCAACGCCGCCGTGCTCTACCGCCGCGGCGACCTCGCGACGCTGCGCACCATGGCCGAGCCGTGGACGAGCGCCGCCGAGACCCCCGACCAGGCCTGGGAGGCGCGCCGCACGCTGGCCTCCGCGGAGTACTGGCTCGGTGGCGACCCGACCCGGCTGGCCTCGCTGGTCACCGACCCGGCGACGCCCGGGGTGCTGCGCGAGGCGGTCCGCGCTGCCCTCCTGGTCACGCAGGGGTCGATCGGCGCGGCGGCCGACGCGGCCCGCAGCACCCTGACCGAAGCCGGCACCGCCGACGGGCGGGTCGACCCGCGGGCACGGTTCGCCGCCACCCTCGCGCTGGCGATCGCGCACAACTACGAGGGGCACCCGGCGAGCGGTCTCGCCCACGTCACCGACGTCCTCGAGCGGGGTGCCGGGGTCGAGCACGACGTCCTGGCCCACTCCGACCTCGTGTACGCCGGCCCGCACATGGTGTCGCTGACGCTGCTGGGTCGCTGGGGCGAGGCGGTCGCCTTCGCCTCGGACACCCTGGCCCTGGCCCGCGACGTCGGCGACCCGGAGCACACCGGACTGCTCCTCTACTCCGTCGGCTGCCTGCACCTCGACTTCGGCCTGGTCGACGACGCGCTGCCCGCGCTCGCCGAGGCCCGCCGCTGGCTGGCGTCGGTCGGCCAGGTGGTGAAGGAGGGCTGGGTGGTCGCCGCCGAGGCCTACGCCCACGCAGCCCTCGGCGAGCCCGACCGGGCGGAGGTCCTGCTGGCCGACCTCGACGCCCGGCCCGAGCACCCCGCCCGCATCGACCACTCCTACGTCGCCCGCGCCCGCGCGGCGCTCGCCCACCGCGCGGGTGCGTCCACGACCGCGCGCAGCCTGCTGCTCGACGAGCTGGCCCGCGTCGAGGCCGAGCGCAACGTGCTCGAGCAGCTGCTGTGCCTGCTCGACCTGGTGCGCGTCGGCGGCGCGGACGACGCCCTGCCGCACGCGCGCCGGCTGACCGGGGCAGGCCTCGAGGGGCCGGTGCTGCCGGCGTACCTCCGACTCGTCGAGGCCGCCGCCGACCCCGACCCGGCCGTGCTCGACGAGCTGTGCACCGCCCTGGAGGCCGCCGGTGCGGCCAACCTGGCGCTCGACGCCGCCCGGATCGGTGCCGACCGGGCCCGCGACGCCGGCGACACCGACACGATGACGTCGTGGCTGACCCGGGCGGCCGCGCTCCGCGACCGGGCCGGCGTCCCGTGGCCGTTCGGGCTCGACCCGTCACGCACCCTGCTCCTCTCGCCCCGCGAGCAGGAGATCGCCCTGCGGGCCGCCCGCGGCCGCAGCAGCCGCGACATCGCCGACGAGCTCGTGCTCAGCGTCCGCACGGTGGAGACCCACCTCGGCCGGATCTACCGCAAGCTCGGAGTGCACGGCCGGTCCGGCATGGCGCGAGCGCTCGCGGTCCCCGACCCGGACGGCGGCGTCATCACCCCGAGTGCCGACGGCGCGCCGACCGTCGGAGCCGACGGGCCGGTCGGCACCGTGCTGCCCCTGCGCCGGCGGGCCTGAGACCCACCCGCGCTCACGACGTACGGCGCAGCGGCTCGTCGAGCCGGGCGGCGCGGGAGTGCCGGGGCACCGCGACGTGCACGGCGTTCCACTCGACGACGTACGTCGTGGAGGTGCGGGCGGGCAGCAGCTCGCCGTCGACGTTGACCGGGCGGGGCTCGTCGGTGACGACCCGGACGGCGCGGGTGGTGAGGTGGACGACGCGGTCGCGCTCGACCAGCCGGCCGCTGCGCAGCAGTCGGGCCACCGACAGGTGCTCGTGCAGCCGACCCTGGCCGATCGCGTGCACGTCGAGCAGGTGGTCGTCGAGGGAGGCGTGCGGCGCGACGGTGTTCCCGCCGCCGAAGTGCCGACCGTTGCCCACCGAGAGCTGGAGCAGGTCGTCGAGCTCGACCACCCGCTCGACCGTGCCGGCGGCGTCGAGCAGCTCGAGGCGGGCCGCGAACGGCCGGTGGTGCCGGTAGGCCCGCACGGTCGCCACGGCGTAGGCCGCCGCGCTGACCGAGAGCCCGGTCGAGGCGACGTTGAGGAACGCCCGTCCGTCCGCGCGGCCGAGGCCGACGTCGACGACCCGACCAGCGAGACCCGCGCGGAGCGCGACGACCGGGTCCGTGGGCAGCTCGAGGGTGCGGGCCAGGTCGTTGGCCGTGCCCATCGGGAGCACCGCGAGCACCACGCCGGTGCCGGCGACGCGGTCCGCCGCCGCGGCGACCGTGCCGTCCCCGCCGCCGACGACGAGCAGCGCGGGCCGCTGGGCGACGGCACGGTCGAGCACCGTGCCGAGGTCCTCGCGCGCACCCGGTCCGACCACGTGCACGCGCACCGCCGACCCCCGCGAGGCCAGCACCGCACGCGCCCCGTCGAGCGCGTCACGGCCGCGGCGCGAGCCCGTGTTGACCACGAGGGCGACGGGTGGGCGGTGGCGGAGCAGGTCGGCGACGTCCATGAGGTGCGACCGTGACGCGCGCCGGTGGCAGGAGGGTGGCAGGAGCGTGTGCGCGGGCTGAGGCTGCGCGTCCACCTGGGTGACCCGGGTCACGCGTGCGTCGTGCCCGCCGGCGTAACCAACGCCTGACGGGGCCCGTTGGTCGGTCACCGCCACTCCCCCAGCCAGCCCACTCCCGAGGAGCCACCCTCGTGCGACCCGACGTGACCTGCCACCCGCTCCCGACCGACCGGCGCCGCCGCCGGCCGTGGTCGCTCCTGCTCGCCGGCTCGGTCGTGGCCGCAGGGCTCGCCGCCGCGCCGGGCGAGGCCGTCGGCGAGGTCCGGGAGGTGGCCGACGGCGCCGGTCCCGCCTCGGTGAGCGAGCGGCGTACGGCGGCGCGCGCCTCGGCGTCCGCGCGGGTCACCACCGCCGCGCCGGACGCCGCCGACCGCCGCTCCCGCTACCGGGTCGGCCGGGGCATCGCCGACATCACCGGCGAGGTCGCCGACGCCGGGATGCTGGGGTACGCCGACACCGCCCAGGTCTCGGCCGGCCTGCACCAGCGCCAGCGGGCGCGGGCGTTCGTGGTGGTCGACCGGCGCACGGGCGAGCAGGTCGTGCACGTGACGGCCGAGCTGCCCCTGATGTTCCAGAGCGTGCGCGACGCCGTGCTCACCCGCCTCGAGCGCCGGTACGGCGACCTCTACGGCGAGCGCAACGTGATGATCACCGTGACGCACACCCACTCCGGGCCCGGCGGATACGCCCACCACAACCTGTACAACGTCACGACGTACGGCTTCCACCCGCGGACCTTCCGCGCCGCCGTCGACGGCATCGTCGCCTCCGTCGTGCACGCGCACGCCGACCTCGCGCCGTCGACGCTGCGCACCGCGCGGGCCCGCCTCGCGCACGCCAGCGCGCAGCGCTCGCGCACGTCGTTCGACCGCAACCCGGCCGCCGACAAGGCCTACTTCCCCTCCGGCACCGACACCGCCAGCACGACGCTGGAGGTGCTGCGCGGCGGCGACCTCGCCGGCCTGGTCAACTGGTTCCCGGTGCACGCGACGAGCATGACGACGCAGAACCTGCTGGTCAGCCCGGACAACAAGGGGTACGCCGCCTGGTCGACCGAGCACGACCTGGGCGACGTCAACCACCTCACCGAGAGCGACGACCCCGGCCTGGTGGCGGCGTACGCCCAGACCAACGCCGGCGACATGTCGCCCAACCTGCGCCTGGAGCCCGGCACCGGACCGACCCGCAACGAGTTCACCAACACCCGCGTCATCGGCGAGCGGATGCGCGGCGCGGTGCAGCGGGCGCTGCGCGGCGGCGGCTCGCGACGGGTCCGCGGGGCGGTCGACTCCCGGCTGGTCTACGTCGACATGTCGGCGCAGCGGGTGTCGGGCCGGTTCACCCCCGACGGCACCCCGCAGCGCACCTGCGAGGCGGCGTTCGGCGCGGCGTTCGCGGCCGGCAGCACCGAGGACGGTGGCGGCGGGCTGCCGGTCTTCCACGAGGGCGCCGACGGCGGCAACCCGCTCTTCGACGTGGTCTCCGACGCCCTGTACACCGCCTCCCCGGAGCTCGAGGAGTGCCACGGCGACAAGGAGATCCTCTTCCCGGCGGGCTCCGTCGACTTCGTGCAGCAGCGCCTCCCGGTCCAGCTGGTGCGGATCGGCCAGCTCTACCTCGTCGGCATCCCGGCCGAGGTCACGATCGTCTCCGGGCTGCGGCTGCGTCGTACGGTCGCCGCTGCCGTCGGCACCGACGTCGAGAACGTGCTCGTGCAAGGCTACGCCAACGCCTACGCGCACTACGTGGTGACGCCGGAGGAGTACGAGGTGCAGAACTACGAGGGCGCCAGCACCCTCTTCGGCCAGTACGAGCTGCCGGCGCTCCAGCAGGTCGCGCACCGGCTCGGCCGGGCGATGCGGCGCGGCGAGCCGGTGGCGCTCGGCACCAAGGAGCGCGACCGCGGCAGCGAGCAGGTCACCAGCACGCAGGGACAGGTGCTCGTCGACACGCCGCTCCGGGGCACCGCCTTCGGCGACGTCGTCCGGCAGCCTGCGGCGTCGTACCCGGTGGGGCGCGCGGTGCAGATGGTCTTCAGCGGCGCGCACCCGAACAACGACCTCCGTCACGGCGGCACGTACGTCGTCGTGGAGCGGTGGACGGGCAGCCGGTGGCGCCGGTGCGCCGACGACGGCGACTGGTCGACCCGGATGACCTGGACCCGGGTCGGGGCGTCGGGCTCGCGGATCGGCGTCCGCTGGGCGCCCGACCGGTCGACCCCGACCGGCCGCTACCGCATCCGCTACCAGGGCACCGCCCGGGACGCCGCCGGGGAGACCTCGGAGATCGTGGGGCGGACGCGGGTCTTCCGGCTGACCTGACGCGCGGGCACCCCCGGGGGCATCGTGACGCAGACCACAGGACCGCTCGCACGAATCTCCGCACAGCGGTCACGAACGGTCAATATTTTACTTTCGTGCCGCATCCCCTCTCCCCCACGAGCCCCGTCCCTTCCACCAGTCACCCACCACCGCCGACCCCGATCACCCCGGAGGTCACCCGTCTCGACGACCAGCTCTGCTTCGACCTCGTCCGCGCCGCACAGGCCGTCACCGACGCCTACCGGGCGCCGCTCGGCCGGCTCGCCCTGACCCACGCGCAGTACCTGCTCCTGCTCGCCCTGTGGGACGAGACCGGGTCCGAGCAGGCGTGGGCGCACTCCGAGGCGCTCGCCGAGCGACTCGAGCGCGACCCGTCCGACCTCCTGCCCGACCTGATGCGGATGGTCAACGCCGGCCTGCTGATCGCGGTCTCCCACCCGACCGCCGGCCACTGGCTGCGCGCCACCGACAAGGCCCAGGACCTGCGCGGTCCCCTCGCGTCGCTCCAGTGCCAGCTGCGCGAGCGGCTCGGCATGGCCGCGACCGAGCTCCGCTCGCTCCAGGGCGAGCTGCGTCGGGTGCTCGGGGTCGCCCAGGAGCCGGCGGCCGGCTGACATCACCGGGTGACATCACCCGGGTGACATCAGAGGTGGTCCCTACCGAAATCACGTCCCGGACCGGATCTCCGGTGCTTGTCGGTAGGGACTACCGCCGTCGGGCGGCTGCCACCCCGAGGTCCTGGTACACCCGTCCACCCGGATTCGGGACCCGGGAAACCTCAGGTCCCGCCGAAGAGCCCCTGGCGTCCCAGGCTCGTCCTCAGGACGTCCCCAGCACGACCGACGCCGTTCCGGCAGGAGGCACGTTCTGTCACTTTTTACTTTGTGACCACCACTGCTCCGGACGGCGCCGCCGCCCTCACCCCGTACGACGTCCTGGTCTCCGCCCCGCGCCTGGACGACCAGCTCTGCTTCGACCTCGTCCGGGCCGCGCGGGCCGTCACCGACGCCTACCGCACCCCGCTGGGACGTCTCGGTCTCACCCACACGCAGTACCTCGTGCTGCTCGCGCTGTGGCAGGACGGGACCGAGGCGGTGCACTCCGACCGGCTCGCGGTCCGGCTCGACATGGACCCGGCCGACCTGGCGCCGGCGGTCATGCGGATGGTGTGCACGGGCCTGCTCGACGTCCGACCCGACCCGTCCGCGGGGCACTGGGTGCGCGCGACCCTCAAGGCCGACGGGCTGCGCGGGCAGCTCGCCGACGCCCACTGCGCCGTACGCCGCCAGCTCGACCTGGGCGAGGCGGAGTTCCGCGCCCTCCAGGCCGAGCTGCGCCGGGTCGCGGCGACCCAGCGGGAGGATCAGAACGAGCCGGCGGGTCCGACCACGTAGATGTAGGTGCCCTCGCCGTCGGTGACGGCTCCCTGGAGGCTGATGCCGTACTCGCCGTCGTCGAAGGCCCAGATGGCGTAGGCGCCGTCGCCGGTGTCGGTGTTGGTCTCCGAGACGACCGCGAAGCCGGCGCCGGTGAGCAGGTCCCGCGCCACGGCCACGTCGTCGACGCCCTCGGCGACGACGGTGGCCGCCCAGGTCCTCTCCCCGTCGACGGTCTGCGACGAGGAGGTGATGACGTCGCCGTCGACGACCGGCACCGACTCGGGCCAGTCGTCGGGCAGGTCGCCGCCGGTGCCGGCGACGAACTCGTTGCCGTCGCCGTCGGTGACCGAGACCTGTCCGTCGTCGCCGTCGAGGTCGATGTCGACGTCGCCGCTGCCGTCGGCCTCCGCGGCCTCCTCGAGGGCGCGCTCGGCGGCCTTCTCGGTAGCCGACTCGATGAGCTGGTCGGCCCCGCAGCCGGACACCAGGGCCGTCGAGGCGGCCAGGGCGAGCGCGGGGACGAGACGTCGGGCACGTCCGGTACGGATGGTTAACACGGTCGTCATGTGGTCCTCCGGGGGCAGGGGTGGCGGCGACCCACCATCCGAGCAGGTCCGGGGCGGGGTGTCAGGCAACGACCGTCACTGGTCTGGACCGGTCGGTCCCACGCGTCACAGCCAGGACGTTGACCAGCGCAACAGAACGAGCGCTCGGCCGTAATGAAACGTTTCTAGCGTGCGTTCGCCGCTCGTCCGGCGGCATCCCACTCGAGAGACAAGGAGAGACCGTGAAGGTCCTCTACTCGGGGCGGCGGTGGCGCGCTCTCGCCATCGTCCCCTTCCTCGCTGCGCTCGCGGTGCCGGTGACGGTGTCCGCTCCCGCGTCAGCGGAGCCCGACCCGGCGAGGCTCACCTCGGCCGGCCTGCCCGACCCGCTCGACCGCGGCAGCTACGCGATCGAGACCCTCCAGGAGACCAAGCTCGGTCTCGCCGCCATCCAGGAGCCCAACTCGGCCGGCGCCGCGCCCACGGCGGGCACGTCCCAGGCCGCCGAAGAGATCGAGATCCGCGGTGCGCTGTACCGCCCGACCGACCGCGACGTGCCCTCGCCGCTGGTCGTGCTGGTGCACGGCAACCACGGCTCGTGCGACGCCGGCACCGACTCCACCAACCTCACCTGCTCGGCGTTCAAGCGCAACGAGGCCGGCTACGCCTACCTCGGCGAGAACCTCGCGACGTGGGGCTACACCGTCTTCTCGTTGTCGCAGGACCAGCTGATGATGCGCCAGGACGGCGCGAAGGGTAAGGGCATGCACCAGCGGCGCATGCTCATCGCCGCGACCCTCGACGCGCTCAGCGCGGCCAACGAGGACGGCGGCCTGGCCGTCGACGAGCACACCACGATCGGCGCCACCCTCGCCGGCACCCTCGACATGACCCGCATCGGCCTGATGGGCCACTCGCGCGGTGGCGACGCGGTGACCAGCTTCATCGACTACAACCGGATCCGCACCGACGGCCCGCGCTACCCCCTGCGCGGCGTCATCTCGCTGGCCCCGGTCGACTACGAGCGCAAGGCGCCGTACGGCACGCCGTACCTGTCGATCCTGCCCTTCTGCGACGGCGACGTCTCCAACCTGCAGGGTGCGCGGTTCTTCGAGCGCAGCCAGTACGTCAACGGCGACAACCCGTTCCCGACGATGCAGTCGTCGCAGCTCGGTGCGATCCACAACTGGTACAACACCGTCTGGTTCGCCGACGGCCAGGACGGCACCAACGTCGCCGACGCCGCCTGCGGCAACTCGCAGCCGACGAGCAGCAGCAACGTGCAGCCGAACAACATCCGGCTCTCGGGTGCGGCCAGCTACGACCCGTCGTCGTACGTCATCGACAACTCCGACACCTACAACCCGGACGTCAACACCAAGATCTCCGGCGACCCGGAGCGGATGGGCGACCAGGAGAAGATCGGCCTGGCCACCATGGCGGCCTTCTTCCGTCGGTACGTCGGCGGCGAGGGCGCGTTCGAGCCCTACATGACCGGTGAGCTCTCCGACACCGACGACCACCTCCAGATCCCGGAGTCGGCCTGCCCCACCAGCGAGTCCGGCACCCGGATCGGCTGCGAGGAGCGGGTGTCGAACAACTACGTCGCCGCTCCCGCGGAGCGCGTCGACGTGATCCGGCCCGAGATCGAGAACCCGCTGACCCTCAACGCCCTCGGTGGCTCCCTGAGCGGCAGCGGCTTCGCCTACCCGTACCTCGACAACGGTGCGGTCGACCTGCCCGCCGAGACCGAGGGCGGCTACGACTGGTGCAACCCCGAGCCGACGGACTTCGCGCCGTCCCAGCTCGGCAAGTCCAACCAGCCGACTGCTGAGAAGGCGTGCCCGCTGCCGGGGAAGGCAGCGCTCGGAGGCCAGAACAGCACCCGTGAGAACGCCCCCGTCAACCACTCCTACGGCCGCCAGCTGGCCCTGGCGTGGGAGGACGGCCAGGCCGCGACCCTGACCGCCGACATCCCGGCGGCGTCGTCCGACGTGAGCGGCCTCAAGGCGCTCTCCATGTCCGCCGACGTCAACTTCTTCGACCTCCGCAACCCGGGGGCCGACGAGGACCGGCTCGACGACGAGGGCGAGCAGCTGCCCGTCGCGTGGGACACCTCGTCCACCACGCAGGACTTCGTCATCGCCGTCACCGACGCCGAGGGCAACGAGGGCACCGTCCACGCCGGTGACGAGCGCTGGGGCAACGCCCTGCACATGTCGACCGGCACCGTCACCGCCCGCACGCACATCGTGCTCGACCAGATCCGCGTGCCGCTGACCGAGTTCGCCGCCCAGGGCGTCGACCTCACCTCGGTGGACAGCATCGAGCTGCGCTTCGGCGTCGACGGCGCACCCACGTCGGGCTCGATCCAGCTCGCCGACGTGCGCTTCCAGGAGGCGGCGGTCGACGAGCCGCTCGTCCTCTCCGACGGCGTCGAGCCGGACGCCGGCGCGGGCTACGGCCCCCCGGCCACCGGCCCGGACCCGGCGGACTTCCTGGCGACGTACGACAACACCCCGGGTGAGAACACGCTGCCCGACCAGGTCGGCAACGACGACAACGAGACCGTGTGGACCGTGGACGACGACGGGGCGCAGTGCCCCAACGCGAACTTCTCCTCGATCCAGACCGCGGTCGACTTCGCGTCGCCCTGGGACACCATCGTGGTCTGCGACGGCGTCTACGAGGAGTCGTCGACCCCGGTGTTCGGCAACGGCAACCCGGTCGCGACCGGTGCGACCAACGGCCTCACCATCACCAAGCCCCTGAAGATCAAGGGCGCCGGTGCCGACAAGGTCACGATCATGCCGGACCAGGACGTCGACTCGCTGGCGGGCCTGGTGCCCTACCTGCGCGACGGCGGCGGCAACGTCGTCACCGTCTCGCGGCAGTCGCTCGGCTCGACCGACACCAACGAGATCTTCGTCGACATCTCGGGCGTCACCATCACCTCGGGTGACACCTACGCCGAGGCGGGCGTCGCCTACTTCGGTGCCAACGGCCGGATCTCCGACTCGGTCGTCGGCCCGATGACGGTCGCGACCGACGAGGACGAGCTGGCCGCGCAGCCGCACGGCTGGGGCATCGTCAAGACCGGGATGATCCTCGGCGAGGGCGACGGCACAGTGGAGAACGAGCTCACCGTGGACGGCACCCTGGTCAAGGGCTACCAGTCCGGCGGCATCCTGTTCGACGGCGGCCGCGGCACCGACGGCGACGCCGACAACACGGTCCGCACCGGCATCGAGATCCACGGCTACGTGACCGACACGGTCGTCAAGGGCAAGCCGAACCGGCTCTACCCGCAGACGGGTGTGCAGTACACGAACGGCGTGGACGGGTTCGTGGAGGGAAGTCGGATCACCGGCAACTACTTCCGTCCCGACCCGACGCAGTCCTACGGCATCCTGCTCACCGACGCAGGCACCGAGGACGGCGGTCTCACCGCTGCCGACAGCAACGTCACCGGCAACGGCTGGGTGGCCTACAACGCGAACGCCGACCTCTCGGCCGTCCGCGAGAGCGCGCCGTTCGTCATGACCGACGTCTTCGTCGGCCAGGGCGCACCGGTCGAGGGCGGTCCCGCCGACCCGGCCAACGGCGTCGAGGCCGTCTCGGGACCCGACACCAGCAGTGCCTCCACGGTGTCGTTCGTGTCGCGCGACTCCACCCCGGTCGCGGGCGTGCCCACGTCGTACGGCACGACCGTCGACGCGGCCCCGTCCGGCTCGGTCGTCGACCCGGCCGCGGGTGCGGAGGTGACGGTCGGCGAGACCGTCGCGCCGCTGGTGAAGGCGTCCGACGACGTCGCGGTGGCATCCGTGACGCTACTGGCCGACGGCGTCGAGGTGGGCACCACCAGCACCTCGCCGTACTACGTCGACTGGACGCCGTCCGCCGGGCTCGCCGGCTCGTCGGGCGCCTTGACGGCCGTCGTCACCGACTCCGCCGGTCACACCACGACCACCGCGCCGCTCTCGGTGGGCGTGGTCGAGGAGACCGTCGAGGCGGCGATGCGGCTGGGCGCCGTCGTCCGGAACGTCAAGGCCGGCAACGCCGGTCTCGTGGTCCAGGTCAACACCGCCGGCACTTTCGTGCTCAGCGGCGGCCGGGTCGTCAACGCGACCAGAACCGTCGGGTCCGCGACCACGACGCGGCTCCCGGTCCGGGCCAACGCGAAGTACCGCAAGGTCCTGAACCGCAAGGGCCGGGTCACCGTGCAGGTACGGGTCACCTTCCGGGCCACCACCGGGGAGGTGCTCTCGGAGACCAAGAAGGTGGTGCTGGTGAAGAAGTAGCACCCGCCTGAGGTGCAGGGCCCCCGGAGCAGTCGCTCCGGGGGCCCTGTCCTTCTCCGGGCACGGCGGGCTCTCCTCGACGGTGGGCTCAGGGGGCGGCGAAGTGCTGGTAGTCCGGGTCGCTCCACGCCCCGCCCCAGGTCCAGCCGACGTCGGCGAACGCGCGGGTCACCACGTCGTCGTCACCGATCACGCCGGTGCCGGTGGTCGCGCCCGCAGAGCGGTCGACGTCGGTGTACGCCGTCGCCCGCGGAGGGAGGACCGTGCCGTCGGCCAGCAGGTAGGGGTTCTGCACCGGGTTCAGGTCGATCGCCCGGCCGTAGGCGTGCGCCGACCAGGACGTCGACCCCTCCACCACCCGGCAGTTGTACGCCGAGGAGTTGTTGGCCGCCATCGAGCGCCGGTCGCTGGCGCCATAGCTGTCGACGAGCCGCATCCGCCGGATCGCGAAGCCTGCCCGGTAGAGCCGGCGGAAGACCGAGCGGACGTCGTCGACCACGTCGGCGTGCACCACCAGCCGGCCGTTGTGCGCGGCGCCGTCGAAGCCCACGTGCCGCAGCGTCACCAGGCGCAGGTCGGCCAGGTCGACCGGGCACGCCGCGCGGTGGCTCGTGCCGCGCATGGTCGCGGCGAGCGCCGGGCCGATGCGGCGTACGTCGACGGTGAAGGGCGGGAGGTCACTGGCGGTCGGGGTGTCACCGGGGTCGGGCTCGGGGTCGGACTCCGCCTCGGGCTCGGGCTCGGCCTGGACGCCCGGCCCGGGCGCCAGGTCGGTGCAGCCGCGCAGGGCCCGCCAGTCGTCGACGGCGTCGGCGCGGGCGCCGGCCGCGACCCGGGTCGGCGTACCACCGGCGGCCGGGATGGTGGCGGGCCACCACGCGTCGTGGACGACCTCGCCGCCGCGCACCCGCAGCCGCAGGACGCCGGTCTCGGACTGCCGGCCGTGGTACCACGCGAAGTTGCCGAGGCCGTAGGACACGTAGGTGTCACCGAGCATGCCCGCGCCGTTGAGGAGGTGGGCGTGCGAGCCGACGACCACGTCGGCGCCGGCCTCGGCGAGCCGGGCGGCAAGGTCCTGCTGGGCGCCGGTCGGGCAGGCGCTCCCCTCCTCGCCCCAGTGCAGGTAGACCACGACGAGGTCGTCGGTGGCGGCCGCGCGGCGTACGGCGGCCAGCAGCTGCGGGGCGTGCGGCACCCGGGCGGCGGCGATCCCGACGCCGGTGCCGCGCGCGACCGCCCAGGTCGTGTCGGCGGACTCGCGCGGGGAGGCGTCGGCGGCGAGGACCGCGACGTCGGTGCCGCGCACGCTGGTGCGGTACGGCGTGAAGGCCTCGCGGTAGGTGCGCCCGATCCCCACGACCGCGACGTCGCTGTCGGCGGCGGCCTCCAGCGACTGGCGCAGACCGGCGCGGCCGTAGTCGGCGCCGTGGTTGTTGGCCATCGACGCGACGTCGACGCCGGAGCGCTCCAGCACGTCGAGGGCGCCGGGGTCCGCGCGGAACCAGTAGCGGTTGCCGGGGTCCTCGAGCTCCTTGCTCGCCGGCTCTCCGCCGGTGGCGACGGCGGTCTCGAGGTTGACCATCGCGACGTCGGCACCGCGCAGGTTGTCGGCCAGGTCGCCGAGGTCGGAGCCACGGCGGTCGGGCAGCGCCGCGAGAGCGCCCTCGAAGTGCACCTCGCCGGCGAAGGCGAGCACGATCGCGGGCCCGTAGGTCGGTTCCTCGGCATCGGCGGCCGGCTCCGCGGGGGCGGCCTCCGGGTCGGCCGCGGACGCGGCGGTGGACGCAGCGGTGGGCGCAGCGGTGGGTGCTGCGCCGGGTGCTGCGGCGGCGTCCGTCCGGGCGGCCGGGTCGCTCTCGGTGAGGCTCCGGGGCGCGGCGCCGGAGCCGCCCAGCACGACCAGGCCCAGCGCGGCGACGGCCGCGAACACGCCCGCCGCGGCCACGACCCGCCGCCGGTCCCCCACGTCAGACATCGAAGCCCACGTGCACGTGGTCGCGGTGCAGCGGGTTGGCGAAGTGGACACCGGAGGTGACCGGCGGCACCACGGGCCCACCGACCTCGTCGCTGCCGAGCTCGGCGGCCCGGGTCAGCACCCGCAGCAGGAGCGGTGAGTCGAGCGGCAGCTCGGCGACGGGCGTCCCGTCAAGCGCCCAGACGTCGACCGCGCGGCCACGCGTGTGGTTGCTGACCGAGTCGGTGCCGAACACCATCCGCGGATGACCCGAGGCGAGCACGCTCACCGAGAGCCGGACCTCCTCGGCGAGCCGGTCGAGCACGTCGACGACCAGCGGGTCGACCCGGCCGTCGCGGAGGTCGGCGAGCGCGGCGCCGGACAGGTCGATGCGTGGCCGCCCGACGACCTGGGCCGCGGGTCCGCGCACCTGCGCCGCCCGCGCGGTCGGGGCCCGGTCGACCGAGACGACCCGCCACCGGCCGGACCGTCGACGCAGCCGTACGTCGGCGACGAGCCGGCGGCGGCGTACCCGGTCACCGGAGCGGCGCGACTCCACAGCCACGACCATGACACACGCGGAGGAGTCGAGGAGGCCGCCGTACTGCGGGTAGACGACGCGGGTGACGCGTCCACCCCCGGCGCCGAGCTCCTCCACGGCGCGGGCGGCGGCGAGCTTCGCGTCCGGCTCGACCTCGTCGCCCACGGGCTGCCAGGGCTCGGGGTCGGGGAGCGCCGCGGTGGGCTCGGTGGGGGTGGCGGGTCCGATGGCGGGTCCGATGGCGGACGCGGCGGCGGTCGCCGTCGCGTCCCGGGTCCCGGGGGCCGCGCCGTCCGTCGTCCCGCAGCCGGCGACCACGCCGCTCCCGCCGGCGAGCAGCAGCCCGCGTCGCGTGGGCGTCACCGGCCGAGCCCGTACCGGTACGTCGCGACGAGGTCGCCGTCGCGGTCCCGGTGCTCGCCGACCCGGGCCCAGCCGAGCGCCTCGTAGAACCCCGCCGCGCCGTCGTCGCCACCCTTGGTGACCAGGTCGACGGTCGGGGTGCCGGCGCGGTGGACCACGTCGAGCAGCTGGTCGACCAGGGCGCGACCCACCCCGTGGCCGCGTCCCTCCTCGGCGACGACGACGGCCTCCAGCACGGCGACCGGGGTCGGGGCCGCAGCCGTCGTGGCCGTCTCGGTGCGCCCGCGCGCCAGCAGCCGGCGGGCGTACCGGCCCGACCGGGTGCGCAGGAAGTGCACGGCCAGGGCCGGACGCAGGAGCAGCGCGAGGGCGCCGGCCCGGGCCAGCACGCCCCGGCGGTGTCGTGCCAGCCAGGCCACGTGGCGTCGACGGTCGGTCGAGCCGAGGAGGAACCCCACGGGCTCCCCGTCGCGCACCGCCACCAGCCCCACGCCGTACGGCGACTCGAGGTGGGCACGGTGCCAGCGACGTACGAACCGGCGACCGAGGAGAGGGAAGAGCCCGTGCGGCAGGTCGGCGACGTGCCGGTCGGCGGCCCAGGCGGCGTACCGGCGGCTCAGCGGGAGCACGGTGACGACAGCGCGCGGATCGGGCTGGTCGCGCAGGACCGGGGCGAGGTGGGACACGGTGGTGGTGACGGTCATGGTGGGCCTCTCTCGCAGGCTCGTCGGGGACCTCACCACCCACCGAAGCCCGGCTTTCTCAGAGCCACCTCAGAGGTGCCCTGGGAGAATCGGTGACGTGGAACCCAGGCCCCGGCTGCTGCTCGCGGAGGACGACCGTCGTCTCGCGGACCTGCTCGTGCGCCTCCTCGACGGGGAGGGGTACGACGTCGAGCACGCGCCCGACGGGCACACCGCACTGCACCTCGGCCTCACGCAGCCGTGGGACCTGCTCGTGCTCGACCGGATGATGCCGGCCGTGGAGGGCGTCGACCTGGTCCGGCGGCTCCGGTCGAGGGGCGTCACCGCGCCGGTGCTGCTGCTGACCGCACGCGGCACGCCGGAGGACCGGGTCGAGGGTCTGGACGCCGGGGCGGAGGACTACCTGGTGAAGCCGTTCGACGTCGACGAGCTCCTCGCCCGGCTGCGCGCGCTGCGCCGGCGACACGGTGCCGACGCGGTGGTGCTGCGCGTCGGTGACGCCTCGCTGGACCTCTCCACCCGTCAGGTCGTGTTGGCCACCGCCCCCACCGTGACCCTGTCGCGGCGCGAGTGCGAGCTGCTCGGCACGGTCGCGGCGGAGCCGGGGCGGGTGTTCAGCCGCGACGAGCTGCGCGACCGGGTCTTCCAGGCGACCGACAGCCCCAACGCCGTGGACACCTACGTCTACTACCTGCGCCGCAAGCTCGGCCGGGACGTGATCCGCACGGTCCGCGGGCTGGGCTACCAGGTCGGGGCCGCGTCGTGAGCGCCGCGCTCGCCGACCGGAGGCTGCTGCGCCGGGCTGCGCTCAGCGTCGCCCTCCAGACGGGCGCCGCGGTGGCGGTCGTCGTCGCGGTCGTGGTCGGGCTCGTGTACGGCGTCAGCCTCGACGAGCGGCGCGACGCCGCGGTCGCGAAGGCCGAGGGCAAGATCGACCTGGCCGGCGAGATGGGCGTCGACCTGGCCTCGCCGTACCCCTTCGTGCTGAGCGGGCTGCCCGCCGAGTGCAGCGAGGAGCAGGTGCGCGACGCCGCCCGCGACCTGCCCGACGGGACGACCTGGGTCACCGCCTGCGGCGAGCCGTACGTCGCCGTGGTCGGCGAGGACGCGGGCGGGGTCCGGTTGACCGCGGTGGTGAGCTTCGTCGAGCAGCAGGAGGAGACCGCGCGGCTCGCGCGGCTCTCGGTCGGGGTCGGGGCGCTCGGGGTGCTGGTGTCGCTCGGTCTCGGCTGGTTCGCCGGTCGTCGCGCGGTGCGGCCGCTCGGGCACGCGCTGGCCGCCCAACGACGCTTCGTCGCCGATGCCTCGCACGAGCTGCGGACGCCGGTGGCGATCCTGATGACGCGCGCCCAGCTGCTCGGGCGAGGGGCGGTGGGCGACGAGGACCGGCCCGAGGAGCTGCGCCAGCTCGTCGCCGACGCCCGCACGCTCTCCGACGTCGTCGACGACCTGCTCGCCGTCGCCGACCTGCACCACCGGCCGCGCGAGCCCGAACCGGTCGACCTCGCCGCGCTCGCGGCGTCCGTGCGCGACGCGTACGCCGGCGCCGCCGACGAGCGCGACGTCGACCTCGTCGTCGACTCCGTTCCTGCAGCCGCGTCCGGCTCCGTGGTCGTCCAGGGGGTGCCCACCGCCCTGCGTCGCGCCGTCGCGGCCCTGGTCGACAACGCTCTCGCGCACTCCCGCCCCGGCGGACGGGTCGTCCTCGACGTCTCCGCCGACCGCCGCTCGGTACGCCTCGCGGTCGCCGACGACGGCGAGGGCCTCGATCCCACCACCGCCGCCGACCTCGTGCAGCGCTACCAGCGCGGCCCCGACTCCGGCGACGCCGCCGACCGCGCCGGCCGCCTCGGACTCGGCCTGGCCCTCGTGCACGAGATCGTCACCGCCCACCGCGGCCGCCTCGAGATCGACGGCTCCCCGGGCGTCGGCGCCACCTTCACCCTGGTCCTCCCCCGTTCCGACCACGTCCCGGCCGGCCAGCCCGACGAGCACCCCCGCGTCCGCGTCCCAGGTGGTTGAGCCCGACCGAGCGCCAGCGCCTCCGGTGGTTGAGCCCGACCGAGCGCCAGCGAGGGAGGAAGTCGAAGCCCCGGTCAGCCGACCGCGAACCGTGACCACAGGCTCCGGTGGTTGAGCCGGGCGAGCGCCAGCTGTTCTGTCTCGGGAGGTTGGTGACGCTCGGCGTGGGGTGGGGACTGGTGAGGGCCTTCCTCGGAACGGTGTGAAGCGACCAAGCATCCACGCCGCCAAGAAAGGCCCTCGATGTCTCACCGTAATGCTCCGCTGACCCCTGAAGGTCGCCGCCGTCTGTGCGTCCGTGTCGATGCCGGACACCCGATCTGTGCCGTCGCGGCCGAGGCAGGGATCGCGCGGCAGACCTTAGGCCGCTGGTACGCCCGCTGGGTCGCGGAGGGCGACGACGGGCTTGTGGACCGTTCGAGTCGTCCGTACCGATCCCCACGTCAGACCCCGGTCGCGGTCGAGAAGCTGGTGTGTCGGCTACGAGGCGAGCTCAGGGTCGGTCCGGTCCAGCTCGCCGGCGCCCTGCACGCACGTGGTCAGGACGTGCCACCCGCGACCGTGCACCGGATCCTGGTCCGGCACGGGATCTCCCGGTTGCGTGACCTCGGTATCGACGGTGCCGACCTCCGCGAGCCCGTGGTCCGCTACGAGTACGACACCCCGGGTGCGATGGTCCACGTCGATGTGAAGAAGGCGCCCCGCATCCGACTCGGCGGTGGACACCGGGTCCACGGCCGCGGGTCCGACACCCACCGCCGCAGCGAGACCGCGCGGCATGCCGAGTACCGCGACCGCGACAAGGAACGCCACCAGCGCCTGCGTGAAGCCGCCAGCCCGACCAGCCGCCCGACCAGTAAGAAGAACCGGGCCACCCCGCCACGGGGATGGGTGTATCTCCACTCCGCCGTCGATGACCACTCCCGACTCGCCTACACCGAGGAACTCCTCGACGAGAAAGGCGCCACCGCGGCCGCGTTCTGGCAGCGCGCGGTGAAGTTCTTCCGTCGACACGGGATCCGTCGGATCCACCGGGTCATGACCGACAACGGCGCCTGCTACCGGTCGCTGGTGTTCAAAGCTGCCCTCGCGGCCACCACGACCCGCCACCGCCGTACCCGCCCGTACCGGCCCCAGACCAATGGCAAGGTCGAGCGGTACCACCGCACCCTGGCCCACGGCTGGGTCTACCAACGAGCGTGGAACACCAACGATGAACGATCAGCCGCACTCGCCGGCTTCCTCGAGCACTACAACTACGCTCGCCCACACACCGGCATCGGCGGACAGCCACCATCAGTCGCGTCCCCACCCCGGTCACCAACCTCACGGGAAAGAACAGCCAGCGAGTGGCGAGTCGAAACCGCTGTCGGCCGACCACCAACCGCATCCACAACCGGCCCTCCGAGCCAGGTCGGTTGTCGGCGGTCCCACCTAGAATCAGGACATGCGAAAAGCACTCCTGACCTGCGACAACGAGCCGACTCCCGTCGGTCTCGTCGCCGCCGTCAGGGCTGCTGCCGACGTCGAACGGCGGGTCCAGCTCGACAAGGCACGGGCGGTGCTGGAGTGGGTCGCCGCCCGTCAGCTCCCCGAGGACCGCGCGGCCGAGGAGTGGGCCGACGAGCACCTCGACCAGATGACCAAGGACCGGTTCGGCTCCCAGGCACTCCACCTCGCCGGACCGGGCGCTCCCGTGGTCGAGGAGGACGAGGCCTACGAGATCGCCGCCGCCCTCGGCCTGTCCCGCCAGTCCGGCAGCAGGTACGTCGGTGAGCTGATCGAGCTGCGCTACCGCCTGCCTCGCATCTGGTCCCGCGTGACCGCCCTCGACCTGCCGTTGTGGAAGGCCCGCAAGATCGCGGCCGCCACCAGCACACTCCCGGAGGCGGGTGCGGCGTACGTCGACCACCAGCTCGCCTGGGCCGCCGCCCGCACCACGCTCGCCCAGATCGACCGCACCGTGGACGAGGCCATGGTCCGGTTCGCACCCGACCTGCTGCCGGAGGACCCGTTCGACCACCGCGACGTGATCGTCGACCTCGACCAGGCCAAGCACGGCCTCGTCTCCATCGATGCGCTGCTCGACCTCGACGACGCCCTCGACCTCGAGGACGCCCTCCGCGCCGGCGCCGCCGCCCTCAAAGAAGCCGGCTCCGACGACCCCCTCGGCGTACGACGCGCCAAGGCGCTCGGCGACCTCGCCCGCGGGCAGAGCGCCCTCGACCTACAGACCGATGGTGTCGGGCGGCGGCCGCTCGTCGTCAACGTCGTCAACGGCGCCGCGACCTGCGACGCGTTCGTCCGCCCCGGCCTGCCCGTC
>PBYI01000045.1 GCA_002729525.1 Nocardioides sp.
ACCTGCAATATCCCAGAGACAGTTATCAAATGTCCCAAACCATCCGGGACGAGCAAACATGCCGCGGGTTGCTGCACGGAGTTTGGCATTCAAGCGTTCACGATCAAACGGATTCTCTCCCACCGCCAAAATACGCAACTGCTCCAAATCACCCTGTCGCATGGTCGTATACCGGGCATCCCCTACTGTGCATATCCCCTCGAGGTCTTCATCTGTGAACACATGCAACACATGCACGGCGTCCTGCACGCTGGGTACTTCGGACGTGAACCCATCGCCGCCAGGCACCCTGTTCGACCTCCCGCAAATCAAAACGACCGGTATTGCCAGGCATGTCAAAAACCGAGATCTTGATCGATGCAATCTTCATAGAGCACCTCTTTCAGAACCCGTGCACCAGATACCCTGTCCGAAAAAGAACAGGCTGTCCACCGCGCACGAGAAGCATGTCGCCACCGCATATCCGATCAGCAGACCGATAAAAAACAGCTGTCTCTTCCTGTAAAGCTGCGCCCCGCCAACCTCCAGCACAATTGATTTATAGGCCAGATCAGAAATACCAAAAACACCGTTTTCTAAGCCATATAGGTGCCCTGCAGCATCAGCGCCACCGGATGGACCGGCAGGTGTGTTTTCACGTAAATTTACCACATTTCACCGGTCAGGGATTTCAATTCCTCGTACAATTATTTAATGCTGTCCTAATTATTACCAACACGACTACAGCGACATGATTGCAATAGCTAAGAGCAGGTAGGAAAGGGCCCTAAAAATGACTAGCCCGAGGTTTACTGCGATTAAAAGCACGTCGACTGGCAGATTGGAGTTGATTTTGCCAGTGCGGGGGGAGAAAGTCAAAGGTATTGGCCCAAGCCCGCTTGAAGTATTGATCGGAAGCAGAGAGTAAGAACCAGCCGGGACGACCAACAGGACGGCTATTACCACCTGCCTTAGGCATGATTGCAAGAGCATCAAAGCCTGTAGTGGAGTGATGTTGGGGTTCAAACGCATGGTATCCGCGACGAAAGCGTCGATGCCAAGAGGTTGCTCAGAACGCATGATTTGGTATTTGTCACTTTTGCTGCTGTAGACACCACAACTCTTTGTAACTTAAGCTGGTCATAGTGGTTCTTAGAAGAAGACGTTTCTGTTGTATTTGCTCCCCTGTTTTTTCAATATCGTCATCTTTTTGATAGAAACGCTGCCATTAGTTACTGGATACGAGTTCACCCCACCTGCTGCATTCATCCCAGTAAGCGGCTTCCTGACGGCTGTGGTTATCCACCGTCATATCCATCAGCTAATGCTTGACATACCACTAGCTCTACCAGCTCTCACTCAAGGAATCATTTTTTCAAGTATCTACATGTTTGTGGGAGGGGGAATCAAATTATAGACTGGTCAGTGGCCTGTGCTTACTAATCTGATGACTCGCGTTCTGATTTGGCAATGTCAAGATGGTCTTTTAACGTTTCACTTTTGGGCACGTGTTTAAGCCCCTCCTCAAATCGTGCGATTGATCCCTCAACTTTTCCAGCGTCGAGCAGTTGAAATGCCGTTTCGTTGTAGTACATCTCGATTAGTTGAGTAAAAGTTTTTTTGTCGCGCTTTGACCTTTGACGGCCAGCGGTCAAAATCTGGATCGATTTCTTGAATTGGCCTTTGTTGTAGGCTAGCTGCCCCCACTGTAACATCACCACATCCCAATTACTGTTTAGTGGTTTGGAATCCGGCTCGAGCTCAAGACCACGTTCGATCGCTGATCTAGCCTGGCTGTAATCTTTATTTTGTAATAGCCGCAAGGCCCAATTATTTAATATTGAAACCTCTTTCGGCACAATCATCGACTGAAACGCCGAGATAGCTTCGATCTGCTGAGCATGATCTAAAAGATCGACTGCTTCCTGTAATTTATTTTGTAGTTCCAAATGTTCGGCCTGTTTTACCAATCGATAGGTGAAGAGTTGGCGCAATTTTTGGTTCGACGGATATTTGGAGATGGCCTGCAAAAAGAGTTTTTCAGCCGCATCAATCGGCAATATTTTAGCCTGGTTGGTGACCAGATTGATGGCCAGCGTCTCAAAATCCTTTTCTTTCGGGAAATGATCGGTCATTCGTTTGATCAACGAAAAGGCCGGATCGAAGTCACCATTTCTGGACAAACGGTAATAATGTTCGAGATAGCCGGCTTTCAGATTTTGTCGGAGAAATTGATCCTCGGGAAAATAGTTCAACCCCTCCTCGGCTGTAGCGATAGCTAGAGCGTAATTTTTGTCGGTGATCAATGCTTGTGTCCAATTGATGTAAATACCGTACTGTAAATCACTAATCTTGTCGATCTCTGGAAATGCTTCGCCCAAACGAGCCAAGGCGTAAAGCGCATCCTGCGATCGTTGCTCTTGTTCTAGCCAAACGATGTAGTTGTTAATGGCGTTTTCCCAGGTGTTAGTGGTAAACGGTAGATTACCGGCCAGACGATAGGCCCGACAAAGGGCAGCTGTGGCCTCTGTTTGATTCCCCTGTTTGGTTAGAGCGTCGTATCGATTGGATAAAACCAGCGCGATCATTTCCCGGTCACCAACCTCCTTCCGTTGGCGATAATTCTTGGGATCGACGTAGGCGAAGCCGGTGAGTTGACCGAACTGGTCTAAAAAACCGGTTTTGCTGGAGGGGTCGAAACCGTAGTTGACCGTTGTTTCAATGTCGATTTTGGTAGTATCGGAGAGTTTAAGTTGGGCGAAAGAGTGGTCAGCGGTGACCACGCCGGTAATCGAGACATCGAATTTTCGACAGACAACAGCATAAAATACGGCCGATGAGACGCAGTTAAACGATCGTTGGTCGAGAATAGCGTCGATGCGGGTTTGAGCCGGATCGTATTTTTCAAAAATAAGGGTGTGCAGTAATTGAAGGATATGATCGGAACGAGCCATGGTGTTTTCTGGCACTTGTCGCAATTCCAGTTCGGTGGCGACGTTGTCAAGCAGTTGATCCAATTTCTTTTTCTGGACGGCGATTTTATCATCGGGAACGCCAGAAGCGACCAAGACAAAAGCCGCATAGTCATCGAACCCATACGGTTCTTGTGTCATCACCATCTGCTGTTCCAATTTCGATAGCAACAAAATGTGATTCAGGTCATCTTCTATTTTCGCGGATGCGGTGAAAATCAGAGCGAAAAGGATGATTATAGGGCAGTACATTTTCGGGGGGTGCATAGAGGAGGGTCTCCGTGTTAATAGGCATGAGGTCTAGTAATAACTAGCCCGGGGTTTGCTGAGGTTGAAAGCCCTTCGACTAGCGGATTTCCGCTGATTCTGCCAGTGCAGAGACAGAAAGTCAAGGGATGGTAACTACAACTAGGATACCAGCATTAAGCCGATTGTCACATATTAGGCTTGAGTCCAAATTCAAACCCACCACTCCGCTCCACGCTTCACCAGGCATAGTGTTGACAGTTATCCCTTTTTTCTCCGCCATTGACAACAAGTCTTCGAGTCAGCTAATAGCCTGGTCACTCCCCTTCTATTTTGCCGCTGAAAGACCTATTGGCCTACAGATGCGTTTCTTCGGAACAAACTTAAACCTAAGAAATCTTGCTGTTCCAGACTTTTCTCTCTTTGTCAGCAACTAGCAGTGAGTCAATTTATCTAACCAACAACATCCACAACAATTACCATCATTCGATTATTAGTTTTATTAGTTTTAAAAAGCTAACTAATAGCCAAACTAATAAGCTTAAATCCTTTCTAGTAAATAGGTTCTGTCATTCTTATTAGTTTTATTAGTTTTATCTATACCTATCGCAGGCGCGAAAAATATTTTATTTCCAATCGCTAAAAATAAATTAATTCATATATATAAAAGGGTAGGCAAAAAAACTAATAAAACTAATAGATCGAGTCTAAACATAGACTGTAAAAGGATTTAAGCTTATTAGTTTAGCCAAAACTAAAACTAATAAAACTAATAAAACTAATAGAAACTAAGCTAATACAAAGCAGATCAGCTGCAAAAACGACGGTTAGAGCCTGATTTGGTGCTGTTCGTCCTCCATTGGGTGGCCGATCGGTCAACCCAAACTAATAAAACTAATAGAAACTAGTCTTGATCCGTCGGCAGCGGATGGAAGGTGTAGCAGAAGGTGTTGTTGACTTTACGCTGTTGCACCTGGAAATAGGTGGCTAGGTTGGTAACGATGTTGCGCATAGCTCGACCAAAGGAGCGACTGGATTTGTAAGGCAAGCCGATGCTATGCTCTTCCGCTACCAGAGCTAGTTGATTATACAATTCAGCCGATTTTAGTTCTCGTCCCTGGCTACCAGGTTGTTCCAGCCAGATGGACAAAGCCAGGGCGATAGGGTTATCGCTCAACAGTTCCTCGTCCTGTGCCTGGTCCAGTTTGCCCAGTAACTGCAACCAGTAATCGCCCATCTCCTGCTGTTCCGATGCTAGCTGATAATCAGCCCGGATGGCCTGCCAGCCGAACTGAGCGAAATCGGCCATTCGGAACTGGCTGCGGAAAACGGTATTCGGGCTTTGCATATAGGCCACCAGCCGATTGAGGTCGTCTATCATCTCTGACCACAACAGGTCGCGGTTGTCCATCAACTGTTGGCTGATCTGTTGCTGAGGGATGAATTGTTCCAACCGTTTGACTTTGAAGGGTAACAGCCGGTCCATCACGTCGTCGCGTTTGAAGTTGGGTGTGCGACTATTGATGGAGATGAAACACTGGGGAAAGAAAGCCACTTCCTGATTGGTAGTGTAGTATTCACGCAGGGTGATGCGTTGGCCGGTGGCCACCTGGGCCAGTCTATTCGGCAACCAGTTGATGGGGCTGTCGGCGTTATCGAAAGCGCAGTAGGCGTTGTTGGTGATGGTGGCGATGAAAGCATCTTCTTTCTTGGCTTCCAGCGTATCCACATCGAAAAAGGGACCGAACAGGAATCGGCCTACCAGACGCTGATAAGTGGTTTTACCGCTACCTTTCTCACCGATGAAACACTGAATTGGTTTGGTGGGTTGAATGGAACTGAAGAATAGCGATTTCAGCCAGACTTTAAAAATCAGCCGTTGTTCGTAGGTGTCCAGGCTGGAGCCGTCAGGATCGAAATTAATGTTGTCCACCAGCAACCGGTCCACATAACCAGCTCCCACACCAGCTTGATAGGTGAAGGTCTGGTGAGTGGGTTTATCCAGGAACAGCACGCCGTCGGTACCATTGGCCACCAGTTCTACGTTTTGACCGTCCAGTTTGTAGATCTGGTTGTTGTGGTTGTAGATGTAGAGTCCGTTTTCAGGGTGATAATAGGCAAAGCGGTGGATGTCGGTTTTTTGTCCTTCGATTTGGGCCACCGTCATCAGGTCCACCAGCAGGTAGTTGTACTCCATTTCACTGGCGTTGAGACCGTAACGATGGTTGATCATGATCTGCAAGGCTTGGTCTTGCAGGTCTAGCAGATACAGCTGGTTGGTTTCCTGATCGAACCAGTAAAAGTTCTGTTCGGCCGTGTAGTGGAACTGGCCGATCTGTTTCATGTTCTCGACAATCAGCTGGGCTACCCCTTTCTTGATCTGAAACAGCGGCTGTTTCTCCGGGTTGAGCCGCAACTGATCGATCTGATAGCGCAGAAACTGGGCTGGGCTGCTCTTTTGCCTGAATGATTCCAGTTTCTCCTGCCGTAATCGGCGTTGTCGTTCCGCCTTCAGCTGTCGCAACATGGTCTTGCAAGCCCGTACTCGGATGATATCGTTATCGGCCAGGGCCCGGATCAGCGGTTCTTGCCGGTAGGTAGGCAGTTGCACCATTTGCAGGCCCAGTGCCTGCAACGGTTTTTCCCGCTGTTCCTGGTTTAAGGACACCAGTTGCTGGATTTGAAACTGCAGATAATCGGTGGATTGCAGTAACAGTGCAGGCAATCCGTCGGGCTGCTGCTGCAGGTAATCGGCCAGGTCCACCTTGTCTACCTCTGCCGGCCGCGGCAACTCCACCAATCGTATCTGCCTTTTGGTATTGAACAGTGCTTCAGCCGTAGTCAGAGCCCCTTGTAGACCGCTGGCTGAGACCTCGTTATCGTTGACCAGGTAGATGGTTTCGGCTTGAGATGTCAACTGGTCCAGCTGTCGCAGTTGGTTTTGGGAGAAACGGGTACTGGTGGGCGACAGGCAGGCGTAGCCGGCTTGAATGGCCAGGATAGCATCTATAATTCCTTCGGTGATCAGCAACTCTTTCTGTCCTCGTACCGTGTCGCGGCCGTAGATGATGTGTTGCACGGCGTGAGGGCAGACGTAATCCCGTTGTTGGCTATGGGACAACTGTTTCTTGTATTTGCCGCGGTCGGCCTGATGACGTCGTTCTACAGCTGCCGGTTGATCGTCGGGTAGACGGCCGATAGAGTAAACGATTTCTCCCTGCCACCAGAAAGGGAAGATCAAGCGGTCTTGATAGTGGTCGTAGTTACGGTGCTGGGTAGGAAGGAACAGGCCGCTGGCCAGCAAGTCCTTGACAGGATGCTGGTCTTGCAGATGTCGCCATAAAGCCGAACCGCCCGGTGGAGCGTATCCAATCAACAACTCCTCCACCGTCTCTGGCCTCAAGCCGCGCTGTTGCAGGCAGTGGCGATGCTCAGCGGTCAACTGAGAATGATAGAAACGGCAAGCCTGCAGCAGGATGGGCCGGATACGTTGTTGTTGTGAGCGTTGCAGGTGCAGTGCCTGCACTTGAGCTGCAGTCAGATCCGGTATGGGTAGGTTGAACTGTTGGCATAACCAACGGCAGGCGGCCGTAAAATCATCGCCGCTTTGCTCTATTCGCCACTGGATAGCGTCCCCGCCCTGACCACAATGGAAACAGTGCCACAACCCCTGTTCAGGGGCCACGCTTAGACAGTTGCCTTGTTCTGAAGAGTGTTGGGACTGATGGCCGGAAACCCATTTCTGTCCCTGCTGGCGCAGGTCGGGTTCATCCAGCCGGATCAGGGCTAATAGATCGACCTGTTCTTTAATCAGTTGGGTATCGAACATGAGATAGCAGACATGACACCTCTAAGTACATACACAGAGATCCTTGTTATTAGAACGGTGATCTGCTATAATCTCAGTTGCCCAACGGATCATAGAGATCAGATCTCTCTTTCTGAAGAATTTGCCCTAGTTGACCGCTAGGGCTTTTTTTTATCTTGAGTTTTGGTAGTTGCAGTTACTGGTTGGCGATAGGATCGTCTCCTCTTACGCCCGGCATTATAACACATGGTGCGCTGAAAGACACAAGTCAATTGCCTGCAACCTGCCTCCTCCCCACCTGCAACTTGTGGTGAAATCACTACCAGTAACCAACGATTAAGCCTAACGTGAACTGGGGTTGCCCGGTTTCAAAAAAAACCTGCACTTTACCTGCACTCTGCAGGCAGTATGTGATAAGATTGCAGGTGGTAGGGAATTTGCTGTGCAGGCGCATTGCAGGTGAAGCAGCTGTTATTATGATGGCATGCATCATTTGTTTGAAACTAGGCGATAGATCTGCACGTACAATTTACAGGTTACGATCGGGTTAAGGGATGATATGAAAAACATCAGTGTACGAGTAGAAGACGAGTTTCATCAACAGATCAGTCAGGCCGCCAAAGCCAAAGAAATGGCCCTGTCCGATTTTGTGCGTGCCAGCTTGCAGGCCAAGTGCCAGCAGGATGCAGATCAGGATCAACAAGGACCTCTGCTGGATAACCTCAATCGGCAACTGGAAACCTTGGGCCAGCAGCTGACTGAGAAAGATGAACAGATCCGCGAAGTGCTGAAACAGCATGATCATGCCCAGCAGATTATTGCTATGCAACAGAACACACTAAGCCAGATGACGGAACAGAACCGGTTATTACTGGACGTGACCCAGGAGAAAGAGGAAAAGCAGGTCGGTTTCTGGGGCCGCTTGATTGGCCAGCGGGCTTGAATCTACAGTTCACTTAACGTACAGTTTTAGCCTTACACTCAAACTTTCCCCTGAACTCCTACGCCCTACCCGTTGTTTCAGCCGGTAGGGTTTTTCTTTATCTGCCTTAACTTAACTTGTACCTCTAGCACTTCTTCCCGCTCATACCTGAGCTTCTGCCTTCGGCGAGTAAGATAGAGGACATTATTCAGCAGTCACTTAATCCCAAACTGTAAAACACTTCCAGATCAGTATTTAAGCCGTAGAATTGTTCTACTAACCTGTGTCAAATCCTATCCCGAATAAAAAATTGTTTGACGTAGTAAATGTTCGTTTATTATAATAAAACCTTAACTCACATACTTACTAATTCTTTACACTGGAGGGAGGAATGTATCGAGAACCCATCGGTAAAATTAAGGCTTTCTTTTGGAAACACAAGCGACTCCCGTCTTACTCCGAAATCCTCGACATTACTCAATACAAATCTACTAAAACCGTCTACGATATTATTAGCCAAATGGAGGGTGAAGGCTTAGTTCGACGGGATGCTAAAAATAAAATTGTGCCCACCGACAAGCTGGATGCTATTCCTTTACTGGGGCAAGTAGAAGCTGGATTTCCCACTTCGGCCGATAGTCAATTGGCGGTACACCTCTCGCTGGATGACTATCTAATTCCTAAGAATCGAGAATCCACTTATGTGCTGAAAGTGAGTGGCGACTCTATGGCTGAGGCTGGCATTCTCCCAGGGGACTTGGTGATGGTCGAACGAGGTAAAACACCCAAGGTTGGCGACATTGTGGTGGCTCGGGTCGATAATCAGTGGACACTGAAATATTTGGACACAGAAAAGGGTCAGTTCTGCTTGGTGCCAGCCAATGACAACTACAAAACCATCTACCCCGACCAGGAGCTGCAAGTTGAAGCCGTGGTGGTCGGCATGATTAGAAAGTACGGCAATGGTACATGAGCCTACTAACCTTCCACCATCGACCGCTGAATCTAGGTGAATATCCCAGAGCTATTTTGCATCTGGATGGCGATGCCTTTTTTGTGGCCTGTGAACAAGCAACTCATCCTGAGCTACGGGATCAACCGGTAGTGACTGGAGGGGAACGAGGTTGTGTCACTGCTTGTAGCTATCAAGCCAAAGCCTTGGGTATTACCCGTGGTCAACCTCTGTATCAAGTGGCTAAACAGTTTCCACAGGTTCGGATCGTAGCTTCTGATTTCGAAACCTACAACCTCTATTCTCAACGTTTCTTTAACTGGGTCAGAAAATTCACCCCTGAGGTGGAGGAATACAGCATCGATGAGTGCTTTGCCGACCTGACCGGCTTACGCCGGCTCTGGCGTCAATCCTATCCAGAGCTAGCTCAATCGATTCAACGGCAACTGAATGAATCCTTGGGTATCACTTTCTCAGCCGGTTTAGCTAGCACGAAGGTTTTAGCCAAAGTGGCTTCCAACTGGAGTAAACCGGTTGGTCTAACCTGCATCCCAGGGATTCAGATTCACCGTTTTCTAAGGCAACTGTCCACTGACCAGGTTTGGGGAATTGGAGCACAGACAGCAGCCTTACTTAAGAAGTATGGGATCAGGACAGCACTCGACTTGGCCCGACGTGATCAAACATGGATTAATAGGTATTTGGCCAAACCACAGCGAGAAATTTGGCAAGAATTGAATGGAAATTCGGTCCTGGATATTGACGATAGCCGGAAAACCACTTATGCTTCTATTCAACGATCCAAAACCTTTTATCCGTCAACTGACCGAAGATCGATCGTCTTGGCTCAACTCAGCCGTAACATCGAAAAGGCCTGTCATCGAGCACGGCACTATCGGTTAGCTCCACAAAAGGTATCTTTCTGGTTAAAAGATGATAGTTTTGTTGCGCGGGGGATAGAAACCAAACTGTCAATGCCAACCAATATTCCTAGTTATATAGTCAAGTTGGCCAGTACCTGTTTCCAGCAGATTTATCAAATGGGTACCAGGTATCGAGCCACCGGGGTAACACTCAATGATCTACAAGACGACCACCAGGCACAGTTGGATCTATTTCAACAGGTGGTGGCCATTGATCAGCAGCGTCATCTGTATCAAGGGATCGATGCTTTAAACAAGAAGTACGGACAACATAAAATTATGCTGGGGACGACCCTGGCCGCGTATACATCAGAAATGAAGACGGAAGGACAAGAAGCTAAACGGCCATTATTGGTGGGAGAGAGCCAATATAAACGTTTAGAATTCCCACTAATCACAGGTCAAGTAAATGAGATTTAATCCCACAGTTGATGTCTCCACCAAACAATCAGTCCTGTTACCGACTAGCAACAGGGCTGATTATGGTTACGATGTTGGTTAGGGCTTACTTCAGGATTACCATTTTTCTGGTCTCTGTATAATCACCTGCTTGGATTTGATAGAAGTAAGTTGTTTAACATCAGTAGACCATTGTCCAGCAGTTTGTTTAGATCTTACTTTAACAATTTCAGTAATTCTCATAGCAGAGTGACTGGTTCTGATATAACAGGTTGGAGAATAACCAACACTAAGTGGTCCAGGAAGAGTTAAAGTTTGAACTAAAGCAGTGATTCTCTTTGCTGGAACAACAGAGTC
>PBYI01000046.1 GCA_002729525.1 Nocardioides sp.
ACCATGGCCTCGTCCACGGTGCGGTCGATCTGCGCGAGCGTCGTGCGGGCGGCGGCCCACGCAAGCTGGTGGTCGACGTACGCCGCACCTGCCTCGGGGAGCGTGCAGGTCGCGGCGGCGATCCTGCGGGCCTTCCACAGCGGCAGGTCGAGCGCGGTCACGCGGGACCAGATGCGGGGCAGGCGGTAGCGGAGCTCGATCAGCTCACCGACGTACCTGCTGCCGGACTGGAGACCCAGAGCAGCCGAGATCTCGTACGCCTCGTCCTCCTCGACCACCGGGGAGCCGGGGCCGGCGAGGTGCAGTGCCTGACTCCCGAACCGGTCCTTGGCCATCTCGTCCAGGTGGCCGTCGGCCCACTCCTCGGCCGCGCGGTCCTCGGGGAGCTGGCGGGCGGCGACCCACTCCAGAACGGCGTACGCCTCGGTCAGTGCGGCCTGCTTCTTGATCTCCGCGGCAGCCCTGACGGCGGCGACGAGACCGACCGGAGTCGGTGAGTCGTCGCAGGTCAGGAGCGCTTTTCGCATGTCCCGATTGTAGGTGCGACCACCGACAGCCGGCCCCGGCGCAGAGGGTCGGCTGTGGACATGGTTCGTGGTCGGCTGTCCGGGGTTTCGACCTCCTCCCTCGCTGGCGCTCGGTCGGGCTCAACCACCTGAGCGGGCTGGCGGCCGGTCGGGCTCAACCACCTCAGACGACTCAGCTCGCCTTCTTCGCCTGCGCCTTCTTCGCGGCGGACTTCTTGGTCGTCGTCTTCTTCGCAGCCGACTTCTTGGCCGCAGCCTTCTTGGCGGGCGCCTTCTTCGCAGAGGACTTCTTGGCGGCAGCCTTCTTCGCGGGTGTCTTCGTCGCGGGCTTCTCGTCCTCGTCCTCGTCGACGGTCTCACCCCGCCCGGCCTTGGCCTGCTGCACCGACCGCTGGAGCGCGGCCAGCAGGTCGACGACCTCGCCGGAGGTCTTGGTCGAGGGGGGGGTCCGCTCGACCTCGCCGCCCTCGATCTTGGCGGTGACGACGGCCTTGACGGCCTCGGAGTACTCGTCGGTGAACTCGCTGGCGTCGAAGTCGCCGGCCAGGGTCTCCACGAGCATCGTCGCCATCTTCATCTCCGAGTCCTTCACCTCACCCGGCTCCACGGAGAAGTCGGGGGTGCGGATCTCGTCGGGCCACAGCATGGTCTGCATGACGATCGTGTCGTCCCGGACGCGGAGCACGGCAATGGTGGTGCGGTTGCGGATCGCGACGGTGACGACGGCCATCCGGTCGGCGTCGAGGAGCGCCTGGCGCAGCAGGGCGTACGGCTTCGCGCCGGACTTCTCGGGCTCGAGGTAGTAGCACTTGTCGAGCAGCATCGGGTCGATCTGCTCGGTGGGCACGAACTTCTCCACCGCGATCTCGCGCGACGACGTGGTCGGCAGGTCGGCGAGGTCGTCGTCGGTGAGCACGACCATCTCGCCGTCCTCGGTCTCGAACCCCTTGGCGATGTCGGCGTACGCGACCTCCTCGCCGTCGATGGAGCAGACCCGCTGGTACTTGATGCGGCCACCGTCGGTGGCGTGCACCTGGCGAAACGACACGTCGTGGCTCTCGGTCGCGGAGTACAGCTTCACGGGGACGCTGACCAGCCCGAAGGACACCGCACCCTTCCAGATCGCGCGCATGGGGAAGCACCTCTCGTCATCCGTCGACCGCCGCCTGCAGGAGCAGACCGCTCGCGGCGCCAGTATTCATCGGTGTCACCCGTCGGGGCCACGCCCGGGCGGCGGGGGACCGGGCAGGATGGCCCGCATGCGTCCGATGCTCGCCACCGCCGGTGACGTGCACGCCGGTGTCCCCGAGGGGCCCGAGTGGGTCCACGAGGTCAAGTGGGACGGCATCCGGGCGCTGACCGAGGTGCGTGCCGGGCGGGTGCGGATGACCAGCCGCAACGAGAACGACGTGACGGCCGCCTGGCCCGACGTCGCCGACCACCCTCCGCTCGGCGGTCGCGACCTGCTCGTCGACGGTGAGGTGATCGTGCTGGCTGCCGACGGCCGCCCCGACTTCCGGGTGCTCCAGGAGCGGATGCACGTGCGGAAGGCCGCTTCGGTGGCGCGGCTCGCCGAGCGCCTGCCCGCGACGTACATGGCCTTCGACCTGCTCCGTCTGGACGGCGACGACCTCACCCGGCGCCCGCTGTCCGAGCGCCGCGCGCTGCTGCTCGAGGTGCTCGAGGGCAGCGCCTGGCCGGTCCCCCCGACGTACGACGACGGCGAGCTGCTGCGCCACGCCACCCGCGAGCAGGGGCTCGAGGGCATCGTCAGCAAGCGGCTCGACTCCCGCTACCGCCCTGGCGAGCGCAGCCGGCACTGGCTCAAGCGGGCCCACCGCTACCGCGGCTCGTACGTCGTCGGCGGCTGGCGGCCGCAGGAGGGCACCCGCGACCGGCTGGCCGCGCTGCTGGTCGGCGAGGTCACTGAGGACGGGCTGTCCTACCGCGGCCGGGTCGGCAGCGGCATCTCGGGCCGTACGTCGGCCCAGCTCGCCGAGGCGGTCGCGGGCCTGGTGCGCGCCGACAGCCCGTTCGGCGACGACGTGCCGCGGGTCGACGCCACCGGCACGACCTGGGTCGAGCCGGTGCTCGTGGTCGACGTCGACACGCACGGCACGGGGCACGCCCGGCTGCGCCAGCCGTCGTACCGCGGACTGCGCACGGACCTCTCCGTCGACGACCTCGAGCCGGGGGTGCAGCGGTGAGGGCGCTCCTGCTCGCGACACTGCTCGCCACGTCGCTCGGCCTGCTCGCCGGTCCGGTCCCCGCACCCTCCGCGACGGCCGTCCCGAGCGCCGCCCCCACGACGACCGCTCGCGCCGAGACCCCCCGCGCCGAGACCGTCCGTCTCGACGGCGTCCGCGTCCGACTCCGCCGTGGCACCACCCAGGTCGTCACCGTCAAGCACACCCGCGGCCACCACGCCCGGGTCCGGCTGTGGGTCCTGCGCGAGCGCGGCTGGCGCCTGGTCGAGACGGCGTACGACGGCCGCACCGGGTACGGCGGTCTGGTGCGCGGCAACCGTCGGCGCCAGGGCACGGGCACGACACCGCTCGGCACCTACCCGCTGACCTCGTCGTTCGGGACCCAGCGCCGCGACGCCCGCTGGGACCTGCCGCACCGGCGGATCCGGCCGGGCGACTACTGGGTGCAGGACAACGCGTCGCGCTTCTACAACCGCTACCGCAACAAGCGGCAGGGCGGCTTCCGGTGGTGGCTGCCGTCGGGCCACGCCGACAGCAGCGAGCGGCTCGCCGACTACCCGCGGCAGTACGAGCACGCGCTGGTCCTCGACTACAACCCGCGGCAGGTGCGCCACCGCGGCTCGGGGATCTTCCTGCACGTCAACGGGCGCGGCGCGACGGCCGGCTGCATCAGCGCGCCCCGGCCGTTCCTGCGGCTGCTGCTGCGCCGCCTCGACCCGGACGAGCGTCCGCTCGTCGCCGTCGGCCGGTAGGGGAGCGCACGTTCGTGAACGACCTGCACGTCGACGTCGAGGGCCGCACCCTGCGGATCAGCAACCTCGACAAGGTGCTCTACCCGCGCACCGGCACCACCAAGGGCGAGGTGCTCGACTACTACGCCCGCATCTCGCCGGTGATGCTCCCGCACCTGAAGGACCGCGCCGTCACCCGGATCCGCTGGCCGCACGGGGTCGAGCGCGGGTCGTTCTACGAGAAGAACGCGCCGCAGGGGACGCCGTCGTGGGTGCGCACCGTCAGCGTGCCGACGTCCGGTTCGCGCGGGGAGAGCCGGCACGGCGACCGGCTGGAGTTCCCCGTGGTCGACGACCTCGCGACGCTCACCTGGATGGCCAACCTCGCCGCGCTCGAGCTGCACGTCCACCAGTGGCGGGTCGGTCGCAACGGGCAGCCGCGCAACGCCGACCGGGTCGTCATCGACCTCGACCCGGGTGACCCGGCCGGACTGCACGAGTGCTGCCAGGTGGCGCTGATGGTGCGCGACAAGCTCGCCGAGCGCGGGCTGGGCGCGCGCCCGGTGACGTCGGGGAGCAAGGGCCTGCACCTGTACGCCGTACCGCCGCGGCGGCTGCCGCCGGAGGACTCGACTGCGCTCGCCAAGGAGGTCGCCGACGAGCTGGCGGCCGAGCACCCGCGGCTGGTGACCGCGACGATGACGAAGGCGCGACGCGGGGGGAAGGTGTTCCTCGACTGGTCGCAGAACGCCGGCTCGAAGACCACCGTGGCGCCGTACTCCCTGCGCGGGCGGGAGCGTCCGACCGTGGCGACGCCGGTCACGTGGGCCGAGGTGGAGGCCGGGGCCGACGACCCGCTGGGTCTGGAGCAGCTGCGCTTCGAGGAGGTCCTGGCGCGGGCCGAGGAGCTCGGGGACCTGTTCTCCGACGACGCCTGACCTGGGCTCGGAGGCTCTCCCGGTGGGGTCCGCGTGACACATGGGACGGTCTGTTACCCGACCTTGTCCGTGCTGTGGGGGCGGGGTGGTCGCGTTGCTCGTAAATTCGTCCGCATACCCGGATGTGGATCGGGTACGAAACATTGTCGGGCGCGTGGGGGTGCCGTGGAGATCGCTCCGAAGCAGCGACGCGCACGCTCGCGCCTGCGCCGCCATCACGTGGCCGTCGTGCTCGCGACGTTCGCGACGTGGTGCGCCGTGATGCTGCTGGTGCCGATCGGCCTCGGGATCGACGTCCACGTCCAGACCGGCGACGATCAGGTCCTCTCGCGCGGCAGCCTGTCCGTGGTCCGCAGCCTCCCGGTCAGCGACCTCGAGCTGGGTGACGTCGTGCTCGTCACGACCGGGCCGGCGGAGGTCACCGATCTCGGCGCCGACCTCCAGGTCGCGACGGGCGACGGCCTCGCGATGCCGCTGGCAGGCCCGGCCGCCGTCTCCAGCGTCGACACCGTGGTCTGGTCCGCGCCCGTCGTCGCCTGGCCGGTCGCCTGGGCCGGCCCGGCCGCCGACGTGCTGGCGCGGATCGGCTTCGCGGTCGACCTCACGCTCCTCACCCTGCTGCTCGGGTGGTACGCCGGACGCCGTCGCCGCAGGCGCGTCGCTGCGGCTGTCCAGGCGGTCGCCGGTGCGGCCGCGAGCATCACCCCGGCGCCGTCGCGCGGCGCCTCGCACGTGGCGCGGGACGTCCCCGGGACGGCTGCCCGGAGCGCGGGATCAGGCACGCGTCACGCCCACGCCTGGCGGTTCTGACCTCGGAGGAGTGGCCGTGCCCCTATGCTACGAGGCATGGCGCACCGGGTCCTTGTCGTCGAGGACGAGGAGGACATCGCATTCCCCCTCGTTCGGACGTTGGAGCGCGAGGGCTACGACGTCGACTGGGTCGACACCGGCCAGCGCGCGATCGATGATCTGTCCTCCCGCACCGCCGACGTCGTGATCCTCGACCTCGGGCTCCCCGACGTCGACGGCCTCGAGGTCTGCAAGCAGCTCCGCTCGTCGGGCTTCGAGGGCGCGATCATGATCGTGACGGCCCGCGCCGGCGAGCTCGACCGGGTGGTCGGGCTCGACTACGGCGCCGACGACTACCTCTCCAAGCCGTTCGGCCTCGCCGAGCTGCAGGCGCGCGTCCGCGCGCTGCTGCGGCGTACGGGTGCGTTCAGCACGGCCGACGACGACCAGCCCGAGGACGCCCTGCGCATCGACGTGGAGGCGCGTCGCGTCTTCACCGGTGAGACCGAGGTGGGTCTGACGGGCAAGGAGTTCGACGTCCTCAACATCCTGCTCGCCAGCCGCGACAAGGTCGTGTCGCGAGGGCGGCTGATGGCCGAGGTGTGGGACGAGAACTGGTACGGCTCCACGAAGACGCTCGACGTGACCATCGGTCGTCTGCGGCAGAAGCTCGAGGGCGCCGGCGTGACCGAGCGCGTCGTCGCCGTGCGCGGCGTGGGCTTCCGCCTGGAGGCGCCCGCGCGACATGCGTGAGCGTCTCACCGCCGCGTTCGTCGTTCTGACCCTGACCCTCCTGCTCATCGCGGGAGCGGTCCGCGGCTTCGCCGTCGACACCGACGTCCGTGAGCGGGAGAGCGCCCGGATCACCGACGAGGTGGCGGTCGCATCGCGCGTGCTGGACGCCGAGGTCGCCGACGGGGCGGAGGTCGACGAGATCCTGCTCCGACCGTTCCTGGTCGCGGACGCCCAGATGGTCTACGCGGTGCCGGGCGAGCAGCCCATCGTGCTGACCGGCGCGGAGGCCGACCCGGGCGCGGCGAACGCGGTGACCGCGACCGTCCCGGTGGCCGACGGCGAGCTCACGATGACCCGCGGTCTGGACTCGGTCGTGCCGACGTTCGGCACCAGCAGCGGCCCGGCGGGTTTCGCGATCTTCCTGCTCGCCGGCATCGCGGCCGGCGTCGTGGGCTACGGCATCTCGCGGGCGATGGCGCAGCCGTTCCGGCGGCTCGCGGGGGCCGCGAGCGCGCTGGGCCGAGGTCGGTTCGAGCTCGACCTGCCGCACTCACGCATCCCGGAGGCCCAGGCGATCGCGACCGCGCTGGAGGTCAGCGCCGCGCAGCTGCGCGAGCGGCTGGAGCGTGAGCAGGCGTTCGCCCTGCACGCCTCGCACGTGCTCCGTACCCCGTTGACCTCGCTGCGGATCCGGCTCGAGGAGCTGGAGTCCGACCGCGACGCCACCGAGGAGCAGCGCGACGCCGCGGCCGCGTGCCTGCACGACGCGCAGCGCATCGACGAGGTCACCGGCGAGCTGCTGGAGATCTCCTCGCGCGGCGCGCTGCTGGCCGGCGCGCAGGTGCCGCTCTACGAGCTGGCCACCCAGGCCGCGCAACGCTGGGCCGATGTGCTCGACGAGGTCGACCTGACCATCACCGGCGCCGTCGAGGGCGACATCGCGCTGCCGGTCACGCCCGGCCCGGTCGAGCAGGTGCTCGACGCGCTCCTCGACGAGGTCGCCCGCCCCGGCGGGCACGACGTACGCCTGGTGTTCGTGGGGGAGGAGACCCGCCTGCGCCTCGACCTCACCGGCGCTCCGTGCCCGGCTCGCCTCGTCGCCGAGCCCGGCACCACGCGGGTGGGGCTGCAGGTCGCCGCGCTCGGAGGGCGGGTCGAGACACGGCCGGACGACCGCGCCGTGCGGGTGCACCTGCCGCGCCGCTGAGCGGAGCCCGACTGTCAGGGACAGCGTTGGGAAGACCTGGCGGTCGTCGGACCGGTGATGAAGCCGAGGAAGTTGCTCCTACTGAGCCCGTTGCCCGTGCGGAGGCCCTTGTTCCAGCAGGAGTACTCCCGCTCGGCCCGCATCTCGAAGTGAACGTGCGGGCCGGTCCAGCATGCGGGGTCTCGACGGATGCCGCGATCGACGTTGCCGATCCAGCCGCCCCAGCGCGAGATGGTCCCGTTGACCCTGAGGGCGGGGTTGCGCGCCACGTGCGCGAACGTCACCCGCCCGCGCAGCACGTTGTCGAAGTAGATGCCGACCGTCACCAGGTCACCTCCTCCGCCGTAGCGGCAGGCGTTGTCGTCGATGAGTTGGAGAACGCGCGCAGAGACACGCGACGCGAGCCGACCGTCTGACGGAGCCGCGTACAGCAGAACCCGGTCGTCGCCCGACGGTATCGAGGAGAGGTCGACCGACCAATCATTGCGAGGGCTGGCCTTGAAGAGCATGTGGTGGGCGGGGCAGCAGCCAGGGGTGGTCGAGGTGTCGCCGGGCACCCCCCACGTGCCGCGGATCGGGGATCCGACCCAGATCGCCGGGGTTGTGGTTGCCGCGGCATTCCGGGGGGCCGCGGCCTGGAGCCCGACCATCACCATCGCGGTCGCGAGGATCACGCCGACCGCGCGGAAAGCCGCCTGAGCCCGACGGTGCGCCGCGGTCCCCTGTCGACTGGTCCTTGACACCATGTTTTTCTCCTCGCTCACGCCGGGGCCGTCATCGGTCTCAACGATCGCGACGTGTCACGCCGTGCGCGAGGAGCACGATGGTCGCGACTGCGGTGTCGCGACCAGCCGGTCGCAATGGGTTCGGCCCATTTGATCCGAGCGAGGAGGAGCCGCGAAAGAATCGATGTTTCCGGGCGGCGTACGCCACTGGCCACGACACTGTGGGCCGTGGCCAGGCGTCCGCAGCATCGAGACTTCCCGCACCTCGCCGGTGACGACCTGGGCGACGTGGTGCTCAATCTGGCGCCGCGCGCTACCCGCGGTGGTGCGGCCGAGCGCGATCCCAACGAGTCGCTTGTCCGCTGGCTCCTCGAGGCCGGCGTCGTCGAACTGAGCCACCGCTTCTCCGACTTCTCCCCGCCCGACGACGCGGCGAGTATCCCGGCGTACGGGAGTGTCAACGACCTGATCGGAACCGTCAGCCTTGCGGAGGTCATGACTCGCTACCGCGAGCTGTGCCAGGCCCACGGTCAGGACCCGGGTCAGGCGAACAAGGCTCTGATCCTGCGTCGGTGGCAGTACGCGAGCCGATACCAGCGCGACCTGGTCGCCTTCGTCTTCCGCCCGTCCTTCCACCGGGCGCGCATGGCGACCATCGAGTCCGACCTCGCAAGGATGACGCAGACGCACACGCTAGGGACATTGGTCGAAACGCTCGCGGTCACCGAGACCGACGCCGTTCAGTCCCAGCGTCTTCTGCAGCTTCAGCTGGCGTTGGTCACGGCGTTCCCCACGCACCCGGAGATCCAGCAGCGAGCCAGCGAGTCCTATGCGGCGCAGGCGGCGGCGTGGGCGCGGATCTATGCACGGATCGACCGGTGCTACGGACTCGGGCTGACCGCGTCCGGAGCGGCGGTCTTCTCCGACCTCGCCATTCTGCTGAGCACGGTCGTCGAGGGCGCTCACCTGCGGCGTCAGGCGCGGGCGGTCAACGGCGAGCTCAGCGACGGCAGCCACGTCGCGGTCGCGCTCGTGCAGCACGTCCTGGTCTCCATGACCGGAGTGCCGTGGTCGCAGCTGGCCGTAAGGTCAGCGACGAGCAGCACCGGATGACCGGGTCTCCGAGCACCGATGAGCGGACTCCGACCGGCGACCCCGTACGCCGGATCAGCGTCCGGTCCAGCGTGGCTCCCGCTTCTCGGTGAAGGCAGCGACCCCCTCGCGGGCGTCGTCGGAGAGCACGACCGGACCGGCGAGCTCGCTCTGCCGCTCGAAGCCCTCCTCGGGTGACCAGGTCGGAGCGGCGTCGACGATCTGCTTGCCGACCCGCACCGACAGGGGCGCGTTCGCGGCGATGCGTACGGCGAGGTCGGTCGCGGCGGTCAGTGCCTCGCCGGGCCCGACGAGGGCGTTCACCAGTCCGAGCTGGTGCAGCCGCGCGGCCGGGACCGGGTCGGCGACCAGGGCCAGCTCGAGGGCGACCGATCGGGGCAGCCGGGTCGCCGTACGCCACAGTCCTCCGGCGGCGGCGAGCAGGCCCCGCTTGGCCTCCGGCAGCCCGAAGGTGGCGTCGTGCGCGGCGACCACGAGGTCCGCGCACAGCACCAGCTCGAACCCGCCGGCCAGGGCGGCTCCCTCGACGGCCGCGACCAGCGGCGTCACCGGCGGCTCGGCGGTGAGGCCGAGCGGCCCGCGCCGATCGGTCACCGGCACCTCGCCGCGGTGCGCGCCGGCCAGGTCCATGCCCGCGCAGAAGGTGCCGCCCGCGCCGGTGAGCACGATCGCCCGGACCGTCGGGTCGGACTCGGCGTCGTCGACGGCCCGCTCGAGCGCCAGCGCCGTACGTCGGTCGATCGCGTTGCGGCGGGACGGCCGGTCGAGCGTGATCACCAGGACCTCTCCCTGCGGGCCGGCCCGCTCGGTGCGCACGGGCGCGGCCGGCGGGTCGGGAAGGGCGTGCCGTACCCCGGGCTCGTCGAGCGGGACGACGTCTCCGTCGGCGAGGCGCACGCGGCGGCGCAGCAGGTCGGTCGCGGTCAGCGCGGCGATGTCCTCGGGGCCCTCGCGGCGCAGCAGCATCCGCGCCCCGTCGTCGGTCAGCACCGACAGCACCACGGCCTCGGGCGTGCCGTCGCGCCCGTGCGGCACGGTGAGCGCCTCGACGACGCCCTCGACGGCGCGCTCGTCGGACCCCTCCCGCGGACCGTCGGGCTCGCCGAGCACCACCCGGCCCGGCGGACGGTCGAATGCCGGACGCAGGTGGCGGAACGGCCGCTGCGGCGGACGGGCGGAGTAGATCCCGAGCGCGTGCTTGGTGGCGTACCAGCCCAGCGAGGTGGACAGGCCGACCTCCTCGGGCTCGGCGCGCAGCCGCGGCACCATCGAGGCGACGGCGTGCAGCCCGTAGTCGTTGCCCGGGCCGCCGGCGGAGGTGAGGCCGCCGGTGACCGTGAGAGGGCGGGCCGGATCGTCCCAGGGCAGATCGAGCGCGGACGCCGCAAGCTGTACGGCGGCCGGGAAGCAGCTGTAGAGGTCCACGGGGCCGAGGTCGTCGACGCCGATGCCGGCGTGGTCGAGGGCCGCCCGGCCGATCGCCGCGATCGCCGGGGACGAGGCGAGGTCGCCCCGCTCGGAGACGAACCACTCGTCGGTCGCCGACGCACCGGCGTGCAGGAACACCCAGTGGTCCTGCGGCACGCCCGCCGCCTGCGCCGCGGCGACGCTGGTGACGACGACGCCGGCGGCGAGGTCGACCTGCAGGTTGGCGCACATCAGCTTGGTGTACGGCGCGCTCACCCACCGGTTGGCCGGACCGGGGTCGGCGATCTCTTCGGCGCTGCGCACGGTGGGGTCCCACGCGTAGGGGTTGTCAGCGGCGACGGCGCTCGCGCGCGACCAGAGGTCGGCGATGGCGGCGCGGTGCGTGACCTCGTCGGTGCCGGCCGCACCGCGCAGGGCCGACTCGATCAGGGCGTAGACGTAGATCGGGGCGTTGAGGCCGACGGCGGCCTCGGCCTCGTTGTTGGCCGGGCGGTCGTCGCCGAGGGTCCGGCCCGGCGCGGCGTCGTCGGCCTGGCGGGTCCAGGCCGGCTCGCGGCCGTCCCGCTGGAGCGCGGCCACGCCGGCCCCGGACTCGGCGCCGCTGACGAGCACCACCCGGGCCTCGCCCTCGGCCACCATCCGGGCGGCGTCGTTGAGCGCGAGCTGGGCCCCGTCACCGCCGTACGGCGACGTCTGCACGGTGCTCGCCCCGCCGGCACCGACCAGCTCGGCGACCAGTCCCGCCTGGTCCGGGTAGGTCCACGACGCGCTGGAGACGGCGGTGACCACGTCGGCTGCCGCGAGCAGGTCGTGCGCGGCGCCGCTGTCCTCGACGGCGCGGCGCAGCGCCCGGGCCGCCAGTCGCACCGGCTCCTCGGGGTCGTGCCCGGGGTCGCGGACCACGACCTGCCCCACGCCGACCACCACCGGTGTGCTCGGGTCGAGGAGGACGCCCGTGCGCTCGTGGAGCACCGGTTCGTCGGACACCCGCAGCCTGCTGCCCGGGCCACCCGGGCCACCCGTCTCCTCGACCAGGGCGGCGAGCTCGGCGAGCGACCCGGCCAGCGCGGTCTCCACACTGCGTACGGCGGTCAGGCCGACCGGCCCGCGCACGGGCGAGCCGTCCAGGGCGCCGTCGAGCCGCACGACCGTGCCCCGACCCGGTCCACCGGCCGGGCGCAGCGTGCACCACAGGCCGACCGTGATGCCCATCGGACCGGTGCCGCGCAGCGCGAAACCGTCGGCGTCGGCCCGCTCCACGCTCCAGCGTGCCTGCGCCGGGATGTCCATCAGGCTGATCTGCTGGGTGAAGGTGTCGCCGGTCTCCATCCGCGAGGGTCGCTCGCCGCGCCAGGCCAGGTGCAGCGTGAGCCACTGGTGGCTGCGGTCGAGGTCGCGCACCAGGTCGGCGACCGCCTCCGGGTCCGCGTCCACCCGCCGCTGGGCGTGCACGTGACGTGCGTACTCCGCCACGGCCTCGGGCGCCGCGATCTCGACGTCCGTCGCGGCCGCGTCGTCCGGGCCGCCGCGGCGCGGGACCACGCGGCGTACGGCCTCCTCGGCGCCGAGCCGCGCGGTGGTGGCCAGCACGGGGGCGAGCGAGCGTGCCTGGCGGGCGAGAAGGGTGGCCCGGGCCAGCGGTGAGCGGGGGGTGGGGCGGGACATCACGATCCGATTCTCCTCAACGGTCCGATCAGACTGTTTTAATCATTGTGCGGGACCGTCGCACCCGCGGCAACCGCCTAGGCTGCGACCCATGCCCGACGCCGGTCCGACCCCGCGCGCACCGCAGTCGCGCGCGGTGGCCACGCGCGCCCGGCTGCTGGACGCGGCGTTCGACTCCCTGCACGAGGAGGGGTACGCCGCCACGACCGTGGGCGCCGTGCAGGCGCGGGCCGGCGTGGCACGGGGCACGCTGCTGCACCACTTCCCCTCCCGCAGCGCGCTGATGGCGGGGGTGGTGGAGGACGTCGTGGCGCGCCGGCTGACCCTGCTGGCCGAGCCCGCGACCGGCGGTGACTGGGGCGACCTGGTCGACCGGGTCTGGACCGAGCTGCAGGGGCCGGGCTACGCCGTGGCGCTCGAGCTGTGGGTCGCCGCCCGCACCGACGCCGACCTGCGCGCGGCCCTCGTGCCGCTGCAGGAGCAGCTCTTCGCGACCGCGCACCGCGGGGTCGGCGCCCTCGTCGGCGAGGACCACCCCCGCGCGGCGCTGCTGGTGCAGTTCACCATCGACCTGCTCACCGGGGCTCACCTCGCCGGCGTCCTCGCCCCGCGCCCGGGTGCGGCGGGGGTCGTCGAGGAGTGGAAGCGGGGGCTGCGGCGACTCGCCGCCGAGGACGGGCATGACGAGGTTTTACCCACACCCTCCACCCCCAGGGGTTAGAGCCGGGTCGTCGGCGGGTAGGCCGTTGCCCACAGGTACGGCGGTCGTCGGGTGCGCCCGGCGGTCCTCGTGCCTGGGTTCGGATCCGTTCGATGACCTCTATCTCGGGGAGGTTGGCGATGGCAGTGCTCCCTGCCGCCGACGACGTGCTGGCGACCCTCGACGCCCGCGTGCGCGACCTCGTACGCCGCGAGGGCGTCGACCCGCAGCGCGACGCCGCCGTCGTACGACGCCTCGCCGAGCAGGTGGTCCGCGACCACGACGACCGGTCGCTCACCGGGCAGGTCGCGCCGCTCGCCGATGCCTCGACGACCGTGGGCGAGCTCGTGGCGCGGGTGTCGGGCTTCGGACCGTTGCAGCCGTTCCTCGACGACGCCGAGATCGAGGAGATCTGGATCAACGATCCGTCCAGGGTCTTCGTGGCGCGCCGTGGCCGGCACGAGCTGACCAACCTCGTGCTCACCCAGGCGCAGGTCGCCGAGCTCGTCGAGCGCATGCTCAAGAGCTCCGGTCGCCGGCTCGACATGAGCCGCCCCTTCGTTGACGCGATGCTGCCCGAGGGCCACCGTCTGCACGTGGTGCTCGAGGGCATCAGCCGCGGCTTCACCGCGGTCAACATCCGCAAGTTCGTGCTCCGCGCCGCCCAGCTGAGCGACCTCGTCGAGCTCGGCAGCCTCAGCCCGCGTGCGGCGTCGTTCCTCGACGCCTCGGTGCGCGCCGGGCTGAACGTCCTGGTGGCCGGCGGCACGCAGGCCGGCAAGACCACGATGCTCAACTGCCTGGCGGCCGCGATCCCGGGTGGTGAGCGGGTGATCTCCGCCGAGGAGGTCTTCGAGCTCCGCTTCGCTCATCCCGACTGGGTGCCGATGCAGACCCGTCAGTCCGGACTCGAGGGCACCGGGGAGGTCGCGCTGCGCCACCTGGTGAAGGAGGCGCTGCGGATGCGGCCCAACCGGGTCGTCGTGGGCGAGGTGCGTGCTGCCGAGTGCCTGGACCTGCTGCTGGCCCTGAACTCCGGCGTCCCCGGGATGTGCACATTGCACGCCAACTCCGCGCGCGAGGCGCTGGTGAAGATGTGCACGCTGCCGCTGCTGGCCGGCGAGAACATCTCGTCGCGCTTCGTGGTGCCCACGGTCGCAGCCTCGGTCGACCTGGTGGTGCACCTCGGCGTCGACGAGCACGGCGTACGCCGCGTCAACGAGATCGCGGCGGTCCCCGGGCGGGTGGAGAACGACCTCATCGAGGTCGAGCCGGTCTTCGTGCGCCACGGCCGCGAGCTGCGTCGTACGCACGGAATGCCGCCGCGGCCGGAGCGGTACGACCGGGTCGGCGTCGACGTGCACGCCCTGCTCAACGGCTCCGAGGGGCGGGTGGCCTGACGTGGGCGTGCTCGTGGGACTCGGGGTGGGCACCGGGCTGCTGCTGATCTGGTCGGCGTTCGCGCTGCCGCGGGTGGAGTCGGCGTCGTCCTCGGCACCGCGGACCGACGGTCGCGTACGTCGGCTGCTCTCCTCGGCCGGGATGGCCGACACCTCGACCGGCAGCTTCCTCGGCGTCTGCGCCGTGGCCGCGGTCGTCGCGTTCGTGGTCGTGCAGGCGATGACCGGCACCTGGCCGGTGGCCGTGGCCTTCGCGGCGATGGGTGCCTGGGGGCCGGTCGCCCTGGTCCGATCGCGGGCCCGCAAGCGGCGTCGCGAGTTCGCCGAGGTCTGGCCCGAGGCGATCGACGACCTGGCCTCCGCCGTCCGTGCCGGTCTGTCGCTGCCCGACGCCCTCGCCGGCCTCGCGGTGCGCGGTCCCGAGGCGCTGCGCCCGGCCTTCGCGTCGTTCGCGCTCGACTACCAGGTCACCGGACGCTTCGGTGACTGCCTCGACCGGCTCAAGGAGCGACTCGCCGACCCGGTCGGCGACCGGGTCGCGGAGGGTCTGCGGATCGCCCGCGACGTCGGCGGCGGCGAGCTCGGCCGACTGCTCCGGGCGCTCTCGGGCTACCTGCGCGAGGAGCTGCACACCCGCTCCGAGCTGGAGTCTCGCCAGGCCTGGGTGGTCAACGGTGCCCGGCTGGCGGTGTCCGCGCCGTGGGTCGTGCTGCTCCTGATGTCGGGCCAGCGTGATGTCGTCACCCGCTACCAGTCGACCGCCGGCGTCCTCGTGCTCGCGGTCGGCGCTGCGCTCTGCGTCCTGGCGTACGTCGCGATGAACCGCGTCGGGCGGCTGCCCACCGAGCAGAGGATCCTGTCGTGAGCCCGGCGGTGCTCGGCGCCGTGCTGGGCGGTGCGCTCGCGAGCGGTCTGCTGCTGGTCGGGTGGCGGGTCACGGTGCTGCGTCGCCCGTCGTTGGCAGTCCGGGTGCTGCCGTACCTCCGCGACCTCCCGCAGCGCGACGCCGTCCCTGCGATCGGGGCGGTGCCCGGCGCCGGTCCCGGGTCCCGCAACGCCCTCGTCACCCTCCTCGGTCCACTCCTGGAGCAGGGCGCGCGCAGCGTCGAGCGGGCGCTCGGCGGCAGCGCCTCCGTACGCCGGCGCCTGCGTCGGGCCGGCCTCGAGTCGACCGTCCACGAGCTGCGGATCGAGCAGGTCGTGTGGGGGCTCGTCGCCTTCTCGGCGACCGCCGCGCTCGGCGTGCTCCGGGCCCTGTCCGGCTCGGTGGCGCCGGTCTCGTGGCTGGTGCTCAGCGCCGTCGCCTTCGCCGCCGGTGTCATCGCCCGCGACACCTGGCTGACGTCCCAGGTCACCCGCCGCGAGCGGCAGGTGCTGGCCGAGTTCCCGACGGTCGCAGAGCTCCTGGCCCTGGCCGTGGCGGCGGGGGAGGGGCCGGTGGCCGCGCTCGAGCGCGTCGTACGACGCAGCGGTGGCGCGCTCTCGGCCGACCTCGGCCGGGTGCTCGCCGCCATCCGCACCGGCGAGCCGGTCGCGGACGCCTTCGACCGGATGGCCGCCGACACCGGCCTCCCGCTGGTCGCCCGTTTCGCGCAGGGCATCGCCATCGCCGTCGAGCGCGGCACCCCGCTGGCCGAGGTCCTGCACGCCCAGGCGTCCGACGTGCGCGAGGCCGGACGCCGCCAGCTCATCGAGTCCGCCGCGCGACGCGAGGTGCTGATGATGGTGCCCGTCGTGTTCCTCGTCCTCCCAGTGACAGTGATGTTTGCCTTCTGGCCGGGCTACGTCGGGCTGTCGCTGACCGCTCCCTAGACCCCCTCGCCCCGCCCCCCACACAGCTCCCTCCATCTCGGGAAAGGAACACCATGGGAACCCTCCACACCGCCCTCCTCCGCACCTGGCTGGCGCTCGCGCTCGCCGTCACCGCTCGGCTCGGCCGGGCACGCGACGAGCGTGGCGACGTACCCGGCTGGGTGCTGGTCGTCGTCATGTCCGTCGGCCTCGTCGGCGTGATCACCACCGTCGCCGAGGACGAGCTGACCGGCATGGTGCGCCGGGCCCTCGGCTCGGTGAAGTAGGTGCGGCGTCCGGCCCGCGGCGAGCGTGGGTCGGCGGTCGTCGACTTCGTGCTCGTGCTGGTCGTGCTCGTGCCGCTGGTGCTCGGCATCGTCCAGCTCGCGCTGACCATGCACGTGCGCAACACCCTCGCCGCCGCCGCGGCCGAGGGAGCACGCGTGGCGGCCGCCCGCGGAGCGACGGACGCCGACGGCGCCGCCCGCACCCGCGACCAGATCAGCGACGCCGTCTCAGCGCGGTACGCCTCCGACGTCAGCGTGCGACGCACCAGCGCCGGAGGCGTCGCGACCGTCGAGGTCGTGGTGCGCGCCGAGGTCCCCGCGCTGGGGCTCGGCGGACCCGGGGTGCCGCTGCGGGTCGAGGGGCACGCGACCGCGGAACAGCCGGTGGGTGCGCCGTGACGCGATTCCTGGCTCGGTCTCGGGAGGAGCGCGGCAGTGCTCTCGTGGAGGTCGTCTGGGTCGGCATCCTGCTGCTGGTGCCGCTCATGTGGGTCGTGCTGACGGCGTTCGACGTGCAGAAGGGGGCTTTCGGGACCAGCACGGCCGCCCGGTCGGCGGCCCGCGCGTTCGCGCTCGCCCCGGACGACGCCAGCGGCCGGCGGGCCGCACGCGAGGCCGCGCGGACCGCGCTCGACGACCAGGGCCTGCCCGACGCCCCGGTCCGCGTCGACGTCACCTGCGAGACGCCCGTTCCTGGCAACTGCCACGCGGGTACGGCGGTCATCACGGTCACCGTCGACTCCGACGTGGCGGTGCCGTTCCTGCCGGAGGTGCTCGACGGCGGACGCGCGCACGTCGGGGTCGACTCCAGCCACACCGTCCCGATCGGCCGATACCGGGAGGTGTCCGGTGGCTGACCGGGCCCTCCGGCGGCGGTGGCGGTGGCGCCGCCGGAACGACGAGCGAGGTGCGACGTCGGTGATGATCATCGGCTTCGCGCTCGTCATCACCCTGACCATCGGCGTCGTGGTCGACGTGAGCGCGGCGTTCCTGCACCGCCAGGACCTCGACTCCCTCGCCGACGGCGCGGCGCTGGCCGGTGCGGACGCCGGTGCGGAGGGGCGGGAGGTCTACACCGGCGGTCTCGGCGCGGGCGACCTGCAGCAGAGCGCGGACGCCGCGCGGGCCGGCGTACGGGACTACCTCCGGCAGGTCGGGGCGTACGCCGACCACGCCGGTCTGCGTGTCGACGTCGCGGTCCGCGGCGACGTGGTGACCGTGCGGGTCTCCTCGCTGGCCGAGCTCCCGCTCGCCGCGCCCGGCGTGGACGCCGACCCGCGGCTGAGCGCCACCGGGGCGGCCGTCATCGACCCACGCTGAACGGGCGACGCTCCGCGCGAGCGGCGCGCGACCAGTGGTCCGCACCTGCCGGTCCGGACGACCTTGCCCCGAGAGACGTGCGCTTCCTCCGAACCCCACCCCGACCACCACGCGCAGCAGCGGCTGGCGTGGTTACCCACCCGTAGGGAGAGGTTGGGGGGGCGCCACACGGGCACAGCGCCCTCACAGAGCGGGCCACTTTGGGGGTGGCCCGCCGTGATCACGTGTCGGACTCGGCCGGCACGAGGAGCCGAACCAGCAATGACTCGCAGCAGTGCACCTCGTACCCGCCTCATCGCCGCCGGGCTCACCCTGGGCCTCGCCGCCTGGGCCGGCGCTGCCCCCGCTCTCGCCGACCCCGGGAACGGCAACGGCAGCTCGAGCAGCCAGGGCGCCTCCAAGAGCGCCGGGCAGAACAGCGGCAACGCCCAGGGCCAGGCCAAGGCCGGCCAGAAGAGCGGCTCGAAGGGCGACAAGGGCAAGAAGAAGGGTGCGCGCAGCGGCCAGGGCAAGAAGAAGGGCCAGGGGGACTCCAACCCCGGCAAGAAGAACGGTCAGGACAAGGGCAACAAGGGCGGGAACGGCAACGAGGGCGGGAACGGCAACAAGGGCGGGAACGGCAACAAGGGCGGGAACGGCAACGCCGGCACCAAGGACAACGGCACCAAGAGCGGCAACGGCAACGGCGGCAAGGGCGGCAACGGCGGCAAAGGCGGCAAAGGCGGCAAAGGCGGCAACGAAGGCGGCAACGGCAGCAAGGGCGACCCGGCCGGCAACAACGGCACCGTGAAGGTCATCCCCTTCGGCACCGCCGACGGCACCCCGCAGAACGGCCCGCACGTCGGCTGCGCCTTCCAGATCGAGTGGTACGGCTACGACGAGGGCGCCGACGTGGTGTCGCAGGTCGACTTCGCGATGCAGGCCCCGACCAAGGACTCCACCATCACCGTCGACGGGCCGTCCGAGGTCTTCGTCGGCGGTGACCCGGCCACCGGCGCGGGCACCGACACCGGCCTCGACGGCCGCGAGACCTACCGGCTCTCGTTCGACGGCGAACCGCACGCCCAGCAGGGCTACCACGTGAAGCTCACCGTCACGACGCCGCGCTCGCAGGGCAACGACACCAAGACCAAGGTCTTCTGGGTCGAGCCCTGCGACGACGAGGAGATCTCAGGCAGCACCGGCACCGACACGGGCAGCAGGTCCGGGGACGACAGCGGCTCCGGTGAGGCGGGCGAGTCCGGCAGCACCCAGGCCGGCTCCGTCTCCGGCACCGACAGCGGCTCCACCGACAGCGGCTCCACCGACGGCACCACCGACCAGGGCGTGCTCGGCAGCTTCCTCGACAACACCGACGGCCAGGTCGCTGGTCAGGTCACCACCGACGGCAGCACCGGAGCCACCAGCGGCGCGGCCGACGACGACGTCGCCGTTCCGAACGCCGTCGACGCCGGTGGCGAGGGCCACCCCGCGGTCGAGGCCCTCACGTCGCCCACCGGGATCACGCTCATCGCCCTCGCGGCCCTCGCCGGGTTCGGCGGACTGGTGCTGAGCCGACGCTCCCGTGCGTGACCCCGCCCGCATCGCCGGTGCGGTGCTGCTCGTCGCCGCCGTGGTGCTGGGGGTGGCCGGCTACCGACAGCTGACGTCGGAGCCCGCCACCACCGACGCCTCGGCCGCGAGCAGCACCGCCGCGGCCACCCCGGACGGCGACGCTCCGCGCACCGCCAGCGGCTCGGCAGCCCCGGCGGCGAGCACCAGCGAGCTCCCGGACGCCAGGCCGGCGAGACGTCGCCCGGGCGCCCCCGAGCAGCTGCGGATCGCCTCCCTCGCCGTCACCGCGCCCGTCGACCCCGTCAAGGCACCCGGCGGCACGCTCACCCCGCCCGCCGACGCCACCCGGCTCGGCTGGTGGGCCGACGGCGCGATGCCGGGCAGCGGCACGGGCGCCGTGCTCCTCGCCGGGCACACCCTGCACAACGGCGGCGGCGCCCTCGACGACCTCGAGGACGTCGACCGCGGGTCGCGCGTCGTGCTCCGCACCGACGACGGCATGCTGCGCTACCAGGTCACCCGCGTCACCGTGCTCGGCAAGGGCGAGCTCTCGCAGCGCTCGGACCACCTGTTCCGTCAGACCGGCCCCGAACGCTTGGTGCTGATGACCTGCGAGGACTGGAACGGCAGCGGCTACGACTCCAACGTCGTCGTGGTCGGTCGCCGCGTCTGACCCGAACGGGCCAGGGGCGCCCGTCCGAGCGGGTCGAAAGCAGCCTCCGAGGGGCCGCCGACCTGCGATCGCGTGCGATCCGCCGTACGGTCGGAGGCATGGTTCGCTACTCGGTGCGCGCCCTGACCGTGCTCGTCGTGCTCGTGACGGCGGTGGCTCTCGCCCCCGCCGGACCCGCGCACGCCCAGTCGAGGGCCGCCTCCGTCGGCGACCAGGTCGTCCAGAAGACCAACGTCCAGCGCCAGCGGCACGGCCAGCGCACCCTGCGCACCCAGGCGTGCCTCACCACCATGGCGCAGCGCCAGGCCCGCCGGATGGCCAAGCGCGGCACGCTCTTCCACCAGGACCTGCACCGCGTGGCGCGCCGCTGCAACGTCCGGATGGCGGGGGAGAACGTCGCCTACGGCTACCGCAACGGCCAGGCCACCGTGCGCGCCTGGATGAAGTCGCCGTCGCACCGCAGCAACATCCTCGAGCGCCGCTTCCGTCTCATCGGGGTCGGCGTCGTCCGCAAGAACGGCCAGTGGTGGGTCGCGCAGGTGTTCGGCCGCAAGTAGGGCGCAGCCGGTCGGGGACGTAGTGTTGCCCCTCGTGGCAGGACCCGACTTCGACACCGAGATCAAGCAGCTCCAGGCGACGATGGGCACCATCGGCAAGGTGCTCGACCTCGACGCCATGAGGGCCGAGATCGCCAGCCTCGGCGAGCAGGTCGCCGCCCCCGACCTCTGGGACGACCAGGACAACGCCACGCGCGTCACCGGTCGCCTGTCCGACCTGCAGAACCAGCTCGAGCGGTTCGAGGGCCTCGAGTCGCGCATCGACGACCTCGCCGTGCTCGTCGAGCTCGCGCAGGAGGAGGGCGACGCCGACTCCATGGCCGAGGCCGACGCCGAGCTCGGCAAGCTCAAGAAGGCCGTCGAGGCACTCGAGGTCCGCACCCTGCTGTCCGGCGAGTACGACGCCCGCGAGGCCATCGTGACCATCCGCTCCGGCGCCGGTGGCGTCGACGCCGCAGACTTCGCCGAGATGCTGATGCGGATGTACACCCGCTGGGCCGAGCGCAACAAGTACTCCGTCGAGGTCTTCGACGTCTCCTACGCCGAGGAGGCCGGCATCAAGTCGGCCGAGTTCGCGATCCACGCGCCGTACGCCTACGGCACGCTCTCGGTCGAGGTCGGCACCCACCGCCTGGTGCGGATCAGCCCCTTCGACAACCAGGGCCGCCGCCAGACGTCGTTCGCCGCCGTCGAGGTCGTGCCCCAGCTCGAGCAGACCGACGAGATCGAGGTCGACGAGAACGACGTCCGCACCGACGTCTTCCGCTCCGGCGGCCCGGGTGGCCAGTCGGTCAACACCACCGACTCCGCCGTGCGTCTGACCCACATCCCGACCGGCATCGTGGTCTCCTGCCAGAACGAGAAGAGCCAGCTGCAGAACAAGGCGGCGGCGATGATCGTGCTCAAGGCCAAGCTGCTCGCCAAGAAGAAGGCCGAGGAGGCGGCGCTCAAGAAGGACCTCAAGGGCGACGTCGCGGCCTCGTGGGGCGACCAGATGCGCAACTACGTGCTCAACCCGTACCAGATCGTCAAGGACCTCCGCACCGGCCAGGAGGCCGGCAACCCGCAGGCGGTCTTCGACGGCGAGATCGACGACTTCCTCGAGGCCGGCATCCGCTGGCGCCGGGGCGCCGAGAAGGCCGCGGCCGACGCCTGATCCTCGGACGGTCAGGCGGCTGCGGTCGCCGCCTCGAGCACCGCGACGCACCACGCGTTCGCCCGCTCGACGACCACGTCGTCGGCCTCCCGGCCGGTGACGGTGCAGGTCAGCCAGGCGTCGCCGAACAGCCCGCGGAACGACGCCTCCGCGTCGTGCTTGCGCTCGCACACCAGCGCCACCGTCGGCTTCCCGAACGCCGCCGCGCCCGTACGCCGCTCGCAGCCGTCCGCGCGGACCGCTGCCCTGCGCACGTCCTGGGCGCGGTCGACGGTGACCGGCGGGGCGAACACCCATGCGCGCGCGGTGACGTCGTCGCTGCTCCACAGGCAGCCGTACTCGTGGGCGACATCCTTCTCCCGCTTGGAGAAGCGCGTCGCCTCGCCGTCGTTCCACTCCCGGGAGTCGGTCGGGGTGCCGCCGAGCGCGGTCGAGACCGCCTCCGGGTCGACCGCGTCGCAGAACGGCGCCCGCGCCACCGCCACCACCGAGGTGTCCAGGTCGCCCAGGCGCACCTGCGGCTCGACCGTCTCGGTGGGGGAGGGCGGCGCCGCTGCGGGCTCCTCCTCCCCCCCCGACACCAGGCGTACGACGAGCACGCCGACGCCCGCGAGCAGGGCGAGCACCACGACGACGGCGAGCACGCGCAGCACCCGGCCGCGCAGCGAGCGGCGGGCGCGACGGGAGCGACGCGGCGTGGCGGAGGACATCGGCGCCACGATACGCAGCGGCTCCCAGCAGCCGGCCCGGACCTTGACGACCCCGTTCGGCCCCGTTCGGCCCCGTACGGCGTCGTTCAGCGAACACTCAGGCGCGGTGCCGTACCGTCATTCAGCGTGATTCGCTTCGAGAAGGTCACCAAGTCCTACCCCGGGCCGGGCAAGCCCGCCCTGGACAAGGTGTCGATCAACGTCGACAAGGGGGAGTTCGTCTTCCTCGTGGGAGCCAGCGGCTCCGGCAAGTCCACGACCCTGCGCCTGATGCTGCGCGAGGACCGGCCCACCAGCGGCCGCGTCTACGTCGCGGGCAAGGAGATCAACCGGCTCGCGACCTGGAAGGTGCCGCGGCTGCGCCGCCAGATGGGCACCGTCTTCCAGGACTTCCGGCTGCTGCAGACCAAGACGGTGCGCGACAACGTCGCGTTCGCGATGCAGGTGACCGGCCGGTCCAACCGCGACATCCGCAAGCGCGTGCCCGCCACGCTGGAGCTGGTCGGCCTCGCCGACAAGGCGGCCCGGCTGCCGCACGAGCTGTCCGGCGGTGAGCAGCAGCGCGTCGCGATCGCCCGGGCGATGGTCAACGAGCCGATGATCCTGGTCGCCGACGAGCCCACCGGCAACCTCGACCCCGCCACCTCGGTCGACACCGTGCGGCTGCTGGAGGAGATCAACGCCAACGGCACCACCGTGCTGATGGCGACCCACGACCACGGCATCGTCGACCAGATGCGCAAGCGCGTCATCGAGCTGGAGCACGGCAAGGTCGTGCGCGACGAGGCGACCGGCGTCTACGGGTTCTCCCACTAGCGACCCGCCGCACCCAGCCTCGACCGAGCCCCTCCCGACTGCACAGGAGCAGCCACCCCGCCATGCCACTGCGCCACGTCCTGTCCAACCTGCGCCAAGGCCTGCGTCGCCACCTGTCGATGCACGTCGCGGTGGTGCTCACCCTCTTCGTCTCGCTGTCGCTGGCCGGCGTCGGGCTGATGCTCACCAAGCAGGCCGACCTGACCGCCGACGAGCTCGGCACCGAGCTGCAGGTGCAGGTCACCCTCTGCGTCCCCGACGACCGCAACCCGCGCTGCCCGACCGAGGTCACCGACGCCCAGCGCGCGGCGATCGACCAGGTCATCGACGACAGCCCCGAGGTGGCGTCGTGGTACGAGGAGTCGAAGGAGGAGTCCTTCGACCGGATCAAGCGGCAGTTCGGCGAGGAGCAGTTCGAGGGCCCGGACGCGCCGTTCACCGTCGACGACGTACCGCAGACGCTGTGGATCACGCTCAAGGACGCCGAGGACTACGACGGCCTCCAGTCGGCGCTGCTCTTCCAGGACGGCGTGCGCGACTTCGTGCCCGCGCAGGACATCGTGGGCCCGATCTTCACCATCATCGACGCTCTCAAGTACGCCGCGTGGGGCGCCGCCGGCGTGCTGGTGCTGGCCGCGGTGCTGCTGGTGTTCAACACCATCCGGCTGACCGCGCTGGCGCGGCGCAAGGAGATCGAGATCATGCGCCTGGTCGGCGCCTCCCGGGTCTTCATCGGCCTGCCGTTCGTGCTGGAGGCGCTCGTCGTCGCCGCGCTCGGCGTCGGCCTCGCGGCAGGGGCGCTGGCGGCGTTCACCAAGTTCGCCGTCATCGACTGGCTGTCGCCGCGGCTGACGGCCATCCCCTTCGTCGGCTGGACCGACTACACCGACACGCTCGTGCTGCTCGCGATCGCCGGTCCCGTGCTCACCGTGGTGCCGACACTCCTGCTGACGCGCAAATACCTCAGACTCTGACCTCGGTCACCTACGGTCGTCGTGCCCGGTCCGCCGGGCACACTTCCCCATCAGCACGACCGAGCTAGGCAGACCTGTGCGAACCTTCCCCCGCGCAGCACGCCTGTGGACCACCGGTGCCCTGACCGCCGTGGTGGCCCTGGGCGCGCTCACCGTGGCCGTACCCCAGCCCGACGACGCCGTCGTCGACCACCCGGTGCGGCTCGTCGACGACGACCTCAAGTCCAAGCAGCGCCAGGTCAAGGGCGAGATCGCCGACCAGAAGCACGAGCTCGAGCACGCGTCCAAGGAGGCCGCCCGGGCCAACCAGCGCTTCCTCACGACCAAGCGCCGCCTCGGTGTCGCGCAGGGCCGGCTGTCCTCAGCTCGCGACGAGGTCGCGAAGGCCCGCGCCGTCGACCGCCGCGCGCAGCGTCGCCTCCGGGTCTCCCGGGTGCGTCTGGCGACCGCCCAGCGCCGGCTGGCCGAGGGCCGCGCCGAGCTGGAGGCGCAGCGCGCCGACCTGCGCGAGGACGTGCTCGACCTCTACTCCAAGGGCGCGCCCGAGCTGCGCGCCCTCGGTGCCTGGCTGTCCGGCTCGAGCGTGCAGGACATCGCTCGCGACCGGGTGTCGGAGTCGGTCGTCGTCGGCCGCGGCCGACAGACCTTCGACGACCTCGCCGTCGTGGAGGACCGGCTCGCCGGGCAGAAGGTGCGCGTCCAGCGGGCCACCACCCAGGTCCGGGCCGACCGTGCCTCGGCCGCCCAGAGCCTGCGAGCCGTGCGCGCGGGCTTCAAGAGCGCCCGTGCCGCGCGCAACGACGTGAAGTCGCTGACCTCGCAGGCCCGCACGGCCAAGACGCAGGCGTTCAAGGCGATGCGTCGCGACCGCGGCGAGCTGAAGAAGCTCGAGACCCGCGAGGCGACCATCCGCCAGCGGCTCAAGGAGCGCGCCGCCCGCCAGAAGGGGCCCGGCTACACCGGCAGGTCCGACGGCTTCCTCTCCTCACCGGTGCCCGGCGGCTACACCACGTCGCCGTACGGCTACCGCACCCACCCGATCTACGGCTACTACGCGCTGCACAACGGCATCGACTTCGGCAAGGGCTGCGGTACCCGCCTGGTCGCCGGCTCGTCGGGCACCGTGATCAACCGCTACAGCGACTCCGTCTACGGCAACCGGCTCTACCTGGCCGTCGGCAACGTGCACGGCAAGAACATGGTGCTCGTCTACAACCACATGTCCGGGTACGCCGCGAACGTGGGCGACAAGGTCGAGCGCGGGGAGACGGTGGGTTACATGGGCACCACCGGCTGGTCCACGGGCTGCCACCTGCACTTCACGGTGCTGCTGGACGGCGACCCGGTCGACCCCGCGCCGTACCTGTAGCCGCTGTCGAGTTCGAAACCGGTTGCGGCTCCTGGGAGGATGGTCGGATGGCCAAGGAGCAGGGTCGCAAGATGATCGCGCAGAACAAGAAGGCGCGGCACGACTACACCATCGAGGACACCTTCGAGGCCGGTCTGGTGCTCACGGGCACCGAGGTGAAGTCGCTGCGGCAGGGCCGGGCGTCGCTGGTCGACGGGTTCGTCGACATCGAGCGCGACGAGGCGTGGCTGCTCGGGGTGCACATCCCGGAGTACTCCCAGGGCACCTGGACCAACCACGCCGCTCGCCGCAAGCGTAAGCTGCTGCTGCACCGCGAGGAGATCGACAAGATCGACCGCCGGGTCAGCGAGCGAGGCCTCACCGTGGTGCCGCTGGCGCTCTACTTCTCCGACGGTCGCGCCAAGGTCGAGATCGGTCTGGCGAAGGGTCGCAAGTCCTGGGACAAGCGGCACGCCATCGCCGAGCGGCAGGCCAACCGGGAGGCCGAGCAGGCCGTGGGGCGCCGGATGAAGGGCATGTCCGACTGAGCCCGGTCGGGCCGAGGCGTCCTCGACGGGCACGCCACGCCGCGTACCGGCTGGTACGGTCCGCCGCGTGAGCGACGCCGAGCCCGTGGTCGCGTTCTGGCAGCGACTCGGCCTGCCGGGCTTGTACGACGTGCACGTGCACTTCCTCCCGCCGCGGCTGGAGGCCAAGGTGTGGGAGCAGTTCGACGTGGCCGGCCCGAAGATCGGCCGGGAGTGGCCGATCCGCTACCGCGGGACGGCCGAGGAGCGGCTGACGCAGCTGAGGTCCTTCGGTGTGCGGGCCTTCCCGACGCTGCCCTACGCCCATCGGCCAGGGGTCGCGCCCTGGCTCAACGCCTGGTCGCGCGAGTTCGCCGAGGCGGTGCCGGAGGCACTGTGGTCGGCGACGTTCTATCCCGAGCCCGAGGCGGCGGCGTACGTCGGCGAGCTCGTCGTCGAGGGCGTCCGGCTGTTCAAGGTGCACACGCAGGTGGGGGAGTTCCACCTCGACGACCCGCTGCTGCGCGACGTCTGGGGGCTGCTGGAGGACAGCGGCACGCCGGCCCTCGTGCACGCCGGGTCCGGCCCGGTCGGCAACGACTTCACCGGTCCCGCGTCGATGGCACGGCTGCTCGCCGAGCATCCGCGGCTGCGGATCGTGGTCGCCCACCTGGGCGCGCCCGAGACCGACGGCTTCGCCCGGCTCGCGGCGTCGTACGACCACGTCCACCTGGACACCTCGATGGCGGTGAGCAGATTCTTCGCCGGCGACGGGGCGGACGCCCGCGAGCTGGCGCCGCTGCTGCGCGACCTGGCACCGAGGGTGCTCTTCGGCTCGGACTTCCCGACGCTGCCGTTCGCGTACGGCGAGCAGCTCGACGCGCTCGCCGAGCTCGGGCTCGGCAACGACTGGCTCCGCGACGTGTGCTGGCACAACGCCGTACGGCTGCTGGGGGAGCCCGCGGTCGTCTGAGTGGTCCGCGGGTCCGCGCGTCGACGGTTCCGCTGGCGGGCGGCCCGTGGGTGCGACAGGCTGCGGTGGTGCACGAGACCGAGGCCTGGCAGACGATCGCCACCGAGCGCCGCGCGCTCGCCGACCTCCTCGAGGGGCTGACGCCGGAGCAGTGGGGCACCACCACGAGCCTGTGCGACGCGTGGACCGTCAAGGGCGTCGCGATCCACCTGATGGTCGGTCCGACCGGGTCGCTGCGGTCGTTCCTGTCGGCGATGGTCGCCGCGCGGGGGCGCTTCGAGCGGGCCAACGTGGTCCTGGTCCAGCGGAAGATGGCGATGCCCGTCGAGGCCGTGGTCGCCGACCTGCGCGACCGGGCGACGAGCCGATTCGCGCCGCCGACGATGGACGTCCACGCGCCGCTCACCGACCTGCTCGTGCACCGGCTCGACATCTGTGTGCCGCTCGGGATCAAGCACGAGCGCTCGCTCGACCCGTGGGCGGAGGCCCTCGACTTCCTGCTGAGCCCGCGGGCGCGGCGCGGCTTCCTCCCGCAGGCGCCGCCGGAGCTGACGTACGCCGCCACCGACCTCGCCTGGACCGGCGGCTCCGGCCCGCGGGTCGAGGGGCCGGTCGAGGCGATCGCGCTGGCGATCCTCGGACGTTCACCGCGCCTCGACGAGCTCGCCGGGCCGGGCGCCGAGGTGCTGCGGGAGTGGGCGCGATGACCCCCGCTGCCGACCTGACCCACCTGCGTCGCGCGATCGCGGTCTCCCGGGCTGCCCGCGACCACGGCAACCACCCGTTCGGCGCGCTGCTGGTCGGCCCGGACGGGGTCGTCCTGCTGGAGGCCGAGAACACCGTCACGACCGGGGAGGACGTCACCGGCCACGCCGAGACCAACCTGGTACGGCTCGCCTGGCGCGAGGTCGACCGTGACCTGCTGCCGCGGTGCACCCTGGTGACCTCGTGCGAGCCGTGCGCGATGTGCGCGGGCGCCATCTACTGGTCGGGCATCGGCCGGGTCGTCTTCGGGCTCGCGGAGTCGGGGCTGCGGGCGCTCACCGGCGACCACGACGAGAACCCCACCATGGCGCTCCCGTGCCGGCAGGTGCTCGGTGCCGGCAGCCACGGTGTCGAGGTGTCGGGGCCGTACCTGGAGGACGAGGCGGCGGCGGTGCACGCGGGGTTCTGGGTGTAGTTCTTCGGCCCTCCACAAATAATCGAACACGCTATCGAATCCTGGCATTTCTGCGTAGAATCGAAGCATGCCCACCGCCCTCCTGACCAGCGACGACACCCGCACGCCCGCGGGCCTGGTCGCCGCCGTGCGGGAGGTAGCGGCGCTCAAGCGGAGGGTGGCGCTCGACGAGGCGCTGACCGTGCTGGCGTGGGTCGAGGCCCGCGCGCTGCCCGACGAGCTCGCGACAGCGGAGCGCTCGTCCGAGCGGGTCGAGGAGTCGTGGCGCTGGGGCGTGCACGCCGCCCACCTGGCCGGTCCGGGCGCCCCGGTGGTCGCCGAGCACGAGGCCTACGAGGTCACCGCCGCGCTCGGGCTGTCGCGCCAGGCCGGCTGCTCCTACGTCGGCGAGCTGATCGAGCTGCGCTACCGCCTGCCGCGCATCTGGGCGCGGGTCGTCGACCTGTCCCTGCCGCTGTTCAAGGCGCGCCGGATCGCCGAGCGCACCGTGCTGCTGCCGGAGGACGGCGCGGCGTACGTCGACGCGCAGCTGGCGTGGGCGGCCGACAAGACCACGTGGGCGCAGATCGACCGCACCGTGGCCGAGGCGGTCGCCCGGTTCGCGCCGGACCTCGCGCCCGACGACGTCGCCGACGAGCTCGACGTACGCCTCGGGCTCGACCGGCCGCACGGTGGCGTCGTCGCGCTCGACGGGCTCCTCGACCTGGTCGACGCCCACGACCTGGAGGACGCGCTCCAGGCGGGTGCCGCCGTGCTGCGGGCCGGCGGGAGCGAGGAGCCGCTCGGTGCGCGCCGGGCGCGCACGCTCGGCGACCTCGCCCGCGGTCAGGCGGCCCTCGACCTCGAGGACGCGGCGCCCGGCGGGTCCGCCAGTCCGGTGGGGGAGAAGCGGCCCGTCGTGGTCAATCTCGTCCGTGGTGACGAGACCGCGGAGGCCTTCGTCCGTCCGGGCTCGCCGACCGCCGTCTCGGTCGAGCAGGTGCGGTCGTGGTGCTCGGCCAGCACCCGGGTCACCGTGCGCGAGGTGCTCGACCTCGGCTCGACCGCCGGCAGTGACGCCTACGTCGTACCCCGCCGGCTCGCCGAGCAGGTCCGCTGGCTGCACCCGACCTGCGTGTTCCCCGAGTGCCGGGTGCCGTCGGTGTCCTGCGACCTCGATCATCTCGAGCCGTACGCCGACGGTGGACCGACCGCGCCACACAACCTCGCCCCGCTGTGCCGACGGCACCACCGCGCCAAGACCCACACCGGGTGGCGCTACCGACGCCTCGACGACGGGGTGTTCGAGTGGACCGGACCGATGGGGCAGATCTTCCGCGTCGACGACCGGCGACAACGCCCGAGACCCTCGCCAGACCTGCGGGTCTGACGCTACGTTCCAGCACGTGACCCGCCGATCTCTCGGGCTGAGGCCCGCGGTCCTGCTGACGACCCTGCTCGCCGTCCTGCTCCCGATGGCCCTCACCGGTGCGGCCCACGCCGCCTCCGGCTTCACCGTGCGCGACCCTCTAGGCGACGTACGGATCCTCGACCGCGGCGCCGGATGGACCGGTGCGGAGCTGCGCTCGATCGACCTCCGCACGGTCCGGGTGACCCGGAAGAGCGGCGGCACGGTGTTCCGCGTGCGCATCGCCGACGTGCGGCCGCGCATGGACGGCGACCAGATGGTGTTCCTGACCGCGACACCCCCGAAGGGCGCCGGTCGCTTCCCGCGTCTCGACGTCGGGATGAGCGCCCAGCAACGCGACCTCGGGTACGCCATCCTCACCACCGGCAACACGTCGTACCGCACCTGCGACCCGCTGCGTGCCCGGGTCGACGACCGCGCGTCCGCGATCTCGCTGCGCATCCCGAAGCGCTGCCTGCCGCGCACGAAGGTGCGCCTGCACGTCGCGTCGTACGTCGGCTACTTCCGCAGCGAGGGCCCGTCCGCCAGCAAGGACAAGATCCCGTACACGCGGCCCGTGCGGCTGCGCTGACCTCGGTGGACGGTGCGCGGAACAAACGGGTGGACCGGCGCCGTTAGGATGGGTGACACAACTCAAGAGGGGCTGATCGGTTTCGACTTGGGACGCTAGTTCCAGGGGAAGCGGGTCGAGGAGCCAGCGTCATCTCGTAAACGATCGCTGGGAACCAATAACTGCCAACACCAAGCGCAGTTCGTTCGCTCTCGCCGCCTGACGCGGTGATCGGACCGTCCAACCGGGTGCCCGTCTCCGACCCGGACCTGGGCGTCGACTAGGAGACTTGCTGTTCATCTGTCGTCAGGACGGATGACCGGGACTCAAACCTGACTGGGCCTGTCGGTGAGCTGTCCGTGGCAGCACCCGGGCCGAGCAACACGTGAGCACGGACTACACCCGTAGAAGCCCTGGATCGGTGCTCGAGGACCGGGGTTCGATTCCCCGCAGCTCCACGCACGATGCGAACTGGCCTCTGACCTGCACGAACAGTGTGGTTCAGAGGCCAGTTCCATTCCGCGTCAAGGATGTGTCGGCTGGCTGCCCGACGCCCGGCGGGGCAACCGGTCGGGTGCGCCCGGCGCCGGTCGTGCGGGTCCCTCAATTCTTCGTCGCGTCGTTCCATGAAATACCGCCTGCTACGTCGTCGCTGTCCCTACGCTCCGGACCATGCCGAAGCCTCGATCCCTCTTCTCCGCCCTTCTCGCCGCTCTGGCGCTCGTCGCCTCACTGGCGGTGGCACCGGTCGCCCTCGGGGCGCCGGTGGCCGGATCGGCCGGCGCCGCCTCGGTGTCGGAGAAACGAACGGTCTGCTCGAACGGGCGGGTCTACCTCGTCGTCAGGAACATCTCCTGCAAGCACGGCCGCAAGATCATCAAGCGTGCGGAGAGGGCGTTCTGGGAGCAGGGCGACGGTCCGAACAACGTGGGCAAGTACCGCTGCACCTACCCCGCGTATCTGGGTGACATCCGATGCAGCTTCCGGGGCAACGCGTCGCTGCCCAAGCGCGAGCGGAAGTCGGTCCGGCACGCCACCGAGTAGGCCCGCGCTACCTCCCGGATGCGCTGGGCAGCCCCAGCGCGCAGGTGGCGGTCCAGCCCACGCTCAGCCTCCGCTCGATCCGGCCGATCGGACTCCCGTGGAGATCAGCCCTGCCCGGACGACGAGCAGCGGACCCACGCCCGTCTACGGGCGGATGCGGCGGCTCGCTGATGCGATCGCGGACCCGGACAGCACGCCGGCGCAGCGGGCGCGGTGGCAGGCGGAGCACGTCGAGCTGTCGGCGCGGCTGGTCGGGGAGGTGGGGGCGCGGACGGCCGGGGGAGCGGACCTGGTCGACCGGATGACGCGGGTGCCGGAGGCGCGCGACGGGCGGGTGCCGCGGGTGCCGGACTGCGCCGACGCCGACCCTCGGTCGACGTCGCTCGACCGGTACGCCTAAGCAGGCTGACCTGGTGCGGGGCGGGGCCTGTGGAATTCGTGACCCACGGAGCGCCGTCCTCACCTACCCTGACCGACATGCGACGGGTGCTCCCCCCGCGCGTACGCCACAGTGCGCGCAGCCACCTCCTGCTCACGACGATCGTCGGGCTGCTCCTCGGCATGCTCGCGCTCGGGGCTCAGCCGGCCTCCGCCGCCCCCGCGGCGACCCCGGCCGCGCCCCCTGCCGCGGCCGCGGACGAGCCCGAGCCGGGCATCCTGTGCTCGCTCGTCCCCGAGCTCTGCGAGCCGGAGCCCGACCCGGACCCCGAGCCTGAGCCGGACCCCGATCCGGGCACCGACCCCGAGCCCGAGCCGGACCCCGTCGACGAGCTCGAGTCGGACCCGGACGCGGTGAAGCTGCCGCGCGGGTGCCGCGACGAGCGGGGCTACATGAAGCCCCGGCCGTGCCGGATCGGGCGGACCAAGCGCGGTGCGCCCACGATCTTCGTGTACGGCGACTCCCACGCCGGCCAGATGCTGCCGGCCGTCGAGCGCGCCATCGGCAAGAAGCGCATCAACCTCGTGCTGCTGATGCTCGGCGCCTGCCCCCCGATGCTCACCGACCCCAAGCGCCCCGGCGGCGACGGTGCCAACGTCTGCCAGGAGTTCGGCAACGACGTGGCCGAGCGGTTCCGCAAGCTCCAGGCCAAGGGCAAGGTCTTCCGTGTCGTCGCCGGCATGGGCTGGCAGCTGTACCACAACGTGCTCTCCGAGCCCGACGACGTCGACCGCGCCTACCCGACGTACGTCAACCCCTACATCCGCACCAACGCCCACCGCGGCCGCACCCGCACCCAGGCACTCTTCGAGCAGCTCGGGAGGTGGGGGGTCCGCGTCGACCTCGTCGGTCAGCTGCCGATGGTCTACGAGCGCGCGCCGGAGTGCGAGCAGGGCGAGTTCGAGTGCGACCTGCCGCGCCGGGCGACGCTCAAGGACGCCCAGGCCAACCGGGCCCAGGCGCAGCGGCTGCGCAAGCTCGTCGGCAGGAGCGGCCCGCTCATCTCGCCGGCGAGCGAGTTCTGCGACCGCAAGGTCTGCCGCGGCACCATCGACGGCGTCCCGACCTACTTCGACCGGTTCCACATCGGCAAGCGGGCCTCCCGCCGACTGGCGTCGTACTTCAAGCCGACCGTGAAGGCCGTCCAGCGCGCCGACAAGCGCGCCCGGAAGGCTGCGAGGCGCTAGCCGCCGACCACGCGGCAGGGCAGCACGACGTACCAGTTGCTGGGTGACTGCCACAGCTCCGCCGGCGCGCCCGGACGGCGCCCGTCGCAGTCGACCCGCGCCTGCGTGACCGCCTCCGACCACGACGGGTCGGTGTAGCGCGTGAAGCCGTCGGGCACCTGCCAGCTCGTCACCAGCCCGTACGCCGTCGCGGCCACCAGCGCCGCGGTGAGCACCTTCGCGCCGAGCAGCAGGGGACGCCGGTCCGACCCGACGGAGCGGTCGCGCGTCCACGCGGCCTCGGCCAGCATCGCCAGCGCGACGAGCAGCAGCACCGCCGGGGGGACGTAATAGCGGCCGCTGAACGACACCTCGGTGGTGTCGATGCTGGTGAGGTACGCCGGGGCGGCGTACGCGAGCCCGCCCACGACCACCAGCAGTGCCGGGACGACCAGGTCGCGGCCGCGCCCGGAGAGCAGGAGCGCCACCGCGCCGGCGAGGAGCACCAGCAGGGCGAGGAGCCCGACGAGCACGCCGGGGGCCTCGTGCGGCGCACCCGCGTCGCCGTACCGCGCCTGACCGAGCACCGCGTCGCCGACGACCCGGCGCAGCCAGCCCGCGGGCAGTGCGGCCAGGTCGCGCTGACCGGTGACGTCGCCACGGGCGGGCGCCGTGGCCATCACCAGCGCCTGGACACCGAGCGCGACGACGCCGACGGCCGCGAGCACCACCGAGCGCCGCGAGCGCACGCACAGCGCCACCGCGCAGGCGAGCGCGGCCCCGAGCCCGGCGAACGGCGACGAGAGGCAGGCCAGCGCGAGCACCAGCGCCGAGCCGACCCGGCCCACGAGCCGCTGCGGCGACCACAGCGGCGCGAGCACCGCGCCGGCGAGCAGGAACCACTGGCTGTTGGCGACGTTGGCGATCACCTCCCACCCGAGCGGTACGACGGCGACCGCGAGCGCCGCGACGACCGCTGCCGGCCGACCGGGCCGGTGGGCGCGGACCACGTGGTAGACGAGCAGCGCGACGAGCGCCTGCACGACGACGGCCGCCAGGGAGATCCCGACGCCCTGCCAGGTCAGGGGCAGGTGCGACACCGGCTCGGCCGCCAGCCGGGCGACGACGTGCGCGTAGCCGCGGTAGGGGTCGAGCAGCGCCCCGAGCAGCCCCTGCTCGTGCGCGCCCTGGAGGAAGATCGGGCCGTCCTCGGCCCACACCACGCCGTCGTACGACGTGCGCCCGAGACGTAGCGAGGCCAGCAGGAACGCCACGACCGCGACGGCCACCGACTCCAGGGCGCCGGTGCGCGTGGCCGGCACCGGCGCGAGCAGACGTCCGAGCGGGTCGAGCCGCGCCAGGCGCTCGCGCGTGGTCACAGCTTCGTGCGCTCGAAGACGCGGCGGGGGAGCAGTCGCACGATCGTCATGATGACCGCCCAGCGCCGCGGCGTGTAGACGACGGGCCGGCGCTCGTCGACGGCCTTCACGATGTCGCCGGCGACGGTCTCGACCTTGGCGAGGGCGGGCCGCCCGCCGCGCAGGTGCGCGGTCATCGGGGTGTCGGTCGGGCCGGGCTTGACCAGGGTGACGTCGACCGACGTGTCGGCACAGCGGTGCTGGAGGCCGGCGACGGCGGTCGCGACCATCGCCTTGGCGGCGCCGTACAGGTAGTTGGACTGCCGGCCCCGGTCACCCGCGACCGAGCCGATGACGGCCAGCCGGCCGCCGGAGGCCTGCTCGCCGAGGCGCAGCGCGACCAGGTGGGCGGCCAGCGCGGTGAGGGTGCCGTTGACCGTGAGCAGCGACGCGGCGACGGCGGCCGAGGCGTCGGCGTCCTCCTGCGACGGCATCGTCCCGAAGGCCACCAGCACCACGTCGACCGGCCCGTCGGCGAAGAGCGCGTCGACCGCGGCCTCGACGGCCTCGACGGTGCCGAGGTCGTGCAGGAGCGGTACGACGGCGCCGGCACCGCGGGCGGTCAGGTCGCCCTCGACGCGGGCCAGGCGCTCGGCGTCGCGGGCGACGAGGCGCAGGTCGTCACCCCGGGCGGCCCACTGGCGCAGGGTCGCGTGCGCGATCCCGCTGGTGGCGCCGAGGACGGCAACGGTGGTCATGCGAGCCCCAATCGTCGTGACTGCGTGGAGACGAAGACGCCGTCGGCGCCGTAGCGGCGGCGTACGGCCTCGAACTCCTCGATGCGCGGGTAGGAGGCGCGGAAGGTCTCCTCGCTCATCCGGGCGTCCTTGGCGAGGTAGAGCCGGCCGCCGGCGGCGAGCACCAGCCGGTCGAGCCGGTCTGCGACCTCGAAGGCGCGCGGCGTGGCCTGGAGGTCGAGGGCGAGCGTGTAGCCCTCGACCGGGAACGAGAGGAGGTGGCTGTTGCCCGGTCCGAAGACCTTGAGCACGGCCAGCGGGGAGGCGAGACCGGCGGCGGCGACGACCCGCAGGATCTCGCGCACCAGCGCCGGGCCGTCGCCGAACGGGATGGCCAGCTGGTACTGCAGGAACCCCCGGCGGCCGTAGAGGCGGTTCCACTCCGCGACCGTGTCGAGGGGATAGAAGAACGGCTGGTGGCCGACCCGGTGCGTGAGCTGCGGCTGCCGCACGCGCGCGTAGTAGAGGTGGTTGAAGGCGCGCACCGACAGCGGGTTGAGCAGCACCGACGGCATGTCGAGCGGCACGGTGGCGCGCGGCTCGGAGCCGTCTGTGGTGAGCGGGCCGTCGTCGGCGTGCTCGCCGGTCATCACCAGCGACCGGCCCAGCCGCGCTCCGGAGGCCAGCAGGTCGACCCAGGCGACGGAGTACGTCGCGTCGGCGCGCGCCGCGAACGCCTCCAGCGCCGCGTCCAGGTCGGGTGCCTTGACGACCGTCTCGACCACGTCGCCCGAGCCCACCGGACGCATCGTGAACGTCGCCTCCAGCACCACGCCGGTCAGGCCCATGCCGCCGCAGGTCGCGGCGAACAGGTCGGGGTGGGACGTGCGGGAGACCGTCAGCACCTCGCCCGAGGCGACCAGCAGCTCGAACGAGCTGACGTGGTCGGTGAAGGTGCCGTCCTTGTGATGGTTCTTGCCGTGGATGTCCGAGGCGATCGCACCGCCGACGGTGACGTAGCGGGTGCCGGGCGTGACGGGAAGGAACCAGCCGCGCGGCAGCAGCACCCGCAGCACCTCCGACAAGCTCACGCCGGCCTCGACGGTCACGGCGCCGGTGGCCTCGTCGAACGCCACGAACGAGTCGAGGCGGGTCAGGTCGAGCACCCGGTCGCCGAGCGAGGAGTCGCCGTACGACCGCCCCAGGCCGCGGGGGGTGAGCGGCCCGGCCGCGACGGCGGCGACCACGTCGGCACGGGCCTGCGCGGACAGCAGCTCGGCCTCCACGACCGGGTGCTTGCCCCAGCCCCACACCGCCGTACGTCTCCCGCCACCCACCGGGCCGGTCACAGGACCACCACCTTCGCCGCCACGAACACCACGACCACCGCGGCGCCGGCCACCAGGCTCCACGCGTCGCGGGCGGCGAACAGGATCGGGTCCTCGTCCATCTCACCGCGGTGCGCGATCACCCACGCCCGCATCACCCAGGTCAGCAGCACCGGCAGCGCACCCCACAGCAGCTCGGGGGTCTGGTAGAGCACCTGCGTGCGGTCGTCGTCGACGTACAGCGAGAAGATCACCGCCGCCGCGATGCTCGAGGAGACGCCGTACGACGACAGCAGCTCCAGGTCGGCGTCGACGTACCCCCGGCCGCGCGTCACGCGCTGAGTGCGGCGGGCGCGGGTCAGCTCGCTGACCCGCTTGAGGAGCGCGAGGCTGAGGAAGAAGAAGAGCGAGAACGTCAGCAGCCACATCGACACGTAGACGTCCAGCGCGGCCGCGCCGGCCAGCACCCGGATCGTGTAGAGCCCCGCGAGCGCGACGACGTCGACGATGCGGGCGCTCTTGAGGCGGAACGTGTAGGCGAGCGTCAGGGCGACGTACGCCGCCAGCACGGCGGTGAACATCCACGGCAGCAGCGCGACGGACAGCCCGAAGCCCGCCAGGGCCAGCACCGGCCAGGTGACCCAGCCGACCAGGAGCGACGTCGCTCCCGACGGCAGGGGGCGGCGCCGCTTCGTCGGGTGGTGCCGGTCGTGGTCGAGGTCGGCGAGGTCGTTGAGCACGTAGACCGACGAGGCGACCAGGCAGAACACCACGAACGCCAGCACGGCCGCGCGCACCGCGTCGGCGTCGCCGAGCAGCTGGGCGGTGAACAGCGGCAGCAGCACCAGGCCGTTCTTGAGCCACTGGTGCGGGCGCAGGCTGCGCCACCACGAGCGCAGCGCCGGGGGAGAGCCGTCGAAGGTGCGCCCGACGGGCGCCGCGGCCGCAGCCGCTGAGGCCACCCGTGAGGAGCCGCCGACGACGTGCGCGACCGCGGCGTGCTCCCAGACGGCGACGTCGTGGCGGTGGTTGCCGACGTACTCGAAGCCGCCCTCGCCGTACCGCTCCACCAGAGCGGCGGCCTTGTGCTCCGAGCGGAGATTGCGCTCCGCGGTGGTGCCGAGGGTGTTCGGTACGCCGACGTGCTCGCCGACCGCGGCGACCAGCGACTCGTGGCTGGCGCTGGCCAGCACCACCTCGCGGCCACGGGCCTGCTCCGCGCGCACCCAGGCCAGCACCTCGCGGTGGTAGGGCAGCGCGGTGACGTCCAGGTCGGTGCGCACGGCCAGCTCGGTCTTCAACCGTGCCGGACCGGCCACCGTCCAGCGCAGGAGGTCGGGGCCGGCGGTCAGCGGCGCCGCCAGCAGGTGGCGGGTGGCGGTCTCGTGCAGGAGGTCGCCGCGCAGCAGGCTGCCGTCGAGGTCGACCACGAGCGGGAGATCGGTCGCGCAACCGTCTGCACCCGTGTCCTGCCGCACGGGCCCTGACCCTACGGCCCGTGCGCGCCTCCCGGCGACACGACACCGCGGCCCGAGCGCTGCCCGTGACCCCGGGGCGACGTCGCTCGTTCAGCAACGCGTGGAGGTGAACGTGACCTACAGTCCCCGCATGCGTTCGTGCTCCCCGCTCGCACGCCGGCGCCCCCGACCGCACCCCCGACTGCACGCGGCCGTCGCGCCCGCGTGCGTCCTCGCCGTGCTCCTCGGCATGCTCACCGCCGGCCTCGCGACCGCCCCCCAGGCCTCCGCCGACTCCACGCAGCCGGCGCCCTCCGTCTCGTCCGAGCCCACGTCGTGCCTGGTCATCCCGGAGCTCTGCCTCCCCGACCCGGAGCCCGACCCGGAGCCCGACCCGGAGCCCGACCCGGAGCCGGACCCCGAGCCCCAGCCGGACCCGGACCCGTCCGAGGAGCCCGCTCCCGACCCCGACGGCACCGGCACGACCGACGACTCCACCGACGACCAGGCCAAGGGGGACCCGCTCGCGCAGTTCTACCGCGACCCGGACTTCCCGAAGATGCCGCGCCGCTGCTACGACGCCGCCGGCCAGATGAAGCCGCAGCAGTGCCGGATCACCAAGAGGCGGAAGAAGGCGCCGACCATCGTCGTGTGGGGCGACTCCCACGCCTGGCAGATGGTGCCTGCGATCAAGCGCGCCACCCGCGGCAAGCGGGTCAACCTGGTGCTGTTCTTCCAGGGCTCGTGCCCGCCGATGTACACCCCGCCCCGCAGCCGGGCCTGGAAGGACGCCAACGCCTGCCAGCAGTTCGGCAACAAGGTGCTCGACCTCCTGCACCGCAAGAAGAAGCGAGGTCACGACTTCCGGGTGGTCCTCGGCGTGGCGTGGGAGCTCTACCACAACGCCGTCGCGCCGGAGGACGAGCTCGACGAGAAGTACCCCGGCTGGGTCCGGCCCTACATCCAGCTCAACGCCGAGCTCAGCCAGGGCCGCACCGAGAAGGTCTTCAAGCGCCTCGGGAAGTGGCAGATCCCCACCGACGTCGTCGCCCCGATGCCGATGGTCTACAACGACTCACCCGAGTGCGACCTCGGCGAGTTCGAGTGCGACCTGCCCCGCCGGGCGATCCTCAAGGACGAGAGGACCAACCTCGCCACCGCCCGCCGGATGCGCTCCTACCTCAGCCGCACCCGCCCGCTGATCCGCCCCGCCACAGCGCTGTGCGACCGGAAGGTCTGCCACGGCCGGTACGACGGTGTCCCGACCTACTGGGACCAGATCCACGTCGGCGAGCGCACCGCGCGGCGGCTGTCGTCGTACTTCGACGGGACCGTGCGGTCCGCTGTCCGGGCGAGCAGGCGCGGCTGACGCGTCCTACCCGCGCTTCCAGGGCGTGGGCGGCCGGTAGAGCAGCCCCGGGTCGAGGCGGCGGTAGATCCGCGGCACCCCGTGGATGTCGCGCCGGTCGGCGACCTGCGGCGCGAACTCCAGCACGAAGCCGGCCGCGGCCAGCAGCTCCTCGACCGGCATCTGGTTGGGGCGGTGGTCCTGCGGGTGGTCGCGCACGTAGAGCGCGCCGCCCGGGTGCACGACGCGGGCGAAGTGGCCGATGGCCCACGGCACCAGCTCGCGGGGCAGCTCCTTGAGCACCTGCACGGTGCAGAGCAGGTCGACGGAGTCGTCGGGCACCAGGTCGAAGCGCCACGTCGGCAGGTGCACGACGTCGTGGGAGTCGAGCAGCGACGCGACGTCGAAGTCCTCGCCGGCGTCGCGCGCCTCGACGTACTCCGCGAGGTCCAGGCCGAGGCCGGTGTAGTAGGCGCGCTGGGTGAGGTACGACGCCTCGATGGCGTCGATCGCGATCAGTCGCACGGGGTCGGCGCCTTCGCGGAACAGCAGGTTGGCCTGGCGGCCGTGCCCGGCGCCGAAGTCGAGCACCGTCTCCACCTGCATCCGGCGCGGCATCGGGTAGAAGCGCATCAGGCGGTAGTCCTGGGCGTTGTACCGGGCGATGTTCTCCAGGTCGAGCACGTTGCCGTTCGGTCCGACCGCCTCCAGCCCGAGGCGTTCGAGCACCGCGCGGTCGCGCTCCAGCGACGCCTGCGTGAGGCCCTTCAGTCGCCCGCCGAACCAGTCGGGGTAGCGGAACGGGTTGATGTAGTGGAAGTAGTGCCGGACGTGGTCGGGGCCGAGGTACTGCTCGAAGCTCATCTCGGTGCGCTGGCCCTTGCTCTTCTGCTCGTCGGCCAGCAGCCACCGCTCGAGGTAGTCGGCGTCGAGCGTGCTGCCGCGGTCGGCGTCGGCCGCGGCGCGGAAGAGGCGGGAGGAGTGGTCCTGCTCGAGGTTGCGCACGGGCGTGACCCTAACTGGCGCGTCGGCGTGTGACCTGTGGCACGCTGCGGTGCTGTGAAGGCCGTCGTCTGCCAGGAGCGCGAGCTCGCCGTCCACGAGGTCCCCGAGCCCCGGCCGGGCGAGGGGCAGCTGCTGCTCGACGTCGTCCGCTGCGGCATCTGCGGGTCCGACCTGCACACCCGCCACCACGCCGACGCCGTCGCCGATCTCGTCACCGAGGTCGGGTACGACGACTACATGCGCACCGACCAGCAGGTCGTGATGGGCCACGAGTTCGTCGGCACCGTCGCCGAGCAGGGCAAGGGGCGCCTCGCCCGCCGCATCGACGTCGGCACCCCCGTCGTCGCGCTGCCGCTGGTGCGCGTCGACGGCCAGGTGCAGGCCACCGGGCTCAGCGCCAAGGCCCCGGGCGGGTACGCCGAGCAGGTGCTCGTCGAGGCCGCCTTCGCGATGCCCGTCCCCGACGGCCTCGACCTCGACCTGGCCGCGCTCACCGAGCCGCTGGCCGTCGCCTGGCACGCCGTCAACCGCGGCGAGGTCGCCAAGGGTGACGTCGCGGTCGTCGTCGGCTGCGGCCCCGTCGGGCTCGCCGTGATCGCGGTGCTCAAGGCCCGCGGCGTGCGGACGGTCATCGCCAGCGACCCCTCCGCCGGCCGGCGGGCGCTGGCCACGGCGCTCGGTGCGGACACCGTCGTCGACCCCCGCGAGGAGTCGCCCTTCGCGAGCGCCGGCGACCACGGCCACTACACCGAGCTCACCGGCCCCTTCCGTGCCGGCCTCGCCGCCATGAGCGGCCTGCGTCGGCTCCCCACCCCGTGGCAGCACACCTGGCGCCTGCTCGACCGGGTCGGGGCCACCGCGCCCAAACGGCCGGTCGTCTTCGAGTGCGTCGGCAACCCCGGGATGATCGACCAGGTCATGTCGGCCGCCCCGCTCTACTCCCGCGTCGTCGTCGTCGGCGTCTGCATGGGCGACGACACCATCCGCCCGTCGATGGGCATCAACAAGGAGACCGACCTGCGGTTCGTCTTCGGCTACACGCCCCTGGAGTTCCACGACTCGCTGCACGCGCTCGCCGGCGAGCGGGTCGACCTCGCGCCGCTGCTCACCGGACGGGTCGGCTTCGACGGCGTCGCTGGCGCGTTCGACGTGCTCGCCGACCCCGAGCAGCACGCCAAGATCCTGGTCGACCCCGTGCTCGAGGGCACCGAGGTCAAGCCCGCGCGCTGAGGCGCCGGGCGCGCTCAGGACGCGGCGTCGCCCTTGCCCTTGCCATTGTTGCCGCCGTTGCCCTTCGCGCCGGCAGCAGCGGCGTTCGCGTTGCCCTTGCCCTTGCCCTTGCCCGCCGACGCGCTGGAGCCCTGCGAGGTGCCCGAGGACGCCGCACCCTTGCCGTTGCCCTTGTTGCCCTTGCCGGCGCTGTTGCCACGGGTCGCGTTCTTCGACGAGCCGCCCTTCGACGAGCCGCCCTTCGACGAGCTGCTCTTGGCCTGGCCGCTCGCACCCTTGCCGGCGCTGTTGCCACGGCTCGCGCCCTGGGTGCCGTTGCCGGTGCCCTTGCCGGTGTCCTTGCCGGTGCTCTGGCTGCTGCCGCGCGAGCCGGACGTGCTGGTCGAGGCGGTGTGTCCGCGGCCCTGCTCGGCGCCCCGGCCCTTGCCCTGGCCGTGCCCGTTGCCCTGCCCGGTGCCGGCGTTGCCGCTGGCGGTCTGGCCGGTGGTCGACCCGGTCGTGGTGCCGGTGCTGGTGCCGGTCCCGGTCGTGCCCGAGGCGGTCGAGCCCGAGGCGGTCGAGCCCTTCGAGCCCTTCGAGCCCTTCGACGCCTTCGAGCCCCGCTCGCCTCGGGCGACCGCGGGGGTCGACGCCGCGGCGGAACCGCGCATGCCCTGCGTCACGGCGGCCGTCGCTGCGGGCGTCGCGTCGGTGGCGGTCGTGGGCAGCGAGGTCGACGGGGCGGCGTACGGCGTGGCCTGCGCCCCGCCGAGCTGCGGACTGCCGAGCACGGGCGCGGGGGCGACGGCGTCCGCCATGGTCGCGACACCGGCGGGTGCCTCCCTCGGCTCCACCGAGTCACCGATGAGACCCATCGCGCGGCCGATCGACATGCCGGGCGACCCGTGCTCGCGGACCCAGCCACGGACGGCGTCGCTGCGGTAGCCGGTCATCACCACCATGGCCATGACGGTGCAGATCACGAGGAACCCGCCGAGCATCCGTCGGTGCTCGCGGCGCAGCATCCCGTCGTCCCCGAAGCAGGGGAGGTCGCGCAGCCGGCGGCGCGGCTGGGGCGGGACGTGCGTGGCCACGGGGGTGGGTGACTCCTTCGTGCGTGACGGGTGTGGTGACACCCGGGCCACATGCTAGTGGTCCGGCGGCCTCCGCGGACCATTCCTGGGAGGTCCGGGCATCCTCGGGCAGGACCGGATGCGTCCAGGCGTACCTTCGCCGGTGTGCCGCGCCGCCCGCTCCCGTTCCTGCGCCACCCCGCGCAGCTCGTCGTGCTCGGCTTCGGCGGCGCGGTCGCGGTCGGCACGCTGCTGCTCCTGCTGCCGATGAGCACCCGCGCGGACGGTGGTCCCGGCTTCGTCACGGCCCTGTTCACCGCGACCAGCGCGGTCTGCGTGACCGGCCTGACCGTCGTCGACACGGCCGGCTACTGGTCGGGGTTCGGGCAGGGCGTGATCCTCCTGCTGATCCAGGTCGGCGGCTTCGGCACGATGACCCTCGCCTCGCTGCTCGGCCTGCTGGTCTCGCGCCGCCTCGGCCTGCGCAGCCGCCTCACCGCCGCCGCCGAGACCAAGTCGCTCGGCCTGGGCGACGTGCGCTCGGTGCTCCTCGGCGTCGCCCGCACCACGCTGGTCGTCGAGGCCGTGGTCGCGGTGCTGCTGACCCTCCGGTTCTGGCTGGGGTACGACGAAGGGCTGGGCCGCGCGGTCTACCTCGGCGTCTTCCACAGCGTCTCGGCGTTCAACAACGCGGGCTTCGCGCTCTGGTCGGACAGCCTCACCCGCTTCGTGACCGACCCCTGGATCTGTCTGCCGATCGCCGTCGCCGTCATCGTCGGCGGCCTCGGCTTCCCGGTGCTGCTCGAGCTGCGCCGCCAGCTCGGGCGTCCGCGGCGCTGGTCCCTGCACACCCGGATGACGGTCTACGCCACCGTGGCGCTCCTGGTGCTCGGCACCGCGTTCGTCACCGCCAACGAGTGGCGCAACCCCGACACCCTCGGTGCGCTGAGCCCACCGGGCCGCGTGCTCGCGGGCTTCTTCCAGGCCGTCATGCCGCGCACGGCCGGCTTCAACAGCCTCGACTACGGGATGATGAACGAGGGCACCCTGCTCGGCACGATGGTGCTCATGTTCATCGGCGGCGGCTCGGCGGGCACCGCCGGCGGCATCAAGGTGACCACGTTCCTCGTGCTCTTCTACGTCATCTGGACCGAGGTCCGCGGCGAGCGCGACGTGCACGCCTTCGGCCGCCGGATCTCCGACCGGGTCGCGCGCCAGGCCCTCACCGTCGCGCTGCTGTCGGTCGGTGCGGTGGTGACCGCGACGGTCGCGCTGGTGGAGATCACCGGGCTCACGACGCACCAGGTGCTGTTCGAGGTCGTCTCGGCCTTCGCGACGGTCGGCCTGTCGACCGGCATCACCGCCGACCTCGGCACGCCGGCCCACCTGGTGCTGGTCTCCCTGATGTTCATCGGTCGGCTCGGACCCATCACCCTGGTGTCGGCACTCGCGCTCCGCGAGCGGCAGCGGCTCTACCAGTACCCGGAAGGACGGCCGATCATTGGGTAGGCACCACCACATCGACCCCGGCGGCGTGGTCGTGATCGGCCTCGGCCGGTTCGGCAAGTCGCTGGCGCTGGAGCTCGTCGCCGAGGGCGTCGAGGTGCTCGGCATCGACTCCGACGGCGGGGTCGTGCAGGGCCTGGCCGGCCGGCTGACCCACGTCGTCGAGGCCGACTCCACCAACGAGGAGGCCATGCGCCAGCTCGGGGTGGGCGAGTTCCGGCGCGCCGTCGTCGGCGTCGGCAACGACCTCGAGGCCAGCATCCTGTCCGCGTCGGTCGCGCTGGCGCTCGGCGTGGAGGAGGTGTGGTCGAAGGCCATCAGCCAGGCCCACGCCCGGATCCTCACCCAGATCGGCGTCCACCACGTGGTGCGCCCCGAGCACGACATGGGACGCCGGGTGGCGCACCTGGTGCGCGGCCGGATGCTGGACTACATCGAGCTCGACGACGGCTACGCCTTCGCCAAGACCCGCCCGGTGCGCTGCATGCTCGGCGTGACGCTGGCCGACTCCGACGTCCGCAAGCAGTTCGGTGTGACGGTGGTCGGCGTGAAGCGACCCGGACAGGAGTTCACCTACGCCACCGCCGAGACGGTCGTGGAGTCCGGCGACGTCGTGATCGTCTCGGGGCGGCGGGAGTCGGTGGAGAAGTTCGCTGCCACCCAGTAGCGGCACCACGCCACGAGGGTCGCGGGCATGCACGGCTCCCGCCTGGCCCCGGTCCTCCTGCTCGCCCCGCCGCTGCTGAGCGCCTGCGGCGACGACTCGTCCCGGGACCGGTCCTCGTCGTCCTCGGTGTCCCCGGCGTCCGACGGCGGCGCCGCCACGGCACCCGAGGAGCCCAGCGCGGAGACCTACGACACCGCGCCGACGACGGTGCAGGAGAGCGCCGAGTCCGGCGGCTGCCCGCAGTAGTCGCGCCGGACGCGCCCCTCAGAGCCGGGCGAGGAACGGCAGCAGCGTCTGGAGCATCCGCTCCGTCGCGCTCTCGTCGTACGTCGCCAGCGTGCGGTCGCTGAACAGGTGCACCGCGCCGGGGTGCACGACGAGCTCGCCGTCGGGCACGGCCGCCACCAGGGCGCGGGCGGCGTCCAGGTCGCCCTCGCCGGCGAACACCGGGTCGTCGGCCATGCCGTGCACCTGCAGCGGCACCGCGTCGGGCCAGGCGCCGAACTCCTCAGCGGGCACGCACGACTCCAGCAGCACGGCACCGCGGGCGCCGGCCCGGTTCTGCGCGAGCGCCTGGGCCGGCATCACGCCGAGGGAGATGCCGACGTACGTCAGCGCGGCCGGCAGGCCCTCGGCGGCCCCGACGCCGCGGTCGAGGAGCGTCTGGAAGCCGACCTCCTCCGCGTAGCCGATGCCCTCGTCGAGAGTGGCGAACACGTGACCGTCGTACTGGTCGGGGACGTGCACCACGTGCCCTTCCTCGCGGAAGCGTTCGGCGAGGGCGAGCACGCCGTCGGTGCGGCCCTGGGCGTGGTGGAGGAGCAGGATCTCGGTCGGGGAGGTCGCCATGGGCAGCACGCTAGAGCGGGTTGCGGACGATCGGCGTCCGGATCGCGTGCCAGGGTGAGCACGTGCCCCCGCTCGAGCTGACCGTCGACGACGCCCGCCGCGTCGCCGTCCGCGCCGCCGGTCTCGACGCCGGTCTCGACACCGCCGGCACGGCCGGCGCCGACCTCCTCGACGTCGCGCACCACCTGACCGGCCTGCCCACCGATCGCACCCGGGCCGTGGCGCGGGCTGCCGACCTGGTGCTGTGGAGCCGGCTCGGCGACGCGCACCGCCCGCCCGCGCTCGACGACGCCGTGGAGCGGCTGCATCTCGTCCTGCTCGCCGGTGCGCTGCGCCCGGTCGCGGACGCCGTGCTCTTCCGCGCCCAGCAGGAGGCCTGGCCGAACGAGGGCGCCCCGATGAAGGACTGGCACCGCACCCTCGTCGCCTGGGTCGAGGCCAACGACGCCGCCCGCCGCGACGTGCTCGACGAGCTGCGCCGCGAGGGCGCGCTGCCGATGACCGCGCTGCCCGACACCTGCACCGAGCCGTGGCGCTCGTCGGGCTGGAACGACGGCAAGAACCTCCGGATGCTCGTCGCCCAGCTCGTGGCCCGCGGCGAGGTCGCGGTGCTCGGCAGCTGGGAGGGCTTCGGCGGCGAGACCCACTACGACCTGGCCGAACGCGTCTACCCCGACGAGCCCGCGCCACCGCTGGCCGAGGCGCTCGCCGAGCAGGACCGCCGGCGGCTGGCGTCGTACGGCGTCGCGCGCGCGGGGTGGGTCGGGCAGCAGGGCGAGCCGGTCGGGGCCGGCGAGGCGGGGGAGCCCGCGACCGTCGCGGGGCTGCGCGGGCGCTGGCGGGTCGACCCCGCCGCACTGGCCGTCCTCGACGAGCCGGCCGCAGCGCCCGGCGACGACGGCACCCGGGTGGTGCTGCTCGCGCCGTTCGACCCGCTCGTGCACCACCGCAAGCGGATGACCGACCTCCTCGGCTTCGACTACACGCTCGAGATGTACAAGCCCGCCGCGCAGCGACGCTGGGGCTACTACGCGCTCCCGGTGCTCGCCGCGCACGACCTGGTGGGGAAGGTCGACGCCACCGCCGACCACGAGTCCGGTGAGCTCCTGCTGCACGCCGTCCACCTCGACGAGCCGTGGGCGGCCGACGTCCCCTCGCTCGAGGGGCGGGTGCGCGAGGAGGTCGACGCGCTCGCGGCCCGGCTCGGCCTCGACGCCGTCGACCACCCGCACCCGGCGGCCTGAGACGCTGCGCGCATGGCCAAGCCCTGCGTGTTCTGCGCGATCGTCGCCGGCGAGGCCGAGGCGCACGTCGTCCTCGACGAGCCCGACCTGCTCGGCTTCCTCGACACCCGACCCGTCCTCCGCGGCCACGTGCTCCTCGTGCCGCGCGAGCACCACGAGACCCTGCCCGACCTCCCGGCGGCGCTGCGCGACCCGTTCCTCGACGCGGCCCAGCGGCTCGCCGTCGCGGTGAAGGACGGGCTCGGCGCCCAGGGGTCGTTCGTGGCGATGAACAACACCGTCAGCCAGTCCGTCCCGCACCTGCACTGCCACGTCGTGCCGCGCACCAAGGGCGACGGTCTGCGCGGCTTCTTCTGGCCCCGCACCCGGTACGCCGACGGCGAGGCCGCCGAGCACGCCGCCCGGCTGCGGGAGGTCCTGGTGCCTCCGGCGGGCTGAGCCGGGCCCTCCGGCTGCGAACCGTGGCCCGATCGGGCCATTTCGTGGCTCGTTCCGCTGCGCACCGGCGTCGCTGCGTGGTCCACTCAGCCGTGCTTCGCGTACCGCGCCCCCAGCGCCGCCTCACGTCATCGCTCGCCCTGGTGCTCGCCGCCGGGGTCCTCGCACCGCTCGGCGTCGCCCAGGCGGCCACGCCGCAGGCGGCACCGGACCCGGTCGCCCCCACCACCGACACCCCGGTCGACGCCCTCTGGACCCCGAGCGCGGCCAGGCCCCGCCGTGGCACCACCGCCGCTCCGGTGACCGTGCGGCCCGAGGCCTACCGCGGCTACACCCTCGACGCCGCCGACCTGCGCGACCAGCTCGCGGCCGCCCCGCTGGCCGGCTCGCGCGGCGCCGCCCGCCAGGCCGTCGAGGTCGTCGTGCCCGCGCCCACCGGCGAGCTGGTGACCTTCGCAGTCGTCGAGTCGCCGGTGATGGAGTCCGAGCTCCAGGCGAAGTACCCCGACATCCGCACCTACGCCGGTAACGCCGTCGGCGACGCCACCGACAGCATCCGGCTCGACGTCACGCCGCAGGGCTTCCACGCCGCGGTCCGCGGCGACCACCCGTCCTGGTACGTCGACCCGTCCGTGGTCGGCGAGGCCGACGACGACACCCTCTACCTCTCCTACTTCGGCGAGGACCTGCCCGAGCGTCAGCAGCCGCTGGTCGAGCCCAACTTCGACGAGCTCGAGAACGCCGCCGTGCCGGAGGTCGACGGGTCCCGCGGCTCCGAGGCGGGCGGCGTGGTGACCCAGCGCAGCTACCGACTCGCGCTGCTCACCGACCCGGCGTACGCGGAGTACGTCGCGCCGGGCCTCAACGACGGCACCCAGGACGCCGCCTCCAACGCCGCGGTGCTCGCGGCGAAGGTGACGATGATCAATCGCGTCGACCAGATCTACAACGCCGACATGGGCATCGAGCTGGTGCTGATCAACGGCACTGACGCGCTCAACCTCAACAACCTCGCCAAGTCGCAGGGTGCCAACGGCCCGTGCGGCCTCGAGGGCTGCTTCTCCGCCGGTCAGCTTGACGCGGGCTGCACCGGCACGCTGCTCACCCGCCAGCGTCTGGTCATCGGGCTGCTCGCGGGGGCGCAGAACTACGACGTCGGCCACCTCGCGCTCGGCATCAACGGCGGCGGCATCGCCCAGCTCGGTGTCGTCGGTAAGCAGAACAAGGCGCGGGGCTGCACCGGCCTGCCCTTCCCGGTCGGTGACTTCATGGCGATCGACTACGTCGCCCACGAGATCGGTCACCAGTTCGCCGGCAACCACACCTTCACCTCTCCGAACGAGTGCGGTGCCACCAACCGCAACGCCGACACCGCGGTCGAGCCGGGCTCCGGCTCGTCGGTGATGGCGTACGCCGGCATCTGCGCCACCGACGACCTCCAGCCGCACACCGACCCCTACTTCAGCTTCGCCACCCAGGACGAGGTGTTCGCGTACGTCGAGGGCGGGCCGGCGTCGCTCAACGAGGTCCAGGCGGTCGGCCTGCGCAACTTCGACGGCACCGACTCCTTCACCCTGACCTTCGACGGGATTGCGACCGTCCCGATCGTCCGTGGCACCAACTACACCGCGGCCGGCGTCAAGGCGGCCGTCGAGACGGTGCTCGGCGGCACCGCGACGGTGAGTGCCTTCTTCGGCTCCGGGTCGTTCGACGACCGCGGCTTCAACATCACCTGGTCCGGGGCGAAGGCGTCGACCAACGTGCCCAACCCCGTGGTCGTGCCCGTCTCCGGTGACGTGACCGGCACCGGCAACGACATCGACAAGGGCGGTGCGACCACCCACGGCGGCTTCACCGCGGAGGCGACGGCCAACCACAACCCGACCGTCACCGCGCTCGACGACGTCACGATCCCGGTCCAGACGCCGTTCACCCTCAGCGGCTCGGCCACCGACGCCGACGACGACCCGCTGGTCTACCTGTGGGAGCAGGTCGACGCCGGCGGCCTGATCGGCCTCCCGCTGGTCAGCAATGCCAAGTCCAGCGGGCCGCTCTTCCGGGTCTTCGGCACCTACGCCGACGTGTCGCTCGACGACAGCCTGCTCTACAACTCGCCCGGCCAGAACCTCGCGACCTCCAGCCCGGAGCGCCGCTTCCCCGACCTCGACCAGGTCCTCGCCGGCGCGACCAACGCCGACACCGGCTCCTGCCCGGTCTCGACCGCGACCGACTCGCTGCCGAACGGCCCGGTGCTCGACTGCTACTCCGAGTTCCTGCCCACGCCGGCCTACCTGGGCGACCTGTTCGCCGGCAACGCCGACGGCTCGCTGACGTTCCGCCTCACCGCGCGCGACCAGCAGCCCGGCGGTGGCGGCACGTCGTACGACGAGGTGACGCTCGGCGTCAACAAGCTCGCCGGTCCGTTCCTGGTCACCAGTCAGGCCTCCGGCGAGACCTACGCCGGCGGCTCGACGCAGACCGTCGAGTGGGACACCGCGCTCACCGACACCCTCGGCCTGGCCGACGAGGTGAAGATCTCGCTGTCGCTCGACGGCGGGCAGACCTTCGACACGGTGCTCACCGAGACCACCGCCAACGACGGCTCCGAGGACGTCGTGCTGCCCGACCTGGCCTCCACCGAGGCCCGGATCATGATCGAGGCGGTCGACAACATCTTCTACGACGTCAACGACGCCCCGTTCACCATCACCTCCGAGAACGCCGTCGGCCTCGAGGTCAGCGACGACCTGCCCGCCACGGTCGACGTCGACTACTCCGACGCCGTGCCGACCGGCACGATCTCGGCGTCGTCCGGGCTGGTGGACGGTGACGCCATCACGGCGAACGCCTCCGGCCTGCCCGACGGCCTGACGCTCACCCGCGGCACCACCAGTGCCACCTCCGAGCGTCCGGGCACGACGGAGTTCGTGCTCGGCGGCACCGCCGACGTCGACCCGGGCAGCTACCCGGTGACCGTCGACGTCACCGACGGCACCACCACCGAGCAGGTCGCCTTCACCGTCGCGGTCGCGGCGGAGTCGGCGAGCGCGACGTACACCGGTGACACCTCGGCCACGGCGCCGTCCGACGGCACCGTCGAGGTGACCCTGTCGGCCAGCGTCGCCGAGGGCGCCGACGGCTCGCCCGGTGACCTGACCACGGCGACCGCAACCTTCCGCGACGGCACGACCGACCTGTGCGCCGCCACGGTGAGCAGCGGCGGCGCGGCGAGCTGCACCGCCGACCTGGCGCCCGGGACGTACGACGTCTCGGTCGTCGTCGGCGGTCGCTACACGGGCTCCAGCGCGGGCACCACCGCGCTGGTCGTGGACTCCGACGGCGGTGAGGAGCCGCCGGGCGACACCCGCGCGCCGGTGACGTCGATCATCGTCGGCCCCGACCAGGGCAGCATCCTCAAGCGCGACCGCACGACGTTCGCGTTCCGCTCCGACGAGGCCGGCTCGACGTTCTACTGCTCGCTCGACGGCACCGTGTCGTCCTGCCTGCGGGTGCTGCGCCTGCGCGACCTGTCGGCCGGCACCCACCGTCTGCGGGTGAGCGCGGTCGACGAGGCGGGCAACATCGACCGCACGCCGGCGTCGCGGGTCTTCACCGTGCCGCGCGACTCCACCGTGCTGAAGGCCAAGGGCCGCGCGTGGTCGCGCAAGGCCGTCAAGCGGGCGTACGGCGGCTCCGTCGTGCGCACCAACGCCAAGGGTGCCGTGCTGGTGACCCGGGTGCGTGAGGCCCGCGGCCTGGCGCTCCTGGTCGCGCGCAACCAGAAGTCCGGCAAGGTCAAGGTCTTCGTCGGCAAGAAGCTCGTCGCCCGGCGCTCGCTGGCCGGCAAGAAGGGCTCCAACGTGCTCGTGACGCTGCGCCGCAACGGCAAGCCGCTCACCGGCCGGGTGCGGATCGTGACGACCACGAAGAAGCCCGTCGCCATCGGCGCGCTCGCGGTGGTCACCCGCCCGTAGGACCCGCTCGACCCGCCGGGCCACCCCCGGTGTGACGTACGTCGCGCCGGGGGTGACCGGACGCCCGTTCGGGCAGGGTCCGGTGGGGGCTAGTGTCACCTGGGACACACCGCCAACCGGACAGAGGAGTCAGGAGCACATGGGTCGTTACGAGGGACGGGTCGCGATCATCACCGGCGGCGCGCGGGGCATCGGCTTCGGCATCGCCACCCGCTTCGCCGAGGAGGGCGCGTCGATCGCGGTCGTCGACCTCGACGAGACCGCCGCCGCCGAGGCCGCGGCGAAGCTGCCGACCGGCGACGGTCAGAAGCACACCGGCATCGGTTGCGACGTCTCCGACGGCGAGGCCGCGACCGCCGCCGTGGAGCGCACCGTCAGCGAGCTGGGCGGGGTGCACGTGCTGGTCAACAATGCCGGCATCACCCGCGACAACCTGCTGTTCAAGATGACCGAGCAGGACTGGGACCTCGTCATGGGCGTCCACCTCAAGGGTGCGTTCAACATGACCAAGGCCGCCCAGAAGCACTTCACCGAGCAGAAGCTCGGCAAGGTGCTGTGCCTGTCCAGCGTCTCCGCGCTCGGCAACCGCGGCCAGGCCAACTACTCCGCGGCCAAGATGGGCATCCAGGGCTTCGTCCGCACGCTCGGCATCGAGCTCGGCCCCTACGGCATCAACGTCAACGCCATCGCGCCCGGCTTCATCGCCACCGAGATGACCGACGCGACCGCCGCCCGGCTCAAGATGGACGTCGACAAGTTCCGCGAGCTCAACGCCGAGCACAACCCGGTCAAGCGGGTCGGCTTCCCCGAGGACATCGCGGCGGCCGCGGCGTTCCTGTGCTCCGACGAGTCGAGCTACATCACCGGCCAGACGCTGTACGTCGACGGCGGCTCGACGCTCGTCTGACGCACCCGGCCACGGCCCACCGGGCCCCCGCACGGCGGACCCTCGGCGCGACACGCGCCGGCGGTCCGCCGTCGTCGTTCCCGGGCACCGGACACTGGACGGCGTGACCCCCCACGCCCGCCGCACCCGCTCGCGACGCCTGCTGGTCGCTGCGCTGCTGATCGGCAGCGCCGGGCTCGCCGGCTGCGGAGGCGGCGACGACGGCACGGCCCTGCCCGACGGGGTGGCGGAGGAGTCGGTGTCGGGCGCGCTCGACACCTGGCCGCTGACCGGTCTGCCGGTCGAGGACGGCACCTCCGTACGCCGCCAGCCGGTGCTGGTGGTCAAGATCGACAACACCTCCTCCTCGGAGCCGCAGCGGGGGCTCGACGGTGCCGACCTGGTGGTCGAGGAGCTCGTCGAGGGCGGCATCACCCGGCTCGCGGCGTTCTTCTACAGCGGGGCCAGGCCGGGGGTCGTCGGCCCGGTGCGCTCGGTGCGCGCGACCGACCTCGGCGTCGCCGGACCGGCCGATGGCGTGCTGGTGACCAGCGGGGGAGCGCCGGTGACGCTCCGGCGGCTGGCCGAAGGCGGGATCGACCTGGTGACCGAGGGCTCGCCGGGGTTCGCCCGCGACGCCGGCCGGAGCGCGCCGTACAACCTGATGGTCGACCTCGACGAGGCCGGCGCCGCCCTGCGCGGAGACGCGGTGCGCCCGCCGGACTATCTCGACTTCGGCTCGGTCGAGGACCTGCCCGGGGGGCGACCGGCCGTCGGTGTCGACGCGCGCTTCTCGGCCGCGCACACGACGTCGTTCTCGTACGACGCCGCGAGCGAGCAGTACGTCGACACCGACTCCCACGCCGCCGCGGACGAGCAGTTCCCGGCCGACAGCGTGCTGGTGCTGCGGGTGCGCACCCGCGACGCGGGGTACAAGGACCCGGCCGGCAACCCGGTGCCCGAGACCGTGCTCGACGGCCGCGGGCGCGGGACGCTCCTGCACGGCGGGCGCGCGGTGCCGTTGCGCTGGAGCAAGGCCGGCCTGGACGCGCCGGTCTACCTGGAGTCCGACGGCACCCGCGTCGACGTACCGGCCGGGCGGACGTGGATCGCGCTGGTGCCCCGCGACGGCGGCGACGTCACGCTGACCAGGAGGTAGCGACCGCCGCAGCCGGTCAGGGCAGCCGGGTCACTCGGCTCACTCGGGTCAGTCAGGTCGCTGCAGCAGCAGCCCGGGGTCGTTGAGCGCATCGGGCAGGTCCGCGCCGTGCTCGACGAGCATCTGGAAGCCCGAGAGCATGAAGCCGATCGCGGTCTCGACGCGCTGGGCGGCGAGGATCGGGTCGTCGGCGGTGGTGACGGTCTCGCCGGCGGTGGACAGGGCGCCGAAGAAGATGCGGGCGAAGGTGTGCTCCATCTCCTCGTCGAGCTGCCAGGTACCGGCCGAGAGGACCGACTGCACGATCTCGAGCACGTTGGCGAAGGTCGAGCGCTCCTCCTGCTCCCGGAACCGCTCGTAGCCCAGGACGGCCGGGCCCTCCTGCACCACCAGCCGCCGGTACGCCGGCTCGCGCACCACCTCGAGGAACGCCCGCAGGCCGGCCAGCGACTTGGCCCACGGGTCCTTGTGGGCGCGCATCGCCTGCTGGATGCGTTTCGCGGCGTCGCCCTCGACCCGCTCGAAGACGGCCTCGAAGAGTGCCTGCTTGCCGCTGAAGTGGTGGTAGAGCGCGCCCTTGGTCACCTCGGCGCCGGCGACGACGGTGTCGAGCGACGTGCCGGCGTACCCCTGCTCGGCGAAGAGTGCCTCCGCGACGTCGACCAGAGCGCGTTTGGTGGACGCGGAGTACTGCGCGCGGCGCCCGGAGCCCACTCCGGGGACCTTGGGCACGAGCTTGCCCACCGACGACTTGGCCACCGCACAACCCTAGCCACGACCCCACCGGGTGCCCCGCTGCAGGTCAGGTGCCGGTCTGCCCGGTCCTGCCCGGACCGCCTGAGAGCAGGCCCACACCCGTGGTGCCCAGGATCACCCCCCAGGTGCGTGTGCCGACCGCCGTTCGGTCCCATACTGAAAGTACGTACTCGCGGTATGTGAAGCCGCGGCGCTCCCCACCTAGGAGACCGAGATGACCAGGAATTCTCTTCCCTCCACCGACCGGACCCGCCGCGCGAACCGCGGCGAGGTGCTCCGGACGGCCCTGGCCGCCGCCGACACCCGACGCGACGGCCGCCTCCCGATGGACCTCCCCGGCGTGACCGAGACCTTCGCCGACGAGCTCGACCTGCTGGCGGCGATGCAGCTGCGCTGGCACTCGCGCCTCGCCGGCCAGCTCGAGCGCGCCCTGCACGACGACCCGACCGACCTGTCGCGCGCCGTCGCGACGGCGTGGGCCGACACGGCGCGGGCCATGCCCGGCGTACGCCTGGTCCTCGACGTCCACCGCGACGAGCCCGTCGATGACGCCATGGCGCGGGCGATGACCAAGGCCACCGACAAGGAGCGCTCGATGCTCGCGGTGATGGCCGGACTCGCCGGCGTGCAGGACGAGGCCGCCCACATCGGCGCGCGCCTCGAGCAGCAGGCGCGCGAGCGGCTCGCGTCGGACGTCGGCACCACCGAGGTGCTCGTGCCCGTCGGTCGCGGCGGCAACCTGATGTCGCGGCTGCGCAACCTGCTGGCCGCCTGACCCGTCCCGCGCGGACCTCCGGCACAACCCCCTCGACCGGCGCTCGGGCGCCGGTCATCATGGGTCGATGAGCACCCTGCGCGCAGGAGACCTCCTGGTGGCCACGCCCGCGCTGGTCGACCCCCACTTCGACGAGACCGTCGTGCTGCTGCTCGACGTCAACGACGACGGGGCCCTCGGGGTCGTGCTCAACCGGCCCGGCGAGCTCCCCGTCGCCGACGTGCTCGACCCGTGGGGCACCGTCGTGGCCGCACCCGAGGTGCTCTTCGAGGGCGGTCCGGTCGAGACCAACGGCGCCCTCGCGGTCGTCTGGCGCCGCGCCGGCGCCGTCACGGGCGGCTCGCCGTCCTCCGACCCGGGCGACGAGGCGGACGGGGCCGAGACGCCCGGCCTGCGCACCCTCGGCGGCGGGCTCGCGCTGCTCGACCTCGACGCCCCGCCCGAGGTCGTCGGCGCCGAGATCGGCCGGCTGCGGATCTTCGCCGGCTACTCCGGCTGGGGCGCCGGCCAGCTCGAGGCCGAGATCGACGAGGGCAGCTGGTACGTCGTGCCCGGCGAGGCCGCCGACGTCTTCCGCGCCGACACCTCGACGCTGCGCCGCGACGTCCTGCGCCGTCAGCCCGGCGACCTCGCCTGGCACGCCACGCGGCCGCGCGACCCCGAGCAGAACTGACCCTCACCGGGCCCGGGGGAGGGTCCGGGAGCGTCTACAGTGGGACGCGTGACCACCATCGGCTTCTCGACCGACCTCGACGTCCGCGAGGACCAGCGCACGGTCCCGACCGACGACGGTGACCACGAGCGCTTCTCGCACTACGTCGAGAAGGACAAGCTCACCGAGGCGATGGTCATGGGCACGCCGGTCGTCGCGCTCTGCGGCAAGGTGTGGGTGCCCAGCCGCGCGCCGGAGAAGTTCCCAGTGTGCCCGGAGTGCAAGGAGGTCTGGGAGGACTTCAAGGACGACTCCGGCGACGGTGACGGCGGCGGCCAGGGCTCCGACGGGTGACCGGGGCCGACCAGCCCGACGCCCCGCTCACCAACGCCCTCGGACCTGCCTGGCCCGAGCGCGCCGCCTGGGGCACGGCCACGTCCCTGCGTGCGTGGCAGTCGGCCGCGATGCGCGACTACCTCGACCGGGGTCCTCGCGACTTCCTCGCCGTGGCGACGCCCGGCGCGGGCAAGACGACGTTCGCGCTCTCGGTGGCCTCCGAGCTCATCGGGCGACGGATCGTCGACCGCGTCATCGTGGTGGCGCCGACCGAGCACCTGAAGACGCAGTGGGCCGAGGCGGCCGCCCGCGCCGGCATCCCGATCGACCCGACCTACTCCGCAGGCAAGGGCAAGATCTCCAGCGACTACGTGGGCGTCGCGGTGACGTACGCCGGTGTCGCGGTCAACCCGCTCGCGCTGCGCATCCGCACCGAGCGGTTCAAGACCCTCGTCATCCTCGACGAGGTGCACCACGCCGGTGACGCGCTGTCGTGGGGCGAGGGCGTCCGCGAGGCCTTCGAGCCCGCCGCGCGCCGCCTGGCGCTGACCGGCACCCCGTTCCGCTCCGACGTCAACCCGATCCCGTTCGTCACCTACGCACCTGGCGACGACGGCATCCCGCGCTCGGTGGCCGACTACTCCTACGGCTACGGCCGCGCGCTCGCCGACCACGTCGTGCGTCCCGTGCTCTTCCTCGCCTACTCCGGCGAGATGACCTGGCGCACCCGGGCCGGCGACGAGGTCGCCGCCACCCTCGGCGAGCCGCTCACCAAGGACCTCACCAACCAGGCGCTGCGCACCGCGCTCGACCCGGCCGGCTCGTGGATCCCGTCCGTGCTCGCCGCCGCAGACAAGCGGCTTTCGGAGGTGCGCCGGCACGTGCCCGACGCCGGCGGCCTGGTCATCGCCACCGACCAGACCTCCGCGCGCGCCTACGCCAAGATCCTCCGCTCCATCTCCGGCGAGGCGCCCACCGTGGTGCTGAGCGACGAGAAGGCCGCCTCCAAGCGGATCAGCGAGTTCTCCGAGGGCGACGGCCGCTGGATGGTCGCGGTCCGGATGGTCTCCGAGGGCGTCGACGTGCCGCGCCTGGCGGTCGGGGTCTACGCCACGACGACGTCCACGCCCTTGTTCTTCGCCCAGGCCGTCGGTCGGTTCGTGCGGGCCCGCAGCCGTGGCGAGACCGCGTCGATCTTCCTGCCGTCGGTGCCGCTGCTGCTCAGCCACGCCTCCGAGATGGAGGTCGAGCGCGACCACGTGCTCGGCCGCGCGATCCAGGACGAGGACGACATCTTCGCCGCCGAGCAGGACCTGCTCCAGCAGGCCGAGCAGGGCGCCACGGAGGCGGACCAGGAGGAGTTCTCCTTCGAGGCCCTCGGCTCGGAGGCCCGCTTCGACTACGCGTTGTACGACGGCCACCAGTACGGCCACGAGGGCGAGGTCAAGGTCGGCTCGGACGAGGAGATGGACTTCCTCGGCATCCCGGGCCTGCTGGACGCCGAGCAGATGCGCACCGTGCTGTCCCAGCGGCAAGCCGACCGTGCCCAGGCCCAGAAGCGGGCGCGCGACGCCATCAGGTCGGCCGGTGGCGGCGACCGGGCCGCCGACGGGGTCAAGGAGATGACCACGCACGAGCAGCTGTCGCTGCTGCGCCGCGAGCTCAACGGGCTCGTCGGCGCGTGGCACCACCGCACCGGCCAGGCGCACGGCATCACCCACGCCGCGCTGCGCAAGGAGTGCGGCGGCCCGGCGGCGGCGGTCGCCAACGCCGAGCAGTTGCACGCCCGGATCAACCGGATCCGGGAGTGGGCGGCCCGGGCTTCCTGACCGTCGGGTCCTGGCGCTCCCGCCACGCGGTGATCGTCCGCTCAGCGACCGCCCGCGCCCGCACCGCGGCCGGGTGCCGGTCGCTGCCGTCGACGTACGCCGCCCACGTGCTGGTGCCGGCGTCGACCCGGCGCTGGAGCTCCTGCAGGTCGGCGCCGACCCGGCCCGAGCGGGCGAGCTCGGCCCGCCGTTGCGCGCGCTCGGCCGCGCCCGCGCGCCAGGCGGCGTGCTCGCGGCGTACGGCGTCCGCCTGGCCACGCAGCGCCCGCAGCGCCGTCGCTATCTCGGTGTCGGAGCGCGCCGCGTGCTCCTCCGCCTCGGCCAGGGCGCGCTGGGCCTCCGTGCCGCCGTAGCGGTCGTCGCGCAGCGGGCCGCTCACGTGAACGCCGCCCGGGCCGTGTCGTCGGTGCGGGTGCCGGCCCGCCAGCCGGCACCGCCCGCCGCGGCGCCGGTCGTGCCCTCCAGCGCGAGGAGCGCGACGCGGGCGCGCCGCACGACCCCCGACACGGTGGCTGCGGCGGTGCGCAGCCGGCCCAGCGCCTCGAGCACCCGGTGGACCAGGGTGACGGCGCGCGTGGCGATGCCGGGTCCGGTGACCACGCCCTTGGCCCAGCCGATCGGCCCGGCGGCCGCGTCGATCAGGAGCTCGGTGAGCAGCGCGTCGAGCAGCGAGATCGCGCCGGCGACGACGTCGGCGACGATCCTGCCGATCTCGAGCACGTGCCCGAGCTGGTCGGAGACCATCCGGGAGGCACGGTTCTGGTCGCGGTGCCAGACGCCCACCACCCGCAGCTCACGCACGGCGCGGCGGCGGCCCTCGCCGGTCCAGCCGTCGGGCAGGTGGTCGGCGAGGTCGAGGTAGTTCGCACCGGTCAGGTCGAGGGAGTCCGCGACCTGGCCCCACACCGCGCGCACCGATCCCAGCGCCTCGAAGTCACCCGCGCAGAGCTCGAGCACCTCCGCGAGCAGGCTGGTGCCGGTCACCTTCTCGATCGCCCAGTCGATCGCCGGGAGCAGGAAGCCGCACTCGTCGGCGAGCGCGTCGATCTCGCCGCCCGGCCCGGCCGGACGTCCGCCGCGCACCGGTGCGCCCGCGTCGTGGAGCTCGCTGACGGTCATCGGGCACCGCCGGGCAGCGCGCCGAGCCGGTCGAGCACCCGCTCGCGCCCGGGGTGGCCACGGTCGGCGAACCGGTCGTAGTCGACGGCGTCGCCCCACGCGTCGACCGCCTCGCCGACGTGGCGTCCCGAGGCGCGCAGGGAGTCCCAGCCGTCGCGGGCGTCCTCGCCGACGGTGAGCACGCCGTACGACGTCTCCAGCAGGTCGCGCCGGCGCCGGTGGTCGTCCTCGGCGCCGGCGATGCGGCGCGAGCGGCGGCGTGCCTGCTCGTCGGCGACGCGGTCACGCTTCTCCGCGCCCGCCGGGCCGCACAGGGCGTGCAGGCCGAGCGCGCCCGCTCCGGCGGCCAGGGCACCCGGGCTGCCGACCGGGCCCCACCGGTGCGCGGGGTCCCCGGGCCGTGCCGGGGAGCCCGGAGCCCCCCTCGGGACCGGCGCCTCGGGCACCCGACGGGAGGCCGCGTCGAGACCGGACGCGGCGGTGCCGTCCTGCTCCAGCAGCGCATCGCGCGACCGCTCGGCCGCGCGGGCCGCACCCGCCGCCACCCGGCCGCCGCGGGCCAGGCCCTGCACTGCGGCGGCCAGGGCGTCGTCGTGGCTCCCGGCGAAGAGCGAGAGGACCCCGGAGAAGGCGCCGGGCTGGCGGCCGTGGGTGTCGAGGTGCTGCTTGACCTCGGCCAGGTGGTCCTGCTGGCGGCGGGCCACCCGGGCGGCCGCGGTGAGGTGCGCGGGGTCGACGCGCAGCTCGCCGGTCGAGGCGGGCGGGACGAGGTGGGCGGGCTCGGTCACGGAGACCTCCGGGTCGGTCGGGGACGGTCCCCGACACGTGCCCGCGCCCGAGGTCGCTACGCCTGCGCGTCCTGGACCTGTGGAGAACCGCTCGGGACGGGCGTCGAGCCGAAGGGCCGGGCGCCGGGGCCCGGGCGGGGCGCGACGTCGCGCGCGTCGTCGAGGCGATGGCCGTCCTCGCAGACCAGGGCGGAGTGCACGGGGGCGCCGCAGTCGCGGTGCGCCAGCGTCACCGGCGGACCCTCGGGGCCGGCGTAGTAGCGCGCGCCCCAGTCGGCGACCGCGGCGAGCACGGGGTAGAGGTCGAAGCCCTTGGGCGTGAGGCGGTACTCGTGGCGGGTGCGCCCCCCGTCGACCTGGTAGGGGACCCGGCGAAGGATGTCGTGCTCGACCAGCAGCGCGAGCCGGTTGCTGAGCACCTGGCGCGACATGCCGCTGTGCCGCTGCACGTCGTCGAAGCGGCGTACGCCGTTGAACACCTCGCGCAGCACGACCAGGGTGCCTCGCTCGCCGAGCACGGCCATCGCCCGGGCGACCTGGCAGTTGTCGGTCGACCAGGCGAGCGCGGGAGGGTCGTCCGGGGCCATGGACCCAGGCTAGCGTGCGCTGGGTCTCGTTGACAGACTCAGGACGGCGGCCCATGCTGGGTCCATGACGCAGACTCAGCCGACTGACGTGCCCGACCTCGCGAGCATGGACGGCTACGAGCAGCTCATGGCGATGCGCGACGGGCTCCTGCCGCACGCCCCGATCAGCGACACCATCGGGATGTCCGACTTCGACGGCGAGCGCGGCTCCATCCGGGTCGACCTGGTCCCCGAGCACCGGCACTACAACCCGCTCGGCACCGTCCACGGTGGCGTGCTGTCCACGCTACTGGACACCGCCGCCGGCTGCTCGGTGCACTCCACGCTCGCGGCGGGGGAGGGGTACACCAGCCTCGACCTCACCGTGAAGTTCCTCCGTCCCGCCACCGTCGAGTCCGGCCGGCTCCGGGCGACCGGCTCGGTGCTCTCACGTGGACGCCGCACCGCGTTGGCCGAGGCCCAGATCCACGACGAGCAGGGACGTCTGGTGGCGCACGCGACGTCGAGCTGCATGATCTTCGGCGCCTGACCGTCCTACGCCGGCTCCGCTAGGGCCGACGGCGCAGGGTGGTGCAGGTCGCCGGGTCGTCGTGGGTGAACGCCACCCCGGCGTACGGCAGGGACACCGGGTGCTGCGCGGCGAGGTGGGCCCCGGGCCACGGCAGGTACGGCGCGGCGGGCAGCGCGCGCACGGCGCTCGGGTCGACCCGGGCCACCGACCGCTCGAGCAGCGCCGTCCACCGCGCGACCCCGGGTCCGGGCACGGCGTGGCGGTAGGACGAGCCGGTCTGGTGGGTGCCGTCCTCGATGAGCGACGACCGACCCGTGCGGGTGTCGAGCGTCGGGTCGGCGAGCACCTGGGTGCGCCACGGCACCAGGTGGGTGCGCGGGCGGGTGCGGGCGATCCGCCGGTGCCACCGGTCGTAGCGACGCAGCAGCTCGTCCAGGCCCCGCTGCACCCGGCCGGCGCCCACCCGCACCACCTGGAGCAGGTGGACGTGCGTCGTCGCCGGCAGCAGGTCGAGCGTGCGCACCAGCCGGCGGCGGGTCCACTCCTCGGGGTCGGCCGGGTTGGTGCCCAGCGCGACGACGACGTGCGCCGGCGAGGGGTCGACCCGGTGCAGCTGGCGGCGCAGGAGGCGCGGCAGCGCGGCCGGCTGGCGACCCGGGCAGTAGTCGAGCCACCAGTCGGGCTGGCGGGTGGCCAGCACGTCCGCGGCCCGCATCAGGGTGCTGTCGCCGAGCACGACCACCCCGCCGCGGCGACGGGCCGCGGGCGTCGGGGTCGGACCGGCCTCCTGGCTCGGGGTGGCGCTCGGCCCGACCGACCCGCCCGAGCCTGCGGTCCCCGCCGAGGGTGCCGCGCCGAGCACGAGCGCCGCGAGCAGGGCGGCGACCAGCCCGACGTACCGGCGGCGGGCGGTGCGGGGGGGGCGGGGGGGGCGGGGGGAGGGCATGACGCCACCATGATGGCGCGACCGGAGCCTCCGCGTCCGCGACTTCGGGCCACCCGGTGGAGGAGCCGAGCGGTGTCCTGGTCCTGCCAGACTGAGCGGCATGAGCGACCGCCCCGCCGTGGAGACCTGGCTGACCGACATGGACGGAGTGCTCGTCCACGAGGAGGTGCCGATCGACGGCGCCTCCGACTTCCTCGACGCGCTCAAGGACTCCGGCCTGGAGTTCATGGTGCTGACCAACAACTCCATCTACACCCCGCGCGACCTGTGCGCCCGGCTCTCGGCCAGCGGGCTGGAGGTCCCCGAGGAACGGATCTGGACCTCCGCGCTGGCGACCGCGGCGTTCCTCGACGAGCAGCGGCCGGGCGGGTCGGCGTACGTCGTGGGGGAGGCGGGCCTGACGACCGCCATGCACGAGGTGGGCTACGTGCTGACCGACCGCGACCCCGACTACGTCGTGCTGGGCGAGACCCGCACCTACTCCTTCGAGGCGATCACCCGCGCGATCCGGCTCATCGACGCCGGCGCGCGGTTCATCGCCACCAACCCCGACCCCAGCGGACCCAGCCGCGAGGGCCGGCTCCCGGCGACCGGCTCGGTGGCAGCGCTGGTCAGCACCGCCACCAACCGCAAGCCCTACTTCGTCGGCAAGCCCAACGCGCTGATGATGCGCTCGGCGCTCAACCGGCTCCAGGCGCACTCCGAGACGACCGTGATGGTCGGGGACCGGATGGACACCGACGTCATCGCCGGGCTCGAGGCCGGTCTGCGCACCGCGCTGGTGCTCAGCGGGTCGACGAGCAAGGAGGAGGTCGAGGTCTTCCCCTACCGCGCCGGCATGGTCGTCGACTCGGTCAAGGACCTCGTGAAAGTGGTCCGCGAGGGCTGGTGACCCATCCGGTCGGCGGAGGGCACCGAACGACTGGTGTTCCCCACGAGTCGACACGGAAGGCGTCCGATGACCCTCCACACCACCACCCGCAGCACCCGCACCGCGACCCGGCCGAGCCGCTCGCGCCGGGCCCGCACCGTCGCCGGCGTCGCCGGCCTGCTGATGCTCGCGGTCCCGCTGGCCGCCTGCGGCAGCGAGAACGACGAGAGCGGCAGCCAGGAGCGGGTCGAGGCGCTCGCCGAGCTGCCCGACCTGAACAACGGCCAGCAGACCGAGATCGAGCTCGACCCCGGCTTCCTCGAGGCGCTCGACACCCTCGGCCTCACGCCCGGCGTGGTGGGTGACGCCGGGCTGGACGGTGCGACGCTGTCGTTCCCGATCACCGGCGGCAACGTGTCGCTCTTCGAGCCCGGCTCGGTGCCCAACTACGTGACCGGCCAGATCTTCCACGAGAACTCCGGCCTGTCGCTCACCGCCGGCGACACCGTCGTCAAGCTCGCCAACTTCAATGTCGACCCGGAGTTCTCCCGCGTCTACGGCGACGTCGAGCTCAACGGCGACATCGTCGCGCTGAGCGCCTACCTGTTCCGTCTCAACGGCAGCACCCTGCAGCCCATCGAGACCGACGACGCCGGCAACACCGTGCTCACCGGCAGCGGCGTGTTCGTCTCCGACGTGGCCGCCGGCCTGCTCAACGACACCTTCGGCACCGACGCGGTGACCGACCAGCTCCAGGTCGGGGTCGCGACCGTCACGGTCGGCACGCCCACCGACGGCTGACCGCACCGGCACCCGCACGACGTACCGCGGCCCGACCTCCGCCGGAGGTCCGGGCCGCGGCGTCCACGGGGCTCGGTCGAGACGGGTCGGGGTCAGTCCAGGTCGCCGACCCCGACGGCCTCGCCCTCGGCCCGGCTGTGCTCGGCCGGGGCGTGCTCGTCGCGCAGGTAGCGCGCGCCGTACGCCATGACGCCGACGGCGATCGCCACGGCGACCGCGCCCATCCAGAAGGGCGCGTGCACCGAGACGTCCTCGCCGAGCCGCCCCGCGACGTACGGCGCGAAGGCGCCACCGACGAAGCGGACGAAGGAGTACGCCGCCGACGCGACGCCGCGCTCGACCGGTGCGGCGCCCATGACGGCCTCGGTGATGACGGTGTTGTTGACGCCCAGGAAGGCGCCGGCGAGCACGACGCAGACAATGAGCGTGGCCTTGGAGTCGGTGAACAGCGCCATCACCGCGAGGTCGACGGCGAACAGGCTGAGCGAGGTCAGCACGGTCGGCACCGAGCCGATGGCGCGCTGCAGGCGCGGGGCGACCCACACGGACGTGAAGGCCAGCAGCAGGCCCCAGCCGAAGAAGACGAAGCCGATCTGGCGGGCGGTCATGTCCAGCGGGAACGGCGTGAACGCCAGCAGCGTGAAGAACCCGATGTTGTAGAAGAGGGCGGTCAGCCCGACGAAGAGCAGCCCGCGGTGGCGCAGTGCCTTGAACGGCTCGCTGATCGACTGGCGGTGACCGCTCGGCGGGGTGGTCGGCAGCAGGAAGGTGGTGGCGACCAGGGCGACCGCCATCAGCACCGCGACGCCGAAGAACGGCGCGCGCCAGGAGATCGAGCCGAGCGCACCGCCGAGCAGCGGGCCGGCCGCGATGCCGAGGCCCAGGGCGGCCTCGTAGAGGATGATCGCCCGCGCCGTCGAGCCGCGCGCGGAGACCACGATCGTGGCCAGGGCGGTCGCGATGAACAGCGCGTTGCCCAGGCCCCAGCCGGCGCGGAAGCCGACGATCTGGCCGATCGTGCTCGACGACCCGGCGAGGGCCGCGAAGACGATGATGAGCACCAGGCCGACGAGCAGCGTGCGCTTGGCGCCGATCCGGCTGCTCACCACGCCGGTCACCAGCATCGCCACGCCCATGACGGCCATGTAGCTGGTGAACAGCAGCGAGACCTGGCTGGCCGAGGCGTCGAGCTGGTCGGCGATCGGCTTGAGGATCGGGTCGACCAGGCCGATGCCCATGAAGGCGATGACGCAGGCGAAGGCGACGGCCCAGACGGCGCGGGGCTGGTCGAGGAAGCCGCCGCTGCGGCCCTCGGTGGCTGGCTCGGTGGCTGGCTCGGTGGAGCCGGTGGTGGTGTCGGGTGCGTGGTGGACGTCTGTCACGGCGTCAGGAGTCCTCTCTGCTGGTGGTGGCGCTGGTGCTGCCCTCGGTCGGGGCGGGAGCGGGGTGGTCGACCACGTCGCGCAGCAGCGCGACGGCGTCCTCGAGCCGGTCGCGCTGGTCGGGGGTGAGCCGGGCGAGCACGGCGTGGCCGTTGCGGCGGCGTACGTCGTCGAGCTCGTCGTGGCCGGTCGGCGTCAGCGAGACCAGGGCGGCGCGGGCGTCGTCGGGGTGCTGCTGCTTGTCGACCAGCCCTGCGTCGGCGAGACGGCGTACGAGGGCGGTCATGGACGGCTGGGAGCAGCGGTCGAGCTCGGCCAGTGCGGAGACCCCGAGAGGGCCGTGCTGGTCGAGGATCGAGAGCACCCGGGCCCCGGCCGGGACCGCGTGCAGCTGGCGCATGGTGCGCACGAGCCGGGAGGCCTGGGTGACGAGGTCGCCGGCGACGGCCACCTCGTCCGGCTGGTCGTTGTACATGACAACCATAATCCCATAGGCAGGCTATGTATTCCAGTGGGCCTCGTCACGGCTCCGGCAGAATGGCGGGGTGCCGACCTGTGTGGCGTTCCTGCGCGCGATCAACCTGGGTGCGACCCGGAAGTTCCCGAAGGACGACCTCCGGCGGGTGACCGAGGAGGCCGGGTTCGACGACGTGGCGACGTACATCAACACCGGCAATGTCCGCCTCACCACCCGGATGCGCTCGACCGACAAGGTCGCGACGACCCTGGAGTACGCGTACGCCGCCGACCGCGGGTTCGCGGTCCCGACCGTCGTGCTGACGCTGCCCGAGCTGGCGCAGGTCGCCGCCGACGCCGAGGAGATCGGCGCCGGTCACGAGGGCACCCGCTACGTGTCGCTGCTGCGCACCGAGCCGACGCCCGAGGCGGTCGCCGCCCTCGAGGCGCTGTCGGGCGACGGCGAGACCGTCGCCGTGCGCGGCCGCGGGGCGCACCTGCTCGTGGGCGACCAGGCCCACACCGCGCGGCTGAGCAACGCCACCGTCGAGAAGAGGCTCGGTGTGGTGGCGACCAACCGCAACGTCAACGTCGTCAGGACGCTGGCGCAGAGGTGGGGGTGATCCCCGGCCCGGCGGCGGGCTCGGCGGCGGGCTCGGACGGAGCGCGGGGGAGGCGGCGTACGGACGACGACGCCAGCACCAGCAGGCACACCACGACGTACGCGACGCCGCTGGCGACCATGACGTCGGTGTAGCCGAACGCCGCGGCCAGCGGGCCGAAGGTGATCTGGCCGACCGGGATAGCCACGAACGAGCCGAGCGCGTCGTAGGAGTAGGCGCGCGAGAGCATCTCGTCCGGCACGTTCTCCTGCATGGCGAGGTTCCAGCCGAGGTTGAAGACCTCGGTGCCGGCGCCGGCGACGAAGGTCGCGACCATGAGCACCGCCAGGTGCGGGTAGCTGCCGAGCAGCAGGATCGGTACGCCGAGCAGCGAGATGCCGAGCATGCCGAGCAGCAGCGGGCGCTGGAGCGGCACCCGGAGCATCAGCAGGGTCATCACCAGCAGGCCGATCGCCTCGGCCGAGAGCACCAGGCCCCAGCCCTCCTCGCCGATCGTCTCCTTCGCGCGGGCGGGGCCGAGGGTGAACCACGCACCCATGTGGATCGCGTTGAGGACGCCGAAGCCGAGCACCACCACCCACAGCCACGTCGTACGCCGGAAGTAGGTCCAGCCCTCGCGCAGCTCCGCGATCGTGCCTTGGCCCTCGTCCTCGCTCGGCTCCTTGGCCGGCAGGTGCACGAAGCCGAGGAAGACCGCTGAGAGCAGCCAGGTGCAGGCGTCGACCGCGAGCGCCCAGCCGGGGCCGACCCCGACGACGAGCAGGGCGCTGACGGTCGGGCCGAGGATGGTCAGCGACGCGCGGGCCAGCGACATCAGGGCGTTGGCCCGCTGCAGCTCCGAGCGCGGCACCAGCGACGGCATGATGCTCGCCATCGCCGGGAACGCGATCGCCGACACCGTGCCGTGCACGGCGCTCAGCGCGATCAGCATCCACAGGTCGGCGGTGCCGGTGATGACCAGGGCGGCGATGAGGCCCTGGGTCACCGCCGAGGCGATGTTGGACACCTGGATGACGACGTTGCGGGGGAAGCGGTCCGCAATGACGCCGCCCCACAGGAGCAGCAGCACCATCGGCACGGTGTGCGCGGCCAGCACGTAGCCGAGCGCGGCCGGGTCGTCGTCGGTGATGTGCAGGACGGCGAAGGCCAGCGCGACGCTGGCCATCGCGTTGCCCAGCATGTTGACCACGCGCGAGGCGTAGTACCAGCGGAAGTTGGGCTCGCGCAGCGGCGCGAGCGACTCGGCCCAGGTCATGCCTGCTCCTGCATCCGGAAGGCGAACGCCGTCATGGCGACGTGGACCGTCCCCGGCGTCCGGGGGGCCTGGTTGGCGTCGTGCAGCAGGGCGGAGGCCTGCGCGAGCAGTGCGACCGCCTCGTCCCAGGTCCCGGGGTCGACCCAGCCCTCGAGGTCGGAGGAGACGTTCTGGGTGCCGCGCTCGCGCAGCGCCATCCGGCGCTCGACCTCCTGGCCGACCGCGCGGACGTAGAACAGCTGGTCGTCGGCGCTGGCGTGTGCGCCCTCCGGGCTGACGCCGCGGCGCTCGTGCGGGTAGCGGTAGCGCTTGGCCACGCCGCCGCGGATGGTCTCCTCGCCGTCGAGCACCAGCTCGCCGGCGTCCAGGAGCGTCCGCAGGTGGTAGCTGGCGTTGGCGTGGGTCAGGTCGAGCTCGCGCGCGACCTCGGCTGCGCTCATCGCCGTGCCCGTGAGCAGGCTGAGCATCCGCAGGCGCACCGGGTGCGCCGACGCACGCAGCGCGCTGACGCGTGCGGTGTCGTCGGGCTGGACCACGAAACCCTCCAAGGGACGTTGGGGAGTTGTCGTGGACGAGTCTGTGGGTCCGCCGGGGTGACTGTCAAACGATTATTGGGGGGTCCCGGTGCTTGAATCGGGTGTGGCCAGCAGCAGCGACCCCGGAGCCCCTCGACCTGCCGTGACGGTCGTCGGCAGCCTCAACGTCGACCGCGTCGTGCCCGTGCGCGACCTGCCCGCCCCGGGCGCGACCGTGATCGGCGTCGAGCCGTCGCGCCGCGGCCCCGGCGGCAAGGGCGCCAACCAGGCCGCCGCCGCCGCGTCGTACGCCGTGGGCTCGGTCGCGGTGGCGATGGTCGGAGCGGTCGGGGCCGACGACGGTGCCGACCTGTGCCTGGACGACCTGACCCGCCGCGGGGTCGACGTCACCGGCGTACGCCGCCTGGCCGAGGTCGCGACCGGCAACGCGACCGTCGCCCTCGACGCCGCCGGTCAGAACCTCATCGTCGTCGACCCCGGGGCGAACGCGGCCCTGGGCGTCGACGACGTCCGCACGCCCGCGGTCGGCGACGCCGACGTGGTGCTGCTCCAGCTCGAGACGCCGGTGCCGGTCGTGACGGCAGCGGCCGAGCACGCCGCCGGGCGGGTCGTGCTCAACCCGGCGCCGCCCCCGGCGCCCGGGGACGACCTGTCCGCCGTGCTCGCGGCGGCCGACGTGCTCGTGCCCAACCGCGGCGAGCTGGCCGCGATGGTCGGCGAGCCCGAGGCGGCCACGGGGGAGCAGGTGCTCGCCCAGGTGCGGTCCCTGCCCACGTCTGCCGACGTGGTCGTCACCCTGGGCGGCTCCGGGGCGCTCGTGGTCGCCGGTGGCGTCGTCACCGAGGTGCCCGCCCCGCGGGTCGACGCGGTCGACACCACCGGCGCCGGCGACTGCTTCTGCGGCGTGCTGACCGTGGCGCTCGCCGAGGGCGCGTCGCTGGTCGACGCGACCCGGCTCGCGGTGGCAGCGGCCTCGGTCTCGGTGCAGGGTGCCGGCGCACGGGGACGCCTCCCCTCGCGCGGCGAGGTGGCGCAGCCGGCCGGGTAGGGGCTACTCCCCGCGGAAGACCGGCTTGCGGCCCTCGTTGAAGGCCGCCATCCCCTCGGCGACGTCGGCGGTGCGCATCAGCACGGTCTGCCCGGTGCGCTCGGTCTCCAGCGCGGCGTCCAGGGTCGGCACGGAGGCGTCGTTGATCGCGCGCTTGGTGGCGGTGTAGGCCAGCGGGGGACCGGTGCGGAGGCGGTGGACGACCTTGCCGAGCACCTCGTGGTGGTCCGACGTCGTCAGGTGGGAGACGAGCCCACGCTCGTACGCCTCCGGTGCCCCCAGCGGCTCGGCCAGCATCGCCATCCGCATGGCGCGGGCCCGGCCGACCGACGCGGCGACCGAGGCCGAGGTGCCGCCGTCGGGCATGAACCCGATCCGCGCGAAGGCGAGGAGGAAGGACGCGTCGGTGTGCACGACCTGGAGGTCGGCGGCCAGCGCGATGCCGCAGGCGACGCCGGCGGCCACGCCGTGCACCGAGGCGACGACCGGCTTGGCGCACCCGGTGATGGCGCGGATCAGCCGGTTGGTGACGTCCATGGCCCGGACGTCGAAGCGCTCGTGCGCACCCTCCCCGCCGATGTCGGCGCCGGCGGAGAAGTGGCCCCCGGAGCCGGCGAGGACGACCACCCGGGTCTCCTCGTCGGACCCGGCACGCTCGATCGCCTCGATCATCGTGCGCATCATCGGCCAGGTCAGCGCATTCATCGCGGCTGGCCGGTCCATGGTCAGTCGCAGCACCCCGTCGGCGTGCTCGACCCTCAGGTGCTCGTCACCGGTGACGTCGTCGTCCACCCGTCGCAGTGTGCCACCATGGAGGCCGTGGCCACCACGAGTCCTGTCGAGGTCGACCCCGGTCTCGACACCGCCGACCTGGTCGTCCCCGCCACCCCGTGGGTGACGGTCGTGTGGAACGACCCGGTCAACCTCATGTCCTACGTGACCTTCGTCTTCCAGCAGCACTTCGGCTACCCGCGCAAGAAGGCCGAGAAGCTGATGATGGAGGTCCACGAGGACGGCAGGTCGGTGGTCAGCAGCGGGACCCGCGAGGAGATGGAGCGCGACGTGCAGGCGATGCACGAGTACGGCCTGTGGGCCACGATCTCGAAGTCCGAATGACCACCGGATTCGCCCGCCACCGACGCTCGGGGCGCGTCATCGCCACGTTCACCGGCTTCGAGGCCGACCTGCTGCGCTCGCTGGCCGGTCAGCTGGTCGAGCTGCTGCGCAACGAGGCGGCCGTCCCCGACGAGCACGCCGACCCGCTCGAGGCGATGTTCGACTTCACCGGTCCCACCGAGGAGCCGGAGGACCCGGTGCTGCTGCGCCTGTTCCCCACGGCGTACCCCGACGACGGCGAGGCCGCCTCGGAGTTCCGTCGCTTCACCGAGGGGAGCCTGCGCGACGGCAAGGCGAACGCCGCGGCGTCGGTCATCGACGCCCTTGAGGAGGCCGGCCTGCCCGACGAGCTCGCCGAGGACGGCCTGGTCGTCGATGTCGAGCTCGAGCCGACCGAGGCACTGACCTGGATGAAGTCGTTCACCGACGTCCGGCTCGCGCTGGCCACCCGGCTCGGCGTCGAGGACGGCGACGAGGAGTACTGGCACCGCCTGCCCGACGACGACCCGCGCGCCCAGGCGCACGACATCTACGAGTGGGTCGGCTACCTCCAGGAGACCCTGGTCGCAGCCCTTCAGGACTGAGTCCAGAGCTGGGACGGCCCGCCGCAGGGAGTCTCACAGCCCGGTGGGTGTGCGGACCGCCCACCGCGAGCCCCTAGCCTGGTCGGGTGCTCACCCTGGACCAGGCGACCTACGACCGGATCGTCGCGCACGCCAAGCGCGACCACCCCGACGAGGCCTGCGGCATCGTCGCCGGCCCGGAGGGCAGCGACCGGGCCGAGCGCGTCGTGGAGATGGTGAACGCCGCGGGCAGCCCGACGTTCTACGAGTTCGACTCCACCGAGCTGCTCGAGCTCTACAAGCAGATGTGGGACAACGACGAGGAGCCCGTCGTCGTCTACCACTCCCACACCGCCACCGAGGCCTACCCGAGCCCCACCGACGTCAAGCTCGCCAGCGAGCCGGGCGCCCACTACGTGCTCGTCAGCACCCGTGAGCACGGGAATAACCAGGGCCCCGTGGAGTTCAGGTCCTACAGGATCGTCGACGGCGAGGTGACCGAGGAAGAGGTCACCGTCGTCCCCGCGCCGGCCGCGGCCGGCTGACCCCGACGCACGACCAGCCCGACACGACCCCACCCAGTACCGACCGGCCGACGAGGGCCGGTTCGAACCAGCAAGGAGCACCACCGCATGGCCATCGAGGTCCGGATCCCGACCATCCTGCGCACCTACACCGGCGGCGAGAAGTCCGTCGAGGGCGCTGGCGCCACCCTGGCCGCGCTCATCGACGACCTCGAGAGCAACCACGCCGGCATCAAGGACCGCCTCGTCGAGGAGAAGAACGGCGCCGACGACCTGCGCCGCTTCGTCAACATCTACGTCAACGACGAGGACGTCCGGTTCCTCGGCGGCCTCGAGGCCGAGCTGAGCGACGGCGACCAGGTCGTCGTGCTGCCGGCCGTCGCCGGCGGCTGCTGACCGGGCCCGCCCCGCGTCCGAGAGCCACCGAGCCATGACCGAGAGGCGTACGTTCCTCCTCCTCGACGGGGAGAACATCGACGCCACCCTCGGCGGCTCGGTGCTCGGACGCCGGCCGCTCCCCGAGGAGCGGCCCCGCTGGGAGCGCGTCACGGCGTACCTCGCCGAGCAGTGGGAGCAGCCGGTCACCGGCCTGTTCTTCCTCAACGCCTCCCACGGCACCCTGCCGAACTCCTTCGTGCAGGCGCTGCTGGCGATGGACTACCGGCCCGTCCCGCTGTCGGGCCGCACCGACGAGAAGGTCGTCGACATCGGCATCCAGCGCACGCTGGAGGCGCTGCTGGAGCGCGAGGACGCCGACGTCGTCCTCGGCAGCCACGACGCCGACTTCGCCCCGCAGCTCACCGCGCTGCTGGACGGGTCACGCCGGGTCGGCCAGCTCGGGTTCCGCGAGTTCACCAGCACCCAGCTGGTCGCCGAAGGCATCGAGCAGTTCGACCTCGAGTACGACGTCCGCGCCTTCAACGCCGAGCTGCCCCGCGTGCGGATCATCCCGCTCGAGGAGTTCGACCCGACCTTCTTCCTGCGCTGAGCCCCTGGCTCGCCAGCAGCAGCGGACGACACCCGAGAAGCACCCTGAGAGACTGATCGCGATGCGCTACGACAACCTCCTGGCCAGCGTGGGGAACACCCCGCTGGTGGGACTGCCGCGCCTGTCGCCCAGCCCCGACGTACGGCTCTGGGCCAAGCTCGAGGACCGCAACCCGACCGGCTCGATCAAGGACCGTCCGGCCCTGAAGATGATCGAGGAGGCCGAGAAGGACGGCACGCTGCGTCCCGGCTGCACGATCCTCGAGCCGACCTCGGGCAACACCGGCATCTCGCTGGCGATGGCCGCCAAGCTCAAGGGCTACCGGATCGTCTGCGTGATGCCGGAGAACACCTCCGAGGAGCGACGCCAGCTGCTGCGGATGTGGGGCGCGGAGATCATCTCCTCGCCCGCCGCCGGCGGCTCCAACGAGGCCGTCCGGGTCGCCAAGCGCGTCGCCGAGGAGCACCCCGACTGGGTGATGCTCTACCAGTACGGCAACGCCGCCAACGCGCTCGCGCACCAGGAGGGCACCGGGCCGGAGATCCTCGCCGACCTGCCCTCGGTCACCCACTTCGTCGCCGGCCTCGGCACCACCGGCACGCTCATGGGCACCAGCCGGTTCTTCCGCCAGGCCAAGCCCGACGTGAAGATCGTCGCGGCCGAGCCCCGCTACGGCGAGCTGGTCTACGGCCTGCGCAACCTCGACGAGGGCTTCGTCCCCGAGCTGTACGACGCCGACCTCATCGACTCCCGCTTCTCGGTCGGCCCGCGCGACGCCGTGCGCCGCACCCGCGAGCTGCTCGAGCTGGAGGGCATCTTCTCCGGCATCTCGACCGGCGCGATCCTGCACGCCGCGCTCGGCCAGGCGGCGAAGGCCGTCAAGGCCGGCGAGCGGGCCGACATCGCCTTCGTCGTCTGCGACGGCGGCTGGAAGTACCTCTCCACCGGTGCCTACGAGGGCACCGTCGACGAGGCCGAGGACCGGCTCGAGGGCCAGCTCTGGGCGTGACCCGGCCCTGATTCGGCCCTGATCTGCCCGGTCGCGCCGGTGCGGGCGACTACCGTGCTCGCGTGCACCGCGCCCTCTCGTCGGCCCTGACGACCGTCCTGCTGCTCGCCCCGCTGCTGCTGCTCCCGTCGGCCCCGGCCACCGCCACGCCGGCGTCCGCACGGGTCGAGAGCACCCGCGCCCCGTCGGTCGCCGGCGCCACCGTGTACGGCGAGCGGCTGCGGGTCGGCCCGGGCCGCTGGGACGCCGACGAGGTCGACGTCGCCTACCGCTGGCTGCGCGACGGCGAGCCCGTCCGCGGCGCCACCGAGCGCACCTACGTGCTCGACCTGGCCGACCTCGGCGCCCGGATGTCCGTGCAGGTCACCGCGACGACGCCCGACGGCGACCGCGGCCGGGTGGTCACCGAACCCACCGCGAGGGTGCGCAAGGCTCCGCTGGAGGCCCGCCGGTCCCCGTCGCTGCGCGGCGAGGCGCGCTTTACCCGCACCGTCTCGGCCACCCGCGGCCGGTGGACCACCGACCCCACCAGGGTCCGCTACCAGTGGCTGGTCGGCGGCGCCCCGGTCGCCGGCGCGACCGGCCGCCGCTACGCCATTCGCCCCGAGGACGTCGGCCGCAGCCTGCGGGTGCGCGTCACCGCGAAGGCACCCGGCCACACCCGAGGTCGGGCCGTGTCCGACCCGGTGCGGGTGCAGCACCGCGTGCCCGTGCGGCGTACGGCCACCTACTCGGTGACCACCCGCGGACGCGTCGGCGCCAGCGTGAAGACGTTCAAGAAGCTCGCCCAGCAGACCTTCGACGACCCGCGCGGCTGGCGCGGCAAGGGCGTGGCGTTCCGCCGGGTCGCCTCGGGCGGGTCGTTCACCCTGGTGCTCGCCGAGGCCTCGGCCGTGCCGAGCTTCTCCAGCCAGTGCTCGAGCCAGTGGTCGTGCCGCGTCGGCCGCTACGTGGTCATCAACCAGACGCGCTGGCAGCACGCCTCGCCGGCCTGGAACGGCGCCGGCCGCTCGCTGCGCGACTACCGGCACATGGTGGTCAACCACGAGGTGGGCCACTGGCTCGGCAAGGGCCACGCCTCGTGCCCCGGGCCGGGCCGGCTCGCGCCGGTGATGATGCAGCAGTCGAAGGGCACGCAGGGCTGCCGGCTCAACCCGTGGCCGACGGCGGCCGAGCTGCGCTGAGCCCTCAGCGGCGTACGGCCCTCAGCGGCGTACGACACGCAGGTTCTGCCGGGTGTCGAGCTGGCTGCCGGGCACCGCGTCGACGCCCAGCAGGTCGAGCGCCAGGTTGGCGACCATGCCGTTGCGCACCGGCTGCTTCGGCTTGCCGTAGCCCGGGCGGGCCTTGCCGGGGTTCTGGTAGCGCGGGTTGATCCGGTAGAGGTCTGCCGGCGCGACGCCGGGGCCCCACACGGCGAACGGAATCGTGTAGTTGGCCCGCCTGGTCTGCGCGCTGTGCTTCGTCGAGCCGGGCAGGCCGCCGTGGTCAGCGGTCAGGACGATCGTGAGGTCGTCGAGCTGCGGCTTGCGGTCGGCGGCGTCGAGGACCTTGCCCACCAGCCCGTCGATGCGCTTCACCGCACGCAGGTAGGCCGGCGACATGAAGCCCTTCGCGTGGCCGGTCTTGTCGGCGTCGCCGATGTGCCAGAACGTGAACGCGCGGTCGCGCCGCAGCAGGTCGCGGCGCACGGCCTTCATCAGCGCGGTGTCCTGCTCCTCCTTGATCGTGACCCGGTCGAGCCCGTCGGGCCACGACCGCTGGAAGAGGCTGAACTTCGTCTTCGCGGCGAACAGCGCGGTCGACAGGCCGGCGTCGTGCGCGGTCTCGAAGACCGACGACACGTCCCGGTCGCCGGACGACCTCTGCACCGTGGTTCCCGGCCGGTCGGTGTTCCAGGTGACGCCGTGGCCGCCGCGGGCCTTCGCGATGCGTCGACCGGTGACCATGGAGGTGTGGTTGGGCAGCGTCACGGTCAGCTCGTACGACGTGCGCGCGTTGAGCGTCGAGGCGCCCTCGTCGAGGATCCGCCACAGGTGCGGCGCGCCGTCGCGGCCGAGGCGGCGAACGGCATTCGGGTTGAGCGCGTCGATTGAGATCGCGAGCACCTGCGGGTCGTCGCCGACCCGCTCGGCCTGCGAGCCCCGCCCGACCGGGGGGACCTCACGCGAGGTCGGGACGCGGTCGTCGGACGCCGCGCCCGCGGCGGGCACGCCGGCCGCGGGGGAGGCGAGCAGGAGAGTGGCGACGGCCAGCGCGACGGTGCGCGGGGCCGGGCGACGGGCCGGGCGGGGGCGGAGGGCCATGCGCCCGAGGGTACGGCGCGCGGACGGCGTGAGCAGGCCTACGCGCACGAGGTCTCGGCCTTCACCCGCGCGACGCCGTACGCTCACCTCTTGTGCACGCCGTGAGTCCTGACCAGCGCGACGCGCCGATCGGCATCTTCGACTCCGGTTTCGGCGGCCTCACCGTGGCGCGGTCGGTCATCGACCAGCTGCCGCACGAGTCGATCCTCTACGTCGGCGACACCGCCCGGCAGCCCTACGGCCCCAAGCCGATCGCCGAGGTCCGCGAGTACGCCCTGGAGTGCCTCGACCACCTCGTCGCGCAGGGCGTGAAGGCGCTCGTCATCGCCTGCAACTCCGCCAGCGCCGCGATGCTGCGCGACGCCCGCGAGCGCTACGACGTCCCCGTCGTCGAGGTGATCTTCCCGGCCACCCGGCACGCCGTCGCCGCGACCCGCAACGGCCGCATCGGCGTCATCTGCACCCGCTCCACCGCCGAGTCCATGGCGTACGACGACGCGTTCGCCGCCGCCCGCGACGTCACCCTCAGCACCTCGGTGTGCCACCGATTCGTGGAGTTCGTCGAGGCCGGGGTGACCTCCGGCGACGAGCTGCTCGCCGCCGCGCACGAGTACCTCGACCCGCTCACCGCGCAGGGCGTCGACACCCTCATCCTCGGCTGCACGCACTACCCGCTGCTGACCGGCGTCATCTCCTACGTGATGGGGTCCGACGTCACCCTGGTCAGCTCGGCGGAGGAGTGCGCGAAGGACGTCTACCGGATGCTCGCCGACACCGGGCTGATGCGGTCCGCCGGCGACCCGACGTACCGCTTCGAGACCACCGGGTCGCCGGCGGAGTTCGCACACCTGGGCCGTCGCTTCCTCGGCCCCGAGCTCGCCGCCGCCCACCAGTTCGCCGGACGTCTCGTGGGGGGTCTTGCATGAAGGTGACCGTGATCGGCTGCTCCGGGTCCTACCCCGGGCCGGAGTCGCCGGCCAGCTGCTACCTGCTGGAGGTCGACGAGGTCATGGCCCCGCCGGCCGACGCCGACGGGTCGGTGGGCGACGAGCCCGTGGTGCGCACCTGGCGCATCCTGCTCGACCTCGGCAACGGCTCGCTCGGCGCGCTGCACCGCTACGTCGACCCGCTGAGCATCGACGCGGTGCTGCTCTCGCACCTGCACCCCGACCACTGCATGGACCTGTGCGGCTACTACGTGCAGCGCAAGTACCACCCGACCGGTCCGCAGCCGCAGATCCCCGTCTACGGCCCGCGCGGCACCGCCGACCGGATGGCGAAGGCGTACGGCCTCGACCTCGACCCGGGGATGCACGAGGAGTTCGACTTCCGCGAGTACGACGCGCCGTTCACCGTCGGCCCGTTCTCGGTCGTGCCGATCCGGGTCAACCACCCGGTCGCGGCGTACGGGCTGCGGATCAGCGCGGGCGGCTCGACCATCGGCTACTCCGGCGACACCGCGCCGTGCTCGGGGCTCGACAAGGTCGCCGCCGACGTGCGGCTGCTGCTGTGCGAGGCGTCGTTCCGCGAGCTCGACGACAACCCGCCCGACATCCACTGCACGGGTGCCGACGCCGGCGACGTGGCCGCCCGGGCCCGCGCCCGTCGGCTGGTGCTCACCCACGTGCCGCCGTGGTTCGAGGCGGAGGGCATGGTCGCCGAGGCGCGCACCCGCTACTCCGGACCGATCGAGCTCGCGGCCGCCGGGCGGTCGTGGGTCGTCTGACCCTGCCTCGAAGCGGCTCGATCGCGGGTCGATCCCGTGTCGGGGACATGGGGCCACCGTGCCTCGGGCAGAGTGGCGCCCGTGATCACCGTCGAGCACCTCACCCGCTCCTACGGCGGCTTCACCGCCGTCGACGACGTCTCCTTCGCCTGCCGCCCCGGCCGGGTCACCGGCTTCCTCGGCCCCAACGGCGCGGGCAAGACCACGACGATGCGGATCATCGTCGGGCTCACCCCCGCCACCTCCGGCCAGGCGCTGGTCGGTGGGCACCGGTACGTCGACATCCCCAACCCCGGCCGTCACGTCGGCGTGCTCCTCGACGCGGGCGCGCAGCACGGCGGCCGCACCGGCCGGGAGATCCTCACGATCGGCGCCCAGACCATGGGTCTGCCGTCGTCGCGCGTCGAGGAGATCCTGGCGACCGTCGGGCTGAACGAGGACGAGTCCCGCCGCCGGCTCAAGCACTACTCCCTCGGCATGAAGTAGCGGCTCGGGATCGCCCACGCCCTGCTCGGCGACCCGCAGGTGCTGATCCTCGACGAGCCCGCCAACGGCCTCGACCCCGCCGGCATCCGCTGGATGCGCGGGCTGCTCAAGGGCTTCGCCGACCGCGGCGGCACCGTGCTGCTCTCCAGCCACCTGCTGCACGAGGTGGAGATGATCGCCGACGAGATGATCCTCATCGGCCACGGCCGGGTGCTCGCCCAGGGCGACAAGAAGCAGCTGCTCGCCAGCCAGGGACAGCAGACCGTCACCAGCAGCGTGCTGTCGCTCGACGACGCCGCGCTCGGCGAGGAGCTGCGTCGCCGCGGCCACCAGGTCACCCCGGGCGTCGCCGGCTCCCCGGCCGGGCTCACCGTGGTCGCGGAGGCCGCCGAGGTCGGACGTGCCGCGCTCGCCGCCGGCGTCGTGCTCACCGACCTGCGCTCGGTCGAGCAGGGCCTGGAGGACCTCTTCCTCGACCTCACCGCCGCCGCGGCCCGCGAGCGGCCGGGCGTGCCGCCGGGGCCGGCCGCGCCGCCGTACCCCAACCCGGGGTTCCCGCAGGGCTTCCAGCCGGGCTCCCCGACAGGCCCGCCGCCCCCGCCGTACGGCGGCCCGCCGCCCGGCGCGGTGCCGCCGCCCCCGGCGTACGACCCGAACCAGCAGGGAGGCGCCCGATGAGCGCGATGACGTTCGACCTGACGAGCACGCCGGCGGTGCCGTTCTGGCGGCTGGTGCTGGTGGAGACCCGCAAGACGGTCGACACGGTGGCGTCGTTCTGGCTGGTGATGTCGATGTTCATCATCACGGTGCTGCTGGACGGGTTCGTGATGCTCGCCGCGATCCTGCAGTCGTCACCGGTCAATTACTTCGACTTCACCCAGCTGTCGCTGGTCGCGACGTCCGTGCTGCTGCCGATCCTCGGCGTGCTGCTGGTGACCGGCGAGTGGGGCCAGCGCACCGCGATGGTCACCTTCAGCCTCGAGCCGCGGCGGCTGCGGGTGGTGCTCGCCAAGCTGGTCGTCGGTCTGGTGCTCACGGTGGCGACGGTGCTCATCGCGCTGGTCGTGGCGCTCGCCTGCACGCTGGTGTGCGAGCTCTTCAACGGCGACCAGACCACCTGGGGGGCGACCACGACCGGGTTCGAGGGCACCGACGCGTCGGGCCCGGCGCTCCTGGTCGGCTACCTGCTGACCCAGGCGATCGCGATGACCAGCGGCTTCGCGCTGGCGGCGCTCCTGCTCAACACGCCGGCCGCGATCGTGGTCTACCTCGTCTACTCCTTCGCGCTGCCGGGCGTCCTGTTCGCCGTCAGCGCGATTTGGACCGACTTCGCCGACGTCTCGCCGTACCTCAACTTCGTCGAGGCCCAGGCGCCGCTCGCGACGCTCTCGCTCGGCTCGGCGGAGGAGTGGCTTCAGCTGTTCACCTCGGGCCTGCTGTGGCTCGGACTGCCGCTGGGGCTCGGTCTGCTGCGGATCCTGCGGGCCGAGGTCAAGTAGTCACCCGACGTTGCGCGACGCGTCACCGGGGCGACCCGGCGACGTACGACGACCCGCCAGCGTGGTGCCCGTGGCCGGGTACCTGCGGGTGGCAGCTCTGGGTGACAGCACGACCGTCGGCGTCGGCGACCCCGTGGTCGGCGGGTGGCGCGGCTGGTCGCGGCACCTCGTCGACGCGCTGCGGACGACGTACGAGGTGTCGTACTGCAACGTCGCGGTCAGCGGGTCCACGACCGTCGAGGTGCGGCGCGACCAGCTCGCCGACGCCGTCGCGCACCGGCCGGACCTCGCCAGCCTCGTCGTCGGCGGCAACGACACGATGCGCTCGGGCTGGTGCCCGCAGCGGGTGCGCGCCGACCTGCTGCACTGCGCCGACCGGCTGACCGCGGCCGGGGCGACCCTGATGACCGTGCGGCTGCACGACCACCCCGCGACCGTGCCCGGGCTGCCCGGCTGGGTGCGGCGCCCGCTGAGCGCGCGGGTCGCGATGGTCAACGACGCCTACGACGAGGTGCACGCGCGGTACGGCGGGGTGCGGGGCGACCTCGCGCAGTCGCCGGAGGTGCTGCGCCGCGAGTGCTGGTCGGTCGACCGGCTGCACCCGTCCGAGCTGGGGCACCGGGCGCTGGCGCGGGCGTTCGCGCAGGCGCTCGCCGCCGCCGGGTACGACGTACCGCTCCCGCCGGCGGAGGCCTCCGGCGGCCTGCCGCCCACGTGGCGGCGCGACGTGGCGTGGGTGGTGACCGAGGCGGGGCCGTGGTTCGGGCGGCGTGCGCGCGACCTCGGCCCCTGGGCGGCGCAGGCGGCGTGGACCGAGGCCCGCAGCGGGCTGGGGCGTCTCGTAGGGTCGTCGGCATGACTGCTGCACCCCGCGAGGACGGCCGCGCCGACGACGAGCTGCGCCCCATCAAGATCACCCGCAACTGGCTCGACCACGCCGCCGGCTCGGTGCTGGTGGAGTTCGGCAAGACCCGCGTGCTGTGCGCCGCCTCGGCCTCCGAGGGCGTGCCGCGCTGGCGCAAGGGCTCCGGCCTCGGCTGGGTGACGGCGGAGTACGCGATGCTCCCCGCCTCCACCCACGAGCGCTCGGCGCGCGAGTCGGTCAAGGGCCGCATCGGCGGGCGCACGCACGAGATCAGCCGCCTCGTCGGCCGGTCGCTGCGTGCGATCGTCGACTACCAGGCGATGGGGGAGAACACCATCCAGCTCGACTGCGACGTGCTCCAGGCCGACGGCGGCACCCGCACCGCCGCGATCACCGGTGCGTACGTCGCGCTCGCCGACGCCGCCGCGTCGCTCGGCGTCTCGAAGGCGCTCACCGGCTCCGTCGCTGCCGTCAGCGTCGGCATCATCGACGGCGTCCCGCGCCTGGACCTGCCGTACGTCGAGGACGTCCGCGCCGAGACCGACATGAACGTCGTCATGACCGGCGAGGGCTCGTTCGTCGAGGTGCAGGGCACCGCCGAGGGCGCGGCGTTCAGCCGCTCCGAGCTCGACGCGCTGCTCGCGCTGGCCGAGAAGGGCTGCGCCGACCTGACCCGGCTCCAGCGGGAGGCGCTCGCCGGTGGCTGACGCGCCGCTGCGCATCCACCTGGCGTCGCGCAACGCCAAGAAGCTCGCCGAGATGGAGCGCATCCTCGCCGAGCACCTGCCGGGCGCGACCGTCGTCGGCCTCGACGACGTGCCGGCGTACGACGAGCCGGTCGAGGACGAGCCGACCTTCGAGGGCAACGCCAGGCTCAAGGCGCGCGCCGGCCTCGCCGCCACCGGCCTGCCGACGGTCGCCGACGACTCCGGGCTGTGCGTCGACGCGCTCAACGGGATGCCGGGCGTGCTGTCGGCCCGGTGGTCGGGTCCGCCGAAGTCGGACGAGCGCAACAACGAGCTCCTGCTCGCCCAGCTGCACGACGTACCCGACGAGCGCCGTGGCGCCCACTTCACGTGCGCCGTCGTCGCCTGCCTGCCCGACGGCCGCGAGGTCGTCGTCGAGGGCCGGATGGCGGGTCGCGTGATCCGCGAGGTCCGGGGGAGCGGCGGCTTCGGCTACGACGTCCTCTTCGAGGCCGACGAGGCGCCCGGCGTCACCACCGCCGAGCTGTCCCGCGACGACAAGGACGCGATCTCCCACCGCGGCCACGCGCTCCGCGAGCTGGCCCCGAGGCTCGCCGAGGTGCTCGGGTAGTAGGGCCTGCGCGCCCCGGCGTCGTCCCGAGGCGCGGTGGCACGGCCGGCGTGGTGACCGCGGCTCCTACGGTCTTGGCTGGCTGAGAACGCCGGCAACGCCCCCGTCCAGCGCACCGGATACGACCGAGGCGCCAGCCGTCCTCTTGCCGCCCACCAGCGCGTCGCCTCACTGCGCGCGTAGGCCGCCCGGCTCCGTAGCAGGCCACGGGCAAAGCGGCCGGGTGGGCGCCGGCGCCCGTCAGGCCGAGGAGGGCTTCCTACGCCAGGCCGACAGTTGCCGCACAGCTGATATGTAGCGGTTTCCTGTCAAGAGCAGGTTGAGGCGCCCGTCCCGATTGCTCGGGGCGGGCGCCTCGTGCTTCGTCGATGTCGTCGGTGGTG
>PBYI01000047.1 GCA_002729525.1 Nocardioides sp.
AAGCACGGCCTCGTGTCCATCGACGCGCTGCTGGACCTGGACGACGCCCTCGACCTCGAGGACGCGCTCCGCGCCGGCGCCGCCGCACTCAAAGAAGTCGGCTCCGACGACCCGCTCGGCGTACGCCGTGCCAAGGCCCTCGGTGACCTCGCCCGCGGCCAAGGCGCGCTGGACCTGCAGCAGGGCCGACGCCCGCTGGTCGTCAACGTGGTGAACGGTGCCGCGACCTGCGAGGCGTTCGTCCGGCCCGGCCTACCGGTCAGCGCGACGGTCGACCAGATCCGCGACTGGTGCACCTCGGCCACGAGGGTGACCGTGCGCGAGGTGCTCGACCTGAATGCCGCCTACTCGACCGACTCCTACGCACCGACCGAGAAGCTCGCCGACCAGGTCCGCTGGCTGCACCCGACCTGCGTGTTCCCGCACTGCAGCCGAGCGGCCGAGCACTGCGACCTCGACCACATCGAGCCCTACGCCGACGGCGGACCTACCTCGACACAGAACCTCGCGCCGCTCTGCAGGCGTCACCACCGCATGAAGACCCACGCCCGATGGCGATACCGACGCAGACCCGACGGAGTATTCGTCTGGACCGGCCCGATGGGCCAGGTCTTCGAGGTCGACGACCTCCCCACCCCACCGGACGTCGAGTAACCCCGTACGTCGAGTAGCCCGGCCCCGAGGAACGAGAGACCGGGCGTACCGAGACGCCCGCACCCAACGGCGGCGCGGGACCACCTGGACTCCTCAGGTGGTTGAGCCGCGAACGAGCGAAGCGAGTCCGCGTCGAAACCCCGCGAGCCGACCAGTGGCCGCACCCACCGTGGTCGCGCTCGCGAGCAGAGTCGCGGTGGTTTCGACTCCGCCCTCGCCGGGGGCTCGGCCGGGCTCAACCACCTGAAGCCATGGCCCACCGTGGCCGGTCGTCTCGCCGTCTCGATACGGGGACCAGGATCACCGCGACCCGAGGGGCTCAGACGTGGCCCATCAGCGCGGGGTCGACGCGGGCGCGGACGCGCACGGAGCCTGCGGCGGCGCGGACGATCATGGTGGCATCGTCGACCTTGCCGCTGCGGATCTCGACGGCGCCGGCGTCCTCGGACTCCCGGTGCGCCATCACCCAGTCGAACAGCAGCCAGTCGACGGCACCGGCTGCGGCGAACGGCTCCGCACCTGCCTCGACCACCGCGTCGGTCACGGTCGCGAGAGCCTCGCGGTGCTCGCGGAGCGTCGCCTCCTTGTCGACGCCGGAGGAGTCGTGGAGCAGCATCGACAGGGTCGCGGGAAGGCGCCGGCCGTCGTCGGTGACCACGAGCCAGCGTCCGCCGAGGGCAGGGCGGGCAGGGTCGACCCAGTGCAGTCCGGCGTGGCCGCCGACCATGCCCGGCGCCGGCACGTCGAGCGTGCCGTCGAACGGCGCCGCCCCGGCCACCCCGAGCGCGAAGCGGCAGCGCACGCCCACCAGGTGCGCCGTACCGAGGATCTGGCCGGAGCGCAGGTCGCGGGGCACGCCGTGCTCGGCGTCGGCGACGGCCGCCGCGTCGGCGAGCTCGACGACGCCCCGGTCGATCGCGACGTACGCCGCCTGCAGGTCGTCGCGCTCGTCCGGTCGGGCCGGCCGTCCTCCGCCGAGCACCTCCCCGAAGCGGCCGGCGGCCTCGATCAGCACGTCGTCGAGCGCTTCCTGGTGCGTCGCCAGCCACCGGTCCGGCTCGGCACCCGGCAGCGCCATCAGGTCGGCCAGCCGGGCCGGCTCGCCGCCCGGCGTCAGCCAGGTGAACCCCCACGCGTCGTCGGTCGCGTGGATCCGCGGGATCGCCATACCCGTCCGGCCCGTCAGGCCCGCGCGTCGGCCGGCGTACCGGCCCGGGCGGCCTCGAGCCAGGCGAACCACCCGTCCATGCCCTCACCCGTGCGGGCGCTGACCTCGAGCACGGTCGCACCCGGGTTGACCTGCGCGAGGTTGCGGGCGAACAGCTCCGGGTCGGCGTCCAGGTGCGGCACCAGGTCCATCTTGTTGAGCAGCACCAGCTCGCAGGAGCGGAACATCACCGGGTACTTCAGCGGCTTCTCCTCGCCCTCGGTCAGCGAGTAGACCATCACCGACCGGTGCGCCCCCACGTCGAACTCCGCCGGGCAGACGAGGTTGCCGACGTTTTCGACCAGCAGCAGGTCGAGCGCGTCGAGGTCGAGCCGCGACAGCGCCCGACGCACCATCGGCGCGTCCAGGTGGCACTCGCCGCCGAACCCGTCACCGGTGTTGAGCAGCGACACCTGGGCCCCGAAGCCGGCCAGCCGGTCGGCGTCGATCGAGGTCTCGATGTCGCCCTCGACCACCCCGGCGCGCACACCCGCCTCCTGCAGGTGCGCGAGGGTCCGGGCGAGGATCGTCGTCTTGCCCGCACCCGGCGCCGACATCAGGTTGACGCAGGTGATGCCCGCGCCGTCGAAGGCGGCACGGTTCTCGGCGGCGGCGACGTCGTTCTCGGTGAAGATCCGCTCCAGCACCATGACCCGCTCGGTGCCGGTCTCGTACGACGAGTGGTCGCCGTGGGCGTCCGCGTCGGCAGGCGCCTCCAGGTGTTCCTGCCCGTGCCCGTGCTCGTGCTCGTCGTCGTGGTCGTGCGCGTGCACGGTGCCGTCATCGTGACGGTGGAACCGGCCCATGGTGGGTCTCCCTCTGGTCGGGTGCGGGTGGATCGGGTACGGGCGTCCCGGAGGACGGCGCGGACGGTGGAGAGGGCGAAACCGCAGCGAGGTCGAGGCTGGTCACCAGGAACTCCTCGCCGGTGCGCAGCGAGACGTCGCCGGACTCGCAGGCCGCACAGGTCAGCACCAGCACGTGCGCCACCTCGGTGGTCTCCCCGCACGACCGGCAGTCGAGCACGACCGGGACGCTCTCGACGTCGAGCACCGACCCCGCGAGCGGGGTGCCGTCGACGACGAGCCCCCAGCAGTAGACGAGGGTCTCGGGTACGACCTGGCGCAGCCGGCCGACGCGCAGGTGGACGGTGGCGACGGCGCGGTCGCCGCGGGCGCCCTCGACGATCCCGGCGATCGAGCGGCACAGGGAGAGCTCATGCACCGGCGGTGCTCCTCAGGGTCCGGGAGGGCGACTCGCCGAACCGCTCCCGGTAGAGCACCGAGAACGACCCGAGGTGGTTGAAGCCCCAGCGTGTGGCGGCGTCGGTGACGGTGAGCCCGTCGGCGGGCACCGACTCCATGAGCGTGCGGCGTACGGCGTCGAGGCGGCGGTCGCGGATGTAGGCGACCGGGGTGGTGCCGAGGTCGTCGCGGAAGCCGGCCTGGATAGAGCGGGTGCTCATCCGGGCGTGCCGGGCGAGGTCGTCGAGCCGGATCGGCTCGGCGAGGTGCCGCTCGATGTACTCGACCGCGCGGCGCACGGCCGGGCGGCCCGACGTACCGGGGTTGCGCAGGGCCTCGGAGTAGTTGGACGGCTGCACGTAGAGCAGCGAGGAGACCATCAGCTCCTCCAGCGAGCCGGCGCCGACGCCCTGCCGCATCAACGACGCGGGCGCGAGCACCTCGGTCGACAGCATCTGCAGCGCGCCGAGCCAGCGCCCGGCGGCGTCGGTGGTCAGGTCGCTGACGTGCTCGAACACGACCGGCTCGGGCAGCCGTCGCCCCAGCATCCGGCTGAGCTGACGCTCGAGCGCGGCGCGCTCGATGCGCACGATGCTCTGCGGGGAGTCGACGTCGAGCCAGAGCGTGTACGACGTCCCGGGCGAGATGACGAGCGCGTCGAACGGCGTGAGCTCGAGCCGCCGGCCCCCGGACGGGTCTGCCGGGTCGTGCAGGTCGACCCGCGCCCGTCCGTTGGTCGTCATGTGCACCGTGACGCTGTCCGGGCTGGCCGGCACCACGACGTTGGTCGGCACCGTCAGGTCGAGGTGGGCGAGGGTGAGGTCGAGCACCGCCACGGCGTTCATCCGGCAGTGGAACCGGTCGGCCCACGCGGTCTCGGGCACGACGTGCCGCGCACCCAGCAGGTGTCCGACGGCCCGGTCCACCAGGGCCAGGTCGTCGGTGTCGACCAGCGGGTGGTCCTGCAGGGCGTTGGGCACGCCGCGCGAGCGCCGACGCGGCCGCACGGGCTGGCTGGTGCGCGCCGCGTCGATCATCTGGCGGCGCCCCAGTCGGACAGGTCTGACCTGCATGGACACCTCCCCCACGACGCGACCTCGGACCTTGATGATGCACGCCACTGCGCATCTGGTTCCACAAAGTTGCGCGATTCCGACAGCAACTGCGCCGAACGGATAGTGACCGTCGACACCCGGTCCTACAGTCCTCGGCACCCGACGAACCGTCTGTCCAGGAGTACGTCGATGACCGTCGCACCACCGCGCCCCGAGGGCCCCTCCGCCGTCCTCGCGGCCAAGCTCGACGACCCCGAGGTCGCCGCCAGCATCCTCGTGCTGCTGGAGCACGCCGACCTCGTGGCCGTCCTGCTCGAGGGTCTCGACCAGTTCCTCCACCGCAGCGAGGCGATCGGGACCAGCCTGATGGAGGCGGTCGGCGACCTGCGCTCCACCGTGGGTGCCAACGAGACGCTCGGCGAGATCACCGTCGACTTCCCGAAGGTCGCCGACGCCGCCGTCCGGCTGATCAACGCCGACCTCCTCACCAAGGAGGCCGTCGACCAGGTGTCGGTGCTGGCGCGCGGGCTCGTCCAGGGGGGCGAGGACGCCGCGACCCGACCGGTCGAGGTCAACGGTCCACTGAGCCTGCTCAAGCTGCTCAAGGACCCCGACGTCAACCGGGCGATCAGCTACTTCGCCACCGTGGCCCGGGCGATCGGGCGCGAGCTCGACAAGCCCCGTCCGGCCTGAAACCGGCCCAGCAAGGAGATCCGATGTCCTCAGTCCTCTGGTTCCAGGCGGGCGCCTGCTCGGGGAACACCATGTCGTTCCTCAACGCCGAGGAGCCCAGCGTCGTCGACCTCATCGTCGACTTCGGGCTCGAGGTGCTCTGGCACCCCTCGCTCGGCATGGAGCTCGGTGAGAACGCCACCAAGATCTTCCGCGACTGCGCCTCGGGCGAGCGGCCGCTGGACATCTTCGTGCTCGAGGGCTCGGTCATCCAGGGCCCCGACGGCACCGGCACGATGGACAACTTCGCCGACCGCCCGATGATCGAGTGGGTCACCGAGCTGGCCAACGCCGCCAGCATCGTCGTCGCCATCGGCGACTGCGCCGCCTGGGGCGGCATCCCCGCGATGGCGCCCAACCCGAGCGACTCCACCGGCCTGCAGTTCCACAAGCGCGAGAAGGGCGGCTTCCTCGGCCCCGACTGGCGCAGCAAGTCGGGCCTGCCGGTCATCAACATCCCGGGCTGCCCGGCGCACCCCGACTGGATCACCCAGATCCTCGTCGCGCTGGCCACCGGTCGGGCCGGCGACATCGCCCTCGACGACCTGCACCGCCCGCAGACGTTCTTCAAGACGTTCACCCAGACCGGCTGCACCCGCGTGCAGTTCTTCGAGTACAAGCAGTCGACGTTCAGCTTCGGCGAGGGCACCCGCACCGGCTGCCTCTTCTACGAGTTCGGCTGCCGCGGGCCGATGACGCACAGCCCGTGCAACCGGATCCTCTGGAACCGCCAGAGCAGCAAGACCCGGGCCGGCATGCCCTGCCTGGGCTGCACCGAGCCGGAGTTCCCGTTCTTCGACCTCGCTCCCGGAACCGTGTTCAAGACCCAGAAGGTCTCCGGCACGATCCCCAAGGAGGTCCCGGAGGGCTCGGACCACCTCACCTACATGGCGCACGCCGCCGCCGCCCGGATCGCCGCCCCGCAGTGGTCGAAGGAGGACATGTTCGTCGTCTGACGAGCATGTCGGGAAAGGAACCACCACCATGACCGCAGTCGACTCCAGCGCCGACTCCGTCGACCTCTTCGTCTCCCCGATGGGCCGCGTCGAGGGCGACCTCGACGTCCGCGTCACCATCGAGGACGGCGTCGTCACCTCCGCGTGGACCGAGGCCGCGATGTTCCGCGGCTTCGAGATGATCCTCAAGGGCAAGGACCCGCAGGCCGGCCTCGTCGTGACGCCGCGCATCTGCGGCATCTGCGGCGGCAGCCACCTCTACAAGGCCTGCTACGCGCTCGACACCGCGTGGAAGACCCACGTGCCGCAGAACGCCACGCTCATCCGCAACATCGCCCAGGCGTGCGAGACGCTCCAGTCGATCCCGCGCTACTTCTACGCGCTGTTCGCGATCGACCTGGTCAACAAGAACTACGCCGGCTCCGCGCTGTACGACGAGGCGGTGCGCCGGTTCGCGCCGTACGTCGGCACGTCGTACCAGAAGGGCGTCGTGCTGTCGGGCAAGCCGGTGGAGGTCTACGCGATCTTCGGCGGGCAGTGGCCGCACTCGTCGTTCATGGTGCCCGGTGGCGTGATGAGCGCCCCGAACCTCGCCGACATCACCCGCGCCACCGCGATCCTCCACCACTGGAAGGACAACTGGCTCGAGAAGGAGTGGCTCGGCTGTTCCGTCGAGCGGTGGATGGAGATCAAGACCTGGGATGACATGAAGGCCTGGGTCGACGAGAACGAGTCGCACTACAACTCCGACTGCGGGTTCTTCATCCGCTACGCCCTCGAGATCGGCCTCGACAAGTACGGCGCCGGCTGCGGCAACTTCATCGCGCCCGGCACCTACCTGGACCCCGAGCTCTACGAGAACCCGACCGTCGAGGGCCGGCAGAGCGCCCTCATCGGCCGCGGCGGCGTCTACGCGAACGGCCAGTACCTCGACTACGACCAGCTGCGGGTCACCGAGGACGTCACGCACTCGTTCTACTCCGGCTCGCGCCCGCTCCACCCGTGGGAGGGCGAGACCTCGCCGGTCGACCCGACGGCCGGGCGCGGCCAGGGCAAGTACACCTGGGCGAAGGCCCCGCGGTACGACGTGCCCGACCTCGGCCGACTGCCGCTCGAGGCCGGCCCGCTGGCCCGCCGGATCGCGGCGTCCGCGCCGAACCCGGCCGCGCACATGGACTCCGACCCGCTCTTCGCCGACATGATGAAGCAGCTCGGCCCCTCGGTGTTCGTGCGGCAGATGGCCCGCATGCACGAGGCGCCGAAGTACTTCACCTGGGTGATGGACTGGCTGTCCAAGATCGACCTGCAGGGCTCGTTCCACACCAAGCCCGTCGAGCTGGAGAACGGCAAGGGCTGGGGGGCCACCGAGGCCGCCCGGGGCGCGCTGCAGGACTGGATCGTGATCGAGGACGGCAAGATCGCCAACTACCAGGTGATCACGCCGACCGGCTGGAACATCGGCCCGCGCGACAGCGACGGCACGCTCGGCCCCATCGAGCAGGCGCTCGTCGGGACGCCGGTCAAGGACATGGAGGACCCCGTGGAGCTCGGCCACGTGGCACGGTCGTTCGACTCCTGCCTCGTGTGCACGGTCCACGCCTACGACGGGAAGACGGGCCGTGAGCTCAACCAGTTCGTCATCAACGGGATGGTCTGACACGACTCCGGCCACCCACCCAGAGACCCGGCCGTGGGGGACGGGAACCGTGGACTCGTCGTCGAGCAGCCTGGCGCCTCACCAGCTGCTCGACGACGGGTTCGCCCCTGAGCCCTGCGACCTGCTCGTCGTCGGCTGCGGCAACATCCTCCGCGGCGACGACGCCTTCGGACCGGTGCTGGTCCGCACGATGTACGAGCGCGGCGTGCCCGACGGCGTACGACTCGTCGACGGCGGCACCGCCGGCATGGACGTCGCCTTCGGCATGCGCGGCGCCGCCCGCGTCGTCCTCGTGGACGCCGCGGCGACCGGTGCCGAGCCCGGCACGCTCTACCGGGTGCCGGCGTCCGAGCTCGGCCCGGTGCCGCCCCTCGCCGGCCTGCACTCGCACAACTTCCGCTGGGACCACGCACTGGCGCTGGCCGGCTGGCTGCTCGGCCCGCACGCACCGACCGACGTGACGGTGGTGCTCTGCGAGGCCGGGGCTCTGGAGCCGGGCGAGCCGTTGACACCGCCGGTGGCCGCGCAGGTGGAGGTCGTGGCCGACCTGCTCGAGCGCGAGTTCTACCCGCGCACGCCGGCCGCCGACGCGCTCGCGGAGACCGTCACGCTGACCGCCGGCGGGTCGCTGCACGTCACCGCCGCGCAGGCCGACCGCTGGTTCCCCGGCGGGGTGTGCGTGGCCCGGCTGGAGGGCGTCGACGTGCTCGAGCTGCTCCCGCTCGTCGACGCCGGGCACGGCGGACTGGTCCTCAAGCAGCGCAACGCCGCCGGCGACCGGGCCGTGCTCCTCTCTGAGGTGCTCGGCTTCCGCGACGACCTCGCCGCGCTCGCCGGCGACCTGCCCGCCGCGTGGGACGCCGAGCGAGGGGTCCTGCGCGTGACGTTGGGAGACGCCGATGAGCGGCTACGAGGTGACGACGGAGGTCGTGGCCGAGCAGGGGCAGTGGGTGGTCTACCTGCTGGTGAGCGATCCGACGGGAGTGGCACGACGCCGGCTGTCGGTGCACCGGAGCGCGGCGCACGCACGTCTGGCGGCGGACGTCGTACGTCGGACCGCGACGCGGCGGCGGGCGCCGAGACCGGATCGGGTCGAACCGACCCCGGCACCGGGCCCGGCGCGGGAGGATGGGACGCAGGATCGGAACCGACGGGGGGACGGGGATGACCATGACGAGCACGGGGACGACTGACGCCCGCGACGAGGCCCGGGAGCAGCGCAGCGCGCACCCGCGCGGGCTCGGCGCGTTCGGGTTCCCGGAGGGACTGATGCTGCTCGGCGACGACGAGCGCGCGCTCGACCTCCGGGCCGAGCTCGCCGCCGGCCGGCTGCCGGAGCCGGCCACCTGGCCGGCCGAGCTGGCCGGCGTGGTGGCCGCGCACACCGGCGACGCCGATCCGGCCTCGCCGCTCGGCCTGGGCGGCGTGGCGACCTACAACCGCTGGGTCCTGGACCCGCAGAGCGCCGGACCGGACGACGTCCGGGCCGCACTTCCGGCCGGGGTGCGACCGCTGGTCGACGTCGTCGGCTGGACGGTCGGGCTCACGGACGCACCGGCCGTGCCCGACGAGGCCGCCCGCGACACCGAGCCGGAGGTGTCGGCACTCGTACTGGCGACGCTGGCGAGCCGGGCGCTGGAGAGCGGCGACCCGGCCACAGCGCTCGGGCTGCTCGACGAGGCCGCCTCGACGGCGTCCGCCGTGGCCCCGGCCCTGGCGGCCATGCTCACCGGCAACGCCGCCTCCCTCCTGCGCCAGCACGGGGCCGGAGCCGACCGGGTCGTGCCGCTGCTGTCGTCGGCGGCGGCCGGTCTGGCCGGCACCGACCTGCACGAGACCCGTGCCGAGCTGCTGCACGAGCTGGGGCTGCTGGCGCACGAGCGCGCCGCCACCGCGCCCGACGAGGGCACGTCCCGCGAGGCGATGAGGGAGGCCATGCAGCACTACTACGACGCCTTGACGCTGGTCACCGAGGAGTCCGCTCCCCTGACCTGGGCGTCGGTGCAGCTCGATCTCGCCGCCGCCCACCTGGCGACGCCGATGACGTCGGCCGGCGACCAGCTGCGGCTCGGCGTCGCGGCGCAGTCGCTGCGCGCGTGCCGGCGGGTGTTCGACCCGGCCGAGCACCCCGGCCCCTGGTCGACCGCCACGCTCAACCTCGCCAACGCGCTCGTCTACACGCCGTCCGCGCACCGCGCCGACAACCTCGTCGAGGCCGTCGGTCTCTACGAGGAGGTGCTGGCCTCCGGGGTGCGTTCCGGCGACACGGTGGGTCGCGCCCGCCTGCTCACCAACCTCGGCAACACCCTCGCCCACCTCGGCGTGCTCGACGACGCCCGGCGGCACCTCGCCGACGCGCGGTTCCTCTTCGAGTCGGTCGAGGACCACGACGGCGCCGCGACCGCCCGCGGGCTCATCGACGAGGTCGCCCGGGCGGAGGCCGCGGCCGGCGGCGCGTCCCGGTCCGGCGAGGAGCCCGATCCGCTGGCAGACCTCGCCCGTCAGGCCGAGCGGATGAGCCAGGTGCCCGGGGCCGGCGAGGGCGCCTTCACCTCCGGTATGGGCGTCACCGTCACGCCGATGCCGGCCGGTGAGGGCGTGCCGCCCGAGCGCCGGGTGACCCGGGTGTCGGCCGCCGAGCGGCCCACCACCGTGCAGGAGGAGAGCCGATGAGCGCCCCGCCGGAGGAGAAGCCCACACCGACCCTGGAGCAGCTCGCCCAGGCCGTCGACGACGTCGTACGCCGTGCCGACGAGGCGGGCGTGCGCGACCTGCTGACCGAGGGGCTCGAGGCCCAGACGGCGCTGCACTCCGCCGGTGTGATCGCGCTGGTGCGCGGCCTGCGCGACGACCTGCGCGGCCGCGAGCTGCTCTTCGACCTCGTCGACGTGCCCGAGGTGCGGATGGCGCTGACCCTGCTCGGGGTGCTGCGGCCCGACCCGACGACCACCGCGTCCCGGGCGCTCGACCAGGTGCGCCCGGTGCTCCAGTCGCACGGCGGCGACGCGTCGCTGGTGAGGCTCGAGGACGGCGTCGCCCACGTGCGGCTCGAGGGCGCCTGCAACGGCTGCTCGATGGCGTCGGTGACCCTGCGCGAGACCGTCGAGGCCGCGCTGGTCGGACCGGTGCCGGGCGTGACCTCCGTGCAGGTCGTGCAGCCCGAGGCCGCCCCGACCGTCATCCCGCTGAGCTCGATCACCGTGCGCCCGCCCGACGGCTCCGACGCCGCCCGGGAGGCCGAGCGGGCCCAGGAGCTCGCCGCGGCCGGCTGGACCGCGGCCGTCGGCCTGGCCGACCTCGCCGTCGGCGACCTGCGCACCGCCACCGCCGACGGTACCGACGTGGTCGTGGTGCGATCCCGCACCGGCGTGGTGGCCTACGTCGACCGCTGCGCCCACCAGGGCCTCCCCCTGGACGGCGCGATCGTCGACCCGGAGTCGGGCACGCTGACCTGCGCCTGGCACGGCTTCTGCTACGACGTCGACTCCGGCGAGTGCACCTCGATGCCCGGGGCCCAGCTCGAGCAGGTGCCGGTCACCGTCGAGGCCGGCCGGGTCTGGGTCCGCGGCCCGCACCCCGCCGGCGTGCGGTGACGCGGACGGCCGAGGTGCTGCAGCGATGAAGGTCCAGGTCCTCGCCACCGGGCAGGCGCACTCCGGCGTCGTGCCCGGGTTCGGCGTGCCCGCCACGCCCGACGCACCGCCGGCGACGTACGACGGGTGGCGGCCGGCCTTCGTGCTCGGCGCGGACTCCCCCGGCGGTCTCGCGCTCCCGCCGGCCGCACCGACCGCGGCGTGGATGTACGGCCCGCGGGCCGTGTGGACCGACGGCACCGTCGTCGTGGCCGCCGACACCGGCAACCACCGGGTGCTCGTCTGGCACACGCTCCCCGACCGCGACGGAGCGCCCGCCGACGTCGTGCTCGGTCAGCCCGACGAGCAGACCGAGGGTCCGGCCGCGGCCGGCGCCGGCCCGGCGAACGGGATGCACATGCCGACCGGCGTCCTGGTCCGCGACGGACGGCTCGTCGTCGCCGACGCATGGCACCACCGGGTGCTCGTCTGGGACATCGTGCCGACCCGCACCGCGACCCCGCCCGACCACGTCCTCGGCCAGCCCGACCTCGGCTCCGTCGAGCCGAACGCCGGCGGCGACGCCTCGGCGGGCACGTTCTACTGGCCGTTCGGGATCGCCGTCGTCGACGGCCGGTTCCACGTCGCCGACACCGGCAACCGCCGGGTGCTCGTCTGGCGCGACGGCGTGCCCGAGCCCGGTCAACCCGCCGACGTCGTGCTGGGGCAGCCGACGGCGCACGACCGGGAGGAGAACCGCGGCGGCCCCGTCGGCCCCGCGTCGTTCCGCTGGCCGCACGCCGTCGCCGGCACCGGCACCGGGGGTCTGCTGGTGGCCGACGCCGGCAACCACCGGGTGCTGCGCTGGGACGACCACCCCGACGCCGACCGGCCCGCCGACGCCGCCCTCGGCCAGCCCGACCTCGAGACCGGGACGGAGTTCCCCTACGTCTCCCAGGCCGGCCGGATGCGCTTCCCCTACGGCCTCGCAACCGTCACCGGCGGTGGGCACCCGAGCAGCGGCACCGCCGTCGCCGACACCGCCAACAACCGGGTCCTCGTGTACGACGGCACCGGGGCCACCGGCGACGACCTGCCGCGCGCGGTGCTCGGGCAGCCGACCCACGCCGCCAACGGCGAGAACCGCTGGGAGCGGGTCGCGGCGGACACGTTCTGCTGGCCGTACGGGCTGCACTGGCACCGGCCGGCGGCCGACGCCTCCACTGGTGACTCCGCTGGTGACTCCGCCGGCCGGGAGCTGCTCGCCGTCGCCGACTCCGGCAACAACCGGGTCGTGGTCTGGGAGCGGTCGTGACGACGTACGCCGACGCGCAGGCCGACGTCCAGTCCGACGTCCAGTCCGACAGCAGCGCGCTCGTGCGTCGCCGCCTCGTGGTGACCGGGGTGGTGCAGGGCGTCGGGTTCCGCCCGCACGTCGCCCGGACCGCGACCCGGCACGCCCTCACCGGCACGTGCCGCAACGACGCCACGTCCGTCGTCGTGGAGGTCGCCGGACCGGCCGAGGCTCTCGCAGCGTTCGAGCGCGACCTGGTCGCCGAGGCGCCGCCGCTCGCCCGGGTCGAGGACGTGCGCGTCGAGGACCTCGGCGCGGCCCCGGACGGACGCCCGCAGGACTTCACGATCGTGGAGTCCACGGACTCCGAGGCCGGGCCACTCACGATGGTGCCGCCCGACACCGCGCCGTGCGACGCCTGCGTGGCCGAGCTCGCCGACCCCGCCGACCGTCGCTTCCGGCACCCGTTCATCGCCTGCACGCACTGCGGCCCGCGCCTCACCATCACCCGCGACCTGCCCTACGACCGGCCCGCGACCACGATGGCGGCGTTCCCGCTGTGCGACGCCTGCGCCACCGAGTACGCCGACCCGCTCGACCGCCGCTTCCACACCCAGCCGGTCTGCTGCCACGACTGCGGGCCGCGGCTGCGGCTCCACGACCTCGCTGCCGACCCGGTGGAGGGCCCAGTGGAGGGCACCGAGCCGGTGCTGGGAGCGGCCGTCGCGGCCCTCCGTGCTGGGAAGGTCGTCGCGGTGAAGGGAGTCGGCGGCTACCACCTCGCGTGCGACGCCGGGTCGACCGAGGCGGTCGCCCGGCTGCGCGAGCGCAAGCACCGCCCTGAGCAGCCGTTCGCGGTGATGGCACGGGACCTCGCGACCGCGCGCACCCTCGTCGAGACGAACGGCGCCGAGGACCTGCTGACCTCGCCGGAGCGGCCGATCGTGCTGCTCCCGGCCCGTGCCGACGCCCCCGTGGCGGGCGGCGACCGCGGCATCGCCCCCGGTGTCGACGAGCTCGGCGTGGTGCTGCCCTACACGCCCCTGCACCACCTGCTGCTCAGCCCGCTGCCCGACGGCACCACCGGCCCTGACGTCCTGGTGATGACCTCCGGCAACGTCTCCGGCGAGCCGCTGTGCACGAGCGACGCCGAGGCCCTGACCCGGCTGAGCGGCATCGCCGACCTGGTCCTCGCCCACGACCGCGAGATCGCGGTGCCCTGCGAGGACTCCGTGGTCGCCTGGTCGACCACCACCGGCGCCGTCCCCGTACGACGCTCGCGGGGCTGGGCTCCGCTCCCGGTCGACCTCGGGTCCGACGCGACCGACGTCGTGCTCGCCGCCGGCGCCGAGGTCAAGAACACCGTCGCCCTGGCGCGCGACGGCCGCGCCTTCGTCTCCTCCCACGTCGGTGACCTCGCCTCGCTGTCCGCCCGTGAGCACCAGCAGCGGGTCACCGACCAGCTCCTCGGCTTCCACCGCAGCACTCCCGACCTCGTCGTCGCCGACCGGCACCCGGGGTACGCCTCGCGGGCGTGGGCCCGCCGCCAGGCCGACGCCTGGGGTGCCCCGGTGCTGGAGGTGCAGCACCACCACGCGCACCTCGCGTCCCTCGCCGCCGAGCACGGCCGCCTCGACCAGCCGCTGCTGGGCGTCGTGCTGGACGGCACCGGCTACGGCTGCGACGCGACCGTCTGGGGCGGCGAGCTGCTGCTCCTCGGCGACGGCGGCACGCGCGCCGACCGACTCGGCGCGCTCGGCACCGTCCGGCTGCCCGGCGGCGACGCCGGCGTGCGCAACCCCGCGCGCACCGCCGCCCTGGCCCTGCTCGACGCCGGCGTCGACCTCGACGCCACCCCCGTCGCCGCCGCCCTCGCACCGGCCGAGCGCACGCTGATGGAGCGCGCCCACGCCTCCGGCGCCGGCTGGGTGCCGACCTCGAGCACCGGCCGGCTCTTCGACGTCGTCGCCTCGCTCCTCGGCGTGCGCCACCGGGTCGGGTACGACGCCCAGGCAGCCGTCGAACTGGAGTCGGTGGCCCGTCGCGCGGCCGACCCGGCCGGGGTGCTCCCCACGCCCCTGCCGGTCGCCGGGGCAGACACCGACCTGCCGCGGCTCGACGTACGGCTCCTGCTGGCCGATCTCGCGTGGCGGCTGCGCGACGGGGAGCCGGTGCCGGACCTCGCGCTGGCCTTCCACCTCGGGCTCGCCGACGGCGTGGCCGGCCTGGCGGCCGGGCTCGCCGAGCGCCACGACCTCGGCGCCGTGGGCCTCAGCGGCGGCGTCTGGGTCAACCGGGTGCTGCTCACCCGGGCCCGCGCCCGCCTGGAGGCCGCGGGCCTGGAGGTCCTCGTCCACCGGGTCGTCCCGCCCACCGACGGCGGGCTCTCCCTGGGCCAGGCCGCCGTCGGCGCGGCCCACCTCGACCGCGAGCGGCGCGCCGTACCGCCCACCGCACACTCCCCCACCCCGGCAGCACCCGGGACCTAGGGCACTGGCGCACCCGCCCCGCCCGAGGAACGCTCCCACCCACCGCTCCCCGCACGAGCACCACAGCAAGGAGAACCACCATGTGCCTGGCCGTCCCCGGACGCGTCGTGGAGGTCTACGACGAGAACGGCACCACCATGGCGCAGGTCGACTTCGGCGGCGCCCGCAAGAAGGTCTGCCTGGCCTACCTGCCCGACATCACGGTCGACGAGTACGTCATCGTGCACGTCGGCTTCGCCATCCAGCGCCTCGACGAGGCCTCCGCCAAGGAGACCCTGGAGACCTTCGCCAAGCTCGGCATCCTCGAGGAGGAGTTCGGCGACGGGTTCGAGATGGCGGCCCGGGAGGCCGGCATGCCCAACCCGGAGGTGGCGTCGTGAAGTACCTCGACGAGTTCTCCGACCCCGACCTCGCCCAGAGGATCCTGGAGCGCATCCACGCGACCGTCACCCGGCCGTGGGCGCTGATGGAGGTGTGCGGCGGCCAGACGCACTCGATCATCCGGCACGGCATCGACCAGCTGCTGCCCGACGGCGTCGAGATGATCCACGGCCCCGGCTGCCCCGTCTGCGTGACGCCGCTGGAGATCATCGACCGCGCCCTGGCGATCGCCCAGCGCCCTGACGTCATCTTCTGCTCCTTCGGCGACATGCTCCGGGTGCCCGGCAGCGGCGAGGACCTGTTCACCATCAAGAGCCGCGGCGGCGACGTCCGCGTCGTCTACTCACCGCTGGACGCCGTGAAGATCGCGCAGGACAACCCCGACAAGGAGGTCGTCTTCTTCGGCATCGGCTTCGAGACGACGGCCCCGGCCAACGCGATGACCGTCGCCCAGGCCAAGCGGCTCGGCATCACCAACTTCTCCATGCTGGTCTCGCACGTGCTCGTGCCGCCTGCGGTCGCGGCGATCATGGAGTCGCCGAGCTGCCGCGTGCAGGGCTTCCTGGCCGCCGGGCACGTCTGCTCGGTGATGGGCACCGGGGAGTACCCCGCGCTGGCCGAGAAGTACCACGTCCCGATCGTCGTCACCGGCTTCGAGCCCCTCGACATCCTCGAGGGCATCCGCAAGACGCTCGTGCAACTCGAGGAGGGCCGGCACGAGGTCGAGAACGCCTACGAGCGTGCGGTCCCGGCCGCCGGCAACCCGGCCGCCCAGGCGATGCTCGCCGACGTCTTCGAGACCTGCGACCGCACCTGGCGCGGCATCGGCGAGATCCCCGGCTCCGGCTGGCGCCTGGCTCCGGCGTACGCCGCGTACGACGCCGAGCAGCGCTTCGACGTCACCGGCATCCGCACCGAGGAGTCGGCGCTGTGCCGCTCCGGCGACGTGCTCCAGGGCCTCATCAAGCCGCACGAGTGCGCGGCGTTCGGTAAGGAGTGCACCCCGCGCAACCCGCTGGGCGCCACGATGGTCAGCTCCGAGGGCGCGTGCGCGGCGTACTACGCCTACCGCCGCCTCGAGCTGGTCGGGTCGTGAGGAGGACGGCATGAGCGAGCAGCACGGCTCCGGGCACGTCAACGACCTCGACTTCGAGGGCTGGACCTGCCCGCTCCCGCTGCGCGACACCCCGCAGGTGGTCATGGGCCACGGCGGCGGTGGCGCGATGTCGGCCGAGCTCGTCGAGAACCTCTTCCTGCCCGCCTTCGCCGGTTCCTCGCCCGGGGAGCTCGGCGACTCGGCGGTGCTGCCGCGGCCTGCGGGCCGGCTGGCGTTCTCCACGGACTCCTACGTCGTGAAGCCGATGTTCTTCCCGGGCGGCTGCATCGGCGACCTCGCCGTCAACGGCACCGTCAACGACCTCGCCATGTCCGGCGCGGTGCCGCTCTACCTCTCGACCGGCTTCATCGTGGCCGAGGGCACCGAGATGTCCGACCTGGGCCGGATCGCGACCGCGATGGGCAAGGCCGCGGAGGCCGCCGGCGTCCAGCTGGTCACGGGTGACACCAAGGTCGTCGACCACTCCTCAGGAGACGGTGTCTACGTCAACACCGCCGGCATCGGCGTGGTGCCCGACGGCGTCGAGATCGGCCCGACCCGGGCCCGCACCGGCGACGTCGTGCTCGTCTCCGGCGACATCGGCGTGCACGGCGTCGCGGTGATGAGCGTGCGCGAGGGCCTCGAGTTCGGCACCGAGGTGCGCAGCGACTCCGCCGCCCTGCACGGGCTCGTCGCCGACCTGATCGGCGCCGGGATCGACGTGCACGTGTTGCGCGACCCCACCCGCGGCGGCCTGTCGGCCTCGCTCTGCGAGATCGCGGCGGCGTCCGGGATCGGCATCGAGGTCGTCGAACGCGACGTGCCCGTGCCGGCCGAGGTGCGCGACGCCTGCGGGCTGCTCGGCCTCGACCCGTGGCAGGTCGCCAACGAGGGCAAGCTCGTCGCGATCGTGCCCGCCGCCGACGCCGACCGCGCCCTGGACACGATGCGCGCGCACCCGCTCGGGACCGGCGCCACACGCATCGGCACCGTGGTCGATGAGCACCCGCGGATGGTCGTCGCCCGCACCGGGCTCGGCGGCACCCGCGTCATCGACCTCCCGATCGGCGAGCAGCTCCCCCGCATCTGCTGACCACGCCGGTCGTCCTACCGGCTACCGACGCGGGAGGCGGTCCAGGCCGTGCATCACCCGGTCCATGACCGGGGCGGCGACGAGGTTGGCGGCCTCGCCGAGGGTGCCGACGGGGTGGCTCCAGGAGGCCGGTCGGTCCTCGAGCACGTTGGCGACGGCCCGGCCGGCGGCCTGCGCGCTCATCATGGGCAGCCGGTCGTAGGCCTTCGTCGGGGCGACCATGGGTGTGCGCACCAGCCCGAAGCGCATGTTGGTGACCCGCACGTTGTCGCCGTGCGCCTCGCGGGCGAGCACGCGACCCCAGGTGTCGAGTGCGGACTTCGAGGCGAGGTACGCCGAGAACCGCGGCGCCTTGATCTGCACACCCCACGAGAGCACGTTGACGACGTGGCCGAACCCCTGGTCGCGCATCGTCGGCAGCAGCGCCATCGTCAGCCGCACCGGCGCGAAGTAGTTGATGGCCATGGTGCGCTCGACGTCGTGGAAGCGGTCGCCGCTGTCGGCCAGCGAGCGCCGGATCGACCGGCCGGCGTTGTTGACGAGGTGGTGCACCGCGCCGTGCTCGTCGAGCACCCGGCCGGCGAGCGCGTCGACCTCGGCGCCGTCGGTCAGGTCGCACGGGTACGCCGCCGCCCGGCCGCCGTCGCCCAGCACCCGGTCGCGCACGACCGCGAGCTCCTCGGCCCGCCGCGCCACCAGCAGCACGGTCGCGCCGCGGGAGGCGGCGGCGTACGCCGTCTGCTCGCCGATGCCCGAGGACGCCCCGGTCACCAGCACGACCCGGTCGCGCAGCGGGCTGCTGCCGGGGGCGACGAGCCGTCGCGCGGCCCCGGAGAGGGTCACCGGTCGTCCACCTCGGCCTCGGCCTCCTCGATCACGTCCATGACGAAGTTGATGGGGCGGATCCGCCCGCTGACCACCGGGGAGCCGTCCTGCTGGAAGGTCGCCGACGGGATGCCGATGATCTCGGCGTCGTTGTTGATGGCGGCGCCGCCGGAGTTGCCCGGCGCGATCCGTGCGTCGGTGTCGATCTCCGAGCGCGGGCCGAGGTCGCCGCGGTCGATGAAGGTCGAGACGACGCCGGTGGTGACCGACAGCCGGGCGGACCCGGAGATGCCGGGGAAGCCGAGCACGGTGATCTGGTCGCCGGAGGACATCTCGTCGGAGTCGCCGAGCGGCATGGTGGCCAGGTCGAGGTCGCCGGTGAGGTCGTTGCCGTCGGCGTCGGCGTACACCTGGACGACGGCGACGTCGCGCTCGCCGTCGACCACCACCGGCCGGGCACGGTACGACGGCGAGGCCGGCGAGTCGTCCAGCGGGTCGACCAGCGCGACGAGCAGGTAGTCGGGGTCCTCGAGCGCCGGCTCGTCGGGGTAGAACTCCTCCAGCCCGGGCGCCGACGGGGCAGCCACGTGGGCGTTGGTGAGGATCAGGCCGTCGCTGGTGAGCACCGACCCGGAGCCGGTGATGCGCACCGTGCCGCCGTCGCCGTCGGTGCTCTCCCCCACCAGCTGCACGGTCGCGGCCTTGGCCCGGTCGAGCTCGTCGCCGGTGAGCACGTCGAGGGAGTCGCGCCCGGACCCGCCGAAGGCCAGCAGCGCTCCGACGACCGCGACGGCGACGAGGCCGGACAGCGCGAGACCCATGCCGGCGACCGCGAGCCACCGGCCGCGGCGGCGCCGGGCGAAGCGGCGCTCCTCCTCCTCGGCCGACAGCAGCGGGGCCAGGGTCAGGGTCGGTCCGGCCACCGGGTGGCCGAGGCGCAGGTCAAGGCGCGAGTCGAAGAACCGGTCGGTGACTCGGCGACCGTCGGACCAGGTGCCGGACTCCGAGAGCGACCGGAGCCGCCAGCCGCCCGGCTCGGCGGTGAGCTCGACGTGCCGGCGCGAGCACACCGGGTCGTCGACGACGACGTCACTGTCGGGGTGACGCCCGATCTTGAGGGTCGAGGGGTGCCGGAAGCGGTGCTCACGGTCGGCGGCGACCACCAGCAGGTCGGGGCCGGAGCGCTCCCGCGCCTCGCCGTGGGCGCGGATCGCTGCGCCGGAGATGACGACGGTCTCGTCGAGGCCCTCCTCGGTGCCGCGCACCTCCGGCGGCGTGTCCGGTACGGCGGCAGGAGGGCGCGCCTGGGTGAGCGCAGCGTCGTCGGCGGCGACCTCGGGCACCACCTCGAACGTCGCTCCGCGGGTCGGCAGGCCACAGCGCACCGTCGCCGGGCCGACGAGCCGCTCGCGGGTGACCGCTCGCTCGTCGACGAAGGTGCCGAACTGGCTGCCCTGGTCGACCAGGACCCAGGCGTCGCCGTCCGGCTCCAGCACCGCGTGACGGCGCGACACCGACGAGGCGGTGAGCAGGACGTCGGCGTCGATGGAGCGGCCGATGCGGACGGGCTCGCGCCGGTCGAAGCGGAGGGTGCGGCCCTCCACCTTCACCAGCAGCGTCGTCATGCGTGATCAGCCCTCGTCGCAGGTCGTGGCCAGGTCGGTCGCGGCCGCGACGGGGCCGTCGCGGTGACCCCATTGTGCCCGCTCCTGCCCGGACGACACCCTCCCGAGCATCCGCGGACGACCGGGCGGTGCCGCCGGCGTCCGCGGCGCTCAGGCGAGCGAGTCGAGCCAGGCCTGGTGCAGGTCGGCGAAGCGGCCCTCGCCACGGCTGATCAGCTCGGCGGGCGAACCGTCCTCGACCACGCGGCCGTGCTCCATGACCAGCACCCGGTCGGCGGTCTCCACGGTGGAGAGCCGGTGGGCGATGATCACCGCGGTCCGACCGGCGAGCACGGTGTGCAGCGCCTCCTGCACCAGCCGCTCCGACGGGATGTCCAGCGAGCTGGTCGCCTCGTCGAGGATCAGCACGGCCGGGTCGGCGAGGAACGCCCGCGCGAACGCCACGAGCTGGCGTTGACCGGCGCTGAGCCGACCGCCGCGCTGGGCGACGTCGGTGTCGTAGCCCTCGGGCAGCGCCGCGATGAAGTCGTGCGCGCCGAGCGCGGTGGCCGCGGCGACGACGTCGTTTATCGCGGCCTCGGGCCGGCCGAAGCGGATGTTGTCGGCGATCGAGCCGGAGAAGAGATAGTTCTCCTGGGTCACCATCACGACGTTGCGGCGCAGGTCGTCGGCGGCCAGCGTGCGCAGGTCGAGGCCGTCGAGCCGGACCTCGCCGTCGACCGGGTCGTAGAACCGGGTGGCGAGCTTGGCGAGCGTGGTCTTGCCGGCGCCGGTGGTGCCGACGACGGCCAGGGTCTGGCCCGCGGGCACGGTGAGGTCGAGGTCGGGCACGACGGGGCGCCCGTCGACGTAGGCGAAGTGGACGTGGTCGAAGCGCAGCTCGCCACGCGCCCGGTCGAGGGCGACGGGGTGTTCCGGCTCGGGCACGCCAGGCTCCTCGCGCAGCACCCCGGCGAGCTTGTCCAGCGCGGCCGTGGCGGACTGGAAGGTGTTGTAGAACTGCGAGATCTCCTGCATCGGCTCGAAGAACTGCCGCAGGTAGAGCAGGAAGGCCGCCAGCACGCCGACCGTGACCTCGCCGGAGTAGGCGAGGTAACCGCCGTAGACGAGCACCGTGGCGATCGTGACGTTGCCGATCAGCTTGATGCCGGGCATGAACAGCCCGACCAGGCGGAAGGCCCGCAGGTTGGCCAGGCGGTACTGGTCGTTGACGTCGTCGAAGATCTCCTGGTTGCGCGGCTCGCGGCGGAACGCCTGGACCGCGCGGATGCCGCCCATCGACTCCACGAAGTGGACGATCACCAGCGCGACCTTCTCGCGGGTGCCGCGGTAGGCGTCGGCGGAGGAACGGCGGAACCAGTTGGTCAGCAGGAAGAGAAACGGCCCGGAGCACAGCGCGACCAGGCCGAGCTTCCAGTCGAGGAAGAGCAGGATGACGCCGGTGCCGACGAGCGTCAGCGCCGCCTTGACCAGGCCGTCGAAGCCGGTCTCGAGCATCTCGTAGATCGCCTCGACGTCGGACGTCTGGCGCGAGATGACGCGGCCGGAGGTGTAGTCGTCGTGGAACGCCGGGCTGAGCGCCTGGAAGTGGCGGAACACGCGCCGACGGACCTCGTAGAGCACGCCCTGGCCGACCTCGCCCTGCTGGACGAGGAACCGGTTGCGGGCGACCGCCTGGACGACGGAGCAGAGCAGCACCGCGCCGGCCACCAGGCCGAGCGGGCCGACGTTGCCGGACTCGCGGATCGGCGGGATGCCGGAGTCGATGCCGACCTTGACGAGGGAGGGGATCGCCAGCCGGGCGCCGTTCTCGACGACGACGATGCCGACGAGCACCATCAGCGCCGAGCGGTAGGGGCGCAGCAGCTCGGCGAGCAGCTCGCGGGAGCCGCCGGTGAAGCGGGCGCCCCGCTCGCGCTCCTCGGCCTCCTCGACGTCGACGGCGGCGACGCCGCGCCAGCCGATGTCGGTTGTGCTCACACGCCCACCTCCAGGCGGGAGCGGCCGGCGCCCTCGCTGTCGTCCGAGGTCAGCAGCTCGCGGTAGGCCGGCACCGTGGCCAGCAGCTCGCGATGGTCGCCGACATGGGTGATCGTGCCGTCCTGCAGGAGGGCGACCTTGTCGGCCAGCAGCACCGTGGACGCCCGGTGCGCCACCACGATGCCCGTGGTGTGGGTGAGCACCCGGCCGAGCGCCTCCTCGACGCGCTTCTCGGTGTGCACGTCGAGCGCGCTGAGCGTGTCGTCGAGCACCAGGATCGCGGGACGGGCCAGCACGGCGCGCGCCAGCGCGAGGCGCTGACGCTGACCGCCGGAGAGCGCCATGCCCTGCTCGCCGATGCGGGTGTCGAGACCCCAGGGCAGCTCGTGCACGAAGTGCGCCTGGGCGACCTCGATCGCCTGCTCGACCTCGGCGTCGGTGGCGTCGTGCCGGCCGAGCGTGAGGTTCTCCCGGGCGCTCATGGAGAACAGCGTGGGGTCCTCGAAGGCGGTCGCGACGAGGGAGCGGAGGTGCGTGAGGTCGAGGTCGCGGACGTCGACGCCGTCGATGGTGACCCGTCCGGCGGTGACGTCGAAGAGCCGCGGCACCAGTGAGGTGAGCGCGGTCTTGCCGGAGCCGGTGGCCCCCACCAGCGCGACCGTCTCGCCGGGCTCGACGACCAGGTCGACCCCGCGCAGGACCGGCTCGTCGGGGGCGTCGGGGAAGGCGAAGTCGACGCCCTCGAGCACGAGGCGACCGCGCGGCTCGGCGATCGTGGCGGTGCCGCCGACGACGTCGGACTCGGTGTCGTAGATCTCGTTGATGCGGGCCGCGGCGGTCATCGCCTCCTGGGCCATCGCGAGGATGACGCCAAGCGAGGAGACCGGCCAGACCAGCGACAGCATCAGGGTGATGAAGGCGACCAGCTCGCCGGGCGTGAGCCAGCCCTTGCCGACGCCCAGCGCGCCGAGCAGCAGCACCAGCGTCACCGCGAGGTTGGGGATCAGCTCCAGGAAGGTCCAGAACTTCGCCGAGAGCCGCACCTTGCGCAGGCTGGTCTCGCGCAGCTGCAGCGCCGCCGCCTCGTACTGGCGCGACACGTGCTCGCCGCGGCCGAACGACTTGATGACGCGGATCGCGACGGCGCCCTCCTCGGCGCGGGTCGCGAGGTCGCCCTGCTCGTCCTGCACCTGGCGCGAGACCACCACGTAGGACTTCTCGAAGCGCATCGACAGCCACACGATCGGGACCGCGGTGGCCGCGACCAGCACGCCGAGCGGCCAGTACATGTGCAGCAGCACGGCGGTGACGGTGACGACCTGGACGATGTTGACCAGCAGGAACAGCATGCCGAAGCCGAAGAACCGCCGGATCTGGCTGAGGTCGACGGTCGCGCGCGAGAGCAGCTGCCCGGACTGCCAGCGGCTGTGGAAGCCCATCGGCAGGCTCTGCAGGTGGTCGTAGAGGTCGTGGCGCATCGCGGTCTCGACCGAGAGCACGGCGTTGGACTGCACCCAGCGGCGCCACCAGATGAGCACGGCCTCGAGGACGCCCAGCACCATCGCCAGCGCACCCAGCGCCCAGAGGCCCGACAGGTCGCGGTCGGCGACCGGGCCGTCGATGATCGCGGCGGTCACGAGCGGGATCGCGAGCGTCAGACCCACCCCGACCAGCGAGGTCGTGAGCATGATCGTCAGCGCGACCTTGTGGGGTCGGAGGTATCCGCGCAGGCGCCACAGCGAGTGGACACCGGCGGGAGGCTGGGAGTCGGGATCGGGCCCGAGAGAACCGGTTGTCATCGTCAACTCAGAGTAGGTGCCCCCACCGACAGGCAACGAATCCTTTTCGGTGAGGACCCGGCCACACGGGACGGTCCGCTCGCAGGGCCGGCAGGGAGGAGCACGTCCTGCACCCTGGACCCTCGAGCGCGGTCGAGGTCAAGTCCGCGACCGCGCCCGGCACGCGCGCCGGCTAGGGCAGCTCGACCAGCCCGCGGACGGCCCGCAGACCGACCGAGAGCCGCGCCAGGTCGGCCCCCTCGTCGGCGCAGACCTCCCGCAGCGTGTCAGCCGAGCGGGTCAGCACATCCCCGGCCCGCTCCTCCCACGCGTCGAGCAGCGGCCCGGCCTCGGCGACCGAGGAGCCGTCACCCTCGGCAGCCGGTCGCAGCACCTCCGCGGTGATCCGGGCGTGCACGTCGTGCAGCTCGTCGCGCAGCGTCGCGCGCGCCATCGTCTGCCACTGGTCGTCGCGCGGCAGCGCCAGCACCCGCTGGAGGAGCACGTCGAGACCCAGCCGCTCGGCCACCGCGAGGTGCACCCGCGCCACGTCGACCGGCGGCACCCCGAGCTCGTCCGCGACGCCCGCCACGTGCAGCAGCTGGTACGCCGTGGGCAGCACGGCCACCAGGGAGGCCAGCTCCTCGGGCACCTCGGACTCCAGCAGCGCCTCCCGGCGCCCGTCGTACGCCGCCCGCTCGCGGCCGGTGAGCAGGTCCGGCAGCACTGCCAGCACGTCCTGCACCGGCCCGCGCAGCGAGTCGACGAGGCCCTGGCTGTCCAGCGGCGTACGCCGGTGGGTCAGCAGCCAGCGCGACGCCCGCTCGACGAGCGTGCGCATCTCGACCCGCATCCGGGTCTGCACGTCGGCGGCGACGGCGTGGTCGTGCCCGCGCACCTGCTCGCGCAGGGGGCGGGAGCCGAAGATCTCGCGTGCGACGAAGTTGGCCCGGGTGAGCTCGGCCGGCGAGGCGCCGGTCTCGGCCGCCAGCCGCGGCCAGTAGGTCATCCCGGCACCGTTGACGAGGTCGTTGACGACCTGGGTCACGATGATCTCGCGACGCAGCGGGTGGGCGTGCACCTGCTCGGCGAACCCCTCCCGCACGGCCTGCGGGAAATAGGCGCGCAGGTCGAGGTCGAGGTAGGGGTCCTCGGGCAAGTCGGAGTCGAGGAGCCGCTCGGCGAGCAGGATCTTGGTCCACGACAGCAGCACCGACAGCTCCGGCGCGGTGAGGCCGTCGCCCTTGTCGAGCCGCCGCTTGACCTCGCGACTGTCCGGCAGGCCCTCGAGCCGGCGGTCGAGCACGCCGAGGTGCTCGAGCTTCTTCATCCAGCCCTCGTGCACGTGCAGCAGCGCGGGAGCGTGCGCGAGCGCGTTGGCCAGGGCGAGGTTCTGGTCGTCGTTGTCGGCCAGCACGAGCTCGGCGACCTCGTCGGTCATCGAGGCGAGCAGCTCGTCGCGCTGCTTGCGGGTGAGGTCACCGGCGGCCACCACCCGGTCGAGCAGGATCTTCAGGTTGACCTCGTGGTCGGAGGTGTCGACGCCGGCGGAGTTGTCGATGAAGTCGGTGTTGACCCGTCCCCCGCGGCGGGCGTACTCGATCCGGCCGCGCTGGGTGAGGCCGAGGTTCCCACCCTCGCCCACGCTGCGCGCCCGCAGCTCGCGGCCGTCGACGCGGACGGCGTCGTTGGCCTTGTCGCCGGCGTCGGCGTGCGACTCCGAGGCCGCCTTCACGTAGGTGCCGATGCCGCCGTTCCAGAGCAGGTCGACCGGGGCCAGCAGGATCGCGCGCACCAGCTCGGTCGGCGTGAGGCGCCGTACGTCGTCGTCGAGGCCGAGAGCCTCGCGCACCTGCGGCGTGATCTCCACGGACTTCGCGGTGCGCGGGAACACCCCACCGCCCTCGGAGATGAGCGAGGTGTCGTAGTCGCGCCAGCTCGAGCGGGGCAGCTCGAAGAGCCGCCGGCGCTCGGCGTACGACGTGGCGGCGTCCGGGTCGGGGTCGACGAAGACGTCGCGGTGGTCGAAGGCCGCCACGAGGCGGGTGTGCTCGGAGAGCAGCATCCCGTTGCCGAAGACGTCGCCGGACATGTCGCCGACGCCGACGCAGGTGAAGTCCTCGGTCTGGCAGTCGACGCCCATCTCGCGGAAGTGGCGCTGCACCGAGACCCAGGCGCCGCGGGCGGTGATGCCCATCGCCTTGTGGTCGTATCCGACCGAGCCGCCGGAGGCGAAGGCGTCGCCGAGCCAGAAGTCGTACTCGCCGGCCACCGCGTTGGCGAGGTCGGAGAACGTCGCTGTGCCCTTGTCGGCCGCGACCACCAGGTAGGAGTCGTCCTCGTCGTGGCGCACGACGCGCGGCGGCGCGACGGTCTCGCCGTCGACGAGGTTGTCGGTGACGTCGAGCAGACCCCGGATGAAGGTGGTGTACGCCGCCTTGCCCTCGGCCGTCCAGGCCTCGCGGTCCTCGGCCGGGTCGGGCAGCTGCTTGGCGTAGAAGCCGCCCTTCGCCCCCACCGGCACGATGACGGTGTTCTTCACCATCTGCGCCTTCACCAGGCCCAGCACCTCGGTGCGGAAGTCGTCGCGGCGGTCGCTCCAGCGCAGCCCGCCGCGGGCGACGGAGCCGAAGCGCAGGTGGACGCCCTCCACGCGCGGGGAGTGCACGAAGATCTCGAACCGGGGGCGCGGGTCGGGCAGGTCGGGCACCGCGCGCGGGTCGAGCTTGAACGACACGTGCTCGCGCACCGCGGGGGCGCCGCCCTGGTCGCCGCCGACGCGGTCGTCGCGGTAGAAGCTCGTGCGCAGCGTCGCCTGGAGGTGGGCGAGGTAGGACCGCAGGATGCGGTCGTGGTCGAGGCTGGCGACGTCCTCGAGCGCCTCCTCGACCTGGCCGGCCAGCCCCTGCTCGGCCTCGGTCCGCTCGGCACGGCCGGACTCGTCGTCGGCGTACCGGTCGGGGTCGAAGCGCGTCGCGAAGAGGTCCACGAGCAACCGGGTGATCGTGACCTCGGCGACCAGGGCCTCCTCGATGGAGTCCAGGGCGAACGGCGAGCTGCCCTGGCGCATGTACTTCGCGTAGGCGCGCAGGACCGAGACCTCGCGCCAGGTGAGGCTGCCGGCGAGCACGAGGGCGTTGAACCCATCGGTCTCGGCGCGGCCGTCCCAGACGGCCCGGACGGCGTCGGTGAACAAGCTGCGGGCGCGGTCGGGCAGCGGGCCCGAGCGGCGCAGCCCGAAGTCGTAGACGTGGGCGGGGCGACCCAGGCCGCTGAGCCCGTACGGCCGCTCGTCGACGACCTCGACACCCATCGACGTCAGCGTCGGCGGCACCTGGGACAGCGAGAGAGGTGCTCCCACCCGGTAGACCTTCAGCCGGGCCTCGCCCTCGACCGCGTCGACGGGCTCGTAGAGCGAGAGCGCGGTGGCCTCCGCGGCGCCGTCGTCGGCGACCCGGCCCAGCAGCTCCTCGAGCCGCCCGGCGTCGGTGGCACCGGTGCTGGCCGCGAAGTCCTCCTTGTAGGCCTCCGGGAACGCACCCGCCCAGCGGCGACCCATGCCAGCGCCGCGCTCCTCACCGTGCTCGGCCAGCAGCTCGCCGACGAGGTCGTCGCTCCACGACCGCGACGCCTCCGCCAGCCGGCGCTCGAGATCGACGGTGTCGACGTCGGGCAGCCCGCCGTCGGCGAGCCGGACCACGAAGTGCACCCGTGCGGTCGGCGACTCGTCCAGGCGCACGTTGAAGTCGACCGCGGCCGCGGAGAGCCGGTCGGTCAGGATCGAGGAGAACCGCTCGCGGACCGCGGTGTTGTAGCGGTCGCGGGGCAGGTAGACGAGCACCGAGACGTAGCGCCCGTAGCTGTCGGAGCGCAGGAACATCCGCAGGCTGCGCCGCTGCCGGGCCTGCATCGCCGCCTCGGCGAGCGGGGCGAGCTCGTCGACCGGCGTGTGGAAGAGGTCGTCGCGCGGGTAGGTCTCGAGCGTGTCGAGCAGCGCCTTGCCGGCGTGGCCCTGGCGGTCGAAGCCGCTGCGTCGCAGGACCGCGGCGACCTTCTCCCGCAGCAGCGGGATCCGGGTGATCGACTCGGTGTACGCCGCGCTGGAGAAGAGCCCCAGGAAGCGCCGCTCACCGGTGACGTTGCCGTCGGCGTCGAACGTCTTCACGCCGACGTGGTCGAGGTAGACCGGACGGTGCACCGTGGCGCGGGCGTTGGCCTTGGCCAGCACGAGCAGGGTGCGCTCGCGCGCCTGGGCGCGGACCTCCAGCGGCAGCCGGGCGAAGGCCTCCGAGACCCGCCCCTCCCCGTCGGGGCCGGCGTCGTCGGTGCGCAGGATGCCCAGGCCGGAGCCCGGGACCTGGCGCAGCTGCGGACCCTCGTGGTCGCCGGTGCCCTCCTCCAGGCGGTACTCCCGGTAGCCGAGGAAGGTGAAGTGCTCGTCGGCGAGCCACTCCAGCAGCGCCGCGGCCTCGTCGCGCTCGTAGCGCGGCAGCGGCGGCGGGTCGTCGCGCAGACCGGCGACGACCTCGCGGACCCGCTCGTGCATGGGACCCCAGTCGTCGACCGCCGCGCGGACGTCGCCGAGCACCCGCCGCAGGTCGGCGACGAGCGCGTCGGCCTCGGCCGGGTCGTCGGCGGGCAGCCGGTCGACCTCGACGTGCATCCACGACTCGCGTACGGCGCCGAGCATGATCTCGCCGGTCACACCGCTGGACTCGTCGGGCCGGATCGAGGTGATCACGCCGTCCTCGTCGCGGGCGACGTCGAGGTGCGGGTGGGCGACCAGGTGCACGTCGCGCTGCTGACGGGCCAGCTCCATCGTCACCGAGTCGACGAGGAACGGCATGTCGTCGGTGACGACCTCGACGACGGAGTGGCCGTCGGCCGACCAGCCGTGCTCGCCCGAGGACGGCGTCACCACCCGGACCAGGGTCTCGCCCGCGCGACGCCGGTGCGCCAGGCGCAGGTGGGACGCGAGCGCGCCGTACGCGTCGGCCGCGGTGCGCCCGGACAGGTCGTCACCGGGGACGTGGCGGTAGTAGGAGCGCAGCAGCTCCTCGACCCGGCCACCGACCGGCGTGCGGGCCTCGCGGGCCAGGCCGGCGGCGCGCTCGAGCAGCGCCGCCTTGACCCCGCGGGGGTCGGCCGGGTCGCGCCGGGAGAACGGGTCGGGCTGCTCCGGCTGGGGCTGCGACGGCTGGGGGGACTGGGGGACGTGCGTCGACGTTGACACCCTCCCCACGCTAGGGGCAGGGGTGCGCCCTCTCAACGCCGACCGGGGCGAGTCGCGAGGCGTACCTCGACGGTCAGGAGCGCCGCGAGCCGTCCCGATCGGCGAGGAGGCGTGCCGAGGCCCGTCGCTTCGTGCGATCCTGCGTGCCGATGACCCGCCTCCGACTGCTCCCCCGCCGGCACTCGCGCCCCGGCTCCCACCACCGCCCGGTGGCGACGGCGCTCGTCGTCGCCTGCGCCGGCGCGGCCCTCGCCGGCTGCGGCGACACCGCCGACGACGTGTCGCCCGAGCGGATGGTGGCCGACGCCGTCGACAACCTCTCGGCGGTCAACACCGGCCGCTACACCATCGACGTCGAGCTGGCCGAGGACGGCACGCTGCACGAGGAGGGCCGCTTCTCGGTCGTTCCCGACGCCAGCGCCACCCTGCGCCGCCGCACCGTCGACGAGCGCACCCGCACCGTCCGCTTCCTGCGGCAGGGCAACGACGTCTGGGTCGAGGTGGAGGGCAGCGAGACCCGCGACGTGCGCACCGGCTGCTGGGTCATGGGTCAGATCGGTGACGTCGTGCGCGCCACCGACCGCTCCCGCGACGACGTCGAGCGCGACAACGCCGTGGTCGAGACCGTCCTGTCGCTCCAGGGCGGCGAGCTGACCGAGGACGGCGACCTGGTCGCCCAGGCGAGCCTCGCCGACCTCGCCGGGGTGCTCGGCGCCCGGTCGGCCCGCCGCCTCGACGTCCCCCGCAAGCGGGTCGACGTACCGGTCACGCTGACGCTGGACGACGAGGGTCGGGTGACGGCGTTCGACGCCGACCTCGGCACCGCCGTGCGCGAGGTGTCGCCGCTGGTGCTCAGCACCGACCTGCCCGGCACCGTGCACGCGGAGATCACCGACTACGGCCTCGAGGCGGACCTGCTGCCACCCGAGGACCTCGACACGATCGACGCCACGTCCCCGGCCGAGGAGGTCGAGGCGTACCTGGCGGGGTGCCGCGACTGACCCGGCCCGGGCATGATGTCGCCCGCACCGTCGCAACCCACCCGTCGAGGAGACCGATGAGCAAGCGCGTCGTCCACCGCATGCAGTACGCCGCCCCCGTGGAGGAGGTGGCCGCGATGCTCGCCGACCCGGCGTTCCGCGAGGACGTCTGCAAGCAGCAGAAGGCGCTGCGCCACGACGTCGCCATCGACGTCGACGGCGAGACCAAGAACGTCACGATCGACCAGTGGCTGCCGACCTCGGGCGTGCCGTCGTTCGCGAAGAAGATCGTGGGCGACGAGACCAACGTCGTGCAGGAGGAGCGCTGGACAAGCCTCACCCACGGCGACGTCACCGTGACGATCCCGGGCAAGCCCGGCGACATGCGCGGCACCGCCACGCTGGAGGCCGACGGTGACGGCACGGTCGAGACCGTCGACCTCACCGTCAAGGTCAACATCCCGCTCGTCGGCGGCAAGCTCGAGGGCCTCATCGGCGACCTGCTCCTGGCGGCCCTCAAGGCCGAGGAGCACGTCGGGAAGCGCTACCTCTCGGCCTGAGCCTGGTCGGTCGTCGACGGCTCGCCCTGCGCGTCCTGGGCGGCGCGCTCGTCGGCGCGCCGACGCAGCACCACGACGACCGCGAGCACCACGAACGGTCCGAAGGCCAGCAGGAGCGTGAGCGCCTGCTCGACCGGGTGCAGCGCACCCAGGTGGAGCGGTACGACGACGAACGGCGGCACGCCAGCAGGGTACGCCTGTCCCCTGCCGGTCGTGCCGCCGTCGTCCGTGCTGACCTCGCGCGAGGTCAGCCCATGTGCGGGTAGCGGTGGTCGGTCGGCGGGACGAAGGTCTCCTTGATCGACCGCGGCGACGTCCAGCGCATCAGGTTGGCCGGCGCACCCGCCTTGTCGTTGGTGCCGGACGCGCGGGCACCGCCGAAGGGCTGCTGGCCGACGACCGCACCGGTCGGCTTGTCGTTGACGTAGAAGTTGCCGGCCGCGAACCGCAGCGCGCGGCTGACCTTGTCGACCGCGCCGCGGTCGCGCGAGATCACCGCACCGGTCAGGGCGTACGGCGCCACGGACTCCATCTGGGCGAGCATCGCGTCGAAGTCGGCGTCCTCGTAGACGTGCACGGCCAGGATCGGGCCGAAGAACTCCGTCGAGAACATCTCGTCGGCCGGGTCGTCGACGACCGCGACGGTGGGCCGCACGAAGTAGCCGACCGAGTCGTCGCAGGTGCCGCCGGCGACGACGTCGATGCCGTCGACCGACCGGGCACGCTCCAGCGCCGCCTTGTGCTTGGCGAAGGCCCGGTCGTCGATGACGGCGCCCATGAAGTGGGACAGGTCGGTGACGTCACCCTGGGTCAGGCCCTCGGTCTCGGCAACCAGGTCGTCCTTGATGACGTTCCACAGCGAGCGCGGCACGTAGGCGCGCGACGCCGCCGAGCACTTCTGGCCCTGGAACTCGAACGCGCCGCGGATCATCGCGGTGCGCAGCACGTCCGGGTCGGCCGACGGGTGGGCGACGATGAAGTCCTTGCCACCGGTCTCGCCGACGATGCGCGGGTAGGAGCGGTAGCCGGTGATGTTGTCGCCGACGGTGCGCCAGAGGTGCTGGAACGTCGGCGTGGAGCCGGTGAAGTGGATGCCGGCCAGGTCGGGGTGCGACAGCGCCACCTCGGAGACGGCCTTGCCGTCGCCGGGGAGCATGTTGATGACGCCCGGCGGCATGCCAGCCTCCTCCAGCAGCTCCATCGTCAGCGACGCGGCGTGCTGCTGGGTCGGCGACGGCTTCCACAGCACCGTGTTGCCCATCAGGGCCGGCGCGGTCGGCAGGTTGCCGGCGATCGCGGTGAAGTTGAACGGCGTGATGGCGTAGACGAAGCCCTCGAGCGGGCGGTGGTCGGTGCGGTTCCACACGCCCGGGGAGTTGGCGATCGGCTGCTCGGCGAGGATCTGCGAGGCGTAGTGCACGTTGAAGCGCCAGAAGTCGATGAGCTCGCAGGCGGAGTCGATCTCGGCCTGGAAGGCGGTCTTCGACTGGCCGAGCATCGTGGCGGCGTTGAGCTTCTGCCGCCAGGGGCCGGCGAGGAGGTCGGCGGCCCGCAGGATCACCGCGGCGCGCTCGTCGAAGGGCAGGTCGCGCCAGGCCGGCGCGGCGTCGGACGCCGCGGCCACGGCCGCCTTGGCGTCGTCGGTGGTGGCGCCGGTGAAGGTGCCGAGCACGTGGGCGTGGTCGTGCGGCTGCACGACGGCGGTCTCGGGACCGCTGCTCTCACGACGCTCGCCGCCCACCACCGCGGGGTAGGTGCGCTGCTCGCCCTCCTGCCGGGCCAGCTCCACCTCCAGCTCGGCGCGCTCGGGACTGCCGGGCGCGTAGGTGAGGTTCGGCTCGTTGGTGGGTGCCGGAGGCGTCGTGGTGGCGTCCATGCGCTCGATCGTGGCACGCGACCCGCGGCCGGTTCCAGCCGTGGAGGGGTGACCCTGCCCGCTGTGCTCGCGCCGTGCTGCCCGCTCGGGCCCGGTGCACACCGGTCAGGCGAGCAGGTCGGCGAGCTCCTGGACGGCGTACCAGCCGAGGTCCTCGTCGGGGTCGGCGCCGGTCGGGCGGTCGGCGGCGTCGGCGTGCAGCGCGACCAGGTCGGCCAGCGCGACGGGAGCGTCGTCGGAGGCGACCTCGGCGACGGCCACGACCCGGCGGCCGGGGCCGTCGAGCAGCGCGGCGGAGGCGTCGGCGGCGGTCATCAGGGCGGCGTACTCCTGCTCCTCGCCGTCGCCCTCGGCCACCACCGCGTCCGGGACGACGCCCAGGCCGCCGGCGACGACCGCGTCGCGCAGCGCCTCGAGGGTGGTGGGGACGTAGAGCCGGACCGGGCCGCTCACGCGTCGTACCCGTCCGTGCGCACGCCGCCGCGGGCCCGCGACGACTGCCGGCGTCCACGACCGGGCGTGCGTCGGCCACGCGGGGCCCGGGCGGTCGTGGAGTACTCCAGGAGCTCGGCCAGCGCCTCCAGCACGCCGTCGTGCAGCGCCTCGACGTCGGGCAGGTCGCGGTCGGCGGTGATGCCGTAGAACACCCGCCCGTCGTACGACGTGACGCCCACGGCGAGCGGCTGGCCGTCGACCAGCGGCGGCACGGGGTACGTCGCCTCCATCCGCGCGCCGGCGGCGTACAGCGGCGCCTGCGGTCCGGGCACGTTGGTGACGCTGACCTGGTAGCCGCGGCGCAGCTGCTCGAAGGCGACCCGCGAGCCGATGGCGTGGAAGGTGGTCGGCGCGAAGCCGGCGATGCCCGCGAGCCGGTTGGCGGCGACGCCGCGACCGGTCTCCTTGTGCACCTGGAAGGAGTAGGAGACCTGGTGCAGGCGGACCAGCGGGCTGGCCTCCCCCACCGGCAGCTCGACGAAGTGCGGGGCGATCTGGCTGCCCAGGGACGTCGCCTCGAGCTCCTCGTCGATGACCGAGACCGGCACCAGCGCCTCGAGCTGGCGCACGCCGCGCAGGGACTCGCCGCGGGTCATCAGCCACGACCGGAAGGCGCCGGTGAGCGTGGCGAGGATGACGTCGTTGACCGTGCCGCCGTGGGCGTCGCGGACGGTGCGGTAGTCGGCGAGCGAGGTCTCGACGGTGATGACGCGGCGCTGCTGCGACAGCGGCCCGAAGGGCGAGCCGCTGCTGGAGCGCCTCCGGCGCCGGGTGAGGACGCCGGCGACGGTGCGGGCGGGACGGGTGGCCCGGTCGGCCGTGCGCATCGCGACGCCGCTCGCGGCCGAGGCCGTGCCCACGAGGGTCGCCCGGTCGGTGAGCACGTCGCGGACGCCCGCCGACAGCAGGGCGGCGGTCGACGGGGTGCGGCGCGGGCGCCAGTCGTCGGGCTCGAGGTGCTTGGTGGCCGGTCCGGTGTCAAGCAGCAGCTGGCCGAGGTCGACGGTGTGCACGCCGTCGACGAGCGCCTGGTGCGACTTGGTCAGCAGCGCCATCCGGTCGCCCTCGAGGCCTTCGACGAGGTAGCACTCCCACAGGGGGCGGGTCCGGTCGAGCGGCCGGGACACGATCCGGGCGACCAGCTCGCGCAGCTGGTCGTCGCTGCCCGGGCGCGGGAGCGCGGAGCGGCGTACGTGGTAGCCGAGGTCGAAGTGCTCGTCGTCGACCCACACCGGAGGTGCGAGGTGGCCGGGCACCGCGACCACGCGCTGGCGGTAGCGCGGCACGAAGGAGATCCGATCGGCGATGAGCTGCATCAGCCGGTCGAAGTCGAGACCCGACTCCGACGGGTCGAAGACCTCGACCGTCGCGTTGTGACGCGGCGACGCGGGGGTCTCGGCCGTCAGGAAGGCGAGGTCCCGGGCTCGGAGACGCTCGGTCATCGGCGTCGGACACCTCCGGGTTGATCGGCAGCCGCCCTCGTCGGCGGACCCGCGGGCTGCGGGCCTTGCTGCTCGTGCGATTCTGGCAGAGCCGACGCCGGATCGCGCCGCACCACCACGGTGTCACAGGTGGGCATCCATCGGGGTACCCCTGGCAGCACCGGTCCGCACGGCCCCGTCCGACCTCCCAGGAGCCTCCACGATGTCGTACCGCCCGTCCCGCCTCCGTCACGCCGTACGCCGTCCCGGTGGGCTGCTCGCCGCGCTCGTGCTGGTGCTCGGCCTCGCGCTGACGGCGTGCGGCTCCGACGACTCGGACGCCTCCGGCTCCTCGGGCAGCGGCACCGACGAGCCGGTCACCGTCGACGTGACCTTCGCCGACGGCACCGTCACCCCGTCCGGCGACCGGGTCGAGGTGGGCGTGGGCCAGACCGTCGAGCTGGTCGTCACCGCCGACGAGCCGGGCGAGATCCACGTGCACTCCGACCCCGAGCAGGAGCTGGAGTACGCCGGCGACGGCGAGACCACGACGCTGGAGCTGGCCATCGACCGGCCCGGCATCGTCGAGGTGGAGTCGCACGACCTCGACCAGCTGATCGTCTCGCTCCAGGTCCAGTGACCGGCGAGCACGGCCCCGCGACCGAGCTCTGGGCGCACGGGCTGGGCGGTCAGCGTGACCTGCCGATCCCGCTCGACCTCGCGGTCTCCGGCGCGGTCGCCGCGCTGGTCGTCTCCTTCACGGTGCTCGCGGTGGCCTGGCGCCGCCCGCGGTACGACGCCGCGACGTCCGGGCGTCCGGCCCCGGCATGGCTGGACGCGCTCGTCTCGTCCACCGCGCTGCTGGTGGTGGCGCGCGTGTTCGGCCTGTTCCTGGCCGGATTCACGGCGTTCGCCGCGGTGTTCGGCCAGGACACGTACATCAACCCGTTCTTCGGCATCGTCGCTGTCTGGCTGTGGGTCGGGATCGTGCCGGCGTCCCTGCTGCTCGGCCGGTTCTGGCGTGCGATCAGCCCGTTCCGCACGGTGCTGTGGCTGTTCTCCAAGGCCGCAGGCACCGACCCCGACGAGGGCCTGGCGCGCTACCCCGAGCGGCTCGGTCTGTGGCCGGCGGCGTTCGGCCTCTACGCGTTCGTGTGGCTCGAGCTGGTCAACAACTTCTCCAGCCTCGGCGGCGTACGGTTGTGGTTCGCCCTGTACTGCGCCGCGATGGTCCTCGGCAGTGCCGTGTACGGCGGCCGGTTCCTCGAGCGCGCCGACCCGTTCGAGGTCTACTCCACCCTGGTCGCACACCTCTCGCCCTGGGGTCGCCGCGACGGTCACGTGGTGCTGCGCAGCCCCCTGGCCAACCTCGACACCCTCCCGGCACTGCCCGGCCTGGTCGTGGTGGTCGGCGTGCTCTTCGGCAGCACCGGCTTCGACTCGTTCCGCGAGTCGCCGACGTTCGTCACGTTCGTCCAGGGCAGCAGCATCGACGGCCAGATGCTGCTCAACCTCGGTCTGCTGACCTTCTGCGTCGGCGCGACGGTCGTCTTCGCGGTCGGCACGATGCTGACCGGGCTCGGCGACGACGAGCACCGCGTCCGTCGTACGGCGCTGCCCGACCTCTACGCCCACTCGGTGGTCCCGATCATCGTCGGGTACGTCGCCGCCCACTACCTGACGTACCTCTTCGAGATCGGCAGCCGCACCCTCCAGCAGGCCGGCGACCCGCTCTCGAACGGCTCCAACCTGCTCGGGCTGGCCGACATCACCGAGATCAGCTGGTTCAGCTACCACCCGACGCTCCTGGCGACGCTCAAGGTGCTCTTCGTCGTCGTCGGCCACGTCGTCGGCGCCGTCGCGGCGCACGACCGAGCGCTGAAGCTGCTGCCCGCCAAGCACCACCTCACCGGTCAGCTGCCGCTGCTGGTGGCGATGGTGTTCTTCACCAGCGGCGGGCTGTACCTGCTCTTCTCCGCCTGACGCCTCTCCCCCGTCCGCCGGAGCGGGGCGGGACGGCGAGCGCGGTGTCGACCACGCCGGCGACGGCGCGGGTCAGCGGCGACTCCCCGCCCTCCAGCAGCGTGCGCCCCGAGACGAGCGCGCGGTCGGTGGCCGGCCGGTCGTCGGGCAGCACGTGCACCCGCTCGACGCGGGCGAACCCGGAGACCATCCGGGTCACCTCCTGCTCGGTCCAGCCGAGCGTGGGGCGCATCCGGTTGACCACGACGTGGACCGGCGTGGCCGGCAGCCGGTCGCGCAGGTCGACGAGCCCTCGGGCCAGCCGGGTCAGGCCGACCGGGTCGGGCGTGCCGACGACCAGCACGTCGTCCGCGGCCTCGAGCGCGGCCAGGGTGAGGCCGTGGCGGGCGGGGCGTCCGGACAGGTCGGCGTGCGGGTCGTCCTCCAGCACGCCACCGGTGTCGACGACGACGTCGGCGGACGCCGAGAGGTGGGCCAGCAGTTCCTCGAGCACGCCTGGGCGCACCTCCGACCAGCGGTCGGGGCGCGGGAGCCCGGTCACCACCGACAGCCGCGAGTCGAGCGCCCGCTGGACCGTGGCGACCCGCTCCTCCAGCCGCCCCGCGCCGGCCAGGCGACCGGCTGCGAGCAGGCCCGACACCTCGTCGAGCACGCCGAGCTGCTGGCCGAGGCTGCCGCCCATCGGGTCGGCGTCGACGAGCGTCGTACGCCGCCCGCGCGCGGCCAGCTCGGCGCCGACGGCCGCGGCGACGGTGCTGCGGCCGGGCGATCCGGTCGGGCCCCAGACGGCGACGACGCGACCCGGCAGCGCGGGTCCGGCGCCGCCGGGCGACCCGGCCGACGCCGGCACCTCGGACCCACCGGGGAAGGCGGACGGCGTGCCCTGCGCCGGCTCCGCGAGGTCGGGAACGGGCACGGCCGCGCTGGGCCGCGTCGGACCCGCCTCGGGCGAGGTGAGCACCTGCGGGAGCGTGTCGAGGCGGGAGGCCGGCACCAGGGTCGGCAGCCCGACCCGGTCGGCGCGCACCCGGGCGGCGTCGAGGTCGGCGTCCACGACGACCGCGACCGGTCGTACGCCGTGCCGGCGCAGGTGGGCGACCGCCGCGGCATCGAGGCCGGGCGACTCCGCACCGAGCACCGCGGCACCCGCCTGGCCGGACGAGGCGGCGGCGAGCAGGTCGTCGACGTCGACGCACCGCTTGAGGACGACGACACCGGGGTGCTCGGCGAGCACGGCGAGGGCAGCCGACTCCCAGGACGCGCCCGACGCCACGACGAGGACGACCACGCGCTCGGCGGCCACGGCTCAGCCCGCCTCGCCCACGGCCACCACCGGGTCGGTGAGGCCGGCCAGCAGCGCCTGGAAGCCATCGACCTGCTCGGCCGGGATCGCGAGCTCCAGCGGCGTCAGCCCCCCGCCGAGGGCGTCACCGCCCGGCGTGCCGGCGACCCGGACCTCGTCCAGCGCCAGCGCGTCGTCGCTCCCGGCCCGGGAGCGGTCGGCGGCGGCGTCCCAGACCCAGACCCGCACCAGCGAGCCGGCACCCACCGAGCCGGGCACCCGCATCGGGTCGACCGGCACCGAGACCACGACGGTGCCGTCGTCGCCGGCCTCCCCCAGCGCTCCCGCGGGCAGCAGCTCACCGGCACCCAGCGCGCGGGTCGCGACCGCGTCGGCGGGCAGCGCGTCGTCGACGCCGACGTAGCGCGCGAGGTCGGCCTCGTCGGCGAAGCGGACCCGGCGGGCCTCGAGGTCGTCCGGGCCGACGGTCTCGCCGACCGCGACGTCGTCGGCCACCGACCACACCGCGACGGTGTCGTCGGCCGAGGCGAGCAGGCGGGCGCCGACCACGACCGACGCGGCGACGAGCGCGACGCCGATCCACAGGCGCGGGTCGCGCCACCCGGCGGTGCGCGCGCGAGTGGCCGGCGGCGCGTCGCCGGCGGCGGCGTGGTCGGCAGGACTGGGAGCGGTGGGAGCGGTGGCGTGGTTCCCGAGAGTCACGGACACGCGCGGCATCCTGCCCGCGCCGGGGCCGGACTAACCCCGGCGCCGGCGTCGTCCACAGGCCACCCGTCCGGGGCGGCGCGGTCCCCCGCGAGGTGCGACGATGGGTGCATGTCCGCGACGCCGCGCTTCCTCACCCTCGCCGACGTGGCGGAGGTGCTCAACACCTCCAGCGCACAGGTCTACGCGCTCGTGCGTCGCGGCGAGCTGCCCGCCATCAAGATCGGTGGGCGCGGCCAGTGGCGGGTGGAGTCCGACCGCCTGGAGGAGTACATCGCCCAGGCCTACCGGCAGGCTGCCGACTTCGTGGCCAGCCACCCGTTCGTCGACGCCGACCAGACCGAGGGCTGACGCGCCCGGGTCGGGGCTGGTCAGCCGACCTTGCTGCCGAGCTGGATGTCGGTCGTCTGCTCCTGCCCGGCACGGCGGTAGACGAACTCCACGACCTCACCCGGCTGGTGGCTGCGGATGCTGACGATGAGGGAGATGCCGTCGGTGACCCGCTCACCGTCGACCTCGACGACGACGTCGCCGACCTCGAGGCCGGCGTCGGCGGCCGGGGTGCCCTCGTCGATCTCGGCGATCGTGGCGCCGTCGGTGCTCTGACCGGTGTTCACCGTCGCGCCGATGACCGGGTACTGCGCCTCACCGGTCTTGAGGATCTGGTCGGCGGTGATCCGCACCTGCTCCACCGGGATCGCGAACCCCACGCCGATGTTGCCGGCCTCGCCGCTGATCGAGCCGCCGCCGTTGGTCGCGATCGCGGAGTTCACGCCGATCACCTGACCACGCAGGTTGACCAGCGGCCCGCCGGAGTTGCCGGGATTGATCGCGGCGTCGGTCTGGATGGCGTTGATGTACGACGAGTCGTCGCCCGGGTTGCCGGTCGTGACGGGTCGCTTCAGCGCGCTGACGATACCGGCGGTGACGGTCGAGGAGAGTCCCAGCGGGGAGCCGATCGCCACGACCCCGTCGCCGACCCGCAGCGTCTCCGAGCGCCCCAGCGCAGCGGGCTCGAGGTCGGACCCCTCGAGCTGGAGGACGGCGAGGTCGTAGGTCGGGCTGCGACCCACAACGGCGGCCGGGTAGGTCTCGCCGTCGGCGTCGACGACCTCGATGGTGCCGCCGCTCTCGGCGGCGTCGGCGACGACGTGGTTGTTGGTGATGACGTGCTGCTGCTCGTCGAGGACGAAGCCGGAGCCGGTCGCTTCACCGGCGATGCCGCCGAGCTGGGCCGAGATCTGCACGGTGCTGGGCAGGAGCGCCTCGGCGACGGCGGCGACGCCACCGACCTCGACCGGCGGCAGCTCGGCGAGGTCGACGTCGTCGAGGCCGCCCTCGTACGGACCGGCGATCTCGGGGCCGTCGACGGTGTCCCAGATCCCGGCACCCGCGAACCCGCCGAGCAGGCCCAGGAGCAGCGCGAGGGCCAGCACCGCGAGAGTGCGGCGGCGGGTGCCGCGCGGACGGGGCGGACGGGGCGGACGCTCGGGGCGGCTGGAGTGCCGGGGGCCGACGGGCATCGGCAGGGTCGCCGGCCCGGCGACGTCCGGGCCGGGCGGACGCCGGCCCTCGCGGCCGTAGTCGTGCCACGGACCGAACGGCCGGCCCGGCACCGGTCCGGTCGGCGGGCCCCAGCGCGGGGTGCTCGCGGCCGGCTGCTCGGATGGCCGGGCGGGCCCGGCGGGGGTCGCGGCGATCGGCTGGGTTTGCTCGACGTCGGCCGGCTCCGACGCGTCGAGCGGCGCGTCCGAGCGCACGCCGAGGTCGGCGTCAGGCTCGTGGGCGGGCTGCTGCTCGTCTGGGCGCGGGTCAGGCACCGCACCATCATCCCTGGTGGCCGGTGACGACGCGCCACCCCGGTTGGCGGCGGGTGGCTCGGCGGGTGGCTCGGCGGGTGGCTCGGCGGGTGGGCGTCGTACGCCCCTCAGCGACCCCAGCCGACGGGCACGGGGCCCTGGGTGTCGCCGCCGAGCGGGCCCCTGCTGCGTCGGGTGACCGGCGTGCCGGTGCCCGTGGACGGCGTGGACGTGCTGGTCGTCCCGGCGGGGCGCACCACCGGCGACGGCACGTCGGCGGGCGCGGGTCCGAGCGCCAGGACGCCCATCACGGCGGCCCCGGCCGCTCCGCCGCCGAGGGCGGCGAACCCGACGGCGCGACGCGAGCGCGGGCGCTCGATGCCGGCGAACGGGCCGGCGTACGGGTCGGCGTACGGGTCGGCGAGGGCGTCGCCCGGCGGCATGCCGAGCAGCTGGCCCTTGAGGCCGGACGGCGCGCTCGACCCGCCGAGGGTCTGCGCGAGCCGCGTCTTGACCCACCCCTCGCGCTCGACGAGGTCGCGGCAGGCGTGGCAGGCGTGCACGTGCTCCCAGGCGCGCTCGGCCTCCTCGGCCGGCAGCTGGCCGTCGAGCAGGGCGCTCACGCGGGCTCCGAGGTGACCGCTCATCGACGCCTCCCGGCGGGCGCCGGCGCGCCGTCCTCGCTGGTCACCGCCTCGGACCGCGGTCCGGAGTAGCGGGCGCGGCCCTCGGCGGGCGCGCGGTGGGCGAGGGCGTCGCGCAGCATGGCACGGCCGCGATGGATGCGTGAACGGACGGTGCCGAGCTTGGCGCCGAGGATGTCGGCGATCTCCTCGTAGGTCAGCCCCTCGACGTCGCACAGCACGACGGCGGCGCGGAAGTCCGGCGGGAGCGCGGCGAGCGCGTGCTCCACGTCGTCGTCGAAGGTGCGGTCGGCGTACGCCGTCTCGGGCGCCGGGCTCGCGCTGGACAGCCGCGCGGCGCGCTCGTCGGAGAGGGCGTCGAAGCGGATCTTCTGCTTGCGCCGCGCCTGGTCGAGGAAGAGGTTGGTCGTGATCCGGTGCAGCCAGCCCTCGAAGGTGCCGGGCGTGTACGTCGACAGCGAGCGGAAGACGCGGACGAAGACCTCCTGGGTGAGGTCCTCGGCGTCGTGGCGGTCGCCGGTGAGCCGGTAGGCCAGTCGGTAGACGCGGTCGGAGTGCTGCTCGACGATCTCCTCCCAGGACGGCAGCGCGTCCGTCACGTCGGTGTCGGTCACGCGGTCACCCCCTGGGCGTCGTCGGGCACGGATGCGGTCCACTGCTGGCTGACGTCTCCTCCACGGTAGGGCTCCAGGCTGAGGTTTCCCTGTGACCCGGCTGGTCCTCATCCTGCACAACGGACGGGACGCGGCCGGTGTTCCCCGGTGCGCTCCCACGTACGCCGTCGCGGCGCCGCTACGGTGCTGCCATGCCGAGCACCCCGACCGCGCCGATCAGCACCGCGAGCTGGACCTTCGCCGAGACCTACGTCGGCGAGGACGAGCACCTCGCGGCCGGGCGCGCCCGTGCCGAGGAGGTCGGCGTGGTGGCGATCGGCTCCGGGGGCGGCGCCACGCTGCGGTTCCTCGCCTCGGTGCTGGGTGCCCGCGCCGTGGTCGAGGTCGGCACCGGCACGGGCGTGTCCGGGCTGTGGCTGTTGCGCGGCATGGCGCCCGACGGCGTGCTGACCACCGTCGACCTCGAGGCCGAGCACCAGCGCCTGGCCAAGGAGACGTTCGTCGAGGCCGGCTTCGCCAGCCAGCGGGTCCGTGCCATCCCCGGCGCCGCGCTCGAGGTCCTTCCCCGCCTGACCGACAGCCACTACGACCTGGTGTTCTGCGACGGCGACAAGACCGAGTACGACGCCTACCTCGACGAGGCGCTGCGGCTGCTGCGCCCCGGCGGGGTCGTGGCGTTCGACAACGCGCTGTGGCACGACCGGGTCGCCGACCCCACGCAGCGCGACGAGCAGACCGTCGCGGTGCGCGAGCTCGCCGAGCGGGTGGCCGAGGACGAGCGGCTCGTGCCGGTGCTGCTGCCCGTGGGCGACGGCCTGCTGCTGGCCCGGCTGCGCTGAGCAGGACGGTGCCGCGGGCAGCGAGCCCGCGGCACGTCAGCCGCCGACGCCCGCCAGCGGCTCCTCGGAGCCCAGCCAGGTGAGCAGCGCGCGGACGCCGAAGCCGGTGGGGCCCTCGGTCCACTCGTAGGCGTCCTCCGGGCTGTCGCCCACCGACGCGATGTCGAGGTGCGCCCACGGCTTGCCACCCACGAACGGCCGCAGGAAGAGCGCGGCCATGATCGCGCCGGGACCCTTCGGGCCGTTGTCGGCGTCGGCGACGCCGGAGGCGAGCTTGTCGGTGTATCCGGTGTGCAGCGGCAGCCGCCAGAACGGCTCGCCCGCCTGCTCGCCGGCGTCGGTGATCGCCGCGGCGAGAGCGTCGTCGTCGGCCAGCAGACCGCCGACCTGCTGACCGAGGGCGACCTTGACCGCACCGGTGAGGGTGGCGACGTCGACGACGGCGGTGGGCTTGCACTCGGCGACGCCGTACGCGAGGGCGTCGGCCATGACGAGGCGGCCCTCGGCGTCGGTGTTGGTGACCTCGGTGGTGCGGCCGCCCCAGTGGCGGATGACGTCGCCGGGTCGCATCGCGGAGCCGGAGACGGCGTTCTCGGCCGCGGGCACGAGTCCGACGACCTTGACCGGGCAGCCGACGGCCGCGAGCGCGGCCATGGTGGACAGCACGACCGCGCCACCGGTCATGTCGCGCTTCATCGAGGTCATCGCCTGAGCGGGCTTGATGGACAGCCCGCCGGAGTCGAAGGTGATGCCCTTGCCGACCAGCACCAGCGTCGGCGTACGCCGTCCGGCCTTGGGCGGGGCGTAGTCGAGCCGGATCAGGCGCGGCGGCGTGGCCGAGCCCTTCCCGACCGCCAGGATGCCGCCGAAGCCCTCGTCGGCGAGCTGCTGCTCGTCGCGGACCGAGACCTCCAGGCCCGCCTCGGCGGCGAGCTGCTCGGCCTGCTCGGCGAGCCAGGCGGGGTTCTTCACGTTGGAGGGCACGGTGGCGAGCATCCGGGCGCGCCACGAGGCACCGCCCACGGCGACCGCCCGGGCGAGCGCGCCGGCGTCGCCGTCGGCGTCGTCGGTCAGACCCGTGAGCACGACGCCCTTGACGGGCACGCGCTCCGGCTCGCCGGAGCGCCACGAGAAGGAGAAGCTGCCGAGCATCAGGCCGACGACGACGGCCTCGAGGGCGTCGTCGCCGAGGGCCGCCAGCGTGGTCGCGACGGCGGTGCGGCCGAACGACGCCCGGGCGACCGCTGCGGCGGCGCGGCGGAGGTCGGCCGGGCGCTGGGCTCCGACGCCGACGAGCAGCACCAGCCGCAGGTCGGGTGTGTCGGGGCCGCCGAGCGGCACCGGGACGGTGAGCACCGAGCCGGCGGCGCCGGTCGCCCCGCCCGACTCGGCGATGCCGAGCAGGTCGAGGTCGAGGGCGTCACCGAGGTCGGCGGCACCGGGCCCGAGCGTCAGGGAGCCGTCGGTCGAGGTGTCGGCCGGGAGGACCGGCACCGCGACGACGTCGGCCCCGGCGATCGCGTGGGCAGGCTGGTGCCCGATCGCGAACTCGGGAGGGGAGACCTGGGCCGGGAGCACCGGCCGGTCGGTGGACGAGGACGCCGAGGTCACCCGACGACGTTCTTGAGCGCGTCGCCGAGGTCGCCGGCTTCCTCGGCGTTCAGCTCCACGACCAGGCGACCGCCGCCCTCCAGCGGGACGCGCATCACGATGCCGCGCCCCTCCTTGGTGACCTCCAGCGGACCGTCACCGGTCCGCGGCTTCATCGCCGCCATGCGGCACCTCTTCCCGATCGCGTGGCACCCACGGGCGGGCGCCTTCCAGGCCATTATCCCCTATCGAACGCAGGACTCGCGACACCGGCTCACAGGTCGCGCCGAGGCGCGTCGCGCCGGTGGCAGACTCCGTGCCCATGGACGCCGACAGCACTGCTCCCAAGACCCCCGCCACCACCCCGACGGCGACGGTCGCCCTCGAGGTCGAGCAGGGCGTCGCCACCGTCCGGATCGCTCGCCCCGATGCCATGAACGCCCTGGACGTCGCCACGAAGGAGCGGCTGCTGGAGGTGCTGCGTGAGGTCGCGGTCGACCCGGGCGTCCGCTGCGTGGTGCTCACCGGCACCGGTCCCCGCGCGTTCTGCGTCGGTCAGGACCTCGCCGAGCACATGCGGCTGATGGAGGTCGACCGCAGCAAGGTGCTCTCGACGGTCGAGAAGCACTACAACCCGATCGTCACCGCGCTGGTGGAGATGGACAAGCCGGTGCTGGCGAAGGTCAACGGCGTCGCCGCGGGCGCCGGGATGAGCCTCGCGCTCGCCTGCGACCTGCGGGTCGTGGCCGACACCGCCGGCTTCAACACCTCCTTCGCCGGGGTCGCGCTGTCCTGCGACACCGGCGCGAGCTACCTCCTCCCCCGCCTGGTCGGGCACGACCGGGCCCTGGAGCTGCTCTACCTGCCGCGCACGGTCAAGGCCGACGAGGCCCTGTCGCTGGGCCTGGCGACGCGGGTCGTCCCGGCCGACCGGCTCGACACGGAGGTCGACGAGCTGGCCCGGCGGCTCGCGGCCGGCCCGACCGTCGCCCTGGGCTCGATGCGGCGCGCGGTGGCGCACAGCGCCGACCACGACTTCCGCTCGGCGCTCGCCTTCGAGGGCCGGATGATGACCCGCACCGGCGACACCGCCGACCACCGCACGGCCGTCGAGTCGTTCCTGGCCAAGCAGACGCCGCGCTTCCAGGGGCGCTGAGTCCGGGCCCGCCGACCGAGGGACGGCGTCCGCTACCAGTCGAGCGGCTCCGCGGAGGCCGTGCCGCGGGTCGCGCCGAAGAGGTCCAGGATCTGGCGCGGTGCGGTGCGGGTCATCCGCCTGCGGCCCGGGTGGGCGGGGTACTCCACCGTCAGCGCGCTGCCCTTGAAGCGGTGGTTGAACCACATCGTCATCGTGCCGTGGCAGGTGCCGCCGCAGTCGAGTGTGCGGGTCGGGAGCCGCAGCGCCCGGGCCACCTTCCGGGCGAACCCCGGGTGCTTGGTGTCGGTGTCGACTCCGGTGAGCGGCTGATGGAAGCTCAGCACCCGGTCGGGCCGCACCTTCTTCAGGAACCGCATCACGGCCTTGGTCTCCGGCTCCGACGCCGGGCCACGACCCGACTCGTAGCTGCCGTCGAGGTCGGCCCACTTGTAGGGGAAGTTGCGGTTGAGGTCGATGCCGCGGGCGTTGCGCCGGGTGCCGGCCGCGAGGCCGTCGGGGTTGTACTCCGGCACGACCCACAGGTCGATCCCGACGATGGAGCGGCCGTTGCGCAGCGCGTGCAGGATCTGGCGGGTGTCGCGCTCGTTGCCGTGCATGGTGGCGATGAGGACCACGCGCGGCACGTCGGGCCGGCCCGGCTCCCCGAGCCGGTAGGCGCGGATAGGGCGACCGCGCACCGACCGGCCGATCACCTTCCGCTGCACCTCCGCGGCCGGGCGGGCCGCCTGACGAGCGGTCGCGACGCGCGGCCCGGCAGCGGACGACGTACCGGCCGTGGCGGGTGCCGGGACGACGGCCAGCGAGGCGAGCAGCAGGCAGGGACCGAGCAGCAGGGCGAGGAGCCCTCCGGCGGGACGGTGGGGCACTAGACGGCTCCGACGAGGTAGGACCAGGTGAACACGGCGACGCCGGCGACCATGCCGACGTGCCCGAGCAGGGACAGGCCGGGACCCTCGGACCAGCCGTCGGTGACCGGTGCGCCGGCGTGGCGACCGCGGGCGGGCAGCCAGCGCAGCAGGACCAGCACGCCGGCGATCGCGGTGACCCACCACAGCAGCAGCGCGACGATGCCGACGACCGTCGACCCGCCCTCGCCGAGCGCGTCACCGGCCGCGAGGAAGACGGTCCACACCACGACCGCCAGCCCTCCGGCGACGGTGTGCACCCGCACCAGGCCACGCGGTACGGCGGTCCGGCCGGCGGCCTCGCCGCTCATCCGGACGTGGGTGAGCACCACGACGACGGCCGCGAGCGCGGTGAGCACGGCGACGACGACCGGGGCGGACACCGGCGCAGTGTCTCACCCGTCACACGGGTCAGTCCGCAGGACGCGACGGCTCGTCGGCCTCGTCCTCGTCGTCGGCGGGAACCGGGGCCGGCGCGGTGTCCGTCTCCCGCTCGCGGGCGAGCCGGTCGAGCAGCGCGTCGACGTCGTCCATCCGGTAGCCGCGGAACGCCAGCGGGAACCGCACCCGGCGCAGGTCGTCGGCCGAGAGTCGTACGCCGTCCGCCTCCGCCGGGACGGCCAGGTCGGGCCGGTCGTCGTGCTCCTCGGTCATCGGCTCGCCGCGACCGGCGGCCACCAGGGCGATGCCGCCCATGAGGAGCACCAGCAGCACGGCGAGGAACCACGTCATCGCCTGCTCACCCCTCCTCCTCGAGCGCCTGGCTGGCCTCGACCATCAGCCGGACCGCCAGGTCGGTGTCGTCGGTGACCACGAGCCGGTCGAGGTCCGACGGCGACATCTTGCCCCCGGCGAGGATGGTGTCTCGCAGCCAGTCGACGAGACCGGACCAGTAGTCGGTGCCGAGCAGCACGATCGGGAACGTCGTGATCTTGCCCGTCTGGGCGAGGGTCAGCGCCTCGAAGAGCTCGTCGAGGGTGCCGACGCCGCCGGGCAGCACGACGTACCCGCGGGCGTACTTCACGAACATCGTCTTGCGCGCGAAGAAGTAGCGGAAGTTGATCCCGACGTCGACCCAGTCGTTGAGCCCGGACTCCCAGGGCAGCTCGATGCCCAGGCCGACGCTGACGCCGCCGGCCTCGCTGGCGCCCTTGTTGGCAGCGAGCATGGCGCCCGGGCCGCCGCCGGTGATGACGGCGAAACCGGCCTCGACGAGCTTGCGACCGACGACCTCGGCCTGCGCGTACGACGGCTCGTCCGGCTGCGTGCGCGCGGAGCCGAACACCGCGACGGCCGGTCCGAGCTCGGCCAGGGCGCCGAAGCCCTCGACGAACTCGGCCTGGATGCGGAGCACGCGCCACGGATCCGTGTGTACCCAGTCGCTGGGGCCGCGGGAGTCGAGGAGGCGCTGGTCGGTGGTGGTGCGGTCGACCTGGGCGCGGCGCTGGAGCACCGGCCCCTTGTAGCGCTCGTGGCCCGGGCGCGAGCGCTCCGGCGGCTCCGTCGTACGGCTCATGCCTGCTCCCCCGCGGTGCCTCCGGTGAGCCAGGTGCGCAGGGTGTGCTCGCAGCGGCGCAGGTGCTCCAGGGGCACCTGCTCGTCGGCCTTGTGGGCGTAGAGCGCGTCGCCGGGGCCGAAGTTGACGGCCGGGACGCCGAGGCCGGTGAAGCGGGCGACGTCGGTCCAGCCGAACTTCGGGTTGACCGTGCCGCCGACGGCCTCGACGAACGCCTTCGCGGCGGGGCGGTCGAGGCCCGGGAGGGCGCCGGACGCGAGGTCGGTGAGGGTGAGGTCGTAGCCGTCGAACACCTCGTGCACGTGCGCGAGCGCCTCGTCGGTGGAGCGGTCGGGTGCGAAGCGGAAGTTGACCTCGACGACGCACTCGTCGGGCAGCACGTTGCCGGCCACGCCGCCACGGATGCCGACGGCGTTGAGCCCCTCGCGGTACTCCAGGCCGTCGATCAGCACCCGGCGGGCGTCGTACGCCTGGAGCCGGGCGAGCACGTCGGCGGCGTCGTGGATGGCGTTGTGGCCCTTCCAGGACCGGGCGGAGTGAGCGCGCTCCCCCGTCGTACGGACCTCGACCCGCAGGGTGCCCTGGCAGCCCGCCTCGACGACGGCGTCGGAGGGCTCCATCAGGATCGCGAAGTCGGCCTCGAGCAGGTCGGGCCGCTCGTCGGCGACCTTGCGCAGTCCGTTGTACTGCTCGTCGATCTCCTCGGCCTCGTAGAGCACCACGGTCACGTCGCGCACCGGGTCGGGCACGGTGGCGGCCAGCCGCAGGATCGTCGCGACGCCGCCCTTCATGTCGCAGGTGCCGAGACCGTGCAGCAGGCCGGCCTCCTCGTCGAGGCGGCTCGGGAAGTTGCCGTTGACCGGCACGGTGTCGAGGTGCCCGGCCAGCACGACCCGCTCGCCGCGGCCGAGGTCGGTGCGCGCCACGACCGTGTGGCCGAGGCGTACGACGTCCAGGTGCGGGAGCGCGGTGAGCGCCGCCTCCACGGCGTCCGCGATCTCCTGCTCGTCACGACTGACGGAGGAGATGTCGCACAGCGCGCGGGTCAGGCTGACGACGTCGGTGGTGAGGTCGAGGGTGGCCACGCGACGAGTGTCCCAGGCTGCTCCCACCGCCTGTCGACACCGCCCCGCTCCGGTGGTTGAGCCTGGCTCGCTCCGGTGGTTGAGCCTGGCTCGCTCAGGTGGTTGAGCCCGACCGAGCGCCAGCGAGGGAGGAAGTCGAAACCCCCGCCGCCCGACCGCCAACCGCATCCACAGCCAGCCCTGCGAGCCAGACCCGGTTGTCGGCGGTCGCACCTACAATCGAGACATGCGAAAAGCGCTCCTGACCTGCGACGACTCACCGACTCCGGTCGGTCTCGTCGCTGCCGTCAGGGCTGCCGCGGAGGTCAAGAAGCAGGCCGCACTGACCGAGGCGTACGCCGTCCTGGAGTGGGTCGCCGCCCGCCAGCTCCCCGAGGACCGCGCGGCCGAGGAATGGGCCGACGAGCACCTCGACCAGATGACCGAGGACCGCTTCGGATCGCAAGCGCTCCACCTTGCCGGACCGGGCGCCCCGGTGGTCGAGGAGGACGAGGCGTACGAGATCGCTGCCGCCCTCGGGCTGTCACGCCAGTCGGGTAGCAGGTATGTCGGGGAGCTGATCGAGCTGCGCTACCGCCTGCCCCGCATCTGGTCCCGGGTCACCGCCCTCGACCTGCCGCTGTGGAAGGCGAGGAAGATCGCCGCCACGACCTGCACACTCCCCGAGGCTGGTGCGGCGTACGTCGACCACCAGCTTGCGTGGGCCGCCGCCCGCACGACGCTCGCGCAGATCGACCGCACCGTGGACGAGGCCATGGTGCGGTTCGCACCCGACCTGCTGCCTGAGGACCCGACCGACCACCGCGACGTGATCGTCGACCTCGACCAGGCCAAGCACGGCCTCGTGTCCATCGATGCGCTGCTGGACCTGGACGACGCCCTCGACCTCGAGGACGCCCTGCGCGCCGGCGCCGCCGCACTCAAGGACGCAGGCTCCGACGACCCGCTGGGCGTCCGCCGGGCGAAGGCCCTCGGTGACCTCGCCCGCGGACAGGGTGCGTTGGACCTTCAGCAGGAGCGCCGCCCGCTGGTCGTCAACGTCGTCAACGGTGCCGCGACCTGCGAGGCCTTCGTCCGCCCCGGCCTGCCCGCCACCGTGACGGTCGACCAGATCCGCGACTGGTGCACCTCGGCCACGAGGGTGACCGTGCGCGAGGTGCTCGACCTGAGGG
>PBYI01000048.1 GCA_002729525.1 Nocardioides sp.
CGGCTGGCGTGCGAGGCCCACCTGATCCCGGCCGTGCTGGGTGGGGAGTCCGAGGTCCTCGACCTCGGCCGCGCCCGCCGCCTCCACACCCGCGCGATGCGCCTCGCGCGGCTCGTGGAGCAGCCCACCTGTGAGCAGCCCACCTGCGACGTCCCCGCCACCGCCTGCCACGCCCACCACCGCACCCCCTGGGCCCGCGGCGGCACCACCGCCAAACACACCCTCGAGTGGCTCTGCCCCCACCACCACCGCCAGACCCACGCCACCGACACCGTCAGACGGACGTGAGGAGCGTGTCGTTGTCAGGCCACGCCGGCGTCGACGATCCGCCAGGAGCCGTCGCCCCCGCGCTCGAGGTAGTAGCCCCAGAGGCCGTCCTCGATCGTGCCGTCACCGCCGGAGAAGTCGGCGGTGAAGACGACGTGCGCGTGCCGGTCGTCGCCGGTCACCGTGCCGATCTCCACGTGGTGCGCCGTCGACGGTCGACTGAACCGACCCAGGTGCTCGTCCGGTCGGATCGCCTCCGCGGTGTCGAAGTCGCGCGCGGCCACAGCGTCGAGGTAGGCGAGCGCGACCGCCTCCGGGGTGGCGTCCGGTCCGGGTATGCGCACGTCCTCGCGCGGGGCCGACCACACCAGCAGTCCGGCGACCGCGGATGCCACGACGCCGGTGACGACCCCGGCCGCGACCACCGCGAGGGTCTGGCCTCGGCGCAGCCCGCGCGCGGGGGTCGACGTGGACGGCGGCATGCAGGGGATGGTCTCACCGGGCGGCGGCCGTGGGGACTGCTGCTGGGAGGGGAGTCGGTCAGCCCGCCACGGCGCGGACCGCCTCGGCCACCCGCAGCGCGGCGGGTCCGGCGTCGTCGCGACGCACCAGCGCCAGCGGGACCTCGGTGCGCGGGTCGTCCAGCGGCACGTAGGCGACCCCGTCGTGCCGGAGCGCGCGCACGCTCGCCGGCACGAGCCCGACCCCGAGACCCGCGGCCACGAACGCCACCAGGGTGCCGGTCTCCGACACCTCCAGCACCTCGCGCGGCACCACCCCGGCCTCCCGGTAGACGTCGAGCACGCGCGGCTGCATCGTCGAGCGCCGCCCGCCCGGCTGGGTGACGAGCGGGTCGACGGCCAGGTCCGCGAGGCGTACGCCGTCCGCACCGGCCAGCGGGTGCTGCGCCGGGAGCACCGCCACCAGCGCCTCCGAGCGCAGCGGCTCCACGACCAGCCCGGCCGGCGTGCTCGGCCCCGGCCGCAGCACCGCCAGGTCGAGCGACCCGGATGCCACCTCGTCGAGCAGCGCCGGACCGAGCAGCTCGCCCCTCACGTCGAGGCGCAGGTCGGGCAGGTCGGCGCGCACCCGGCGCACCAGCCGCGGCAGGACGTCGTACGTCGCGGTGCCGACGAAGCCGACGGCGACCCGCCCGGCCAGGCCCTCGCCGAGCAGTCGCAGGTCGCCGGTCGTGCGATCGAGCGCGGCCAGCACCTCGCGAGCCCGGGTCAGCAGCAGTCGGCCGGCGTCGGTCAGGTCGACGCGGCGCGTCGATCGGTCCAGCAGCCGGACGCCGACCTCGGCCTCCAGCGCCTTGAGCTGCTGCGACAGCGCGGGCTGCGCCAGGTGCGGCCGGGCGGCGGCGCGACCGAAGTGTCGCTCCTCGGCGAGCACGACGTACGAGCGCAGCAGGCGGGTCTCCACCCCGCCCATCATATTCACCGCACTTATCAATCCGTGCAGATCAACTATTGGACGTGATGGATACCCGGACCTACCGTCGAGGACGTGACCGCCGCCTACCTGTACGCCGCCGCCCGCACGCCGTTCGGGCGCTTCAACGGCGCCCTCGCCGACCAGCGTCCCGATGACCTCGCCGCGACCGCCCTCGCCGGGGTGCTCGCCCAGGCGCCCGCGCTCGACCCGGCCGCGATCGACGACGTCGTGTGGGGCTGCGCCAACCAGGCCGGTGAGGACAACCGCAACGTCGGCCGGATGGCGGTGCTGCTCGCGGGCCTGCCGACCTCGGTGCCCGCGGTCACCGTCAACCGGCTCTGCGGCTCCAGCCTCGACGCCGCGATCGCCGGCTCGCGCGCCATCGAGACCGGCGACGCCGACGTCGTGGTCGTCGGCGGGGTCGAGTCGATGACCCGTGCGCCCTGGGTGCTGCCCAAGCCGTCGCGCGCCTTCCCGGCCGGCAACGTCACCGCCGTCTCGACGACCCTTGGGTGGCGGCTCGTCAACGACCGGATGCCGGTCGAGTGGACCGTCTCGCTGGGCGAGTCGAACGAGATGCTGGGGGAGCGGTTCGGCATCGGCCGCGACCGGCAGGACGCCTTCGCCGCCCGCTCGCACACCCTCGCGCACGAGGCCTGGGAGGCCGGTCGGTACGACGACCTGGTGGTGCCGGTCGCGGGCGTCGACCTGACCCGCGACGAGGGCATCCGACCCGGCTCGACCGCCGAGAAGCTCGGTGGGCTCACGCCGGTCTTCCGCAGCGCGGACGCCGGCGGCACCATCACCGCCGGCAACGCCAGCCCGCTCAACGACGGCGCCTCCGCCCTGATCCTCGGCAGCGAGAGCGCCGACCTCGGCACCGACCCGATCGCCCGGATCGCCGGCCGCGGGGTGTTCGCCAACGACCCGCAGGAGTTCGGCTACGCGCCGGTGGAGGCCGCCAACGCCGCCCTCGGCCGCGCCGGCATCGGCTGGGGCGACGTCGCCGCCGTCGAGCTCAACGAGGCCTTCGCCGTGCAGTCGCTGGCCTGCGCCGACGCCTGGGAGAAGGACGGCCTCGACCCCGAGGTCGTCAACGCGTGGGGCGGCGCCATCGCCATCGGTCACCCGCTTGGCGCGTCCGGCGCCCGCGTGCTCGGCACGCTCGCCGCCCGCCTCCGGGCCAGCGGTGAGCGCTGGGGCGTCGCCGCCATCTGCATCGGCGTCGGCCAGGGCCTCGCGGTCGTCCTCGAGAACGTCGCGACCGAGGGGGGCGCCGCGTGAGCGTCGAGGTCTGCACGTCGTACGACGAGGCGGTCGCCGACGTCGCCGACGGCTCCACCGTGCTCGTCGGCGGGTTCGGCATGGCCGGCATGCCGGTCCACCTCATCGACGCGCTCATCCGGCAGGGCGCGACCGACCTGACCGTCGTCTCGAACAACGCCGGCAACGGCGACACCGGCCTCGCCGCACTGCTGGCCGCGAAGCGCGTGCGCACGGTGATCTGCTCGTTCCCGCGCCAGGCCGACTCCTGGGTCTTCGACGGGCTCTACCGCGCCGGCGACATCGAGCTCGAGGTCGTCCCGCAGGGCAACCTCGCCGAGCGGATGCGGGCCGCGGGTGCCGGCATCGGGGCCTTCTACTGCCCGACCGCCGTCGGCACGCCCCTGTCGGAGGGCAAGGAGACCCGCGAGATCGACGGGCGCACCTACGTGCTGGAGTACCCGATCCGCGGCGACGTCGCGCTCATCGGCGCGCACCTGTCGGACCGGATGGGCAACCTCGTCTACCGCAAGACGGCCCGCAACTTCGGTCCGGTCATGGCGACCGCCGCCCGCACCGTGGTCGCCCAGGTCGACTGCGTCGTCGAGACCGGCGAGATCGACCCCGAGCACGTGGTCACCCCGTCCATCTACGTCGACCGCGTGGTGCCCGCCGGCGCCCGTGAGGAGGTGCCGGCATGACGACCAGCCAGACCACCAGCCAGACCACCAGCCAGACCACCAGCAGCCCTCGCACCAAGCACGAGATCGCCGCCGCCATCGCCGCCGACGTCGCCGCGGCCTTCCCGCGGGGCGCCTACGCCAACCTCGGCATCGGCCAGCCGACCCTGGTCGCCGACCACCTGCCACCCGGCTCCGGCGTCGTGCTCCACACCGAGAACGGCATGCTCAACATGGGTCCCGCCGCCACCGGCGACGAGGTCGACCCCGACCTCACCAACGCCGGAAAGATCCCGGTCACCGAGCTGCCCGGGGCGGCGTACTTCCACCACGCCGACTCCTTCGCGATGATGCGCGGCGGCCACCTCGACGTGTGCGTGCTCGGCGCCTTCCAGGTGTCGGCGACGGGCGACCTCGCCAACTGGCACACCGGCGCACCCGACGCGATCCCGGCGGTCGGCGGGGCGATGGACCTGGCCATCGGCGCCAAGGAGGTCTGGGTGATGATGACGCTCCTCACGAAGGACGGCACGCCCAAGCTGGTGCCCGAGTGCACCTACCCGCTCACCGGGCTGGGCTGCGTCGACCGGGTCTACACCGACCTCGGCACCTTCGAGATCACACGCGACGGCGTGACGGTGCGCGACGTCGCCGGCACCACGGTGGAGGCGCTGCGCGACCTGCTCGGCCCGGCGGTCCTGCCCGGCTGACACCGGCGTACGGCGACGGGCCGCCCGGGTCGACGACCCGGACGGCCCGTGCGGAGCGGTCCTGCGGAGGGCTCGGTGGCGACTCAGCGGAGCCAGGGGTGACGCTGCACCAGCTCGGTGGCGGCCCACCGGCGGCCGAGGCCCCAGGTGTCACCGGCGTACATCGTGGCGAGCACGACGACCGCGACGGCACCGACCACGTGGTCGTCGATCACCGGGTTGTTCTCCGGCCACAGCACGGCGGACCACATCATCGCGTAGAGCGCGGCGCCGGCGACGGCCGCGGCGCGCATCCCGATGCCCAGGGTCAGCGCGAGGCCGATGCCGAGCAGCGCACCCATGAACAGCACGTCGGCCCACCAGGCCCCCGCGAAGGACTGGTAAAAGCCGGCCAGGGGGCCGCTGGTGCCGAAGGACAGGAAGCCCTCAGTCGGGCTGCCGCCGTTGATCCACGCGGCGTCGCCGAGGTAGTCGACCGTGCCGTCCTCCATCGCTCCGGTGTGGAAGCCGAGGGCGAGCAGCTTGTCGAGGAAGGCCCACAGGAAGGTGAGGCCGAAGGTGATGCGCAGGACCGCGAGCGCCTTGCGGGCGAACGGCGTGCCGGGGGCGTCGTCGACGGTGCGCTCGACGAGCGCGGTCGTGGCGGTGGCCTCGTGACGGTGCGGGGCGTGGAGGATCATGTCGAACATCTCCTGGGTGGAAAGGCCCTCGTCTGCCCGGGGGCCTGGTCTGTGGGTTGCGGCGGTGGGGGTTGCGGCGGTGGGGGTGGCGGCGCTCAGGCGTCGACGGCGGTCGGTACGACGGCCACGGGACCGTGCGCGCGCTCGACCACGGCGGTGAGCACCGGGTGCGGGAAGAGCTGGCGGCGGTCGCGCCGGACGGTCCGGCCGAGCACCAGCAGCGACGACTCCTCGGCTGCCGCGAGCACGGCCTCGACCGTGGGTCGCGAGACGTCGGAGTCGAGGTCGGCGACCACGTCGGGGAACTTCTCGGCCAGGCCCGCGACGGTCTCGGCGAGCAGCACCTGGAGGTCGGTCAGCGTGCCGACCTCACCGGGCGGCACGGTCAGCGGGTCGAAGCAGTGGACCACCCGGACCCGCCCGCTCGTGGCGGCGGCGTACCGGTAGGCGAGCTCGACGACCGCGCGCGCCGTGGCCGTGCCGTCGACGGCGGCGACCACCGGCTGGTGGGTGCGCGGCTCGCCGGGGCGGATCACCACGACGGGGCCGTGCGCGTGGCGCACCAGCATCGCGCTCACCGAGCCGAGCACCAGGCTGGACACCGGACCGCGTCCGCGCGAGCCGACGACGACCAGGTGGGCCCGCTCGGTCGCCTGCTCCAGCGCGACGCGGGGGTCGAGGTCGTCGGCCACGGTGCGCACGGCCAGGCCGAACCGGCCGACCCGGGCCGCCGCGGCCGCCTCGGCGAGGACCTCGGCCTGCCCCTCCTCGTGCCCGCGCCGCACCTCGGCGGCGTCGATCACCGGGACCGCCAGGGCGCCGTACGGGATCGCCGGCGGCGGGGCGGAGTAGAGGAGGGTGAGCACGCGGTGCTCGCGGTGCGCGAGGTCCGCGGCCCAGTCGACGGCGCTGCTCGCGCCCTCGGAGCCGTCCACGCCGACGACGATGCTGCCCGGTTCGATGCTGTCGATCCCGCGGATCCCGGTCCTGTTCATGCCTCCAGCGTCCTCCGCGCCCGGGCTGCGCAGCACCGGCAAACGGCACCGGCAGCGGCGTCGCTACGGCCCCGTCCGAGCGGCCCCGCGCCGGCGGGCCGAAGGTCCCTGGCGCGGGTCGCGCTGCACCGCGGTCGATCACCTTCTAGGGTGGGCGGGGTGAGTGGTGAGAACGGCACCGGGACGGACGGCACCGTCCGCGTGTTCCTCCTCGACGACCACGGCCTGCTGCGCCGCGGCCTGCGCGACCTCCTCGCGACCGAGGACGACATCGAGGTGGTCGGCGAGGCCTCCACCGTCGCCGAGGCCAAGGCCATCGCGGCCCGGCTGGAGCCGGACGTCGCCCTGCTCGACCTGCGCCTGCCCGACGGCTCGGGCGTCGACGTCTGCCGCCACCTGCGCGAGGTCGCCCCGGACGTCGCCGTCGTCATGCTGACCTCCTTCGACGACGAGGAGGAGGTGGTCTCGGCGATCATGGCCGGCGCGTCGGGCTACCTGCTCAAGGACGTCAACGCCGACGAGCTGCTGCGCTCGGTCCGCGCGGTCGCTGCGGGCCACTCGATCCTCGACCCCAGCGTCACCGCCCGCGTGCTGGACCGGATGCGCCGCGGTCCCGTCGGCGACCCCGAGCTGGAGCGCCTCACCGACAGCGAGCGCAAGGTGCTCGCGCTGGTCGCCGAGGGCCTGACCAACCGTCAGATCGCCACCCGCACGCACCTGTCGGAGAAGACGGTCAAGAACTACGTCTCCGACGTGCTGGCCAAGCTCAACCTCACCAGCCGCACGCAGGCGGCCGTCTTCGCCGTCGAGCACCACCTCGGCCCGAAGCACTGACGGGTCGCGGCGACCCGTGGACGCACCGGACCCGCTCGTCCTCGAGGTGCTGCGCCTCGCCGCCGGCGACTCCGCCGAGATCACCCTCGACGGCACGCTCCACCAGCTGGCCGTCACCGGTGCCCGCCTCCTCGGCGCCCGGTACGCCGCCATCGGCGTCCTCGACGACAAGCCCGGCGTGCCGCGGCTGGGCACCTTCGTGCACACCGGCATGGACCCGGCCACCGCCACCCGCCTCGGGCCCCCGCCGCGCGGTGTCGGGCTGCTCGGCGACCTGCTGCTCCGCCCCGAGCCCCTGCGCCTCTCCGACCTGCGCACCCACCCGACGTTCAGCGGCTTCCCCGAGGGGCACCCGCAGATGCGCAGCTTCCTCGGCGCCCCGGTGCCGGTCGAGGGTGCGCCGTTCGGCTACTTCTACCTGACCGACAAGGTCGACGCCGAGGAGTTCTCCGAGGTCGACGCCGCCACGCTGACGGTGCTCGCCGAGGTCGCCGGCGTGCGGGTCGCTCAGGCGCGCCGCTACGAGCACGAGCAGCGCCGGTCGGCCTGGCTCGACGCCACCCTGCGGATCTCCGGACGGCTGGCCGCGGGCGCCGCGGAGGACGTGCTCCAGGAGATCACCGAGTCCGCCCGCCGGGTGGCGCACGCCGACGTGGCGTGGATCCGCGCCGGGCGCACGCCCGACTCGCTCGCGGTCGAGGCCGTCGACGTGGCCGACGGTGCCGGCCACCTCGCCGACCTCCCGTACGACGCCACCTTGCGCGCCCTGGCCGGGCGCGTGGTCGAGGCGCAGGAGGCCGAGCGCGCCGGGTCGGCGTCGACCTGGTGGGCGCTGGCCGTCCCGGCGAGCACGCCGGGCGGGCTGTCGGGAGCCCTGATGCTCGCCTGGGACGCCTCCTGCGGCGCGGAGTTCGAGGCGGTGCCGCCGCCGCTGGTGGTCGGTTTCGCCGAGCAGGTCGCCGTGGCGCTCGGCCTGGCCGAGGCCTCGCGCGACAAGGGTCGCCTCGACCTGCTGACCGAGCGCGACCGGATCGCCCGCGACCTGCACGACCACGTCATCCAGGACCTCTTCGCAGCGACCCTCTCCCTCCAGGCCACTGCCCGTCGCGCCGACGACGAGAAGGTCACCTCCCGGATCGAGGAGGCCGTCGAGGACCTCCAGCGCACCAGCCGCGGCATCCGGCGCGCGATCTTCGGGCTCGGTGCGATCGAGCACGGCGACGACCTCGGCGCCGAGGTGGTCCGTCTGGTCGACCGGGCCGGCGCCCAGCTCAAGCTGCGCCCCGACCTCACGGTGTCCGGGCGGCCCGAGGAGCTCGACGGCCCGCTCGCCGACGACCTGCTCGCGGTGCTGGTCGAGGCGCTCTCCAACGTCACCAGGCACGCCGCGCCGGGGCGTGTCGACGTACGCCTCCGGGTCGGTACCGACCAGGTCGAGCTGGTGGTCGCCGACGACGGCGTGGGCATTCCCGACGACGCCCGCCGCAGCGGGCTCAGTCATCTCCAGGAGCGGGCCGAGCGCCACGGGGGCAGCGCCTCCGCCGGGCCGGGTCCGGACGGGCGGGGCACGGTGGTCACCTGGCGGGTGCCCCGTACCTCCGGTCCGGCCGGCAGGGACCCGGCCAGGTAAACCTAGGAGACGTCAGCAGCCCTAGAAGTCCTGCGCGGTCTCGTGCGCGTGGCGCCGTCCGGTGTGCCGGGTCAGGTGCACGCGGCGGGTCAGCCGGATCGCCGGCCGAGCGAGCAGCTGCGCGGACCCGACGACGAACAGCCAGGTGCCGGCGTACGTCGTGGACTCCGACAGGAACAGCACGCTCCCGACCAGGAACCACACCGCCACCATCAGGTCGTTGACGACGCTGAGCGTCTCGTAGCGCCCGCGCAGCACCAGCTCGTGCTCCCCGGGCAGGTCCAGGTCGAGGTCCCGCGCACTCATGCGGTCGACGCTACGCCGACGCGGCCCACCCCCACGGACGGCGACGGGTGCCGGTGGAGGCCGCCGACCCGGCCGCCGGAACCGTCCCTGGACGACGCGCCCGGGCTGACCTAGGCTCCCGAACGATCGTTCAGTCGCTCGCCAGCCGTCCGTCAGGAGAGCCCCCGTGGAGCACATCGCCCTCACCGTCGAGGACCGCGTCGCCACCGTCCGCTTCAACCGCCCCGACGCCCTCAACGCCTTCACCGACACGATGGAGACCGAGCTGCTCGAGGTCCTCGACGCCGTCGACGCCGACCCCGAGGTGCGCGCCGTCGTGCTCACCGGCGAGGGCCGCGCCTTCTGCGCCGGCATGGACCTCTCGGCCTCCAGCGACGCCTTCACCGAGTGGCGCACCTCCGACACCGCGCCGCCCGGCACCGCCTTCGACGTACCCGGCCAGGACCTCCCCGTACGACGGGACGGCGGCGGGCGGGTGGTCCTGCGGATGTTCGACCTCGACAAGCCGATCATCGCGGCGGTCAACGGGCCCGCCGTCGGCGTCGGCTCGACCATCACGCTGCCCTGCGACGTCCGACTGGCCTCGACGACCGCCCGCTTCGGGTTCGTGTTCAACCGGCGCGGCTTCGTGCCGGAGTCCTGCTCGACCTGGTTCCTGCCGCGCGTGGTGCCGATGCAGACCGCGCTCGAGTGGGTCTACACCGGACGCGTCTTCGGAGCCGACGAGGCGCTGCAGAAGGGTCTGGTCCGCGACGTCTACGAGCCCGACGACCTGCTGCCCGCGGCGTACGCCCTGGCCCGTGAGATCGCCGACAGCACCGCCGCGGTGAGCACCGCCCTGGCTCGTCGGATGATGTGGCGGATGCTCGGCGCCGAGCACCCCGTGGTCGCCCACGAGGCTGAGACCCTCGGCATCAACCTGCGCGGCGTGAGCGCCGACGCCCGCGACGGCATTGCCGCCTTCCTGGAGAAGCGCGACCCCGTCTTCACCGACCGCGTCCCCGACGACGTCCCCGACGTCCTGCACTTCCGTCCCGACCCGACCTTCGACCCCGAGCACCTGGAGATCCCGCGATGAGGCGACACCTGTACGACGACGAGCACGAGCAGTTCCGCGCGGTGGTGAAGGAGTTCGTCGCCCGCGAGGTCGAGCCGCACCTGGAGAAGTGGGACGACCAGCGCCACGTCGACCGCGACACCTGGGTCGCCGCCGGCAAGCAGGGCCTCGTCGGCCTCAGCGGGCCCGAGGAGCACGGCGGCGCGGGCATGGACCGCGACTACCGCTACCGGATGGTGATCCTCGAGGAGCTCGCCCGGGTGTACGCCGGCGGCCTGGCCTCCAGCCTGTCGCTCCAGGACGACATCCTCATCCCGTACTTCGCCGAGCTCGGCACGCCCGAGCAGCAGGCCAGGTGGCTGCCCGACCTGTGCTCGGGCGAGAAGATCGCGGCCGTCGCGATGACCGAGCCGGGCACCGGCAGCGACCTCCAGGGCATCCGCACCTCGGCCGAGAAGGTCGACGGCGGCTGGCTGCTCAACGGCGCGAAGACCTTCATCACCTCCGGCATCCAGTCCGACGTGGTGGTCGTGGTGACCCGCACCGACCCCGACGCGGGCCGCGACGCCTTCAGCCTGCTGGTCGTCGAGCGCGGCATGGACGGCTTCAGCCGCGGCCGGCAGCTCAAGAAGATCGGCCTGGCCTCGCAGGACACCGCCGAGCTGTTCTTCGAGGACGTCTTCGTGCCGGAGGAGAACCTCCTCGGCGCCCGCGGCGGCGGCCTCGCCCAGCTCAAGCAGATGCTGCCGCTGGAGCGCCTCTCGATCGCCGCGCAGGCGGTCGCGGTCACCGACGCCGTCGTCGCCACGACGCTCGACTACACGGTGCAGCGCACGGCCTTCGGCCAGCCGATCAGCGACTTCCAGAACACCCGCTTCGAGCTCGCCGAGCTGCAGACCGAGGCCGACGTGACCCGCTCGTACGTCGACGACTGCATCCGCGCCTGGAACGCCGGCGACCTCACCGACGTCGACGCCGCCAAGGCGAAGTGGTGGGCCACCGACGTGCAGAACCGGGTCGTCGACCGCGGGCTGCAGCTGCACGGCGGCTACGGCTACATGGTGGAGTACCCGGTCGCGCGGGCCTACCAGGACGCCCGCGTGCAGAAGATCTACGGCGGCACCAACGAGATCATGAAGCACATCATCGGCGGCGCGATGGTGCGCGCGGCCCGCTGAGGACCGACGGAACGGGCCGGCCCATGATGAGTGGGGACGAGCGGTCAGCGCCGGTGGTACGTCGCCGGCCGCTTCTCCAGGAACGCCGCGCGCGACTCCGCGGAGTCGGCCGTCAGTGCGGTGATCACCTGCTGACGGTTCTCCAGCTCGATGCCCGCCCGCAGGCTGGGCATCTCCAGGGCCAGCCACATGCCCTGCTTGGTGAGCTCGACCTGGCCGGGGCCGTTGGCCAGGATCTGCTCGGCCGTGGCGAGCGCGGACGCCAGGACGTCCTCGGGCTCCACGACGCGGGCGACCAGCCCGATCCGCGCGGCCTCCTCGGCGTCGAAGAGGCGCCCGGTGAGCATCAGCTCGTGCGCCGCGCCCGCCCCGACGATGCGGGGAAGCAGCCAGGACACGCCGATGTCGCACGCGGAGTAGCCGGCGGTGATGAACGAGACCTTGAAGACCGAGCGGGTCGAGGCGACCCGTACGTCGCTGGCGCACACCAGGGCGAGCCCGCCGCCGGCCGCGGCACCGTCGACGGCGGCGACCACCGGCTGAGGGAGCGTGTGCAGCTGCTCGGTCAGGTGGGCGATCCGGCGCTGCCGGTCGAGCACGGCGAGCGGCTCGTCGATCGGCTCGCCGTCGCCGTACCCGAACAGGTCCAGGCCGGAGCAGAACGCCCCGCCGGCACCCGTGAGCACCACGACCCGGCACGAGCGGTCGTCGCGCACCCGGTCGAGCTCCGCGGACAGCGTGGTCACCAGGTCGTGGTCGAGTGCGTTGAGGCGCTCGGGACGGTTGAGCGTCAGCTGCGTGACGCCCTCGCGGGGGTGGGACACCCGCAGGGTCTGCGGGTCGGTCTGGGTGTCGGTCTGGGGCTCGGGCACGGCGGGACCTCCTCGTCTCGGACCATGAGGTATACCGAACGTTCGCTAGGTTTGCCTAGGGTGGGACGGTGACGACCCTCGACGCCGGCTCCATGGCGCAGCCGCTCGCAGCCTGGGCCCGGGCCCACCGCCGTCCCGACGCCACCGTGCGCGACGTCGCCCCGATGCCCGGCAACGCCGGTCTGAGCTTCGGCTTCCGCGTCGAGGTGCCCGACGCGCCCGACGCCCCGTCCGAGCGGCTCGTCGTGCGCCTCGCGCCCCCCGGCGTACGACGGCGCGGCAACACCGACGTGCTGCGCCAGGTGCCGCTCCTCGACGCCCTCGACGCGGGCGGCGTCCCGGTCGCACCGGTGCTCTGGTCGACCGACGACCCGGCGTGGTTCGGCACCGACGCGCTCGTCCAGCCCTACCTCGACGCCCTGCCCGTGCCGATGCACCTCGCTCCCGGCGAGCGGGCGCCGTCCGAGGACCTCGTGCACGCCCGACTGCGCGCGGCCGTCGACGCGCTCGCCGTCCTCCACGCCGTCGACCCGGGGTCACCCGGCCACGACCTCACCGGCTGGAGCGAGCCCGTCACCGCGGCCAGCGAGGTGGCCTTCTGGGGCCGTCTGCTGGAGCGCTCGCCCGACGCCGACCTGGTGGAGCTGGGCCGCCGGCTCGGCGCGGAGCTCGTCGAGTCCGACCCGGGCGGTCACCGCACCGGCGTCTTCCACGGCGACTTCCAGACCCACAACGTCCTGTACGCCGCCGACGGCGCCCTCGCGGCCGTCATCGACTGGGAGATCGCCGGCCTCGGGCCGGTCGGGCTCGACCTCGGCTGGCTGCAGATGATGGTCGACCCGGCCTGCTGGCACGCCGAGCGCCGGGCCGTCCTGGCGACACCGTGCGACCCCGCCGTGCTGGAGGAGTGGTACGCCGCGGCGACGGGTCGGCCGGTGGAGCACGCCGCGTGGTACCGCGCCTGGGCCTGCTTCCGGTACGGCGCGATCGCGGCGTTCAACCTGCACCTGCACACCTCCGGGCGCCGGCCCGACGAGGTGAGCGTGCTGATGGGCGGCGGGTGCGCCGACCTGTTCCGGGCCGGGCTCCGACTGGTCGCCGAGCACTAAGGCACCTGTCTGAAAAGATCATCGTGATGCATTGACGCGGCCGTCCGTCGTGGAGCACCCTGACCACGCCGGCGCACCGACGACGCAGCGCCGAGACGAGGAGTGGAAGACGATGTGGTCCTTCGAGAACGACCCGGAGTTCCAGCCCGAGCTGGACTGGATCGACAGCTTCGTGCGGGAGAAGGTGCAGCCGCTCGACTACCTGCTGGGCAGCCAGTGGGACATCCACGACCCGGAGTTCGTGCGGTTGGTGCGGCCGTTGCAGGCGGAGGTCAAGGAGCGTGGCCTGTGGGCCTGCCACCTGGGGCCGGAGCTGGGTGGTCCGGGCTACGGGCAGCTGCGGCTGGCGCTGATGAACGAGAAGTTCGGGATGTCGCGGTTCGGTCCGATCGTGTTCGGTGCGCAGGCGCCCGACACCGGCAACTCCGAGATCCTGGCGCACTTCGGCACGCCTGAGCAGAAGGAGAAGTACCTCGAGCCGCTGCTGGCCAACGAGGTCGTGTCGTGCTTCTCGATGACCGAGCCGCAGGGCGGCGCGGACCCGCTGCTGTTCAAGACGTCGGGCGTGCGGGACGGTGACGAGTACGTCATCAACGGCGAGAAGTGGTTCGCCTCGGAGGCCGAGACGGCGGCGTTCTACATCATGATGGTGGTGACCGAGCCGGAGGCCGAGAGTCCGTACCAGCGGGCCTCGATGTTCCTCATCGACACCGACACTCCCGGCATCGAGGTCGTGAGGAACTACGGGTTCTACGGCGAGGTCGAGCCGACCCACGCCCACCTGCGGCTGACCGACGTGCGGGTGCCGGCAAGCGCGATGCTCGGCGAGCCCGGCCAGGCGTTCGCGATCGCGCAGACCCGTCTGGGTGGCGGTCGGATGCACCACGCGATGCGGACGCTGGCCCAGGCGACGCGGGCGTTCGAGATGACGTGCGAGCGGGTGCTGTCGCGCACGACCAAGGGCGAGCAGCTGGCGCGCAAGCAGATGGTGCAGGAGAAGATCGCCGACTCGTGGGTGCAGCTGCGGCAGTTCCGGCTGCTGGTGCTGGAGACGGCGTGGCTGGCCGACCAGGGCAAGGACTGGAAGGCGATCCGCAAGAACGTCTCGGCGGTGAAGATGATCATGCCGCAGGTGCTCCACGACATCTCCTCGCGTGCGCTGCACCTGCACGGGTCGCTGGGGCTGTCGCACGAGATGCCGTTCGCGGAGTGGGTGATCAACTCCTTCCACGTGGGTCTGGCCGACGGGCCGACCGAGGTCCACAAGATGGTCGTGGCGCGCGAGGTCCTCAAGGACTTCAAGCCCGACGACTCCCAGTTCCCGACCTACATCCGGCACGAGCAGGTACGGCACGCCCGAGCGCTGTACGGCGAGCCGGGCACCACGGCGTGACCCGTCCGGTCGACCTCGGCGTCGACCTGGGCGTCGACCTGGCCGCCGTCGTCGCCTGGCTGCGGGAGGAGGGCGTCGCCGACGGGCCGGTCGGCGCGGTGACGCCGCTGGGCGGCGGCACCCAGAACGTCATGCTGCGGCTCGACGTCGGCGGCCGCGACCTGGTGCTGCGGCGCGGGCCACGCCACCTGCGGCCGCGCTCCAACGACGCGATGCGCCGCGAGATCAGGGTGCTCGGCGCGCTGGCCGGCACCGACGTGCCGCACCCACGCCTGGTCGCGGCCTGCACCGACGAGCGGCCCGCCCTCGGTGGCGCCGTGACCTACGTGATGGAGCCCGTCGAGGGCTTCAACCCGGCTGTCGAGGTGCCCGAGGCGTACGCCGCCGACGCGGGCCTGCGGTACCGCGCCGGGCTCGCGGTGGCCGAGGCGCTGGCAGCGCTCGGGTCGGTCGACCACCAGGCCGTCGGACTCGGCGACCTCGGGCGGCCCGAGGGGTTCCTGGAGCGGCAGGTGCCGCGCTGGCTCGGCGAGCTCGACTCCTACGCCGGCCTCGAGGGGTACGCCGACGAGCCGCGGCTGCCGCACGTCGACGAGCTCGCCACCTGGCTGGAGGAGCGCCGGCCGCAGCGCTGGACGCCCGGCCTGATCCACGGCGACTTCCACCTCGCCAACGTCATGCTCCACCCGTCCGAGCCACGCGTCGCGGCCGTCGTCGACTGGGAGATGTGCACCGTCGGCGACCCGCTCATGGACCTCGGCGCGCTCGTCGCCACGTGGTACCGCGCCGACGGCACCGAGATCGTCGACGCCGCCCTCGCCCGCGCCGGCGGTGTGCCGACCACCGACGAGCTCGTCGCGGCGTACGCCGCCCGCAGCCGGCTGGACGTCCCGGACGTGTCGGTCGTCGGCTGGTACGTCGTGATGGCCTGCTTCAAGCTCGGCATCGTCCTGGAGGGCACCTACGCCCGCTCCCGCGCCGGCCTGGCACCCGCCGAGACGGGGGAGCGGCTGCACGCCGCGACCCTCGAGCTGCTCCGCCGGGCCCGCGAGGTCACCGGCTGACCGGCGGCCCGAGACATCCCGGGACGTCCCGGGACGCACTGCACGACCCACCCCGAGAGGACCCACCCATGACCAAGCCGCTCACCGGAGTGCGGGTGCTGGAGATGGCCGGCATCGGCCCCGGACCGCATGCCTGCATGATGCTCGCCGACCTCGGCGCCGACGTCGTCCGCGTCTGCCGACCGGGGGCCGAGGAGCCCGCCAACGTGCACACGCTGCGCGGGCGGACCACGGTCGTCGCCGATCTCAAGGACCCCCGCGAGCGGGACCGGGTGCTCGACCTGGCGGCGTCCGCCGACGTGCTCGTCGAGGGCTTCCGCCCCGGTGTCATGGAGCGGCTCGGGCTCGGCCCGGAGGAGGCCCGCGCCCGCAACCCGCGCCTGGTCTACGCCCGGATGACCGGGTGGGGCCAGGACGGTCCGCTCGCTCCGACCGCCGGGCACGACATCAACTACATCTCGCTCACCGGTGCGCTGCACGCGATCGGCACCGCCGATGCGCCCGTGCCGCCGCTCAACCTCGTCGGCGACTACGGCGGCGGCTCGATGCTGCTGGTCAACGGCGTCCTCGCCGCGCTCGTGCAGCGCGCGACGACCGGGGAGGGCCAGGTCGTCGACGCCGCCATGGTCGACGGCGCCGCCCAGCTGCTCGCCGGCATCCTCGAGCTGCGCACCACCGGGCTGTGGAACGACACCCGGGGCGACAACCTCCTCGACGGCGCCGCGCCGTTCTACGGCACCTACCAATGCTCCGACGGCGGGGCGATGGCCGTCGGTGCGATCGAGGCCCCCTTCTACGCGCTGCTCGTGCAGGGGCTCGGCCTCGACGCCGAGACGCTGCCCGACCGCGACGACCGCTCGACCTGGCCCGTGCTGCGCGAGACCTTCGCCGCGGCGTTCGCGGCCCACCCCAGGGCGCACTGGGAGTCGGTCTTCGACGGCACGGACGCCTGCGTGACGCCGGTGCTGTCCTTCGCGGAAGCACCCACGCACCCGCACGTCGCGGCCCGCGGCGTCCTCGCCGGCGCGCAGGGCACGGCCGTCGCCGGCGCCGCGCCGCGGCTCTCGGACGGGCAGACCGAGGCCGCCGCACCAGGCGGCACCAGCAGCCTGGAGCGGGCGGTCGAGACCTGGGCGGGCGCCTCGGTGTGAACCGGCCGGGGAGCACCCCTAGGTGTGCCGGACCGTCATCCCGCCGTCGACCGGGATGACGGCGCCGTTGACGTACGACGACGCCGGCAGGCACAGGTTGAGCGTCATCTGGGCGACCTCCTCGGCGCTGCCGTAGCGCCGCATCGGCACCCGCCGCCGCGCGTACGTCGCCTTGGCCTCCCCGGGGAACCGCTCGGTCATGGCGGTCTCGATCGGGCCCGGGCAGATGCAGTTGACGGTCAGGCCGTCCCGGCCGATCTCGACCGCGAGGCTGCGGGTGAGCCCGGTGACCCCGGCCTTGCTGGCGGCGTACGCCGCGAGGCTCGCGGTCGCCACGATCGCCTCGGTCGAGGCGATGTTGACCACCCGCCCGGCCGGCGCCGCCTCGAGGTGGGGCAGCGCGTGCCGGACCAGTCGGGCCTGCGACGTCAGGTTGACCGCCATCGTGCGCTCCCAGCTGGCCTCGAAGTCCTCCTCGTCGACTCGCGCGCCGTCGACCAGCGAGATGCCGGCGTTGTTGACCAGGATGTCGAGCCGACCGCCCCAGGCCGTGACCTGCTCGACGGCGTCACCGCACGCCCCGACGCCCCCCAGGTCGGCGACGACCCCGAGCGCTGCGTCGGGCCCGTGGACGTCCGTGATCTCCGCGACGACGTCGCCGACCCGGGCCTCGTCGAGGTCGACCACGCCGACCCGGACACCCTCGTCGGCGAGCAGGTGGGCAGTCGCCCGGCCCATGCCGCTGGCGGCGCCGGTGACCAGCGCGACCGAGCCGGCGACGGAGCGGGACAGCGTGGTGAGCCGTGCGCCGCCGGCGGGGGACGCTGTCACCGTCATCGGGCGTCGCCGCGAGCGGCCAGCAGGCGCTGGGTCTCCTCGGACAGCGGCGCACCGAGAAGTGCGGCCACCATGTCGAGCAGCTGGTGGGTGAAGAGCGGGACGTCGATCGGCGGGCCGACCCGCGCACGTCGACCGATCTCGATGTGGGCGAAGCGGATGACGGCGAACCGGCGGTGCAGCGGCGGGCCGGTGCTGCCCTCCGGCATCAGCGCCTCGAAGACCGCGGACCAGCGGTCGAGGGTGTCGAGGTGGTCGTAGATGACCGGTCCGACCGGCTCGGCCGGGTCGATGTTGCGCTGGGTGCGGTTGAGCAGCTCGCCGGCGATCTGGAGGAACTCCGGGCCGCCGTCGTCGTCGGTGAGCTTGGCGACGACCGGCTGCACCAGGATCGCCGCGCCGTCGCGCAGGCACAGGTCGTCGCGGCCCTCGATGTGGTCGAGCAGGGCGGCGCGGCGTACGGCGACGGTGTGCATGTGCTTCTGCACCAGCGCGCGCACCAGCCCGTCGCGGCCGCCGAAGTGGTACTGCAGAGCGGTGGTGTTGCGCTGGTGCGCCTCGCGGGTGATCTCGCGCAGCGACACCCCGTCGATGCCCTTCTCGGCGAAGAGCCGCTCTGCGGCGCTGATCAGCTCGGTGGGCGCGTCGGCGCCCTCGCGCCGGGCAGCTGCGCGCGCCGGGGCGCCGGGGGTCGAGGGCATGCGCGGCAGTGTAAGCCTCACCACATGGTGCATGTGAAACCCGATATGGACCTTTTGATCTAGGGCTTGTGGCAAGTGACTTAACGTGGTTAGGGTCACACCCGTCCGCCGCTGCGACCTGGGTCACAGGTCGCGTTCACCGTCGAAAGGCCCCCGAACCATGACGCTCCGGCCCACTCGCCCCCGGTCCGCGAAGCCCCGCGCGCTCCAGGCCGTCGCCCTCGCCGCGGCCGCCGCCCTCACGCTCTCCGCGTGCGGTGGCGGCGACACCGACGAGGCGACCGGCACCGCCGACGCCGACGGCGTCATCACGGTCAAGCTCGGCGTCGTCGGTCCGATGACCGGCCCCGCCTCGCTCTACTACAAGTACATGGAGCAGGACCTCGAGACGTTCGGCGACACCTTCGAGGACAAGTACGGCGTCCGGTTCGAGCCGGTCGAGAAGGACGACCAGGCCTCGCCCGAGGAGACCGCCCGCGCGGTCTCGGAGCTCATCAACGAGGACGGCGTCCAGGCGATCCTCGGCCCGCCGCTGTCGGGCAACTCGCTCCAGGTCGCCGACACGGTGCAGCGCAGCCAGATCCCGTGGCTGCTCGCCGGCCCCAACGCCGACGAGATCATCAACTACGACCAGCAGCCGAACTGGGCGTTCCAGACCAACTTCACCAACGCCCAGATCATGAACGTCCTCGGCAACATCCTCTGGGCCGACGACGCCAAGGTCGGCATCGTGTTCTCCGCCGATGGCTTCGGCCAGTCCAACCTCGACAACCTCAAGGCCTGGGCCGAGGACAACGGGTTCGAGCTGAGCGCCGAGGAGACCATCCAGCCCGGCGCAGCCGACGCCAACGCGATCGTCCAGCGCTTCGAGGACGCCGGCGTCGACTCGGTGTTCATGGGCATCACCCAGGGCGCCGACACCGCCACCGTCACCCGCGCCATCGAGCAGGCCGGCTACGAGCCGAGCACGATCATGACCACCGGCACGATCCTCACCGACTACAAGGACGTCGCCGAGCCGTCGCAGTGGGAGAACGTCCGCATCGTCGACCCGCGCAACTTCCTCGAGGGTGGCGACAAGGAGGTCCTGGACGCGGTCCAGGAGGCGACCGGCGAGGCCCCGGCCATCCCGACGAACAACATCTCGACGTACGCGATGCTCGACATCTACGCCCAGGCCGTGCAGGAGGTCGGCGACGCCAACGACAAGGAGGCGGTCCGCCAGGCCATGGAGGACATCGAGACCGTCCACATCGGTGAGTCCCTGACCATCGACAGCCCCTACTCCGCCGACGACCACCGTCTCTACACCGACGACCCGGCCGACTGGCTGACCTACGGCTTCGACGAGAACTTCGACCTGGTGCTCCTCGGCTCGGCCGAGGAGTGCATCGAGAGCGGCTGCTGAGGCGCTCACCCGTACCCGCCCGCCGGCCGGGGCCACCGTGCCCCGGCCGGCGGGCAGTCCCACTGACCGGGCCCGCCCGGTCACCACCGATCCCCGGAGGACGACGTGGAACCCGTCATCATCGGACTGGTGCTGGGAGGGATGTACGCCCTCCTCGCGCAGTCGTTCGTGCTCACCTTCGTGACCACCCGCACCCTCAACTTCGCCGTCGGCGAGTTCGTCGCCGTCGGCGCCTTCGCGACCCTCGCGGTCGCCTCGTGGGGCTGGCTCCCCACCGTCGGCAAGATCGCAATCGGCGTGCTCGCCGCTGCCCTGCTCGGCGCGCTGGTCTACCGCTTCCTGGTGCTGCCGTTCACCACCCAGGGCGAGCACGACGTCCGCTGGCTGCTGTCGACCGTCGCGGTCTCCTTCGTCCTGCTCAACCTGATGAACAACGTCGAGGGCCCGTCGCCGCAGCGCAGCGAGACCGCCAAGCTCGACGGCGCGGTCGACCTGCTCGGCGTCGGAGTCAGCAAGCAGCAGCTGCTGCTCGCTGCCCTCGCCCTGGTGATCTCGCTCGGCCTGATCGCCGTCACCCAGCGCACCTCGATCGGCCTGGTGATGCGCGCGGTGTCCCAGGACCCCGACACCACGTCGCTGATGGGCGTCTCGCCCCGCGTGGTCGGCATGGGCTCCTACGCCGTCGCGATGGGTCTCGCCGGCCTCGCCGGCATCCTGTACGCCGCCAACGTCGGCGCCTCGCCGGTCATGGGCGAGCCGCTGCTGGTGGCCTCGATCGCCGTCGCGATCGTCGGTGGGCTCGGGTCCCTGTGGGGCCCGCTGGTCGGGGGCGCGCTGTACGGCGTGCTCAGCCAGGTCGCCAGCTACCAGTGGGGCGCGGTCTGGGGCGAGACGGCCGGTCTGCTGCTCGTCATCGCCGTCTTGGTGTGGAAGCCCGAGGGACTCCTCGGCCGTCGTGCGGAGGTCAAGCTGTGAGCACCGTCCAGCAGGAGAGCGCCACCCGGTCCGAGGGGCCCGGACGTCGTCGCGCCGGCGGGTCCGGCGGCTCCGGCGGCACTGGGACACCGGACCGCAAGCAGCAGGTGCGCGCCGCGCTGCGCCGCGACCTCCTCTTCTCCGCCGCCGCGCTCGTCGTGGCGATCCTGGTGATCCTCCCCGGCCGCAACGGCGAGGGCACCTCCATCTCCACCATGCAGCTCGTCGCCAGCATGTCGGCGATGGTCGTGGCCGCTGTCGGCCTCAACCTGCTCGTCGGCTACGCCAAGCTGGTCTCGCTCGGCCAGGGCGGGTTCTACGCCATCGGCGCCTACGGGTCGGCGTACCTCACCCTCGACGCGGGGTGGCACCCGGTCCTCGCGATCGTCGGCGCGCTGGCGCTGTGCGGCGTGGTGGGTGCCGTCACCGCGCTGGCCACGATGCGGATGCGCGGACCGCAGTTCTCCGTCATCACGCTGGTGCTGGCGGTGCTCATCGAGCGGATCCTCAACGAGGGCAACGCCTTCGGCCGGCTCGCCGGCTACCCGAACTTCGCCCAGCACGACACCACGGTGATGGAGCCGGTGACGTTCCTCGGCATCACCTTCACCCCGCCGATGATCGCCGGTGAGGTCGCCACCGTGATGGTGCCGATCGTCGTGGTCACCGCGATCGTGGTGATCCTGTCGCGCAACATCGTCCGGTCCCCGTGGGGCGCCTCGCTCAGCGCGATCGGCGAGTCCGAGATGCTCGCCTCGCACCTCGGCGTCGCGGTCTTCCGCCGCAAGGTCTCGGTGTTCGTGCTCGCCTCGGTGCTCGGCGGTCTCGGTGGTGTCATCGCCGTCCAGGCGTTCGGCCACCTCCAGCCCGAGACGTTCGACATCTTCCTCACCATCACCATCGTGCTGGCCGTCGTCTTCGGCGGCAGCGGCACCGTGCTCGGCCCGGTCGTCGGCTCGGTGGCGATCGTGTGGCTCGAGCAGTCCGACCTCCTCGAGCAGGTCACCGACCTCCAGCGCGAGGTCTCCGACTCCTGGTACCTCTCGACCACCGGCCTGGTCGGCGTCCTGTTCCTGCTGACGCTCTTCCTGATGCCGCGCGGGATCGTCGGCACGCTCGGCCGCTCGGTGGTGCCGCGGGTGCGCGGCGCCGTGGCCGGACGCCGCGGCACGACGCCGACGAACGAGGGCGACGGCGGTCTCGACGACGTCCACACCGAGGACGTCCGGGCGCCCTCGCACCCCACGCCCGACGGGGTCATCCTGTCGCTGCGCGGGCTCGGCAAGGCGTTCGGCGGTCTCAAGGCCGTCGACCGCATGGACCTCGACGTCGAGCACGGCTCGATCCACGCGATCATCGGCCCCAACGGCGCCGGCAAGTCGACGCTGGCCAACCTGGTCACCGGCGTCTACAAGCCCAGCGAGGGCACCGCCACCTTCCTCGACCGAGACATCACCGGCCAGGCGCCGCACCTGGTGTCACGGGCCGGCATCGGCCGCACCTTCCAGACCCCGCAGCTGTTCCACGACGAGACGGTGCTGGAGAACGTCCTCGCGGGCTTCCCCGACACCGGTCGTACGCCGCTGTGGGCGGCCGCGCTCAAGCCGCCGTCGCGCTACCGCCGCGACGCGGAGATGCACGCCGAGGCCGAGCGCCTGCTCGAGCTCGTCGGGCTCGCCCACGCCGGCGACCTGCTGGCCGGTGAGCTGCCCTACGGCAAGCAGCGCGCACTCGAGATCGCCCGCGCGCTGGCCGGCGACCCGAGCCTCGTCGTGCTCGACGAGCCCGCCGCCGGCCTGCTCGCCACGGAGACCGCCGGCCTCGGCGACCTCCTCCTCACGCTCAAGGCCGAGGGCTACTCCCTCGTCGTCGTCGAGCACCACATGGACCTGGTGTCCAAGGTCGCCGACCAGGTGACCTGCATGGAGCAGGGCCGCCTCCTGGCCAGGGGCTCGGCGGCCGAGGTGCTCGCCGACGAGCGCGTGGTCGCGGCGTACCTCGGCAAGCCCTTCGACGAGAACGAGCACGGTGCCGCACCCGCGGCCGACACCACGGAAGGGGACGACCAGTGAGCCTCGTCGTCGAGAAGGCAGAGTCCGGCTACGACCGCAACCCGATCCTCACCGGCGTGAGCGTGCGGGTCGACCCCGGCGAGCTCGTCGCCGTCGTCGGCTCCAACGGGGCCGGCAAGACGACCCTCGTGCGCACCATCGTCGGCCAGCTCGCGCTGCGGTCCGGCTCGGTCACGCTGGAGGGCGCCGACGTCTCCTCGCTCGCCACGCACAAGCGGGCCAAGCAGGGCCTGATGATGGTGCCCGAGGGGCGCAAGCTCTTCCCCCGCCTGACCGTCGGGGAGAACATCGCCCTCGGTCGCCGCGCGGCCGGCAAGCGGGCGACGGGGGAGGACCCCGTCGAGGCGCTGCTCGAGGCCTTCCCGGTCGTCAAGGAGCGGTGGGGGCAGCAGGCCAGCCTGCTCTCCGGCGGCGAGCAGCAGATGGTCGCGCTGACGCGCGCCGTCGCCGCGCGGCCGTCGTACCTGCTCCTCGACGAGCCGTCCCTCGGTCTCAGCCCCCTCAAGACCCTCGACGTGTTCCGGCTGATCGAGCTCATCCGCGAGCGCACCGGCGCGGGCGTCCTGCTCGTCGAGCAGATGGCCGACCAGGCCCTCGCCGCCGCCGACCGCGCCTACGTGCTCGAGCACGGGCGGATCTCCATGGAGGGCGACGCGGCCGAGCTGCGCGCCTCCGACGAGGTGCGCCGGGCCTACCTCGGCGCCGCCTGACCCGGCCTCCCGGCGAACCCAACGAAGGAGAACACCGATGTTCGACCCGACCCCGCGAGGCGCTGAGCTCCTCGAGGCGATGACCGCCTTCCTGGAGGAGCAGGTCTACCCGAACGAGGCGCTGTACGAGGCCCAGGAGCGCGAGGTCCACGAGACCCGCACCCAGCCGCCCGTGCTGGAGGACCTCAAGAAGGAGGCCCGCGCCCGCGGGCTGTGGAACCTCTTCCTCCCGCACGCCGAGCCCGGCCACGAGCCACTGTCCAACCTCGACTACGCCCGCATCGCCGAGCTCAGCGGACGCTCGCTCTTCCTGGCCCCCGAGGCCATGAACTGCAGCGCCCCCGACACCGGCAACATGGAGCTGCTCTCGATGTTCGGGACGCCGGCCCAGAAGGAGCAGTGGCTCGGCCCGCTCATGGACGGCGCCATCCGGTCGTCGTACGTCATGACCGAGCCGCTGGTCGCCTCCAGCGACGCCAGCAACATCGAGACCACGATCGAGCGCGACGGCGACGAGTGGGTCGTCAACGGACGCAAGTGGTGGATCTCCGGCGCCCACCGCGACGCCTGCAAGCTGCTCATCGTGATGGGCGTCACCGACCCCGAGGGTGACGCGCCGCGGCACTCGCGCCACTCGATGGTGCTGGTCCCGATCGACGCGCCGGGCGTGACGATCGAGCGCGACCTGACCGTCCTCGGCTACAACCCGTTCGACAGCCACGTCGAGATGACCTTCGACGACGTCCGGGTGCCGGCCGACCACGTGCTCGGCGACCCGGGGGCCGGCTTCGCGATGTCGCAGGCCCGGCTCGGCCCGGGGCGCATCCACCACTGCATGCGGATGATCGGCGCCGCCGAGCGCGCCCTGGAGCTGTTGATCGCACGTGCCCAGGTGCGCTCGACGTTCGGCAAGCCGCTCATCGACCGCGGCGTCGTGAAGGAGTGGATCGCCGACTCCCGCATCGAGATCGACCAGGCGCGGCTCTACACCCTCTACACCGCGCACCTCATGGACACCGTCGGCAACCGCGCCGCGGCCAGCGAGATCTCCGGCATCAAGGTCGCCGTGCCCAACATGGCCTCCCGGGTGCTCGACCGCGCCATCCAGGCCTTCGGCGGCGGCGGCCTCAGCCAGGACTACGTGCTCGCCAAGCTGTACGCCGAGACCCGCATCGTGCGGATGGCCGACGGTCCCGACGAGGTGCACCGGCGTGCCGTCGCCCGCACCGAGGTCAAGCGCTTCACCGACGCGACGACGCCCGCACCGCACGGCGTCGCCGCCCACCTCGCGCACGTGGGTCGGCTCTGACCCTGGCTGCGTGAGCGAGCCGGGAGGCGGCCTGTGGTGGTGCCCGCCTCCCGGCTCGTGGTGTCTCCCGGGTGCGTCAGGCCCAGCCGCCGTCGACCCGCAGGCACGCCCCGGTCGTGTACGACGACGCCGACGTCGCGAGGTACAGCACCGTGCCGACCACCTCGTGCGGCTGCGCGCACCGACCGAGCGCGATCTTCGGCTCCATCTCCTCCTGGAGCCCCTCGGGCCAGTTGTCGGAGATGTCGGTCAGGAACGCCCCGGCCTGGATCGTGTTGACCCGCACCTTCGGGCCGTAGGCCCGGGCGAAGCCCTCGGTGAGGACGTGCAGCCCGGCCTTGGCGGCGGCGTACGGGAGCGCGTGCGGCTGCGGTCGGATCGCCTCGATCGACCCGATGCTGATGATCGAGCCGCCGTCGCCGGCGGCCATCCGCTCGCCGATGACGGCGGTCAGCCGGAACGGCCCGCGCAGGTTGACTGCGACGACCTTGTCGAACAGCGACTCCGAGACCTCCGAGAGGCTCGGGTAGAGCGGCGACAGGCCGGCGTTGTTGACCAGCACGTCGACGGTGCCGAGCTCGGCGTACACGGTCTCGACGAGGCGGTCGCAGTCGTCCCAGGAGCTGACGTTGAAGCCGACCGGGAGCGCGCGGACGCCGTACGTCTCGGCCACCTCGGTGGCGACGGCCTCGCAGTTCTCGAGCTTGCGGCTGGCGACGACGACGTGCGCGCCGCGCGCGGCGAAGGCGTGCACCATCTCCTTGCCCATGCCGCGGCTGCCGCCGGTGACGACGACGACCTTCCCGGCGAGCTCGTCGGGGGCGGGGGTCTGCGGGGTGGTCACGGTCGGTCTCCTCTGGTCGGGCGGGTCGGGGCGGGTCGGTGGGTGAGCGGTCAGCGGGGCGCGAGGTCGCGGCAGGCCTGGACGGGGTCGACGCCGGGCACCGGCAGCAGCATCGTGACGGGCACGGTGACGCCGTGCTCGACGTACGCCGCCAGGCCCTCGCGGATCCGCTCGGGCGGGCCGTGGAGCACGAGGGCGTCGACGACGTGGTCGGGCACGGCCGCCAGCGCTCCGCGGCGGTCGCCGGCGTCCCAGGCCGCCCACATCGGCGCCAGCTCGTCGCGGCCGAGCCAGGCGTGGAAGGCGCGGTAGACCGGCACGTTGAGGTACGTCGTGATGAGGCGCCGGGCGATGCCCCGGGCCACGTCGGCGTCGTCGGTGGGCGCGACGAGCACCCGGCAGACGACGTCGCGCGGGCCGTGCGCGGTGACGGCGGGCGCGACGGTGCCGACGTCCTCGGCGGTCAGCCAGTTGAGGGCGACGCCGTCGGACTCGGAGCCGGCGAGGTCGAGCATCTTGCCGCGCAGCGCGGCCAGCACGATCCGTGGCGGCTCCGGCGGCACCGACCCGAGGCGCACGCCGCGCACGGAGAAGGTGTCGTACTGCTCCTCGACCCGCTCGCCGGTGAGTGCGGCGCGCAGGAACCGCACGACGTCGCGGCTGCGCGACAGCGGCTTGGCGAACTCCAGGCCGTTCCACTGCTCGACGAGCACGTCGGAGGAGGCGCCGAGGCCGAGGGTGACCCGGCCGGGGGCGAGCCCGGCCAGGGTGGCGGCGGTCTGGGCGAGCAGCGCCGGGCCGCGGGTGAAGACCGAGGCGATCGCGATGCCGAGGTGCGCCTCGCGGGTGACGGCGGCGGCGACCGCGAGCGGGGTGATCCCGTCGGTGCCCATGCCCTCGGCGGTCCACAGGTCGGTGCAGCCGAGGTCCTCGAGCTCGCGGCAGACGTCGGCCAGTCGGGTGAGGGGCACGCCCTCGAGCGGGATGGTGGTGCCCCAGCGGGGCCGGTCGTCAGGGACCTGCGGCACGTCGCCTCCGTCGCGTCGCTGAGACAGTTGCATTAAACCGAACGATCGCTAGGCTAGGTGACCTGCGCCACGTCCGCAACGTCGCCGACGCCCGGGCCACCGGGGACCCGTCGGAGGAGGAGAACCGACCCATGCACCTCGCCCGCAACGTCTTCGGCATCCTCGACCGCTCCGCGTCGTCCCGGTACGGCGGCCGCGCGGCGTTCGGGTACCCCGACGGCGACCGCACCTTCGTCGAGACCCGCGACGCGGCGCTCCAGGTCGCCGGCGGTCTCCTCGCGGCCGGCGTGGGCCCGGGCGACAAGGTGGCGGTGCTGATGGGCAACCGCCGCGAGTGGGTCGAGGTCTTCTTCGGCCTCGGCGCTCTCGGTGCGGTGTGCGTGCCGGTCAACGTCCTGCTCACCGGTCCCGAGATCGAGCACGTGTGCCGCGACAGCGGAGCGCGGGTGCTCGTCGTCGACGAGGTCGGAGCCCGGGCGACCGCCCAGGTGTCGCTGGACGTCGACGCCGTCGTGACCGTGGGGGAGGTCCCTGCGCCGCCCGGCACCCGGCAGCTGCTCTGGACCGACCTGGTGGCCGGCGCCGCGCTCCCGACCGACCACGTCGGCCCGGCGCTGTCCGACCCGTTCATCCTCTACTACTCCTCCGGCACCACCGGCCTGCCGAAGGCCGCCGTGCACACCCACGACGGTGTGCTCTGGAACGCCATGGGCCAGGTGCAGGGCCTGGGTCTGGCGCCCGAGCACCGCTACGAGGTGATCCCGTCGCTGTCGTGGGCGGCGGGCTTCCACAACCTCGTGCTGGCCCTGTGCTGGGTCGGCGGCTTCTCCCAGATCCGCCCGACGGGCGGCGCCACGATGGAGCGCATCGTCGAGGACCTCGAGGCGCACTCGATCACCCACGTGATGCTGGTGCCGAGCCTCCTGCGCGAGCTGGTAGGCCGGCCCGACCTCATGCAGCGCCTGTCCGACAGCCCGCTCACCTGGATCGTCACCGGTGCCGAGCCGGTCCCGCGCGCGGTGATCGAGGGCGTGTGTCGCGGTGTCCCCGGCGTCGACGTGTGCCAGGGCTACGGGCTCTCGGAGTTCCCGACGATCACCACCGTGCTGATGGCCGACGAGGTGTTCGACCACGAGGGCTCCGCGGGTCGTGCCCTGCCGCACACCGACCTGGCGATCCGCGACGCGGACGGCGTCGTACGTCGTGAGGGCACCGGCGAGCTGCTGGTGCGGTCGCTGGCGACGATGGTCGGCTACCACGAGCGGCCCGAGCAGACCGCCGAGGCGTTCCGCGACGGGTGGCTGCACACCGGTGACCTCGTCGAGCTCGACGCCGACGGGTTCATCACCATCGTGGGCCGCACCAAGGACATGATCATCTCCGGCGGGCTCAACGTGTACCCCAAGGAGATCGAGGACGTCATCAGCCGGCTCCCGGGCGTGCTCGAGACCGCGGTCGTCGGCGTCCCGCACGAGCGGTTCGGCGAGACCGCCGTCGCGATCGTGGTGACCGACGACCCCGACTTCGACGCCACGAGCGTCGAGCGCGCGTGCGAGGAGAGCCTGGCGTCGTACAAGCGGCCCCGTCGGACCCTGGTGCGCACCGAGCGCCTGCCCCGCAACGCCAACGCCAAGCTGCTCAAGCGCGAGCTGCGGCCGTGGGCCGCCGAGCAGGTCGAGCAGGTGTCCACGGCCTGACGTGGGAGGATCGCCCGACCGGGGCGACCCGGGCGAGCAGGAGGACCAGGAGGACCAGGTGGCGAGACCGCGGGGCGAGGGCCGCAGCGGACGCGACGGCGTGGTCGACGCCGCTGTCGAGAACTTCACCGCGCTGGGCTACCACGGCACCTCGATGCGCGACATCGCGCGCAGCGCGGGCGTGACGGTGGCCAGCATCTACCACCACTTCTCCTCCAAGCAGGAGATCCTCCAGCACATCATGACCGGCACCCTGACCGACGTGCTCGGCTCGACGCAGGCGGCCGTCCGCGAGGCGCCCGAGGCCCCGACGCAGCGGCTCGCCGCCCTGGTCGAGGCGTGGATCCTGTTCCACACCCACAGCCAGGCGGAGGCCCTCATCGGCGCCTCCGAGCTGCGCAGCCTCGACGACGCCGGACGCGCCCAGGTCGTCGCGCTGCGCGACCAGCAGGAGCTCGTCTTCCGCGAGGTCGTGGAGGCCGGCGTGGCGTCCGGGGAGTTCGGCACCACGCACCCGCGCGAGGCGGCGCGGGCGATCATCAACATGGGCTACGCCATCGCGTCGTGGTACCGCCTCGGTGGCGAGGTCAGCCCGGAGGAGATGGCTGCGCGGTACGTCGACCTCGCGCTGGGCACGGTGCTGGCACGCTCGCTCACCGAGACCTGAGCCGCGACGACGGGCCGCTCAGCGGCTCCAGCGCGGCGGGCGCTTCTCGAAGAACGCCGTGACGCCTTCCGCCTTGTCCGGCGACAGCGACACCTGCGCGATCGCGTGGTCGGTGGCGGTCCAGCCCACGGCCTCGGCCGGCCCGCGCGACTCGTGCACCGCGCGCAGCGTGGCGCTCACCGCGTCGGGGGAGTTGCGGGTGATCCGCCCCGCGAGCGCCAGCGCGCCGTCGAGCGCGCCGCCCGCCTTGGTGAGCACGTTGACCAGACCCACCTGGTGCGCGCGCTCGGCGTCCACCGGGTCGCCGGTGAGCAGCAGCTGGGTGGCGACCGCCGGCGGCAGCCGGTCCGGGGCACGGAACAGCCCCGCGCACGTCGCCACCAGGCCCCGCGCGACCTCGGGCAGCCCGAACCTCGCATCGGCACCGGCGACGACCAGGTCGCACGCCAGCACCAGCTCGAACCCGCCGCCCAGGGCCGCGCCCTCCACGGCCGCGACCAGGGGCGTCGTACGACGGCGGCGGACCAGGCCGTACTCCCCGCCGCGGTCCGTGGCCGGGCTGGCCGTCTCGTGCAGGTCGGTGCCCGCGCAGAAGACCGGGCCGTTCGCGGCCAACACGCCCGCGTGCAGCGAGGGGTCGTCGTCGAGCTCGTCGAGCGCGGCCGACAGGGCGTCGGTGAGGGCCCGGTCGAGGGCGTTGCGGCGCTCGGGCCGGTCGAGGGTGAGGACGAGGACGTCGTCGCGCCGCTCTGTGGTGAGCACGCTCATGCGCCGGCGCGCTCCCGGGCGGTCTGGGCAGTCGCGGCGGGCGGGGCGTCCACGAGCGTGACGACGTCCTCGAGCTCGGCGCGGGTCGTGCGGAAGTCGTTCACCGGGTGCTCGGCCGGGCGGCCCAGCGCCACCCCGCACACCACGAGCCGGTCCTCGGGGAGGCCGAGCAGCTCGCGCACCGGTCCGGCCTGCATGCCGATCGCGCCCTGGGCGATGCTCGCGACGCCGTGCGCGAGGGCGGCGTTCATCAGGTTGGCGACGTAGCCGCCGCAGTCGAGCACGCCGTACGTGCCCTGGGTGCGGTCGGTGGTCACGATCGCGACGTGCGGGGCCCCGAAGAAGCTGAAGTTGCGCAGCATCTGCTCGGCCCGGCGACCGAAGTCCGAGCGCTCGATGCCGAGGCTCTCGTAGAGCGCGTAGCCCGCGCCCCGCTGCCGCTCCTTGTAGACCCCGACGTACGCCGCCGGCAGGTCGAGGTCCGGCGTCTGCTCCTCGGGCGTCGGGTGGTTGACGACGTGCTCGACGAGCGCGTCACCGAGCCAGGTGACGGCCTCGCCCGACAGCAGGTGCACCTGCCACGGCTGGGTGTTGCACCACGACGCCGTGCGCTGCGCGGTGACCATCACGTCGCGCAGCACGTCGTCGGGGAGCGGGTCGGGCAGGAACTCCCGGCAGCTCCAGCGGGCGGCCATCAGGTCGTCGAATTCCACGGGTCTCCTCGTCGAGTCGGGCGTCGTCGCGGCGTGCGGGACCAGTGTCCCGCGATCCGGGTCAGGTCAGGGTCACAGGGCGGCCAGGCCGTGCTCGAGCAGCAGCGGCACGGCGTCCGCGGCGGTGTCGAACCCGGCGCCGTGTGTGGCGCCGGCCCGGTAGCGGTGGTCGATGCCGGCCGCGATGACCGCGAGCTTGAAGTAGGCAAGCGCGAGGTGCTCGGCGAAGTCGACCAGCGGCACGCCCCCGGCCTTCTCGTACGCCGCCGCGAGGCCGTCCGCGTCGGGCAGCCGCTCGCTGGTCCACGCGCACGGCGAGCCGATGACCAGGTCGAAGGCGGGGTCGCGGTAGACGCACATGCTGGCCACGTCGGCGACGGGGTCACCGATCGTGGAGAGCTCCCAGTCGACGACCGCCGCCACGGTGACGTCGTCAGGGGCCACGGTGACCAGCGTGTTGTCGAGGCGGTAGTCGCCGTGCACGATCCCGGTCGACTCCTGGCGGGGGAGCCGGTCGCCGAGCCGGACGGCCAGCCGCTCGGCGAGGTCGCGGACCGCGGGCGTCGCGGCCTCGCCGACGATCTCCCACTGGCCGGTCCAGCGCTTGTGCTGGCGGGCGGCGTAACCGTCGGGGCGGCCGAACCGCTCGAGCCCGGCGGCGACGTGGTCGACGCGGTGGAGCGAGGCGAGCGTGGTCGAGAGGGCGTCGATCGAGGCGGCGACCTGGTCGTCGTTCCAGGCGGACAGCTGCTCCTGGGTCTGCACGGTCTCGCCGCTGACGAAGCCGCACACCGCGAACGGTCCGCCGATGAGCGAGTCGTCCTCGCAGAGGGCCACCGCGGGGGCGACGGGCACCGGGGTCGGGCCGAGGGCGCTGACCACCCGGTGCTCGCGCGCGACGTCGTGCGCGGACGGCGTACGTCCTGCGCGGGGCGGGGTGCGCATCACCCACGCCTGGGCGTCGTCGTCGAGCCGGAACGTCAGGTTGGAGCGGCCTCCGGAGAGCAGGCGCGCCCGCAGCGGGCCGACGAGGTCGACGCCGGCGTCGGTGAGCACTCGGCCGATCGCCGCGAGCTCGTCGGTAGTCAGCTCGGTCACGTGGTCCTCCTGGGGTGCGCCGACCGCTAAACCAAGCGATCGTTCGGTAAAGCATGGAGACCGCGACGCCCGAGGTCAAGGCCGGGAGTGTTGACCACTCCGCGACGCCCGGCCTACCGTTCGAAGCCGAGCGATCGTTCGGTCCGTCCGTGGGCCGTCCGCGCGCCTGCCGATCGCGCCGCAGAAGCCCAGGAGCAGCCCATGACCAGCGCCGTCATCGTCGACATCGTCCGTACGCCGTCCGGGAAGGGGAAGCCGGGCGGCGCCCTGCACGAGGTCCACCCGGCCTCGCTGCTGTCGCAGACCCTCGTCGCGCTCGTCGAGCGCAACGGCCTCGACACCTCCCTCGTCGACGACGTCATCGCCGGCTGCGTCGGCCAGGTCGGCGACCAGGCGCTCAACATCGCCCGCACCGCGGTGCTGGACGCGGGGTTCCCCGAGTCCGTGCCCGCCACGACCGTCGACCGACAGTGCGGCTCCTCGCAGCAGTCGGCCCACTTCGCCGCGCAGGGTGTCATGGCCGGTGCCTACGACATCGCGATCGCCTGCGGCGTGGAGTCGATGAGCCGGGTGCCGATGGGCGCCTCGACCCTCCCGGGCACCGACCCGATGGCGCCGCTGTCGAGCCGCTACCCCGAGGGCCTGGCCCACCAGGGCATCGGTGCGGAGCTGATCGCGTCGCAGTGGAAGATCGACCGGGCCGCGCTCGACGAGTACTCCGCCCGGTCCCACCAGCGCGCCGCGGCCGCGTGGGAGTCCGGCGCCTTCGACCGCGAGGTCGTCCCCGTCGCCCTGCCCGGCGGTGGCAGCCACACGACCGACGAGACGGTGCGTGCCTCGACCACCGCCGAGGGCCTCGCCGGCCTGCGGCCGGCGTTCCAGAACGACCACTTCTCCGAGCGGTTCCCGGAGATCGACTGGGTCATCACCCCGGGCAACTCCTCGCCCCTCACCGACGGCGCCTCCGCCGCGCTCATCATGAGCGAGGAGAAGGCTGCGGCGCTGGGCCTCACCCCGCGCGCCCGCTTCCACACCTTCAGCGTGACCGGCTCCGACCCGCTGCTCATGCTCACCGGCGTCATCCCGGCGACCCGCAAGGCGCTCCAGCGCTCGGGGCTGTCCATCGAGGACATCGACGCCTACGAGGTCAACGAGGCCTTCGCGCCGGTTCCGCTGGCGTGGCAGCAGGAGTTCAACGCCGACCCGGAGAAGCTCAACCCGGTCGGTGGTGCCATCGCGATCGGCCACCCGCTCGGCGGCTCGGGCACCCGGATCATGGCCACCCTGCTCAACCACCTCGAGGCCACCGGCGGTCGCTACGGACTCCAGACGATGTGCGAGGGCGGCGGCATGGCCAACGCGACCATCATCGAGCGCCTGGGCTGACCCGGACCCGACCCCGTACCACCTGCCCGCGGCGGCACCCGACCTGGTCGGGTGCCGCCGCGGACGCGCGTCCGACCCCGAGCGAGACGTCGTGTCCCCCCGGCCGGGCTAGCGCAGAGGTACTAGTCCGGCCTGGCCCGATCGGGTGGTTCGGCCCGGATGTCTGACCGGATGTGCCAGGAAGGGTGTCGCCGGGCCCTCGGGACCGCCACCATGGATCCACAGCACCCCCACACGGCAGCCCCCGCTGCCACCTCCGAGGCTCGGGACCCGGCGGAGACGCGTCACCCCCTGGAGCATCCATGACCGCCCTGCCCACCGACGCTGCCCGCGCAGCCGAGGCTGCCGCGCCGCTCACCCCGGCCGACGCCGACCCCGAGTCGCTCACCGCGTCCCTGTGGGACGCTGCGCGCCTCGGCCTCGTGGCGCCGCGGCCGGACGACACCGACACGCTGGTGCAGGCCCTCTTCGACCGGGTCTTCGGCGAGGCCTCGCGCGAGCCGGGTGCGCGCGCCGCGCTGGTCGACGACCTGCGGTCGCTGCTCGACGCCCACGAGGCCGCTCCGCCCCGCCCGCGGGTGGTGCCGGACCGTCCGGTGTGGGAGCTCGGTGCGATGGACGAGGCGGCGTACGTCGTCGCCCGCTCGCGGTGGGCGATGGCCACCCGCGCGCTCGCCGCGTCGGAGTCGCTCGTCGCGGCAGCCCAGGAGGAGGCCGTGTGGCAGGGCGGCCACACTGCGCCGGTCGAGCGGCTGCTCGACCGGGCCCGCCAGGTCACGACGACCTGACGAGCCCGGCCCCGGTCGGTCCTGGTCGCCGCTCCTCTTCCGGGGTGCGGCTCAGTCGACCTGCGCGCCGGCGACCGGCTCGGCGACGTCCTGCTCCGGGCCCTGCTCGGCGGTGCGGGAGCCCCGCGGGATCGTCGCCGCGACGGCCACGCCCACGAACGCCGCGATCGCGCTGATCACGAAGCAGAGCTGGAACGCGCTCTCGGTCGGCACCGAGACCGGGCCGAGCGGCTGGGTGTCGCTGGTGAGCACGGTGGCCATCAGGGCCGAGGCGATCGTCGTGCCGAGCGAGCGCATGAGGGTGTTCACGCCCACCGCGGACCCGGCCTCGCGGACGGGGGTGTGGTCGAGCACGAGCGTCGGCATGGCGGCGTACCCGATGCCCACGCCGATGGAGATCACCAGCGTGCCGATCATCAGGTGCCAGGCCTCGCCCATGAGGAAGAATGTCACGACGTAGCCCAGGCCGAGCACGGTGGCGCCGATCATCAGCGTCGTCCTCGGGCCGAGCGTGGACATCAGCCGGCTCGACACCGGGGCGAAGAGCAGCATCATCAGGCCGCCGGGGGCCATCCACAGACCGGCCTGGAGGATCGTCTGGCCGAGGCCGTAGTCGAGCACGTCGGGCAGCTGGAGCAGCTGGGGGATCACGATGGCCTGGGCCATCATCCCCATGCCGATCGCGACGGCGGCGACGTTCGTCAGCAGCACCGGCAGGCGCGAGGCGCTGCGCAGGTCGACGAGCGGCTCGGCGGTGCGGAGCTCGAGCACGGCCCACGCCACGAGGACGGCGAGGCCGGCGACGACGCACCCGATGGTACGACCAGAGGCCCAGCCCCACGTGCTGGCCTTGGAGAGTCCGACGAGGAAGAGGCTCAGTCCGAGGGCGAGGCCGACCGCGCCGGCCACGTCGAAGTGTGCGGGGTGCGCGTCGTGGACGTGCGGCACCAGCGCCACGATCGCCACCAGCACCGCCGCGGCCACTGCGGCGGAGACCCAGAAGAGCGCGTGCCAGTTGCCGGCCTGGACGATCCACGCCGACAGTGGCAGGCCGATGGCACCGCCCACGCCGAGCGTCGCGCTCATCGCGGCCACGGCGCTGCCGGCCATCCGCGGCGGCACGATCTCGCGCAGCAGTGCGATGCCGACGGGGATGAAGCCCATCGCCATGCCCTGCATGCCGCGGCCGACCAGCATCGGGAGCAGCGAGCTGGAGAGCGCGCAGACGACCGAGCTCACGAGCAGCAGCACCGCGCTGGCGACCAGCACCCGCTGCTTGCCGACCATGTCGGCGACCCGGCCGCTGATCGGCATGGTGACCGCTGCGCACAGCAGCGTGATCGTGACGACCCAGGCGGTGTCGGCCGCGGTGCTGTCGAGCAGCTGCGGCAGCTCGCCCTGGATCGGGATGACCATGGTCTGCGTCAGGGCGGCGGCGAGACCGCCGAAGCACAGTGCGACCACGGCGGCGACGGGGTGCGCCGACCGCGGGGCAGAGGTCTCGGTCTGGGACACGTGGTCTCCTGCGGAGCGAAGGGTGGTTGCCTGCGGCAACCAAGTACGCACCGACTGTAGGTAAGTCACGTGAATGACGAAAGTCCACGTCGGTGTGCTCTGCGACACAGGCCGCCCGTGGGCGGGGCGCGGTCCGGCGGCGGTCTAGGTTGGCGACCGTGGGACGGGCGACCGGGGTGCGGGCCGAGCAGGCCGCCGCGACGCGTGCCCGCATCCTCGACGCCGCCGAGCGGCTCTTCGCCGAGGAGGGGCTCGCCGCCGTCTCGCACCGCCGGATCGGCGCCGAGGCCGGGCAGCGCAACGTCACCGCCGTCGGCTACCACTTCGGTGACCGGACCGACCTCGTGCGCGCCCTTCTCCTGCGACACCAGGACGAGATGGAGGAGGCGCGCCGGGCCCTCGTCGCGGTGGCGCGGCCCGGGGTGACCGCCGACTGGCTCCGCTGCCTCGTGCAGCCCGTGCTCGACGTCGTGGTGGCGCTGCCCCAGCCCACCTGGATGCTGCGCTGCGGCGCGCAGCTGCTCTCCGACCCCGGCGTCCGTGCGCTGCTGGAGGACGAGGTGCTCGCGGCTCCGTGGCTGGTCGCGGCCGACCGCGGCCTCGACGACTGCCTGGGTCACCTCGGCCCGGACGAGCGCGCCGACCGGCGTGCGATGGTGCGGACGCTCGTCGTCCAGCTCTACGCCGAGCGGGAGGCCGCTGTGGCGGCGCTGCCGGCCGACGGGGTCGCCGCGGCCTGGGGGCGGTTCTCGGCCCACCTGGTGGCTGCCACGACCGGGCTGCTCGAGGCGCCGGCGGCCGACTGACCCTCCGCAGACAGTCCGCGCCGGAGGAGTCGGCCGGCCTCGGCGACGAGCACGCGCTGCCGCACGCGCAGGGCGCGGCGCGTCGCGTGGTGCGCCCCGAAGGTGGTCGGCGCGAGGGGGTGGATGGCCGTCGGCGTCATGGACGACGAGCCGACGCGGACCCGCTGTGAGCGACCTGGGTGGTCGGTCGGAGGGCGGTGTCAGGGTGGTCGACGTGACCGTTGACACGTCCGGCCCGGACTCCTAATGTGACGACGACGTCAACATCAATCTTTGGTCCGAGGAGGACTCCATGGCTGAATCGGCCGTCATCGTCGACGCCGTCCGTACCCCCGGCGGTCGTCGCAACGGGTCGCTCGGCGGATGGCACGCCGCGGACCTCGCCGGCACCGTGCTCGCCGCGATCGCCGAGCGCAACGATCTCGACCCCGCCCTCGTCGACGACGTGGTCATGGGCTGCGTCTCCCAGGTCGGCGACCAGGCGGTCAACGTGGGCCGGTCGGCGGTGCTCGCCGCCGGGTGGCCGGAGTCGGTGCCCGCCACGACCATCGACCGCCAATGCGGTTCGAGCCAGCAGGCCGCGCACTTCGCCGCCCAGGGCGTCATCGCCGGTGCGTACGACGTCGTGGTCGCCGCGGGCGTCGAGGTCATGACCCGGACGCCCATGGGCGCCAGCGGCGCGTCGGGCCACCCGTTCGGCCCGATGGTCGAGCAGCGCTACGCCGACGTCGACTCCTTCGGCCACCGCGGCCTGGTCAACCAGGGCATCAGCGCCGAGCTCATCGCCGAGCGGTGGGGCCTCTCGCGCGAGGACCTCGACGCCTTCGGCCTGCAGAGCCAGCAGCGTGCGGCCGCGGCCCGCGACGAGGGTCGCTTCGAGCGCGAGCTGCTGCCGGTCGAGGTGCGCACCTGGGACCCGGAGGCCCGCGAGGCCCAGCACCACGGGCGTCACCTGACGGCCGACGAGGGCATCCGCGCCAGCACCGCCGACAAGCTGGCCGACCTCAAGCCGGCCTTCCTCCCCGACGGGCGGGTGACCGCCGGCAACAGTTCCCAGATCACCGACGGCGCCTCGGCGGTGCTCATCATGTCGGAGCGGCGGGCCGAGCAGCTCGGCCTCACCCCGCGGGCGCGCTTCCACACCTTCGCCGTGGCCGGGGACGACCCCATCGCGATGCTCACCGCGCCGATCCCCGCGACCCGCAAGGTGCTCGAGCGATCCGGGCTGACCCGCGATGACATCGACGTCGTGGAGATCAACGAGGCGTTCGCGTCGGTGGTCCTGGCCTGGCAGGCCGAGACCGGCTTCGACCTCGAGAAGGTCAACCGCAACGGCGGTGCCATCGCGCTCGGCCACCCGCTCGGGTCCTCGGGCACCAAGCTCATGGCGACCCTGCTGTGCGAGCTCGAGCGGTCCGGCGGGCGCTACGGGCTGCAGACGATGTGCGAGGGCGCGGGCCTGGCCAACGCCACGATCATCGAGCGGATCTGACGCCGTGAACGGTGCCGGTGCGCTGGCCGGGCTGCGGGTGGTCGAGCTCGCCGGCCTCGCGCCGGCGCCGTTCGCCACGATGATGCTCGCCGACCACGGCGCGGAGGTCGTGCGCGTCGACCGGGTCGTCCCGACCGTCGCCGAGCCGGACCTGCTGGGCCGGGGCCGCACCACGCTCGGCGTCGACCTGAAGGACCCGGCCGTGGTCGCGGCCGTGCTGGCGCTGGTCGACACCGCCGACGTCCTCGTCGAGGGCTTCCGGCCGGGCGTCGCGGAGCGGCTGGGTCTCGGCCCCGACGTCTGCCTGGCGCGCAACCCTCGTCTGGTCTACGGGCGCATGACCGGGTGGGGCCAGGGCGGGCCGCTGGCCACGACCGCCGGCCACGACATCACCTACGTCGCGGCGTCGGGCGCCCTCGGGGCGCTGGGACCGGCCGACGCGCCGCCGGTGTCGCCGCTCAACCTGGTCGGGGACTTCGGGGGAGGCGGGCTGGTGCTGGCCTTCGGCGTCGTGGCCGCGCTCGTCGAGCGGGCCACCAGTGGGCGTGGGCAGGTCGTGGACGCCGCGATGGTCGACGGCGCCGCTTTGTTGACCACCCACCTGCACTCGCTGATCGCCGAGGGTGTCTGGTCCGGACCGCGCGGCCGGAACCTGCTCGACGGTGGGGCGCCGTTCTACCGCTGCTACGCCACCGCCGACGGCGGTCACGTGGCCGTGGGCGCGATCGAGGCGCCGTTCTACGCCGCCTTCCTGGACGGCCTCGGCCTCGACGCGACCGACCTGCCCGACCAGCTCGACGAGTCCGGGTGGCCGGAGCTGGAGCGGCGCTTCGCCGAGGTGCTCGCCACCCGCGACCGCGACGCCTGGGCGGACGTCTTCGCCGGCACCGACGCCTGCGTGCAGCCCGTGCTGGCACCGCACGAGGTCGCCTCCTCCCCGCACGGCCGGGCACGGGGCACGGTCGTCGACGGACCGGGTGGGCCGCAGCCGGCGCCCGCCCCCCGGCTCGGACGCACTCCGGCCGGACCGCCACGCGGACGTGGACCCGCCACTGCGGCAGCCCTCGCGTCGTGGGGGCTCCCGGACGACGCCGTCTCCACGTTGCTCGGCACCCCGAGCACCCGTCCCGACACCCCGACCAGAGAGGACGTGAGCGTCCGATGACGTACGCGACCGGCCTGGGCGAGACCATGCAGGTCAGCCTCGGCGAGAGCATCACCATGACCGCGGGGCGCGCCCCCGACCGGGCGAGCTTCCTGTTCGCCGACGGCAGTCACCACACCTTCGCCCAGACCAACGCCCGGGTGAACCGCCTCGTCTCGGCGCTGCGCGACAACGGCGTCGGGGCGGGCGACCGGCTCGCGGTGTTCGCCCTCGACTCCCACCGGTACGTCGAGATCGTGCTGGCCGCCTGCAAGCTCGGCGCGGTCTACGTGCCGCTCAACTACCGTCTGATGCGCGGCGAGGTCGACGTGCTGACCGCACGCGCCCGGCCGACGGCGTTCTTCTACGACCGCCGCTACGCCGACCTGCTCGAGGGGCTCGACGAGCAGCACGGCATCAAGCTGATGCTCGCCCTCGACCCGGCGCCGGGGGAGACGTCCTCGCCGTACGAGGAGCTCCTCGCCAGCGGCGAGGAGATCGAGCCCCCCGTGGTCGCGACGGACCGCGACCTCGTCGGTCTGGCGTTCACCTCCGGCACCACCGGGCTGCCCAAGGGTGTGCTGCAGTCGCAGCGGATGATGAAGGCGATCGTCGCCGAGCAGATCATCGAGTTCCGGATGCTCCCGGAGGAGGTCCGCTACACCGCCGCCCCGACCTTCCACATCACCGGGGTGTGCCAGCTGCTCGCCGGCGTCTCCTACGGCTTCACGTCGCTGGTGCTGCCGCAGTTCGACCCACGGGTGACCCTCGACTTCCTGGCTCGCGACCAGCTCACGGGCATCTTCATGGTGCCCACCATGATCAGCACGCTGCTGCAGCTGCCGGGCGTGCACGACCACGACTACGAGCGCCTGCGGCTGATGTACTACGGCGCCGCGCCGATGTCGCCGGCCCTGCTCAAGCGGGCCATGGACACCTTCGACTGCGACTTCCTCAACGCCTTCGGTGCCGGCACCGAGGCCGGTCTCCAGGCGCTCCTCGGCCCGGAGGACCACCGTCGCGCCCTCGACGGGCGGCCCGAGCTGCTCGGGTCGATCGGCAAGCCGGCCTTCGGGGTCGCGCTGCGCATCGTCGACGACCAGCTGCGTGACGTGCCGGTCGGCGAGGTGGGCGAGATCGCCACCCGCAGCGACATGCAGTTCGACGGCTACCTGGAGATGCCCGAGGAGACCGCCGAGGCCACCCGCGGTGGCTGGTTCCGGGCCGGCGACATGGGGTACGTCGACGAGCAGGGCTACCTCTACCTGCACGGCCGCAAGAAGGACATGATCGTGCGCGGCGGGGAGAACATCTACCCCGTCGAGATCGAGTCCGTCCTCTCCGAGCACCCGGACGTGGTGCAGGTCGCCGTGGTCGGGGTCGAGGACGAGCACTGGTCGGAGATCTGCCGGGCCTGGGTGCAGCTGGCCGAGGGCTCGACGGTGACCGAGGACGACCTCAAGGCGCTCTGCGCCAGCAAGCTGGCGAAGTACAAGGTGCCCGCGGAGTTCCGCTTCTCCGAGGCCCTCCCGGTCAACGCCAGCGGCAAGATCCTCAAGCGCGAGCTGCGGACCTGGGACTGACCCTCCCCTCGCCGTGCCCGACCGCCGAGCGGGCGCTGTGATCCTTGACACACCCTCGGCACCATGACAGCCTTCAACCTGACGACGACGTCACATTCACGCCGGGTAGCGTCGGGACGACCCCGGGCGTGCGCCGGCGTCGGTGGAGGACCGCACACCATCGCCAAGGAGGCCCGCAGGATGCTGACGGGACAGCAGTACAAGGACTCGCTCAAGGACGGCCGCAAGGTCTACTTCGAGGGACGGCTGATCGAGGACTTCGCCACCGAGCCGGGGCTCGCGGTCCCCATGGAGCGTGCGGCGGAGGGCTACGACAAGTACTTCTCGGCCGAGCCGGACGCCCGCAACCCCGTGATCACCGCGCCGCGCAGCGCCGAGGAGCTGCGGGACAAGATCCCCGAGCTGCTCGAGATGGACCTGCTGCTCAACGTCACCTACCAGTCGATCATGACGCTGATCGTCGCCGCGTCGCGGATCGAGGCGGCCGCCCCGCAGTTCATCCCGCGGATCCACGCCTACATCGAGCAGGCGCTGCGCGACGACATCCGGATCACCGAGTGCATCACCGACGCCAAGGGCAACCGGGCCAAGGCGCCGGCGGCCCAGGACGACCCCGACGCCTACGTCCGGGTCGTCGAGCGACGCGAGGACGGTGTCGTCATCCGCGGCGCCAAGATGCACATCAGCGCCGCGGCGCTGGGCCACGACCTGATGATCATGCCGACCAAGACGATGAAGCCGGGCGAGGAGGACTACGCCATCGCCTGCGCGGTGCCGGTCAACGCCCCCGGCGTGCACATCACCAACACGACGTACCACCCCACCGACCGCGACGAGCGCGACTTCCCGGTGTCGTCGCGCATCTCGGTGCCCGACAGCATGTGCATCTTCGACGACGTGTTCGTGCCGAACGAGCGGATCTTCCTCGACGGCCAGGTCGAGCACGCGGCGGTCTTCGCGCACTCGCTCGGGCTGTGGGAGCGACTGGGTGGCACCGCGTTCATGGTCGAGCAGGCCGACGAGCTGGTCGGTCTGGCCTCGCTCATCGCCGAGGCCAACGGCACCCACAAGATCTCCCACATCCGGGAGAAGATCGACGAGATGATCATCCACGCCACGCTCCTGCGGGCTGGCCTGGAGGCGGCGCTGATGCACGCCCACAGCACGTCGGAGGGCTACTTCTACCCCGACGACATGTACACCAACGTCACGAAGTACCAGGGCGCGACGCAGTTCAACACGATGGTGCGCCACCTGCACGACATCGCGGGCGGCGCGGTGCTGACCGCCCCGTCGATGAGCGACTTCGACAACGACACGCTCAAGCCGTTCCTCGAGAAGTACATGGCCACCGGCTCGGGAGTCGGCGGCGAGTACCGCACCAAGCTGTTCCACGCGATCCGTGACACCACCGCGGACGCCTACGGCGGCTGGCACCAGGTCACCAACATCCAGTCGGGCGGCGGTCTGTTCGCCCAGCGGCTGGTGACCCGTCGCCACTACGACATCGACCGCGCGCGCCGGCTCGGGCTGCGCGCCGCCGGGCTGCCAGCCAGCTGACGCCTGCCCAGGGCCGCCCCGTGCCTCGCCGCGGGGCGGTCCCGGCGACCCCGCACACCCCACGACACCCCTGCCACCGCGACACCCGTGACCGACCCTTGGGAGACGACCGCATGACCACCGTGCACCGCAGCACCTCGAGGAGACGGACGTGACCACCTACCTGGAGTTCGCCGTGCTGGGCCTCGGCCTGGCATCGGTGTACGTCGGCCTGTCCACCGGGTTGCTGCTGGTCTACCGCTCGACCGGCATCATCAACTTCGCGCAGGGCGCCATGGGCATGTGGGGCGTCTACGTCTTCACCACGCTGCACGACGACGGGGTGCTGGTGCTGCCGATCGGGTCGTTGACCCTGGGCGACGAGATGGCCATGGCGCCGGCGATCCTGATCGGCCTGGTCAACGCGGTCGTCCTCGGCGTGCTGGCGCACTACCTGGTCTTTCGGCCGGTGCGGCACGCCCCGGACCTCGCCCAGGTCGTCGTCTCGATCGGCCTGATGGTGCTGCTCCAGGCCCTCGCGGTCATCCGCTTCGGGCCCAACAACATCCCGGTCGAGTCGATCTTCCCGCGCGAGGAGCTCACGGTGCTCGGGGCCGACGTCGCGGTGCGCGAGCTGTCGATGTGCCTGGTGATGCTCGTGCTCGCCGCGCTCGTGTGGGCCTACCTCCGCTTCACCTACGCCGGCGCGGCCACCCGTGCGGCCTCCGAGAACGAGCGCGGCGCGGTGCTGATGGGGTTCGCGCCCGACCGTCTCGCCCTCGTCGCCATGGTGATGGGCGCGGTGGTCAGCACCGTCGGCGTGATGTTCGGGGCGAGCCTCACCGGCCTGAGCCCCGCCAACTACACGCTCATGGTCGTGCCCGCGCTCGCCGCGCTGCTGGTCGCCCGCCTGGAGTCGGTCGGCATCGCGGTGCTGGCCTCGGTGCTGCTCGGCGTCTTCCAGTCCGAGCTCAGCCTCATCGCCACCAAGCCGTGGTGGCCGGTCTGGGCCAAGTCCGGCCTCGACCAGGTCGTGCCGTTCGTGGTCATCATGGTGATCCTCTTCGTGCTCGGCGGTCGGATGCCGTCCCGTGGCTCGTTGCAGTCGGTGCGACTGCCCGACGTCGCGGTGCCGCGCTTCCGCCTGGTGCCGACCCTGGTGCTGCTCGGCGTCACCGCCGCCGCGCTCGTGGTCGCCAACGACACCTACCGGTTCGGCCTGACCAGCTCGCTGATCATCACGCTGCTGGCGCTGTCGTACGTCGTGATCACCGGCTACCTCGGCCAGATATCGCTGGCCCAGTCGGCCTTCGCCGGCGCCGCCGGCTTCACCCTCGCCAAGCTCACCGCGCAGTGGGACATGCCGTTCCCGCTCGCGATCGTGCTGTCGGCCGCGGTGGCGGCGCTGCTCGGCATGGCCGTGGCCCTGCCCGCCTTCCGCATCCGCGGCGTCCAGCTCGCGATCGTCACCATCGCCGCGGCGCTGGCCATCGAGCGGTTCGTGTTCGGCAACTACAGCCTCACCCCGCCCACGGGCAACCCGATCGCGGCGCCGCAGCTGTTCGGCATCGACTTCGCGATCCGTGAGGGACGCGACCTGGCCCGGCTGGAGTTCTCGTTCATGGTGCTCGCGGTGGTCACCCTGGTGATCCTCGCGTTCGTCCGGATCGCCCGGGGCGACACCGGCCGGGCGTTCCTGGCGGTCCGCGCCAACGAGCGCGCGGCGGCGTCCGCGGGCATCGACGTACGCCGGACCAAGCTCATCGGCTTCGGTCTGTCGGCGTTCATCGCCGGTGTGGCGGGCTGCCTGCTCGGCTACAGCCACGGTCAGCTCTCCGCGGAGAGCTTCTCCGTCGTCGTGGGCCTCCAGGTGCTCGCGATGGCCTACCTCGGCGGCATCACGTCCTTCGGTGGCGCGATCGTCGCCGGGATGCTCGGCCCGCTGGGGCTCGTCTACACCGCGCTGCACCAGTGGTTCGACATGGGCGACTACTACGCGCTGATCACCGGCATCGGCCTGATCGTGACCGCGATCCTCAACCCGTCCGGCATCGCCGGCCAGACCCGGATGCAGATCGCCTGGGTGCGCGAGCACCTCGGGCACGGCGAGGAACCGCCGACGTCGGGTCCACCCGACACCGGCGAGCCCGCGCCCTCGTCCGGACGCACAGGACAGGAGGTGGCCGGTCGTGTCTGACGCACCGCGCTCCGAGGGCGGGCTCGTCGCCCGCGACCTCACCGTCCGCTACGGCGGCGTCGTGGCCAACGAGGGCGTCACCATCGAGGTGCGCCCCGGTCAGGTGGTGGGTCTCATCGGGCCCAACGGCGCCGGCAAGACGACCTTCGTCGACGCCGTCACCGGGTTCACCGCCTGCGAGGGGTCGATCCACCTCGACGGCCGCCGCATCGACGACCTCGCCCCGCACCGGCGCAAGGCCGCGGGCCTGACCCGCACCTGGCAGTCCGGCGAGCTCTTCGGCAACCTCACCGTGCGGGAGAACCTGCTCGTCTCGGCGCGCAGCATCTCCTTCGGGTCGCTGTTCGCCGACGTCTTCAAGCCGCACAAGGCCACCGAGGCCGGCGTCGAGAAGGCTCTCGAGGTCGTCGGGCTCCGGGGTGTCGCCGACGTCCTGGCCCGTGACCTCACCCTCGGTCAGCAGAAGCTCGTCGGCGTCGCCCGGGCACTGGCCGGCCGGTGCAGCCTGGTGCTGCTCGACGAGCCGGCCGCGGGCCTCGACAGCAACGAGAGCCTGGAGTTCGGGGAGCGGGTCCGCGAGATCGCCGCGGACGGTCCCGGGGTCCTGCTCATCGACCACGACATGTCCCTGGTCATGTCGGTCTCCGACGTCGTCTACGTCCTGGAGTTCGGCAAGATCATCTTCTCCGGGACGCCCGAGGACGCGCGGACCGATCCCGCCGTCGTCGCCGCGTACCTGGGCGTTCCGATGGAGGCCGCCGATGCCTGAGCACACCCACCGCGCCGCCACGAGCGGTGCGCCGCTGCTGGAGGTCGAGGGCCTCACCGCGGGGTACGGCGGGGTCCAGGCCGTGCGCGACCTGTCCTTCACCGTCGGTCCCGGCGAGGTCGTCGCGCTGCTCGGCCCGAACGGCGCTGGCAAGACCACGTCGCTGCTGGCGACCGTCGGCCTGCTGCCGCTGATGAGCGGCACCGTGCGAGCGCTGGGACAGCCGGTCGACACCCGCAAGCCGCACCTGCTGGCCCGCCGCGGGGTGATGATGGTGCCCGACGACCGCGGCATCTTCTACGGCCTCAGCGTCGCCGACCACTTCCGACTGGCACGACGTCGGGCCGATGCGTCCCGGCGTGCGCTGGTGCTCGAGCGGTTCCCCGCACTGGAGCGGCTGATGTCGCGCAAGGTGGGGCTGCTCTCGGGCGGCGAGCAGCAGATGCTCACCATCGCCAAGGCGCTGCTGGCCGAGCCGAAGGTGCTGATGATCGACGAGATGAGCCTCGGCCTGGCACCGAAGATCGTGCAGGAGATGCTCCCGTCGATCCGCGACCTCGCCAAGCAGGAGGGCATCGGTCTGGTGCTGGTCGAGCAGCACATCGAGCTCGCCCTGTCGGTCGCCGACCGCGGTCTGATCCTCAACCACGGCCGGGTGGTGCTCGACGGTCCGGCCTCGGAGCTGCTCCAGCGGCGCGACCAGGTGGAGGCCGCCTACTTCGGCGCCGACGACCTCGGTGACGTCGACGAGGAGGTCCTGCCCACCGCGAGCACGTCGTGACCACCTCCGCGACGCCGTCGCCACCGGCCGCAGTCGACGGCGTCGCGGGCACGACCCGGGTCGACGGGGTCGACGTCGCGTGGGAGCGCTGGGGGGCCACGGGCGCCCCGTTGCTGGTCCTCGTGCACGGCACGTCGGCGCACACGGCGTGGTGGCACCACACGCTGCCCTGGCTGGCCGACGTCTTCGACGTCGTGGCCGTCGACCTGAGCGGTCACGGCGAGAGCGGTTGGCGGCCCGAGGGCTACTCGCTCGAGCAGTGGTCGGGGGAGGTCCTCCCCGTCGCCGCCGACACCGTCGGGGGTGCGGACGGCGCCGTGCTGGTCGGCCACAGCATCGGGGGGCTGGTGACCGCCGGCGCCGCCGCCCGCGATCCCGGGGCGGTCCGTGCCCTGGTCCTGGTCGACTGCCTGGTGACCGAGCCCGAGCGGGCCGAGCGGGTCCGCCCGGTGCTGCGCCAGGACGTCTGCTTCGGCAGCGCGGCCGAGGGCCTGGCGCGCTACCGCCTGATGCCGCCGCAGCCGGTCCCGGACGACCGGACCCTGGTGTACGTCGCCGAGCGCTCCCTGCGCGAGGACGTCGACGGCTGGCGCTGGAAGGTCGATCCCGCGATCTTCGGTGCGCTCGACACCGACCCGCTCACCCGCGCGCTGCGCGGCGTCCGCTGCCCCACTGCGGTGGTGCGCGGCGAGCTGAGCGCGCTGGTCGCCGCCGACGCCGGACGTCGGCTGTCCCGCCTGATCGGTGCGCCGGTTGCGCAGTACGACGTACCGGACGCGCACCACCACGTGATGATCGACCAGGGTCCGGCCTTCGGCCGGCTGCTCCGACGCGCCCTGGACGACCTCGGCGAGGTGCTCGCACCCGCCACCCGTCCCGTCACCGTCGATGAGGAGTCCCCGTGAACGTGTCCTGGCCGATCGGCCGCATCCTGCCCCAGTCCGCCCGTCGCTTCCCCGACGTCGACTGCTTCCTGTCCCCGGACGGGTCGCGACGTTCCTTCGCCGAGGTCGACCGCCGGGTGACCCGGATCGTCGACGCGCTCACCGCCCGCGGTGTCACCCGCGGGACCCGGGTGGCGCTCCTCGACACCGACTCGTTCGAGTACGCCGAGCTGCTCCTGGCCTGCTTCCAGCTGGGTGCGACGTACGTCCCGGTGAACTTCAGGCTGGCGCAGTTCGAGGTCGACAACATCCTCGGCCAGGCGCAGCCGACGTGGTTCTTCGCCGGCGAGCGCTACCTCGACTCCGCCCGGGCCGCGATCTCCACGCTGTCGGGGCCGTGCGAGCTGTGGTCGCTGGACGGTTCGCTCGACCAGGACCTGGCGGTGCTCGTCGAGGAGGGCCGCGAGGTGCGCCACGACGTGCAGCTCGCCGACGACGACGTCCTGGGCATCATGTTCACCAGCGGCACCACCGGCCTTCCCAAGGGCGTCATGCAGACCCACGGGATGCTCAAGAAGATGCTGACCCTCGGGTGGGAGGTCATGCCCCGGCCCGGGCAGGTCCGCTACACGGCGTCGCCGCTCTTCCACATCGCCGGCTGGGCGATCGTCTTCGAGCAGGTCGCAGCGGGCTGCACGTCCTACCTCCAGCGGCAGTTCGACGCCGAGGTCACCTGCCGCGCCATCAACGAGGGCCTGCTCAACGGCTGCTTCCTGGTGCCGACGATGATCCAGGCGGTCCTGGACGTCGATCCCGGGCCGACGGGCCGGGAGCGGCTCGACACGATGCTCTACGGCTCCGCGCCGATGCCGCCGAGCCTGCTGCGACGGGCTCTGGAGCGCTACCCCGAGTGCGGGTTCTGGAACCTCTTCGGCGCCGGCACCGAGTCGGGACTGACCACCCTCCTGCGCCCCGAGGACCACCGGCGGGCGCTGGCGGGGGAGGAGCACCTGCTCTCGTCGGTCGGGCAGCCGATCATCGGCGTCGACCTGCGCATCCTCGACGACGAGGGGCGCGAGTGCCTGCCGGGCCAGGTCGGCAACATCGCCACGCACACCGACTGTGTGATGTCCGGCTACCTCGACCTGCCCGACCGCACGGCGGAGGCGCTGCACGACGGGTGGTTCTGGGGTGGCGACCGGGGGTACGTCGACGCCGACGGCTACCTGTTCCTCGGCGGGCGCAGCCGCGACATGATCGTGCGCGGTGGGGAGAACATCTACGTCTCCGAGATCGAGCTCGTCCTCACCGACGTCCCGGAGGTGGCCGACGCGGCGGTGGTGGGGCGCCCGGACGACCGGTGGGGCGAGGTCGTCGTCGCGTTCGTGGAGTACCGCGACGCCGCTCCCACGGCCGAGTCGCTGGACTCGATGTGCCGCTCGCGGCTCGCGGGCTACAAGGTGCCGGTGGAGTACCACGTGCTTCCCGAGCTGCCGCGCAACCCGACGGGCAAGGTGCGCAAGAACGACCTGCTGGGTCTCGTCGGCACCTCCTGACCGGTCCCGGAGCTCGCGGCTCGCCGGTCGCGCGCGAGGAGCCCCCTGCCGACCTGCGGCACGGGGCTCCTCGGGCGTACGCCCGAGGAGCGCCCGACCTGAGCTCTCGACACCGTGTCCGCGGCTGGGCAGCAGTGATTGACATTGACGTCAGGTTTCATATGCTCTGGCTCACACGACGTGAGCGTCGCGGCACCGGTGCCGCGACCGGAAGGCTGGGTGCGAGACAGATGAGGAACCTGACGGCGGCGGCGGGCGCGCTGACCCTGGCGGTGGCCCTGGCGGCCTGCGGTGACGGGGGCGGCGGCGACGCGGACGCGAGCGGCGGCCTGGAGGGTGAGGCGGTGGTGATCGGCGTGCAGTCGCCCGACACCGGGGCCTCGGCCTACCCGCAGAGCACGTACGGCGCGGAGGCTGCGGTCTGGTACGTCAACAACGAGCTGGGCGGGATCAATGGCGCCCCGCTCGAGATGGACCTGTGCTCCGGCGACGGCACGCCTGAGACGGGCGTCAAGTGTGCGAACGACTTCGTCGCCGCCGACGTCCCGGTCGTGTTCGACGCCTACGACCAGGTCAGCACCGGGGCGATGACGCCGATCCTGAAGTCGGCGGAGATCCCGATCGTCGGCACGCTCGCCGGCCAGGGTGTCGCGGAGTCCGAGGCCTACCCGACGGCGTTCTACTTCTCCGGCCCGCTGGAGACCAGCGCGCTGGGCATGGTGAAGATCCTCAGTGAGCTCGGGAAGTCGTCCGCCTCGCTCGCCGTGAACGACGTCCCCTCGTCGCACGGCTACGTCGACGAGCTGGTCAAGCCGCTGGGCGAGGCGGTCGGGGTCGACGTCGAGGCCGTCTACGCCGACGTCGACAACATCAACTACCAGGTGCTCGCGGCCACCGAGCTCTCCGAGGAGCCGGACGTCGCGGGCGTGATCTCGCTGCCCGAGGAGTCGTGCACGGGCCTCATCGGTGCGCTGCGTCAGAACGGCTTCGACGGCACGGTGTTCGCCGGCTCCTGCTCGCAGTTCATCGACGAGCTCGGCGCCGACGCCGCCGGTGCGATCATCCAGCCGCGCCTCTGGGTGCCGCTGGCCTACGACAACGCGCCCGCCGAGGTCCAGGAGCAGCTCGACGACTTCGCTGCCGCCATGGAGGCGGTCGGCTACGAGGACGAGCAGTCCGCCAGGTCGCTCTACTCCTTCGCCGGGATCGTCAACCTGGCGAACGTCATCAACGGCATCGACGGCGAGATCACGAACGCCTCGGTCAGCGAGGCCATGCAGGGCCTGACCGACTTCCAGACCTTCCTCGGTCCCGAGGTCACCTGCGACGGCGAGCAGTGGCCCGGCCGCCCGGGCGCCTGCAGCCACGAGGGCATCTTCTTCGAGGTCCAGGAGGACGGCACGCTCGCTCCGGTCGACCCGGACGGCTACCTCGACCTCGAGCCCGAGTCGGCCACGATCGGCTGATCGTCCGCCAACGCGCCCGACGGGGCGGTCCTCCTGCGGGAGGGCCGCCCCGTCGGTGCTCTCGGCGTCGCCGTCGCGCGCCCGGTCGAACCGGTCCAGAACGTCATTGACACTGACGTCACATTCTCTATGATCGACATCACACTTCACTGACGTGACGACGGCGTCACGTCGACTGAGAGGCCTGGACCAACATGAGGAAACTGACGGCGGTAGCGGGCGTGCTGGCCCTGACCAGCGCCCTCGCGGCGTGCAGCGGCGGCAGCGAGGCGGAGGACACCACGGGCGGCTTGGACGGGGATGCCGTCGTGATCGGCGTGCAGTCGCTCGACACCGGTGCTGTCGCCTACCCGCAGAACACCTACGGTGCGGAGGCGGCGATCTGGTACGTCAACAACAAGCTGGGCGGCATCAACGGCGCCCCGCTGGAGATGGACCTGTGCTCAGGCGACGGCACGCCTGAGACTGGCGTCAAGTGTGCCAACGACTTCGTCGCCTCCGACGTCCCGGTCGTGTTCGACGCCTACGACGGCACCAGCGTCGGCGCCATGACGCCGATCCTGAAGTCGGCGGAGATCCCGATCGTCGGCACCCTGGCCGGCCAGGGCGTGGCCGAGGCGGAGACGTACCCGACGGCGTTCTACTTCTCCGGCCCCCTCGAGACCAGCGCGCTGGGCATGGTGAAGATCCTCAGTGAGCTCGGGAAGTCGTCCGCCTCGCTCGCCGTGACTGACGCCCCGTCGTCCCACGGCTACGTCGACGAGCTGGTCAAGCCGCTCGGCGAGGCGGTCGGCGTCGACGTCGAGGCCGTCTACGCCAAGGTCGACACGATCAACTACCAGGTGCTCGCCGCCACCGAGCTCTCCGAGGACCCGGACGTCGCGGGCGTGATCGCGCTGCCGGAGGAGTCGTGCACCGGCCTGATCCAGGCGCTGCGGCAGAACGGCTTCGACGGCACGGTGTTCGCGGGCTCCTGCTCGCAGTTCATCGACGAGCTCGGGGCTGACGCCGCCGGTGCGATCATCCAGCCGCGGCTGTGGGTGCCGCTCGCCTACGACAACGCCCCGGCCGAGGTGCAGCAGCAGCTCGACGACTTCGCCGAGGCGATGGAGGCGGTCGGCTACGAGGACGAGCAGTCGGCCCGGTCGCTGTACTCCTTCGCCGGGATCATCAACCTGGCGAACGTCATCAGCGGCATCGACGGCGACATCACCAACACCTCGGTCAGCGAGGCCATGCAGGGCCTGTCCGACTTCCAGACCTTCCTCGGCCCCAAGGTCACCTGTGACGGCGAGCAGTGGCCCGGCCGCCCGGGTGCCTGCAGCCACGAGGGCATCTTCTTCGAGGTCCAGGACAACGGGACGCTCGCTCCGGTCGACCCGGACGGCTACATCGACCTCGAGCCCGACCAGGCCACCATCGGCTGACCCGGACACCCTGCGTGGGGGCAGAGAAGAACGACGGGGCGGTCCCTCCAGGAGGAGGGGCCGCCCCGTCGGCGTACGTGTGCGGGGGCCAGGGCGGTGAGTGCCGTCAGAGGCTCCACTGCACGAGGTTGACCGCGACCAGCGCCGGGCGGTCGCTGCCCTCGACCTCGACGGTGACCTCGAAGCCGGCACGTACCCAGCCGTCGAGGTCGGTCACCGAGTCGACGCGCACGGCGCCCCGCACGCGGGAGCCGGCCCGCACCGGTGAGGTGAACCGGACCTTGTCGAAGCCGTAGTTGAGGCCGAACGGGCTGCCCTCGACGCGGAGCACCTCGCCCACCAGGACCGGCACATAGGCGAGGGTCAGCATCCCGTGCGCGACGGTGCCGCCGAACGGCCCGTCTGCGGCCCGCTCGACGTCGACGTGGATCCACTGGTGGTCGTCGGTGAGGTCGGCGAACGTGTCGACGTGCTCCTGGCTGATGGTGCGCCAGGGCGACGTTCCCAGGTCGGCGCCGGTGAGGGACGCGAGCTCGCGGGGGCTGCTGAGGGTGTGCACGGGGACCTCCTGGTCGGTGGGGCTTGTTTTCGGGTTGTTCCGGGGCGATCCGGGGTGATCCCGGTTGATCCGGGGTGGGTGGCGGTCGCGCGGTCAGCGGACCGCCGGCGCGGGCAGGCGGCCCGCGCGCAGCATGAGTACGGCGCCCAGCGCCGCGGCGACGGCGCAGGCCGCGAGGGCGGCGGTGTAGTCGCCGGCGAGGTCGTGGACGGCGCCCACCGTGACGGGGCCGAGGGCCATCCCGACGGTCACCAGGAGGTTGCCGCGGGCCAGGATGGCGGCGAAGTCGCGGGCGCCGTAGCGGTCGGCCAGGAGCAGCGGCTGGAGGACCTGGAGATTGCCCATCGAGATGCCGAACGCCACCGTCGCCACGACGACCGCCGCGTGGGTCGGCAGCACGGCGAGGAGCACCAGGGACCCCGCCTGGAGGGTCATGAGTCCTGCCGTGGCTCGCGGCAGGGCGACGCGCTCGAACACCCAGCTGCCCGCCAGCCGGCCCACGACGCTGGCCGCTGCCGCGGTGGAGAGCGCGGTGGCGGCGATGGTGGTGTCCAGCCGCTCGGAGACCGCGTTGTAGAGGTGCGCGAGCGCGCCCAGCTGGGACAGCATCCCGAGCATGAGGGCGACACCGACCAGCAGGAACCACGGGTCGGCGAAGGCGTCGGCGGCGCTGCTCCCGGCCGTCGCGGGATCGACGGTCGTGCCGTCGGAGGGTGCGTCGCCGTCCGGCAGCAGCCCGCGACGCCCGGGGTCGGGCCGCACCGCCAGGCTCAGCGGGCCCGCGACGCCGAGCAGGAGCGCGGCCAGCCACGGACCCGCGCCCGCCACGCCGAGTCGCTCGACCAGCACGGCCACCAGCGGCGACACCAGGGCACCGCCCACCGGAAGCCCCAGGAACACCAGGGACATCGCCCGCGCCCGGCGGCGGACGAACCACCGCGCGACGAGCGTGCTCGCCGGGATCACCGAGATCGCCGCGAAGCCCGCGCCGAGCAGGGTGTAGGCGAGCACGAGCTGCCAGGCGGTCTGCACCCGTCCGATCGCGAGCACGGCCAGGGCGGTGGCGAGCAGGCCCGGCAGCAGCACCGCGCGGGCGTCGTACCGGGCGAGCAGCCGACCCACCGGGAGCCCGGTGACACCGGTGGCGACGAGGAAGGCGCTCGTCGCCACGGACACCTGGGTGAGGCTGAAGCCACGCCCCTCCCGGGTCAGCGCGCTGAGGTAGACCGAGAGGCCGTAGAACGTCACCCCGACCCCGATCGCGAGCACGGCCGCCATCAGCACGACGACCGTCCAGCCCGGGAACCAGCGGCCGGGTCGTGGGCCCGCGGCGCCGGAGTCGTCCTCGCCCCCGAGCACCCCGGTCGGTCGCGGCACGGCGGGGCGCCGCTCAGCCACGGACGGCGACCCGGACGAACGAGGACAGCGACGCCGCGGCGTCCTCGAGCTCGGTCACCGTGCGGGCGAGCAGCGTCGCGACGTCGACCACGTCGTCGACCCGGCCGGCCACCTGGCCGAGCTGCGCCAGGGACGCCTCGAGGTCGCCGTCGTCGTACGTGCGCCGGACCTCGGCCAGCAGCGGACGTGCGTCGCCGCCGTCGGCAGCCGTGGCGGTGGCCGTCCGCAGCACCCGCATCGGTCGGCCGACGGTGCGGTTGAACATCATCGTGTCGACCTCGCGGGCGTCGACGACCGCCTGCTTGAGCCCGGGGTGGACGCCGGACTCCGTGGTGGCCAGCATCCGGGTGCCCATCTGCGCCCCCTGGGCGCCCAGGGCGAGGGCCGCGAGCAGGGACCGGCCGTCGGCGATCCCGCCGGCCGCGACCACGGGCACGTCGACGCGGGAGACCACCAGGGGCAGGAGCACCATCGTCGAGACCTCGTGCGGGCTCTTGAAGCCGGCGCCCTCGCCGCCCTCGACGACCAGCCCGTCCACGCCGGAGTCGACCGCCTTGAGCGCGGCCTCGAGGGTCGGGACGACGTGGTAGACCGTCAGGCCCGCGTCCTTGAGAGCGGGGGTGAGGCGCGCCGGCGACCCGGCCGAGGTCGTCACGAACCGCACGCCCTCGGTCACGACCATCTCCACGATCGAGGGGTCCTGGGCGAAGGCGATGGGGATGTTGACGCCGAACGGGCGCGCGGTCAGGTCGCGCACGCGACGGATGTCGTCACGCACGACGTCGACCGGGAGCGAGCCCGGGACGAGGCCCATCGCGCCGGCCTCCGACACTGCGGCGACGAGCTCGGGTCGGGCGACCCAGCCCATCGGGGCGGAGAAGATCGGCAGATCGATGCCCAACTTGTTAGTGACGTCATTGTCAAATCCCATGTCCGGAGACTAGTCCCCGACCTACCCGTGATGCCAGGTGTGAGCAGCAGGTGGAGGCTTTGTGCTCGGCGCACCAGACCTAAGTCAGGTGCGACGGGCGGGGAGCCAAGTTGATGTCGACTTCAGTACGATGCACGTGCCGTGGCCGCAGCAGTCACCGGCGCGGCGCCCACACCGACGGGAGACAGCAATGGCGAGAAGCAAGCGCATGGGGGTCTCCGCCAGCCCGGAGCAGCAGGAACGCCGCGACATCGGCCCGCTGACCGGGCGGGGGCACGCGCGGCGCGCGGCGCTCCTCGACGCGGCGCGCCGGGTCTTCGAGGAGCGCGGCTTCCTCGACACCCGGGTCGCCGACATCGCGGCCGAGGCCAAGGTCGCCCAGGGCACCTTCTACACCTACTTCGACTCCAAGGACGCGATCTTCCAGGCCGTCGCCTCGCGGGTGGCCGGCGACATGATCATCGAGCTCGGCGCCAGTCGCCCGCTCTCCACGGCCAGCTACGAGCGCACCCACGCCGCGATGCGTCGGTACGTCGAGTCCTACCGGAGCCGGGCGAAGATCCTCGCCCTCATCGAGCAGGTCGGCACCTTCACCCCCGAGATGAAGCGCATCCGGCTGCAGATGCGTGAGGCGCACGTCGACCGGCTCGCCCGCGGCATCGAGCACCAGCAGGAGCTCGGCATCGCCGACCCGGCGCTCGACCCGGTGCTCGCCGCGGAGGTGCTCGGCTCGATGGTCGACAGCACCTGCCACCTGTGGCTGACGTTGGGGCACGAGTTCGAGGAGAACGACCTCCTCGACACGCTGACGCGGATCTATCTCAACGGCATCGGCGCCCGCGACAAGATCACCGACGACGCCGCGGCGACGGCGCGCGACGCGGTGGCAGCCGGGTCCTGACCCGGCGCTCGCCGCCCCGGTCGCCCCGACCGGTGAGCGTCAGTCGCGGCGTCTCCGGACCAGGCACTCCTGGGTCAGGCTCGCGAGCGCTCGCCCGGCGGCGTCGTACATCGTGCCGGTGTACCAGCCCCGTCCGTGCGCGGTGACCTCCGGGCGTAGGTCGGTCAGCACCCAGTCGTCCGCCCGCGGCGGGTGGTGGAACCACACCGCGTGGTCGAGGCTGGCGCCGGGCAGCCAGCCGTCCTCCCCCCACGGCGAGAGGCCGCTGGAGATGTCGGACAGGTAGGTCAGCACCGCGGCGTGCAGCAACGGGTCGTCGGCGGGGTCCGGCAGGTCGGCGGTCGTGCGCGCCCAGAACCGGGTCGGCCACGCCGTCGGGCGTGGCTGCGTCCCCGCCCGGCCCTCGAACGACAGCAGGCGCGGCAGGCCGATCTCCTCGGTCTCCTCCGGCGGCTCCACCGACGGTGCGTCGCCGTCCTGCCGCTGTGGCGCGCCCTGCGAGCGCGGGTCCTCGCGCGCGAAGGACGCCGCCATCGAGAAGATCACCTCGCCTCGCTGCACGGCCTCGACCCGGCGCGCGGAGTACGACCGGCCGTCGCGGTCGCGGCGCACCCGCAGCAGCGTGGGGTGCTCGGAGTCCCCCGCGCGCAGGAAGTAGCCGTGCAGGGAGTGCGGCAGCACGCCCTCGGGCACGGTGCGCCCGGCCGCGAGCAGCGCCTGCGCGGCCACCTGGCCGCCGTACAGCGCCATCACGTCGGGGGCGACGAACGTCGCGCGGAACAGGTCGGTGTCGACCTCCTCGAGCGTGAGGGCGTCGAGGAGGTCGCCGCGACCGACGCGGTCGGCCAGGGTGAAGGGCGGGGCGAAGGTCATGCGCCGGCGGGGGCGAGCAGCTGCTCCCGCAGGCGGCGCTTGAGGATCTTGCCGCTGGCGTTGAGGGGCATCTCGGGCAGCACGAGGTACTCCGCCGGCACCTTGTACGCCGCGAGCTGCTCGCGGCAGCGCACGGCGAGGGCGTCGACGTCGATCTCCTCGCCCGGGTGTGCGGTCAGGACGGCGACCACCACCTCGCCCCAGTGGTCGTGGGGTCTGCCGACGACCGCGACCTGGGCCACGCCCGGTGCGCCGGACAGCACCGTCTCGATCTCGATCGGGTAGATGTTCTCCCCGCCGCGGATGATCATGTCCTTGCGTCGCCCGGCGAGGTAGAGGTAGCCCTCCTCGTCCTGGCGGGCCAGGTCGCCGCCGTAGAACCAGCCGTCGCGGATCGCCTCGGCGGTCTCCTCCGGCATCTCCAGGTAGCCGTTCATCACTGCGTCGGAGCGGGTGACGACCTCGCCGACCTCACCGCGCGGCACGTCCTGGCCGTCCTCGCCGACGATGCGCAGCTCGACGCCGAAGGCCGGCTTGCCGAGAGAGCCGAGGAGGTGGGTGTCGCCGTCGAGCGCGCGCTGGTGGTCGGCCGAGCCGAGCACGGTCTGCAGTCCGCCCTCGGTGGCGGCGCCGAAGGCGTTGATGAGGCGGCACCCGAAGGTCGTCATCGCCGTCCGCAGCAGCGTGGGAGAGATCGCCGCCCCGCCGTAGATGATCGAGCCGAGGGCGGAGTAGTCGCCGTCCTCGACGCCGGGCTGCTCCAGCAGCGTGCTGATCATCGTGGGCACCAGGAACACCCCGGACAGCCGTCCGCTGCGCATCCACCGCAGCACGCTGGCGGGCTCGAACTGCGGCAGGACCAGGGTCGGGAACCCCCGCCAGACGTGCATCATGATCATCGCCTGGCCGGCGATGTGAAAGGTCGGGCTGGCGGTGTAGCGGAACTCGCCGGGCTGGATCTCGTAGTCGATCGACATGTTGATGATCAGCGACTTGATCATCCCCTGCGACTGCAGCACGCCCTTGGGCAGACCGGTGGTCCCGGAGGTGAAGGCGAGGCCGATGACGTCCTCGTCGCGTACGTCGACGTCGGGCTCGACGTCCTCGCCGGAGGCGACGAGCTCCTCGTACCCCTCGGGACCGTCGACCTGGTCGAAGTCGACGAGCCCGTCGAGACCGTCGACCTGCGGGAGCAGGGCGCGACCGGTCGTCAGGTAGCGACCGGAGACGAACAGCAGGCGCGGCGTGGCGCGGCGCAGCAGGGTGAGCAGCTCGGAGTCGACGAGCCGGTTGTTGAGCGGAACGTAGACCGCGCCGAGCTTCATGCACGCCAGCAGCACCTCGATGTAGCCGGCGCAGTCGGTGCTGACGATCGCGACCTTGTCGCCCTGGCGCACGCCGCGGGCGGTCATCGCCTGGGCGAGCCGGTTGACCCGGCTGTTGGTCTCGGCGAACGACTGCTCGCGGCCGTCGTCGAAGACCAGGCAGGCGACGTCCGGCGAACGCTGGGCGGACAGGCGGAGGTAGTCGCCGACGCGGATCCTGGGACGCATGTGCTGTGCTCCTGACGGTGGGCGCTCGTCGCGCGAAACTGACACGGGAGTCATGTGTGTAGTCGCCCGGGGCGCCGCGTGTCAACGGTCACAGGCCGTGTGGCACGGAGTGAGCGGGGTCACGAGCTGCGAGCGACCTCGATCGTTCTTCCAGCGTCCGGACCGCGATCTCGCGCGCGTGACGCGCTCTCGCGAGGGCAGCGTCCGGCCGCCCTGGGAAGTGCCCCACGCCCGGTCCCGCAGTGGCCGACTGGACCTGAACATGACATTGACATCACTATCGCTCGACCCGATACTCGCCCTCATGGCACTGGTCGCTGACGACGAGACCCCCCGCACCGTGCGGGTGCACCGCGACGGAGCGGTCGCCCGGATCACCCTGAGCAACCCGCGGCGCAAGAACGCGATCGGGGACGCGGGCTGGACCGAGCTCCGCGACGCCTGCGACTGGGTGGCCCACAGCGGTGTGCGTGCAGTCGTGGTGACCGGTGACGGCACCGACTTCTGCGCCGGCGCCGACCTGTCGCAGAGCGGCGACCGGCACTCGCTGGCCAACATGCGGATCGTCAACGAGGCCTGCCTGGCGCTGCACCGTCTGCCGTTGCCCGCCGTCGCTCGCGTGGACGGCTACGCGGTCGGCGCGGGGATGAACCTGGCGCTCGCGTGCGACTTCGTGGTCGCCAGCGACCGGGCGCGGTTCTCCCAGATCTTCGTACGCCGCGGGCTGTCGGTGGACTTCGGCGGCTCCTGGATCCTGCCCCGCCTGGTCGGGCTGCACCGGGCCAAGGAGCTGGTCATGCTCGGCGACATCGTGCCGGCCGACGAGCTCGCGACCCTCGGCGTGGTGCGCGACGTCGTCGCCCCCGCCGACCTCGACGCGACCGTCGAGCGGCTCGTCGACCGCCTGGTCGCCGGACCGCCCCTGGCACTGGCCCAGTCCAAGCGCCTGCTGCACGACTCCTACGAGATCGGCCTGGAGCGGGCGCTCGAGGACGAGGCGCGCGTGCAGGCGGTCAACCTCGCCAGCGAGGACGCGGTCGAGGCGGGCAACGCGTTCTTCGAGAAGCGCGAACCCCGCTTCCAGGGTCGCTGACCGCTCGCCCCCGCAGCCCGCGCACGACCCTCCCGACGTCCGACGAAGCACGAAGGAGACACACATGGAGCTCGACGGAACCGTGGCGCTGGTCTCGGGCGGGGCCTCCGGGCTCGGCCTGGCCACCGCCCGCCGCCTGCACGCCGCAGGAGCCTCGGTGCTGCTGCTCGACCTCCCCACCAGCGACGGCAAGGTCGTGGTGGAGGAGCTCGGCGAGCGGGCGGCCTTCGTGCCCGCCGACGTGCGCTCGGAGGAGGAGGTCGCCGCCGCTGTGCAGGCCGCGACCGAGATGGGCCCGCTGCGGGTGGCGGTCAGCTGCGCCGGCACCGGCGTGGCCGGCAAGACCGTCGGCCGCGACGGGCCGGCCCCGCTCGACGGCTTCGCCTGGACCGTGCAGGTCAACCTCGTCGGCACCTTCAACGTGCTCCGGCTCGCGGCGGCGGCCATGGCCGGGCTCGAGCCGGTCGACGGCGAGCGCGGGGTGCTGCTGGGCACCGCGTCGGTGGCAGCGTTCGAGGGCCAGGTCGGGCAGGCGGCGTACTCCGCCTCCAAGGGGGGCGTGGTCGGCATGACCCTCCCGATCGCCCGCGACCTCGCACCGCTGATGATCCGGATGGTCACCATCGCGCCCGGCATCTTCGACACCCCGATGCTCGGCGGGCTGAGCGAGCCGGTGCGCCAGTCCCTCGGCGCGCAGGTGCCGCACCCCTCCCGCCTCGGCAGCCCCGACGAGTACGCCGCGCTGGTGCAGCACGTCGTGGAGAACCCCATGCTCAACGGCGAGACGATCCGCCTCGACGGCGCGATCCGGATGGCGCCCCGGTGACCGGGGAGACCGGGGCCACCGCCTCCGAGCCCGCCGGCGCCGACGACCTCGTGGAGTTCGCCTGGACCGACGAGCACGCCGACCTGCGCCAGGCGGTGCGCCGCCTGATGGCGACCCGGGCGCCGCTGGACCGCGCCCGCGCCGTCGCCGACTCGGGTGAGCGGCACGACGCCGACCTGTGGCGCACGATGGCCGAGCAGCTCGGCCTCCAGGGACTCGCGGTGCCCGAGGAGCACGGCGGCTTCGGCGGCACGCTCGTCGACGTCGCCCTGGTCGCCGAGGAGATGGGCACCGTGCTGCACGGCGGCCCCTTCCTGCCCACCGCGGTGCTCGCCCCGGCCGTGCTCGTGCCGCTGGCGGAGCACGACGGCGAGGCCGCCGCCCTGCTGGGCCGGATCGCCGCGGGCGCCACCACCGTCGCGGTCGCGGTCGCCGAGGGCCGGCACGCCTGGGCGCCCGGGCTGGTGACGACCCGTGCGACCGGAGCACCCGGCAGCGAGCGGCTCACCGGTCGCAAGGACCTCGTCCTGGACGGTGCCGACGCCGACGAGGTGCTGGTGCTCGCCACCACCGACAGCGGCCCGGCATGGTTCCGGCTCGACACCACCGACGGCCCGCGCCGCGAGCGCTGCGCCACCCTCGACCTCACCCGGCCCGCCGCGACGCTGCACCTGGACGACGTACCGGCGCGACGGCTGGGTGGCCCCGACACCGACGGGGCCGCCGTCGCCGACCGGGCGGCGCTCGTCGCGAGCGTCGTGCTCGCCGCCGAGCAGGTCGGAGGTGCCGCCGAGGTGGTGCGCCGCACCGCGGAGTACGTCACCACCCGGCGTCAGTTCGGTCGACCCGTGGGCAGCTTCCAGGGCGTCAAGCACCGCCTCGCCGACGCCGCCGTCCGCGCCGAGATGGCGCGCTCCGCGGCGTACTGGGCGGCCTTCCAGCGGCCCGGCACCGACGACTTCGAGCTCGGCGCGCTCGTCGCCCGCTCCCACTGCTCCGAGGCCTTCCTCCAGACCGCCAAGGACGGCATCCAGCTGCACGGCGGCATCGGCTTCACCTGGGAGCACGACATGCACCTGTTCCTGCGCCGGGCCCGGCTCGACGCGACCCTGCTCGGCGACGCCGCGGCCGCCCGCGAGCGGCTGCTCGCGCACGCCCTCCCCGACCTGGCCCCGAGTGCCACGGAGGTGGCCTGATGCCCGTCGACCTGTCGCCCGATGCCACCGAGGCCGAGGCGTACGCCGCCGCCGACGCGTGGGTGCGCGAGCACCTGCCCGCCGACGTGCTCAAGGCCGCGCTCGGCGCGGAGTGGCCCGAGGTGGCGGCGTTCGTCGCCGACCCCGAGCGGTCCACGCCATGGTTCGCCGCCCTCGGCGACGCTGGCCTGTCCTCCCCGACCTGGCCCTGTGAGCACGGCGGGCTCGGGCTGTCGGCCGCCTCGGCGGGCGCGGTGACCGAGGCCGTCACGCAGTACCGCGTGGGGCGCACGATGGCCGACTTCGTGGGCCTCGCGCTCGCCGGGCCGACGATCATCGCCCACGGCACCGCCGCGCAGAAGGAGCGCTTCCTCGGCCCGCTGGCGCGCGGCGAGCACCGCTGGTGCCAGCTGTTCAGCGAGCCCGGCGCCGGCTCCGACCTCGCCGGCCTCAGCACCCGCGCCGAGCAGCAGGCCGACGGCACCTGGGTGGTCAACGGGCAGAAGGTGTGGAGCAGCTTCGCCCACCTGTCCGACTTCGGCCTGCTCATGGCCCGCACCGACCCGTCGCTGCCCAAGCACCGCGGCATCACCTACTTCCTGGTCGACATGACGACGCCGGGCGTCGAGGCCCGGCCGCTGCGCCAGATGACCGGGCACGCGGAGTTCAACGAGGTCTTCCTGACGGAGGTCGAGCTGCCCGCCGACGCCGTGCTCGGCGAGCTCAACGGCGGCTGGGCGGTCGCCATCACCACGCTCATGCAGGAGCGCAACGGCCTCACCGGGCGCCCGGCCGTCGGCGACGGCAAGGCCGACGAGCTGCTCCGGCGGGCCCACGGCAACGGGTCGCTCGAGGAGCCGGTGCTGCGCGACCGGCTGCTGCGGATGCTCGTCGAGGAGCGCGCGCTCCAGATGACCACCCTCCGGGCGTACGCCGAGGCGGGCCGCGGCGCCGCCGGCGCCGAGGGGTCGGTGCGCAAGCTCGTCAACGCCCAGCTCGAGGAGGAGGCCGGTGCCCTGGCCGCCGAGGTCGACCCGCTGACGGCGCTCTCCTGGCCGGCCGGCGGAGCCGTGCCGGCGCCGGTCGAGGAGTTCTTGGCGATGAAGACGACCAGCATCGCCGGCGGCACCTCGGAGATCCAGCGCAACATCATCGCCGAGCGGCTGCTCGGGCTCCCGAAGGATCCCGACCCCGAGAAGGACAAGCCGTTCTCCGAACGGCCACGCACCAGCTGACCGGTCGACCGCACCCGACCCACGAAGGGACCCTCATGACCCTCACGGCCGCCGACGACGTCGGCCGGGGCGACCCCGGGCAGGACCTGCCCGCCTACGGCACGCTGCGCCTGGAGCGCCCGGCCGACGGCGTCGTCCTCCTGACGCTCGATCGCCCCCAGCGGCTCAACGCGATGTCGCCCGACCTGCTCACCGACCTGCACGCGGCCCTCGACCACGTCGCGGCCGACGACGCCTGCCGGGTGCTGGTGCTCACCGGCGCGGGCCGCGGGTTCTGCGCGGGCCTCGACCTCACGGCGTACGCGATGGGGGAGGAGGTCGCCGAGAGCGGCGGCGGGCAGTCGCCGCAGGAGCGGCTGGCGCTCCAGCAGTGGATCGCCTCGCTCGTGCCGAAGCTCCGCGCCCTGCCGAAGCCGGTCGTGGCGGCCGTCAACGGACCGGCGGCCGGCGGCGTCCGCGCGCTTCAACGTGGCGTTCGTCCGGATCGGTCTCTCCGGCTGCGACATCGGGGTGAGCTGGCTGCTGCCCCGCCTGGTCGGGGCCTCCCGCGCCTTCGAGCTGCTGCTGAGCGGCCGGATCGTCGACGCCGACGAGGCGGACCGGATCGGTCTGGTCACCCGCGTCGTCGCGGACGAGGATCTCCTGGACGCCGCACTCGCCACGGCCGCCGACATCGCGCGGAACAGCCCGATGGGAGTGCGGATGACCAAGGAGGTCATGTGGAGCCAGCTCGAGGTGGGCAGCCTCCAGGCCGGCATCGACCTGGAGAACCGCACCCAGATCCTCACGTCCTTCACCGCCGACCACCTCGAGGCGTCCGCGGCGTTCCGCGAGCGCCGCGCCCCCGACTTCCGCGACCGCTGACCGCACCCCAACCCCGGAGGAGCACCGCGTGACGAGCACGCTCGACCAGGCCCCCGCGCCCACCACTCCCGACGGCGCCCGCGCCCGTGCCCTGGCGGCCGCCCGCGAGGTGGTCGCCGGACACCCGCCGACCGAGGTGCCGCAGCGCGAGTTCCTCGAGGCCTGCTTCGACGCCGGGCTGGCGTGGGTGCAGTTCCCCGAGGGCCTCGGCGGTCTCGGGGCCGACCAGGGCGTGCAGGCCGCGGTCGACGCCGTCCTCCAGGGCGCGGGCGGCCCGATCCCGTTCTGGCTGAACCCGATGGGCTACGGCATGGCCGCGCCCACCGTCGTCGCGCACGGCAGCCGCGCGCTCCAGGAGCGGCTGCTCAAGCCGCTCTACTGCTGCGACGAGATCTGGTGCCAGCTGTTCTCCGAGCCGGGCGTGGGCTCCGACCTGGCCGGTCTGGCCACCCGCGCGGTGCCCGAGGGCAACGAGTGGGTCGTCGACGGTCAGAAGGTCTGGACGTCGAGCGCCCACAAGGCCCGCTGGGCGCTGTTGCTCGCCCGCACCGACCCCGACCAGCCCAAGCACCGTGGGCTGACCTACTTCGTGCTCGACATGCACCAGCCCGGCGTCGAGGTGCGTCCGCTGCGCCAGATGACCGGCGAGGCGGAGTTCAACGAGGTGCACCTGACCGGCGCACGCATCCCCGACAGCCACCGCCTCGGCGAGGTCGGTGAGGGCTGGCGGGTCGCGATGACCACGCTGATGAACGAGCGCAACGCCATCGGTGGAGGCTCGAGCGTCCGCGGCTCCGGCACGATCGCCGACGCGCTGCGGCTGTGGCGCGAGCGCCCCGACCTGCACACGCCCGTGCTGCGCGAACGGCTGCTGCGGCTCGCGGTCCGTGCCGACGCCGCCCGCCTCACCGGCGACCGCTACCGCGCCGAGCAGGGTGGCCGCCCGGCCGGACCCGAGGGGTCGGTCGGCAAGCTCACCGGTGCCGAGCTCAACCAGGAGGTCTACGAGCTCTGCCTGGACCTCCTCGGCCCCGAGGCCGCGCTCTACAGCGGGTACGACCCGACGGACGCCCCGTCCGCCGGCGACCCGCCCGACCTCGCGCGGCGGTTCCTCCGCTCGCGCGCCAACACGATCGAGGGCGGCACCTCCGAGGTGCTCCGCAACGTCGTCGCCGAGCGGCTGCTGGGGCTGCCCGGCGACGTCCGGGTCGACACCGGCCGCCCGTGGAAGGAGGTGCCCCGTGGCTGATCCCACCGCCGGCACCACGTCGTACGACGGCACCGAGTTCGTGCTCACCGACGAGCAGGAGGCCGTGCGCGACCTCGCCCGCACCTTCGCCGACCGGACCTTCGACGAGTCGAGCGTCCGGGGGCTCCTCGACGACCCGCGGGGCTTCGACCCGGCCGCCTGGCGCGCGCTGGGCCGCGACCTCGGGGTGCTCGGTCTGGCCCTCCCCACCACCGTCGGCGGCGACGCGGAGGACGGCCGCGGGCACGTCGAGCTCGCGCTGCTCGCCGAGGAGCTCGGCCGGGTGCTCGCGGGCGTCCCGCTGCTCGGCTCGGTCGCGCTCGCCGGCACCGCCCTGGCGCGCTGCGGGGACGACGCCGCGGCCGCCGAGCTGCTCGCCGGTGTGCTCGCCGGCGAGCAGGTACTCGCGCTGGCCGCGACGGACGCCGCCGGCCGGTGGGCGCCCGAGGACACCGGGGTGAGCCTGCGGGAGGGATCGGACGGCGCGGTCCTCGACGGCACCGTCTCGCACGTGGTCGACGGCGCCGCGGCCGACACCGTGCTGGTGGTCGCGCAGTCGGGCGACGGCCCGCGCCTGGTGGCCGTCGCCGCCGGGACGTCGCCGGCCGACGGGCTCGTCGTCGAGCCGCTCACCACCCTCGACCAGACCCGGCGCCTCGCCCGGCTCACCTTCTCCGGCACGCCGGGGCGGGTCGTCGGCGACGCGGGCTCCACGCTCGACGCGGTCGCCGCGGCCCGGGACGCCGGCGCGCTGGTGCTGGCCGCCGGAGCCGTCGGCGCGTCGGCGCACCTGCTCGCCACGTCGGTGGAGTACGCCCGCACCCGGCTGCAGTTCGGCCGCGCGATCGGCTCCTACCAGGGCGTGAAGCACCGCTGCGCCGACATGCACGTGCGGGTCGAGGAGTCCCGCTCCGCGGCGTACCACGCGGCCTGGACGCTGGACGGCGCCACCGACGACGACGTCCGCACCGCGGTCGACCTCGCCACGGTCGTCACTGGCGAGGCGTTCCCGCAGGTCGCCAAGGACACCGTCCAGGTGCACGGCGGCATCGGCTTCACCTGGGAGCACGCCACGCACCTCTACTACAAGCGCGCCGTCGGCGACGCCGCCCTGCTCGGCGGACCCGCTGCGGCGTCCGAGCGCCTCGCCGCCTCGTGGCTCGACGCCACCGTCGCGAGCCCGGCGGTGGGCGCGTGAGCGCCGAGACGGTGCACGTCGAGGCGCGCGACGGCGTCCTCGTCGTCACCCTCGACCGGCCCGAGGCGCGCAACGCCGTCAACGAGGACCTCGCCCGCCGGGTCGCGGCGGCGATGGACCGCCTCGACGCCGACGACGACCTGCGGGTCGGCGTCGTGACCGGCGCCGGCGGCACCTTCTGCGCCGGCATGGACCTCAAGGCGTTCGTGCGCGGCGAGGTGCCGGTGGTCGAGGGCCGCGGGTTCGCGGGCCTCGTCCAGGGCCCTCCCCGCAAGCCGCTCATCGCCGCGGTCGAGGGCTACGCGCTGGCCGGCGGCTTCGAGGTCGTGCTGGCCTGCGACCTGGTGGTCGCCGCCCGCGGAGCGACCTTCGGCATCCCCGAGGTGAAGCGCAGCCTGGTCGCGGCGGGCGGCGGGCTGCTGCGGCTGCCGAAGCGGGTGCCGTACCACGTCGCGATGGAGCTGGCCCTGCTCGGCAACCACGTCGGTGCCGAGCGGATGGCCGAGTTCGGGCTGGTCAACCGGCTCGTCGACGACGGCACCGCCCTCGACGCCGCGCTCGCTCTGGCCGCCGAGATCGCCGCCAACGGGCCCCTGGCCGTGGTCGCGAGCAAGCGGGTCGTCGTGGAGTCCGCCGACTGGTCGGAGGAGGAGGCCTGGGCCGAGCAGGACCGGATCGCCGCGCCCGTCGCCACCTCGCAGGACGCGATCGAGGGCGCCACCGCGTTCGCCGAGAAGCGCCCGCCGGTCTGGCGGTCGCGATGACCGCCACCCCGCCCACCACCGCGCCCACCGCGTCGTACGACGACGTGCTGCTGGTCGAGCGCACGGCCGACGGCGTCGCCACGGTCACCCTCGACCGGCCGGCGTCGCGCAACGCCCTCGACGCCGCCCTCATCGGCGCGCTGCGCCGCGCGATGGCCGACCTCGAGGCCGACGACGACGTCCGCGCCGTCGTCCTCACCGGCAGCGACCCGGCGTTCTGCGCCGGCCTCGACCTCAAGCAGCTCGGCGGCTCCGGCGACAACCTGAGCCTCGGCGCCGAGCCGGGCGCGCCGGGCGGGCCGACGTACCTGCCCTGGCCCCCGCTGACCAAGCCGCTCGTCGGTGCGGTCAACGGCGTCGCGGTCACCGGCGGGCTCGAGCTGGCGCTGTGCTGCGACGTGCTCGTGGCCTCCGAGCGCGCCCGCTTCGCCGACACCCACGCCCGCGTCGGGGTGCTGCCCGGCTGGGGGCTCTCCGTGCTGCTGCCGCGCGCCGTCGGCCGCGGGCTGGCGCTGCGGATGAGCCTCACCGGCGACTTCCTCGACGCCGACTCCGCGCTGCGCGCCGGCCTGGTCACCCAGGTCGTGGTGCACGAGGCGCTGCTGCCCACCGCGCACGAGGTCGCCGCCACGATCGCGGCCAACGACCCCGAGGCGGTGCGCACGCTGCTGGCGTCGTACCGCCGGATCGAGGAGGAGGCGATCGGCGCCGGCTACGAGATCGAGGCGCAGACCTCGCGCGACTGGCTGGCCCGCGGCTTCGACCCGGCCGCCGTCGCCGCCCGCCGTGCCGCCATCCAGGACCGCGGCCGGGCCCAGACCGCCTGACCCCCACCCGCACCCCAGCCCATCGCACGAGAGGACCCGAGCATGCTCACCGGAGACCAGTACCAGGCCAGCCTGGACGACGGCCGCGCCACCTACTTCGAGGGCGAGCGGGTGCACGACCTGCCCGGGCACCCGCTGCTGGGCACGGTCGTGCGCAACGTCGCCGACGGCTACGACTGGCTCGCGCTGAAGGCGGTCGACGGGGTGAGCCCGGTCAGCGGCATCCCGACGACGCCCGAGCAGCTGCGCGAGAAGGTCGAGCTCGTGCACTCCGCCGGGATGATGGCGCACGTCAACTACACGTCGCTGATGACGCTCACCACCGCTGCGAGCCGGCTCTCCCACCTCGGCGAGGAGTACGCCGGCCGGATCAACGCCTTCGTCGCCGACGCCCAGGAGCGCGACATCCGGGTGACGCAGTGCATCACCGACGCCAAGGGCGACCGGTCGCTGTCCCCGGCGCGCCAGGCCGACCCGGACGCCTACCTGCGGGTCGTCGACCGGCAGGCCGACGGCGTCGTGATCCGCGGCGCCAAGCTGCACATCACCGCCGCGTCGTTCGGCCACGAGCTGATGGTTATCCCGACCAAGGCGATGAAGCCGGGCGAGGAGGACTACTCGGTCGCCGCGCTGGTGCCGGTCAACGCGCCGGGCGTGAAGATCATCAACACCACCTACGCCCCGCGGCACGAGGACCTCAGCGGCTTCCCGATGTCGGGCCAGGAGCACTTCCCCGAGGGCTTCGTCATCTTCGACGACGTGTTCGTGCCGAACGACCGGGTCTTCCTCGACGGCGAGACCGGCAGCGCGGCGGTCTTCGCGCACTCCCTCGGCCTGTGGGAGCGGCTCGGCGGCCTGAGCTCGATGGCCGACGGCGCCGACCTGTTGGTCGGCTACGCCCAGCTGATCGCGGAGGCCAACGGTCTCGACCGGATCAGTCACGTGCGGGAGAAGATCGCGGAGATGATCATCCACGCGACCGTCGTCCGGGCCTGTCTGGAGGCCGCGCTCACGCACGCCGAGACGGGCGTCTTCGGGGCGGTCTTCCCCAACGAGCTCTACACCAACGCCGGCAAGTACACCGGCGCCACGGAGTACAACACCCTGGTGCGCCACCTGCACGACATCGCGGGCGCCGCGGTCGTCACCGCGCCCTCGGTCGCCGACCTGGACAACCCGGAGGTCGGTGGGCTGGCCCGCAAGTACATGTCGACCAAGCCCGAGGTGGACGGCGAGTACCGCACCCGGCTGTTCCACGCCATCCGCGACCTGACGGCGGACTCCTACGGCGGCTGGAAGCAGGTCACCAACGTGCAGGCCGGCGGCGGGCTCTACGCCCAGCGCATCGTCACCCGCAAGCACTACGACCTCGAGGCGGCCAAGCACGCCGCGCTCGCCGCCGCCGGTCTCGCCGGGAGCCAGGCCGGCCCGAGCCGGGGGGTGTGAGCGTGCGGACCGCGTTCACCGAGGCCTTCGGGGTCGAGCACCCGGTCGTCCAGGGCGGCATGCAGTGGGTCGGCACCGCCCCGCTCGCCGGCGCGGTCAGCGAGGCGGGCGGGCTCGGCCTGGTCACCGCCCTGACCCAGCCGACGCCGGAGGCGCTGGTCGCCGAGATCGGGCGCACCCGCGACCTCACCGACAAGCCGTTCGGGGTCAACCTGACGATCCTGCCCACCATCCGGCCCGTGCCGTACGACGAGTACCGACAGGCGATCGTCGAGTCCGGCGTGCGGATCGTGGAGACCGCCGGGGCCAACCCCGAGCCGCACCTGCCGTACTTCCACGAGCACGGCGTCCAGGTCATCCACAAGTGCACGAGCGTGCGGCACGCCGCCAAGGCCCAGCGGGTCGGCGTCGACGCGATCAGCATCGACGGGTTCGAGTGCGCCGGGCACCCCGGCGAGGACGACGTCCCGGGGCTGATCCTCATCGCCGCCGCGCGGCGCGAGGTGAGCATCCCGATGATCGCCTCGGGCGGCTTCGCCGACGGTCGGGGCCTGGTGGCCGCGCTCGCGCTCGGCGCCGACGGCATCAACATGGGCACCCGCTTCATGTGCACCGTCGAGTCGCCGATCCACGAGTCGGTGAAGCAGCGCATCGTCGAGGCCGACGAGCGTGACACCGAGCTGATCTTCCGGCCGCTGCGCAACACCTCGCGCGTGCACTCCAACGGTGTCTCCCGCGAGACCGTCGAGATCCTCGCCGGCGGCGGCTCCTTCGACGACGTGGCCGCGCTGGTCAACGGGCAGCGCGGGCGGTCGGTCTACGAGACGGGCGACGTCGAGGCGGGCGTCTGGTCGGTCGGGCAGGTCCAGGGACTGATCCACGACGTCCCCACGGTCGCCGAGCTGGTCGCCCGGATCATGGGCGAGGCGCACGAGCTCATCACCGGTCGCCTGGTCGGCTCGCTGGAGCCGGTCGGCGCGTGAGCGACGCAGCGGCGCCCCCGGGGCTCGACCTCCCACAGGTCGAGGCCTGGTGCGCCACGCACCTCGGGGCGGCGCCGCCGCTCGACGTCACCTCCGTCGGCGTCGGGCAGTCCAACCTCACCTACCGGGTCGTCGACCGTACCGGCCGGGCCTGGGCGCTGCGGCGCCCGCCGACCGGTCCGCTGCGGCCCACCGCCCACGACGTGGTGCGCGAGGCCCGCATCCTGCGCTGCGTCGCCGGCGGGCCGCCGGTGCCGGTCGTGGCCGGGGTCTGCGAGGACGTCGCGGTCACCGGTGCGCCGTTCTACGTCATGGACTTCGTCGAGGGCGTCGTGCTCGACGGCGACGACGCCGCGGCGACGCTCGACCCGGACGCCCGGGCACGCTTCGGCGAGGCGTGCGTTGACGCCCTGGTCGCCGTGCACGAGGTGCCGCCCGAGCGCGCGGGCCTGCGCGTGCGCCGCCCCGACGGCGAGCCGTACGTCGTGCGCCAGCTGCGCCGCTGGCGCTCCCAGGTGGTCGACACCGGCGCGCCCGCGCCCGACGGGCTGCTCGACGTGCACGACCTCCTCGCCGCACGGGTGCCGCCCGAGGCCGGCGCCGGGATCGTGCACGGCGACTTCCGCCCCGGCAACCTCGTCGTCGCGCGCGACGGCTCGGTCGCGGCGGTGCTCGACTGGGAGCTCTGCACCTCAGGGGACGTGCTCACCGACGTCGGCTGGCTGACCGCCTGGTGGCGCGGTGCGCGCTTCGGGTCGTGGGGTCCGCAGGGACTGCCGGGCTTCGACGGCGCCGAGGCCCTGGCCGCCCGCTACGCCGCACGGACCGGACGGGCCGACGCGCTCGAGCACCTCGCGACGTACGAGGCGTTCGCGCTGTGGCGCCTCGCCTGCATCGCCCACGGCGTGCACCTGCGCTTCGCCGGCGGCCAGATGGGGGCTGCGCCGGAGTCGCTGGACGCGCTCGCCGAACGCCCGCGGGTGCTGGTGGAGGCGGCCGCCGACCTGCTCTCCTGACCCCCCGCCCGCTCACCGTCGAGAGGACCCCCCCCGTGACCCCGCCCGTGACCCAGCCCGACGCCACCCGGCTGCCCGACTTCCTGGCCCGCCTGGACGCCTTCATCGACACCGAGGTGCGCCCGCTCGAGGAGGTCGACGACAACGTCCGCTTCCTCGACCACCGCCGCGAGTTCGCCCGCACCGACGTCGAGGCCGGCGGCACCGCGCGGCCGGAGTGGGAGGCCCTGCTCGCGGAGGTACGCCGCCGCGCCGACGCCGCGGGCTTCTTCCGGTGGGGCCTGCCGACGGCGCTCGGCGGCGGGGGAGCCACCAACGTCGAGATGGCGGCGGTGCGCGAGCACCTCGCGCACCGCGGGCTGGGGCTGCACAACGACCTGCAGACCGAGCACTCCGTCGTGGGCAACCTGGTCTTCGTCGAGCTGCTCACCCGGTTCGGGACGCCGGAGCAGCAGGACGAGCTGGTCGAGGCGTCGATCCGGGGCGAGAAGGGCCTGTCGTTCGCCCTGACCGAGCCCGACCACGGCAGCGACGCCACCTGGATGACGACCCGCGCGGAGCGCGACGGCGACGGCTGGCTCATCGAGGGCACCAAGCGGTGGAACACCCTCGCGCCCGGCACCACCCACGACGTGGTCTTCGCCCGCACCTCCGGCGACGACGGCGCCGCGCGCGGGATCACCGCGTTCCTGGTGCCGATGGACACCCCCGGCCTCGACGTCACGTCGTACTGGTGGACCTTCAACATGCCCACCGACCACGCCGAGGTCGAGCTGCGCGGCGTCCGGGTGCCGGGCTCCGCGGTGCTCGGCGAGGAGGGCCGTGGTCTCGACGTGGTGCAGGCCTTCGTGCAGGAGAACCGCATCCGCCAGGCCGCCAGCAGTCTCGGCGCCGCGCAGTACTGCCTGGACCGGGCGGTCGAGCGGGCCCGGTCACGCACCACCTTCGGGCGGCCGCTGGCGACCCGGCAGGGCATCCAGTTCCCGCTCGTCGAGCTGCACACCGAGGCCGCGATGCTGCGCAGCCTGGTGCGCGAGACGGCCGCCGCGCTCGACGCCGTGCGCGCGGCCGGCGACCCGCCCGAGACCGTCGGACACCTGGTCTCGATGTGCAACTACCGCGCCAACCGGCTGGTGTGCGACGCCGCCGACCGGGCGATGCAGGTCTTCGGCGGTGAGGGCTACAGCCGGCACGAGCCGTTCGAGCACATCTACCGCCACCACCGGCGCTACCGCATCACCGAGGGCAGCGAGGAGATCCAGATGCGCCGGGTGGCCGGCCGGCTGTTCGGGTTCCTGTGAGTCGCGCCGACGACGTCGCGGCCGCCGCGCTGGCGGTCGCCGGAGGGGCCGTGCCCGCGGGCTCGCGCGCTGACGACGTACGACGGCTGACCGGGGGTGCGAGCCGGGAGACCTGGTCGCTGGACCTGGTGCTGCCCGACGGCGCCGTCGTGCCGGTGGTGGCGCGGGTGGCCCGGGCCGACGCGCTCAACGCCGCGCTGGACGTGGAGGCCGACGCGCTGCGGTCGGCCGCGGCTGCCGGGGCACCGGTCCCGGAGGTGCTCGGAGTGGCGCCGGTGGCCGCGGTCGACGGCTCGGTCATGGTGATGCGCCGGGAGGTCGGGGAGACCATCGCGCGGCGGATCCTGCGCGACGAGGCGTACGCCGACGTGCGGCCGCTGCTGGCGCGGCGGCTGGGGGAGGTGGCCGCGTCCGTCCACGCGGCAGCCGTGCCGGCGTCGGTGCCGGATGTGGTCGGCGACCCGGTCGACCTGCTGGTCGCCGAGCTCGGGGGCGGGCACGTGCCGCCGCCGGGACTGGCCGTGGGGCTGCGGTGGCTGCGTGAGCACCCGCCGCCGGCGTCGCCCGCGCGGTGCCTGGTGCACGGCGACCTGCGGATGGGCAACGTGATGGTCTCCGCGGAGGCGCCCGGCGGCGTCGGTGCGCTGCTGGACTGGGAGCTCGTGCACGTCGGCGACCCGGTCGAGGACCTCGGGTGGCTCTGCGCGAAGGTCTGGCGCTTCGGTGGCCCGGGACCGGTCGGGGGCGTCGGGTCACGCGAGGAGCTCCTCGACGGGTACGCCGCCGTCGCCGGCTGGCGGCCGTCGGGGGAGGCGCTGGCCTGGTGGGAGCTCTTCGCGACGGTCCGGTGGGGGCTGATGACGCGGGTGATGGCCGACCGGGTGCTCGACGCGCACGAGGAGTCGGTCGAGCTCGTCACGATCGGCCGGCGGGCGGCCGAGCAGGAGCACGACGTGCTGCTCCACCTGGGGGTCGAGCTGCCCGACGCCTCCCTTGCTCCGGCTCCTCGGCCGTCGGGCGCGGGTGTCCACGGTGTGCCCACCGCGGCCGACCTGCTGGACGGGGTGCGGCACTGGCTGGTGTCCGGCCCCCTCGCCGGGTCCGGCGCGGCCGGCTTCGAGGCCCGGGTCGCCCTCACCGCCCTCGACGTCGTACGCCGCGAGCTCGCGCGGGGTGCCACCGACGATGCCGCGCACGCGGCGCTTCTCGACGACCTCGGCCTCGCCGACGACCTGGCCCTCTCCCGCGCGGTCCTCGACGGCTCGTCGGACGACCGCTGGGACGCCGTTCTCGCCGCCGTCGCCGATGGGGTCGCCCGGCGGCTCGCGGTGGCGAACCCGCGCCACTGAGGCCGCCAGGCCCCGGCCGAGGAGTTCGACCCGGTCGTCGGGCAGGTGCGCAGCGAGGCACGGGCTGAGTGCAGTACCGAGACGCAGTGCCCCCGGTCGTCGAGTAGGTCGCGGAGCGACGCAGGAGCGCAGCGGCCGTACCGAGACGCGGTGAGACGACAGGGGTGGGGGTGACCACCGTGGGTGCGAGCCGCGGTCGGGTGCGGGCGTCTCGGTTCGCCCGGTCTCTCGTTCCTCGGGGCCGGGCTACTCGACGTACGTGGCTACTCGACGTCCGGATGGGCTCGGTCGTCGACGTCGAAGACCTGGCCCATGGGGCCGGTCCACTCGAAGACTCCGTCGGGTCTGCGTCGGTATCGCCATCGGGCGTGGGTCTTCATCCGGTGATGACGCCTGCACAGCGGCGCGAGATTCGCAGTCGACGTCGGTCCGCCGTCGGCGTAGGGCTCGACGTGGTCGAGGTCGCAGCGCTCGGACGCGCGTTGGCAGTGCGGGAACACGCAGGTCGGATTCAGCCATCGAACCTGGGCGGCGAGCTTCTCGGTCGGCATGTAGGAGTCGATCGAATAGTCCTCGCGGAGCTCGAGCACCGCGCGGACCGTCACCTTGGTCGCCGAGGTGCACCAGTCACGCACCTGGTCGACTGAGACCGCGACGGGCATCCCGGGGCGGACGAACGCCTCGCAGGTCGCGGCACCGTTGACCACGTTCACGACGAGCGGGCGTCGGTCCTGCTGCAGATCCAGGGCGCCTTGGCCGCGGGCGAGGTCGCCGAGGGCCTTCGCGCGGCGTACGCCGAGCGGGTCGTCCGACCCGGCGTCCTTGAGTGCGGCGGCGCCGGCACGCAGTGCGTCCTCGAGGTCGAGGGCGTCATCCAGGTCCAGCAGCGCATCGATCGAGACGAGGCCGTGCTTGGCCTGGTCGAGGTCGACGATCACGTCACGGTGGTCCGTCGGGTCCTCCGGCAGCAGCTCCGGCGCGAACCGCACGAAGGCCTCGTCGACGGTCCGGTCGATCTGCGCGAGCGTGGTCCGGGCGGCCGCCCAGGCGAGCTGCGCGTCGACGTACGCCGCACCTGCCTCCGGCAGCGTGCAGGTCGCGGCGGCGATCTTCCTCGCCTTCCACAGCGGCAGGTCGAGCGCGGTCACGCGCGACCAGATGCGAGGAAGCCGGTAGCGAAG
>PBYI01000049.1 GCA_002729525.1 Nocardioides sp.
CCGAGATCATCCGCTGCCTCAAACGACACCTCGCCCGCGGCGTCTACCAAGCCCTCAGAACCGACCTCATGACCCCTTGACGATCTATAGGACCGTCGCCTGCCGCCCGACCGCCTACATTGACCACCGCCCGACCCCACCCCCGCGACCACGGAGGACCCCGGTGACCACCACGCCGTTCCTCGGCTCGCTGGAGGACCGCACCCCCCGCGCGATCGCGAGCGCGTTCAGCCGGGCAATCCGCGCGGGCGACCTGGCCCCGGGCGACCGGCTCCCGACCGTCCGCGACGTCGCCGCCGAGCTGGGCGTCAGCCCGGCGACGGTCAGCACCGCCTGGCAGGCGCTTCGCCGCGCCGGGCTGGTCACCGCCCGGGGCCGCGCCGGCACCTTCGTCACCGAGGGCGACCGCGGGTGGCTGAGCCCGCGGGTGCAGGGCATGGTCGGCGAGGGCGCGAGCACGCCCGGCCGGTGGCGGCACGACCTGTCCCGCGGCATCCCCGACCCGGCGCTCCTCCCGTCCCTCGGTCCCGCACTCAGGCGGGTGGCGACCCGGACGGCGAGCGCGGCCTCACCGGCGTACCAGGACGCACCGGTGCTGCCCGAGCTGCGCGAGGTGCTGGCGGCCTCGTGGCCGTGGCAGCCGGAGGCGATCACGGTCGTCGACGGCGCCACCGACGGCATCGTGCGGGTCGCGGAGCACCTGGTCGGCCTCGGTGACCGGATCGTGCTGGAGTCGCCGGGCTTCCCGCCGTTCCTCGACCTCGCGGAGGTGCTGGGCGCCGAGGTGGTGAGCGTGAGCTCGGACGCCGACGGGGTGCGGCTCGACTCGCTGGCCCGTGCGCTGCGCACCGACCCGGCCCTGGTCGTGCTCCAGCCCCGGGCCCAGAACCCCACCGGCGTCTCGACGTCGCGGTCCCGCGCCCAGCGGCTGGCCGCGCTGCTGCGCCGGCACCCGCAGGTCGTGGTCGTCGAGGACGACCACTCGGGATTCATCTCGGGCGGGCCGGACGTGTCGCTCGGACGCTGGCTGCCCGACCAGGTGGTGCACGTGCGCAGCTACTCCAAGTCGCACGGACCGGACCTGCGGGTCGCCGCGCTCGGCGGGCCCGCGGCGCTGGTGGACGCGGTGGTGGCGCGGCGGATGATCGGACCCGGGTGGACGTCGCGGATGACGCAGACGATCCTGCTCGACCTGCTGACGTCCGCCCGGTCGGTGGAGGAGGTGGCCGAGGCGCGGCGGCAGTACTTCGGACGGTCCCGCGCGGTCGTCGCCGCGCTCGCCCGGCACGGCCTGGACGTCGAGGTGCCCGACGGTCTCAACCTCTGGCTGCCGGTCCGCGACGAGCGGGCAGCGCTCCTGCACCTCGAGGCGGCCGGGGTCCGGGTCGCGGCCGGCTCGCCGTTCGTGGCGCCCGACGACCAGCAGGCCCCGCACGTGCGGGTCACCCTCGCCCTGGTGCGGCCGGAGGAGGCCGACGAGGTCGCGGCGCTGCTCGCCGAGGCCACCCGGGCCTGACGCATCCTTTCCGCGACAGCACGACGGCCCGCCACCCCCCGGACGGGGTGACGGGCCGTGTGGTCCGCTGCGGAGCGGCGGGTGCGTCAGGCGGGGAGCTTGCCGCCGGACGACGCGAGGTCGCGCAGCCAGGCGGTGGGCTCGAAGCGCTCGCCGTAGAGCTTGGCGAGCTCGTCAGCGCGCAGGCAGAACGCCTGGAGACCGATCTCGCCGGTCACCGGGTGCTCGTAGCCGGTCATGAACTGTGCGGCACCGCCGGTGTTCGGCGGGAAGCCGATGCCCATGATCGAGCCGATGTTGGCCGCGGCGGACGACTCGATGACGCCCTCCTCGAAGCACTTGGCGGTCTCGAGCGCCTCGGAGAACAGCATCCGGTCGCGGACGTCCTCGATCGGGATCTGCTTCTCGGCGACCGGGAAGAGCTCCGACAGGCCGCTCCACAGCGTGGTGCGCTTGCCGTCCTCGTAGTCGTAGAAGCCCGCGCCACGCAGGCGACCGGCGCGGCCGGCGTCCAGCATCTTCTGCACGACCGCGGTGCCCGGGTGCTCGACGTACGGCGTGCCGTCGCGCTCGGCGGCCTCCTTGGTGGCCTTGCCGATCTTGGCCATCAGCTCGAGGTTGAGCTCGTCGGAGAGCTGCAGCACCGGCGCCGGGTAGCCGGCGGAGGTGGTGGCGCGCTCGATCGACCAGGGGGCGACACCCTCCTCGAGCATCGCCATGCCCTCGTTGACCATGAAGCCGATGACGCGCGAGGTGTAGAAGCCACGGCTGTCGTTGACGACGATCGGGGTCTTCTTGATCTGCAGGACGACGTCGTAGGCCTTGGCCAGCGCCTCGTCCGACGTCTTCTCGCCCTTGATGATCTCCACCAGCGGCATCTTGTCGACGGGGCTGAAGAAGTGCAGGCCGATGAAGTCGGCCGGGCGGGACACGCCCTCGGCGAGCTCGGTGATCGGCAGCGTCGAGGTGTTGGAGCAGAGCAGCGCGTCGGGGTTGATGTGCGGCTCGATCTCGGCGAAGACCTTGGCCTTGAGGGCCGGGTCCTCGAACACGGCCTCGATCACCAAGTCGCAGCCGGCCAGGTCGGACGGCTCGGCGGTCGGGAGGATCCGGCCGAGCATCTCGGCGGACTTCTCCTCGGTCAGGCGGCCGCGGGAGATCGCCTTCTCGTTGATCTTCACCGAGTAGTTCTTGCCGCGGTCGGCCGCCTCCTGGGAGACGTCCTTGAGCACGACCTGCATGCCGGCGCGGGCGCAGGAGTAGGCGATGCCCGCACCCATCATCCCGGCGCCGAGGACACCGACCTTGGTGCCCTGCCACTTCTCGATGCCCTGCGGGCGGAGCTTGCCGGAGTTGATGCCCTGGAGGTCGAAGAAGAACGCCTGGATCATGTCCTTGGAGTTCTGGTTGACGATCAGGCTCGTCAGGTAGCGGCTCTCGATGCGCGAGGCGGTGTCGAAGTCGCGCGCTGCGCCCTCGACGGCGGCCGACAGCAGCGCGCGCTGGGCCGGGTAGACGGCACCCTTGGTCTGCTTGCGCAGCAGCGCCGGGAAGGCCGGCAGGAACGCCGCGAGCTTCGGGGTCTGCGGGGTGCCGCCAGGCATCTTGTAGCCCTTGACGTCCCACGGGTTGTGGATCGAGTCGGGGTTGGCCTTGATCCAGGCCTTCGCGGCCGGGACGAGCTCCTCGCGGGTGGCGACGAGCTCGTCGACCAGGCCCTGCTTCTGCGCCGAGGCCGGGTTGAACTGCTTGCCCTCCAGGAGCACGCCCATCAGCGCGTCCTGCAGGCCGAGCATCCGCACGACGCGGGTCACGCCGCCACCGCCGGGGAGCAGGCCGAGGGTGGCCTCGGGCAGGCCGAGCTTGACCGACTTGTCGTCGACGACGATGCGGTGCTGGCAGGCGAGGGTGATCTCCAAGCCACCGCCGAGCGCGGCGCCGTTGATGGCGGCCACGACCGGGCGGGGGAACAGCTCCAGGCGGCGCAGCGAGGCCTTGACGCCCTCGGCCATCGCGAAGACGGCGGCGGCGTCGTCCTTACCGGACTTGATCATGCCCTTGAGGTCACCGCCGGCGAAGAAGGTCTTCTTGGCGCTGGCGATGACGACACCGGTGACGGAGCCGTTGTCGGCCTCGTACTCGTCGTACAGCTTCTGGACGGCCGCGGCCATCGAGGAGCTGTAGAGGTCGTTCATCGTGTTGGCGGACTGGTTGGGGTCGTCGAGGGTGAGGGTGACGATCCCGTCGGCGTCCTTCTCGTACCGGACGGCGGTCTGCTGGTCGTTCATAGGTCTCTTTCGGGTCCTGTTCGTTCAGGGAGTTCTGAGGCGCGCCTTCGGGGGCGCGAGGCTCGTGTCGGGCTCGTGGCTCGTACTGCGGGTGGTGGTTGCGGTCGTGGTTGCGACTGCTTCTCGGCTCACCGGGTTTCGACGCGCTCCGCGCGACCTCGCAGGCTCGGTCGCGGTCGCTTGCTCAACCACCAACGATCCCGACCGAGGACCGCCCTGCCTCGTTCCTCAGCAGGGCGTCCTCGTCGCGGGATCAGACGCGCTCGACGATGGTGGCGATGCCCATGCCGCCGCCGACGCAGAGCGTGGCGAGGCCGCGACGCAGGTCGCGTCGCTCGAGCTCGTCGACGAGGGTGCCGAGGATCATCGCGCCGGTGGCGCCCAGCGGGTGACCCATCGCGATGGCGCCGCCGTTGACGTTGGTGATCTCGTGGCTGATGCCCATGTCGCGCATGAAGCGCAGCGCGACGGCGGCGAACGCCTCGTTGATCTCGAACAGGTCGATGTCACCGACCTCGAGGCCGGCCTTGGCGAGCGCCTTGCGGGCGGCCGGGGCCGGGCCGGTGAGCATGATCGTGGGGTCGGCACCCGAGACGGCCATCGACACGATGCGGGCCTTCGGGGTCAGGCCCATCTCGGTGCCGGCGGCCTCGGAGCCGATGACGGTCAGCGCGGCGCCGTCGACGATGCCGGAGGAGTTGCCGGCGTGGTGGACGTGGTCGATCTTCTCGATCCAGTGGTACTTCTCGAGCGCCACGTTGTCGAAGCCGGCGTCGGCGCCGATCTGCGCGAACGACGGACGGAGACCGGCGAGGCCCTCGACCGAGGTGTCGGGGCGGATCGTCTCGTCGTGGTCGAGGATCGTCACGCCGTTCAGGTCGACGACCGGGATGACCGCGTCGGTGAAGTAGCCGTTGGCCCACGCCTTGGCGGCACGGTGGTGCGACTCGGCGGCGAAGGCGTCGCAGTCCTCGCGGGAGAAGCCCTCGATGGTGGCGATCAGGTCGGCGCCGATGCCCTGCGGGACGAAGCCGGTGGTGAGCGCGGTGGCGGGGTCCATGGCCCAGGCGCCGCCGTCGGAGCCCATCGGCACGTTGGACATCGACTCGACGCCGCCGGCGAGGATGAGGTCCTCCATGCCGCCGCGGACGCGGCCGGCGGCCTGGTTGACGGCCTCGAGGCCGGAGGCGCAGAAGCGGTTGAGCTGCACGCCGGAGACGGTCTCGGGGTAGCCGGCGGCCAGCGCCGCGGTCTTGGCGATGTCGCCCCCCTGCTCGCCGATCGGCGAGACCACACCGAGCACCACGTCGTCGACGCGGTCGGGGTCCATGCTCGGGTTGCGCTTGCGCGCCTCCTCGAGCAGACCGACGATCAGGTCGATCGGCTTCACCTCGTGCAGGGAACCGTTCGCCTTGCCCTTGCCGCGCGGGGTGCGCAGGTGGTCGTACAGGAATGCTTCAGCCATGACCCGTCCTCGTTGCTCGGTGGTTGCTGCGCCCCGGCGGGTGACTCCGCCAGAGCCGGGTGCGGTGGCCGCGCGGGCCGTCCGCCCCAGTGTCGGTGCTTGCGCCGACTTGATTGTGACACCAATACTGTCACTGTCGTCAAGAGCGCCGAGGTGAAGAGGAGGTGTGCGCAGTGACCGAGATCGTGGACCTCACGACGGGTGACGGTGGCACCGCCGAGTCCGAGTGGCCCGCCGAGGCGCTGCTGACGCTGGACGAGCTGACCGCGCGGGTGGGCATGACCGTGCGCAACGTGCGCTTCTACACCTCGCGCAACCTGGTGCCGCCGCCGATCCGCCGGGGTCGTTCCGGCTACTACTCCGCCGAGCACGTGGCGCGGCTGGAGCTCGTGCGCGAGCTCCAGGCGCACGGGTTCACGCTCGCCGCGATCGAGCAGTACCTCGCCGGCATCCCCGACTCCGCGACCCCCGCCGACATCGCGCTGCGCCGCACCATGCTGGCGCCGTGGCACTCCGACCGGCCGGTGCGGATGACCCGCGCCGAGCTGTCCGGGCGGGCCGACCGCGAGCTGACCGACGCCGACCTGGAGATCCTGGACGCGCTGCGGATCGCCTCCCCGCGCGACGACGGCGACCTCGACGTCTCGACGACGCTGCTCTCGATCGGCCTGGAGCTGCTCGACCTCGGCTTCCCGCCGGACGCCGCGCGAGCTGCGGCGGAGGTCTACGAGGAGCACGGGCGTCAGATCGCGACCGAGCTGTTCGACGTCTTCCGGCGCAAGGCGTGGCCGGCGTTCAAGGAGGCGGGCTACACGCCCGAGACGATCCAGCGGGTCGTCGAGCAGCTCAAGCCGATGTCGATCGCCTCGCTGGTGGCGGCGTACGAGCAGGGCATGGACGCCACGCGGCTGGCGAGCATCGAGCCGCGGCCCCGGTAGGTCCGGCAGGCCCGTGTTGGTTTCACCGGTGAACCGGTGGAACCGACACTTCCCGCAGGAAGGTTCCTGCCGGAAGTGTGGGAAACCTGCGGGAGGTCAGCGTCCGGAGGAGAACGACGCGGCGCTGTGCGAACGACCGCCGCCGCTGCCATTGCCCTGCGGGGCGCGGTTGCCGCCGCCCGAGCGTCGGCGCGAGGAACCCTGGCCGCCGCCCTGGCCGCCCTTGCCCTTCGGCTGGCCGCCGCCGTTGCCCTTCTTCGGGCCGGACGACGACCCGCCGCCCTGCTGCGCGTTCGACTTCTGACCCGCACCGCCACCGGAGCCACCGCGGCTGCGGCGACGGTTGGGACGACGGCGACCGCCGCCGTTCGAGCCCGAGCCGCTACCTGCCTCGCCCGAGGCGGACGAGCCGCCCGCGGAGCGACCGGCGCCGGCCGCGACCGGCGCGGCGACGTACCCACCGGGGACGGTGACCCGGTCGCCCGGCGCGAGCTCGCGCAGCACGGGGTGGCGGGCGTCGCCGACCTTGGTGGTGGCGGGCTTGATCTTCGCGGCGCGGGTGAGGTCACGGACGTCGCGCGCCTGCTCGTCGGTCATCAGCGTGACGACGGTGCCGGCGGCGCCGGCGCGGGCGGTGCGGCCCGAGCGGTGCAGGTAGGCCTTGTGCTCGGCCGGCGGGTCGGCGTGCACGACGAGCGAGACGTCGTCGACGTGGATGCCGCGGGCGGCGATGTCGGTCGCGACCAGGGTGGAGGCCTGGCCGGAGTGGAAGGCGTCCATGTTGCGGGTGCGGGCGTTCTGGCTGAGGTTGCCGTGCAGGTCGACCGACGGCACGCCGTTGCGGTTGAGCTGGCGGGCCAGCGCCTTCGCACCGTGCTTGGTGCGGGTGAAGACGACGGTGCGGCCCGGCGCGGAGGCCAGGTCGACGAGCACCGGCAGGCGCAGGTCGCGGCTGCCGAGGTGCAGCACGTGGTGCTCCATCGCGGAGACCGGCGACTGGGCCGAGTCGGCCTGGTGCACGACCGGCTTCGACAGGTACCGCTTCACCAGGCCGTCGACGGAGGCGTCGAGCGTGGCGGAGAACAGCAGTCGCTGGCCGTCGCGCGGGGTGCGGTCGAGCAGGCGGCGTACGGCGGGGAGGAAGCCCAGGTCGGCCATGTGGTCGGCCTCGTCGAGCACCGTCACCTCGATGTCGTCGAGCTGGCAGTGCCCCTGGCCGATGAGGTCCTCGAGCCGGCCGGGACAGGCGAGGACGACGTCGGCGCCCTTGCGCAGACCGTTGACCTGCGGGTTCTGACCCACGCCGCCGAAGACGGTCTGGGTGGTGAGGCCCGCGGCCGCGGCGAGCGGCTTGAGCGACTCCTCGATCTGGCCGACGAGCTCGCGGGTCGGGGCGAGCACGAGGGCGCGCGGGCGGCGGGCGGCCGGGCGGCGGCCACTGTCGCGCAGACGCGCCACGAGCGGCAGCAGGAAGCCGTAGGTCTTGCCCGAGCCGGTGCGGCCGCGACCGAGCACGTCGCGGCCGGCGAGCGCGTCGGGCAGCGTCGCCGCCTGGATCGGGGTGGGCGTGGTGATGCCGCGGTCGGCGAGGACCGCGGAGAGGTCGGCGGGCAGGCCGAGGGCGTCGAATGACGGGGTGGTCACAGCGTGAGGCTCAATCAGTGGGAAGGACGCGCGGCGCTGAGGCGGCCGGCGCGGAGCGGCGAGGCGCCGCTGCCCTGCCAGATTACGGCACCGCGCCCTGTCGGAGCGCATCGTCGCGGGTGAGACTCCTCATGCCACGCCGGCCCCGGGGCGCACCGGGCCGGCCAGTTCGTCCGCGCGGGTGGTCCGTCCTGGGGTGAGGACACCTGTGCACCCGACTGCCTAGCGTAGGCGCCATGTCGTGCGTGCTGGTGACCGGGGCGACCGGGTTCGTCGGACGACGACTCGTGCCCGCGCTGATCGAGCAGGGCCACGAGGTCCGCGCGATGACCCGCCACCCCGCGTCGTACGACGGCCAGGGCGAGGCCGTGGGCGGGGACGTCTTCGACGCGGCCTCCCTCGAGGAGCCGCTGGCCGGCGCCGACGTCGCGATCTACCTCGTGCACTCCCTCGACGACGACGACTTCGAGCGCAAGGACGCCCAGGCGGCGCACGACTTCGGCGTCGCGGCCGCGGCTGCCGGCGTACGACAGATCGTCTACCTGGGCGGGCTCGGTGCGGAGGACGGCGACCTGTCGGCCCACCTGCGCTCGCGCCGTCAGGTCGAGGGCAAGCTCGGCGAGGGCGGCGTGCCGGTCACCGTGCTGCGCGCCGCGATCGTGGTCGGCAAGGGCGGCATCTCGTGGGAGATCACCCGCCAGCTGGTCAAGAACCTCCCCGCCATGGTCGTGCCGAAGTGGGTCGACACCCGCACCCAGCCGGTCGCCGTCGACGACGTCATCCGCTACCTCGTCGGCGTCGTCGACCACCCCGACGCGCTCGGCCGGGTCTTCGAGATCGGAGGCCCGGAGCAGCTCACCTACCTGGAGATGCTCCAGCTGGCCGCGCAGGAGATGACCGGCAAGAAGGTCCCGATCGTCACCGTGCCGGTGCTGACCCCGGCGCTGTCGTCGCGCTGGATCTCGCTCGTCACCGACGTCGACGTCACCACCGGCCGCAACCTCATCGACTCGATGGCCACCGAGGTCGTCGTCACCGACACCTCGATCCACGACGTCGTGCCCGGCGACACGGTGCCGTACGCCGAGGCCGTACGCCGCGCGCTCGCGGAGTAGAGCTGCACAGCGCGCGCAGCGCCACGGCGCACCGGCTCAGCCGACCCCGAAGATCACCGGCAGCAGGAACAGCATCGACAGCGACCACGTGCAGTGGGTCAGGATCGGCGCCAGGATGCCGCCGGACGCGCGCCGCTCGAGGCCGACGAGGAAGCCGAGGATGATCGCGGCGAAGGCGAGCATGACGTTGCCGGTGGCGAGCGTGGCGATCGTGTACATGACGGTCGTCCAGGTGACCGGGTGCCGGGTGATGGCGGCGTAGGCCGCACCCCGAAAGAAGAGCTCCTCGGCGATGCCGTTGACGGCCGTGACCACGACCAGCACCGGCAGGTAGCCCTCGGTGGCGAACCCGAGGACCCCGCGCACCTGGTCGGCCAGCCACGGGATCTCCCGCACGACGAGCGCCCCGAGGACGAACACCAGCGCCAGCGCGGCGCCGACCAGGATCGGCTGCACGATCGGCCGCTCGGCGATGTCCTTCTTGATGATCCGACCGAGGTGGAGCGGCCCGGAGGCGAAGGCGCCCGCGGTCCACACGCCCGCCAGCACGAACGACATGGCGATGAACCAGGGGCTCCCCTGCTCCAGGCGCAGCAGCACGCCGAGCACGACGGCCCCCACGAGCACCACGACCCCGGTGACGACCTGGCGGCGGCGCAGGTCGCGTCGGTTCTGGCGGTGGTCGCGCGGGACGATCTCCCACAGCGACCGCTCGATCCACTGACGCACGTCGTCTCCTGGGTGGGTGTCCGGTCCGCTCCGACGGTGGCACGTGCCCCGGACGCAGCGCACCCCCCGCCGGTGGACGGCGGAGGGTGCGGGCGGGGCGGCGTACCCCTACTTCTTGAGGCCGTCCTTGATGTCGGAGACGGCGCCGGCGACCTTCTCGGCCCCCTGCTTCAGCTTCGACTCGGACTGGTCTGCCTTGCCCTCGGCCTCCAGGGACTCGTTGCCCACGGCCGAACCGGTGGACTCCTTGACCTTGCCCTTGGCCTCGGTGGCCTTGTTCTCCATGCTCATGCCTGACCTCCTGTGGTCGGATGTCGAACTACCCACCAGTAAACGTCGGTCGGCCGACCTGCCCCATCCCCCTTGGTGCGATCCACCTGGGGGTGGTTTCGAACCGTGGCGGCGGGCGAGGCTCAGGCTCCGGCGGCGGCCTTCGCGGCGCCCGAGGCGGCCGGCGTACCGGAGGCGCGCTCGAACCGCAGGACGCCGTCGTCGACCTTGCCCCGCCGGATGGTGCGGACGTCGACGAGGTAGTTCTGCTTGAGCATCCACGGGGCCCGGTCGCCCTGCTTGGGCAGGTGGTCGACGTCGCGCTGGATGTAGCCCGACGCGAGGTCCATGAACGGCCGCTCGCCGATGGACTCGTCGCGGTCGACCCGGACGACGTCGTACCCGTGCTCGTCCATGTAGGACAGCACCTTGGTGACGTAATCGCCGACCAGGTCGGCCTTGAGCGTCCACGAGGCGTTGGTGTAGCCGATCGTGTAGGCGAAGTTGGGGACGCCGGTCAGCATCAGGCCCTTATAGGCCATGGAGTCGCCGGCCACGAACGGCTCGCCGTCGACACTGAGGTCGACGCCGCCGAACAGCTTGAGCTTGAGCCCGGTCGCGGTCACCACGACGTCGGCCTCGAGCTCCTCACCGCTGCGCAGGCGGATGCCGGTCTCGGTGAAGGTCTCGATGTGGTCGGTGACGATCGAGGCGTTGCCCTCGCGCAGCACCTTGAACAGGTCGCCGTGCGGGACGACGCACAGGCGCTGGTCCCAGGGGTCGTACGGCGGCTTGAAGTGGTCGTCGTACTTCACGTGCTCGGGGAGGTGGCCCTCGCTGAGCTTGCGGAAGACCTTCTTCATCCGGGTCGGGAACTTCCGGCTGAGCTGGTAGGAGCCGACGAGCTGGAGCACGTTCTTCCAGCGCACGACGGGGTACTTGATCGCGTCCGGCACCGGGCCGAGCAGCTTGGCGAGCGGGTCGGTGGCCGGCTGCGGGATGATGTACGTCGGGGTGCGCTGCAGCATCGTGACGTGCCCGGCGGTCGGGGCCATCGAGGGCACGAGCGTGACCGCGGTGGCGCCGGAGCCGATGACGACGACCCTCTTGCCGGCGTAGTCGAGGTCCTCGGGCCAGAACTGCGGGTGCACCACCGTGCCGCCGAAGTCGTCGATGCCGGGGAAGTGCGCGTCGTGCGGCTCGTCGTAGTCGTAGTAGCCGGTCGCACCCCACAGGAACGACGCGGTCAGGGTGACGGTCTCGCCGTCGTGGTCGGCGGTGACGGTCCAGCGGCCGGTGGCGGAGTCGAACGCCGCCGCGACGACGCGGTGGTCGTAGCGGATCAGCTCGTCGACGCCGTTCTCCTCGGCGACGGTGCGCACGTAGTTGAGGATCAGCTCACCGTCGGCCAGCGCGGTGTCGCTGGGCCACGGGCGCCAGCGGTAGCCGAAGGTGAACATGTCCGAGTCGGACCGCACGCCGGGGTAGCGGAAGAGGTCCCACGTGCCGCCGGAGACCGACCGTCCCTCGAGGATCGCGATGGACCGGCCGGGGTGGGCGGTCTTGACCTGGCAGGCCGCGCCGATGCCGCTGAGGCCGGCGCCGATGATCAGCACGTCGACGTGCTCTGGAGTCGCCATGGACTGACCGTAGGACGTTGTTGACGGATATTCAATAGTCACCGCGGTCACCTTTTCGCCCGCGCGTGCAGCATTCCGCCCGCGCCAGCCGCCTGGCGCTCAGGCCTGGACGGCGACGCCCCGCTCGAGCAGCCCGTCGACGTCGGCGACGCCCCACGCGGCCAGGGCGGCGCGGGTGTGCTCGCCGGCCTCGGGGGGCGGTGACGACAGCGACGCCTCGGTGCGCGAGAAGCGCGGGGCGGGCGCCGGCTGCACCTGCCCCTCGTGCTCGACGAAGGTGCCGCGGGCGGCGAGGTGCGGGTGGGTGAACGCCTCGGTCATCGGCACGATGCCGGCGACGCACGCGTCGGTGCCCTCGAACACCTCGATCCACTCGGCCTGCGTGCGCGAGGCGAAGGTCTCGGTGAAGAGGGCCCGCATCTCGTCGTACCGGCCCATCTCGGCCTGGCCGGGGCAGGTGCCCTCGAGGCCGAGCAGCCGGACGAGCTCGGCGAAGAACTGCGGCTCGAGCGAGCCCACCGACATGTGCCGGCCGTCGGAGGTCTCGTAGACGTCGTAGAACGGCACGCCGCCGTCGAGCAGGTTGGCGGCGCGCTGCTCGCGGTAGCCGCCCCCGCCGAGGAAGGCGGTCGTCATCGCGTTGAGGTGGGCGGTGCCGTCGACGATCGCGGCGTCGACGACCTGGCCCTGGCCGGACACCTTGGCCTCGAGGAGCGCGGCGAGGATGCCGATGACGAGGTACGTCGACCCGCCGCCGAAGTCGCCGACCAGGTTGGCCGGGAAGTGCGGGCGAGCCGGGTCCTGGCCGAGGCCGAAGAGGGTGCCGGTGATGGCGATGTAGTTCATGTCGTGACCGGCGGCGCTGGCGAGCGGGCCGTCCTGGCCCCAGCCGGTCATCCGGCCGTAGACGAGAGCCGGGTTGGCGGCGTGGCAGGCGTCGGGGCCGAAGCCGAGCCGCTCGGCGACGCCGGGCCGCATGCCCTCGACGAGCACGTCGGCGGAGCGGACCAGGTCGAGGACGACCTCGCGCGCCTCGGGGTTCTTCAGGTCCAGCGCAACGCTGGGTCGCCCGCGGTTGAGCAGCATCTCCTTGCCGCCGGCCAGCGGCTGTCCGCCGGGGCGCTCGACGCGGATCACGTCGGCGCCGAGGTCGGCCAGGATCATGCACGCGTGCGGGCCCGGGCCGATGCCGGCGATCTCGACCACCTTGACTCCCCGCAGGGGGCCGGTGCCCTGGCCCAGCTCGACCGTGACGCTCGTCTCGTCGCTCATGGGCGCGATCGTGCCAGTAGAACTGTCACGGTCGCTAGGTGGTGTCCGCGGATTCCCCGCTCCAGCGGGGACTCCGGCACTCCTCGCCCGCGACACCAGCCGACAGGCGTCGGTTCCGGCCGACCAGCACCTCGTAGGGTCGTCCCATGGACTGCGTCTTCTGCGCGATCGTGGCCGGCGACATCCCCTCGACCCAGGTCGACGAGGACGAGCGCGTGCTGGCGTTCATGGACATCAACCCCGCCACCTACGGCCACACGCTGGTCATCCCGAAGGCGCACGCCGCCGACGTGCTCGAGATCCCGACCGACGACCTCACCGCGGCCGCCGCGATGGGCCAGCGGATCGCGAAGCGCGCGATGGCCAACCTCGGCGCCGACGGCGTCAACCTGCTCAATTCCTGCAAGGCCGAGGCCTGGCAGACGGTCTTCCACTTCCACCTGCACGTCATCCCGCGCTACGCCTCCGGGCCGCACGCCGACGGGATGACGCTGCCGTGGACGCCGCAGGAGACCGACTTCGACGCGATCGGCGCCGCCGCCGAGCAGCTCCGCGCGTGACGGGGCTCGTCCGCGACCTGACCGACGCCGAGGCCCGCGAGGCGCTCGTCTGCAAGTGGGGCGAGGTCGCGCCCGACGTGCTGCCCGCGTGGGTGGCCGAGATGGACGTCGCGGTCGCCGAACCGATCACCGAGGCGCTCCAGCGCGCGGTGGCCGCCGGACGCACCGGCTACCCGCGCTTCGGCGCCGGCCGCGAGCTCGGGACGGCGTACGCCGAGTGGGCCGGCCGGCAGTTCGGCCACGAGGTCGACCCCGACCAGGTGGTCGCGACCGTCGACGTGACCGCAGGCGCGCGGCTGGCGCTGGACGTGCTCGCGCCCGCCGGTCCGCTGGTCTTCCCGGTGCCCGGCTACACCCCGCAGCTCGACCTCGCCTCGATCTGCGGGCGGGAGCGGGTCGACCTGGTGCTCGACCCGGACGCCGAGCGCGCCGAGCTGGACCTCGACCAGCTCGAGCACCACTTCCGCGCCGGCGCCCGCACGCTGCTGCTCACCCAGCCGCACAACCCGTGGGGCCGGGCGTTCACCCGCGACGAGCTGGAGGCGGTGCGCGACCTGGTGCTGCGGTACGACGCGTTCGTCGTCTCCGACGAGATCCACGCGCCGCTGGTGCTCGACGGCCGCGAGCACGTGCCGTACCTGTCGGTCGAGGGTGCGGCGTCGCACGCCGTCGCCGTGGTGGCCGCGTCCAAGGCGTTCAACGTCGCCGGGCTCAAGTGCGCGCAGGTGGTCACCGCCGACCGGGCGCTGCACGAGCGGCTGATGGCGGCACCCTTCGCCCGCAACGACTCCTGGTCGGTGCTCGGGGTGGAGGCCTCGCTGGCGGCGTACACCCACGGCGACGCGTGGCTCGACGACCTGCGCTCGGTGCTGGCCGCCCGCCGGGACCTGCTGGTGTCGCTGCTCGCCGAGCACCTGCCGCTCGCCCGGGTGCGCCCGATCGAGGCGACGTACCTGGCCTGGGTCGACCTGCGGGCCTACGGGCACGCCGACCCCGCCGCCGTCGCGCTCGAGCGCGGGCGGGTGGCGCTGAACGCCGGGCACGACTACCACCCCGGGCTCGAGGGGCACGCGCGGATCAACTTCGCGACGAGTGAGGCTCGGCTGGGCGAGATCGTGCGGCGGGTGGCTCGGGCGCTGGGGTGAGGTCTGCCGGTGCAAGTTTCACCGGCCGACCGGTGAAACTGCTCCTCGTCGTACGAAGTTTCGTACTACCAGCGTCAGGTTCACCGGCCGGCCGGTGAATCTGCGGGACCGAGTCCCAGCAGCCGCGAGGGCGCGAACCCGTCGTACGTCGCCCGGGTCCGCTCGGGTGCGAGCAGCTCGTCGAGCTCGGCGCGCCAGGTGTGGGCGTGCGCGGCGTCGGCGGAGCCGCCCGTCTCGCGTCGCAGCAGGTAGCCGTAGCCGTGGGTGCGGTAGACCGTGGCGCCGGCCGCCCGTACGTCGGCGAGCAGCGCGGCGTCGACCGAGCGGGGCACCGGCCACCAGCCGCCGACCTCGCGGAGCAGGTCGCGCTCGACGAGCATCGTGCCGCCGGCGACGAACGACGCGTGGTGCTCGGAGGTGTGCCCGCGGCGGACGGTGAGGTCGGGGCCGGCGAGGTAGTGCCACTCCGGCGGCGTCCCGACGAGCGCGGCGCCGGAGCAGGCGCGGGCGCGCAGCAGGTCGGCGACGAACTCCGGCGCGTACCAGTCGTCGTCGTCCATCTTCAGGACCAGGTCGCCGGAGGCCGCGGACGAGGCGCGGTCGAGCACCGTCCCGAAGACGGTCTGCTCCGACGACGGCACCACCTGCACGGTCACCGAAGGGCCGACGGCCGCGCGCACGCGGGCGGCCTCGACGTCGTACCCGTGCGGCGCCAGGACCAGCTCCAGCCCGGGGGCACCGGCCGGCAGCACCTGCCGCGCCACCTGTGCCAGGGCGTGGTCGAGCAGCTCGGGCCGCCGGGTCGCGAGCACCACCGACACCGTCGGCCACGGGACCGCCCCGCCCACCGCGACCTCGAACCCCACCCGCCGCAGCAGCACCGAGTGCTCCTCGCGCGCGACCTCGTCGTCCAACTCGCTCCCGCCGACAGGGGCGTCCAGCAGCCCGGCCCACGGCGCGGGCAGGTCGACACCGGGAGCAGCCACGACCGGCACGCCCGCCAGCGCCAGCCCGGCCACCCGGTGCGCGACCTCGGGCGACCAGGTCGTCGCCCGCACGCCCCGTGCGTCCCGCAGACCGGCGACGACGGCCGGGGTCACGTCCGCGGGCACGGCGTCGGCCAGGTCGAGCACCGGCCCGTCGACCTCGGCGCGCCAGCCCGCCGGGTTGACCCGTCGTACGTCGTACGCCGCCGGGTCGGCGCGGGGCACGACCAGCCGGCCGGGTCGCCCGCCGGCGAGCGCACGTCCCACGGCAGCGACCACGCCGGTCGGCCCGGTCACGTCGACCGGCCGGGCGAACCGCAGCACCAGCCACCAGCCCGCCGGCACGCGCGTGGCGCGCTGGGCGACCAGCGGCGGCCACTCCGGCCGCGGCTCCGGCACCGGGGCGACGTCCGGCTCGGCGACCAGCACGCCGACGACCGTGGCGCGCACACTGCCGCCGCTGCCGCCCTCGCCGTCGTACACAGCAACGCCACCGGAGGCAGGCAGCACGACCGCCACCCGCGGGTAGGCGCCGGCGGCGAGCGAGCCGTCCGGCGGCAGCAGCACCGCCCCCGACTCGCGGCCGAGGAAGGTCGCGACGATCGGCGGCACGACGCCCGAGCCCCCGCCCGACCCCACGGCCGGAGCCCCGCCCGAACCCACGCTCAGTCCCGCGGGACGCGGCGGACCAGCGGCCGCTCGGCGCGCGGCAGCCAGGTGTTGACCACATGGTCGACGACGTGGACACCCTCGGGCGCCTCGATCCGCACCAGCCCCGGCACGGTGTCGCCGCGGCCCTCGACGAGCGCGGAGTAGACCTCCCACTCGCGGCGCTTGCGGGGCACCCGGCTGTTGGCGAAGTCGCCGCGCGAGGTCCAGTGCGCGAACTCGTCGGCGTCGAGCCACTTCAGCTCGACCACCAGACCCTCGGGCGCCACGATCCGCTCGGAGGTCGCCGGGAACTCGCGCACCTCCCACTCGAACGCCTTCACGAAGGTGAAGTCGGGCCCCATCGGGTAGACCCACGGCTCCAGGAACTTGAACCCCAGGTCGAGCCACGCCTCCCGCTCGCTCACCACCGACAGCGGGTGCCGCGGGATCGCGACGACCGATCCGGTGCCCTCGAGCTGCCAGGCCAGGTCGCGCAGCACGCCGACGCCCTCGGGCGTCAGCACCATGTCGCCGTCCCACTTCATCGAGTAGTCGGTGCCGACGTGGCTGAACGACCAGTTGTAGAAGTGCGTGAGGGAGTGCACCGAGTCCGGTGGCGTCTCCAGGTGCTCGGTGCCCGCCCGGCTGACGCTGAAGGGGTACGTCGTCCCGGTGAACCGGTCTGCGGCCCCGCACTCCTCCGCGACCCGGGCGGCCACCTCGGCCGTGCCGTCGGTCGAGCCGTTGTCGACGAGCACGACGTGCTGGACGGCCTCGAACACCGGCGGCAGCACCCAGGGCAGGTTGCGGGCCTCGTCCTTGACTCGGAACACGCAGGTCAGGCCGGGCCGGGACGGCGTCTCGTCGCGGTGGTTCCACGGCCAGCGGACGTCGTACGTCGGGTCGCCCTCGCGGCAGGCGATGTCGGCCCCTCGGGTCGCCACGCGTCAGCCCTGCCCGGGCTGGGCCTGCTCGGGCCGCTCGCGTCCCAGCGCCTTGCGCAGCCCGCGGCGGGCGCCGGCCGGCACCATCGCGCGGACCGCGTGCGGCACCCGCTCGGCACCGCTCGTGCCCGGGGCAGCGGGGCCGGCCGCGGCGGGCGCCGAGGCGACGCCCTCGCGGTAGGACGCGACGGCGGTCGACTGCGCGATCGCCTCCGCCTCCTCGTAGGTCTCGGCGTACGCCGCGCGGATCTTGTCGAGCTCGTCGTGCACGGCCGGGACGTCGCCGTCGGGCGTCGCGAGCAGGTCGAGCTGCTCCCAGGTCGCATCGGCGAGCTCGACGAGCCGCTTCGGGACCTCGAGGTCGTCCCAGGTGAGCTGCACGCGGCGCAGGCTGGGGTCGATGAAGGAGTGCACCTTGCGGATGTCGTTGGCCTGCGCGGTGGTGACGGCGGCGAGGTCGAAGCGCTGACCGAAGCCGAAGACGGGCACGGTCCAGTCGTCGAGCAGGTCGGCGTACCGGACGAAGGCGCGGGCCGAGCCGCGGGTGGCGCGCTCGGTGTGCAGCATCATGTTGATCCAGGCCGCGGTGCGCTGCACCTCGCCGGCCTTGGCGGTGTAGTAGCGCTGCTTGGACCCGACGACCTCGGCCGGCGGCCGGAGCATCGTGACGTACGACGGCACCGCGTCGCAGCGCAGCGCAGCCGAGCGCCACAGGCCCACGAACCACGCCAGCCGCGGGTCCTTCACGACCAGCTCGGGGGCGTCGCCGGCCTCGACGAACTGCTCCTCCAGCCACGTCGACAGGCGGGTGCGCAGCCGCTCGAGGTGCGCCAGCTTGCCGGCGTCGTACCAGGCGGTGGGGCGGGAGTCGGAGACCTGCACGTTGCAGCGGCCGAGCAGCTCGGTGTGCAGGTCGACCACCCACTGCGGCTCGCCGAAGCCCTTCGGGTTGGTCTCGTCGGCGACCACCTCGGGCTGCGGCACGTGCATGCCGAGCGCCTGGAGCGCGCCGGCGACCGTGCTGGTGCCGCTGCGCCCGGACCCGACGACGAAGACGACCCGCCGCTTCTGCGGCACCACTGACTCGACCGCACTCTCCGCCACGGTCGACCAGCCTAGGGCGTGGCCGCTGCCTCGCTTGCGCGTCCCCGACCCCGTGCGTGTTCGGAAAGGATGAACGAAGTCCGGATCGGCGATCCGCGACCTGGGCAGATGCAGCCGCAACCCGACTTCGTTCAGCCTTTCGGAGAGCGCACGGCGGAGAGCGTCAGGCGTCCGGCAGCCCGAGCTGCTTGCCCGCCCGCGCCCACGCGTCCTCGGACGACAGCGCCGGCCCGCCCGTGCGCGGGTAGTTGACCGGGGCGACGTCGTAGGAGGGCAGGAAGCCCGCACGGGAGGCGGAGAGCTCCTCGACACCGGCGACCTGGTCGAGGACGTCGTCGAGGTGCTCGTCGGGCGCCACGAGCCGGCGGGCGCGGGAGAGGGCGGCGGTGCGCTCCAGCCGGGCGGTGCTACCGCCGGGCAGATGCAGGAGGCGCAGTCCGTCGTGGGTGTGCTCGAGGTGGAGCAGCAGGCGTTCGAGGGCGTCGACCTGCGGGGCGGCCACGGCGTCGGGCAGCGTGAGCCGGAAGGGCGCGTCGGAACGGTCGGGCACCGCACCCGGCTCGACCAGCCGCACCCGGGGCTCGTTCCGGTAGGTGGCGTGCAGGATGCGCACGTCGACGAGGGCGTCGTCCAGCACGGTGGCCCGCGCGTCGGTGAGCCGCGACCACGGACCGACGAGGGTGACGGCGAGGTCGTGCAGCGAGGAGGCGAGGACGGCGTCGACGCACGCGGCGACCTGCTCCTGCACGTGGTCGCGGGCGTCGAGGACGACCTCGAGGTAGGGGACGGCGTAGGTGCGCCCGGGGTAGCGCTTGGCGCGCAGCACCGGCGACCCGTCGGCGTGGTGAGGGTCGTTGTAGGTGTTGACCGCGACCCGGCGGCCCATCACGGTCGACATCCCCAGGTGCCAGCTGCGGGCGTCGTCGTCGGGCACGAAGACCGCGCCGGCCTCACCGAGCCGGGCGCCGAGGGCGATGTCCTCGCCGAGGCGCAGCGTGGTGTCCATGCCGCCGGCGTCGAGGTAGAGGTCGCGCCCCACCGACGCGCAGGCGCCGGTGTGGGTGCGCAGCGCGAACCAGCCCGCCTCCCGCAGCCGGTCGGTGCGCTCGTAGATCTCCTCCACCCAGGTGTGCGGCGTCCGCTCCGCACCGTCGAACCACGACCCGACGGTCCCGTCGGCGACCGCCGCGCGGATCTCGTCGGGCGTGCGGGCGAGCGCCGGCGCGGCGTCGACGAACCACTTGTGGCCGAGCACCGCCGCGTGGTCGACCACGTGGTGCCACCGCGCCTGCGCCGCGACCTCGTCGGCCTCGGGGAGCATGTCGGCGTCGAGCCAGTGCAGCACCGCACCGTCGGCCACCAGCGCGCCCGCGTGGCAGGCGGCCGCCCGGCCCCAGCCGCCCGGGACGACCTCGTCGACGCGCACCACCCGGGTGCGCTCGGGCCGCACCTCGGGCAGGTCGTCCACGTCCAGCCGGGTGTCGGGGTCGTCGTCGGCGACCACGACCTCCAGCAGGTGCGCCGGGTAGCGCTGGCCCGCGAGCGCGGCGAGCACCACCGGCAGCAGCGGCCCGGGCCGGTACGCCGGCACCACGACCGTGACGGTGAGCGTCGGCGTCCACGCCGGGTCGCCGACGGCGGGGACGTCGACCGCCTGCCAGCCGTTGCGGCGTACGCGGGGCTGGTGGCGGTACAGCTCGCCGGTCGCGGGCGTCCCTGTGGTCACGGCGTCGATCCTGCCTGCTCGACGATGCCGACCGACGGCGGCGGGCGGAAGCCGGCCCAGCGGTCGAGCAGGGAGTCGGGCCGCAGGAAGTAGTCGGTGCCGGGGTCCCAGGTGTGGCCGTCGGCCTCGCGGCGCAGCAGGTAGCCGAGCCCGTGCGTGCGGTAGACCGTGCCGCCGGCGGCGAGGAGGTCGTCGAGCAGCCGGGCGTCGACGTGCCGCGGGACCGGCCGCCAGCCGCCGAGCGCGCGCAGGTCGGCGGCCCCGATCAGCATCGTGCCGCCGGCGACGAGGGTGCCGAAGTTCTCGCTCGGGCCCTTGCGCCGCACCGTCGCGTCGGCGGGCACGACCCGCACCAGCTCGGCCGGCATGCCGACGAGCGTCGCGCCGGAGTAGCGCCGGGCGAGCAGCAGGTCGGTGACCACGTCGGGGCCGTACCAGTCGTCGTCGTCGAGCTTGAGCAGCACGTCACCGGAGGCGGCGTCCGTCGCCTCCTGGAGCACCGCGCCGAGCGGCGCGTCCGCGGCGACCGGGCGGACGACGTACGGCGTGCGCGGGAGCGCGGCGGTGATCTCGGTCTCGTCGGCGTCCCACCCGTGCGGGGCGACGACGACCTCGATCGCCGCGCCCGGCAGGGCGAGGCGCTGCCGGGCGACCTGGGCGAGGGCGTGGCCGAGCATCGCCGGGCGGCGGGTGGCGAGGAGGACCGACACGGTCGGTGCGCGCCAGCCGGAGTCGTGGGCGTGGGCGACCAGGGCCGTGCGCCGCTGGGCGACCGAGCGCTCCTCGCGGGCGAGCGCGTCGTCGGGCACGTCGTCGTCGCCGGGGCGCACGAGCGGTACGCCGGCCATGGCCAGGCCCTGCACGGTCCGGGGGTCGGCGTCGGGCGGCACCCGGACACCGCGGGCGTCGCGGAGCCCGGCGACGAGGGCCGGGGTGAGCGGAGCGCGGGGGTCGAGGTCGACGTGGTCGCGGGTCCACCGCCGCCGGAAACCGACAGGGTTGTGGACGCCGACGTCGGGGTCGCCGGTGGTGGCGCGGGTGGTGCCGGCGGCGAGCGCGACGGCGGTGAGGACGGCGCCTACGTCGCCGCGGCGGTCGAGGGTGGCAGTGAGCAGGGTGCCGCCGTGGGCGAGGACCGACTCGACCCGCTCGGGGCGCCGGACCGCCGGGGCCGTCGGCCCGGGCGAGGGGTCGGCCCAGGTCAGCGGGGTGTCGGCACGGCGTACGACGACGGCGACCTCGCGCGCCCAGCCGGTGCCGCTCACCGTGACGACCGGCGCGAGGCGGCGCAGGTCGGCAGGGTCGTCGGCGACCAGGACGACGGTGCGCCAGGACGCGCCGTCGGGTGCCGCCGGAAGGTCGCCGGGCGGGACCGTGGTGACCCCGTCGTCGGTCGGGCGCGGCGTGCCGGCTGCGTCGGCTGCGTCGGCGCGGAGCACCAGCGCGGGCCGGCGGGCGCCGTCGAGGGCCCGGGCGACGAGCGTGTCGGCGACGTCCTCGTCCGTTCCGCGTGCGGTGCCCACGCCGCACACCGTAGTTTGGCGCGGGTGCCGGGGCGGAGGCTGAGCGAGCAGGACGCGTACGCGCTGGTACTGGCGAGCCCGCTGCTGGACGTCGGGTGGTACGCCGCGCAGGTGGATCGCACCTTCGCCTCCCGCGAGGAGGCGGCCGCGCACTGGGTCTCGGACGCGCGGCCTGCCGGCGCCTCGCCGTACCCGTTGCTGGAGCCCGACTGGGTCTGGCCGACCGGCGGCTGGCGCAAGCACGCGCCGGATCCGCTGTCGGCGTGGCTGGCCCGGCCCGGCGCCCGCCCCCGTGGTCCGCACCCCTGCGTCGACACCGACGCGCTGGGTCCGCTCGAGGACTGGGCGACCGGGCCCGACCACGACCCGGCGGCGCTGCTGCCCGAGCCGGTCGAGCGCGCTGCGCTCGGCGACGTGGTGGTGGTGCTGCCGGCCGCGCACCTGGCGCGGACGGTGCGGTGGGTCCGGGCGCTGGGGCGCGACACCGACGTCGTCGTGCCGCTGGGCGCCGAGCTGCCCCCGTCGTACCGGCGGGTGCTGGAGGCGGTGGCGGCCGACCGGCCGCGGGTGCACGTGGGGGCGTCGGTGATGCCGGCGCCGGACGACGGTGTCGTGGTCGAGGTCGACGACGACGTGCTGCCGCCCGGCTGGCCGTGGCTGCCGGCGCTCCTGGCCGCGCTGGAGGGGCCCGGTGTGGCGGCGGCCCAGCCGCTGGTGCTGGGCGCCGACCTGACGGTCGCGGCGCCGGTGTCGGTGGGTCGGCCGACGTCGACGACCGACCGGCTGGACGGGCTGGCGCTGCCCGGGCGGTACGCCGGCGTGGAGGCGCGGCGGGTGTCCGGCGGTGCGGTGGTCGAGGGTCGCCGGGTGCTGGCCGCGTCCTCGTGGGTGCGCGGCACGCCGTCCCTGGCGGCGCCGTCCGGACCCGACTGGGACACGCTCGCCGAGCGCGCCGGCGGAGCCGTGGTGATGACCGGCCGGCCGGCGCTGAGCTGGTCGATCGACGTCGCCGCGACCGCTGCCCCGATCGGCCGCCGGTGGGGCGACTGGCACTTCGCCCGGTCGCTGGCGGACGCGCTGGTGCACCTCGGCCAGCGCGTCGAGATCGACCACCCCGAGACCCGCTCGCGGTCCACCCGGGACGCCGACGTGGTGCTGGTGCTGCGCGGGCTGGAGCCGGTCGCGCCGGTGCCGGGCGTGCTCAACCTGCTCTGGGTCATCAGCCACCCCGACGACGTGACCGACGAGGAGCTCCTCGGCTTCGACCTCGTGTACGCCGCCTCGGCCGCCTGGGCCGCGGACCGGGCCCACCTCGGCATCGCGTGCCTGCTCCAGGCGACCGACGCGTCGCGCTTCCACCCGGGTGTGCGCCCACTCGGGGGCGACGCCCCCGGTGCGGGGCGGGTGCTGTTCGTCGGCAACGCGCGCGGCGGGATGCGTCCGGTCGTGGCCGCCGCTCGGGAGGCCGGCGTACCGCTCGACGTGGTGGGTGCGGGGTGGGACGAGCTCGGCGTCGACGCCGTGGCCGACCGGGTCGCCAACACCGACCTCCCCGCGCTGTACGCCGGCGCGGGTGTCGTGCTCGCCGACCACCACGCCGACATGGCGGCGGCGGGGTTCGTGTCGAACCGGGTGCTCGACGTGCTCGCCGTCGGCGGGCGGCTGGTGGTCGACGACGTGGCGGGGCTGCGTGAATCGCTCGGGGAGTCGCTCAGGGTGGACGGCTGGGACCCGGTCGTCTGGCGCACCCCGGCCGACCTGGCGCGACTCGCGGTGCCCTCGGGCGATTCCGGCGGGTGGACGGGCCAGCCCGCGGACGACGTACGACGTCGGGTGGCTGAGCACGTGGTCGCCGAGCACTCCTTCGACGCGCGGGCCGAGCTGCTGCTGGACGTGGTGCTGGCGCGGCTGGGGCGGGGGTGAGTTTCACCGGGTACCTGATGGAGCTCGCACCTCCGGAGGGAAGGATTCGCCCAGGAGCGCAAGTTTCCTGCGCACGGACACCGGCGACGACCCACCTAGACTCCCGCCCGTGAACCCCGGCCCCGACGTGACGCCCGACCCGAGCATCCCGCTGCCGCCGTACGAGCTGCGGATGGGCGGGAGGCACTTCAAGAAGGACGCGGCGTTCGTGGCCGCCGGCGTGCGGGACGCGCGGACGCTGCGGCAGCGCGCCGGGCTCGGTCGTCGCAAGCGGGTGCTCGACTGGGGCTGCGGCGCCGGCCGGCTCGCCGTCGGCATCAAGCACCTGATGGGCGAGGTCGCCGACTACCACGGCGTCGACGTGCAGGAGCCGCTCGTCACCTGGTGCCAGGAGCACCTCGCCGGCGGGCCGTTCCGGTTCACGCTCGTCGACGACGCCAACGCCCGCTACCGGCCCGAGGGCACGCCGACGCAGAGCACGGCGTACGCCATCCCGGGCGAGCCGGGCAGCGTCGACGTCTTCCACGCCTACTCCGTCTTCAGCCACATGCTCGCCGACGACGTCGCCGGGTACACCGCCACGATCGCGGGGCTGCTCGCGCCGGAGGGCCGGGCGATGGTCACCGTGTTCGTCGAGGACGAGGTGCCCGACTGCGTCGAGAACCCCGCCGACTACGCCCCCGGCGGCTGGAGCGGCGAGTGGTCGGGTGCACTGCACTGCGTGCGCTACGACCGGCGGTTCCTCGAGCAGACGTTCCTCGACGCCGGCCTCGCGGTGAGCGAGATGACGTACGCCGTCGAGACCGACGGGCAGACCCGCTACGTGCTGCGCCGCCGGTGAGCCGTGGCTGACGGGCAGGGCGACGGTCAGGCCGACGCGCCGGAGGAGCAGGTACGCCGGCTCCGCGCGCGGGTGCGCCGGCTGCGGCGCCGGCTCGGCGACACCGACGCGCTCGGCGACCTCGGCTACCTCGTCGTCGTCACCTACGGCCGGTCCGGCTCGACGCTGCTCCAGGGGGTGCTCAACAGCCTCCCCGGCTACCTCGTGCGCGGCGAGAACCGCGCAGCCCTGCGCCACCTGCACGGCTTCCACCGGGCGATGACCGAGGAACGGCCGGGCGGTCCGCCGCGGGCGTTCCGCGACCCGACCCACCCGTGGTTCGGCGTGGGCGACTTCCCGGCCGACCGGTCGCTCGCCGCGCTGCGCGGGCTGGCCATCGACACGGTGCTGCGGCCGGAGCCGGACACGCGCGTCGTCGGCTTCAAGGAGGTCCGCTGGTACCACGACGACCTCCCGGCGTACGTCGCCTTCCTGCGCGAGCTGCTGCCCGGCGTCCGGTTCGTCGTGAACACCCGCGACCACGCCGCCGTGCTCGACTCGATGGAGCGCGCGGGGTGGTTCGGGGCCGCCCAGCGGGCCAAGAACGCCGCGCTGCTCGCCGCGACCGAGGAGCGGTTCGGCGCCCTGCTCGCCGACCTCGGCGACGCGGCGTACGCCGTGCGGTTCGAGGAGTGGTCGCAGGGGCCGGCGCACCTCGCCGGGCTGCACGACTGGCTCGGGGAGCCGCTGGACGTCGACCGTGTCGGTGCGGTGCTGGGGCGGCGGCACTCCGTGTGAGGGGCGCCGATTCGCGATAGTCCCTCACGCAAATCAAGGATTTCTCGCCCGGAGACATGATTTGTGTAAGGGACTACCGCCCCGTCGGCGCGTCCGTGACCGGGGTTTCGACACCTCCCTCGCTGGCGCTCGGTCGGGCTCAACCACCTGAGCCGGCGTCGAGCGTGTCCCGCCGGCGGGTGAGGTACGCCGTCTCCGCGGTGTTGCCGGCCACCTCGATCGCCGCCTCGTACGCCGCCCGCGCGTCGTCGGTGCGCCCGAGCCGGTCGAGCAGGTGGGCGCGGGTGGCGTGCAGCGCGTGGTAGCCGCCGAGGTCGCCCGCGAGCGCCTCGACGAGCTCCAGCGCCGCGGCCGGCCCCGACACCTCGGCGACCGCCACCGCCCGGTTGAGCGCGACCACGGGTGACGGGTCGAGCGCCAGCAGCCGGTCGTAGAGGGCCAGCACCTGCGCCCAGTCGGTCTCCTCGACCGACCGGGCGGAGGTGTGCACGGCGTTGACCGCCGCGAGCAGCTGGTAGCGACCCGGACCCACCCCGCTGGCGGCGACCGCAGCGAGCCGCTCACGCACCAGAGCCTGACCCTCCCCCAGCAGCACGGGGTCCCACCGCGTCCGGTCCTGCTCGGGGAGCGGCACGAGCACGCCGTCGTCGTCGACCCGGGTCGCCGTGCGGGCCTCGGTGAGCAGCATCAGCGCCAGCAGGCCGGTCGCCTCGCCGTCGTCCATCCGCAGCCCGCGGAGCAGCTCGCGCAGGAGCCGGGTGAGCCGGACGGCCTCGGCGGTGAGGTCGCGGCGTACGGGGTCGGTGTCGGCGCCGGTGGCGAGGTAGCCCTCGTTGAAGACCAGGAACAGCACCGCGAGCACGCCCGAGACCCGCGCGGGCAGGTCGTCGGCGTCCGGCACCCGGTACGGGATACCGGCCGCGCGAATCTTGTCCTTGGCCCGCGTGATCCGCCGCGCGGTCGCGGACTCCCCCACCAGCAGTCCCCGCGCGATCTCGGGCACCGTCAGGCCGCCGACCATCCGCAGCGTCAGCGCCACCCGGGACGGCATCGCGAGCGCGGGGTGGCAGCACGTGAACAGCAGGCGCAGCCGCGGGTCGTCGACCACCCCGAGCGGCTCGGCCGGACCCGCCGCGTCACCGCCCAGCACCGCGGCCGCCCGGTGCTTCTCGTCGCGCCGGCCCTCGCGGCGCAAGCGGTCCAGCGCGACCCGGTGCGCCGTCGTGGTCAGCCACGCGCCCGGCCGGTCGGGCACCCCGTCGACCGGCCACCGCTCCACCGCCCGGGCGAACGCCTCCGCCACCGCCTCCTCGGCCACGTCGAGGTCGCCGTAGCGCCGGTTCAGGGTCGCCACGCACAGGCCCCACTCGTCGCGGTGGGCGCGGACGAGCGCGGCCTCGGCCGAGGTGCTCACAGGAACGGACGCACCTCCACCCGGCGGTGGCACGCCCGCGACCCGTCGGCAGCCAGCTTGAGCGCCACGTCGAGGTCGGCGGCCTCGACGACCCAGATGCCCGCGACGTACTCCTTGGTCTCCACGAACGGCCCGTCGCTCACCACGCAGGCGCCGTCACGGTCGTCGACGACGGTGGCGGTCGTCGGGTCGGCGAGCCCGCCGGCGAAGACCCACTGCCCGCGCTCGCGCAGGCCGTCGTTGAAGGCGCCGACGGCGGCCATCTCGTCATCGGTGGCCGACCCGGTCGCGCCGGTGTCGCTGTCGATGACGGCGATCAGGTACTGCACGGTGTCCTCCTCGTCCCGGCGCCCCGCTGGGCGCCTCCACCCGTACGACGTCCGCCCGGCCGCGGATCGGACACCCGCCGCCGGCCCGGGCCGGAAGGAGCCCTCAGCCGACCGAGCGAGTCTGCGCGGCGATGACCGAGGCGTACCAGTCGTACGACGCCTTGGGCGTGCGCTCCAGGGTGTCGAAGTCGACGTGGACCAGGCCGAGGCGCTCGTCGTACCCACGCTGCCAGCAGTGCCCGTCGAGGAAGGTCCAGGCGTAGAACCCGCGGACGTCGACCCCGCGCTGGGCGGCCTCGGAGACGGCCTGCAGGTGCGCGGCGAGGTAGGCGCTGCGCTCGGTGTCGTCGACGACTCCCGACGCGTCCGGCTCGGTGCCGTACGACGCGCCGCACTCGGTGACGACCAGCGGCGGCAGCGCGGCGCGGAACCGGGCGCGGGTGGTGATCAGCCACTCGCGCAGCGCCTCCGGGACGATCGCCCAGCCGCTCTCGGTCTGGTCGTGGCCCAGCGGGAGCAACAGCTTCCACGGCACGTCGGCGTCCTCGTCCGCCGCCGTCGCGGCGACCTTCATCGGCCGGAAGTAGGACAGGCCGTAGAAGTCGAGCGGCTGGCGGATCGTGGCGAGGTCGCCCGGCGCGCACAGGTCGGTCATCAGCTCGGCGAGGTCGACGGGGTAGCGCCCCAGCAGCATCGGCTCCATGAAGAGGCCGTTCCAGAGCTGGTCGACGAGCTTGGTGGCCCCGACGTCGGCCTCGTCGTCGGAGGCCGGCCACATCGGGGCGTGGTGGTTGCTGCAGCCGACCTGGGTGGCACCGGCGGCGTGCAGGGCGGCGACCGCGTGGCCGTGGCCGAGCAGCAGGTGGTGGGCGACCGAGAGCGCGTCGAACCCGAGCTGCCACCCCGGCGCCTGGAACCCGTCGACGTAGCCGTACATCATCTGCACGTTCGGGGCGTCGATCGGCACCCACGCGCCGACCCGGTCGGCGAGCCGGTCGGCGACCACGGCGGCGTACTCGGCGAAGGCGTCGGTGGTGGCACGGTTGAGCCAGCCGCCGTCGTCCTCGAGCGCCTGCGGCAGGGCCCAGTGGTGGAGCGCGGCGGTCGGCGAGATCCCCGCGTTGAGGAGCCGGTCGACGAGCCGGTCGTAGAAGTCGAGGCCGGCGCGGTTGATGCTGCCGCGACCCTCCGGGACCACCCGCGACCACGAGATGGAGAACTTGTACGCGCCCACGCCGAGGTGGCGCAGCAGCTCGACGTCCTCCTCGACCCGGTCGTAGTGCCCGGCCGCGCGGTCGCCGGTCGGGTCGGCGCGGCGCTCGGTCGTGACGGCGCCCGGGACGCGGGAGAAGGTGTCCCAGATGCTCGGGCCGCGGCCGTCGCGGTCGGCGGCGCCCTCGATCTGCCACGCCGAGGAGGTCACGCCCAGCACGAACCCCGGCGGCAGGGCGGGCTGGATCTCCGTCGCGGGGGGCGGCACGCGACAATCATGCCCGTGACGGTCGAGATCCGCCGGGGTTCCGGACGCTTCGCCGAACGCGCTCCCGGGCGCATCACCCGCCACTCGCTGGCCTTCGGTGACTCCTACGACGCGGGCGAGGCGCGCTTCGGCCCGATGGTCTGCCACGACGACCACCTGCTGCGCGACGGCACCGGCTTCGAGGCGCACCGGCACCGTGACGTCGAGATCGTCACCTGGGTGGTCTCCGGCGCGCTGGCGCACACCCACGGCGGCGGCGTGCCGACGGTCGTGCCCGCCGGGTCGGTCGCCTGGCTGACCACCGGCGACGGCGTCGAGCACACCGAGGTCGCGGCCGCCCCGCAGACCCGGTTCGTGCAGGTGTGGCTGGCTGCCCCGCCGGGCTCGGAGGCGGCGGAGCGGCGTACGTCGTCGTACGTCGTGTCGGCGGTCGAGGCGGCCGTCCCCGGCGCCGGGCTGGTCACCGCGTGCGAGCCGTTCCCCGGGGCGCGCCTGTCGGTCGCCCGGCTCGACGCGCTGGAGACCGTCGTGGTGCCCGCGGGGCCGCGCACGCACGTGTACGTCGCCCGGGGTGCGCTGCTGCGCTCGTCGCTGGCCGAGCCGGTGGCCGAGGGCGACGCGTTCCGGTTCGTCGACGAGCCCGAGCGCGAGGTGCGGGCCGCCGTGCCGACCGAGCTGCTGGTGTGGTCGTTCGACGCCTGAGCGGGGCGTCGCGGGGGACTACCGCACCGAGGGCCGGCCGACACGCAGCCGCAGCCCGAGCACGAGGGCGGCGACGGGGGTGATCACGAGGTTCGGCAGCCACACCGCCCAGAGCCCCTCGCCGAGCCCGTAGACCACCCAGGCGAGACCCTGCGCGGTGACCAGCGACCAGGTCACCGGGCTGAGCCCGCGCAGCGCGGCCGGGTCGTGCCGCAGCCGCAGGGTCCGCCGAGCCTGGGGCGCGAACTGGGCGACGTCGACCACGGTCACCAGGACGCCGAGCACCGCGATGCTCATCGGGCACCCGCCCGGCCGGTCGTCCTCGCCGGCAGCACCACCGCGACGATCACGCCCGCACAGAGCAGGTTGACGGCGCCCGCGACGACGACCGGGACGGCGTGCTCCGCCAGCCCGTAGACCAGCAGCAGCGCGTTGAAGAGCACCGCGACGGCGTACGTCGCCAGGCTGATGCCGGCGAGCGCCCCCGGGTCGCGACGGCGCACCCGGACCGCCCGGGCGGCCTGGGGCAGCCACATCGACGCCGCTCCGGCGGCCGCCGCGCCGCCGACCAGGTCGAGGGGGTGGACACTCACGTCCCGAGCCTGCCACCGACATCCCGCAGCGACACCCCGCAGCGACACCCGTCCCCTCTCCAGCACCCAGGTCAAGAGGGCAGATCGACGCGGTTCAAGGGGCCGTTCGGCTCTCGTGCGCGGCGCCCGGACGCGGTGGAATGGAGTCAGCGAAGGGGAGCGAGACCCGAACCCGGAGTGGCCACACGGTCCTCGAGACCGCGCCACGACCCATCACCCCGAGGGAGTGCGGGTCTCGCTCCCCGCCGCTGCGGGTCCGTCCGGGCTCAGCCGACGAGCACCGACAGCGACGCCGGCAGCACCTCGGCCACGGCCGGCGCGTGGCCCAGCCCGGGCAGCTCGCCCAGCGGCTCGCCGTCGCCCCCGACCGGTACGCCGGCCTCCCGACCGGCCGGGTCGGCGCGCAGCTCGACGCGCTTGCCACGCAGCACGGTGACCTCGGGCCGCTCGACGTGCGAGCCGTCGTAGATCGACGGGAAGGCCCGCAGCAGCGCCGACCGCGACGCCGCCTCGACGGCCACGACGTCCAGCAGCCCGTCGTCGACGACCGCGCCGGGAGCCACGTGCATGCCCTTGCCGTACCAGCCGGAGTTGGCGACGACCACGAGCGCCGCGGTGAGCCGGTGCGCGGCTCCGTCGACGACGACCTCCAGCCCCATCGGGCGGTACGTCGCCACGGCGCGCACCGCGCCCCACGGGTATTGCAGGCGCGACGGCACCCGGTGCATGCGGTGCACGTACGCCGCCGCGCGGGCGTCGATGCCGGCGTACACCGAGCCCGCGACCACTCGCTGCTCCCCGGACGCGGCACCGCCGCCGTGCCAGCCGACCAGGTCCGTACGACGCACCGTGCCGTCGAGCAGCACCCGCGCGACCGCCTCGGGGCCGTCGGCGTCCAGCGTGGGCAGCCCGAGCATCCGGGCGAAGTCGTTGCCGCGACCGGCGGGCACCAGCCCGAGCGTGCCGCCCTCGGCGGAGACGGGTCCGGCGAGCGAGGCGAGCATGCCGTCGCCGCCGACGCTGACGACCACGTCGCCGCGACCGACGGCCTCGGCCACCAGGTCGGGCATCGCCGAGGGGTGCGGCGAGTAGGTCACCTCGACCGAGGCGCCCGCGTCGCGCAGCACCCGCGCCACCGGCACCACGGCGCCCGCAGCCGCCCCGCCGCCCGACGACGGGTTGACCAGGAAGGTGAAGGCGCGGGTCACGGGACCAGCACGCCCGGGTTGAGCACGCGGGTCGGGTCGAGGTCGCGCTTGACCGCGCGGAGCACCGAGCCGCCGAGCTCGCCGATCTCGCGGGTCAGCCACGGCTTGTGGTCGGTGCCGACCGCGTGGTGGTGGGTGATCGTCGCGCCCTGGTCGGCGATCGCGTCGCAGGCGGCGGTCTTGGCGCGCTGCCACTGCCCGAACGGGTCCTCGGCGTCGGCCTTCACCGCGACGGTGAAGTAGAGCGAGCAGCCGGTCTCGTAGACGTGGCTGACGTGGCACAGCACGATCGCGCCGTCGCCGAGCGCATCGACGAGCGCGCCGCGCACGGCGTCGTACAGCTCCTGGCGGCGCGACCAGAAGCTCGCGGTCTCGAGCGTCTCCACGACGACACCGACGTCCAGCAGAGCGTCGCGGAGGTACGGCGCGTCGAAGCGTCCGTGCGCCCACCGCTCGCCCGGCTCGGTGCCGAGCGGGGTGCCGCCGCGGGCCTCGAGCACGGCCGCGACCGCCGTACGACGGGCGGCGACCAGGTCGGCGTCGCCCTCGTGGCCGACGATCATCAGGCAGCCGGAGGCGTCGCTGGAGCCGACCGCGTCGGGGTCGGCGAGGTTGAGCGAGGTCTCGTGCTCGTCGGAGAGGCGCAGCACGGTCGGCGCGAGCCCGGCCTGGGCGAGGGTGCGCATCGCGTCGGCGCCGGCGGCGAAGTCGGGCCAGCGCCAGCCCTCGTACTCCTTCACCGCGGGCACGCGACGCACCCGCACGGTGACCTCGGTGAGCACGCCGAACGTGCCCTCGGAGCCGAGGAACAGCTGGCGCAGGTCGGGGCCGGCGGCGTTGGCGGGCGACGACCCGAGCCGCACCTCGCCGCGGGGGGTGGCGACGCGCAGGCCCACGACGAGCGCGTCGAACCGGCCGTAGCCGGCGCTCGACTGGCCCGAGGACCGGGTGGCGGCGAACCCGCCGATCGTGGCGTGCTCGAACGACTGGGGGAAGTGGCCGATCGTCAGCCCGTGCTCGGCCAGCAGCGCCTCGGCCTCCGGGCCGCGCAGGCCGGGCTCGAGGGTCGCGGTCATCGAGGTCTCGTCGACGGCCAGCAGCCGCTTCATCCGGACCAGGTCGAGGCTGACCACGCCGGCGTACCCCTCCCGCCGGGCGACCAGGCCGCCGGTCACCGCAGTGCCGCCGCCGAACGGCACGACCGCCACGTGGTGCTCGACCGCGACGGCCAGCACCGCGGCCACCTCGTGGTGGCCGGCCGGTCGGACGACGGCGTCGGGCGCGTCCGTGAGGTCGCCCGCGCGGGCCCGAAGCAGGTCGGGCGTCGACTTCCCCCGCGTGCGCAGGCGTCGTACGTCGTCGTCGGTGCGGACGTGCTCGTCCCCCACGGCCGTGCGCAGGGCGTCGAGCACCTCGGCCGGCAGCGCGCACGGGGCCAGCGGCGCCTCGGGCGTGGTGGCCATGACCTGCTCGTCGACGCCGAAAGCCAGCTCGACCAGGCCGCGGGCGCCGTCGGGCAGCCCGGTCGCCCGGGCGGGGTCGCCCCACCGGGTCGGGTGCATCTCGGGGCGCTCGCTCGTGGGGGCGGCGGGGGTCGCGGGAGAGGTCGGCGTCGTCGGGGCCTGGTGGCTCGTGGTGGTCACGCGTTACACTGTTACACATGACGTCACTTCGTCACAATAGTCCTGATCCCAGCGATCCCCGCGACGGCTACCTCGACGCCGCCCGCGGCCTGCTGCTCGACGTCGGCTGGAAGCGCACGACCCTCACCGAGGTCGCGCGCCGCGCCGGGGTCTCCCGGATGACGATCTACCGCACCTGGGCCGACATGCCGAAGCTCCTCGGCGACCTGATGACGCGCGAGTGGTCCGGCGTGGTGACCGCAGCCCTCACCTCCGGCCCGGACGACGCGCCGCTCCCGGACGGACCGGTCGACCGCCTGGTCGAGACCGTGGTGCGCTGCGTGCGGCTGCTGCGGGAGAACGAGCTGTTCGTCCGCATCCTCGAGGTCGACCCCGAGCTCGTGCTGCCCTACCTGCTCTCGCGCCGCGGCCGCTCGCAGGACCTCGTGCTCGAGGTGCTCGAGCAGGCGGTGCGCGACGGGCAGGAGGCCGGGGCGGTCCGCGCCGGCAACCCCGTCGCGATCGCCCGCGGCGTGCTGCTGGCGGCGCACGGGTTCGTGCTCAGCGCGCACACGATGGTCGACGACCGGGTGAGCGAGCAGGAGGTCGACGCCGAGCTCGCCCTCGTCGTCCGCGCCTGCCTGGTGCCCGGCTCGAGCACCTCGAGGGGGAGCGCACGATGAGCCCGGTCGAGGCCCGCCGGATCACCCCCGGCCTGGCCGACGCCCCCGCCCAGGTCGACGTCCTGGTCGTCGGGCTCGGCATCACCGGTGCCGGCGCCGCCCTGGACGCGGTCACCCGCGGGCTCTCGGTGCTCGCCGTCGACGCCCACGACCTCGCCTTCGGCACGTCGCGCTGGTCGTCGAAGCTGGTGCACGGCGGGCTGCGCTACCTCGCCCACGGCCAGGTCGGGGTCGCGCACGAGAGCGCCGTCGAGCGCGGCGTGCTGATGCGCACCACCGCCCCGCACCTGGTGCGTGCGATGCCCTACCTGGTGCCCGTCACCGACGCCTCGTCGCCCGTGCAGCGCACCACCACCGGCGCCGGCATCCGCGCCGGCGACTGGCTGCGCCGGGCCGCCCGCCCCCCCGCCGACGTCCTCCCCCGCCCGCGCCGGGTCACCGCCACCGAGGCGCTGCGCCTCGCCCCGCCGCTGCGCGCGGCCGGGCTGCGCGGCGCCCACCTGTCCTGGGACGGCCAGCTCGAGGACGACGCGCGCCTGGTGACCACGGTCGCCCGCACCGCCGCCGCCCGGGGCGCGCACGTGCGCACCCGCGCCCGGGTGCTGTCGGTCGACGGCCGCGAGGTCGTGCTGCGCGACGAGCTCACCGGGGCCACGACCACCGTGCACGCCCGCGCCGTCGTCAACGCCGCCGGAGTCTGGGCCGACACCCTCACCGAGGGGCTGCGCCTGCGCCCCTCGCGCGGCACCCACCTGGTCCTCCGCGAGGAGGCCCTGCCCGGGCTCGCGGCCGCCGTCTTCGCGCCCGTCCCGGGCTCGACCAGCCGCTTCGTGATGGTGCTGCCCCAGCCCGACGGCACCCGGTACGTCGGCCTCACCGACGAGCCGGTCGACGGCCCGGTGCCCGACGTGCCCGAGCCGACCGAGCCCGAGATCGGCTTCCTGCTCGACGTCGTCTCGGCCACGATGTCCCGCTCGCTGCACCGCGACGACGTGGTCGGCGCCTTCGCCGGCCTGCGGCCCCTGCTCGAGGGCGCCCCCGGGTCCACGGCCGACCTGTCGCGACGTCACGCCGTGCTCACCGGCGCCGGGACGGCACGGACCGTGGTGACCGTCGTCGGCGGCAAGCTCACGACGTACCGGCGGATGGCGGAGGACGCCGTCGACGCCGCCGTCGCCGCCGCCGGCCTGGTCGCCGGACCCTGCGTCACCACCCGCCTCCCGCTGCTCGGCGCCGCCCCGCGCGAGGAGCTGTCCGGCCTGGTCGCGCGCGGGGTGCCCGCCCGCCTGGTCCGCCGGTACGGCGCCGACGCGCCCTCGGTGCTCGCCACCGCCCGGTCGCTCACCGGCATGCCCGACGCCGAGCTGCTCGCGCCCGTCGCCGACGGCGTGCCGACCTGCCTGGCCGAGCTGGTCTTCGGCGCGGCCGAGGAGGGAGCGGCCGACGCCGGTGACCTGCTCGACCGGCGTACCCGGGTCGGTCTGGTGCCGACCGACCGCGCCCTCGCCCTCCCCGCCGCCGAGCGGGCGTTGGACCTGGCCGGACGGACCCCGACCCCGGCCTGATCCCCTGTCGCGTCTGCGGAGGTGGACGTTCCCGTTGTGGTGCGGGCCCGCACGCAACGAGAACGTCGACTTTCAGGCGGCGCGGTGACGCAGGAGCCAGCGACGGCCCGACGGGAGCGCGCGGCGACCGGCGACGGTGTCGGTCGCCGTCCACCACGGGGGCGGCACGGCCGTCCACCCACGCGTCCGCCCCGATGCCCGGGCGCGAGCGACGTCCACCTCGGCGAGGAGCGCGCGCGGGTCGTGCAGGTCGGGGGCGAGCGCGGTCACCACCTCCAGACCGGCGGCAGCGAACCGTCCGACCCGTCGTACGTCGCGGTGCCGGGCCCCGCGCGCCAGGTGGACGTCGCCGTCGTACTCGACCGCGACGCCGGCCTCGGCGTCGATCAGGTCAGGGGTGCCGAGGTGGCGGCCGTCGAGGTCGAAGACCGGCGCGTTGCAGATCCACCCGGCGCCCAGGACCAGCCGCAGCCGCGTCTCCTGCGGCGACCAGCTGTTCTCGTCGGCCAGGGCGAGCGCCCGGCGCGCCTGCGGTGCACCGCGCCGACCCGCCAGGACGGTCTCCACCTCCGCCGGCGAGACCAGGTCGCTGTAGGCGGCCATGTCGAGGGCCACCACGGCCTCCGCGAGGTCTGCGGCGCGGCGGGCCTCGTACGACGCGGCCTCCGCGGGGACGGCGACCGCCACGCCGTCGACGTGCTCCCACGCTCCTGGCCGCTCACGCACGATCCGCAGACCCGGCTGCGACCGGACGTCAGCGCGCCCGATCGCCAGGGGGACGGCGCGCCCGTGACCGTCGGACCACCGGGCGCCACGCCAGCACAGCGCGGCCCAGCCGGTGATCGCGGCTCCGGCCGGCAGGACCACCGAGGCCCCGAGGACCCGCTGGCGAGGCGTCAGCTCGACGTCCGCCGGGACGAACCACCCGCGCGAGGTGCGGCGCCAGTGCGGCCCCCGAGCCTGCTGTGGCGTCGGCCCGCCCGGGTCACCGACCCGCACGGGCCTGACCAGCGACTCCACGGTCCCAGCCTCCGTCGTCGAGCCGCTCGTCGCGAGTCGCTCTCCACAGGCGGGCTGGAAGTGGACGTTTCCGTTGCCCCGCACCCTCCGAGGCAACGGAAACGTCCACTTCCACGGCCACCGATGAGTTCCGCCCTCGACCCCGGTCCACACCCCAGGCACACTGAGCGGACCTAGGAGACCTCCATGGCGAACGGGACCACCATGACGACCGGGCAGCACGACCAGGCGACGGGCACGACCGAGCTGGACGACTTCGACGCCCTCACCGCGCGCTACCAACGCGAGCTGATGGCGCACTGCTACCGGATGAGCGGCTCGGTGCACGAGGCCGAGGACCTGGTGCAGGAGACGTTCCTGCGGGCGTGGAAGGCCAGCGCGAAGTTCCAGGGCCGCAGCTCGGTGCGCACCTGGCTCTACCGGATCGCCACCAACGTGTGCCTGACCAACCTCGAGGGCCGGCCGAAGCGCCCGCTGCCCGCCGCGCTCGGCACGCCCGACCAGCTCGCCGGCGACGCGCTGGAGGAGAACCACGAGATCGCCTGGCTGGAGCCCGTGCCGGACGCCGCGGTCGTGGTGGGCGAGCGCGACTCCATCCGGCTGGCGTTCGTGGCCGCGCTGCAGCACCTCCCGGCCCGCCAGCGTGCGGTGCTGGTGCTGCGCGACGTGCTCCGCTGGAGCGCCAAGGAGACCGCCGAGGCGCTCGACACCACCGTCGCCGCGGTCAACTCCGCCCTCCAGCGCGCCCACGCCCAGATGGCCGAGCAGGGGCTCACCGAGGACACCGTCACCCCGGACCTCACCCGCGAGCAGGGCCTCCTGCTCGACCGGTACGTCGACGCGTTCTGGCGCAAGGACGTGCAGGAGATCGTGGCGATGCTCAAGGCCGACGCGATCTGGGAGATGCCTCCCTTCACCGGTTGGTACGTCGGCGCCGCCAACATCGGCGACCTCATCGGCGGTCAGTGCCCCGGCGGCGTCGAGGACATGCCGATGGTGCGCACCACGGCCAACGGCCAGCCGGCGTTCGGGCTGTACATGAAGCTCGAGGACGGCTCGTTCGCGCCGTTCCACCTCCAGGTGCTCGAGCTCGACGGCGACCGGGTGCGCCACGTCCGGGCGTTCTTCGACACCGCGCTGTTCACCGCGTTCGCGCTGCCGGCGGTGCTGCCGGCGGGCTACCGGCCCGGCGACCCGGTGCCCGACGCCGACCCGGCGGTGGCGATGACGCCCGCCCCGCACGACGTGCCCGCCTGCGGCACCGCACCGCTGACGGACGCATGACCGGCGGGCCGCACCGGCCCGCCGACGACCAGGCTCCGCTCGAGCTCCTCGAGCGGGCCCTGGCCCACGCCCGCGGCGCGCTGGTCGAGGTCCGCCCGCACCACCTCGACCGGCGTACGCCCTGCGCGCGCTGGGACCTCGACGCGCTGCTCGACCACATGGACGACGCCCTCGACGCGTTCGCCGGCGGGGCGTTCGGCGACGTGGCCCTCACCCCGGTCCCGGCGTCGTGCGGCGGCCCGGCCGACGACGGGCACGTGCGCGCCCGGGTGGCCGGGCTGCAGGCCAAGGCGTGCACGCTGCTCGGCGCCTGGTCGGCGCCTGGGCGGCCGGTCACGGTGACGGTCGGCGACCACGCGCTGCCGGTCGACGTGGTGGCCGCGGCGGCCGCGCTGGAGATCACGGTGCACGCGTGGGACGTCGACCGCGCCACCGGACGCGACCGTCCGGTGCCCGCCGACCTGGCCCGACGGCTGCTGCCGTTCGCGCACGTGCTGGTCGACGCCGGCGGCCGTGGGAGCCGGTTCGGCGAGGTGGTCGCGACCGGGCCGGACGCCGACCCCGAGGCCCGGCTGCTGGCCTGGACGGGCCGTCGAACGGGACGTCTGCCAGGCCGTCCGTCCCACGGCGGACCGCGACCGGCAGACGCCTGACTGGTCCACCGCTCACAGGTTTCCCCGATTCCCCACGCCGCCCCACGGGCGTCCCTATGTTGAGCGCATGCCGACCTCCCTCGTCGCCGGGCCGACGCCTGCGACCAGCCCCGCGCTGGAGCAGGCCCGGCACCTGGCACGGCTGGGCGAGGCGCGGGTCGGCCCTCGACCACCTCGACGTCCTCACCGCCTCCTCGCCGACGCCGCTGACCGGCGTCCCCGGGGTCACCGTGGTGACGCTGACCGTCGACTGCCACCTCGCGCTGGGCGACGTCAACGCCGCCGCCCTCGCGACCCGCCGGCTCACGCCATACCTCGAGGACGACCTGCGGCCCTCCAGCCTCGCCCACCACGCACGGGGCGAGGTCGCGGCCGCCGAGGGCCGGGCCGACCTGGCCGTCGACCACTTCCACGCCGCGGGCCACGCCGACCTGGCCGCCGAGCGCGCCGGCGACGCCCCCTGCGGCGGGCTGTCCGGACGCCTGCTGCCCTGGCAGGGCGGCGCGGCGCTCGCGCACGTCGCGCTGGGTCGCCGTGCCGAGGCGCACGACCTGGCCGAGGCCCAGCTCGCCGCGGCACAGATCCACGGCGAGCCGTACGACGTCGCGCTGGCCCTGCGCACCCTGGCCGTCGCCGCACCGACCGAGGCCCCGCTGGCCCGCCTCCAGCAGGCCCGCGACCTGCTGCTGACCACCGACGCCGCCCGGCTGCGCGCCCAGATCGAGACCGACGTCGCCAGCCACCTGGTGATGAGCGGACGGCTCGAGGAGGCCGTGCCGATGCTGCGCAGCGTCGAGCGGTACGCCGCCCGGCACGACCTGCGACCCCTGCACGCCCGCGCGGGCCGGATGCTGGAGCGCCTCGGCCACCAGCGCCACCGCCTCGAGGACGAGGTGCTCGCGCACCTCACCGCCGGCGAGCGGCGGGTCGCCCACCTCGCGCTGCGCGGCTACACCAACCGCCGGATCGCCGAGCAGCTCGGCGTCTCGGTCAAGGCCGTCGAGAGCCACCTGTCGAAGGCCTACCGCAAGCTCGGCGTGGAGAGCCGCCGGGCGATGGTCGACGTCGTCGAGGGCACGTCCGCCTGACCTGCGGCCCGCTGACCGGCGGCCCGCTCACCCCAGCAGCGCGACGTATGGCGCCAGGCTGGTGACGCCCGGGCAGGTGACGTTCATGTCCCGGTTGTCCTGCACCCACTGCCCGAGCACGGCCGGACCGCCCTGCACGTCCCAGTCGGCGCCGCAGCGGTCGAGCGCCTCGGCACGCGAGGTGTGCCCGGCGGCTCGCCACTCCGGGACGCCGAGGCGCAGGTCGCCGACGACGCCCTCCCACAGGTAGGGCGTGGAGTAGATGCCGATGTCGTAGCCGGCGTCGGTGTAGCCGCGGGCGATGCCCTCGACGACGGCGGCGTTGGCGGCGCGGTCGCCGCTCCACTCGAAGTCGGGCACCGGCTCGACGTCGATCCACACCAGCGGCACGTCGAGGCCGGCGGCGCGCATCGATCGCACGTTGAAGCGCGCCTGCTCGTAGCCGGCGTTGCGCAGCCGGCCGGCCGCGTTGTCGGCGTCGAAGGGACCGTCGGCGCCGTACCGCTCCAGGTCGGCCGGCTCGGGGTAGCTGGCGACGGCGTACGCCCCGGCGAGCACGTCGCGGTCGCGCGCCCAGGCGACCTGGTCGGCCAGGCACGGGTTGGGGTACATGCCGGGGCCGTTGGTGAGGCCGATGACGACGTAGCGCGCCTCGGGCACGGGCATCGGCGCGCCGAGGGTGCGCTTCTGCGGGATGCCGAGGCCCTTCGGGCACTGCGGCCAGCTCACGTCGGCGCCGAGCACCGGGCCCTTCCGTGGGTCGAGGCCGGGCCCGGACGGTACGTCGGGCGCGACGCCCTCCACGTCGTCGAGCCCCTCGACCAGGTCGGCGAGCGGGTCGCGGCCGGGGTCGGCGGAGGGGTCGGCGGAGGGGTCGGCGGAGGGGTCGTCAGCGGGCTCGGCAGGCTCCTCGGAGGCGTCGGGTGTCGCTGAGCGGGAAGGCGAGTCGCCCGGGTCGGCCGGAGCCGCGGTCGGCGGGTCGGCCGGGTCGGCCGGGTCGGCCGCGTCCGTCGTACCGCCGCCGCAGCCGCTCAGGACCAGGGCAAGGGCGGGCGCGACCAGGGTCGCCACCAGCCTGCTCCGTCGCATGCGGGCATCGTGTCAGGCGGGTGGGTGGGACCGGGCCCGATCGGGCGGGATCAGACCAGCCAGTGCAGCGCGCGGCCGTGCCCGTGCGTGAAGGCCACCGCCGACCCGTCGACGCCGAGCACGAACGACCCGGGCACGGGCTCCGCGGTGGTCGAGCCGGTGACGGCCGGGAGCACCCGGCGGCCCTCGTTGCTGACCCAGTGGCACGCGCCGTCGGCGACCAGGTCGCGCATCATCGTGTCGAAGGCGACCCGGCCGGGCTCCTCGACGTACGCCAGGACCGCGGTGTGGAACAGCACGACCCGGCCGTGCCGCCCGGCTTCGGCCACCAGGTCGGGTACGTCGGTCAGCAGGTCACCGGCGCGCAGGTCGGGCGGGTCGACCCGGGCGATCTCGACGGCCCGGTCGAGCACCGCGCGGCGGTCGTCGTGCTCGGGCCAGACGAGCACCCGCAGCCAGGCGGCCTGGTCGGGGTCGGTGACGTCGACGGGCGCGAGGTCGAGCCCGGCCCGGAACGCCACCTCGGGCACGGCGCCGGGCAGGGGTGCGGGGCCGGTGACGTCGCAGACGAGCTCGCCTGCGCCGGCCGGCGCAGGCAGCACGACGTCGCCGTCGGCGGTGCGCCAGCGGTAGCCCCAGCGGTCGGGGTGGAGCACCAGGCCGGCGCTCGCCCCGACCTCGACCAGCGCGATCGGCTCGCCGGGGGGCTGGGCGGCGACGCCCGCGAACGCCGGCAGCAGGGTGGCGAGCCGACCCGCCTCGTTGGTCTGCGTGGCCCGGGTGCGGATGGTGTGCTCGACCCGGCCGTCGTCGTCGAGCAGCGCGGTGCGCAGGGCGTCGTACGGACCGGGGGCGGGCACGCCGTGGTAGCGGGCGGCGGCGAGCACCAGGTTGGGCTGCCGCTTGGGCACCGGGAGACGCTCGAGCCACGCCAGGACCGCCGCGTCGTCGGCGACCCGCAGCGCCCAGTCGCGGAAGCAGGGCGAGTCGTCGCAGTACGTCGCGAAGTCGCGGTACTGCTCGGCGGTCGCGGCGTGGACCTCCACGGGGCCTCAGACCTTGAGCGCGGCGTACGTGGTCTCGAGGTACTCCTCGATGCCCTCGAAGCCGCCCTCGCGGCCGAAGCCGCTGGCCTTGACGCCGCCGAACGGTGCGGCGGCGTTCGAGACCAGGCCGGTGTTGAGGCCGACCATGCCGTAGTCGAGGCGCTCGACCATCCGCACGGAGCGGGCGAGGTCGCGGGTGAAGACGTAGGAGGCCAGGCCGTACTCCGTCGCGTTGGCGCGGGCGACCGCCTCGTCCTCGTCGCTGAAGGTGGTGACCGGCGCGACGGGTCCGAAGATCTCCTGGGTGTTGATCTCCGACTCGGGCGGCACGTCGACCAGGACGGTGGGCCGGTAGAACCAGCCCTGGCCGTCGACGCGCTCGCCGCCGGTGACGACGCGGGCGCCGTCGTGCACGGCGTCGGTGACGAGCTGGCCGACCGAGTCAAGGGCGTCCTCGTCGATGAGGGGGCCGACGTCGGTGCCGTCGTCCTGACCGCGGCCGACGGTGAGGGCGCCCATCCGCTCGGCGAGCCGGCGGGAGAACTCCTCGGCGACGTCGGCGTGCACGAGGAACCGGTTGGCCGAGGTGCAGGCCTCGCCCATGTTGCGCATCTTCGCGAGCATCGCGCCCTCGACGGCGGCGTCGAGGTCGGCGTCCTCGAAGACCAGGAACGGCGCGTTGCCACCGAGCTCCATGCTGACCCGGAGCAGCTGGTCGGCGGACTGCTTGACCAGCACCCGGCCGACGGCGGTCGACCCGGTGAAGCTGATCTTGCGGAGCCGGTCGTCGGTCATCAGCGCGTCGCTCACGCCGGCGGCGTCGGTGGTGGTGACGACGTTGACGACGCCGGCCGGGACACCCGCCTCCTCGAGGATCGCGGCGAGGGCGAGCATCGTCAGCGGGGTCTGCTCGGCGGGCTTCACCACGACGGTGCAGCCGGCGGCGAGGGCCGGGCCGATCTTGCGGGTGCCCATCGCGAGCGGGAAGTTCCAGGGCGTGACGAAGTAGCAGGGGCCGACGGGCTTGCGCACGGTGAGGATGCGCGTGCCACCCGCGGGGGCCTCCATCCAGGTGCCGTGGATCCGCACGGCCTCCTCGGAGAACCAGCGGAAGAAGTCGGCGCCGTACGCGACCTCCCCCTTCGCCTCGGCGACGGGCTTGCCCATCTCCAGGCTCATCAGGAGGGCGAGCTCGTCGGTGTGGGCGGTGATCAGGTCGAAGGCGCGACGCAGGACGTCGCTGCGCTCGCGCGGCGGGGTGGCCGCCCACGCGGCCTGCGCGTCCGCGGCGGCGTCGAGGGCGTCCGCGGCCTCGCCCGGCGAGGCGTCGGGGACCGATGCGAGGACGGACCCGTCGGCCGGGTCGAGGACGTCGAAGCGACGGCCGTCCTCGGCCTCGCGCCACTCGCCGCCGATGTAGAGGGACCGGTGCTCGGCCGGCAGCAGCGCCGCCAGCGGGTCGGAGGTGCTCATGGCTCCCACTCAACCACCCGCGGCCCCACCCGGAGGCTCACCCGGCCGCGGCGGGCGGGTCGAGGCCACCGGTGTCCCTCTGTCCCACCGCCCTGCCTCCCTGTGCATGAGCCACGGCGAGCCTGTGACCGGCGGAAACTGTTGAGATTTCACCCTGCGCACGAGACACGGATACCCCGACCGGTCTAGAGTGGACGTGTCGTCCTTCGGAGGGAGCACCAAGGAGACGACGAGGACCCCCTCGCCGACCCCATGCGGCGTGGGGGTCCGCCTCTTTGTGAACCCGGCGCGTCCAGCCCCCCAAGCGGCGACGGGAACGAGGAGGGGCGGATCCGGGCCGCCTCTGCCGTCCGGGTCCGCCATTCTCTCGGTCGTTCTCCCCGCCCGACGTCTCAGTCCGGGCCGACCAGGCTCGCCAGCTGGGTGCGCGAGCGGACGCCCAGCTTGCGGTAGACCCGGGTCAGGTTGGCCTCCACGGTCTTCACGCTGACGAACACCTGCTCGGCGATCTCCCGGTTGCTCAGCCCGGCGGCGACCGCGCGCGCGATCCGCTGCTCGGTCTCGGTGAGCCCGTCGAGCGCGGCACCACCCGACGCCGGCTCGGGCGCCAGCTCGCGGGTGACCCGCTCGACCCAGGGCGCGGCACGCAAGGCGGTGAAGTGGGCCAGGGCCTGCTCGAGCGCCTCTCGGGACGCCGCGACCCGGCGTCGGCGGCGCTCCAGGTGGGAGCGGACGACGAGGGTGCGGCCGACGTCGATCGCCAGACCGTGCTCGCGCGCAACCTGCTCGGCCCGGTCGAGCAGGGCGTCGGCGGCGGCCAGGTCGCCGCGGAAGAGCAGCAGCTCGGCCTCGGCCCGGTCGAGCTGGGCCGACAGCCCCGGCGCGCCACCCTGCCGCGCGACACCGGCGCGGGCCAGGTCGAGCACCTCGGCGGCGTCGTCCGGTCGCCCCAACGCCACCGCGGCGACCGCCGCGTCGGCGTGCCAGCGGTTCACCGTCGGGTCGGCGAAGTCGCCCTGCTCCTCCAGCCCGCGCACCCGGGCGTACGTCGACCACGCGCCGGCGGTGTCGCCCGACCGGTGCAGGGCCTGGCCGAGCACGATGAGGTGGCGCATCAGGTAGCGGACGTCGCCGCGCTCCTCGGCCGCCTCCGCCCCGTGGCGGGCGAGCTCCAGCGCCCGGCCGACGCCGCCGCCGACCAGCTCCGCGACGGAGGAGATGAACCAGCCGGCGTGCGCCTCGATCCCGAGCTCGGTGCCGGCCTCGTCGGCGCGGGCGGCGTACGCCAGGGCGTCGGCGCAGCGACCGGTGCGCGCGGCGACCTCGACCAGGCAGCGCAGCACGTGCACCCGGTCCATCCCGGCGCCGGGCCCGACCTCGGCCAGCATCCGGCCGAAGCGGGTCCAGGCCTCGTCGAGGCGGTCGTCGTAGAAGGCCGACCGGGCGTGCATGTACTCCGCGGACACGTGCAGGAACCCCGGCCGGCTGCCGCCCTCGAGCGTCACCGCCCGGGCGAGCACCGGTCGGTGGTCACCACCGACCCAGCGCTCGGCGACCGCCAGCGTGGTGAGCGCCCGGGCGAGCTCCTGGGTGTCGTCGGTGCGCTCCAGCAGCGACACCGCCTGGGCGGCGGCGGCGCGGGTCAGCCGCGGCCGCCCCTCCATCAGCGCGATCCGGGCGCGCTGGAGCAGCACCCGCGCCACCAGGGCGTCGTCCTCGCCGGCGTCGGCGAGCGCGGCGGTGAGCACCTCGTCGAGGAGCGCGACACCGTTGCCGGCGAGCTCGGGAATGGTGAGCCGCAGCCGGACCCGCTGCTGCGGGGTCAGGTCGCAGGTGCGGGCGTCGCCCAGGGCGCGCTGCACGACCTCGGCGAGGTTGGCGGGTGCCGCTGTCTCGGCGGCGCCGACCAGCCAGTCGGCGCGCTCCCCGGCGAGCTCGAGCGGGGCCCGGTCGGCGGCGAGGAGGAAGAGCTCTGCACCGAGGGCCCGGTCGCCGGCGGCCGCGGACGTGGCTGCGGCCTCGGCGAGCTCGCAGGCGAGGTCGGCGTCCGGGCTGGGGTCGGCGTGCGCGACGTGCCGCAGCCGGTCGGGTCCGCGGACGGCACGGTCGGCGAGCGCGCGGTGCCGCTCGGCCCGTGCGGTCGCCGGCACCGAGCCCGCCACCAGGTCGCGCAGGGCCGAGGGCGTGAACCGCAGCCCGGTGCTGCCGAGCGCGACCAGCCCGGCCGCGGCAGCACGTCGTACGTCGTCCTCGGCGTCCAGCCGGCCGGCGCGCACCAGGTCACGGACGGTGGGGTGGTGCATGAGCGCGGCGTCGACGAGCGTCGCCCGGACGCCCTCGGGGTGCCGGAGGAACCGGTCGCGCAGCACCCGCTCGACGCTCACCGGCAGCGGGGTCGGGGCGCCGAGCACCTGCGGCCGCTCCCCGACCGCGCCGGCGAGCGCCAGCGCCAGGGCCGGTACGCCGCCGCACTCGCGGTGGACGCGCCGGGCCAGGTCGGGTCCGAGACCGGCGTCGCGCAGCAGGGCCACGGTGGCGACGTCGTCGAGCGGCGGCACCTCGACCTGGGTGAGCTCGGCGACCGTCGGCAGCGTCGCCGGGTCGGCCTGCCCGCCGGACGCCTCGGCGACCGCGGCCACGACCCGCAGCCCGTCGGTGCGGCGCCGTGCGTAGGCGACGACCGTGGACGACGCCTCGTCGAGCCACTGCACGTCGTCGAGCAGGAGCACGACCGGACGGTCGGCCGTCCAGCGCCCGGCGAGCTCGTGGAAGGCCACGCTGAGCGCGGCCCGGAGCCCCTCGTCGGGCGGCCCGGCGACGTACCCGGCCTCGAAGGCGTCCCGCGCCGCGGCGGGCAGGGCCTCCAGCATCCGGGCGACCAGGTCGGCGGGCGCCTGGCCGAGCAGGTCGCGCAGCGCGCCGAACGGGATGTCGGCCTCGTCGGGTGCGCCGGCGCACCGGGCGACGGCGGTACCCTCGGCGGTCAGCGAGCCGTCCAGGGCGTCCAGGAGAGCGCTCCGGCCGACCCCCACGGGGCCGCAGAGCGCTACCGAGACGCCACGCCCGAGGAGCTCCGCGACCTCCCCGAGCAGGGCCGCACGTCCGACGAGCGGAGCCATGCGGCGAGCCTAGGGTGTGCGACCCAGGTGCCTGGCGGGGTGTCCTACTGCGCCGCGCGCAGGAACGCCTCCACGATCGGGCCGGCGGTGCTCGACCCGCCGCTGCCGGTCTCGACGAAGACGGCGACGGCCAGGTCTCCCTGGGCGGCGATCATCCAGGCGTGCGTGCGGGTGGTGCCGTCGTCGTCGTACTCCGCGGTGCCGGTCTTGGCGATGACCGGCTTGCCGGGCACGTCGGCGAGGCCGCGGCCCGAGCCGGAGGTGACGACGCCGCGCAGCAGACCGCGCAGCTGCTTGGCCTCCGCGGCGGTGAGCGCGGGCGCCTCGTCGGGGACGGCGACGTCGACCTGCTCGACCAGGCGCGGCACCACGGTCGTGCCGGACTGCACGGAGGCGATGACGGTGGCCATCACCAGCGGTGAGGCGAGGATCGTGCCCTGGCCGATCATGTCGGCGGCCGCGCCGGTCTCGGTCGTGGGCGGCTCGACGCTGCCGAAGTAGGCCGGGAAGCCGAGGTCGTGGTCGATGCCCATGCCGAGCGTGGCGGCGGCGGCGGCGAGGTCGCCGTCGTCGAGGCGGGTGCGCTCGTCGATGAAGGCGGTGTTGCAAGAGTTGGCGACCGCCTGGCTCAACGGGATCCGCCCGGTGCCGCCGGCGGGGTAGTCGCTGTAGTTGCCGAAGACCCGGCCGTCGACGGTGATCGTGTCGGAGCAGGTGACGGTGCTGGTCGGGCGCCGGCCGGACCGGAGCAGGGCCAGCGAGCTGACGGTCTTGAAGGTCGAGCCGGGGGCGTACTGGCCGAAGGTCGCGAAGTTCTGGCCGCTGTTGCCCGGACCGTTGGCGGCGGCGAGCACCGCGCCGTCGCTGGGTCGGAGGGCGACGAGGGCGCTGGCCGGGCCGACGTCGGAGAGCAGCGCCTCGGCCTGGGTCTGCAGCGTCTCGTCGAGGGGGATCCGGAGGTTCTCGCCCTTGGCCCTGCCCGTGCGGTGGAGCCGGCGCGCCTTGCCGTCCGAGCCGACGGCGGAGACGACGGTGGCGGACCCGGCGCGCAGCTGGTCGTCGTATCGCGCCTCCAGGCCGGACAGCCCGGCCACGTCGCCGACCTCCAGCGTGGGGTCGTCCTCGATCATCTCGGCGGTGACCTCGCCGACCCGGCCGAGGATAGGGGCGGCGAAGTCGCGGGTGAGCGCGAGCGGCATCTCGGTCGCCACGATCCGCGCGCCGCGGATGCGCTCGTAGCCGTTATCGACCGCGGCGGGGATGTCGGCGGTGCGGTAGGTGATCGCCTCGACGAACGCCTTCTCACCGGCGCCGACGACCTGCTTGACGTAGGGCTGGACCTCGACGTCGACCAGGCGGGCGAGCGCCTGGGCGGAGGCCCGGGCACGCTTGGCCGGCACCTGGGAGCGGTCGATGCCGACCCGCAGCACCGAGCGCTCGGTGACCAGCCTGGTGCCGCCGGCGCCGATGATGTCGCCGCGGTCGCCGGAGACCCGGTCGACCTCCAGCACGGAGGCGGCATTCAGCGAGGACTCCACGACCGCGTGGTCCCAGACGACCTCCCAGTCGGCGTCGGTCGCGGTGCGCGCCAGCGCGGCGGTGGTCTCGTAGGCCCAGGTGTCGTCGTCGGTCAGCGGCCAGCTCCAGGTGAGCGTGGCGGTCGCGGCGTCGGGGTCGGACTCGTCGGCCACGACCTCCGACAGCAGCACCTCGGGGTCGAGGTCGCCCATGCCCTCGACGGTCTCGACGAGGTCGGCGGTCGCGTCGGCGTCGGTCAGCTCGGTGAAGGCCACCCCGGTGAGGTCACCGGAGTCGAGGCCCTCCGCGAGCGCGATCGCGACCGGCCCGGGGTCGGTGCCCTCGACGTCGGGCGTGGCGTCGCCGTCGGTCAGGCCGGGCACCGAGCACGCGGTGACCGCCAGGGCGAGGGGCAGGGCGGCGCAGGAGGCCCGGACCGAGAGGCGCATGCGGCACGTTCTACCACCGGCCGCCGACGACACCGGTCAGCCGAGCCGGGTCAACGGCGCTTGCCGCGACCGCCCGGAGGGCCCTGGTCGCGCTGGAGCTCGATGAGCTTGCCGGAGATCCGGGTCTGCTCGAGTCGGGTCCAGGTGTCCGGCGGCAGGTCGGCGGGCAGCTCGACCAGCGAGTGGTCGGGCCGGATGTCGATCTTGCCGAAGTCGCCCCGCTGGAGGCCGCCCTCGTTGGCGAGCGCACCGACGATCTGGCGCGGCTGCACGTGCTGGCGCTTGCCCACGGCGAGCTTGTACGTCGCCATCGGGACGCCCGGCCCGCGGCGTCCGCGCGGTCCCCGGTCACCGCGGTCGCCCCGGTCACCCCGGTCGTTGCGCCCGGCGCGGTCGTCGCGGCCCTTGCGCTTGTCGTCGCGCCCGACGGGCGGGACGTCGTCCTTGGCGTCGAGCAGCAGCGGCGTCTCACCCTGCGCGACGACGGCGAGCGCGGCGGCGACGTCGCGCTCGGGGACGTCGTGGTGCGTCACGTAGTGGGCGACGATGTCGCGGAAGCCGTCGATCCGGTCGGTCTGGGTGAGCGCGGCGGTGATCGCGTCGTCGAACCGCGCGAGGCGGGTGGAGTTGACGTCGTCGACGGTCGGCAGCTGCATCTCGGTCAGCGGGCGGCCGGTGGCGCGCTCGAGGTGGCGCAGCAGGTAGCGCTCGCGCGGCGTGACGAACGAGATCGCGTCACCCGTGCGACCGGCGCGACCCGTGCGGCCGATGCGGTGCACGTAGGAGTCGGTGTCGGTCGGGATGTCGTAGTTGATGACGTGGCTGATGCGCTCCACGTCGAGACCGCGGGCGGCGACGTCGGTGGCGACGAGGACGTCGAGGCTGCCGTCCTTGAGCCGGTCGACGGTCTTCTCGCGCTGCACCTGCGGCACGTCGCCGTTGATGGCCTCGGCGGAGAAGCCGCGGGCGCGCAGGGCGCCGGCGAGGTTCTCGGTCTCGTTCTTGGTCCGGACGAACACGATCGTCGCGTCGAAGTTCTCGACCTCGAGGATGCGGGTGATCGCGTCGACCTTCCGCGGGTAGCTCACCATCAGGTAGCGCTGGGTGATGGTGTCGGCGGTCTTCTGCTTGCCGGCGACCTTCACCTCGACCGGGTCGTTGAGGTACTTCTCCGACAGCCGGCGGATCTGCTTCGGCATGGTGGCGCTGAACAGCGCGACCTGCTTGTCGTCGGGGGTGTCGGCCAGGATCGTCTCGACGTCCTCGGCGAAGCCCATGTCGAGCATCTCGTCGGCCTCGTCGAGCACCAGGAAGCGCAGCCGCGACAGGTCGAGCGTGCCCTTCTCCAGGTGGTCCATGACCCGGCCGGGCGTGCCGACGACGACGTGGACGCCGCGGCGCAGGGCCGACAGCTGTACGCCGTACCCCTGGCCGCCGTAGACCGGCAGCAGGCTGACGTCGCGACGGTGGGCGGCGTACTTCTCGAACGCCTCGCACACCTGGAGCGCGAGCTCACGGGTGGGGGCGAGCACGAGCGCCTGCACGTAGGGCTTGGAGTCGGTGTCGAGCCGGTCGAGGACCGGCAGCGCGAACGCCGCGGTCTTGCCGGTGCCTGTCTGCGCGAGGCCGACGACGTCGCGGCCCTCGAGCAGGGTCGGGATCGTGCGGGCCTGGATGGCCGAGGGGGTCTCGTAGCCCACGTCGGCGAGGGCGCTCAGCACCTGCTCACCGAGCCCCAGGTCGGCGAACGTCGGTGTCTGCTGGTCCTCACTCACCCGTCCACGGTAGGGGGTCGCGTGAGCGGCGTCGCATTTCTCGTCGCGGTGCGGTGCGTCACGAACCGTTGCCGAGCATGCGGTCGGTGTGCCACGCACGCGGCGCGGCACTCCGGGCGGCTCCGGGCACCCGGCACCCGGCACCCCGGGGTGAGCCACGCCACGGTCCGGAGCAGACTGGGCCGGGTGACCCCCGACGTGCTGTGGACCCCGCCCCTGGACGGCACCTCGCGGCTCGAGGCGTTCGTGCGCCACCTCGCCGACCGGCCCGACGGCGTACGGCTCGACCCGGGCGACTACGCCGGTCTGCACGCCTGGTCGGTCGCCGAGCCGGACGCCTTCTGGCGGGCGGTCGTGGAGCACCTCGACCTGCCCGCCGAGGGCAGCACGACCCCGGCCCTGGTGGACGGCGCCGACGCCCCGGTGCAGGGCGCGACGTGGTTCCCCGACCGGCGGGCCAGCTGGGCCGAGGCCGCACTCGCGGTCCCGGGCCGGGCGGACGACGACGTGGTGGTCGTCGGCACCTCCGACGGCCGCGACCCGGTGCGGCTCACCGCCGCGGAGCTGCGCGACCAGGTGGCCCGCGCCCGTCTCGGGCTGGTGCGCGCCGGGGTGCGGCAAGACGACGTGGTGGCGGCGTACGCGCCGAACGTGCCGGAGACCCTCGTGCTCCTGCTGGCGGCGGCCGGGCTGGGCGCGGTGTTCTGCTCGTGCGCGCCGGAGTTCGGCACCCAGTCGGTCGTCGACCGGCTCCAGCAGGTCGAGCCCGTGCTGTTGCTCGCCGTCGACGGCTACGCGTACGGCGCCAAGCCGGTCGACCGCACCGCCGAGGTCGCCGCCATCCGGAGCGCCCTGCCGAGCCTGCGCACGCTGGTGCACCTGCCCTACCTCGACCCGGCCTCCCCCGCACCCGACGGCGCCAGCACCTGGGCCGACCTGCTCGCGGACCGCCCCGCTCCTGGCGAGGCCGAGCCCGTCCGGGTGCCGTTCGACCACCCGCTCTACGTCCTCTTCTCCTCCGGCACGACCGGCCTGCCCAAGCCGATCGTGCACGGCCACGGCGGCATCACTCTCGAGCACGCCAAGTCGCTCGCGCTCCAGCAGGACCTCGGCCCCGACGACGTCTTCTGCTGGTTCTCCACGACCGGCTGGATGATGTGGAACTACCTGGTCAGCGGGCTGCTCGTCGGCGCCACCGTCCACCTGCACGACGGCAACCCCGCGCACCCCGACCTCGGCGCGATGTGGCGCCTGGTGGCCGAGCACGGCGTCACCGTCTTCGGCACGTCGGCGCCGTTCCTCATGTCGTGCCGCAAGGAGGGTCTGGTGCCGCGCGAGCTCGCCGACCTGTCCCGGCTGCGCGAGGTCGGCTCGACCGGGGCCCCGCTGCCCGAGGAGGGCTTCCGCTGGGTGCACGACGCCATCGGCTCGCCCGACCACCCGGTGCACCTCGCCTCGATCTCCGGCGGCACCGACGTGTGCTCGGCGTTCGTCGGCGCCGCCCCGACCGTGCCGGTGTGGGCGGGCGAGATCTCCTGCCGCAGCCTCGGCTGCGCCGTCGAGGCGTACGACGAGCAGCACCGCCCGGTGGTCGGCTCCCTGGGCGAGCTGGTGGTCACCCGACCGATGCCCTCGATGCCGGTCGGGTTCTTCGGTGACGACGACGGCAGCCGCTACCGGGCGGCGTACTTCGAGGACATCCCCGGGGTCTGGCGCCACGGCGACTGGATCACCGTCACCGAGCGCGGCTCGTGCGTCATCACCGGTCGCTCCGACGCGACCCTCAACCGCGGCGGCGTACGGCTCGGGACGTCGGAGTTCTACGCGGTCGTGGAGTCGCTCGACGCGGTGAAGGACTCCCTCGTGGTGCACCTGGAGGGCCGCGGCGAGGACGCCGGCGGCGCCGGACGGCTGCTGCTGCTCGTCGTGCGCGCCGACGGCCAGGCGCCCGACGACCTCGCGGCCGACGACGACCTGCGGCGCGAGGTCGCCACCGCGCTGCGCTCGCGGCTCTCGCCACGCCACGTGCCCGACGACCTGGTCGTGGTGCCGGCGCTGCCGCGCACGCTGTCGGGCAAGAAGCTCGAGGTGCCGGCGAAGAAGATCCTGCTCGGCGCCGACCCGGAGGTCGCGGCGTCGGCCGGGGCGCTCACCGACCCGAGTGCGCTGGACGTGCTGGTGACGGTGCGCGAGCGGCTCGGCACGGCCTAGCTGCATCTCATGCCGAGGCGGGGTCCTCCCGCGGCTCCTCGAAGCGACGCAGGTACGCCGCCACGAACGGCGCGCTGCCCAGCACGATCATCAGCCGCAGCACCTGGGCGGCGGTCACGAAGGTGACGTCGCTGCCGGTCGCGGCGGCCGTGCCGAGGACGGCGTAGATGCCGCCCGGCGTGGTGGCGAGGTAGGCCTCGAGCGGGGTCTGGTCGGTGGTGGCGGCGAGCAGCACCCCGAGCCCGGCGCAGGCCACGAGGGTCACGCCGATGGTCAGCAGCGCGAACGGCACCATCCGCCCGATCGCGACCAGGCTGGCGACGGTGAACTTGAGCCCGACGTGCACGCCGATGGCGAGGTAGCCGACCGCGGCGACCAGCGCCGGCACCTGCGCCTCGTCGAAGGGCGGTACGGCGGTCAGCAGCGCGGCGACCAGCAGCGGACCCATGATCGCCGACGCCGGCAGCCGCAGCCGCGGTCCGAGCAGCAGGCCGAGGCCGACCGCCAGCGCGCAGTAGAGGGCGTCGACCCAGAGCCGGTCGGCGTCGGCGTCGAGCACCACCGCGTCGACCCGCGCGCCGAACCAGCCGAGCACGACGACCGGCATCGTCACCAGGACGACGAGCAGCCGGAGGTACTGCAGCACCGCCACCACCCGGTCGTCGGCGCCGAGGTCCTTCGACAGCGCGGTCAGCCCGGCCGCACCACCGGCGATCGAGGCGAACGTCGCGGTCACCCGGGTCGCCCCCACCCGCACCAGCAGCTGGCCGACCAGGATGCTGACCACGAGGGAGAACAGCGAGACCGCGACGACGACGAACCAGTCGGCGCCCAGCGCGGTGAGGCTGCCCCAGTCGACCGAGACGCCGACCAGCACGCCGACGACCGCCTGGCCACCCTTGAACGCCGGCGACGGCACCCGCAACGGGGTGCCCGGCACGAGCAGGGCGTAGGCCAGCGCGCCCACCAGGCCCCCGAACAGGAAGGGGGTCGGCAGGCCCAGCCAGGACAGCGCCGCGGAGGCCGCGAGCGCCGCGACGAGGACGGCGGACCAGTGCTTCACGAGGCGTGACGCTACGCGCTCGGAAACACCGTCGCACCCATTCTGACCTGCGACTTTAGGTGAATCTGTCCCCTTGTCCCAGCCTCTGTTACAGCGCCGCGAAGATCGCCGCGGACTGCGTGAACACCTCGTTGCGACCGGCCTGCGGGGCCCGATCCGGTGCCAGGCTCGCCGCACCTCGCCGGTCGACCATGACCGGCGACGCCCGCCTCGGAGGTCCCCGCGATGTCGACGCCCACGACGTACACGCTGGCGATGGCGCAGCCGCGCCGCATCGCCGGCGACGACGGGAGCCCGAACGTCACCCACGCCGTCGACCTCGTCGCCCGGGCCGCCGACCTCGGCGCCGACCTGGTGCTCTTCCCGGAGTTCTCCCCCGGGCCGGTCCGGGCGCACGACGCCTTCTACGACGCCGAGCCCGCGCTGGCCGAGATCGCCGCGCTGCGCGGGGTCAACGTCGTGTGGAGCCGCACCGAGCGCTGCGACGACGGCCGCAACCGGCTCTGCGTCTACGTCCAGGGCCGCACCGGCGCCCGGCTGCTGCGCTACGAGCGCACCCACCCCGCCACCATCCCCGCGAAGGAGGACGGCGAGCTGACCTCGCCCGGTGAGGTGTTCGGCCTCGTCGAGGTCGACGGCATCCCGATGGGCATCGTCGTCTGCTCGGAGATGTGGACCCCCGAGGTCGCCCGGATCGTCGCGCTGCGCGGCGCCGAGGTGATCCTCTCCCCGGCCGGCGGCGGCTTCACCAGCCTCACCCGCAACTGGCAGGTCATCAACCAGGCCCGCGCCATCGAGAACCTCTGCTACGTCGGCCTCACCAACAACCTCTGGGGCGACGAGCAGGGCGCCGCGATGATCACCGGGCCCGAGGCACCGCTGGCGTACGCCGGCCGCGAGGAGCTCGTCGTCGCCACCCTCGACCTCGCCCGGCTGCGCTGGCTGCGCGGGGAGGACGACTCGATGGCCGAGCCGAAGCCGTTCGACTCCATCCCGGGCCTGCTGCGCGCCCGCCGTCCCGAGCTGTACGGCGACCTGGTGGCCCCGCAGCCGGACGCGTTCGACTACAGCACCGGGCGGCCCCGATGAGCGCCCCCGACCGTCCCGCCGTGCTGCTGCGCGGCGCCTGGGTGATGGCGCCCGAGCCGGTGCGCGACGGCGCGGTGGCGGTCGTCGGCGACCGGATCGCGGCCGTCGGGCCGTACGCCGAGCTGGCGGCGGCGTATCCCGGCGCGGACGTCCACGGCGGCGAGCACGACATCGTCTGCCCCGGCTTCGTCAACACCCACGGCCACTTCTCCGAGGGCCTCATCACCGGCATCGCGTCGCAGCACACCCTGGTCGAGTGGCTCGACGCGCTCATCGCGCCGGTGAAGCTGCACACCACGCCCGAGGTGGCCCGGCTCGGCACGCTGGTCGCGGGCATCCAGATGCTGCGGAGCGGCATCACCACCGCCAACGACATGTTCGTCACCGGCACCGGGCCGGAGCCGGTCACCCCGGCCGTCGTCGAGGCGCTCGACGAGCTCCGCCTGCGCGGCGTGGTGTCGTACGGCGCCGGCGACGCCGACACCGGTGACCCGGCCGCCGAGCTCGCCGAGCACGACGCGCTCCGGGAGGCCGCGGCCGGCAGCGACCTGTGCACGTTCCGCCTCGGGATGGGCTCGATGCTCAGCCACAGCCCGGCGCTCCTCGAGCAGGCGGTGGCGTACGCCGTCGACGGCGGCCACGGCGTGCACGTGCACCTCCAGGAGGTGCGCGAGGAGGTGACCCGGATGCGGGTGACGACCGGGCGCACGTCGGTGGAGCACGCCGCGCACGTCGGGCTCTTCGAGGCACCGACCCTGGCCGCCCACTGCGTGTGGACCGACCGGCGCGACCGCGAGCTGATGGCCGAGCACCGCGTCGGCGTCGCCCACAACCCGCTCGCCAACGGCATCCTCGCCAGCGGCATCGCCCCGGTGGCCGAGCTGCGCCAGCTCGGCGTCGACGTCGGGTTCGGCGTCGACGGGGCGGCGTCCAACGACGCCCAGGACTTCCTGCAGGCGATCAAGACCGGCGCGCTGCTGGCACGGGTCCGCGACCTCCAGGCGACCGCGATGACCGCCCGCGAGGCGTTCGAGATCGCCACCATCGGCGGCGCCCGGGCGCTGCGGATGGAGGACGAGATCGGCAGCATCGAGGTCGGCAAGAAGGCGGACCTGGTGCTGCTCGACGGCTCCGGCCCGACCCTGGCCAACGTCCACGAGCCCTACCAGGCGGTCGTCTTCGTCGCCGGCAGCCGCGAGGTCGCCGAGGTCTGGGTCGACGGCCTGCCGTCGGTGCTCGGCGGCGACGTCGTCACCGTCGACCCGGTCGAGGTCGCCGAGCGGTCCCGGCCGGTCGCGCGGCGGCTGGTCACCGAGGCCGGGCTCGGCCACCTCTCGGCCCTGGCGGGGGCGGTCTGATGGACGTCTCCCCCAGCGTCGACGACGTCTACCGCGACCTCCTCGACCGGATCCTCACCGGCGCCTACCCGGCCGGCTCCCGGCTGCCGTCGTGCCGGGCCCTGGCCCGCGAGCTCGGCTCCAACTCCTCGACCGTCGACCGCGCCGTCGGCCGGCTCGCCCAGACCGGGCGGGTGCGCACCGTGCCCCGGCGCGGCACCTTCGTCGAGGACACCCGGGCCGAGGCGGTCGACGCCCGCAGCGTCGTCGGGCACCAGCTCGACGAGGTGCTGCTGCGCGCCCGCCGGCTCGGCTTCACCGAGGGCCAGGTCGTCGAGATGGTGCACGCCGCGCTCGAGCGGGTCGGCTCGATGCGCCGGATCGCCGTCGTGGAGTGCAATGAGCGCGACCTGCGCACCGTGCAGAACGCCGTGCAGCGCTCGACCGGCGTCGAGGTGCAGCCCGTGCTGCTGTCCGAGGCGCAGGGCCGGCTGCTGGACGAGGAGTTCGACGCCGTCGCCGTCCCGGTCTTCCACCTCAACGACGTCGCGCCGTACGTCACCGACCTCGACCGGGTCGTCGAGCTCAACCTGGTCGCCTCGCCGTCGGCGCTGCGCCGGATCATCGACGTCCGCTCGCACGACCGGCTGGTCGTCGTCGCGCCGACGCAGCGCGGGGTGCAGTGGATGACTGCTCTCGTCGGGCAGTACTTCCCCGGCCAGATCGTCGGATTCAACGCCGACACCGACGACGTGTCGGTCCTCGACGGCGAGCCCGTCGTGGTGGTCAACAACGCCGTCGGTCTCGGCACCGACTTCGAGGAGCGGGTAGGCGAGCTGATCGCGATCGAGTGGGAGATCGACGGCCGCTTCGTGCCGGTGCTCCGCTCGCGCATCGAGTCGGTGATCGCCGACGCCCGCAGCGACCGCGACCAGGGCGCGCCGACCACCCGGGCGTCGTACCCGCTCGGCACCGCCGGTGAGGACGGCGAGCCCGGCCCGCACAGCCGCCCGGAGCGACCCACGCTCGTGCTCGGCGGGGGCGGTCACCGATGAGGATCTCGATCGGCCTCTCCGACACCGCCCGCACCCGCCCCCTGGCCACCGGCGAGGTGGCGATCGAGGGCGTCGAGGCGGACCTGCGCTTCATGGGCGTACAGGAGCTGTTCAACCACCAGCTGGCGCACCACGAGTTCGACGTGTGCGAGTTCCCGCTGGCGACGTACTTCCGGTCGCTGGAGAAGGAGGACCGGCCCTACCTCGCGGTGCCCGTCTTCCCGTCGCGGCACTTCCGGCTCTCCTGCGTGTTCGTCAGCGAGAAGTCCGACGTGCGCACGCCCGCCGACCTCGCCGGCCGCCGGATCGGCATCTCGGTGTTCGACATGGCCGCGGGGGTCTGGGTCCGCGGGATGCTGCACGACCACTTCGGCCTGGACCGGCACGCGCCGACGTACGTCATCGGCGGGCTGGAGCAGCCGCGCCGCGGCGACGAGCACCCGCAGTTCTACCCGCCCGGGTTCGTCTTCGAGCACCGCACCGACGCCTCGCTGGCCCAGCTGCTGGCCGAGGGCGAGATCGACGCGCTGGTCACCGCCCGCGCCCCGTCCACCTGGCCCGACCACGGCGTACGACGCCTGTTCGACGACCCGCGCGCCACCGAGCTCGACTACTACCGGCGCACCGGGCTGTTCCCGGCGATGCACGTGCTGGCGCTCAAGCGGCCCCTCGCGGAGCGGTGCCCCGAGCTGCCGATGGCGCTCTACCGCGCGTTCACCGCGTCGTACGACGCCGCGCGGGCGCGGTTCCACGACTCCGCCGCGCTCGACTCGGTCCTGCCCTGGCAGCTGGAGCACCTGCTCGACACCGAGCGGCTGCTGGGCCACGACTACTGGAGCTCGGGCGTCCGCGCGAACGCCGCGATGCTCCGCACCGCCGTCGACTACAGCCTGGCCGATGGCCTGATCAGCACGGCCTTCGAGGTCGCGGACCTGTTCCGCGGACCCGGTGAGGCCGACGTCCTCTCGACCTAGGAGACCCGCGATGACCGCCCTCCCCCACACCGAGACCGGGCCTGGGACCGGGACCGCGACCGGCAGCACGACCGGCCTGCGCACCGGTGCCGACTACCGCGCCGCCCTCGACGACGGCCGCGACGTGCGCGTCGACGGCGAGCGGGTCACCGGCTCGGTCGCCGACCACCCGGCCTTCGCCGGCGTCGTCGCCACCATGGCCGGCCTGTACGACGCCGCCCACGAGGCGGGCTCGCCGGTGGTCGACCCCGACTCCGGGCAGCTGTCGATGTTCACGGTGCCGCGCACCCGCGCCCAGCACGACCTGCGCAAGGTCGGCCTGGAGGCGTGGTCGGGCGCGGCGCACGGCTTCATCGGCCGCGGCCCCGACCACGTGGCCGGCCTGCTCGCGGGCTTCGCGGGCGCCGCGCACCTCTTCGACACCGAGGACCACCAGCAGGGCGCGGCCGTCGTCGCGCTGCGCGAGGAGGCCGCGGCGAAGGGCCTGTGGATCACCAACTCGATCGTCCCGCCGCAGCAGAACCGCAACGACCCCACCAGCCGGGTCACCCCGACCCACCTGGTCGAAGAGACCAGCGAGGGCATCGTCGTGCACGGCGCGCAGATGCTCGGCACGGGCGCCGCGGTGGCCGACGAGATCTTCGTGACCAGCGTCCGGCCGCTGTCGCCGACGGAGTCGGAGAAGGCGCTGTCGTTCGTGGTGCCGGTGTCCGCGCCGGGGCTGCGGCTGCTCTGCCGACGTCCGTACGCGACCGCGGGCGCGCCGTTCGACTACCCGCTGAGCCACCGCTTCGACGAGACCGACGCGATGGTCGTGATGGACCACGTGCTGGTGCCGTGGGACCGGGTGCTCGCGGTCGGCGAGGTCGACGTGGTCAACCGCCAGTTCTTCGGCACCGGCGCGCACCAGATCGGCAACTTCCAGTCGATCGTGCGGCTCGGCGCCAAGCTCCGCTTCCTCACCGGCGTCGCCTCCCTGGTCGCCAAGGCCAACGGCCGCGACACCGACCCCGGCGTCCGCGCGCAGCTGGCCGACCTGGCGACCGTGCAGACGATCTCGCAGTCGCTCACCGAGTCGGCCCACCAGTTCGCGGAGGCCGACGCCGACGGCGTCATCCGGCCCGCCGGGCAGTACCTGTACGCCGCGCTCGGCATGCAGACCGACGTCTACCCGAAGGCCGTGCGGATGCTCGGCGAGCTCGTCGGCGGCGGCGTGATCCAGGTGCCATCGTCGGTCGCCGACTTCGACGACCCCGACCAAGTCGCCGCGATGGACGTCGTCATGGGCTCCGACGAGGTGCCGGTCGACGAGAGGGTCAAGCTGTTCAAGCTGGCCTGGGAGCTGGTCGGGTCGGAGTTCGCCGGCCGCCACGTGCAGTACGAGCGCTTCTACTCCGGCGCCCCGCCGGTGGTGAAGATGCACGCCTTCCGGCACTACCCGTTCGGCGACGTCGAGCGCCTGGCCCAAGGTTTCCTCGACTCCTACGGGGTCTGACCCGTGCGCACCCTCGACCCGACGGTGCTCGCACCCGACGGTCGGGTGCGGGTCGAGCCGACCGGCGCCGGCGCCCTCGACGGGCTCGACGTGGTGGTCAAGGACCTCCTCGACGTCGCCGGCCGGGTGACAGCCGCCGGCAACCCGACGCTCGCCGCCGGCCCACCCGCCACCGCCCACGCCGAGGCCGTACGCCGCGTGCTCGCCGCGGGCGCGACGGTGGTCGGCAAGGTCGCGACCGACGAGCTGGCGATGGGGATGTTCGGGGTCAACAGCCACTTCGGTACCCCGCCCAACCCGGCGGCGCCCGACCGGGTGCCGGGCGGGTCGTCCAGCGGCTCGGCCAGCGCGGTCGCGGCCGGGGCCGCCGACCTCGGCCTGGGCACCGACACCGGTGGCTCGATCCGGGTGCCGGCCGGCTTCTGCGGGCTCGTCGGGCTGCGACCCACCCACGGCAGGACGCCGCTGGTCGGCGTGCGGCCGATGGCGCCCGGCTTCGACTGCGTCGGGGTGCTCGCCCGCACCGTCGACGTCGCCCGGCGCGGGGCGTCGGTGCTGCTGGACGACTGGGCGCCGGGCGCGACCCGGCCGGTCTCGACCGTCGTGCTGCTCACCGACCTGGCGGCGCGGGCCGACGACGAGGTCGCCGCGCTCGCCCGCGGCGCCGCCAACCGGTGGGCGGCCTGGCTCGGGCTGCGCGTCGAGGAGGAGCCGCTGCTGCTCGACGGTCTGCCCGAGCAGCTCGTCGGCACGTTCTGGCCCCTGATGAGCCGGCAGCTGTGGCAGTCGAACGGCGCGTGGGAGCGCGACGAGCAGCCGGTCCTCGGGGCCGGGATCGCCGAGCGGATCCGGGCCGCGGCGGACGTCGCCGACAGCGCGGTGACCGAGGCGGAGACGGCCCGCGCGGCGCTGGTCGAGCGGTTGAGGGGCCTGCTCGACCGGGGCGCCGTCGCAGTGCTGCCGACGTCGGTCGGGTCGGCGCCCCGACGGAACCTGCCGCACGAGGCGCTCATGGCCTACCGCGACCGCAACCTGCCGCAGGTGGTGCCCGCCTCGCTGACCGGGGCGCCACAGCTGTCGCTGCCGGCCGGCCAGGTCGACGGCGCGCCCGCCGGGGTGTCGCTGCTCGGGCTGCCCGGCGACGACGAGCTGCTCCTCGACCTCGCCGCCGGCCTCGCCGCCTCCGGTCAGGGGCCGGCGTGAGCGCGCCCGCCGAGCGGGTCGCGCCGACCCCGTTCCGGCTCAGCACCGCGGCGCCGCGCCTCACGCCGTACGACGGGTGCGGGGTGCTGGTGACCTTCGTGCTCAACCTGGAGCACTGGACGCTCGACCGGCCGATGCCGCGCGCCGCGCTGCCCGCGCCGGGCGGGATCACCGTCGTGCCCGACGTCGCCAACCACTCCTGGGTGCTCTACGGCCTGCGCGCCGGGCTGCCCCGCGTCGCCGCCGCCCTGCGACCGCTCGGCGGTGCGGTGACCGTCGCGCTCAACGCCGACGTCATCGACCACTACCCCGAGGTAGCCGACCTGGTGGAGGCCGAGGGCTGGGAGGTCGTCGCGCACGGCGTGCGGCAGCAGAGCATCCAGACCTACGAGTCGGAGGAGCCGGTCGTCATCGAGGCGGTCGAGCGGATCGCGGCGCGGTTCGGGCGCCCGCGCGGCTGGCTGAGCCCCGGCATGAACCAGACCGACGACTCGCTGCGGCTGCGCAAGCGGGCCGGCCTGGAGTTCGACCACGACTGGATGGTCGACGACCGGCCGGTCTGGCTGAGCACGCCCGAGGGTCCGTTGCTCGGGCTGCCCTACACGCTCACCCTCAACGACGTCACCGTCTACCAGGTCGCCCAGCAGCCCGACGGCGCGCTGCTCGACCGCACCGAGCGCACCCTGGCCCGGCACGTCGCCGAGGTCACCGCACCCGACGGCAACCCGCTGGTCATGCCGGTCGGGCTGCACCCGCACGTGATGGGCGTGCCGCACCGCATCGAGGAGCTCGAGCAGATGGTCGCCGCCGTGCTGGCCGAGCCGCAGGCCGTCGCCGTCACCTCCTCGCAGGTGCACGACTGGTACGTCGCCCAGGTGCCGGCGCCGTGAGCGCCCTGCGCCCGTGGGTCGGCGTCGCGACCGGGCCCGCGACCCGGGCGGCGTACGTCGAGGGCACCCGGCGGCTGCTCGCCACGGTCGAGCCGACGCTGCGCGCGTTCACGTCCGTCGCTCCGCTGGAGCCGGCCGCGGCGGCCGCTCAGACCGCTCAGGCCGGGCTCGGCAGCGGGCCGCTCGCCGGGATGCCGGTCGCGGTGAAGGAGATCATCGACGTCGCCGGGATGGAGGTGGCGTTCGGCTCGGCGGTGCACGCCGGCCGGGTGCCGACCCGGGACGCCGAGGCCGTCGCCCGGCTGCGCGCGGCCGGCGCGGAGGTCGTCGGCGTCACCACGAGCACGCCGTACGCCTGCGGCACCACGACCGTCACCGCCAACCCGCACCGCCACCAGGCCACGCCCGGCGGGTCGTCGGCCGGGTCGGGCGCCGCTGTCGGCGCCGGGCTCGTGCCGGTCGCCCTGGCGACGCAGAGCCAGGCCTCCACGATCCGACCGGCGTCGTACTGCGGGGCGTGGGGCTACAAGCCGTCGCACGGCCGGCTGCCGCGCGGCGGCGTGCGGCTGCTGTCGGACACCCTCGACAACCTCGGCGTGATCGCGGCGTCGCTGGCCGACCTGGAGGCCACGCTCGCGGTCCTCGCCGACGACTGGACGCCCGCGCCGGTGCCCGGCCGGCTGCGGGTCGGCGTGGTGCGCCTCGACGACGGCGGCCTGCCCCGGCCGGAGTCGTGCCGGGCGCTCGCCGCGCTGGTGACCCGGCTCGAGGCGCGCTCCGACGTGCGGGTCGTGCGCGGCACGCCCGCGCTGGCGGCGTACGACGCCCTGGTGGCGGGCTCCGGCTCCGACTGCTTCGCGATCTTCGCCGGCGAGGCCGCCCCCGGGCTGGCCCGCGAGGTCGCCGCCGGGGAGACCGACCCGCGGCTGCCCGAGATGGTCGAGCACGCCGCGCGCGTCGGCACGGACGGGCTGACCGACGCGCTGGCCCGGCGCCGTGCGCTGCGCGAGGCGCACGCTCGGCTGCTCACCACCGAGGTCGACGTGCTCCTGACGCTCGCCACCACCAACCCGGCGCCCGACGGGCACGACACCACCGGCTGCCGGCGGATGCCCGCGACGGCATCGCTGCTCGGCGTACCGGCCCTGTCGGCGCCGTGGCTCGTCGTCGACGGCATGCCGCTCGGCGTGCAGCTGCTCGGCGCGGAGGGCGCCGACGAGCGGCTGCTGGCCGCCGCGCGACACCTCGCCCCGTCGGCTCCCGCACCTGCCCCCGCCCCTGCCCCCGTGTCCGTGTCCGTGTCCCGTCCCGAGGAGGACCTGCCGTGACCGCCCGACCCGCCCGACCCGACCGTCCCGACCGGCTCGTCGCGCTGGAGGCGCGGGTACGCGAGGAGCTCGCGCTCACCGCCTACCCGGCGCCGGAGTGGGTACGCCCGCACCCGGCCGCCGCCGCGGCCGCGACCGGCGGCACCGAGGTGGTCGACGTGCTCGTGGTCGGCGCCGGCCAGGCCGGGCTGACCCTCGCCTTCGCGCTCAAGCGGCGTGGGGGGACCGACGTGCTCCTGCTCGACAGCGCCGAGGAGGGTGCGGAGGGTCCGTGGACGACGTTCGCGGCGATGCACACGCTGCGCACGCCCAAGCGGCTCACCGGCCCCGACCAGGGACTGCCCTCGCTGACGCCCGAGGCGTGGTACCGGGCGGCGTACGGCGACGAGGCCTGGGACGAGCTCGTGCACATCCCCAAGGAGCGGTGGCAGGGCTACCTGTCGTGGTTCCGGAGGATGACCGCGCCGCGGGTGCGCAACGGGGTGTCGGTGACCTGCGTCGGGCCGACCGAGGGCCACCGGGACCTGCTCGCGGTCGAGCACACCGGCGGCACGGTGCTCGCACGTCGGGTGGTGCTGGCGACCGGGATGGACGGCAACGGCGAGTGGACCGTGCCCACGGTCGTGCGCGACGCACTGCCGGCCGACCGCTACGTGCACACCGGCGCGCCCGTCGACTTCTCCCGGTACGCCGGCCGCCGCGTCGGCGTGCTCGGCGGCGGCGCGTCCGGCTTCGACTACGGCGGCTCCGCCCTGGAGCACGGCGCAGCCTCGGTCGACCTGTTCTTCCGGCGTACCGAGGTGCCGCGAGTCAACCCCTTCCGGTGGATGGAGTTCTTCGCGTTCGGCGCGCACTTCCCCGACCTGCCCGACGAGGACAAGTGGCGGTTCACCGCGCAGTTCAACCGCACGAACCAGCCGCCGCCGCAGCAGACCTGGTACCGCTGCACCCGCCACGACGCCTTCTCCTGGCACACCGCCGCCGGCTGGGACGCCGTCCGGCTCGACGGCGACGAGGTGGTCGTGACGACGGGGGCCGGGGAGTTCCGGTTCGACGACGTCATCGCCGCCACCGGGCCGAGCGTCGACCTCGCCGCGCGCCCCGAGCTCGTCCTGCTGGAGCCGTACGTCGCCCGCTGGGGCGACCGGTTCACCGCGCCGACGGGCTGGGAGGACCCGAGCCTGGTCGGCTACCCCTACCTCGGCAGCGGGTTCGAGCTCACCGAGCGGACGCCCGGCGCCGCGCCCTGGATCGGGCGGGTGCACGACTTCACCTACGGCGCCCGACTCTCGATGGGCCTCAACGGCAACATGAACTCCGGCCTCGGCGCCGGCGGCCGTCGGCTGGCCGACGCGATCTCGCGGTCGCTGTTCCTGGAGGACCGGTCGGCGTTCTTCGACGACTACCGCGACTTCGACGTGCCCGAGCTGGTCGACCTCGGGCGGGGTGACCCGGCGTGAGCGACCTCGACCGTGACCTGGTCGGCTACGGCCGTCACCGCCCCGACCCGCGGTGGCCGGGCGGTGCACGGCTGGCGCTGAACATCGCGGTCAACGTCGAGGAGGGCGCCGAGGCGTCGGTGCCCGACGGGGCGGCCCGGTCGGAGGCGCCGCTGACCGACGCGGGCGCGGCCGGCGCCGGCGTACCGGGGCGGGACCTGGCGGCGGAGTCGATGATGGCGTACGGCAGCCGGGTCGGCTTCTGGCGCGTGCACCGGCTGCTCACCGAGCGGTCGATGGTGGCGACGACGTCGGCGTGCGCGGTCGCGCTGGAGCGCAACTCCGACGCCGCGGCGGCCGCCCGCGAGGCCGGGTGGGACCTGATGGCGCACGGGCTGCGTTTCGACGAGCACTACCTGATGGACGAGGCGACCGAGCGGGCCTCCATCGCGGCGGCGGTCGACTCGCTGACGCGCACGTGGGGTGCGCCGCCGGCCGGGTGGTATTGCCGCTACGGGCCCTCGACCGCGACCCGCCGGCTGCTGGTCGAGCACGGCGGCTTCGCCTACGACTCCGACGCCTACGACGACGAGCTGCCCTACTGGACCTCGGTCAACGGGCGCCCGCACCTGGTCGTGCCGCACACGTTCTCGAACAACGACAACAAGTACGCCAAGGGCTGGTGGTCGACGTCGGAGGACGCCTTCACCTACCTGCGCGACGCCTTCGACGTCCTGCACGCCGAGGGCGGCGCGATGATGGTCGTGTCCGTGCACCCGCGGCTGACCGGGCACCCCGCGCGGGCGGCCGGGCTGACTCGGTTCCTCGACCACGTGGCGGCGCACGACGACGTCTGGGTGGCGACCCGCTCGGAGGTCGCGGCGCACTGGGCGTCGGTGCACCCGCCCGGCGGTGGTACGTCGTGAGCTCGCGGCTGCTGCTGGTCGGCGGGGTGGTGCTGACCGGGCCGTCGTGGCGGCCCGAGCGGCTCGACGTGCTGGTGGAGGACGGGGTCGTCGCCGCCGTGGTGGCCCCCGGTGGGCTCGGCCGGGCCGACGGTGTGCGGCACGACGTCTCGGACCGGCTCGTGCTGCCCGGGCTCGTCAACGGGCACACGCACTCCCACAGCCGGCACGCGCGCGGGATGGCGCGCGACTGGACGCTGGAGACGTCGCTGCTGCACGGCGGCTTCCTCGCAGCCGAGCGCAGGGAGGAGCTCACGCGGCTCGGGGCGACGCTCACCGCGGTCGAGCTGCTGGGGTCGGGGTGCACGGGCGCGTTCGACCTCGTCGGGCTCGCCGACGCCGGTAACCTCGACGGCTCGCTGACCACGCTCGCGGCGACCGCGGCCGGCCACGCCGCCGCCGGGCTGCGGGCCGTGGTCGCGCCGATGCTGGCGGACCGTACGGTGGCGGAGTCGCTGGCCGGGCTGCCGGAGGTGGCTTCGGCGTGCGGTGGGTCGGGTGCTGGTGCTGGTGCTGCAGCTGGGGCCGCGGCCCGGGCGCCGGGCACCGACGACGTGCTGGCGGTGGCCCGGGCGTGGGTCGGCGCCGGGTCGGGTGCGGCCGGCGTGGACGTCGCGCTCGCGCCGACGATCCCGGCGCAGTGCAGCCCGCGCCTGCTGGAGGGTCTGCGCGACCTCGCCGTGGCGCACGACGTGCGGCTGCACACGCACCTGGCGGAGTCGCAGCCGCAGGCGGACGCCGCGCGGGCGACGTACGGGCGTTCGGTGACGGGCGTGCTCGCCGACGCCGGACTGCTCGGCTCCGGGCTCACCGCCGCGCACGCGGTGTGGGTCGACGGCGACGACCTGGCGCTGCTGGCCGACGCGGGTGCCGTGCTGGTGACGGTGCCGGGCAGCAACCTGCGGCTGGGCTCGGGGGTGGCCGATGTGCGGGCGATGCTGGCAGCCGGGTTGACGGTCGGGGTCGGCACGGACGGCGCGAACTCCGCCGACGCCTACGACCAGCTCGACGCGGCCCGACTGACCGCGCTGCTGTGCCGCGCGACCCGCCACCCGGCCTCGGCGTGGCTGACCCCGGCCGAGGTGCTGGAGGCGGCGACGGTCGGGGGCGCCGCCGCCTGCGGGTGGCCAGCGACCGGTCGGGTCTCCGTGGGTCACGCCGCGGACCTGGCGCTGCTCGACCTGCGCGCGCCCTCGCTCCAGCCGCCGAACGACCTCGCCAACCAGGTGCTCACCGCCGCACGCGCCGCCGACGTGCGCGACGTGCTGGTCGGCGGCCGGTGGGTGCTGCGCGACGGTGCCCCGGTGTCGGTCGACCTGACGGGTGCGACCGCCCGCTACCTCGACCTGGTGGCCGACCTGCACGAGCGCGCGACCGACGTACGCCGCCGGGCCGGGCTCGCCGGCGACGCCGTCGCCGCCCCGGTGGCCGCGCTGCGCACCGGCGACCGCCTGCTGCCCACGATCCCCTCGGAGGTGACCCCGTGACCGCCCCCCGTTCGGCCGACGCCGACGAGCTGCGCCGCACCATCGCCCGCATCCCCGCCCCGGTCACCGTCGTGACGACGTACGTCGACGACCGTCCGGTCGGCTTCACCGCGAGCAGCTTCGTCAACATCTCCGTCGACCCGCCGCTCGTCGGGGTGCTGGTCGCCGAGACCGCGCGCAGCTACGCGGCGTTCGAGCAGGCCGAGCACGTCGCGATCAACGTCCTCGCCGAGTCGCAGTCCGGCGTCGCGACGACCTTCGCCGGCCGCGGCCTCGACAAGTTCCGCGACGTCGAGCTCGACGACCACACCCACGCGCCCGTGCTGCGCGACGCGATGGGCGTGCTGCTGTGCCGCGTCGACCAGCGGCCCGTGCTCGGCGACCACCTGATGCTCGTGCTGCACGTCGAGGACGTCTGGCGGCACACGCACGCGCCGCTCGTCTACCAGGACCGGCAGTTCCGGACGCTCACCGATCTGCACCTCTGAAGCCACCGGTCGTCGAGTAGGCGCGGAGCGAGGCACGAGCGCAGCACCGTACCGAGACGCCACAAGACGACCGGGGCGCGCGACCACGACCTGAGGTGGTTGAGCCCGACCGAGCCCTCGGCGAGGGAGGCGTCGAAACCACCTGCGGTTGCGGCCGCCAGTCGACTCGCCCGGTTTCGACGCGGACTCGCTCCGCTCACCCGGTGGTTCCTGAGGAGCCGAGGGACGAGGCGTCTCGAAGGGCTCAACCACCTGACATGTCCGGTCGTCGAGTAGGCGCGCAGCGAGGCACGAGCGCAGCGCCGTATCGAGACGCCACAAGACGACCGGGGCGCGCGACCACGACCTGAGGTGGTTGAGCCCGACCGAGCCCTCGGCGAGGGCGGAGTCGAAACCACCACGACTCTGCTCAGGGCGCGGGACCACGGTGGGTGCGGCCGATCGTCGGTTGCGGGCTTCGACGCGCACTCGCTTCGCTCGCCCGGCTCAGCCACCTCAGCGGCCACCGGTCGATGAGTACGTGCGGGCGTCTCGGTACGCCCGATCCCTCGTTCCTCGGGACCTGGCTACTCGACGTACGTGGCTACTCGACGTCCGGATGGGTGCGGTCGTCGACCAAGGAGACCTGGCCCATCGGGCCGGTCCACTCGAACACTCCGTCGGGTCTGCGCCTGTATCGCCATCGGGCGTGGGTCTTCATCCGGTGATGACGCCTGCACAGCGGCGCGAGGTTCTCCGTCGAGGTAGGTCCGCCGTCGGCGTAGGGCTCGACGTGGTCGAGGTCGCAGCGCTCGGCCGCTCGGCTGCAGTGCGGGAACACGCAGGTCGGGTGCAGCCAGCGGGCCTGGGCTGCGAGCTTCTCG